>NZ_CP052860.1:2433366-3650049 GCF_012935715.1 Pseudomonas sp. ADAK13
TGACGCCGGAGCAGGGGCTGACGTATATCCGCCAGATCGCTTCGGCGCTGGGGTATGCCCACGCCCAGGGTTTGGTACACCGCGATGTGAAACCGGCGAACATTCTGTTCCGCGCGGATGGCACGGCGGTGTTGTCGGACTTTGGTATCGCCAAGTCGCTGGATGATCGCACCCAGTTCACCCAGGCCGGGTTTGCCGTCGGCACACCGAGCTACATGAGCCCGGAACAGGCGCGGGGCCAGGAGATTGATGGCCGCGCCGACCTGTATGCGTTGGGCGTGGTGCTCTACGAAATCCTGGTGGGCAAGCTGCCGTACAACGGCACCGATGCGCTTTCCACAGCGCTGGCGCACCTGACTGAACCGCTGCCGGAATTGCCGGTGCACCACGGGCGCTATCAGGAGGTGTTGCGCAAGCTGCTGGCCAAGGACCCGGCGGGCCGCTTCCCGGATGCGGCGGCGTTGCTGACGGCACTGGACCAGCTGCCGAAAGAAACGCCGGTAGAGGCGACGTTGATTCGGCCTTTGCCGATTCCGGTCCCCGTCTCGAATGACCTGGCCGGGCTCACGCCGGTTTCCATCGAAATCCCGACCGACAAGCCGCAGCCGCAGCCGGTGCGCCAACCGGTGGTGACGCCGACGCAACACGCCGCCGTTTCCGAACAAAACCGTGGGCCGGTGCTGGCGTTGGCGGCGGTTGCCGTGGCGGTCGCGCTGGCGATTGGCGGTGCGAGTTACTGGTGGTTGAAAGATGACGCGCCAGCCGCCGCGCCGCCGGTTGTCGAGGCCGCCAAAACCGTTACGCCGCCCGCCGCGCAACCTGTGGTCGCGGAGGCCGACGGCGGTCAACGCCCGCTGCTGATGGCCGGCAAGAAAACCCTGTTCCAGCGTGTATTGAGCAAGCCTGGCGCCAAGCTTTCCCACGAAGCGGGCGGGGCGCCGGGCGAAGGCTTGCCGGCGTTTTCAGTGCTCTACGTGTATCAGCGCAAGGACATCGATGGCAGCCCGTGGCTGCGTGTTGGCGCCGCCACCGACGGGCGCAGCGACGGCTGGTTGCCGGCCACCCAAGTCAGCGACTGGAAGCAGAGCCTGGTGCTCAAGTTCACCGAGCGTTCGGGCCGGGCGCCGGTGATGTTCCTGCGCCAATCTGCGGAGGTGGAAAAGCTGCTGGCCGATCCGGCAGCGGCGAAAAACCTGCTGCTCAAGGTGCAGAAAAACAGTGAGGACAACCAGCAGGTGCTGGCGCTGGAACCGACCGCCAGCGCGGTCCCGCAGAACCAGTTTTACCTGCTGCCGATTTTTGATTCCAAAGAGAGCTTCGACGAAAACGGCCAGCCGGTGCAGTTGCTCAACGTCGCCTCCATCGACCCTGGCAGCACGCCGAACACCGTGGCCAAGGCCGTTGCGCGCGCACCCGTGGCGGATGCCGACGCCTTCCGCACTGCCGTGGTGCTGGTGGTCGACACCACCGTCTCGATGCAGCCCTATATCGACCAGGTGCGCGACGTGGTGCACGAACTGCAAACCCGCATCGCCGAACGTGGCGAGCTGGACAGCGTGAGCTTCGGCCTCGTGGGCTTTCGCAACAGCATCAAGAAAACCCCGGGCCTGGAATACGTGGCCAAGACCCTGATCACCCTCGACCAGGGCCGCGACCCGCAACGCTTCCTCGACATGGCGCGGCAGGTGAAGGCGTCCACCGTGTCCAGTCACTCGTTCAACGAGGACGCGTTCGCGGGTGTGATGCAGGCGGTGGAAGGCATGGACTGGTCGGGCTATGGCGGGCGCCTGATCCTGCTGGTGACCGACGCCGGTGCGCTGCGCAAGAATGACCCGTTCGCGGCCACCCAGATGAACGAAGCCGAAGTGCGCCAGGCGGCATTGGGCAAGCAGATCAAGATCTACGCCCTGCACTTGCGCACCGACGCCGGCAAGAAAACCCACAGCGGCGCCGAAACCCAATACCGCACCCTGACCGCCGACGCCAACCCGCAGATCGGCGATTTGTACACGCCGGTGCCCGGTGGTGATGTGCGCAAGTTCGGCGAGCGGGTCGACGAGATCGGTACGGTGTTCGCCAACCTGGTGCATCAGGTGCGCAGCAACACGCCGCAGCCGGTGCCGCTGCTCAGTACCGCGCCGACCCTGGCAGACAAGTCCGCCGCCGTCGGTTATGCGATGCACATGGATTTCCTCGGGCGCAAAAGCGCGAGCCAGGCGCCGCAACTGGTGAGTGCCTGGACCGCCGACCGCGACCTGACCAACACCGCGCTGCCGGCCTTCCAGGTGTGTGTGATGCTGACCAAGTTGCAGCTCAACGATTTGCAGCAGTCCTTGAAACTGATCGTCGACGCCGCGCGCAAAACCCAGACCTCGCCGAAGGATTTCTTCCAGGAAATTGCCAGCGCCTCGGCCTATATGAGCCGCGATCCACAGGCCTTGAAAAAAGGCGGCAACCTGGCGGACGGCGGCATCCTTGGCGAGTACCTGGAAGGCCTGCCGTACCGCAGCAAGTCGCTGAACATGACTCAGGATTTGTGGCTGTCGTTGAGCGTGGCCGAGCAGGAAGACTTTATCGACGAGCTGGATTCGAAGATCCGCCTCTACGAAACCTTTCACAACGATGTGGCCAACTGGGTCCGTTTCGGCGATGCCGAGCCGGGCGATGCGTTGTACCGCGTGCCGTTGTCGACGTTGCCGTAATGCTGAACTTGAGCGCAGTGCACAAGAGCCGGGGCGTCGGCGCCCAGCGCTACAGCCTGGTGATTCCGGGCCTGCAACTGCGTGCGGGTGAACAGTTGGCGGTGGTGGGGCCGAGTGGCTGTGGCAAGAGCACGTTGCTGGATTTGCTCGCGCTGGTGTTGGCGCCGGATCAGGTCGGGCAGTTCGACTTCAACGGTGTCGACATCGCCGGGCTTTGGCGTGGCGATCAGCAAAGTGAGCTGGCTCGATTGCGCAGCGGGCACCTGGGCTATGTGCTGCAAACCGGTGGCCTGCTGGGTTTTCTCGATGTACGCGGCAACATTGCGCTGTCGCGGCAACTGCTGGGCTTGAAGGACGACGGCAGCGTGGCGCGGCTGGCTGCGCAGTTGGAGATCACCGATCAGCTGGATAAGAAGCCGGCGGCGTTGTCCGTGGGCCAGCGTCAGCGGGTCAGTTGCGCGAGGGCTCTGGCCCATGGCCCGCAACTGTTGCTGGCGGATGAGCCCACCGCGGCGCTCGACCCGTTGAACGCCGAACGTGTGATGCAGGCGTTGCTGGCCCAGGCGCGGAACAACGGCGCGTGCTGCGTGATCGCCACCCATGACGAGCCCTTGGCCCGCGCCAGCGGCTTGCAGGTACGGCGCATCAGTTGCCGTCGCGATACCGACGGCGGCGTCACTGCGACCCTCGGGGAGGCGTGCTGATGCGTATCGCGTTGGTGGCTTCCCTGGCCTGGCAGGACTACCGCAACGACGCGTGGCTGTCGGTGTGTTCGGTGCTCGCGTTGGCGGCAGTGATCGCGCCGTTGCTGGTGTTGTTTGGCCTGAAATATGGACTGGTTGGCAGTTTGACCGAACGCTTGGAGAACGACCCCGCCACCCGGGAAATTATTCCGTTGGGCGGTGGTCGATTCAGCAGTGAATTTGTCGAGCAACTGCGCCAGCGCCGCGACGTGGCGTTTGCCTTGCCGCGAACCCGGCAGATCGCGGCGACGGCGCAGTTGGGCGCAGTGACGGTGGAGATGCTGCCGACCGCCGACAATGATCCGTTGCTGGCCGGACTGCCAATGCCCAAGGGCCTGGATCAAATCGTTTTGAGCCACACCGCTGCCGAGAAACTCGGGGCAAAGGCCGGGGATTGGCTGGAGGCGAGTTTTGGTCGCCAGGTGGCGGGTCGCGTCGAGTCGCAGCGCACGCGGGTGCACGTGCTGCAGGTGTTGCCGCTGGAAGCCTTCGCCCGGGATGGATTGTTCGCGCCCCTGGGGTTGCTGGAAGCGGCGGAAGATTATCGCGATGGCCGCGCCGTGCCGGCGTTTGGCTGGGACGGCGATGCGGTGGGCGTGAGTGAGCAGCGGGTTTACCCGGCGTTCCGTTTGTATGCGCGGCGCCTGGTGGATGTGGAGCCGCTGCGGGTGTATTTCGCGGGGCAGAACGTGTTGGTGTCGACCCAGGCACAGACCATCGCCCAGGTGCAGTCGCTGAGCCGCAACCTGTCGATCGTGTTCTGGATCATCGCCGGGCTGGCCCTGGCGGGCGCGTTTGCCGCGATCTTTGCCGGTGCGCTGGCGGCGGTTGCACGCAAGCGCCGGGAATTGTCGGTGCTGCGGCTGCTGGGGTTTTCCACGGCTGGGCTGTTGCTGTTCGTGGTGCTGCAGGCGCTGTACAGCGCCGGGTTTGCCGCGGTGTTGAGCGGGCTTTTATACGGGCTGGCAGAGTCAGGCCTGAACCAATTATTCGTGCAGGTCCCGGGCGAGTACGCCAGTCACCTGCTGGCGCGTCATTACGGCCTGGCCCTGGTTGCTGTCCTGGGCGTCAGCGCCGTGGCGGCGGCCTGTGGCGGTTGGCGTGTGGCGCGTATCCAGGCTTCTGAAGGAATCAGAGATGTATAAGTTACTGGGCGCCGCCGTGGCGCTGACCCTGGCTTCGATGGCCTGGGCCGACGAGACAAGCGACAAACTGGACAACCCCAAGCCGTTGCCGGACGACGTCAGCCTGCCGCTGCCCTGCGAAGGCGACATGGTATTCCGCTACGCCTATGTGCTGGCCCAGGGCACCCTGGATGACCGCGAGATCAGCCTCGGCTACCCGTTCAGCGAGGGCGAGGCGGGCTACCAGCAGTCGTTCATTTCCGGCTACCGCCGGGACTTTATCAACGGCCAGTTCACCCTCAAGGACCTGCCCAAGGACTGGAACAAAGTCATCGCGCCGCTGATGCCCAAGACCGACGCCAAGACCCCGCTCAAGCCGATGCTCTACTTCATCGGCAAGTACGAAGTCACCGCCCGGCAGTACGCGCAGGTCATGTCCCAGGCGCAATCCCTGGCCAGCGGCGAGCCGGCCCCGGCGTGCGACGTACCCACCGGCATGGCCGCGCGCTTGCCCAAGGTCAAGCTGTCGCGCTTTGAAGCCGAGCGTTTCTCGGCGGTGTACAGCGCCTGGCTGATGAAGTACCACCGTGAGCTGCTGCCCGTCAGTGGTCGCGGCGCTTCGGCAGACGACGGCGGCCTGGGCTTTGTGCGCCTGCCGACGGAAGTGGAGTGGGAGTTTGCCGCACGCGGTGGCCAGGCGGTCAGCCGTCAGGACCTGGAAGGCCGGCTGTTCCCACGGCGCGCCGAGGGCAGCGAAAGCGACGGCCCCCTCGCCGATTATGCGGTGTTCAACCAGGTCGCCGGCGGTACCGGCCAGGCCGCACGCTTGATGCCCATCGGCACCAAGTTGCCCAACCCGATCGGCATGTTCGATGTGATCGGCAACGCGGCGGAAATGGTTCAGGAGTCGTTCCAGCTGGTGCACGCCGGGCGTCGCCAGGGCACCTACGGCGGCTTTGTGGTCAAGGGCGGCAACTACCTGGAAGGCGAGGGCACGCTGTTCACCGGCATGCGCCGCGAGTACCCCTTGTTCGCCGCTGATGGCACCGAACAAAGCAACGAGACCACCGGCTTTCGCGTGGCGATTGGTGCGTTGTCGGCACCGCGCTCGCGCTACAAGGAGCTGTTCGCTCAATGGCAGAAAGAAGGCCGCCTGGCCTCGCTGACCGACGCCATCGACGACGCCCAGGACCCGACCAAGCGCCTGGACAGCATCATCGCCGCCAGCGTCGACCCGCGCCTGCAAGCCGAACTTGGACTGGTCAACGAAGAGCTCAAGCGCAACGTCTCGCTGATCGCCCAGCAGCGTGAAGAGGCGGCCGGCAACCTGATTCAGTCTGCGGCCCTGGTGGCCGAGACCATCAACAACTACAACATCCGCCTGATCAATTTGCAGAAGAGCCGCCAGCAGGCTATCGACGCGAAGGACGAGGCCAGTGCGCAGTTGTTCGCCACGGCGATCACCAATGGGCGCAGTGCGCTGGACGGCGCGGTGGCGATCTATATCGACAACCTGGCCACCGGCACGCGCTACACCGATGCGGTGATCCAGGCGCAGTTTCAACGGATCAAGGAAGAGTTGGATCGCAAGCCAGTGCTGGGCAAGAGCCTGGTGACGCGCGCGACGTTATTCGTTCGCCATGTGGGCAACTACCGCAAGCAACAGCGGGCCGACCCGGCGACGATTTTGAAGGAATTGCTCGCAGCGAGCGGTCAGCGGTCTTGACCGCTGGTTGTATGGCGAGCTTGGAAGGGACTCAGGCGGCGGTGGGCCGTGCTGGGCAAGTCAAACTTAACAGAGAACACACCTATGCTTTTTTCCCGTAAGGCGGTTTCCAAGCGTCATCTGCTGTTGATCGCTGCCGGTTTCAGCACTGTGCTGACCGGTTGCGCAACGTCGCCGACCTCCAAGGTCGCCTCGACCACCAAGGTCGAGTACTACCCGAACTGCTACGAGCCGGTACAACACCTGCGCGCCACCGATTCGGACCTGACCAAGTCGGTCGTCACCGGTGCTGCCATCGGCGCGGCCGGTGGTGCACTGCTGGGCGCCTTGACCGGTGACTCCGACAAGCGTGGCCGCAATGCCGCCATCGGCGCAGCGGGCGGCGCCCTGGCCGGCGGTGCAGCGGGTTACTACACCGAGCGCCAGAAGCAGATCACCGATGACAACCAGCGCATCGCTTCCTACGCCACTGACGTCAACAAGCGTGCCTCCGACATCGACCGCAGCACCGCGTACGCCAAGGCGTCCCAGCAGTGCTACCAGAGTGCGTTCACCAAGCTGGTGGCCGACCGCAAGGCCAAGACCGTCAATGACGTCGAAGGCCGCAAGCGCCTGGCAGAAATCGTCTCCGGCCTGAAAGAGTCCAATGACCTGATCGTTGCGGTCAACGGTAAAGCCAGTGAAGACCTGAACAACTACACCCAGGCGTACGAGCAGGACCTGCAACAAGTCGGCGTACAACGTGCCGACGTGGTGACCGTGGCCACCGCTGACACCACCCCGGTGGTGACGCCCGCCAAAGGCAAGAAGCCGGTAAAAGTGGCGAAAAAGCCGGTGCTGCCAACCGTGCCGAAAGAAGCGGTAGCCACCGAGAAAACCATCCAGACCGCGCAGACCAAGCAAGCTGAAAGCAAGCAGGTCGCCAGCGCCGGTAAAGCGCAGATCGAAGGCACGTGCCGTGATCCAAACCTGGCCGACTGGGCACCGGTTCCTTGCCCTAACGTCTAAGCCAAGTTGTTGCTATAAGCGTTAAACGCCAGCCGATCTCCTGCTAAAACGGGAGATCGGTAGCGTTATTTGCACAAATCGTTAAACTGCTGCGGCCACCCAATAATTACACTGAGGCCGTGTGCATGAAATTTCGTTTTCTTCTCTGGATGCTTGGCCTGTTGATGGGCAAAGCCAGCCGCACCAACCCTGCGTTCCAGCAGCAGTTGGGTGACAAGGACCTGGCGTTCCAGCTGCAGACCCTCGACGGCAAGGTTGCCCGTCACTTCATCGTCAAAGACCAGCGCATCACCAGCCGTTCGGGTGTTCATCCCGCGCCTGCGTTTGCTATTGCCTTCAAGGATGCGGCCTACGGCTTCGCCACGATGCAGGCGAAGAACAAGCAACTGGCGTTCATGACGGGGATTCAGGACAAGTCGATCCAGATCAAGGGCAACCCGGCGCTGGTGATCTGGTTCCAGGGGTTGACCAAGTATTTGAAGCCGAAGAAAAAGCCGAAGGCTTAAGACCGAGTTGAATTCATCGCAGGCAAGCCAGCTCCCACATGTACCGCGTTTCTACAGGTAGACCCCGGTCAAATGTGGGAGCTGGCTTGCCTGCGATAGCGGTATCACAGGCGCAGATTTATCCTTGGCTGAACTGCGACGCCAACTCCCGCAGCAACGTTTCCGCATCCAGCACTTTAGCCACCACATCCTCCGCCTTGTCCCGGGTCAGACCCAGGCGTTCCAGCAGTTCGTCCGGGATGTCTTCATCCGGCCCGGAACCGATGCCGCGGCTGCGCAGCAAGCGCACGGCCAGGCACACCAGGTTCGGGTATTCGGCGTATTGGCCGTCGTAGGTCGGGTCGTGCTGGAAGCGCAGGGCGGTGGACAGTTCGTCCGGCATGTCCCAATAGCGCATCAACCATGCACCAATCTGCTCACGGCTGATGCCCAGCAGGTGCTGCTCGATATAGCTGTGGCACAGGTGCGGGTTGACCTCCAGGTGCCGGCAGATCAGCGAGAAATGCGGCGGGAACACGTGGGCCAGCAACAGGTAGCCAAAGTTATGCAGCAGGCCGGCGAGGTACGTCAGGCCGGCTTCCGGGCGCTGGGCGCGGGGCATGGCACGGGTCAGGCCTTCGATCACGGCGGCGGTGTAGATCGACTGGTGCCAGTACGGCGTGGCCTGTTGCGGCTGGTCCTTGGGCAGGCTCAAGGTCTTGCCCAGGGCCAGGCCCAGCGCGAGGTTGATCACCAAATCAAAGCCCAGTACGCGGACGATGGCGTCTTCCACCGAGCGGATCTTGCCCGGCGAGGCGTAGTAGGGCGACGCCGCCCAGCTCACCACTTGGGCAGCCAGGGCCGGGTCGGTTTCCACCACGCCGGTGATGTCGTCGATGGTGGCGTTGGGGTCGACCCGCAGCTTGATAATCTTTTGTGCCGTGTCGGCCAGCGGTGGAATCTCGATGGTCGCTTCCAGACGCTGCTGGATGCGGCGGGCAGTGAACGCCTGCATCGCCTGGGTGATTTCCTCGCGGTCGTCGTTGGGGCGGTCGAGGTTCGGCCGGATGCTGCTCAACGGCTCGCCGAAATGCGCGGCGCTGGCCTTGGTCAGCATGCTCTTGAAGGCGTCGCTGGAAATCTCCAGCAGCAGCCCGGCCTCGCCCGAGTGAACCAGTACGGTGGGTTCACGCAGCAGGCTTTCTTCGTACAGGCACGGGGAACTGGTCAGCGGCGGCAGGCCGGGCAGCAGGCTCAGGCTGTGCTTGCCGAGCATGCGTTCGAGGCGCTCGGGGGACACGGCCGTGAGGCGCCGACCGGTCAGTTCGGCCAGGCGATTGAGGTCCAGCAACTGGTTCTGTGGAAACAGCACCATGAGTGCACCCACGGCATCATCGAGCAGTACTGCCTGAACCTTTTGCGCCGGGTTCAGGCCAGGACGTTCGGCAACTTCCGTGTAGCTGATGGCGAGCTTTGCAAGCAGCGTCCGAATCACCGAGGGTGCGGTCGGTGGGGCTGTGGCGAGGGCAACTTCTGACATGGCCTGAATCCAATTTCCTACAGTCATTGGAGTATAACCAGCTTGATACATCTGATGGTCGACTAAGTGAGTCAGCCGTCACACTTGGCCGTATTGCTGCCCGTGTCGAAGCCAGCGGTCCAGCAGTGGGCTGACATGTTCCGGCCAGCGCTCAATCAACGCCTGGGCCGCATCGCGCACGGCGGGCAGCAGGTCGGCGTCGCGCATCAGGTCAGCCACCTTGAATTGCAGCAAGCCGGTCTGACGGGTGCCGAGCATTTCGCCGGGGCCGCGCAGTTCGAGGTCTTTTTCGGCGATCACGAAACCGTCGTTGGTTTCGCGCATGATCCCCAGGCGCTGGCGGCCGATTTGTGACAGCGGCGGGTGGTACAGCAGCACGCAATGACTGGCGGCGCTGCCCCGGCCCACGCGGCCGCGTAACTGGTGCAGTTGCGCCAGGCCCAGGCGCTCGGGGTTTTCGATGATCATCAGGCTGGCGTTCGGTACGTCGACGCCGACTTCGATCACCGTGGTTGCCACCAGCAATTGCAAATTGCCGGCCTTGAACTCGGCCATCACCGCGGCCTTTTCCACCGGCTTCATGCGGCCGTGGATCAGCCCGACCTTGAGCTCGCCCAAGGCGCTGGTGAGGTCTTCGTAGGTGGTTTCGGCGGCCTGGCAGGTCAGCTCTTCCGACTCTTCGATCAGCGTGCACACCCAATACGCCTGGCGGCCTTCGGCGCAGGCGCCTCGTACCCGTTCGATCACTTCTACCCTGCGGGTGTCGGTGACCAGCACGGTGTTGACCGGCGTTCGGCCCGGCGGCAGTTCGTCGAGGATCGAGGTGTCGAGGTCGGCGTAGGCGCTCATGGCCAGGGTGCGCGGGATCGGCGTGGCGGTCATGATCAACTGGTGCGGGCTCATGCGCCCGCCCACGCCTTTCTGGCGCAGGGCCAGGCGCTGTTGCACGCCGAAGCGGTGCTGCTCGTCGATGATCACCAGTGCCAGGTTCTTGAATTTCACTTCGTCCTGGAACAGCGCGTGGGTGCCCACCACCATCGGGGCGCCGGCGGCGATCTGCTCCAGGGCGGCTACGCGGTTCTTGCCCTTGAGCTTGCCGGCCAGCCATGCGACTTCCAGGCCCAGTGGTTCGAGCCAGCGCTTGAAGGTTATGAAGTGTTGTTCGGCGAGAATCTCGGTGGGCGCCATCAGCGCCACCTGATAGCCGGCTTCGAGGGCTTGCAGTGCGGCGAGGGCGGCGACCACGGTTTTACCCGCGCCTACGTCGCCCTGGATCAGCCGCAGCATCGGTTCTTTCTGGCTCAGGTCGTAGGCGATTTCATTGCCGACCCGCTGCTGGGCGCCGGTCGGTGCAAACCCCAGGTTGGCCAGGTATTGCGCAGGCAGGTGCTTGGCCTTGGGCATGGCCGGCGCACGCAGCGAACGCATGCTCTCGCGCAGGCGTTGCTGGGACAGTTGGTGGGTCAGCAGTTCTTCGAACGCCAGGCGATGTTGGGCCCAGTGATGACCGAGGGCCAACTCGTCGACGTCGGCGTCGGCCGGTGGGTGATGCAGGTAGCGGATCGCATCATCCAGCGGCGCCAGTTGGTAGTCGCGCGCCAACTCCTGCGGCAGCCAGTCGGGCAGGCTTTTCGGCCCGAGCATCGTCAGGGTTTGCATGCACAGCTGGCGCAGGCGCTGCTGGGTCAGGCCTTCGGTGAGCGGGTAGATCGGTGTGAAGGTGGTGTCGACCGGTGGCGGTTCGTCGCCGGTAATCGCGCGGTATTCCGGGTGGTAGATTTCCAGCCCCGAAGCGCCGGGCCGGGCTTCGCCATAGCAGCGCACGCGGGTGCCTCGCTTGAGGCCTTCCTTCTGAGCGTTGCTGAAATGGTAGAAGCGCAGGCTCAGGCCGCCGGTGCCGTCTTGCAGGCGCACGACCAAGCTGCGGCGCTTGCCCATCACCACGTCGGCGCCGCTGACGGTGCCTTCGACCACCGCGTCCTGCCCGGGGCGCAGCTGGCCGATGGGCACCACGCGGGTGCGGTCCTGATAACGCAGGGGCAGGTGGAACAATACGTCCTGGAGATTTTCCAGGCCGACCTTGGCCAATTTCTCGGCCATGGCCTCCCCGACACCCTTGAGTGCCGTCACCGACACCTGCGACAGCTCAGTCATACCGTTACTTAGCTCGCAGCAGGCGGCTTGGCCACCGAACACAGGCGGATCGAGTCGGCGAGGATTTCAATCGCTTTCGGACGCGGGAAGCTCGCGCGCCAGGCAATCGCCACTGTCCGGAACGGCACCGGCGGCGTCAGTGGGCGCACGGCGATCACGCCCGGGGCGTAGTGATGGCTGTCGACCGCCGACAGCGGCAGGATCGAGATGCCCAGGCCGGAAGCGACCATATGGCGAATGGTTTCCAGGGAGCTGGATTCCACGGTGGTGTGCTTGGCGCCGTCGTTGCCCTTGGTCAGGGTCGGGCAGGCTTCCAGCACCTGGTCGCGGAAGCAGTGGCCTTCGCCCAGCAGCAGCAGGCTCTTGTCGTTGAGCAGGCCGGCGTCGATGGTGTCTTTCTGCGTCCATGGGTGGGATGCCGGCATCAGCACGTAGAACGGCTCATCGTAGAGCGGCAGGGTCAGCACGTCGGCCTCGTTGAACGGCAGGGCGATGATGATCGCGTCCAGCTCGCCGTTGCGCAGTTTGTCGCGCAGCACGTGGGTGAAGTTTTCTTCGATATACAGGGGCATCTGCGGCGCGACGCGGTGCAGTTGCGGAATCAAGTGCGGGAACAGGTACGGGCCGACGGTGTAGATGGCGCCGACTTTCAGCGGTGCGGTCAGCTGGTTCTTGCCGGCCTGGGCCAGCTCGCGAATGCTTTGGGCCTGTTCCAGGACCTTCTGGGCCTGGGCGACGATGCCTTCGCCGACGGGGGTGAGGCGCACGGCGCTTTTGCTGCGCTCGAAAATCAGCACACCGAGTTCGTCTTCAAGCTTCTTCACACCCACCGACAGCGTCGGCTGGCTGACGTGGCAACGCTCGGCCGCGTGGCCGAAGTGCTGCTCTTGGGCGAGGGTAACGATGTAGCGTAATTCTGTAAGAGTCATAGCGGGCGTCCATGAGGTTGCGGGCCAAGCATACCGGCTGCAATCGATAGACGCACGTTATCAGACAGCATGGGGTTTACGACACCTGGTAATCAGGTGTCGCGTTCATGCTTTCAGCTTTGCGGGTATTTGAAGGTGAAGGTCTTGGTGAAGGGGCCCCACCATTCCGGTACGCCGGTTTCCTTGTCCACATGGTGAAAGAAGCCTTTGATTTGCGGGCTTTCATAGCGCAGTACCACGGTGTAGGTGCCGGGGCCGTCCATTTTCACGTTGTTGGCGTAGTGGGCGCCGTCTTTGGCCACCATCGGCAGCAGCGTGCCGATTTCCTTGTAGTCGGGCGAACCTTGCTTGACCAGGGAGTAGGTGATGGTCAGGTAGGGCACCCACTCGCCATTGGACAGGCCGTACTTGTTGTCGGCGGTGGCATGCACATCCGTCTCGAGGTGCACCGAATCCTTGCTCATCACCATGCCCGGTGGCATGGGGGCCATTTCGATGCCCACCAGGTAGGAGGAGGCGATTTCCATGTCGTTGACCTGGACGGGCCCGCCAATCGGGTACTCGCGGGCTTGGGTCAGGGTGGAAGCGGCCAGGGCGCTGACAAGTACCAGTGCGGTGGCCAAGGGTTTGCGCAGGTGTTTCATGGTGGGGCTCCTTGGGACAGTTAACGTGATTGCGTCGGGCGTGAATGCAGCAAGCGGTTACCCAGCACCAGGAGCGCAAGGGTGACGGACCAGGCGGCCAGTTGGACGCCCAGCGGCCGGTCGGTGTAGCCCACCAGCGCGGTCAGGGCGCGGCCGGTGAGGCTGGCGTCGGAGACCAGCCAGGAGGTGTCCCAGAGTTGGTAGCCCCAGGCGGGGATCAGGTCGATACCGGCGAGGATCGCGGCCGCCCGGCCCGCCATGCCGGCGGCGAGCAAGGCGATCATCCAGCCGGTGATCGAAAACAGGCGCTTGAGGCTGATGGCGACCAGGCCGCGGTACATCAGCCAGGACAGCGCGGCGCCGGCGGCGATGCCGAGCACGCCACCCGCCAGCATCGACAGTGGGTCTGCCTGGCTCGACGCGGCGATGCCATAGAGGAACAGCACGATTTCCGAGCCTTCGCGCAGCACCGCCACGGTGATCACCACGGCCAGCGCCCAGAGTGATTTTTCGCCGCTGAGTACCGCATTGCCGGCGCTGCGCAGTTGGGTGGCCAGTTCGCGTCCGTGGCTGGCCATCCACAGGTTGTGCCAGCCCAGCATGACCACGGCGACCACCAGAATGGCCGCGTTGAAAATCTCCTGGCCAAAGCCCTGGAGTGCCTGGGTGATTGCGCCGGTAAAGAGCGCGAGGATTCCGGCACCCAGTACGCCGGCTGCGATCCCGCCGCCGATAAACAGCCCGCGCCGTGCCAGGCCCTGGGTGGCGGCCATCACGATGCCGACCACAATCCCGGCTTCCAGCACTTCTCGAAACACGATCAACAGACAGGCCAGCATGGCTTACTCCTTGGCCGCGACGGCAGTGACCGTGCCTTTGGCCTGGTCCGGGTGGTAGTCATCGAAGAAGGTGTAGGTGCCGGGATGCAGCGGGCCCGCAAACACCGTGACGGTGTTGCCGGGGACGATGATTTTTTCGAATTTCATGTCATAGCTTTCGAACTCATCGACGCTTTCGTCGTGGCTGGTGAGTTGAATACGAAAGCGCTCACCGGCCGGCACCTCGAAACTTGAGGGGCTGAAGGTGTGGTTTTGAATGACCAGGGTGACCAGCTGATCCGCCTGTGCAACGACGGGAAAAGCCAGCAGGACGAGAGCCAGCCGGGCAGGAGTGGGCATGCCGAATGTCCGCTAATGAGAACGATTCGCGGATGATTGGCTTTGTCTTTAAGTGTTACAAGTGAAGATCGAGTTAGATGGCGACCCGTTCAACCCTGGTTCAGGTTGCGACAATGCGCGAGGGAGGGAGCAGCAGCCGTGGGCACCCGAGAGTGCCCACGGTGAGGGTTACCGACGACGTTTTTCGATGTTGTAAACGAACGGCGCAACGATCTCGATGCTGCCGCCTTTCAACATGTCGGCCGGCGGCTTGGGCAGCGGCTGGGCACGACGGATCATGTCGAGGGTGGCGCGGTCCAGGTCGGCGTTGCCGGAGCGGCCCACCAACTCATAGGACAGCACGTTGCCATCGGCATCCACCACGAAACGCAAGCGGTTCAGGCCTTCCTTGCCACGGGCCTGGGCGCCTGGCGGGTACTTCTTGTACTTCTGCAGGTGGCCCAGCAGGGTACTTTCCCAGGTGGCCTTGGCCGCGATCTGCTGCGGTGAAGGGCCCGGCTGTGGCTGGGCGGATTTCTCCGTAGGCGCGTTGTTCTGCGGAGTTTCGCTCGGCGGCTCTTCGGAAGGTTTTTCCTTGGGCGGATCGGGCTTCTTCTCTACAGGCTTGGGCGGCTGTGGTTTTGGCTTGGGCTTGACCGGCTTTGGCACCTGGATCGTCGGCTTGGGTGCCTCAGCCAGCTTCGGCAATGGCAACTCTTCCACCGGCGCTGGCGGCTGTGGCGGCGTGATCACCTTCGGCGGGGCCGGAGGTGGCGGCGCCGGCATCGGTGCCAGGTCGATGACCATGGCGGCCGGTGGCAGTTGGACCATGTGTGGCGCCGACCACTGGAGCGCGATGATGATCGCGACGGCGTGGACGCCCAGCACGACGGCGAGGCTGGTGCCATAACGCGTCAGTTTGTGGCGCGTCGTGATCATTTCTTGGCTGCCGTCTCAAGTCCGACCAGGCCTACCTTGAGGTAGCCGGCTGCCCGCAGGGCATCCATCACGCTCATCAGGTCGCCGTAGTCCACGCCCTTGTCGGCCTGGAAGAAGATCGTCGTGTCTTTCTTGCCCTGGGTCTTGGCGTCGAGCACCGCGCCCAGGGTGTCGGATTTGACTTCTTCTTCGCCCAGGAACAGACGCTGGTCCGCCTTGACGCTGAGGAATATCGGTTTCTCTGGCCGTGGTGCCGGTTTCGCGCTGGAAGCGGGCAGGTCGACCTTGATGTCTACAGTGGCCAGGGGTGCAGCCACCATGAAGATGATCAGCAGCACCAGCATCACGTCGATAAACGGCGTGACGTTGATTTCGTGGTTCTCGACGAGCTCGTCGTCGCCTTGATTCAAATGCAGGCCCATGGCCGATTACCCCACTTTCACCATATGCGGTTGCGAGCTGCGCTCGGAAGGCAGGTGATCGAGGTCACGGCTGACCAGCAACAGGACTTCTGCCGAAGCGTCCGACACCTGAGCCTTGTAGCCGGCGATCGAACGGGCGAAGACGTTGTAGATGACCACCGCAGGAATCGCGGCAACCAGGCCCAGTGCGGTCGCCAGCAGGGCTTCGGCAATGCCGGGCGCCACGACGGCGAGGTTGGTGGTCTGGGTTTTGGCGATGCCGATGAAGCTGTTCATGATGCCCCATACGGTACCGAACAGGCCGACGAAGGGCGCGGTGGAACCAATGGTCGCCAGCACGCCGGTGCCGTTGCTCATGTTGCGACCGCAGGCTGCAACCAGGCGCTCCAGACGGAAGCTGACACGTTCCTTGATGCCTTCTTTTTCACGGCTGTTGGCCGACAGGCGCATTTCTTCAAGGGCGTCGTGGACCAGCAGGTTCGCCAGGGTGCCCTTCTTCGCCGCGCTTTCGCTGGCTTCTTTCAGGGTGGTGGCTTTTTTCAGGTGGACGATTTCAGTGCGCAGGCGACGCTTGGCACCCAGCAGCTCGAAGCCCTTGGCGATCCAGATGGTCCAGGTGATGATCGAGGCGATGGCCAGGCCGATCATCACGATCTTCACGATGATGTCAGCGTTCTGGTACATGCCCCAGGGCGACAGGTCGTGGGCCATGCCCAGGCTGTTGTCTTCTTCCAGCACCACGCCGGACTCGTCAGCCGGAGCGCCTTCGGCGGCCAGGGCTGGGTCGGTGGCAGCCGGTGCAGCAGCAGGCGCCGCAGCGTTTTGCTCGTGGGCTGGAGCGGTCGCAGCAGGCTGTGTAGCCGGGGCGGTGTTATCGGCGAACGCGGCGGTCGGTGCCAGCAGAACGCTGAACAGCACTGCAGCAATCGCACGCCAGGCGCGGGATGGGCTGTGAGGCTTGGTTGGCGAAGCGGGGGATGTATTGCGTGTCATGCTGGCCGGACCTGAGAGAAAAAAATGAGTGATCGTCCTTCCAGACCGTAACGGGTCGAGGACAAATGGGCGGTTATTATTGCAAGTAATTCTTGTTAACAGAAGTAATACAGTTACTTTATTTGTCGTTTTGCTGGCCGCTGGTCATGTGCGGGGGCTAATCTTGACCTTTAAGAACGGAGTTTTGTGATGTCTGCGCCTTCTGTGGTGATTGCCGGTTGCGGCGATGTCGGTAGCCGTCTGGCCACCCAATTGCTGGCCCAGGGCTGGGACGTTCATGGTCTGCGCCGGGATATCTCGCGCCTTCCCAAGGGTGTTATCGGGATTGCCGGCGACCTGTTCAATGAAAACTGCCCCGATACCTGGCCGGTGGGCGGGGTGGATTACCTGGTGTATTGCGCGGCGGCCACCGATCACGACGAAGCCGGCTATCGCGCAGCGTACGTGCAAGGGTTGCAGCATGTGCTGGAGTGGCTGAACGACTACGGCCAGGCGCCCAGGCATTTGCTGTTTGTATCCAGCAGCAGTGTGTACGGGCAGCAGAACGGTGAGTGGGTCGACGAAAACTCCGAGACCCAGGCGGGCGGTTATTCCGGACAAGTCATGCTGGAAGCCGAGCAAGTGGCATTGAACAGCGGCATTCCCGCGAGCGTCGTGCGCCTGACCGGCATCTATGGCCCCGGCCGCGAGTGGCTGCTGAGCCAGGTGCGCCAGGGCTATCGCGTGGCGATTGACCCACCTTTATATGGCAACCGCATTCACGCGGATGACGCTGCGGGTTTGCTGGCGTTTTTGCTGCAGCACGTGGAGCAGGGCGGTGTGCTGGATAAATGCTACATCGGCGTCGATGACGCTCCGGCACCGCTGGCCGACGTGGTGGGCTGGTTGCGCGAGTACCTTGGCGTGACCGAATGGGCCGAGAACGCCAGCGTACGCCGGGCGGGCAGCAAGCAGTGCAGTAATGCCCGGGCCAAGGCGCTGGGTTGGGTGCCACGTTATCCAAGTTATCGCGAAGGGTATGCGGCCATTCTCGAGGGTTGATGGCGTTACTGTTTTTCCAGCAGCCACTGGCGTGGGCCTGGAGTGAGCTGGGGGATTTCGTCGGGCCGGGACAGGTTGATCGCCTTGAGAATCTCGAGTCGTTTGCCGTAGCGGGAGAAAATCCAGCCGTCGCCGACATCGCCCTTGCCCAGGTAGAGGGTGTCATTGCCAGCGCCCTGGGTGGCGCAATCGCCGCCCAGGCACAGCTCGTACCGGTCGTTTTGCGCCAGGCCTGACACGGTGCCATCCGCCGTGAACATTACGATGTTGCCGATGCCTTGGCCTTCAATGATTTTCCATTGGCCGCCCATATAGGCCGAGTTCAGCGCCTGCCGGAAGGTTGTGCCCCACTTCGCTCCCGCGGGAGCCGGCGGGTCAGGGCGTATAAACACTTGCCCGGCGTAACGTTCTGTGGGGAGCTGGATCAACTGCTTGCCATCCGATCGAAGCTCGTCGGCGCCATGGCCGTTGTAGTCGACGGTCCATGCGCCCGGCGCCTTCGGCAGCAACTGACCTTCGCCCAGCTCGAACGCATTGCTGACTTGTGCCTTGCCGTTGCGGGTGTCGATGTTCCATTCCAGGTTCATGCCGTGAGCATCAAGGGCTCGCAGCAAGGGCCTGCCTTGGGCGGCTGAGTCGATGGCTGCCTGGTTGATCCACAGCCCGCTGATGTCGGGCGTTTGCGGCGGGTGAGTGCAGCCGCCCAGCAGGATCAGGCTAAGGACAAGTAATGTGCGCATGGGGGCAGTCTGCATAAGGTGGAAAGCGAGGCAGCAGACTAAAGAAAAAGGAGCCCGTGGGCTCCTTTGTTCTGTATCACTGTTCTGTATCACTGTTTTTCCAGCAACCACTGCCGCGGTCCCGGGGTAAACGAGGGCACCTCGTCGGCCTGGGCGGTATTGATCGCCTGGAAGATTTCCAGTTGCTTGCCCTTGCGCGCAAAGATCCACGGGTTGCCCTGGCCGTTCAGTTGCAGCCAGATGCTGTCGTAGCCGCCGCTCATGGAGGCGCAATCACCTGCCAGGCACAGCGAGTACTGATCGGCACCCGGCAGGCCGGTTACCTGGCCATTGGGCTGGAACTGCACCGTCGCGCCTTCGCCATTGCCGCTGCTGATCCTCCAGGTGCCGCCCATATAGGCGGCGTACAGGGTACGCTCGAAGTTGGCGCCCAGCGGCGCGCCTTCGGGGGCAGGGTCCTTGGCACGGGCGAACAGTTGCTCGGGCTCGTTATCATTGGCCCCTTGCAGCAGTTGTTTGCCTTTACGCTTGAGTTCGGTGGCGGAGCCGCCGTAGAAATCGACGCTCCAGGCGCCGGATTTTTCACCCAGCAACTTGCCTTCAGCTACTTCAAAACCGTTGTAGTAGCGGGCCTGGGATGCTTTGGTGTTCACCTCCCATTCGAGGTTCGGACCATAGCTCTGCAGGGCTTCACGCAAAGGGCCGCCCTTGGCTGCCGCATCGATGGCGGCCTGGTTGATCCAGGTGCCGCTCACATCCAGGTCGGCGGGATTGCTGGCGCAGCCGCCGAGCAGCAGGGCGAGCAACGAAGAGGCAACGAGCGCTTTGCGCATTACGAAATCCTTCCAAGAACCAATTCGGCGCAGCCTTCCCGAGGAAGCGCTGCGCCGGATGTTTTACTCGATGACCAGAATGGCGTCCATCTCAACCTGCGCGCCCTTTGGCAGGGCGGCAACGCCGATGGCGGCGCGGGCTGGGTACGGTTGTTCGAAGTACTTGCCCATGATCTCGTTGACCTTGGCGAAGTGGCTCAGGTCGGTGAGGAAGATGTTCAGTTTGACGATGTCCTTGAACGAACCGCCTGCGGCTTCGGCCACCGACTTCAGGTTTTCGAAGACCTGGATGGTTTGGGCTTCAAAGCCTTCAACCAGCTCCATGGTTTTTGGGTCCAGTGGAATCTGGCCGGACATGTAGACGGTATTGCCCGCCTTGATCGCCTGGGAATAAGTACCGATTGCTGCTGGTGCCTTGTCGCTGGTGATAACAGTCTTGGTCATGAATGACTCCTTGTAATGGATGGGCTAGGCGCGCATGCGGGTGATGCGGATGACCCCGGTCAGGGCGCGCAGTTTCTTGATCACGCGGGCCAGGTGCACGCGGTCGTGCACGCTGACCACCAGTTGGACCACGCTGATGCGGCCATCGCGTTCGTCCATGCTGATTTTCTCGATATTGCCGTCGGCCGCATTGACGCTGCTGGCCAGCAGGGCGATCAGGCCGCGCTGGTGTTCCAGTTCGACCCGCAGCTCGACGTTGAATTCGCCGGTGACATCCTTGGCCCACGAAAGCTGGATGCATTTCTCGGGGTTGTGGCGGATTTCACTGATATTGCGGCAGTTGTCCAGGTGCACCACCATGCCTTTGCCCGCAGACAGGTGGCCGACAATCGGGTCGCCGGGGATCGGCGTGCAGCACTTGGCGTAGCTGAGCACCAAACCTTCGGTGCCGCGAATCGCCAGCGGGCCTTCGGGGCTTGGCAATTGTTCGCCTTCGCCCAGCAGGCGGCGGGCGACCACATAGGCCATGCGGTTGCCCAGGCCGATGTCTTCCAGCAAGTCTTCGATCAGTTCCTGGCGGTACTCGTGGAGCATCGCCTGCACGCGCTCGGCCGGAATCTTGTCCAGGGAGCTGTCGAAGCCGTTGAGCACCTTGTTCAGCAGGCGTTCGCCCAGGCTGATGGACTCGGAGCGGCGCTGCAGTTTCAGGGCGTGACGGATGTGGGTGCGGGCCTTGCCGGTGACCACAAAGTTGAGCCAGGCCGGGTTCGGGCGTGCGCCCGGTGCGCTGACGATCTCCACCGTGGAACCGCTTTGCAGCGGTTCCGACAGCGGGGCCAGTCGACGATTGATCCGACAGGCTATGCAGCTGTTGCCCACGTCGGTGTGCACCGCGTAGGCAAAGTCGACCGCCGTGGAGCCTTTGGGCAGCTCCATGATCCGGCCTTTGGGCGTGAATACGTAGACCTCGTCCGGGAACAGGTCGATCTTCACACTTTCGATAAATTCGAGGGAGTTGCCGGCACGTTGCTGCATTTCCAGCACGCCCTTGACCCACTGGCGGGCGCGGGCATGGGTGCCTTTGGGCTGCTCGTCGCCGGTGGACTTGTACAGCCAATGGGCGGCGATACCGTTGTTGGCCATCTCTTCCATTTCGCGGGTGCGGATCTGGATCTCGATCGGCACCCCGTGCATGCCAAACAGCGTGGTATGCAGCGACTGATAGCCGTTGGCCTTGGGAATCGCGATGTAGTCCTTGAAGCGTCCCGGCAGGGGTTTGTACAAATTATGTACAGCGCCCAGCACGCGGTAGCAGGTATCGACCTTGTCGACGATGATCCGGAACGCATACACGTCCATGATTTCGTTGAAGGCCCGACGCTTGCCGCGCATCTTCTTGTAGATGCCGTAGATGTGTTTCTGCCGGCCGCTGACTTCGCCCTCGATCTCATCGATCGCCAGGCAATGGCTCAGGGACTCTTCGATTTTGTTGACGATTTCCTTGCGATTGCCCCGGGCGCGTTTGACCGCCTGGTAGATGCGTGCGGAACGCATCGGGTGCATGGCTTTGAAGCCGAGGTCTTCGAACTCGATACGAATGGCGTGCATGCCCAGCCGGTTGGCGATGGGCGCGTAGATTTCCAGGGTTTCCTTGGCGATGCGCCGGCGTTTTTCGCCGGACAGCACTTCCAGCGTGCGCATGTTGTGCAGCCGGTCGGCCAGCTTGACCAGGATCACCCGGATGTCCCGGGCCATGGCCATGGCCATCTTCTGGAAGTTTTCCGCCTGGGCTTCGGCCTTGGTCTCGAAGTTCATCTGGGTCAGTTTGCTGACCCCGTCGACCAGTTCGGCCACGGTTTCGCCAAATTGCGCACTGAGCGCTTCCTTGGCGATGCCGGTGTCTTCGATCACGTCATGCAGCATCGCAGCCATCAGGCTCTGATGGTCCATGTGCATGTCGGCAAGAATATTTGCCACCGCAAGAGGATGGGTGACATACGCCTCGCCACTGCGGCGGCGTTGGCCGTCGTGGGCTTGTTCGGCGTAGAAATACGCTCGGCGGACCAGGTTGACCTGGTCTGGGCCGAGGTAGGTCGATAAGCGATCGGCGAGGGCGTCTATGCTCGGCAAAGTATTAACTCCTGCCGTTGGCTGTGACCCCGCGCCGTGCTACGTCGACCAGGCATAGGCTTAGACGGCCTCGTTGGACTCGTCCTCGAACGCTGCAAACAGCGGTTCGTCTTCAACGATTTCGGCGTTGGCGATGAACTCGTAGCTCATCAGGCCTTCAGCGATTTCACGCAGGGCTACAACGGTAGGCTTGTCGTTTTCCCACTGGACCAGGGGCTCTTTGCCGCCAGTGGCCAGTTGACGGGCACGCTTGGTAGAGAGCATGACCAGCTCAAAGCGGTTATCCACGTGTTCTAGGCAGTCTTCAACGGTTACGCGGGCCATGGTATTCCTCGGAGCGAATGCAATATGCGCGCTGCCCGGTTGGGCGAGCGGACTGAACAGTTTAAAAAATCACCAGCGTTTAGGGAAGCGCTGATTTTTCGCAGGCCATCGCAAACGCGCTACAAGTGCCAATGTAAAGCCCTTGCAGCGGTTTTGGGAAGAGCCAATCAGCCGAGCAGTTCGGCCAATAATTTACCGAAACGCTGCTGCTGACGCTTTTGCTGGAGCTGGTTGGTGCGGAAAATCGCCTTCAAATCGTCCAGGGCGTGGGCGAAATCGTCGTTGATGATCAGGTAGTCGTAGTCGACGTAGTGGCTCATTTCACTGACGGCCTCGCGCATGCGGCCTTCGATGATCTCGTCGCTGTCCTGGCCACGGTTGGTCAGGCGCTGGTGCAACGCTTCCAGCGACGGCGGCAGGATGAAGATCGAGCGGGCTTTGGGCATCAGTTGGCGCACTTGCTCGGCGCCCTGCCAGTCGATTTCCAGGATCAGGTCGTGGCCTTCGTCCAGGGTCTGCTGCAGATGGCTTTGGGAGGTGCCGTAGAGGTTGCCGAACACTTCGGCGCGCTCGAGGAAATCACCGTGCTCGATCATCTTCACGAACTCGGTGCGCTCGACGAAATGGTAGTGCACGCCGTTCACTTCACCCGGGCGCATGGCGCGAGTGGTGTGCGACACCGAGATGCGGATCTGCTCGTCAGCATCGGTCAGGGCTTTGACCAGGCTGCTTTTGCCCGCGCCCGATGGGGCGGAAATGATGTAGAGGGTGCCGGTGCTGTGGGTCATGTCAGGGTGCCTTACTCGATATTCTGTACTTGTTCGCGCATTTGCTCGATCAACACTTTGAGGTTGACCGCAGCCTGTGTGCTGCGCGGATCAAAGGCTTTGGAGCCCAGTGTATTGGCTTCGCGGTTGAGTTCCTGCATCAGGAAGTCCAGGCGCCGACCAGCGGCACCGGCTGATTTGAGCACGCGGCGCACTTCCAGGATGTGGGTGCTCAGGCGGTCGAGTTCTTCGGCGACGTCGCTCTTTTGGGCCAGCAGGACCATCTCTTGCTCAAGGCGCACCGGATCCAGATCGGCCTGCATGTCGGTGAAGCGGTCCAGGACCTTCTGGCGCTGGGTGGCAAGCATCTGCGGCACCAGTTCGCGCAGGGTCACCACGTCTTCTTCGATGGACGTCAGGCGGTCGCTGATCAGGCGGGCCAGTTCGGCGCCTTCGCGCTCACGGCCGGCCTTGAGTTCCTTCAGGCCCTGGTTGAACAGCGCCAGGGCTTCGGCATTCAGGGCTTGCGGGTCGGTGGCGTCGGCCACCAGCACGCCGGGCCAGGCCAGCACTTCCAGGGGGTTGATGGCGGCAGGCTGCTTGATCAGGCCGGCGATGGTTTCGGCGGCGGCGACCAGTTGAGCGGCGCGCTCGCGATCGACCTGCAGCGGCTTGCCGGTGGTTTCCTCGGTAAAACGCAGGGTGCATTCCAGCTTGCCGCGGGAGATGCCCTGGCGCAGCGCTTCACGGACCGCGCCTTCAAGGTCGCGAAACGACTCCGGCAGGCGCAGGTGCGGCTCCAGGTAGCGGCTGTTGACCGAGCGCAATTCCCAGCTCAGGGTGCCTTGGACGCCTGCTTTTTCGACGCGGGCGAAGGCGGTCATGCTGTGCACCATGGAGGTACCTCGCGATGCAGTCCCGCAAACGGGCGGGCTGATGGGTAGATTGAAGCCGACAGGCTGCGAAGGCGCAGGATTGTAGCTCAACGGGAAGGGTGGCCCCAAACAGTGGCTTCGCTGCCCCGGTTTGTAACAGGATTTTTTAGCCGTGCCGATCAGGGCTGGCGGCTCTATAATGCTCGGCAGTTTTTCGTCCTCCGTACAGGTATCCCCTATGAAACGTCCAAGTGGTCGCGCTGCCGATCAGCTCCGCTCGATCCGCATCACCCGCAACTACACCAAACACGCCGAGGGATCTGTACTGGTCGAGTTTGGCGATACCAAGGTTATCTGCACCGTCAGCGTCGAAAATGGCGTGCCGCGTTTCCTTAAAGGCCAGGGCCAGGGTTGGTTGACCGCCGAGTACGGCATGCTGCCGCGGGCCACCGGCGAGCGTAACCAGCGTGAAGCCAGCCGTGGCAAGCAAGGCGGCCGCACCCTCGAAATCCAGCGCCTGATCGGCCGTTCCCTGCGCGCTGCGCTGGACATGTCCAAGCTGGGCGACGTGACCCTGTACGTCGACTGCGACGTGATCCAGGCCGACGGCGGCACCCGCACCGCGTCCATCACCGGCGCCATGGTTGCCTTGGTCGATGCGCTCAAGGTCATCAAGAAACGTGGCGGCCTGAAAGGTGGCGATCCGCTCAAGCAGATGATCGCTGCGGTGTCGGTTGGCATGTATCAGGGCGAGCCTGTGCTGGATCTGGACTATCTTGAAGATTCGGCTGCCGAGACCGACCTGAACGTGGTGATGACCAGCACCGGTGGTTTCATCGAAGTGCAGGGCACCGCCGAAGGCGCGCCATTCCAGCCGGCGGACCTGAATGCCATGCTGGCACTGGCCCAGAAAGGCATGACCGAGATCTTCGAACTGCAGAACGCCGCATTGGCCGACTGATTCAACCCCAAGGAGCTACGCCATGAGTGACAGTCAACTTCCACTGCCGACACCGTCCAAGGAAGTTCGCCAGTGGGCGATGCTCTGTCACTTCGCGGCGTTCTTCGGGTTGATGTTCCCGTTCGGCAGCCTGCTGGGGCCTTTGATCCTGTGGCAGGTGAAGAAGGACGCGGACCCGTTCATCGATGACCAGGGCAAGGAAGCGCTGAACTTCCAGATCACCGTGGGCATTGCCTGGGCGATCTGCTTCCTGCTGGGCTTCATCGTGATCGGCTTCGTGTTGATGACCGTCCTGGTGATCGGCGCGGTGGTGATGACGATCATTGCGGGCATCAAGGCCAACAAAGGCGTGGCTTATCGTTATCCGTGGACGTTGCGGTTGATCAAATAACCACCGCCCACAAAAAAACCGACAGCAATGTCGGTTTTTTTGTGCCTGGAAAAAGACCTTAGATGGTCAGTGTCCAGTCGTAGTCCACGATCAGCGGCGCGTGCTGCGAGAAGCGCGGCTGGCGTGGCAGGCGTGCACTGCGCACAAAGCGGCGCAGGCCCGGGGTCAGCAGCTGGTAGTCAAAACGCCAGCCCAGGTTGAGCATCTCGGCCTGTTCGTTATCCGGCCACCAGCTGTACTGGTCGCCTTCGCGGCTGACTTCCCGCAGGGCATCGACATAGCCCATGTTGCCGACAATCTCGTCCATCCAGGCCCGTTCCGGCGCCAGGAAACCCGGAGATTGCTGGCTGTCGCGCCAGTTCTTGATATCCAGCTTCTGTTGCGCCACGTACAGCGAGCCACAGTAAATGTACTCGCGACGTTTGCGCCGCTGTTTATCCAGATAACGGGCGAAATCGTCCATTAGCTTGAACTTCTGGTTCAAGTCTTCATCGCCATTCTGCCCTGATGGAAGCAGCAAGGTCGCGATGCTGACCTTATCGAAATCGGCTTGCAGGTAGCGCCCGTAGCGGTCGGCTGTCTCGAAGCCGAGGCCGCTGATGACCGCCTTGGGTTGCAACCGCGAATACAAAGCCACGCCACCTTGGGTGGGAACTTCGGCATCACAGGCATAAAGGAAGTAGCCATCCAGTTGGAAGGCTGGGTCGTCCAGTTCAAAGGCGGAGGCGCGGGTGTCCTGCAGGCAGATGACGTCGGCATTCTGGGCTTGCAGCCAACTGAGCAAACCACGCTCGACTGCAGCCTGAATACCATTGACGTTCACACTGATGATCCGCATAAATGGCCCCAAAAATCGCGTGCGTGTATGATACACGCCGTCTACCTAATTAGCTAAATCCGTGGTATCTGAGGCTTTTTTCATGCAGGCGTATCAACGCGATTTCATTCGTTTTGCCATCGATCGCGGCGTATTGCGCTTCGGTGAGTTCACCCTGAAGTCCGGGCGCACCAGCCCTTACTTCTTCAATGCCGGCCTTTTCAACTCGGGTTCTGCCCTGGCGCAGCTGGGTCGTTTCTATGCGGCCGCCATCGTTGAAAGCGGTATTTCCTTCGACGTGCTGTTCGGCCCGGCCTACAAAGGCATTCCCCTGGCCGCCGCGACTGCCGTGGCGTTGGCTGAACATCACGGGCAGGATCTGCCATGGTGTTTCAACCGCAAGGAAGCCAAGGCCCACGGCGAAGGCGGCAGCCTGGTGGGCGCACCGCTCAAGGGCGACGTGCTGATCATCGACGACGTCATCACCGCCGGCACGGCGATTCGCGAAGTGATGCAAATCATCGCTTCCCAGGACGGCGCCAAGGCAGCCGGCGTGTTGATCGCGCTGAACCGTCAGGAGCGCGGCAACGGTGAATTGTCGGCGATCCAGGAAGTGGAACGTGATTTTGGCATTCCTGTCGTGAGCATCGTGTCCCTGAACCAGGTGCTGCAGTTCCTGGAAGATGACCCGCAGCTCAAGCAGCATCTGCCGGCGGTTAAGGCCTATCGCGAGCAGTTCGGCGTTTGATGTTTCTGTAGGAGTCGGGCTTGCCCGCGATGGCATCACCTCGGTACAACTGATTTACCGAGGTGCTTGCATCGCAGGCAAGCCAGCTCCCACAAAAAAGGCCCCGTTCAATCTGGTTGAACGGGGCCTTTTGTTTTCTGCGTTTAAGGGCGCTTGCGATTGCTGATCAGGGTACCCACACCGGTGTCGGTGAAGATTTCCAGCAGGATCGCATTCGGAACCCGGCCGTCCAGGATCAACGAACTGCCGACGCCGCCTTGTACCGCTTCCAGTGCGCAGCGGATCTTCGGCAGCATGCCGCCGTAGATGGTGCCGTCGGCGATCAGGTCGTCCACTTGCTGGGTCGTCAGGCCGGTCAATACCTTGCCTTCCTTGTCCATCAAGCCGGCGATGTTGGTGAGCAGCATCAGCTTCTCGGCCTTCAACGCCTCGGCCACCTTGCCGGCCACCAGGTCGGCGTTGATGTTGTAGGACTCACCGTTGGCACCGACGCCGATTGGCGCAATCACCGGAATGAAATCGCCTTTCACCAGCAGGTTCAGCAGGTCGGTGTTGATGCCGATCACTTCGCCCACCTGGCCGATGTCGATGATTTCCGGCTGGGTCATCTCCGGGGTCTTGCGGGTTACGGTGAGCTTCTTCGCCCGGATCAGCTCGGCGTCCTTGCCGGTCAGGCCGATGGCGCTGCCGCCGTGGCGGTTGATCAGGTTGACGATGTCTTTGTTCACCTGGCCGCCGAGGACCATCTCCACCACGTCCATGGTCTGGGCGTCGGTTACGCGCATGCCGTCGATGAAGTGACTCTCGATGGACAGGCGCTTGAGCAGGTCACCGATTTGCGGGCCGCCACCGTGCACCACCACCGGGTTTATCCCGACGGCTTTCATCAACACGATGTCGCGGGCAAAGCCGGTTTTCAGCTCGTCGCTTTCCATGGCATTGCCGCCGTACTTGATCACCAGCGTCTTGCCGACGTAGCGTCGAATGTAAGGCAACGCTTCGGAAAGGACCTTGGCGGTGTTGGCGGCGGCTTCGCGTTCGAGGGTCATTCAGGGCTCCGGTACAAAAAATCAGAACGGTAATTGGAGATCAGGGGCAACACGTTTCAACTGGGCGTGGAACACGTCCTTGATGCGCTGCAACTCAGCCTCGGAATCCGCCTCGAAACGCAGCACCAGCACCGGTGTGGTGTTGGATGCGCGAACCAGGCCCCAGCCTTTGGCGTAATCGACCCGCACGCCGTCAATGGTGGTCAGGTTGGCGCCTTCGCCCCATTGCGCATCGTGCAGTGCGTCAATGATGCTGAATTTGCTCTCTTCGGTCACATGGATATTGATCTCAGGCGTAGAAATATCATCCGGGAAGGTTGCAAACAGGTCTTCCGCGGTGGATTTTTCCTTGCTGAGGATCTCCAGCAGACGAGCGGCGCTGTAAATACCGTCGTCAAAACCGAACCAGCGCTCCTTGAAGAACACGTGGCCGCTCATTTCGCCGGCCAACAGCGCGCCGGTTTCCTTCATTTTCTTTTTGATCAACGAGTGGCCGGTCTTCCACATTAGCGGGCGACCACCGTATTCCTTGATCAGCGGCGTCAGGCGGCGGGTGCATTTGACGTCGAAGATGATCTCGGCGCCCGGGTTGCGCGCCACGACGTCGCGGGCAAACAGCATCAGCAGGCGGTCAGGGAACACGATATTGCCGGTGTTGGTCACCACGCCGACGCGGTCGCCGTCGCCGTCGAACGCCAGGCCCAGGTCGGCGCCGGTTTCCTTGACCTTGGCGATCAGGTCTACCAGGTTTTCAGGCTTGCCCGGGTCCGGGTGGTGGTTGGGGAAGTTGCCGTCGACCTCGCAAAACAGCGGGATCACTTCGCAATTCAGCGCTTCGATCAGCTGCGGGGCGATCACGCCGGCCGCGCCGTTGCCGCAATCGACCACCACTTTCAGGCGGCGGGCGAGTTTGACGTCGCGGGTGATCTCGTCCGAGTAACGATCGAGAATCTCAACCTTGGTGATGGTGCCGGCACCGCTGGTCAGGTCGTTGGTCTTCAGGCGCGTGTGCAGGGCCTGGATCTGTTCGTTGGCGAGGGTATCGCCGGCGATGACGATCTTGAAACCGTTGTAGTCCGACGGGTTGTGGCTGCCGGTGAGCATCACGCCCGACTTGCCGGCCAGTACGTTGGCCGCGTAGTACAGCGCAGGCGTCGGCACCAGGCCCACGTCGCTGACATGGCAGCCGCTGTCGGCCAGGCCCTGAATCAGTTGCTCGACCAGCTCGGGGCCGGACAGGCGGCCGTCACGGCCCACGGAAACGTCAGGCTCGCCCTGCGCCAGGCTCTGGGAGCCAATGGCGCGGCCGATCCAGTAGGCGGTCTCGGCGGTCAGGGTCTTGGGGACCACGCCACGGATGTCATAGGCGCGGAAAATGCTGTCGGGAAATGTCGGGGCGACTCGGGCTGCATTGCTCATTGCGGGGGGGAACTCCATCTGAAAAGGGCGGGGCTGGCCTCAGGGGTGCTGACCGGCAGGCTCAAACTGAAGGGTAAGACGGCGTTTTTGGCATAGAGTTCGTGGTGCAAAAGTGCCATCGGCGCCGAAGCACCGCCCTTTCGCCCGCTTAATGCCCTGATTTCACTGGGGAAATCTTGCTGATAAGTTCCGCGCATTCTTCATCCTGAAAGGCCATGCGTTGGCGTCAGGCCGGGTGAGGCACCCGGCTTGGTTCTGCTAAGTCAGTTCAGCTTAGTCAGTGGCTGCCGGAATGCCCGAAGCCACCTGCACCGCGCTGGGTTTCGTCGAACTCTTCGACCAGTTCGAAATGCGCCTGCACCACGGGTACCAGCACCAGTTGGGCAATTCGCTCGCCGACGGCGATGTTGAACGCGGTCTGGCCACGGTTCCAGCACGACACCATCAACTCGCCCTGGTAGTCCGAATCGATCAGGCCGACCAGGTTGCCGAGGACGATGCCGTGTTTGTGGCCCAGGCCGGAGCGCGGCAGGATCAGCGCCGCCAGGCCCGGGTCGCCCACGTAGATCGACAGGCCGGTGGGAATCAGAATGGTCTGGCCCGGCTCAAGCACGGTGTCCTGCTTGAGCATGGCGCGCAGGTCGAGGCCGGCGGAGCCCGGAGTGGCGTAGGCCGGCAGCGGGAATTCGTTGCCGATGCGGGGGTCGAGGATCTTGGCTTGCAAAGCGTGCATGGAAATTAAACCTGGTTCAGCCGTAGGGCGATAAATGAGATCAGTTGGCGGGCAATCTTGCCCTTGCTGGTCTGGGCGAAAACGGTGGCGTGCAACTCGCGGTCGATCACACTGATGGCATTTTCCTCGCTGTTGAAGCCGATGCTCGGGTTGGCGACATCGTTGGCGACAATCAGGTCGAGGTTTTTGTCTTTCAATTTGCGTGCGGCGTAGTCCAGCAAATGCTCGGTTTCGGCGGCGAAACCGACGCTGAACGGACGGTCCTCACGGGTGGCGATGGTGGCCAGAATGTCCGGGTTGCGGACCATTTGCAGGAGCAGGCCGTCACCGCTTGTAGGGTCTTTCTTGAGTTTCTGCGGCGCAACCACTTCGGGGCGGTAGTCCGCTACCGCTGCCGAGGCGATAAACAGGTCGCAGGGAATCGCCGCTTCACAGGCCGCCAGCATGTCGCGGGCGCTGACTACGTCGATTCGGGTGACGCGATCCGGCGTTGGCAGATGCACCGGGCCGGTGATCAGGGTTACCCGGGCGCCTGCCTCGACCGCCGCTTCAGCCAGGGCAAAGCCCATTTTTCCTGAGCTATGGTTGGTGATGTAGCGCACCGGGTCGATGTTTTCCTGGGTCGGACCGGCGGTGATCAGCACGTGCTTGCCGGTCAGCGCCAGGTGCTGGAAGCAGTCGGCGGCGCATTGGGCGAGATCGGTGGCTTCGAGCATGCGGCCCATGCCCACGTCGCCGCAGGCCTGGCTGCCGGAGGCCGGGCCGAAGACCTTGAGGCCGCGGCTTTGCAGGAGCTGGGTGTTGGCCTGGGTGGCCGGGTCGCGCCACATGGCCTGGTTCATGGCCGGGGCGATGGCGACGGTGGCGTCGGTGGCCAGCACCAGGGTCGTCAGCAGGTCGTCGGCAATGCCTTGGGCCAGGCGGGCGATCAGGTCGGCGGTGGCCGGGGCGATCAGCACCAGGTCGGCCCACTTGGCCAGCTCGATGTGGCCCATGGCGGCTTCGGCCGCAGGGTCCAGCAAGTCGAGGTGAACCGGGTGGCCGGACAGGGCTTGCATGGTCAGCGGGGTAATGAATTCACTGCCGCCACGGGTCATGACCACGCGCACTTCGGCGCCTTGGTCCAGGAGCCTGCGAACCAGCTCTGCGCTCTTGTAGGCGGCAATGCCGCCGCCGACGCCGAGAACGATGCGTTTCCGATACAGACGCTGCATTGGCTTGCCTTTCCAGTTCAGTGATGGCGTTGCGATGCCCCCTCCCCAGGTGAAATCGCACGCAAAAAGATGGCCTAAGATACCACAGCGTCCGCCATGCAACAGCGGCGCACATGCACACGGAGGTGCCATGAGTATTCGTGATTGGCCTGCGGCCGAGCGCCCGCGGGAGAAGCTGTTGGAGCTGGGGGCGGCGAGTCTTTCCGACGCCGAATTGCTGGCGATTTTCCTGCGCACCGGGGTGGCCGGTAAAAGTGCCGTCGACCTGGCGCGGCACCTGCTGGCGCAATTTGGCAGCCTGCGGGCACTGATGGAGGCCCGGCAGTTGGTGTTCAGCCAGCACCTGGGGTTGGGGCCGGCGAAGTTCGCCCAGCTCCAGGCCGTGCTGGAAATGGCCCGTCGCCATCTGGCTGAGCGCCTGCGCTGCGATTCGGTGCTGGAAAGCCCGGAGGCGGTGCGCGACTACCTGAAGGCGCTGTTACGCCATGAGCCTCACGAGATATTTGGCTGCCTGTTTCTCGACTCCAAACATCGGGTGCTGGGGTTCGAGAAGTTGTTTCAAGGCACCATCGACACCGCCACGGTCTACCCCCGGCAAGTGGTCAAGCGCGCCCTGGACTACAACGCCGCCGCCCTGATCCTGTGCCACAACCATCCTTCCGGCAGCGCCGAGCCCAGCATCGCTGATCGAAAAATGACCAGGGTGCTGCAAAAGGCTCTGGAGATGGTGGACGTGCGCGTGCTGGACCACATCATTGTGGGGGAGGGTGACCCGCTGTCGATGGCGGAATATGGGTGGATGTAGGGCCTGTAGGAGCGAGCTTGCCCGCGAAAAACCTGAGGGCACCGTTGGGCCTCGGGTTTCCCGCGTTATCGTTGACGGCCTTCGCGAGCAAGCTCGCTCCTACAGGGGGCCAGGATTATGGCTTGACGCTGACTTTCGAGTAATCCTGACGCCCGAACGGGCTCACCTGGTACCCCTCGACATTCTTGCGAGTCAGGGCGAACGCGGTCGGATGCGCCAGTGGCAGCCACAGTGCCTGTTGCTGGATCTGCGCCTGGGCCTGCTGATACAGCTTGCTGCGCACCCCCTGTTCGCTGGTGGTCTTGCCGGCGCTGATCAGCTTGTCCAGCGCCGGGTCGCAGTAGCGGGCGAAGTTGGTGCCGGACTTCACTGCCGCGCAGGAGAACTGCGGCGTGAGGAAGTTATCCGGGTCGCCGTTGTCGCCGGCCCAGCCCATGAACAACAGGTCGTGCTCACCCGCCTTGGCGCGGCGGATCAGTTCGCCCCACTCGATCACGCGGATTTCAGCCTGGATGCCGACCTTGGCCAGGTCCGCTTGCAGCAACTGCGCGCCGAGGCTCGGGTTGGGGTTCAGCAGGCTGCCCGACGGCCGGGTCCAAATGGTGGTCTTGAAGCCGTCCTTGAGTCCGGCGCGGTCCAGTAGCTGCTTGGCCTTGGCGATGTCTTGCGGGTAGCCCGGCAAGTCCTTGGCGTAGCTCCAGGTGTTGGGCGGGTAGGGGCCGTTGGCGGCTTCGGCGGTGCCTTCAAATACGGCCTTGAGGTAGCTGGCCTTGTCGAAGGCGAGGTTGATCGCCTGGCGAACTTCCGGCTTGTCCAGCGGCGGGTGCTGGCTGTTAATGGCGACAAACGCAGTCATGAAGGCCGCGGTTTTCTCGATCTTCAGGTCAGCGTCTTTCTTGGCGGCGTCAATGTCCAGTGGCTTGGGCGACAAGGCGATCTGGCACTCGTCGCGACGTAATCTCTGCAGGCGCACGTTGGCATCCGGGGTGATCGCGAAGATCAGGTTATCCACCGCAGGTTTGCCGGCGAAGTAGTCCGGGTTGGCCTTGTAGCGAATCGTCGCGTCCTTCTGGAAGCGCCCGAAAATGAACGGCCCGGTGCCGATAGGCTGGCTGTTGAGCTTCTCGGGTGTGCCGGCCTTGAGCAGTTTGTCGGCGTATTCCGCCGGGTAGATCGAGGCAAAGCCCATGCTCAAGGCGGCGAGGAAGGTCGAATCGGCGTGGTCCAGGGTAAAACGCACGGTCAGCGGGTCGAGAGCGTCAATCTTCTTGATCAGCGTCGGCAGTTGCAGCGACTGGGCGTGTGGGAAGCCGCTCTGGGCGACCTTGTGCCACGGGTTGGCCGGGTCGAGCATGCGTTCGAAGCTGAAGCGCACGTCTTCGGCGGTCAGGGTGCGGCTTGGGGTGAAGTAGTCGGTGCGATGGAATTTAACGTCCGGGTGCAGCTTGAAGGTGTACGTCAGGCCGTCCGGCGACACTTCCCAGCTGTCCGCCAGGCTGGGGACCAGCTTGCCACTGGTGGCGTCGAAGTCCACCAGGCGGTTCATCAATACGTCTGCCGAGGCGTTGGTGGTGGTCAGCGAGTTGTATTGCACCACGTCGAAGCCTTCGGGGCTGGCTTCGGTGCAGACGCTCAAGGTGGTAGCCGCCTGGGCGTGTGCAGCAATAAAAAGAGGGGCTAGCAATAGCGGTAGGGCAGCGAGGCGCATATTCGGTTTCCTTTGCAGATCGAAGGCCCATCTGCGAGTGCAGTCTGGAAAAGTCCTACCGTAGTGGGCTGATTGACAAATGACTAGCCCATTTTTGCCTGTGCTTTTGCCTAAAATACTGTTTTGATGGCGCCTCAGATCGTTTTGCCGGGCACTTTGCAGTGCGCGCAGGCGCTGTAAATCATTCTGTGCGACGAGCGGTTAGCTTCTATAGCGGCCCACCCTGGCAACGGTTCAGGCGTCCATGGCCTGGATTTACGCGTGGAAAAACACACGGCCTGTTGTTGCACTGGGGTCTTTCTGGTATAAAGCAGCGCTCTTTTCTAGGGGCCCGGTTCCTTCGCTAGTAGGTGTAGCCGGTAAGACCCTAAAGAAACGCGGCGCCTGGCGCCAAATGACTGAGAGATTAAGCGGCCAACCCATGCCGGGTTGGGCATGTGGTTTTAGAGGGCTGAGGCATGTCGAGAGTCTGTCAAGTTACCGGTAAGGGTCCGGTGACTGGGAATAACATTTCCCACGCAAACAACAAAACCCGTCGTCGTTTCCTGCCAAACCTGCAGCATCACCGCTTTTGGGTTGAAGAAGAGAAACGTTTTGTCCGTCTGCGCGTATCTGCCAAAGGCATGCGTGTTATCGACAAGCGTGGCATCACTGTCGTGCTGGCCGAACTGCGCCGCGACGGCAAAATCTAAGGAGCTAAATCATGCGTGAATTGATTCGAATGATCTCTAGCGCCGGTACTGGTCACTTCTACACTACCGACAAGAACAAGCGTACTACCCCGGACAAGCTCGAAAAGAAAATGTTCGACCCGCGCGTTCGCAAGCACGTGATCTACAAAGAAGGCAAAATCAAGTAATTGGTTTTCTTTCTTGTGAAAAAAAGCCCGTATCTCACGATGCGGGCTTTTTTTTGTGCCTTGTCCCGTCCTGAATAAGGTTTACACCTTCTGACCGATCTTCAGGAGGATTCAATGGATACGGGAAAAAGGCGGAGCCAGCGCGATTACACGCTAGCTTTTAAATTGTCAGTCGTAGATCAAGTCGAAAAAGGCGAGTTGAGTTATAAAGAGGCTCAACGGCGCTTTGGCATTCAAGGCCGGTCCACGGTACTGGTTTGGTTACGCAAGCATGGCCGACAGAACTGGAGCCAAGGCGCCTCAATCCGAGCGCCGCGGAGCAGGCCGATGACCGACCCCAACCTCCCGCTGACACCCGAACAGCGGATCAAAGAGCTTGAAGAACAGTTGGCGCTGAGCAATCAGAAGGCCCAGTTCTTTGAAGCTGTCGTGAACGTCTTGAAAAATGATTACGGTGTGTCCATCGTAAAAAAGCGACCCGGCAAGTCCTCTCGCAAGGGCAAATCCAAGACCTGAGCATTAGCAGGGCTTGCCTGTTTATGGGCATTTCGCGCCAAGCGTATTACAAGCGCAACCGAGCCTTTGACGCGAGAGTTTGCCAAGACCAGCAAGTCGTGGAATTCGTTCTGGAAAAGCGTCGCCGCCAGCCGAGGCTTGGGACGCGCAAACTGCACCATCTGATGGTAATTGAAGCCACAGCGGCGCTACGTGTCGGTCGAGACCGCCTGTTTTCCATCTTGCGAGAGGCGCGAGAGCTGGTCCCTCGCAAACGTGCTTATCATAAAACCACGCATAGCCATCATCGCTTCCGCCGTCACCCCAACCTACTCAAAGCTGGCCCGGAACAAGTTGTAGCCAGCAGACCTGAGCAGGTTTGGGTCGCAGACATTACCTATCTCCCAACGCGGGAAAGTGTCGCTTACGTTAGCCTGATAACAGACGCGTACTCACGCAAAATCGTGGGTCATCATGTGCACGGCAGCCTGCATACGGAGTCGGTGGTCAAGGCGCTGCAGAAGGCTGTTAGTCAGCGAAAATCCAATCAACCGCTCATTCATCATTCAGATCGCGGAGCCCAGTACTGCTCCGATTTATACCAACGGATGCATACCCGGCATGGAATCAGATGCTCAATGACTGACGGTTATGATTGCTATCAGAACGCGATGGCGGAGCGGATAAATGGGATTTTGAAGACTGAGTTTTTGCTGCATCGTCCTAAAGACCTGGCGGATGCAGTGAAAATGGTGGATGAGTCGGTGCAAATCTACAACCGGGAGCGGCCGCACTTATCCCTGAAATACAAAACGCCCGATGCGGTGCATCGGGCGTTTTGAGACTGAAACAGGTGTAAACCTATTTCAGGACTAGACACCTGAAGAATTGATCAGGCCTTTTCTTCGAACACCACGTAGATCTTGCGGCAGGGTTCCAGCACTTCCCAGGTGCCACTGAAACCGGCCGGGATGACGAAGCGGTCGCCGGCCCGCAAGGTCTTGGCGTTGCCGTCGGCGTCACGCAATACAGAGACGCCCTGCACGATCTCGCAGTATTCATGCTCGGTGTAGTTGACCTTCCACTGCCCGACCTCACCTTCCCAGACTCCGGCGCTCATTTGGCCGCACGGACTGTTGTAGTGGTTGTAGACGGTTTGCTCGGGATCACCCTTGAGGATTTTCTCCGCGGCCGGACGGTAGCGGTCAGGTTCGGTCCTGGCCTGGCTGAAGTCGACGATATTCTGGATGTTCATGGGCGTGTCCCGTCTGGCCTGCGGTTGGAGAGCCCAAAGTCTATGTTTATTAAAATGAACATCGCAAGGGCGTTTGCTGGCGTTATGTCAAATATATTGAAACATCCATCGTCGCTGGTTTAGGGTGGCAGCTGCCTTGAGCCGAACAGCTGGCTGGCCGGGCAAGAATTCTTCGAAGGTGCCTGGGTACATCGCCCGGCCCTTGTATTCAATAAGAGGAGGACACTCGCATGACCACCCTGACCCGTGCCGACTGGGAACAACGCGCCAAGGATCTGAAGATCGAAGGCCGTGCCTACATCAATGGCGAATACACCGCCGCCGTTTCCGGCGACACGTTCGAATGCCTCAGCCCGGTCGATGGCCGCCTGCTGACAACCGTTGCCAGCTGTGACGTCGCCGACGCCCAGCGCGCTGTTGAAAACGCCCGCGCCACCTTCAATTCCGGTGCGTGGTCGCGCCTGGCGCCAGCCAAACGCAAAGCCACCATGATCCGTTTTGCCGGCTTGCTCAAGGCCAACGCCGAAGAGCTGGCCCTGCTTGAAACCCTGGACATGGGCAAGCCGATCAGCGACTCCCTGTACATCGACGTTCCCGGCGCGGCGCAAGCCCTGAGCTGGAGCGGCGAGGCCATCGACAAGATCTACGACGAAGTCGCCGCCACACCCCACGACCAACTGGGCCTGGTGACCCGCGAGCCCGTCGGCGTTGTCGCGGCCATCGTGCCGTGGAACTTCCCGCTGATGATGGCCTGCTGGAAGCTCGGGCCGGCGCTGTCCACCGGTAACTCGGTGATCCTCAAGCCGTCTGAAAAGTCGCCGCTGACTGCCATCCGCATCGCGGCCCTGGCCGTTGAAGCCGGGATCCCGAAAGGCGTGTTCAACGTGCTGCCGGGTTATGGTCACACTGTGGGCAACGCCTTGGCGCTGCACATGGACGTCGACACCCTGGTGTTCACCGGTTCCACCAAGATCGCCAAGCAACTGCTGATTCGCTCCGGCGAGTCGAACATGAAGCGCGTCTGGCTGGAAGCCGGCGGCAAGAGCCCGAACATCGTGTTCGCCGATGCCCCGGACCTGCAAGCCGCCGCTGAATCCGCCGCCAGCGCCATCGCCTTCAACCAGGGCGAAGTGTGCACCGCCGGGTCGCGCCTGCTGGTAGAGCGTTCCATCAAGGATAAATTCCTGCCGCTGGTGATCGAGGCCCTCAAGGCCTGGAAGCCGGGCAACCCGCTGGACCCGGCCACCACGGTCGGTGCTCTGGTGGATACTCAGCAGATGAACACCGTGCTGTCGTACATCGAGGCCGGGCATGCCGATGGCGCCAAGCTGGTGGCCGGTGGCAAGCGCACGTTGCAGGAAAGCGGCGGCACTTATGTCGAACCGACGATTTTCGACGGTGTGACCAACGCCATGAAGATCGCCCAGGAAGAAATCTTCGGCCCGGTGCTGTCGGTGATTGCCTTCGACAGCGTGGAAGAAGCCATTGCGATCGCCAACGACACCCAATACGGCCTGGCCGCTGCGGTGTGGACGTCGAATATCTCCAAGGCGCACCTCACCGCCAAGGCACTGCGTGCCGGCAGCGTGTGGGTCAACCAGTACGATGGCGGCGACATGACCGCACCGTTTGGTGGTTTCAAGCAGTCGGGTAACGGCCGCGACAAGTCGCTGCACGCGTTCGACAAGTACACCGAGCTGAAGGCGACCTGGATCAAGTTGTAAGTAATCCCGGCGACTCCCTGTAGGAGCGAGCTTGCTCGCGAAGGACTTGAACGATGACGCGGGCATTCTGGATGCACGCGGTGCTCTCAAGTTTTTCGCGAGCAAGCTCGCTCCTACAGTTCGTTTGCAGCCCTGAAAAATAATAATCCACAGGAGCGTGGAAATGCGTTGGGCGACCTATTTCGCCGTGTTGGCGTCGGTCTTGAGCGTGGGCCTGGCCCTGGGCGTGAGCATGCCGCTGGTGTCCCTGCGCCTGGAAAGCTGGGGTTACGGCAGTTTTGCCATCGGCGTAATGGCCGCCATGCCTGCCTTCGGTGTACTGCTCGGTGCCAAGGTTTCCAGCGGCCTGGCCTCGCGCCTGGGCACGGCGAACCTGATGCGCCTGTGCCTGTGGGGCGGGGCGGTTTCCATCGGCTTGCTGGCGGTATTGCCCAGCTACCCGGTGTGGCTGGTGCTGCGGCTGATGATCGGGGTGATCCTGACCATCGTGTTTATTCTCGGCGAAAGCTGGATCAACCAACTGGTGATCGAGCGCTGGCGCGGCCGTCTGGTGGCGCTGTATGGCTGCAGCTATGCCTTGAGCCAACTGTCGGGCCCGTTGCTGCTGGGCGCGCTGGGTACGGATAACGACATTGGCTTCTGGGTAGGCGTTGGCCTGCTGACGTTCTCGCCGATCCTGCTGCTGGGCCGATCCGGCGCACCGACTGCCGAGTCCTTCAGCGTGACCTTCGGCGACTTGCTGCGTTTCTGTCGGGGCTTGCCGGCGATTGCCTGGGCGGTGGCGTTATTCGCCGCATTCGAGGCGATGATTCTTACGCTGTTGCCGGTGTATTGCCTGCAGCAGGGCTTCACCGCCGAGATCGCCCTGGCGATGGTCAGCACCGTGGTGGTCGGTGACGCATTGCTGCAACTGCCGATTGGTGCACTGGCGGACTACCTGCCTCGGCGCACGCTGTTTCTCGGCTGTGCACTGATGCTGCTGGCGACGAGTCTGGCGATCCCGCTGTTGCTGGATACGCTGATGATCTGGCCCGTATGGGTGCTGTTTGGCGCCAGTGCCGGTGGCTTGTTCACCTTGTCGCTGATCCTGATTGGCGAGCGCTACCGTGACGACGCGCTGGTGCGCGCCAATGCGCACATCGCGCAGCTGTGGGGCATTGGCTGCCTGATCGGGCCGTTGGTGGCGGGTGCTGGCAGTCAGTGGATCAGCGGGCATGCCTTGCCGCTGTTGATGGCGGCGGGGGCGTTGGGGCTGGTGATTCTGCTGCTGCGCCAAGGCGCGTTCGGCGCTACACAGCCGGCCTGAACTTGAAATGCGAATAACTGTGGGAGCTGGCTTGCCTGCGATAGCGAAGTGTCAGCTTGCGCATCCTGTGCCTGACACTCCGCAATCGCGGGCAAGCCCTGCTCCCCCAAGGCTCTGCGCTGTTCTTAAAGCATGCGTTCCAGCCCGACGGATGTGGCGAACCAGGCATTGAACCGGCGCCACCAGTTACCCGGTTCGCGGGTCAGGGTGTGCAGTTGGCCATTGTCTTCGGTCACCCAGACCACCTGGCCATCCTGCAGTTTCGCCTGATAGCTCAATGGCGGCGCCATGCCTTCCAGTGCAAGGTTGCGCACGTGCTCTGCCAGCTCCGGGCTGTCTACCAGCACCCCGACTTCGGTGTTCCACAGCACCGAGCGCGGGTCGAAGTTGAAGGAGCCGATGAAGGATTTCTCCCGGTCAAAGATGATCGCCTTGCTGTGCAGGCTGGAATCCGAGCCGTGGAAGGTGCCTTTGCGGAACAGATGAGGGCCGCTGCCGCCGCCATCTCCCGGCTGCCGGCGCAATTCGTACAGCTTTACCCCGTGTTCCAGCAACGCCTTGCGATAGGGCGCATAACCGCCGTGCACCGCTGGCACGTCGGTGGCTTCCAGGGAATTGGTCAACAGGCTCACCGAGACGCCGGCGTCCGCACGGCCGGTCAGGTACACGAGGCCAGGTTGCCCTGGTACGAAGTACGCCGAAATCATCATCAGCTCATGGCTGACCCCTTCCAGCTCCGGTGCCAGCTGAGTGGTGAGCAGCAGCCGGGGATCCGGATCGGCCTTGGCCAGCACTTTGCTCGGCGCATCCCACAGCGCCTGGTTCCAGGCCCAGATCAGCTCACGGCGCCAGATGTCCATGCGCGGCTGGGTCTTGTAGGTGCGCAGGCGGTTGTACAGGGCATGGTTTTGTTGGCGCGATTCGGCCAGGGAGTCTTCCAGGCGTACGCGGGCGCTGGCCAGGTCGCCTTTGGAGGCGCTGCTGACGAAGTCACCGATGGGTTTGCTCAGGGCACTGTTCCAGTACTGATCGAAACTGTGGCCCAGTTGCTCGGCCACCGGGCCCACGCTGAGCATGTCGATATCGGTGAAGTTGAGGTTGGGTTCGGCGTCGAAATACTCATCCCCCAGGTTGCGCCCGCCAACGATGGCCACGCTGTTGTCTGCCAGCCACAGCTTGTTGTGCATGCGCCGGTGTTGCAGCGAGAGGTCGAACAGCCGTGCCATGGCCCGCGTTACGCCGGTGCTGCGGCCCAGGTGCAGCGGGTTGAACAGGCGGATCTGGATGTGCGGGTGGGCGGCGAGGGTGGCGATGATCTGGTCCAGGCCGTCGCTGGTGGTGTCGTCCAGCAGGATGCGCACGCGCACGCCACGGTCGGCGGCCTTGAGCAGCTCATCCACGAGCATGCGGGTGCTGATGCCGTCGTGGACGATGTAGTACTGCAGGTCGAGGCTGGTCTGGGCGTTGCGGATCAGTTCGGCGCGAGCCATGAAGGCTTCGCTGCTGTTGGGCAGCAGGCGGAACCCGGAGCGGCCTTTGTAGGGCGCGGCCTGGGCCTGGATCGAGCGGCCGAATGACGACTCACTGGCCGGCAAGGCCTCGCTGGGCGTACGCGGCGAGTCGAGGGTGGCGCAGCCGCCCAGGGCCAGGATGCCCAGCAGGAAAAACGGTAATAGCCGTTGGGTCATCAATGACATGGGTTCCGAATCAGGGCGGTTGTCGGCATATGACGGCTATTTCCCGGGAAAGGTCAGTCCGCTGCTTCGGCCAGCAACTTGATGGCGGTGGCGCCGACCTTGCGCACGGCCTCTTCAATCTGCGGCGTTGGTTTGGCAGCGTAGTTCATGCGCAGGCAGTTCCTGTACTTGCCGGAGGCGGAAAAGATACTTCCCACAGCAATCTGTACACCTTCATCCACCAGCAGCCGGTTGAGCTTCAACGTGTCGAAGCCTTCCGGCAGTTCCACCCACAGCATGAAGCTGCCCTGTGGGCGGCTGGCGCGGGTGCCTGCGGGGAAATAACGGCTGACCCAATCGAGCATCAAGTCGCGATTGCGCTGGTATTGGGTACGCATCCGGCGCAAATGCGGTTCGAAATGACCGTTTTTCAGAAATTCGGCAATCGCGATCTGTGGCTGGGTCGCGGTGGCGCCGGTGCTGATGTATTTCATGTGCAGCACACGTTCCAGGTAACGACCGGGTGCAACCCAGCCGATCCGCAGGCCGGGCGCCAGGGTTTTCGAGAAGGAGCTGCACAGTACGACGCGGCCATCTTCGTCGAAGGATTTTATGGTGCGTGGACGCGGGTAGCTGTAGGCCAATTCTCCATACACATCGTCTTCGATGATTGCCACGTCGAAGCGCTGTGCCAGGGTCAGCAGTGCGCGTTTGCGCGATTCCGGCATGATGTAGCCGAGCGGGTTGTTGCAGTTGGGGGTCAGCTGGATGACCTTGATCGGCCACTGTTCCAGCGCCAGCTCCAGCGCTTCCAGGCTGATGCCGGTGAGGGGGTCGGTGGGGATTTCCAGGGCCTTCATGCCCAGGCCCTTCAGGGTTTGCATGGCGCCGTGGAAGCTTGGCGAGTCGACGGCAACGATGTCGCCCGGCTCACAAATGGCGTGGATGCTCGCGGACAGCGCTTCGTGGCAGCCGGTGGTGATCACCAGGTCCTGGGGCGTCAGTTGGCAGCCAGAGTCGAGCATCTGGCGGGCAATCTGTTCGCGCAGGTCCAGGTTGCCGTGGATGGTGTCGTAATACAGCCCCGGCATGTCCTGGCGTCGACTGATCCGCGCCAGGCTGCGTAACAAGGGTTTCATGGTTGGCGACAATACATCCGGCATGCCGCGGCCCAACTGTATGGTGTCTTTGCGTGGCACTGCGCGGATCAGCTCCAGTACCTGGTCCCACTGGGAAATTTCCACCGGGCGCTGGGCCGGGCGGCCTATGGCGGGCAGCGCCGGCAAGTCGCGGCTCACCGGCACGAAGTAGCCGGATTTTGGCTTGGGCATCGCCAGACCGTTGTCTTCCAGCACGCGATAGGCCTGCTGCACGGTGCTCAGGCTGACCCCATGCTCCACGCTCAAGGCCCGCACTGACGGCAATCGATCGCCCGGGCGGTAGAAGCCCTGCTCGATGCGCGTGCCCAACAGTTCGGCGAGGTTGACGTATAGCGTCATGGCGAGGCTTCCCGATTACCAGTACAGATCAGCCGAAAATACAGGATTCAGCGGCAGATAGGCAGTATCTGTATGGATTTAATACCGGGTGGTTGAATCTGTCATGGTTTCGCGTGCCGGCTCATCCTGTGTACTCATGGCAATACGTAAATGAGGGGCAGGAAAATGAGCGGTCTGAGCGATGTGCGGTTGGCGTTACACAGTCAGGAACTCGAAGCTGGGCAGGAGCGGCGCATGGCGACGCGTACCACGGCCCCGGCACTCAGTGCATGGGCGTTGTTCTGGCACCGCATGCACACCCGCAAGACCTTGCTGGAGCTGACCCCGGAGCAACTGCGTGACGTGGGCCTGAGCGCCGAGCAGGCGCGCCGGGAAGGCTTGAAACCCTTCTGGCGCGGTTGATTCAGACCAGTTCTTTCAATCGGTGCCAGAGCATTCCCAGCGCCAACAGCGGCGAGCGCAAGTGCTTGCCGCCCGGGAAGGTGATGTGCGGCACCTTGGCAAACAGATCAAACCGCCCGCTTTGCTGGCCGCTGATGGCTTCACCCAGCAGTTTGCCTGCCAGGTGAGTGGCATTGAGACCGTGACCCGCGTAGGCCTGGGCGAAATACACATTGGGGTGTTCGGCCAGGCGGCCAATCTGCGGCAGGCGGTTGGCGCCGATGCCGATCATGCCGCCCCACTGGTAATCGATGTTCACGTCGGCCAGTTGCGGGAACACCTGCAGCATTTTCGGACGCATATAGGCGCCGATGTCCTTCGGATCCCGTCCGGAATAATGGCAGGCACCCCCGAACAACAAGCGTCGGTCGGCTGACAGCCGGAAGTAGTCCACGGTCACCCGCTGGTCACACACCGCCATGTTTTGCGGCAGCAGCTCGGCTGCCTGGGCTTCGCTCAAGGGCTCGGTGGCGATGATGTAGCTGCCGGCGGGCAGCACCTTGCCACTCAAATGCGGGTTGAGGCCGTTCAGATAGGCGTTGCAGCCCAGTACCAGGGTCTTGGCGCGCACGTTGCCTTGGGCGGTGTGCACGTTGACCTCCGGGCCGTAGTCGATGCGCACCGCTTCGGAATGCTCGAACAATTGCACGCCCAACTGCTGTGCGGCAGCCGCCTCGCCGAGGGCCAGGTTCAGCGGGTGCAGGTGGCCGGAACCCATGTCGATCATGCCGCCCACATAGCGGTGGGAGCCGATCACGCTGGGCATTTCGCTGGCTTGCAGCAGGCGCACTTCATGGCGATAACCGAGGCTTCGCAGTTCTTCGGCGTCGGCGGCCAGGTGTTCCAGGTCGCGGGGTTTGTTGGCCAGGTCGCAGTAGCCCCAGGTCAGGTCGCAGGCGATCTGCGAACGTTCGACCCGCTGGCGCACGATTTCCACGGCTTCCAGGCCCATCAGTTTCATCTGGCGCACGCCATCGGCGCCGATGACGTGGGTGAACTGATCCAGGCCATGACCGACGCCGCGAATCAACTGCCCGCCGTTGCGCCCGCTGGCGCCCCAGGCGATTTTGCGGGCCTCCAGCAGGACCACGCTGAAACCACGCTCGGCCAGTTCCAGGGCGGTGTTCAGCCCCGAAAAGCCGCCGCCGACCACGCACACATCGGCCACGACTTCACCTGTCAGCACCGGATAATCGGGCTGCGGGAAACTGCTGGCGGCGTAGTAGGAATTGGCGTGCCGGGCGCTGGCGGTCATGGGGGGCCTCCCTGTTTGGAAAATTTGACGCAGGATACAGCGGTCAGGCGAAGCTGTCTCACCGGGGGCTTTTAGGGCAAAATCCACGTCTATTCGCCATTCGGTCCCTGTGTCGATGAGTTGCAACAGTCAGAAAGTCAACGCGCTGCGCCGGCAGATTCCCTCGTTCGAGTGCGTCCCGGGTTGCCATGACTGCTGTGGGCCGGTGACCACCTCCACCGAGGAAATGTCGCGCCTGCCGCGCAAGACCGCTGCCGAGCAGGACGCGGCGATGGACGAACTCAATTGCGTGCACCTGGGCCCCAACGGCTGCACGGTGTACGACGAGCGCCCGCTGATTTGCCGCCTGTTCGGCACCACGCCGACCTTGCCATGCCCCAACGGCCGCCGCCCGGTGGAGTTGATCCATCCGCGGGTGGAAAAGCAGATTCACGAGTACATGGCGAGCACGCGGCAAGTGCTGGTCTAGCGCTTAATCCGGGATGGGCAGGTTCAAGCTCTCCTTCACCTCTTCCATCACGATGTAGCTCTTGGACTCCCGTACGTGGGGCAGCTTGAGCAGGATATCGCCGAGTAACTTTCGGTACGACGCCATCTCCGAGATGCGTGCCTTCACCAGGTAGTCGAAATCCCCGGAGACCAAGTGGCACTCCAGCACGTGGGGCAGTTTCAGCACAGCGCGTCGGAATTCTTCAAAGGTGTCGCCGGACTTGTAGTCGAGGCTGATCTCGACAAACACCAGCAAACTGCCCTTCAAATGCTGCGGATTGAGCCGGGCGTTGTAGCCCATGATGATCCCTTCGCGCTCCAGGCGCCGGACCCGCTCGGTGCACGGCGTGGTCGACAGGCCAACCTTTTCCCCCAGCTCAGTAAACGAAATTCGTCCGTCTGCCTGCAGGATGCGCAGGATGTTGCGGTCGATCTTGTCCAGTTCCCGCTTGGTCTGAGTGTTGGTCCGCATAGGGGATGCTCCTCCGTGAAAAGGGTTTTTGCCGAGAATTGTCGCCAAATATAGGCAGTTATATAGTGAAATGCACTGGCGATTGCTTTTTATACTGCCCACATCTTTGTGCTGAACAACAAACGTCAGCGGTCAAGCCGTGATGAGGGAATAAAAATGCGCGTTCTGGTCTTGGGTAGCGGTGTCATTGGCGTGGCCAGTGCCTACTATTTGGCACGAGCTGGTTTTGAAGTGGTCGTGGTCGACCGTCAACCGGCTGTGGCCATGGAGACCAGTTTCGCCAACGCCGGGCAGATCTCGCCGGGCTACGCCTCGCCATGGGCCGCACCGGGTGTGCCGCTCAAGGCTATCAAGTGGCTGCTGGAGCGCCATGCGCCTCTGGCGATCAAGGCCACCGCCGACATCGACCAATACCTGTGGATGGCGCAGATGCTGCGCAACTGCACCGCCAGCCGGTATGCGGTGAACAAGGAGCGCATGGTGCGCCTGTCCGAGTACAGCCGCGATTGCATCGACGAACTGCGCGCCGAGACCGGTATTGCCTACGAAGGCCGCACTCTGGGGACTACGCAACTGTTCCGCACCCAGGCCCAGTTGGATGGTGCTGCCAAGGACATCGCGGTATTGAAAGAGTCTGGCGTGCCTTACGAGCTGCTGGATCGCGCCGGCATTGCCCGCGTCGAGCCGGCCCTGGCCAGCGTTACCGATATCCTCGCCGGTGCCCTGCGTCTGCCGAATGACCAGACCGGCGACTGTCAGATGTTTACCACCCGCCTTGCCGACATGTGCAAGCAACTGGGTGTCGAATTCCGCTTTGAGCAAGATATCCAGCGCCTGGACTACGCCGGTGATCGGGTGAACGGCGTGTGGATCGACGGCAAGCTGGAAACCGCCGACCGCTACGTGCTGGCCCTCGGCAGCTACTCGCCGAAACTGCTCAAGCCGCTGGGGATCAAGGCGCCGGTGTACCCGCTCAAGGGCTACTCGATGACCGTGCCGATCACCAACCCGGCGATGGCCCCGACCTCGACCATTCTCGACGAGACCTACAAGGTCGCGATCACCCGTTTCGACAACCGCATTCGCGTCGGTGGCATGGCTGAAATAGCCGGTTTTGACCTGTCGCTGAACCCGCGTCGGCGGGAAACCCTGGAGATGATCGTCAACGACCTTTATCCTCAGGGCGGTGATTTGAGCCAGGCCAGTTTCTGGACCGGCCTGCGGCCGACCACCCCGGACGGCACGCCTATTGTCGGTGCTACCCCGTTCAAAAACCTGTTCCTGAACACCGGCCACGGCACCCTCGGCTGGACCATGGCCTGTGGCTCTGGTCGTTTGCTGGCGGACCTGATGGCGAAGAAAACCCCGCAGATCAGTGCCGAAGGCCTCGATATTTCCCGTTACGGCAACCACCAGGAGTCCGCAAAACATGTCAATCCAGCGCCAGCTCACCAATGAGCGCATGAGTCAGATCGTTGTTCACAGCGGTACCGTGTATCTGGCAGGGCAAGTCGGCGACGACATGAGCGCCGGGATTGAACAACAGACCCGTGAAACCCTCGTCAATATCGAGCGTTTGCTGGACCTGGCCGGCACCGACAAGACCAAGTTGCTGTCGGTGACCATCTACCTGAAAGACATCGACGCGGACTTCGCCGGGATGAACGCGGTATGGGACAAGTGGCTGCCAAAAGGCGTCGCGCCGGCCCGTGCCACGGTTGAAGCGAAACTTTGCGAACCGGAAATCCTGGTTGAGCTGTCGGTTGTGGCCGCTCTGCCTTAAGCCAAACTCCTCTCCCGGCGCCTGCGTTGTCAGCGGGTGCCGGTTTTTTCTTCTCACTGCCGCCTAGAAGCCTGCCGCCATGCGTCCTGCCCGTGCCCTGATCGACCTCCAAGCCCTGCGCCATAACTACCAACTGGCCCGTGAAGTCACGGCTGGAGCGAAAGCCCTTGCCGTGATCAAGGCGGATGCCTACGGCCACGGTGCCGTGCGCGTTGCCCAGGCGCTGGAAGCCGAGGCGGACGGGTTTGCGGTGGCGTGCATCGAAGAAGCGCTGGAACTGCGGGCCGCCGGGATTCGCGGGCCGGTGCTGTTGCTCGAAGGGTTTTTCGAGGCCGACGAACTGCCGCTGATCATCGAGCATGACTTGTGGTGCGTGGTGCATTCGCTGTGGCAGCTGGACGCGATTGAACAGGCGCAGCTCAGCAAACCGCTGACCGTCTGGCTCAAGCTCGACTCGGGCATGCACCGTGTTGGCTTGCACCCCAAGGATTATCACGACGCCTACCAGCGTCTGCTGGCCTGCGGCAAGGTCGCGAAGATCGTGTTGATGAGCCACTTCGCCCGTGCCGATGAGCTGGACAGCACCAGCAGCGAAGAGCAAGTGGCGGTGTTTGAAGCAGCGCGCCAGGGCTTGTCGGCCCAGGTCAGCCTGCGCAATTCGCCGTCGGTGCTGGGCTGGCCGAATGTGTCCAGCGACTGGGTACGCCCGGGCATCATGCTCTACGGCGCCACCCCATTTGGTGAAGACCAGGCCATCGCCGCGCGTTTGCAGCCGGTGATGACCCTCGAATCGAAAGTCATCTGCGTACGTGAACTGCCGGCCGGCGAGCCGGTGGGTTACGGCGCGAAATTCATCACCCCGAAACCGATGCGCATCGGCGTGGTGGCCATGGGTTATGCCGACGGTTACCCGCGTCACGCACCCACCGGCACGCCAGTGCTGGTGGCTGGCCAGCGCAGCCAGTTGCTGGGCCGGGTGTCGATGGACATGCTGTGTATCGACCTGACGGACGTGCCCCAGGCCGGGCTCGGCTCCACGGTCGAATTGTGGGGCAAAAACATCCTCGCCAGTGACGTCGCCACCGCTGCCGACACCATTCCCTACCAGATCTTCTGCAACCTGCGCCGGGTGCCACGGCTCTATTCCGGCGCTTGAGCGGCACCCACGAATGGCAGATTCCGGGATTTAGGCCAAAGTGTTGTAAATACTGAACGCTGTCGCCATGATAACGCTCAATTACAACAACGCCTGAATCCTAGGAGGCTCCTGCATTGGACGTCGGCGAACGACTGCAATCCATCCGTAAACTGAAAGGTCTTTCCCAGCGTGAGCTTGCCAAGCGCGCGGGCGTCACCAACAGCACCATTTCGATGATCGAAAAAAACAGTGTCAGCCCCTCCATCAGCTCCTTGCGCAAGGTGCTGGGCGGCATTCCCATGTCGATGGTGGAGTTCTTTTCCGAGGAGATCCTCCAGGAAAAACCGACCCAGATCGTCTATAAAGCCAATGAGCTGATCGACATCTCCGACGGCGCCGTCACCATGAAACTGGTGGGCCGCGCGCACCCGAGCCGGGCGATTGCGTTCCTCAACGAGATCTACCCGCCAGGTGCTGATACCGGCGAAGAGATGCTCACCCATGAGGGCGAGGAAACCGGAATCCTGGTGGAAGGCCGCCTGGAACTGGTAGTGGGCCTTGAAACTTTTGTGCTCGAAGCCGGCGATAGCTACTACTTTGAAAGCACCAAGCCGCACCGTTTTCGCAATCCGTTCGAAGTGCCGGCGCGACTAATCAGCGCAGCCACACCCGCGAACTTTTAAGAAAAGAGGCGTCCTGCCTATGTCGCAGAGACGCCCGTAGCAGTATTCCGCCCGACTGAATCTCCCCTTGGTTAATAGGGTTGTTTCGGCGGGGCGGGCTAACCGTTATACTTTCGCCGCCTGCGAAACCGTGGCCGCAGGCGTGAATAGCCACCATTGAGGGTGAACGCGTGAACCTAATTATGAAAATGCTGGCTGCACCAGCAACCGTACTGGCCCTATGGGCTGTCAGCGCTCAAGCTGCGACCAATGATGAGATCGCCAAGCGCCTGGAGCCGGTCGGCCAGGTGTGTGTCCAGGGGCAAGAGTGCAAGGGGATGGAAGTCGCCGTGGCTGCGGGCGGCGGCGGTGGCGCGAAATCGCCGGATGACGTGATCGCCAAACACTGCAACGCTTGCCACGGTACCGGCCTGTTGGGCGCACCGAAAATCGGTGACACCGCCGCCTGGAAAGACCGCGCGGATCACCAGGGCGGCCTCGACGGCCTGCTGGCCAAGGCCATCACCGGCCTGAACGCCATGCCGCCCAAAGGCACCTGTGCCGATTGCTCGGATGCCGAGCTTAAAGGTGCGATCGAGAAGATGTCGGGTCTGAAATAAACCGATCTTCGTCAAAAAAGCCGCTGACCAGCGGCTTTTTTGTGCCCGCGATTTACCTTTTGAGGCTGTTCTTTGCAGCAAAGACCCGGCAAGCTCGGTCCAACCCCAATTCATGGAATGTTCGGGAGAAGTCGGATGGTGCAGTTGTGTTCAATCGAGCAAGCGGTCGACGACGTACTGGAACGGTTGCCGGCGCATATTCACATGGGCATGCCCCTGGGCCTGGGCAAACCCAACCTGTTCGTCAATGCGCTGTACCGGCGCATCGCCAAGCTGCCGGACCGGGCGCTGACCATCTACACCGCCCTGGCCCTGGGTCGTCCGACCTTGGGCGATGGTTTGCAGAAGCGCTTTCTGGAACCCTTTATCGAGCGGGTTTTTGGTGATTATCCCGAGCTGGAATTCCTCGCCGCCCTGCGCAAGGACAACCTGCCATCCAACATTCACGTGCAGCAGTTCTTCATGCAGCCCGGCAGTTTGCTCCACAGCCTTTCGGCCCAGCAGGATTATGTCAGCAGCAACTACAGCCATGCTGCCCGTGATATCAACGCCGCCGGCCTCAACCTTGTGGCGCAACTGGTGGCCAGCAGCGCCGAACACCCGGACCGCCTGAGCCTCAGCTGCAACGCCGACATCACCCTCGACCTGTTGCCGATGATCGCCAAGCGCCGCGAGGCCGGTGAGACCATTTTGGTGGTGGGCCAGGTCCACAGTGATTTGCCCTACATGCCCGGCGACGCCGAATTGGGCATGGACGCATTCGACTTCCTGATCGACGAGAAGGACAGCACCACGCTGTTCTCCACCCCGAATATGCCGGTGGGCTTCCAGGACCACTTTATCGGTTTGCACGCCAGCACCCTGGTGCGCGACGGCGGCACCTTGCAGATCGGTATCGGCTCCATGGGCGACGCACTGACCGCCGCCTTGCTGGCGCGCCAGGCGGACAACGAGGCGTATCGCCTGTTGCTCACCGACCTGGATGTGTACCAATGGGCGCCGCTGATCAGCCATGAAGGCGGCGTCTCGCCCTTTGCCCGTGGCCTGTACGGTTGCAGTGAAATGTTCGTCAACGGCCTGCTGGTGCTGGCCGATGCCGGGATTGTGCGGCGCAAGGTGTACCCGGATGTCGCGACCCAGCAGCGGGCCAACGCCGGCACCCTGGACGAAGCGGCGCAGACCGACGGGATCTCGGTGCACGGTGGCTTCTTCCTCGGGCCGCGCAGTTTCTACGAGCGCCTGCGTGATTTGCCACAGAGCAAGCGCCTGGAATTCAACATGACCCGCATCAGCTACATCAACGAGCTGTACGGGCAAGAAGAGCTCAAGCGTTTGCAGCGTGTGGATGCGCGTTTTATCAACAGCGCGTTTACCGTGACCCTGATGGGCGCGGGCGTGGCCGACCAGTTGGAAGACGGTCGGGTGCTCAGCGGTGTTGGCGGGCAATACAACTTCGTTGCCCAGGGCCATGCGCTGGAAGGCGCGCGCTCGATCCTGATCCTGCGCAGTTGGCGCGAATCGGGTGGTGACGTCAGCTCCAATATCGTCTGGGAGTACGGCCACTGCACCATTCCCCGGCACCTGCGGGACATCGTCATCACCGAATACGGGATCGCGGATTTGCGCGGGCAGACCGATGCCAAAGTGATTGAAAGGCTGCTGAACATCACTGACTCGCGCTTCCAGGATGACTTGATCGAACAGGCGCAAAAGGCCGGGAAGTTGCCGAAGGATTTCCAGCTGGATCCGCGTTTTGCCGATAACACGCCGGAGCGTTTGCAGGGGATTCAGGCGCGGCATCCGCGGTTGTTCCCGGAGTATCCGCTGGGGAGTGATTTCACCGAGGAAGAGCGGGATTTGTTGCGGGCGTTGAACTGGCTCAAGAGCAAATTCAAGCTGACGGAGATTCTGGAGCTGGGCAAAGCGGCGCTGGATGCACCGGAACCGGAGGCGTTTCCCGAGCACCTGGTGCGGATGCGGCTGGATAAGCCCGAGGGGTTGAAAGAAGACTTGTATCAGCGCCTATTGCTCGCCGGCCTGCAGGCCACCGCCCACTAACCAGGCACCACACATCAAATGTGGGAGCTGGCAAGCCAGCTCCCACATTTTGAGTGGTGTTCACTCGGGATTTGCAGAGCTGCAAGTCACTTGATGAAGGTCACCACGCCACCCGCCAACGACTGCACGCGCGCCAGCGACTCAACCCGGTAACCCTGCGCATCCAGCTCCGCACGGCCGCCCTGGAACGACTTCTCGATCACGATCCCCAGGCCGGCAACGGTCGCGCCGGCCTGTTTGATGATCGAGATCAGCGCCTGGGACGCCTTACCATTGGCCAGGAAGTCATCGATGATCAGCACGCGGTCGCTGCTGGTCAGGTGGCGCGGGGAAATCGCCACGGTGCTTTCGGTTTTCTTGGTGAAGGAATACACCGTCGCCGACAGCAGGTTTTCGGTCAGGGTCAGGGACTGCTGCTTGCGCGCGAAAATCACCGGCACGCCCAGGTTCAGGCCGGTCATGATCGCCGGCGCAATGCCCGAGGCTTCGATGGTGACGATCTTGGTGATCCCCGAATCCTTGAACAACGCAGCGAATTCGTCACCGATCAGTTTCATCAGCGCCGGGTCGATCTGGTGGTTCAGAAAGGCGTCGACCTTGAGTACCTGATCGGAAAGCACGATGCCTTCTTCGCGAATTTTCTTGTGCAGTGCTTCCACGAAAGCTTCCTCTGTTGGCGCAACACGCGCCGAAAGTAGATTAAAAAGTAGTCGATTCTAGCGCTTTAACATCGCGCGTATATCCGCCAGGGCGGTGTTGCCGCGAACGGCTTTGACTTCGGTCGGTGTGTCGTCGTTGCCTTCCCACGCCAGGTCGTCCGGCGGCAGTTCGTCGAGGAACCGGCTCGGGGCACAATCGATGATCTCGCCGTACTGCTTGCGCTTGGCGGCAAAGGTAAAGGCCAGTGTCTGACGCGCGCGGGTAATGCCCACGTAGGCCAGGCGCCGTTCTTCCTCGATGGTGTCGGCTTCGATGCTGGAGCGGTGCGGGAGGATTTCCTCTTCCATGCCCATGATGAACACGTAGGGGAATTCCAGGCCCTTGGACGCGTGCAAGGTCATCATCTGCACGCCCTCGGCACCGTCTTCCTCTTCCTGCTGGCGTTCAAGCATGTCCCGCAGGACCAGCTTGCCGATGGCGTCTTCGACGGTCATCTCGCCTTCTTCGTCCTTCTCCAGGGTGTTTTTCAACGCCTCGATCAGGAACCACACGTTGCCCATGCGGTAATCGGCGGCCTTGTCGCTGGAGCTGTTGGTGCGCAGCCAGTTCTCGTAGTCGATGTCCATGACCATGCTGCGCAGGGCGCTGATCGGGTCTTCGCCGGCGCACTGTTCGCGCACCTTGTCCATGAAGCGCTTGAAGCGCGCCAGGCGATCGGTGAAACGGGTGTCCAGGTGCTCGCCCAGGCCGATTTCGTCGGTGGCGGCGTACATCGAGATCTTGCGTTCGGTGGCGTAGTTGCCGAGCTTTTCCAGGGTGGTCGAACCGATTTCCCGGCGTGGGACGTTGATCACCCGCAAGAAGGCGTTGTCGTCGTCCGGGTTTACGATCAGCCGGAAGTAGGCCATCAGGTCTTTCACTTCCTGGCGTCCGAAGAAGCTGTTGCCGCCCGACAGACGATAGGGAATCTGGTGGTGTTGCAGCTTCAGCTCGATCAGCTTGGCCTGGTAGTTGCCGCGGTACAGGATCGCAAAGTCGCTGTAGGGCCGGTCGGTGCGCAGGTGCAGCGTGAGCAGTTCGACGGCCACGCGCTCGGCTTCGGCGTCTTCGTTGCGGCAGCGAATCACGCGGATCTCGTCGCCGTGGCCCATCTCGCTCCACAGTTGTTTTTCAAACTCGTGGGGGTTGTTGGAGATCAGCACGTTGGCACACCGCAGGATGCGGCTGGTGGAGCGGTAGTTCTGCTCCAGCATCACCACTTTCAGGGACGGGTAATCGTCCTTGAGCAGCATCAGGTTTTCCGGGCGAGCGCCGCGCCAGGCGTAGATCGACTGGTCATCGTCGCCTACCACGGTGAACTGGTTACGCTTGCCGATCAGCAGCTTCACCAGCAGGTATTGGCTGGCGTTGGTGTCCTGGTATTCGTCCACCAGCAGGTAGCGGACCTTGTTCTGCCACTTTTCGAGGATGTCGGCGTGTTCCTGGAACAGCTTCACCGGCAGCAGGATCAGGTCGTCGAAGTCCACCGCGTTGAACGCCTTGAGCGTGCGCTGGTAGTGGGTGTAGACGATGGCGGCAGTCTGTTCCTTGGGGTTGCGCGCGGCTTCCAGGGCTTCGGCGGGCAGGATCAGGTCGTTTTTCCACGAGCCGATCATGTTCTTGATCTCGTCGACGCCGTCGTCGCCCGCGTATTCCTTCTGCATGATGTCGGTCATCAGCGCCTTGACGTCAGTTTCGTCAAAGATCGAGAAGCCCGGCTTGTAGCCCAGACGCACATGCTCCTTGCGGATGATGTTCAGCCCCAGGTTGTGGAAGGTACACACGGTGAGGCCACGGCCTTCGCCACCCTTGAGCAGGGTGCCGACGCGCTCTTTCATTTCCCGCGCCGCCTTGTTGGTAAAGGTCATGGCGACGATGTACTGGGCACGGATGCCACAGCTCTGGATCAGGTGCGCGATCTTGCGGGTGATCACGCTGGTCTTGCCGGAACCGGCACCGGCGAGCACCAATAGAGGGCCGCCGACGTAGTTCACGGCTTCTTGCTGCCGGGGATTGAGTCGGGACATACGAAATTCAGGAGGTCATTGATCAAAAGGGCGGGCATTTTAACAGGCTGGCAAGATTCTGCTGCCTCTGAACGACAGTGTGACGTACCACTCGATCTAAATTTGCCGGTTTTGTTACTTTGCCGCAGGATGTGCAGGGTATTTAGGACTATTGTTCGGTCTAGAGCTGCACAGTGCGCATTTGATAACCCATATCATTGGTCATTATCGGGGCGCACGTCATAATGCCCGCCGCCAACGAAATTTTGCAGAGTCTAGGGAGCTAGCTTGTCTACGCCTGTCGAACCCTTGCGTTTGCTGCTACTGGCCGATGAGCCAGCGTGGGCAGCGTTATTGCGCGAGTGCCTGGCGCCGATGGGCGATGGGGCTGTGCTGATCAGCGCACCAAACTGGGAGTCTGTGAGCAATCTGTTCGACGACGATCACAGTGCAGTGTTACTGACCACGGCCAACCTTCAGCCCGGCCCCGGTCGTTGCAGCTTGCCAACGGTACTGTTGTTGGAGGAGGAACCTCTGGTTTCGCCCCTCGGCGTCAGCGACTGGCTGATCCTGAATGCATTGGATGTCGATACATTGCGCCGTTGCCTGCGGCATGTGCGCGAGCGCGGTGTGCTGGAAAATACCCTGCAACGCCTGGCCGAGCAGGACCCGCTGACCGGCATCGCCAACCGCCAGGGTTTCCAGACCCTGCTGACCGCCCGCCTGGCGGAAAATGAAGGCCGTGGCGTCGCCCTCGGTCACCTCGACCTTGACAACTTTCGCCACGCCAACGACGCCCTCGGCCATCAGGCCGGCGACCGGCTGATTCTGCAAGTGGTCTCGCGGCTCAAGAGCCAGCTGGAGGCCGGTGATCAACTGGCACGCCTGGGCAGCGATGAGTTCGCCCTGCTGATCGACACCCGCCGTGCGCCCCAGCGCGCCGAATGGATGGCCGAGCGCATCATCGAAGCCATGGCCGAGCCGTATTGGGTGGATGGCGAAAGCCTGCTGATCGGCTGCAGCCTCGGTGTGGCCCATGCCCGCGCCAAGGCCGGCGCCGACCCGCTGATGTGGCACGCCCACATCGCCATGCAGCAAGCCAAGAGCACCCAGGGCTGCACCTTTCATATCTTCAACGAACGCATCAACCGCAACGCCCGCAGCCTCGCCGACCTCGAAAGCGAACTGCGCCGGGCGTTGCGCCGTGACGAACTGGAGCTGCACTACCAACCCCGCCTGGACCTCGACGACGGGCATATCGTCGGCCTCGAAGCGCTGGTGCGCTGGCGCCACGGTGAGCGCGGCCTGCTGCCGCCGAGCGAGTTCGTGCCGCTGGCCGAGCAAAGCGGCCTGATCGTGCCGCTGGGTTACTGGGTGATCTCCCGGGCCCTGCGCGACATGCAAGACCTGCGCGAACGCGGGATTGCGCCGTTGCACATGGCGGTCAACCTGTCGTTCCGCCAGTTCCAGGACAGCCAATTGCTCAGCACCCTCAGCCGGCTGATTGCCGAGCGCGGCGTGGAGGCCCAGTGGCTGGAGTTTGAGCTGACGGAAACCGCTGTGATGCGCCGCAGTGACCTGGTCAAGCAGACCATGGACGCCCTCGGCCGGCTGGGCGTGCGCTTTTCGCTGGATGACTTTGGCACTGGTTTTTCGTCGTTCGTGCACCTCAACAGCCTGCCGATTGCCTTGCTCAAGATCGACAAGAGCTTTGTCGGCGGCATGGAAGAGCGCGAAGAGAACCGCAAGCTGGTCCACGCCATGATCAACCTGGCCCACAACCTGAATCTGGAAGTGGTGGCCGAGGGCGTTGAAACGGCAGAACAACTGGCGTTGCTGCGGTTGTTCGGCTGCGACCAGGCCCAGGGTTACCTGATCAGCAAGCCGCTACCGTTGGCGGAACTGGTGGACTACCTGACGTTTGGTGACAGCCAGGAGTTGGTGGGCGGTGTGATCTGACGTTGTAAACCCGATCAAAACTGTGGGAGCCAGCTTTTGTGGGAGCTGGCTTGCCTGCGATAGCATCACCGCGGTGTGTCTGACACACCCAGGTGCCTGTATCGCGGGCAAGCCCGGCTCCCACATAAGCCAACTCCTACACTGACCGAGTACAGTCGTTACTCAGGCTGTGCGGCTTGAAACCCGCGGTGGGTTTCAGGCTCCTGGCGAATCATCCGCTTCATCTTCCGTTCAAACGCCCAGGTCAGGCTGACTGCCGCGCACGCCAGGCCCAAGGCCAGGCCCCACCACACGCCCGTCGGCCCCCAGCCGAGGTTAAACGCCATCAGCCACGCGGCCGGTGCGCCGATCAGCCAGTAGCAACCCAGCCCGACCAGGAACGTGGTCTTGGCATCCTTGAGCCCGCGAATGCAGCCCATTGCGATGGTCTGCACACCGTCGAACAGCTCAAACCACGCGGCCACGGCCAGCAGGCTGACGGCGAGGTTGATCACATCGCGAAAGGCCGGGTCGTTCTGGTCGAGGAACAGGCTGATCAGTTGTTGCGAGAACAGCCACAGCACTGCTGCAAAGCCCAGCATCACCAGCGCGCCAAAGCCGATACCGACCCGCCCGGCGAGCCGCGCTTCCAGCAGGTTCCCGGCCCCGTAGTGCTGGCCGATGCGCATGGTGATTGCGTAGGACATGCCTGCCGGCACCATGAACGCCACCGACACAATCTGCAGGGCAATCTGGTGCGCAGCCAATTGGGTGCTGCCCATGGTGCCCATGCACAGCGCCGCGAAGGCAAACAGCCCGACTTCCACCGCGTAGGTGCCGCCAATTGGCAGGCCCAGGCGCCACAGTTCCCGCAGGTAATGCAGGTTGGGCCGCAGCAGGCCCTTGCGCAGCGGATAAGCGTCGTAGGCGCGGTTGTATTTGATGTACCAGATCAGCGCCAGGGCCATGCAGTTGGCAACGATGGCCGTGACCAGGCCAATGCCCACCAGCCCGAGTTTCGGCAGGCCGAACATACCTTCGATCAAGGCATGGTTGAGCAGGTAGTTGATCACCGTGCCGCCCAGGCTGATGACCATCACCGGCGTGGCCTTGCCGATGGCGCTGGTGAAGCCGCGCAACGCCATGAACGTCAGGTAGCCGGGCAGGGCGAACGGCAGGATGGTCAGGAACTGGCCGGCGGACGCGACGTTGGTTTCGGTCTGGCCGAACATCAGCAGCACTGGCTTGAGGTTCCACAGCAGCAAGCCGGCCACCAGCGCCATCAACCAGGCCAGCCATAGCCCGGCCTGGGTCAGCCGGGTGGCGCCTTCGATGTCGCCCGCGCCTTGGCGGATGGCGACCAGCGTGCCCACGGCCGCGATCACGCCGATGCAGAAAATCGACACGAACGAGTAGCTCGCCGCGCCCAGGCCGCCGCCGGCCAGGGCCTCGGGGCTCAGGCGGGCCATCATCAGGGTGTCGGTCAGCACCATCAGCATGTGGGCCAACTGTGAGGCAATCAACGGCCCTGACAGCCGCAGAATGGCCCAGAGTTCGGTACGCGCCGGATGCTGCATGATCATCACGCTCAAAAAGTCAGGTAAGAGTGGAAGGGTTGATTCTCGGCGCTCTCAGCGCATTGCACAAAGGGATAAATCCGATGGTTCGCATGATTAAAACTCATGCCTAAATGATTCTGGTAGGGTTTCGATATTGCGCCGTCGGAGCTTTCCCCATGTCTCGTCGTCTCCCTCCTCTTTACGCGTTACGCGCCTTTGAAGCGGCGTCCCGTTACAACTCGTTCACCCGGGCGGCGGAGGAGTTGTCGATCACCCAAAGTGCGGTGAGCCGGCACATTCGTACCCTGGAGGAACATTTCGCCTGCCGCCTGTTCCAGCGCAGCGGCCGTACCTTGCAACTCACCGAGGCCGCGCGCCTGCTGCTGCCGGGCGTGCGCGAAGGCTTTGCGGCCCTGGAGCGCGCCTGCCATACGTTGAACGCGGAGGACGACATCCTGCGCATGAAGGCACCGTCCACCCTGACCATGCGCTGGCTGCTGGCGCGCCTCAGTCGCTTCCGGCACTTGCAGCCGGGCAATGAAGTGCAACTGACCAGCGCCTGGATGAGCGTCGATGAGGTGGACTTCAACCAGGAGCCGTTTGATTGCGCGGTGTTGCTGAGCAATGGCCATTTCCCGCCGGATTGGGAGGCCAGCTACCTGTTTCCTGAACTGCTGATTCCGGTGGGCGCGCCGAACCTGTTGAGCGACGGCCCCTGGGATGTCACACGGCTGGCCACTGCCGAATTGCTGCACCCGACGCCCGACCGGCGCGACTGGCGCTACTGGCTGGAGCGCATGGGGCTGTCATCCCAGGTGTCGCTCAAGGGCGGGCAAGTGTTCGACACCCTGGAGTTGGGCATGATCGCCGCCGCCCGGGGTTATGGCGTGTCCATGGGGGACTTGCTGATGGTGGCCGAAGACGTCGCCCAGGGCCGCTTGAGTTTGCCGTGGCCCACCGCCGTGGCCAGCGGGGAAAATTACTATTTGGTGTGGCCGAAAACCCGGCCCGGTGGCGAGCGTTTGCGACGGTTGGCGGACTTTCTGCAGGGCGAGGTACAGGCGATGGAATTGCCCCGGGTGGAGCGCCTCGATTGAGCTGATTGTGCGCCTGGGAGCAATCGTTTGCGTGATACCCCTGCGAATTGCTCAAGTATTGAGCTTGCCCGCCGAAGTAGGGTTGTTGGAACCACCGTTCTACAACGTTTCCCTATTAGAATTTTGCCGAGCAGCGCTAAGAGATCAGGATGATCCTGGCCTCGGCCAGGAGCCTTCATGTCTCAACCTCGCGCCCGGATCGCCTCCCAACTGGGTCTTGCACTCGCCGTGATACTGGCTGTCGTTATCAGCGGCAGCACGGTGTTCGCCTTGCGTTCGCTGGACTCCGCCAACCTCGACACCCGCGAGGAACACCTGGCCAGCGAGGCCCGGTTGCTGGCTGACCAACTCAATACGTTCCACAGCACCTTGCGCGAAAGTACCCAGCGCTTGAGCGGGCTGTTTGAAAAGCGCTTCAGCGCGGGCCTGAGTGTGCGTCCGGGGCAACCGGTGACGGTGGCGGGCGTGCAGACCCCGGGCCTGTACCTGGGCGAGGAAGTGCTGAACAACAACTTCGCTGAAGTCGACGAGTTCAAGCAGATGTCCGGCGGCGTGGCGACCTTGTTCGTACGCAGTGGCGAGGACTTTATCCGCGTCAGCACCTCCCTGACCAAACAGGACGGCAGCCGCGCCATCGGCACGGCGCTGGATCACCAGCACCCGGCCTATCAACGCTTGCTCGGCGGGCAGGGTTACGTGGGCCGTGCGGTGTTGTTCGATCGCTCCTACATGACCCAATACAGCCCGGTGCGGGACGCCAGCGGCAAGGTGATTGCGGTGCTGTTCGTCGGCTTCGATTACACCGATGCGCAGAACGCCCAGTTCGAGAACCTCAAGCGCTTCCGCATCGGCCAGACCGGTTCCCTGGCGTTGCTGGATGAACAGAAGCACTGGCTGGTGCCGCCGGCGGGCGTGCACGCGTTGGATCAGGCGATTCCGGTGATGCTCGATTTGGCCGCCAAACCTGGCAAGGGCCGCTTCTGGAGCGACAAGAACGAAGACTTCTACAGCGTCGCAGTGCCGTTTGAAGGCGGCCCGTGGTCGGTGGTGGCGAGCATGCCGAAAGCCGAAATTCGTGCGGTGACCTGGTCGGTGGGCATTCGCCTGGTGATCGGCAGCGTGCTGGCGATGTTGCTGGCGGTAGGCGCGGCGGTCTGGTTGCTGCGCAGCAAGTTGCAGCCATTGGGCGACCTGGTGCGTCAGGCGGAAGCCCTGGGCGCGGGCGATTTGAGTGCGCGGCTGAACGTTTCCAGCCATGACGAGATTGGCCAGTTGGCCCGCAGTTTCAACCAGATGGGCGAAGCGCTGTCGACCATGGTGTCGCACATCCGCAAGGCGGCTGAAGACGTAAACAGTCGTGCCCAGGCGTTGTCGGGGTTGTCTGGCGGTGCCTACGAAGGCATGGAGCAACAGTCCGGAGAAATCACCAGCATGGCCGGCGCGGTGGAAGAGTTCAGCGCCACCTCGCTGAACATCGCCGACAACATGGGCAACACCGAGCGCCTGGCCCAGGACAACGCCCAGCAGACCAAGATCGGCCGCACCTCGATGCAAGAGGCGTCCTCGTCCCTGGAACATATCGCCACCGCGCTGAACAGCACGGCCACAGTGATCAACACCCTGGGCCAGCGCTCCCAGGAAATCGGCGGGATTGTCGGGGTGATCACCGCGATTGCCGAACAGACCAACCTGCTGGCGCTCAACGCTGCCATCGAAGCGGCGCGGGCCGGTGAGCAGGGGCGCGGGTTTGCGGTGGTCGCTGATGAAGTGCGCAACCTTGCGTCGCGCACGCGTCAGGCCACGGACGAGATTTCCGGGATGATTCAGAGCATCCAGCAGGAAACCGGCAACGCCATCAGCACCATGGAGCAAGGCAACGTGCTGATGCAGGAAGGCCTGGCGCGCAATGCTGACGTGGCATCGGCCCTGGCGCGGATCGACGAGCAAAGCCGCTCGGCCGGCCAGCAGTTTGCGGCGATTACCACCGCGACCCAGGAGCAGAGCAGCACGGCGACCCTGCTGAGCAGCAACTTGCAAAGCATTGCCCTGGCCAACAGCGAGCAGCGTGAAGTGGTGTCGAACCTGGCGATCACCGCCAAGGAACTGGAGACCCTGGCGGCGGGCTTGCGGCATGAGGTTGACCGGTTTCGTTGATTGACTGTTCGGGCCCCATCGCGGGCAAGCCCGGCTCCCACAGTTGACCGTGTTGTTCTGGAGTACGCGGTCCACTGTGGGAGCCGGGCTTGCCCGCGATGACGGCCGACCCGACGCCTCAAACGTCGGATCGGTCGCCCAATCCCGGGTCCACACGCTTGCCAATGTCCTTGAGCCGCGCCAGTTGATCGACCATCCCTGGCGCTTCATCCAGGCTGCTGACAAAGGTCCACAGGTAAGTCATCACCGCATACACGTGGCCGGCCTTGACCGCCGGCGACAGCGCCAATTGGCTGATGGCGACCACAAACAGCAGCGCCGCCAGCGTGCCGATAAACAGGAACGCTGCGGCCTCGCGGTCCGACAGCCAGATGCGCAGGCGCGACAGCACCTGGTAGTGACGCTGCAAGGTCTGCGCGCCGACCTTTTCCACCAGGCCGATTTCCTTTTCCAGGCGGTCATTCAAGCGTTCGTGCAGTTCCTGATTGCGTCGGGCAAAGCGTGGCAGCAGGGTGGTGCACAGCACCAGCGCGGTCAGGCACGCCAGGCCGATCCACGGCTCAATCACCAACAACATCACTGCCGCACCGACGATCGACACCAGCGCCGTCGCGATGATCGGCACGTGCTTTTCGAAGAAGTCGACAAAGTCCCGCGCCAACACCACCCGTGCCGCCGCCCGCGAGGTGCTGTGCTTTTGCAGGCGCTGGTTGAGAATCACCGGCACCGCGAGGTCCGCGTAAATGCGGGTAAACGTGCGCGTATCCAACGCCCGTCGCGCCGCGCCGACCACCCAGAACGCCAGCACCACGGCGGCGTAGAACAGCGCGCTACCGGCGTCGCCGCGGATGATCGAGTCCACCGCAAACCCGGCAAACAGTGGGTAGGCCAGCAGCAATGCGTTCTCCAGCGCCACCAGCGACAAGGTGCAGAACAGCTTGCCGGGATAAGCCTTGGCGATCGCCTTGAGCGTTTGGCTGGCGGATTGTTGCCCGATCTTTTTGCTTTCTTCGATCAGGATCTGGGGTGTTACGGATGACATGGGGTGCACCGAGAGTGAGATAAACGCTATTATTGAGCGACCGCTCAAAAAGCAAGCGCCGTCGATCTGCCGGTGCCTGAAGGAAAAGCCTCATGTCGCGTATCGACCGTAAAGACCAGATCATCGCCGCCGCCCTGGAGCTGTTTCGCAGCAAGGGCTTCGCCGATGTTTCCACCCGCGACCTGGCGGAGCATGCCGGGCTGTCCCGCAGCCACGTCTATCACTACTTCAGCGACTGGAAAGACCTGCGCCGCGAAGCGTTTGTGCGATTTGCCAACGAGCAACTGGACGAGGTGCGGGCGCCACTGGAAGGCCTGCCACCGCTGCAAGCCCTCGAAGGTTTCCTGCGTGACTGCCTGCCCTCCACGGCAGAGGCCGGGTGGGCGTTGTGGCTGGATGCCTGGGACGAAGCCATGCACGACGAGCCACTGGCCCAGGCTTACCTGGTGATCAACGCCCAGTGGCAAGCCATGCTCGCGCAGATCATCGAGCAAGGTGTGGCGGCCAAGGTGTTCCGCTGTGAGTCGCCCAAACGCGCCGCGCGGCAGCTGTTCGCCGTGGCCATGGGTTATGCCGATGACTTGATGCTCAAGCCCTCCGTTGAGTCGGCTGAAGCGGTGATGGATGAAGTGATGGAAGTGGCGGCCTTGCTCCTGGCGTTGCCTAAGACGCGCTAGCGGGCCGGTATTGCAAGGCTTCTGCCAGATGATGACGGGCGATGGCCTCCACCTGTTCGAGGTCGGCGAGGGTACGGGCAACCTTGAGCAAGCGATGAGCCGCCCGCAGCGACAGCGTCAGCCGTTCGCACGCGCTCTCCAGCCAGCCTTCATCAGCCTTTTTCAGTTTGCAGTGCTGGCGTAGCCCCGGCAGGTCGAGAAAGGCGTTGGCGCAGCCCTGGCGCCGTTGCTGGCGCTCCCGGGCCTCGGCGACGAGCACGGACGCGCTGGCGGTGTCATCACCGGACTGTGTGCCCGGGTTCAGCGCGGTGCTTTCCCGGGCGACGGTCACGTGCAAGTCAATCCGGTCCAGCAGCGGCCCCGAGAGTTTGTTGCGATAGCGCTGGATCTGCTCCGGCGTGCAGCGGCAGCGCCCGCTCGGCTCGCCCACGTAGCCGCAAGGGCAGGGGTTCATCGCCGCTACCAACTGAAAGCGCGCCGGGAAACTCACCCGGTCGCGGGCGCGGGAAATCACGATATGCCCGGATTCCAGTGGTTCACGCAGCACTTCCAAAACCTTGCGATCAAACTCCGGCAGCTCATCAAGAAACAGCACGCCGTGATGGGCAAGGGTGATTTCCCCCGGCTGCGGTTTCGAACCACCGCCCACCAGCGCAGGGCCGGATGCCGAATGGTGCGGCTGACGAAACGGCCGGTGCGGCCAATGGCTCAGCGGCGCCAGGCTGATCACCGACTGAATCGCCGCCACCTCCAGCGCTTCCTGTTCGCTCAAGGGTGGCAACAACCCCGGCAGACGGCTGGCGAGCAAGGTCTTGCCGGTGCCCGGCGGCCCGCTGAGCAACAGGTTGTGGGCGCCCGCCGCAGCGATCAACAGCGCACGCTTGGCCGCCAGTTGGCCCTGCACTTCACTCAGGTCGGGGTAGGGTTTGTTCAAATACATCAGGCCACTGGAAACAAAGGGCTCGATCGGCACGTGACCGTTCAAGTGCGTTACCACTTGCAGCAGATGGTCCACGGCAATCACCTTCAACCCCGAGGCAAGGCAGGCTTCCTCGGCATTGGCCCGGGGCACGATCAAGGTGCGCCCGGCCTTGCGCGCCGCCAGGGCTGCCGGCAACACACCTTTCACCGCACGCACCTCGCCGGACAGCGCCAGCTCGCCCAGGCATTCCACGTTATCGAGGGTCAATGTCGGCACCTGCACGCTGGCGGCGAGAATCCCCAGGGCAATCGCCAAATCAAAACGCCCGCCGTCCTTGGGCAGGTCGGCGGGCGCGAGGTTGAGGGTGATGCGGCGGGACGGGTATTGCAGCGCAGAATTGAGAATGGCGCTGCGCACGCGGTCCTTGCTTTCCTTGACCGCGGTTTCCGGCAGGCCCACCAGCGTCAGCGATGGCAAGCCGTTGGCCATGTGCACCTCGACAGTGACGGCGGGGGCTTCAACGCCAATCTGGGCGCGGCTGTGGACGATGGCGAGGGACATGCTCGATCCTTGAAATGAGTGGCCGCTTCCTGCGGTTTTTCAAGGGTAGTTCAGCGCTGGCGGAGCGCGGCGGGGAGGTTTTACAGAACGTATCGGGCTACTGGTCCGTCGGCGGCACACACAGAAACTCTTTCGCCAACGTCAGCCACGCCTGCGCCGCAAACGACAGCTTGCACTGCCGACGCCACGCCAGCATCAGCCTCCAGTTCAGGGCCGGCGACTGTATTTCCGCGATGCTGAACTGGCTGGCGTCGAGGGTTTCGCAGAACGCCCGGGGCAGCAGGGTGATGCCCACGCCCAACCGTACCAGGGAGGCGATAAAGTCCCATTGGCTGCTACGGCCGCTGATGCGCGGCTCAAAACCGGCTTGGGCACAGGCATCGAGAACAAACTGGTTCAGGGTGAAGGTGTCATCGTAAAAGATGAATTCGCAGGCGTGCAGCTCGCTCAGTTCCACCGAGCTGCGGCCTTGCCAGGGCGAGTCGTGGGGCGCGAGCAGGCACAGTGGTGATTCGAACAAGGGCATGGATTCGAATTCGGACCAGATATCCGCCACGCGCGGTGAGTCCAGAATGGTGCCGAACTCCAGGGTGCCTTGGCGCAGGTCCTGAATGGTGATGTTGCCGCCGCTCTCGAACAGTTTCAGTTCGATCTTCGGGTAGCGGGCGTGGTATTCCGCAAAGATCGGCGCCAGGGCGAGGTGGGTGGAAGGCGAAAGCCCCATGCGCAGGGCCCCGCGCCCGACCTGCTGCAGGTCTTGCAGCTCCACGGTCATCTCATCGTGCAGCGCGATCATTTCCTTGGCGCGCTTGAGCACAATCTCCCCGGCGTCCGTCAGGGTGAAACGTTTGCCCATACGGTCCAGCAGTTTCAGGCCAAGGCTCGACTCCAGTTGCTGCACCATTTTGCTGACCGTTGGCTGGGTCAGGTGCAGTTTGGTGGCGGCCTTGGTGAAGCTCTGCTGGTCTACGACTTCTACAAAATAACGGAGCGCCCGGATGTCCATCTTGCATTCCAATTTTGCATGGTTTTCATAATATTAATTCATTATATCTTTAAAAATTGGCTGGATAAGATTTGTTACATCTGTTCCCAGCCAGCGTTCCCGGTGAGGCCCGAAGGGCCTTTCCAGACGCTTCCATGGCCAGATTTCTCGCAGTGTATGAATCAAAGGCAACGCTATTTCTGGAGAGCAATTGTGCTTAACAAAACGCGTCATTCTTTTTCCGGTTCTGATGAGATGTCTCAGGGAGCGCGCTTCGTTAAGGAGTTGCTGGCGCAGGCGCAGATCGAGGTCAACGGACCGTCGGCTGCGGATATGCAGCTGCACCACAGTGCCACGTTCGACCTGGCCCTGGCCAAGGGAAACCTGGGGCTTGGCGAAGATTATATGGACGGCGGCTGGGACGCCGAGGCGCTGGATGAGTTTTTCTACCGGCTCATGCGCTCCGGCGTGATTGACCAGGCCAACCCGGCCACCTTGTTGTTTCACGCGTTCAGCTCCCGATGGCTGAACCTGCAAAACAAGAAGCGTGCCTGGCAAGTCGGCGAAGCGCACTACGACCTCGGCAATGACTTTTACGCGCGCATGCTCGACTCGCGCATGACCTACACCTGCGGCTACTGGAAAGACGCCACCACCCTGGAACAGGCGCAGTTCGCCAAGCTGGACCTGATCTGTAAAAAGCTGGGGCTCAAGCCGGGCATGCGCGTGCTGGATATCGGCTGTGGCTGGGGCAGTTTCATGAGCCATGCCGCCGAGCACTACGGTGTGGAGTGTGTCGGTGTGACCATCTCCAAGGAGCAGGCGGAGTGGGGCCGCGCCAAGTACGCCCATCTGCCGATCGAGTTTCGGCTCCAGGATTATCGGGATATCGACGAGCAATTCGACCATATCGCCAGCGTCGGCATGTTCGAGCACGTGGGTCGCAAGAATCATCGGGCGTATATGGAGGTTGCCAACCGCTGCCTGAAAGACGAGGGGCTGTTCCTGCTGCACACCATCGGCAAGAACCAGCGCAACAGCACGCCGGACCCGTGGATCGACAAATACATCTTTCCAAACGGTGATTTGCCCTCGATCGGGCAGATCGGCGACGCCATGGACGGATTATTTGTTGCCGAGGATTTGCACAACTTTGGCGCCGACTATGACAAGACGCTGATGGCCTGGTGCGAAAACTTCGAACTGGCGTGGCCGGATTTCGCCGACACCTTTGGCCAGCGCTTCTACCGGATGTGGCGCTATTACCTGCTGTCGTGTGCAGGAGCGTTTCGCGCGCGGGATATCCAGCTGTGGCAGTGGGTGTTGTCGAAGAAGGGGGTTGTTGGCGGGTATCAGCGGGTGAGCTGATGGCTGCAACGGTTTAACGGGGACAGGCGAAACCTGCCCCGGTTGGGCCTGTTTATTCGGCGGCCGGCGCCAATCGCGCTTCCAGCTCCGCCACCTTGGCCTCAAGGCTTTCCAACCGCGCCCGAGTGCGCGCCAGCACCACCATCTGGCTATCAAACTCTTCCCGGCTTACCAGGTCCAGCTTGCTGAAACCGCTCTGCAGCAGAGCCTTGAACTGGCTTTCAATTTCGTTGCGCGGCAGCGGTGTGTCGCTGCTGAACAGGCGGGAGGCGTGGCCGCTCAGGGCGTCGAGGAGGTCTTTGGGCGCGAGCATGGGAAATAGTCCGGAAAATCTGTTGGCCGGCAGTGTATCACGCAGCGTCTATAGTCTTTTTCGCCACCACAGGCGCACGCTTTTCGCGCATGGGGCCGGGCGGTCGCGCACCGTTTTCGTGCGTATCTTCGCGGCAATGGCGCCCGGTGGGTGGCCGCAAGCGAACAAAGGACTGATTTCAGTGATTTTTACGGAGCTGGCAAGCTTTCTGCTTAGACGTTCATGACCCATGCACTGATGCAGTCGCTGTGACGATGCAGTGCGCCGACGGACCAGCGGTACATGTTTCGTCACCAGTGGTTAGCGAGCGTCGCAATGGCAAATGCCAAGGCGACGAAGCGTTACAAAGCCAGGCACTGCGCTTAGACTTGAGACGGGTTTGTTTTCCTGGGGCAAGTCCACCAATTCGGGAGAGAGTTTTCATGAAGCTAGTCACTGCCATCATCAAGCCGTTCAAGTTGGACGATGTACGCGAGTCACTGTCCGAGATCGGCGTGCAGGGCATTACCGTCACTGAGGTCAAAGGCTTCGGTCGGCAGAAGGGTCACACCGAGCTGTATCGCGGCGCGGAATACGTGGTCGATTTCCTGCCAAAGGTGAAGATTGATGTCGCCATTGACGACAAGGATCTTGACCGGGTTATCGAGGCGATAACCAAGGCCGCCAACACCGGCAAAATCGGTGACGGCAAGATCTTCGTGGTCAATCTGGAACAGGCTATTCGCATCCGTACCGGCGAAACCGATACCGACGCAATCTAAGCCGCCAAACCCCAACGCCCCAGGAGAAAACAATATGACTCTGCGTAAATTCGCAGGGCTAGGAGCCCTGTTGTCCCTCGTAATGCCGGCCCTGGCCATGGCGGCGGACCCAGTACCTGCTCCAGTCCTCAATTCCGGCGACACCGCGTGGATGCTCACGTCGACCGCGCTGGTGCTGTTCATGACCATTCCAGGCCTCGCGCTGTTCTACGGCGGCATGGTTCGTTCCAAAAACATTCTTTCCGTGATGATGCAGTGCTTCGCCATCACCGGCCTGATCACCATCCTGTGGTTCGTCTACGGCTACAGTATGGCGTTCGACACCACCGGTATGGAAGCAGGCGTCGTCAACCTCAACTCGTTTGTGGGTGGCTTGTCCAAACTGTTCCTCTCGGGTGTGACCCCGGCCAGCATCACCGGCCCGGCGGCGTTGTTCCCTGAGGCGGTGTTCGTGACCTTCCAGATGACCTTCGCGATCATCACCCCGGCGCTGATCGTCGGTGCGTTCGCCGAGCGTATGAAGTTCTCCGCGATGCTGATCTTCATGGGCGTCTGGTTCACCCTGGTCTACGCACCGATTGCCCACATGGTATGGGGCGGTCCGGGTTCGTTGCTGGGCGACTGGGGCGTACTGGACTTCGCAGGCGGCACCGTGGTGCACATCAACGCCGGTGTGGCCGGCCTGGTAGCGTGCCTGGTACTCGGCAAGCGTAAAGGCTTCCCAACCACCCCAATGGCACCGCATAACCTCGGTTACACCCTGGTGGGCGCGGCCATGCTGTGGGTCGGCTGGTTCGGCTTCAACGCCGGTTCCGCTGCTGCGGCCAACGGCACTGCCGGCATGGCGATGCTGGTGACCCAGATCGCTACCGCTGCGGCGGCGCTGGGCTGGATGTTCGCCGAGTGGGTCACCCACGGTAAGCCAAGCGCTCTGGGCATCGCCTCGGGTGTGGTTGCGGGCCTGGTGGCAATCACTCCAGCCGCTGGCACCGTGGGCCCGATGGGCGCCCTGGTGATCGGCCTGGCTGCCGGTGTGGTGTGCTTCTTCTGCGCCACTACCCTGAAACGCAAACTGGGCTACGACGACTCCCTGGACGCCTTCGGCGTGCACGGTATCGGCGGTATCCTCGGCGCGATCCTGACTGGCGTGTTCGCTGCACCGTCGATGGGTGGCTTCAACGCCGCGACCACCGATATCGCCGCACAGGTCTGGGTTCAGGCCAAAGGCGTCGGCTTCACCGTCATCTACACCGCTATCGTGACGTACATCATCCTCAAGGTGCTGGACGTGGTGATGGGCCTGCGGGTGACCGAAGAGGAAGAGGCTGTCGGCCTCGACCTGGCGCAACACAACGAACGCGGCTACAACTTGTAAGTACGCGAAAAAAAGATGCCCGGCTTGCCGGGCATTTTTTTGCCTGGGGTTTGTCTGTGGCTAAAGGTGTATGGGTTTTTTGGCGACTTTGTGATGGGATCCACACCGCACTTTTCTGTGTGCGAATGTCTTACAGGCATGTAGGCGTATTCGGCACTTTGTTTTTTCCCTGAGCGCGCTAGAATGCGCGCCGATGGGCGGAGAACTGTATGTGGCAACAGACCCTGATAACCCTGCGGGCCAAGCCCCGGGGCTTTCATCTGGTAACGGACGAGTTGCTCGCCGGCCTGCCTGAATTGAAGGCCTGTCGGGTGGGCCTGTTGCATTTGTGGCTGCAGCACACCTCGGCCTCGTTGACGGTCAACGAGAATGCCGACCCGGCGGTTCGCCGTGACTTCGAGCGTTTTTTCAATGCGCTGGTGCCGCAAGGCACGGCGGGATATGAACACAACGACGAAGGTCCGGATGATCTGCCGGCGCACTTCAAGGCCAGTCTCCTGGGCTGCCAGCTGAGTTTGCCGGTAAGGGCCGGCCGCTTGGCGATGGGAACCTGGCAAGGTGTTTATCTGGGCGAGCACCGTGATCATGGCGGTGCTCGTAAAGTCCTCGCCACCTTGCACGGTGATGGGGCATAAGCCACTGGTTAACCGGTGGATGTTGATTTTTTTCCGGCCGCCGTCGACAGGTGGCGAAGCTGGGCTATAACTAATCTGCTTTTCGCAAGTCATGAGGTAGAACATGAGCGACGATGATCTGGAAAACGACGACCTCGAAGTAGGCGACGACGACGAAACCGAAGAAGGTCTTGAGGCGGCTGCCGAAGACGTGGCTGACGACGACGGTGGCGACGATGCACCGGTCCCGGCAGCCAAGGGCAAGGCCAAGGCTGCGGTGTCGGTTGACGAACTGCCGAGCGTAGAAGCCAAGAACAAAGAGCGCGATGCGCTGGCCCGTGCGATGGAAGAGTTCCTCGCTAAAGGCGGCAAAGTGCAGGAAGTCGAGGCTAACGTGGTGGCAGATCCACCGAAGAAGCCTGATAACAAGTACGGCAGCCGGCCTATCTAAGGCCTGCTGTTTGCTTGCTGAAAAAGCCCGCCGTCGCTGCGGGCTTTTTCATGGGTGAAACAAAAGCGTTGGGGCTGATACTGAAGAGTGTGTGTGGCGAGGGAGCTTGCTCCCGTTGGGGCGCGAAGCGCCTCCTGGTTGGGTCGACGCGGTCTTTCAGAAAGGCCGTCGTGGCTGGTTCAGGGGCCGCTTCGCAGCCCAACGGGAGCAAGCTCCCTCGCCACAAAAGCCCTTCATCATCAGGTTATGCGTTCCAGCGGGCGAGGAGAGCTGGCAATTCAGTCAGGCTGCGAATCTCGGCGTCCGGGCGCTTTTGCGCTTCCCAGGCCTTGCCCGCTGGGTTGAACCACACCGCCCGCAGCCCCGCCTGCTGCGCACCGGCAATGTCATCCCCGGGATGATCCCCGACGTGCACTGCCGCGCCCGGCTCTACGCCACCGCGCTGCAAGGCTTCCTGGAACAACCGTGCATCCGGCTTGGCGATACCGATGTCTTCAGCCCGCAGTGCAAAGTGGAAGTAGTCCGCCAGCCCCACACGCTGCACATCGGCGTTGCCGTTGGTGATCACGCCCAGCAGATAGTCGCGGCGCAACGCTTGCAACATCGGCTCGGCCTCGGGAAACACCGTGAGCTGGTGGCGCGCGTGGATGAACGCTTCAAAGCACACATCCGCCATCTGCGCCGCTTCCGGCAACGGGTATCCGGCCTCCTCGAAGGCGTGCTGCAGCACCTTGTGGCGCAACACGCTGATGCGATATTTGAGTTCGGGATGCCGCTCCAGAACCTGCTGGCGAAGGCTGGCGAATTTCTCCAGGGGCAAGTCGCCCACCTTGGTGGCATGGGTCGCCAGCCACTCGCGCATCGACGCCTCGGCGCTGATGATGACTGGCACGTTATCCCAGAGCGTGTCGTCCAGGTCGAAGGTGATCAGCTTGATGCTCATGAGTCACTGCCCTTAATGCGTTTGGCCCGTGGATGGGCGCTGTCGTACACCGTTGCCAGGTGCTGGAAGTCCAGGTGGGTGTAGATCTGGGTGGTCTTGATGTCCGAGTGACCCAGCAACTCCTGCACCGCGCGCAGGTCCTGGGACGACTCCAGCAAGTGGCTGGCAAAAGAGTGCCGCAGCATGTGCGGGTGCAGGTTTTGCCCCAGTTCGCGCTCGCCGGCGGCCTTGACCCGTACCTGAATGGCCCGTGGCCCGAGCCGCCGGCCTTGCTGGCTGATAAACACGGCGTCATCCGCCGGGTTGGCCAGGGCGCGCAGGGGCAGCCACAGCAGCAGGGCTTCGCGGGCCTTCCTGCCCACCGGCAATACGCGGGTCTTGCTGCCTTTGCCGAGCACCTGCACCAGGCCATCCGCCAGGTCCAGTTGATCGAGGTTTAGCCCGGTCAGCTCCGACAGGCGCAGGCCCGAGGAATAGAACAGTTCGAGAATCGCCTGGTCGCGATGGGCCAGGAAGTCATCTTCCACGGCGCCATCGAGCAATTGCAGGGCGCGATCCGTGTCGAGGGTCTTGGGCAGGCGGCGTTCGCCCTTGGGCGGCGCCAGGCCGTTGGCCGGGTCGTGGTCGCACAGGCCTTCGCGGTTCAGGTAGTGATAGAGGCCGCGCACCGCCGACAGCAGGCGTGCCAGGCTGCGGGAGGATTGGCCTTGCTGGTGCAGTCGGGCGATCAGGCTGCGCAAGCCCTGGATGTCCAGGGCCTTCCAGCTGCTGATGTGATGTTTCTCGCAGAACGCCAGGACCTTGTTCAAGTCCCGTCGGTAGGCTTCCAGGGTATGCGGCGACACCTGGCGCTCGCTGCGCAGGTGAGCGCAGTAGGCGTCCAGTTGTCGTTCCATGGCTAGCGCACCGCGCGCAGGGCGGTGGTGAAGCGTGGCAGGACGCGGCCCAGCACTTCGGCGATATAGCTCAGGAACAGCGTGCCCACCGAACTTTTGTAGTGCTGTGGATCGCGGCTGGCGATGGCCAACACGCCATGCAAGCCTTGATGACTGAGGGCGACCACGGCGGTAGAGCCGATCTGCTGGCGCTGCTCGGCGCCAAACAGGAAGTCCAGCTCGTGCTCACGCAGGGTGCCGCTGATGGTCTTGCCTTCGGACAGCAGCCCGCCAATGGCAGTCTGGGCGTCGCTGCCACTGACCCAGCGACCCACCGGCATCGGGTTGTCGCTGAACAGGATCAGGCTGACAAAGGGCACCTGGAAGTCCTGGCGCAGGCTGTCTTCCACGGCAATCACCGCTTCTTCCAGGCTGGCGGCGTCCATCAGGGTCAGGACCAGGCGGCGGGTCTTGTCGAACAGGCGGTCATTGTCGCGAGCCACGTCCATCAGCTGCGAGAGCCGATGGCGCATTTCGATATTGCGCTCGCGCAGGATCTTCATCTGCCGCTCCACCAGCGACACGGTGTCGCCGCGCTGGTGGGGAATGCGCAGGGCCGGCAGCAGTTCTTCGTGTTCGACGAAGAAGTCCGGATTAGCCTCCAGATACGCCGCAACGGCTGCGGCCTCCAGACTTTCGCTTGGGGATGCTTTCGCGGGTACTTGAGGCTTATCAGTCATTAGATTTGCTCACTCATAGACGGACCTGTCCTTCGTAGACGCGGGTGGCCGGGCCGGTCATTTTCACCGGATGGCCGGGGCCTGCCCATTCGATGGACAAACGTCCGCCGGGCAGGTCGATCAGCAGTGGCGAATCCATCCACCCCTGGCTGATCGCGGCTACGGCAGCGGCGCAAGCACCGGTGCCGCAGGCCTGGGTTTCACCGGCACCGCGTTCCCAGACGCGCAACTGCGCACGGGAACGGTCGATGACCTGCAGGAAACCCACATTAACCCGCGCCGGAAAGCGCGGGTGGTTTTCGATCTTCGGCCCCAGTTCATGAACCGGTGCGCTGTTGATGTCATCCACCCGCAGCACGGCGTGGGGGTTGCCCATGGACACGGCGGCCAGGTTGACGGTCTTGCCGTCCACGTCCACCGGGTAGCTCAGCGCCTGCTCGGTGGCCTGGAACGGAATGTCCGCCGGCACCAGCCGTGGGGCGCCCATGTTGACGCCGATCTGGCCGTCGCTGCGAATATCCAGCTCGATGATGCCGCTTTTGGTCTCGACGCGAATCTGCCGCTTGGCGGTCAGGCGCTTGTCCAGCACGAAGCGGGCGAAACAGCGGGCACCGTTGCCGCACTGTTCCACTTCGGAGCCGTCGGAGTTGAAGATCCGGTAACGGAAATCCACTTCCGGGTTGCTCGGTGCTTCCACCAGCAGCAACTGGTCGAAGCCGACGCCGGTGTGACGGTCGCCCCACAGCTTGGCGTGCTTGGGCAGGATGTGCGCGTGCTGGCTGACCAGGTCGAGGACCATGAAGTCGTTGCCCAGCCCGTGCATCTTGGTAAAACGCAGCAGCATGACCTTACTCCGGCAGCAGGCTTTCGCCAGCAAACAACTCGGCTACCGTCTCGCGGCGACGCACTTCAAACGCTTGATCACCGTCCACCAGCACCTCGGCGGTACGCCCGCGGGTGTTGTAGTTGGAACTCATGACAAACCCGTAGGCACCGGCCGAGTGCACGGCCAGCAGGTCGCCTTCTTCCAGGGCCAGCTGACGTTCCTTGGCCAGGAAGTCGCCGGTTTCGCAGATCGGGCCGACGACGTCGTACGTGCGGCCTTCACCAGCACGTGGCTTGACGGCCGTCACGTCCATCCAGGCCTGGTACAGCGCCGGGCGGATCAGGTCGTTCATCGCCGCGTCGACGATGGCGAAATCCTTGTGCTCGGTGTGCTTGAGGTACTCGACCTGGGTCAGCAACAGGCCGGCGTTGGCGACGATGTAGCGGCCCGGCTCGAACATCAGCGTCAGGTCGCGGCCTTCGGTGCGCTCGCGCACGGCCTTGATGTAATCGGAAACCAGCGGCGGCTCTTCATCGCGATAGCGCACGCCCACGCCACCACCGAGGTCGATGTGGTGCAGGTAGATGCCGCATTCGCCGAGGCGGTCGATCAGCGCCAGCAGGCGGTCGAGGGCATCGAGAAACGGTGGCAGGCTGGTGAGTTGCGAGCCGATATGGCAGTCGACGCCCAAGACTTCCAGGTTCGGCAACTGGGCGGCGCGGATGTACACGTCCTCGGCGTCGGCAATGGCGATGCCGAACTTGTTCTCTTTGAGACCGGTGGAAATGTACGGGTGAGTGCCGGCGTCCACGTCCGGGTTGACCCGCAGGGAGATCGGCGCGCGAACGCCCATCTCGGCGGCCACCACTTGCAGGCGCTCCAGCTCGTCGGTGGATTCGACGTTGAAGCAGTGCACGCCCACTTCCAGTGCGCGGCGCATGTCTTCGCGACTCTTGCCGACGCCGGAGAACACGATCTTGTCAGCCTTGCCGCCGGCGGCCAGTACACGCTCAAGCTCGCCCCGGGACACAATGTCGAAACCGGCGCCAAGGCGCGCCAGGACATTGAGCACGCCCAGGTTGGAGTTGGCTTTTACGGCGAAGCACACCAGGCTCGGCGTGCCTTCCAGCGCATCGGCAAAGGAGCGGTATTGCGCTTCGATGTGGGCACGGGAATACACGTAGGTCGGGGTACCAAAGCGCTCGGCAATGGCGGACAGCGCGACACCTTCCGCGAACAGCTCGCCGTCCCGGTAGTTAAAAGCGTCCATGGTGTTCCCTTAGTAAGTGTCGTGCTTGTGCGCTTTGGTCTGCGACGATTGCGCCTGTTCATTCGGGTCTTTGCTGTCATCGGGCAGGTACAGCGGGCCTTTTTGACCACAGGCACTAACGAGGCAAGCGACCGCGACGAGCGCAGCAAGGGAAGAGATCAGGCGCTTCATGGCGAAATCCTTGAATATGCATTAATTGCGCCCGAGTATACCGACGACCCACCAGATTGCCTATGCGCCGCAATACCCGTCCGGCGGGGCTTTGCCGAGTGTGTCGCGATTGCGCTTACATCAATCGAGGATAATTCACACGGCTTCGGGTAATGAAATCGGTATCCTTTGCAATCATGATGGTGCGTCCGTATTGTGCGGCGCTTGAGCGAGACCAGACACTTTTCGAGGTTCCCACAATGAGTTTGACCGAAGCCCGTTTTCACGACCTGGTGGATTCGACCCAGCAAGCGCTGGAGGATATTTTCGACGACAGCGGTCTGGATGTGGACCTGGAGAACTCGGCCGGTGTGCTGACCGTCAAGTTTGAAAATGGCACCCAGCTGATTTTCAGCCGCCAGGAGCCTCTGCGTCAGCTCTGGCTGGCGGCGCGTTCCGGTGGTTTTCACTTCGATTACGATGAGGAAGAAAATCGCTGGACCCACGACACCACCGATGAGCTGCTGAGCGAAATGCTCGCGCGCCTCACCCAGGAACAAGCCGGCGTCGAGCTGGACTTCGACGAGATCTGATCGTGACGCAGCCCGCACCCATACGCCCGCCCAAGCCGCTGTTCAGCAATGTCAGCCCGGCGGTGCCGTCACCTTGTATCAGTTTATGTCGGCTGGATGAGCACAAAGTCTGCCTCGGTTGCTTCCGCCACGTGGAAGACATCCGTGAATGGCGCTCTGCCGATGATGCGCGGCGCCGCGTGATCGTCGCCCAGGCCGAGCAGCGCAAGGCCTGCGCCTGAGGCCGTCTTGTTTATTTATTGTGCTGTGGTAGTGTCCGGGTACACCTCAACTCATCGAGGTCCGTGAGAACCCCGCCTTTTCCTGGCGGGGTTTTGCTTTTTTGTGCAGAAAAAAGGAGTCTGCCTGAATCATGACCGCACCTTCCATCATCCTCACCCGTCTTGACGTGCAGCGTCTTGAGCAACTGATCGACCGTGTCGGCGAGGCATCGCCGGGCGTTGAAGCCCTGCAACACGAACTCGATCGCGCCGAAGAAGTGGTTGGCCACGATGAAGTGCCTGCAACTGTCGTGACCATGAACTCCAGCGTGCATTGCCGTGAGCAAGGCAGCGGCAAGGACTATCACCTGACCCTGGTCTACCCCAAGGACGCGAACGCCGACGAAGGCAAAATCTCGATCCTGGCGCCGGTGGGCAGCGCGTTGCTGGGCCTGCAAGTCGGCCAGCACATCGACTGGCCCGCACCGGGTGGCAAGACCCTCAAGCTTGAATTGCTCAGTGTTGAAGGCCAGCCAAAAGACGGCGGCGCGTTCTCTCTTTAAGCCGGGCCGCTTTAAACCTGGTTCAGCGCCTCATTGAGCGCCAGTTCCAGATCAGCCTTGTAGCGCAGGTACAGATTGCTCGGGCTTTGAACATCACCGAGCAGGCCGGACAGGTCCAGATCGGTGATGTAGCAGCGGTAGCGCTCGGCCTCCTGGCGCTGCCCGACGATTTCCTGGGCGACCACCGCAAACAGTTGGTCGCCAAATTCCAGCTCGGAAAACTCCCGTTGATTGCAGTACAAGGTGATACCCACCTGGCCCGGTGCTGCCTTGCCGATAATCGCCTGCACGTCGTAGAACGGCTTGTTGGCCGGGGTTTGCGGCGCAGGGCGCGGTTCGGCCCGGCGTGCGCGGCCGCTGCCGGACGGCAATAGCTGGTAATACAGGAGTTGCACCGCGCCGAGCGGCTGGTGCGGGTCCAGCGGCATTAGCGCGTCGCGGCGATAAATGATCGATTGCAGGAAACGCTGCAAAGGCACCAACAGGCTTTGCTCGTCGTGAAACGGCAGGCGCTGCTGCCAGAGCGCGTTGAATTCATCCAGCACGTACAGCTCGGCAACCCCGTCGTTGATCCGGTAGAACACCTGCACGCAATCGGGCAGGCCCATGGGCAGCAGCAGCGCCAGGTCATGGTCTTCCAGGGCCATGCTGTCCAGGTGCAGCGGGCTGTAGCCGGCCTGTTCTTCGCTGAGGTAGGCGATCAGCGCGTCCTGGGTCGCCAACGACACGTGGTTGGCTTGGCCGGGCGTCAGCTCCATCACGTGGTAGTGCTGTTGCACTTGCACCAGATAGCGGTGGTTCTCCTGGCCCAGCAGCAGGTTTTGCGCGGTGTCGAAGATTTCTTCCACGCGCTGAGCAATGAATTGCGCGCGGTTGTGGCAGAAGCAGCGCACCCGCAACCGCGGCAAGTGGTCGGCCGGCAATTGATTGAGGTAATCCCGCAGGCAGTCGAGCAGCGCGTGGGGGCCGTCGTAGCGGCTGACCATCACCTCGTTCCAGCTGTTGACGGTGACCTGGTCCAGGGTCAGCACCAGGTTCTCCCGCACGCCCGCGTAACTCAGGGAGTCGGTGCGCTCGGTGGTCATCAGGATGTTCAGGTCGCGGTGGTGCTTGAGCGGGTCGACGCCTACGTTGATCAGCAGCAGCACCTCCTCGGGCACCGCTGAGCGCAGCAGGCGATCTTCATCGACGCTGGCCAGGGGCAGGACGACTGTCTGTTGCAGGCTGCCCAGCAGGTTGAACAGCTCGAACTCGGTCATGTCGCTGGTGCCGGGGTGCAGAGCCAGGCGGGTGCTGCTGTCGATCACGCCGTTGCGGTGGCACCAGGTGAGCATCTCCAGCAGGTCGCGGCTGCGCTTGATCGGCGCAAAGTGCTCCCATTCCAGCGCGGTGAGGCTGCCGTTGTACAGGCCCCAATGATGCTGGCCGGGTTCTTTGCGGTTGGGCGACTGCACCAGGGTCAGGGTGTCTTCGGCCAGGTCCGGGGCAATGCCGGGGTTGATGAACTCGACCTTGCCGGCCTTGCGCTCGAACGCCGCGTAGAGCCGTCGGCCGAGCACGTTGAGGTCGCGCTTGTTGATCAGGCTGACGGTCTGTTCGGTGCGGGCAAACTGAGTCAGGAAGCGGTAGCTGTAGTTCAGCTCGTTGACCAGCGCCCGGCGCTCGGAGGCCACCTGGCGGACTTTCCATTGGCTGCGGCTGTCCAGCAGGGCCAGTTGGCGCTGGTCCCAACCCCACTCATTGGCCAGCCGTTCCAGCAGGAAGCGCTGCCAGCGGTCGGTGCGTTGGCCTGCCGTGAGCTTGCGGTTGACCTTCAGGTACAGGGCGCGCCGCACCAGTTCCAGGCGTTCCGGCTCGTTGCGGGCCTTGAGGTATTCCTCGATCCGGCGGTAGACCACGATGTATGGGTCCAGCTCGTCCAGGTCCATCTGGTTGGCAAACACGGCACGCTTGAAGCGCAGGCTCAGGCATTGCACCTTCGGGTGCTCGCTGGCGTAGACCTCGGTCAGCAGGAGTTTGAGTACCGACTTGTAGGGCGATTCGATGCCTTTGAACAATTGCCACAGGCCGGCGCCGATAAATTCACCGGGCGGGATGTGGGCGAGGTGGCCCAGGTCGAGGGTTTCATCGGCGCGGATAAAACGCTTGGAGATCAGCGCATGGGTGAACTCGGTGTAGCGGGTTTCTTCATACACCGGCACCAGCCACCAGATCGGCGTGCGCCCGGCGAGCCAGATGGCGGTGCGGTAGAACTCGTCCAGCAACAGGTAATGCTGGCTGGTGCCGCAGTCTTCGGAGCTCAGTTGAGTGTCACGCTCGCCCTGCATGAACCGCGTCGGTTCGATCAGGAAGAAGTGCGCCTCGGCGCCCATGCTCAGGGCCCAGGTTTCCAGCAATTGGCATTTTTTGCGCAGCTCGGCCAGCTCGTTTTCGCTGAGGTCGGCGGCGTGGCAGACCCACACGTCCATGTCACTTTGATCGGCCTGGGCCAGCGTACCCAGGCTGCCCATCAGGAACAGGCCGTGAATCGGGCGTGGCGGGTTGCCGTGCCGAGGCTTGTAGGAAAACGTGCGGGTCAGGCGCTGGGCCTCGGCCAGGGCTTGCGCATCGGGTTCAAAATTCGACAGGCCAGCCGGCGTACTGCCCGACACATAGCCCGGCAGCAGCGGGTGATTGACGTGGAAAAACAGCGGCAGCAGCGTCAATACGCTTTGCTGGCGCGGCGTCAGCCCTTCAACGGCCCGGGCCATGCGGCCTTCGTTCAGGGCCAGAAATCGCGCGCGTAACTGGGCCAGCACCTTGCGGTCGATGCCTTCGTCCAGGTCGGGGCGGATTTCGTGGGTGCGGGTCATGTCGAACTCGGTGGCTCGCAGGGCCCGACGTGGGCGGCCGTTGGGGAGTTTACAGCCAGTAGCGTAGGAGGTTTAGAGGGATTTTGTTTTTGACGCCGGAATTTTATCCCGGGCACGGGAATGCCCGCGGAATCCGTGAAAAGAGGATCCCGTGGGCGATACGAGGTGTCAGGCGGCTTCTTTAGCGGTCGTCAGAATAGTCAGCAGGCTTTGTGCGTGTTCGGCAGCATCCCGGCCGAGGCTGGTGAGGTAACCACCGTCTGGCTGGTCGATCAGGTCTTTATCAAACAGGCGCCGGGCAGCGGCAATGGCAGTGGGAGCGGCAGTCTGATGAACTTTCAGACCTTCCTGGGAGCTGCCCAGGTTGAAGAGTGCAAGGATTTCCAGTTCGGCAACCAACTCAGGGGTATACGACATAAGGACTCCAGACTTTCTAGGAATTTTTAGACGTTAGCAGCCATAAGGTGAACGCACTTTGGCGGCCTGTCCAGTCGGAACTCATGCGGCGTTGATGTAGGGCAGAATTGTGGCCAGCAAGAGTTTGCTGGCCAGCGCGGTGTCGGGCTTATTGCTTCTCGGGCGGCAGCTCGGGCAGTGCACGCAAGGCAGTTTCATACCATTCGGTATTGAAAGCGCGGTCTTCTTCGAGCAGGGCGTCGATTTCGACGGCGAGTACGTGGGCCATCATTTGCAGGATGTCTTCGCGCTCGTAGCCCACCAGGGTCAGCTTGTTGAACGTGGCTTTGGCGGCGGGCGGGTTGTCGCTTTCGATCTGGTTTTCGATCGCTTCAATCAAGGTGGTCTCGGCGAACTCTTCTTCGTCGTTGTCGATATCGGTTGGCTCGCTCATGGCAGGCTCCTGGAGGAAAGGGCGCCAGTCTACCCCCATTCACTCGGGTGATGCTGCTGGTCAGGCGCGGCATCCCGATCTATAACCACTGCTGCCAACCCCGTACACGGCCTGGAGGCTTTGTGATGCTCAAGCTTTATGGATTTTCAGTCAGCAACTACTACAACATGGTCAAACTGGCACTGCTGGAGAAAGGGCTGCCCTTCGAAGAGGTGCCGTTCTATGCAGGCCAGACCCCTGAAGCGCTGGCTGTGAGCCCGCGGGGCAAGGTGCCGGTGCTGGGTGTCGAGCAAGGGTTCATCAACGAAACCAGCGTGATCCTCGAATACCTCGAACAGACCCAGGGCGGCCGTTCGCTGCTGCCGAGCGATGCGTTCCAGCGCGCTCAGGTGCTGGCGTTGTGCAGGGAAATTGAGTTGTACATCGAACTGCCAGCCCGGGCGTGCTTCGCCGAGGCGTTTTTCGGAATGCCGGTGCCGGAGGCGATCAAGGAAAAATCCAGGACGGAGTTATTGCTGGGGATCGCATCGTTGGGGCGACACGGCAAGTTCGCGCCGTATGTGGCGGGGGACAGCTTCACGATTGCGGATTTGTATTTTGTGTACAGCGTGGACCTGGCCTGCGCCGTGGCCGGGAAGCTGTTCGGGCTGGACTTGCTGGCTGAGTTGCCGAAGGCCAAGGACTTGTTGGCGCGCTTGCAGGCGCTGCCGAATGCCCAGCGGGTGGCGGCGGACAAGGAAGCGGCGATGCCGGCGTTTATGGCGATGATTGCTGCCAAGAAATAAAGACTGCTTTTGTGGCGAGGGAGCTTGCTCCCGTTGGGCACCGAAGCGGCCCCAAAAAAGGGACTGCTGCGCAGTCCAACGGGAGCAAGCTCCCTCGCCACAGGTTCAGTGTTCGCCCTTATTTGCCGGGGTACTTACCTTTGGGTTAGCGGCTGGCGAGCAATGCCTGGCCGCGAGCAACGGCCGCCTTCACCTGCGCCGGCGCAGTCCCGCCGATATGGTTACGGGCATTTACCGACCCTTCCAGAGTCAGCACAGCAAACACGTCCTGTTCGATCTGGTCGCTGAACTTGCGCAGTTCTTCCAGGCTCATTTCCGCCAGGTCCTTGCCGCTGTCCACACCGTATTTCACGGCATGCCCAACGATTTCGTGGCAGTCGCGGAACGGCAGGCCACGGCGTACCAGGTAGTCCGCCAGGTCGGTGGCGGTGGAGAAACCGCGCAGGGCCGCTTCACGCATGATGGCATGCTTGGGCTTGATCGCCGGGATCATGTCGGCAAAGGCCCGCAGCGAGTCGCGCAGGGTGTCGGCGGCGTCGAACAGCGGTTCCTTGTCTTCCTGGTTGTCCTTGTTGTAGGCCAGCGGCTGGCCTTTCATCAGGGTCAGCAGGCCCATCAGCGCGCCGAAGACACGGCCGCTTTTGCCGCGTACCAGTTCCGGCACGTCGGGGTTTTTCTTTTGCGGCATGATCGAGCTGCCGGTGCAGAAGCGGTCCGGCAGGTCGATGAACTGGAATTGCGCGCTGGTCCACAGCACCAGTTCTTCGGAGAAACGCGACAGGTGCATCATCGCGATGCTGGCCGCGGCGCAGAATTCGATGGCGAAGTCACGGTCCGACACACCGTCCAGGGAGTTGCCGCCCACGGCGTCGAAGCCCAGCAGTTGCGCAGTGTATTCGCGGTCGATCGGGTAAGTGGTGCCGGCCAGTGCCGCGCTGCCCAGAGGCATGCGGTTGGCGCGCTTGCGGCAGTCCACCAGGCGCTCGTAGTCACGGCTGAGCATTTCGAACCAGGCCAGCAGGTGGTGGCCGAAGGTCACAGGCTGCGCGGTTTGCAGGTGGGTGAAGCCGGGCATGATGGTGCCGGATTCACGCTCTGCCTGTTCCAGCAGGCCTTTTTGCAGGCGGGTGATTTCCGCCAGGATCAGGTCGATCTCGTCCCGCAGCCACAGGCGGATATCGGTGGCCACCTGGTCGTTACGGCTGCGACCGGTGTGCAGTTTCTTGCCGGTCACACCGATGCGGTCGGTGAGGCGGGCCTCGATGTTCATGTGCACGTCTTCCAGGTCGACGCGCCAGTCGAAGGTGCCGGCTTCGATCTCGCCACGGATGGTGGTCAGGCCGTCGATGATGCTGTCGCGCTCGGCGTCGGTCAGCACGCCGACCTTGGCGAGCATCGTGGCGTGGGCGATCGAGCCCATGATGTCGTGGCGGTAGAGGCGCTGGTCGAAGGTGACGGAGGCGGTGAAGCGCGCGACGAAGGCGTCGACGGGTTCACTGAAGCGGCCGCCCCAGGACTGGTTGGTCTTGTCGGTGCTCATGGATTCGCTCGTGATCTGCTGGAAAGAGGGCATGAAAGTGTGGCGCCGATAATAACAGGGTTGCCCCCGGAGGCGATGATGCCGGGGCGCGGCATTTTTATTTGTTTCCAAGATGGCTAAGTGCCTTGCCGCCGGCCTCGCGCAGGACGAGACTGGAGCCAGGACCGAACGGGGGTTTAAAACGTGCGGTCCTGAGCCTGACAAAGCGTGTTTATTGAAACGATATTTGACGATTGAGCAATATCGTCTTCGCGAGCGTCTACAGTTGCACTGATAGAGCGTCGCGCTGACAGAAGGTGCACTGCACCAATGCCAGGCGATGAGGTCGAACTCCAGGCTATCCATTAGAGAGGGGGTGTTCGTATTGTGTATCAGCAAACCCTACGACGATGCCCGAAGGCAGCAGGCTTTGGGCGCGATTGAACAGGTCCGGGTAAATATTGGTGCCACTCTCGGGGCACTTTTTGCCGCTCGCGCTAGTCTTAGCGTGGATCGCCGTGACGGAAGTCACCGCACCTGTCTACGCTATCCTTGTGCGAGACTCACGCAGGAATCCAGCGCAATATGAATGTCCTGATCGTTGATGACGAACCCCAAGCCCGCGAGCGACTGAGCCGTTTGGTCAGTGAACTCGAGGGTTACAGTGTCCTTGAGCCGAACGCCACCAGTGGCGAGGAAGCCTTGGCCCTTATTGACAGCCTCAAGCCAGATGTCGTTTTGCTCGACATTCGCATGCCGGGCCTTGATGGCTTGCAGGTGGCTGCCCGCCTGAGCGAGCGAGAATCGCCGCCGTCGGTGGTGCTGTGCGCTTCCCAGGATGAGTTCTCTGCCGAGGCTCTGGACGCCAGCGGTGTCAGCTTCCTGGTCAAGCCGATCAATGCCGATGCATTGCTTCGCGCCTTGAAGAAGGCCGAACGCCCCAATCGTGTCCAGCTCGCCGCCCTGACCCAGCCTGCAGCGCAAAGCGGCAACGGTCCGCGCAGCCATATCAGCGCCCGTACCCGCAAGGGCATCGAGCTGATTCCCCTGGACCAGGTGGTCTATTTCATCGCCGATCACAAGTACGTGACCTTGCGTCACGAGGCCGGTGAAGTGCTGCTCGATGAGCCGCTCAAGGCCCTGGAAGATGAATTTGGCGACCGCTTTGTGCGCATCCACCGCAACGCGCTGGTGGCCCGCGAGCGTATCGAGCGCCTGCAGCGCACGCCGCTTGGGCATTTTCAGCTGTTCCTGAAAGGCCTCAATGGCGACGCCTTGATCGTCAGCCGGCGCCATGTCGCCGGTGTGCGCAAGATGATGCAGCAGCTTTAGCCCGAGGGCTGACGCGAGCTTCACCCCCATATCCCGGTGCGACGCGGCCAGGGAGGCCCCGCACTTGCTGATTCAAATCAAAGCGCATTAGCCTGAGCTGTTATTATCTGCCGTATCTATTCAGTACGGATTGATCCATGTCCTCTCGCGAAATCCGCATCGCCACCCGTAAAAGCGCCCTGGCCTTATGGCAGGCCGAGTACGTCAAAGCACGCCTTGAGCAAGCCCATCCCGGCCTCAAGGTGTCCCTGGTGCCCATGGTCAGTCGCGGCGACAAGCTGCTTGATTCGCCGCTGTCGAAAATCGGCGGCAAGGGCCTGTTCGTCAAGGAACTGGAAACCGCGCTGCTGGAGCACGAAGCCGACATCGCCGTGCATTCGATGAAAGACGTGCCCATGGACTTCCCTGAAGGCCTGGGCCTGTTTTGCATCTGCGAGCGAGAAGACCCGCGCGATGCCTTCGTTTCCAACACCTACGCCTCTCTGGACGAACTGCCGCTGGGCAGCATCGTCGGCACCTCCAGCCTGCGTCGCCAGGCACAGTTGCTGACCCGTCGTCCGGACCTGCAAATCCGCTTCCTGCGGGGCAACGTCAATACGCGCCTGGCCAAGCTGGACGCCGGTGAATATGACGCGATCATCCTCGCGGCGGCCGGCTTGATTCGCCTGGGCTTTGAAGACCGCATCACCTCGGCCATCAGTGTCGAAGACAGCTTGCCGGCTGGCGGGCAGGGCGCCGTGGGTATCGAATGCCGCACCGCCGACAGCGAAATTCATGCGCTGCTCAAGCCTCTGGACCACCACGACACCGAAATTCGCGTCACCGCCGAACGGGCCCTGAACAAGCACCTCAACGGTGGTTGCCAGGTGCCCATCGCCTGCTACGCCGTGCTTGAGGGCGAGAACCTCTGGCTGCGTGGCCTGGTGGGCGACCCGAGTGGCGGGTTGCTGCTCACTGCCGAAATTCGCGGGCCGCAAAGCGAGGCGACCAGCCTTGGCATCAAAGTCGCCGAAGAACTGCTCGAAAAAGGCGCCGGTGCCATTCTGCAAGCGGTGTACGGCGAGGCCGGTCCGCAGTGACGCAATGGCGTGTGCTGCTGACGCGGCCTGCCGAGGAGTCGGCAGCCCTGGCGGCGACGTTATCCGAGGAGGGTATTTTCAGCAGCTGCCTGCCGTTGCTGGAGATTGAGGCGCTGCCTGTCACGGCTGAACAGCAGGCGGCTTTTCGCGTGCTGGACCGCTATGACGCAGTGATCGTGGTGAGCAAGCCGGCGGCGCGTCTGGGCTTGCAGTTGTTGGCTCAACACTGGCCACAACCTCCCACGTTGCCGTGGTTTACCGTCGGCGCTGCTACGGCCCAGGTGCTGGCCGACCACGGCCTCGATGTCAGCTATCCCGAGCAGGGCGATGACAGTGAGGCCTTGCTTGAGCTGGCCGCCTTGCGCGAGGCTATCGCAGGGCCCGGGGCGCGGGTGCTGATCCTGCGGGGCGAGGGTGGCAGAGAGCTGCTGGCTGAGCGTTTACGCGAGCAAGGTGCTAGTGTCGACTATCTGGAGTTGTATCGCCGTTTCCTGCCGGATTACGACAGTGCAACCCTGACCCAGCGCATAAACGTGGAACGCTTGAACGGCGTGGTGGTCAGCAGTGGGCAGGGTTTTTTACACCTGCAAGCCCTGGCCGGCGCAGATTGGCCCCTGGTGGCCCGGCTGCCGTTGTTCGTGCCCAGCCCGCGAGTCGCCGAGATGGCGCGTGCCGCTGGCGCGCAAGAAGTTGTGGATTGTCGTGGCGCCAGTGCCGCGGCTTTGTTAGTGGCGTTACGGAGTCATTCCGTTCCCACTCTCTAATACGCAAAGGATGGATACGTGAGCGAAACAGCCTTGCCTAAAGATGAAGCTCAGCCCGCGCTTGAAGCGCCTGTTGAGACCCCGGTCACAGCCCCGCGCCGTGGCAACGGCCTGGCTATCGTGGCCCTGTTGCTCGGTGCTGCTGGCGTTGCCGCCGGTGGATGGGGGATCTGGCAGGTCCGCGCACTGCAGGCGAGCAGCCAGCAACAGCTGGGCCAAGTGCAAACCCTGGACGATCAATCCCAGAGCCTCAAGCAAAGCCAACAGCAGCTGTCGGCACGCCTGGGGCAACTGCCAGGCGCTGATGAGCTGGAAGAGCGCCGTCGGTTGGTGGCGCAATTGCAGGGTGATCAACAGCGCTTGAGCCAGCGCCTGGAAACCGTGTTGGGGGCCAGCCGCCAGGACTGGCGCCTGGCCGAAGCCGAGCACCTGATTCGCCTGGCCAGCCTGCGGCTTTCCGCCTTGCAGGACATCAACAGCGCTCAGGCGCTGGTCCAGGGCGCTGACGAAATCCTCCGCGAGCAGAGCGACCCGGGTTCCTATGCCGCGCGTGAGCAGTTGGCCAAGAGCCTCGCTGCCCTGCGCAATATCGAACAGCCGGACCGCACCGGGCTGTACCTGCAACTGGCCGCCTTGCGCGACCAGGTCGTGCAACTGGCGGCCATCGCCCCGGAATACCAGCTCCCGGAAGCCGCCAATGAGGGCCGTCTGACCGCCGATACGGACAACCGCTGGAGCCAGTGGTGGGAGCAGATCTCGCGGTATTTTCGCATCGACTTCAACCCCGATGACAACATTCGCCCGCTCTTGGCGGGGCAGGGCCTGAACCAGGTCCGCCTGGCCCTGAGCCTGGCGCTGGAGCAGGCCCAATGGGCAGCGCTCAATGGCGAGCCGGCGGTGTATAGCCGATCCCTGGGCGAGGCCCGCAGCGTGTTGCAGGACAACTTCAATCAAGACAACCCGCAAAGCAAAGCCATGCTGGCGCGTATTGCCGAGCTCGAGCCCAAGGCCGTCTCGGTGGTGACGCCAGACCTGGCCGCGAGCCTGGCTGCCGTGCAGGCTTACCTTGACCGTCGCCACCTGTCTGCCGAAGAAGCCAAGGCTTCCGCTGGCAAGCCGGCGACCCAGGAGTAAGGCCGATGAAGCGTTTCTACGTGATCCTGGTGCTGGCGATTGCGATCGCCCTGGCGCTGGCTGTGGGCATTTCGAAACACACCGGCTACGTGCTGATTACTTATCCCCATGTGCTGCATTACGAGTCCGGGCTGTGGTCGACGCTGGTGGCGTTGTTTGCCATCGGCCTGGCGATCTACCTGGTCAGGGCGCTGTTGGGCCTGGTGCTGACCTCGGGTGGTGTGGTCAACCCGTGGTCGCGGCGCAATCGCAGCCGTCGGGTCCAGGTCGCCATCGAGCAAGGCCAGATGGACCTCGCCGAAGGGCGCTGGGCCAGTGCCGAGCGTCACTTGCACCGTGCCGCCGAAGCCGAACGCCAGCCCTTGCTGTATTACCTCGGCGCTGCCCGCGCGGCCAACGAACAGGGGCGTTATGAAGAGGCAGACGGCCTGCTGGAGCGCGCGCTTGAGCGCCAGCCCCAGGCCGAACTGGCGGTGGCGTTGAGTCATGCGCAGTTGCAGGTGGACCGTGGCGACACCGAGGGTGCGCTGGTCACCTTGCAAGCCATGCATGAGCGTCATCCGCATAACGTCCAGGTACTGCGCCAGTTGCAGCGCCTGTATCAACAGCGCGGTGACTGGTCTTCGGTGATTCGGCTGCTGCCGGAACTGCGCAAGGACAAGGTACTGCCACCTGCCGAGTTGGCCGACCTGGAGCGTCGCGCCTGGGGTGAGAACCTGACGTTGGCGGCCCAGCGCGAAGAGCAGGGTGAGGCGGGCCAGCAATCCCTTGAACGGGCGTGGCAGCAACTGACTTCGGCCCAGCGCCAGGAGCCGCAACTGGTTCTGGCTTACGCCGAACAGCTGCGTCAATTGAGCGCGGACGCCAAGGCCGAAGAAGTGCTGCGCGGTGCGCTCAAACGCGAGTACGACAGCCACCTGATCAGGCTCTACGGATTGCTGCGTGGCAGCGACCCGGCGAAGCAGTTGAAGTTTGCCGAAGGCTGGCTCAAGGACCATCCGGGCGATGCCAGCCTGCTGCTGACCCTTGGCCGCCTGTGCCTGCAAAACAGCTTGTGGGGTAAGGCGCGGGACTATCTGGAAAGCAGCCTGCAGGTACAACGCAACCCCGAAGCCTGCGCCGAACTGGCACGCTTGCTGGCACAGTTGGGCGACACCGAGCGCAGCAACCAGTTGTTCCAGGAAGGCCTGGGCTTGCTGGACAAGCGTTTGCTGGCGGCACCGCTGCCAGTGCCGGCGCGGGTTTGACGTAGGAATCAGCGTAAGGGTTGGCTCAGAACTGTCCTGCTGCCAACCCTTCAATATCGCCGAATAGCTGTAGTCAATACGGCTTGTAGTAAACTCCTACGCAGACGAGCGTTTAATCGCTCCACTTCTGACGGGATATCCCTACGCTCTCGCGGAATCGTCTGCTCCGGCGCGTATTGAAAGGGGTAAGGCCTTTCCTCTACCGTAACTACCTATCTCTTGCGTTGCGGATAAACAATGTCTTTGGCCCCCTCACGCTCCCTGTTCCTCCTGGCTTTTTTGGCCGGTGCGCTGACGCTGGGCGCGTCCTTTTACCTGGAATACGCCGCGCTTCTGCGTCCTTGTTTCCTGTGCCAGGTGCAACGCATTCTTGTGGCTGCCTTCACGCTGATCAATCTGGTGGCGGCGATTCACGGACCCAGGCGGTCCGGGATCTACCTGTATTGGCTGGCGAGCATGGGTTGCGCCGTACTGGGGGCTATCACCGCTGTACGGCAGGTGCTGCTGCAGAATACGCCGCCGGAACAGCTGCCGGCCTGTTGGCCCGGCCTCCAATACATGATCGAGAACCTGTCGCTTCGGGAGACGGTAGCGCTGATCTTCAAGGGCACCGTCGACTGCGTGGAAATCAACTGGACGCTGTTCGACTTGAGTATTCCCGAGTGGAGCCTGCTGTTCTTCGTCGCCATGTTGATCCTTGGCGTGGCGCAGTTCTCACGGTTGCTGCTAAGCCAGCGTTTTGGCCTTGCTCGGCACTGACAGGTGTCCGCTGGTTGTAGGAAGGGATTAAACACTTGTATGAACTTTCTCTCCTGCGTACCTTGATGCCATAGTCATGCGGGCATAATCTGGCCCGCACGCGTTATTGAAACAGACTGTTCGATGCACCTTTGCCCGGTGGCCGCTTTAACCTTGAAGTGTTGCGCGGGCAGTGGGTGGCGCCCCTATAGGGAAGAGAGATCATCATGCTGGAAAGTTGTCAGAATGCTCAGGAACGCTGGGGTGGGGTGCACAAACTGATCGATGGTTGGTTGAAAGCGCGTCACGAACTGGTTCGGGCCTTTGATGCTCTCGGTGCCAAGCCCGAAGCGCTAGGCGAGAACCGCAAGCCATTGCAGGAATTCTGCGGCGTACTGGTGGACTACGTCTCTGCGGGGCACTTCGGTGTCTACGAGCAGTTGACCAAAGAGGCCGAGGCCTTCGACGATCAACGTGGCCTGGACCTGGCCGAGACGATTTACCCGCGCATCGACGTCATTACCGAGAAGCTGCTGGCCTTCAATGACCTGTGTGATGCCGGCAAGTGTGTTGCAGAAAAATTCAAAGAGTTGGGCGGTTTGCTTCATGAGCGTTTCGAGCTGGAAGATTGCCTGATCGAAGTGCTGCACAACGCTCACAAGGAAGAGTTGACGGCCAAGGCCTGACTCGCCGCAACACAAAAAAACGGTGCGCATTGCGCACCGTTTTTCGTTGGGGTTCAGGCACCCGCGCCGAGCAATTCGATCTCGAATACCAGCGGCGTATAAGGCGGGATCAACTCGCCAGCGCCGTCAGCGCCATAGGCCTGGCTGGATGGAATCACCAGGCGCCATTTCGCGCCCACCGGCATCTGTTGCAACGCGCTGCGCCAGCCGCTGATCATACTGTCCAGACGAAACCACTGCGGCTGTGTGCTCTTGTCGAAGACGGTCCCGTCGGGTAACCGCCCCACGTAATTCACTTGCACGCGATCATCGGCCGCCGGCTTTTTCCCGGTGCCAGGGGCCAGTTCGGTCAGCAGGATGCCGTCTGCCAATTCGCGCACACCACTTTTGGATTTCTCGCTGGCCAAAAATTGTTGCTCGGCCGCGAGTGCCTTTTCACTTTGGGGGGCGCGATTGTCTGGTGCGTTTTGCGCTTCGTGCTGGGCAAGAATCTGTTCGATGCGTGTGTCGTCCAGGGCCAGCGGCTTGCCTTGGTAGGCCTGTTTGAGGCCGTCGATCAACGCCTCCATTTGCAGGCCCGGCATCTCCTGGCGCAGGCGTTCACCCAGGCTCGCGCCCAGGCTGTAGGCCAGGTCGTGGTCATCTTTGGACGGGGATTTCTCGCTCGCGTTGGCCACTGAAAGCGCCACGCTCAACACTAAAAAAAGGTAACGCGACATGGGCATTCTCCAGCCGAAAGTGCGATGGATTATGCCAGTGTGAATGCTTAAAAAGTGGCGTGGTTTTTCGTTATATCGATAAGAATTTTCGTGCGGTGCAACGCAAGCCAATCGATACTGTCAACATGCCCTAGCGGCGGTAAGAGCAGAGGGCTAGTATGAGCCGCACCCACGTCAGCCAGGAGGTAAACCATGTCGGCCAAACAGAAGCCTGTAAATACCCCGTTGCATTTGCTCCAACAACTTTCGGGCAGCCTGCTCGAACATTTGGAAAGCGCTTGTTCACAAGCCTTGGCTGATGCTGAGAAGTTGCTCGCCAAGCTGGAAAAGCAACGCGGCAAAGCTCAGGAAAAACTGCACAAATCCCGTACCAAACTGCAAGGCGCAGCGACCGCTGGCAAAGCCAAGGCACAAGCCAAAGCCAAGGACGCCGTCAAAGAACTTGAGGACTTGCTCGACGCCCTCAAGGATCGTCAATCCGACACCCGCACCTACATTTCCCAACTCAAGCGTGATGCTTCCGAGAGCCTGAAACTGGCTCAGGGCGTTGGTCGTGTGAAGGAAGCTGTCGGCAAAGTGCTGAGCACCCGTGCTCCGGCTAAAGCCGTTGCAGCCAGCGCGGCGAAAAAGCCAGCCAGCAAGGCAGTCGCCGCCAAGGCACCTGCAAAAGCTGCGACCAAGCCTGCGGTAAAAGCACCGTCCAAACCGGCTGCCAAAACGGCTGCTGCCAAGCCAGCCGCTAAAACTGCTGCTGCAAAACCGGCGGCCAAGCCAGCTGCTAAAACTGCTGCCGCGAAACCGGCTGCGAAGCCAGCCGCTAAAACTACTGCTGCCAAACCGGCAGCCAAGCCAGCTGCTAAAACCGCTGCTGCGAAACCGGCAGCCAAGCCAGCGGCTAAGCCTGCTGCTGCGAAACCAGCTGCCAAACCGGCTGCTAAAACTGCTGCTGCGAAACCAGCTGCCAAACCGGCTGCTAAAACTGCTGCTGCGAAACCAGCTGCCAAACCGGCTGCTAAAACTGCTGCTGCGAAACCAGCTGCCAAGCCAGCAGCTAAACCTGCTGCTGCGAAACCAGCTGCCAAGCCGGCTGCTAAACCTGCTGCTGCGAAACCGGCAGCCAAGCCAGCGGCTAAACCAGCTGCTGCAAAACCAGCCGCCAAGCCGGCTGCTAAAACTGCTGCTGCGAAACCAGCTGCCAAGCCAGCGGCTAAACCAGCCGCCGCAAAACCTGCTGCCAAGCCAGCCGCCAAGCCAGCTGCTGCAAAACCTGCTGCTGCAAAACCAGCGGTCAAGCCAGCCGCCGCCAAGCCTGCACCGGCCAAGCCAGCGACGCCAGCGACGCCAGCTGCAAAGCCTGCGACCCCGGCCGCACCTGCTGCCAGCACCGCAGCGCCAACCGCTCCGGCCAGCAGCACGCCTGCACCGGCAGCGCCAAGCGTCACCCCAACCAGCGCTTCCTAAGTGCCGGTGACCGAGGCGCGCAGCTGATGCAGCGCGTCGTGGTCAAGGTTGGCGGCTTCGGCCGCCAGTCCTTCAAGCCACGCTTGAGTTCCCCCCTCGGCCCTCGGCCAACCCTGCGTCACGTCTTCCAGGCGCGATAAGAGCAGCCGCTCTGCTTCCAGTTCCAAAGCCTTGACCTGTTCCCGCAACGCTCCCAGCTCAGCGTCGTGCTGCGCCATGGCCCGCCATTGCGTGCGTACCTGCCGCAGCGGTTCAACCACCTCGGCCTGCCACGGCCCGGCTATTTGCCGCAGTGCCTGCAAACGCGACGGCTGCGGCGCCACACCACGTTGCTCCAGCCATAGCCCGCACAGCACCAGGCACACATCAGCCCCTTGCGCCTGCAAGCGCAGGCACGCGTCCTCGACGCCCGGGCGGGCGTAAGTCGAGAGGGCAAAGCTCCACAGGTCAGCGCACATATTCACACCCAAGCCAGCGGCCAACGAAGCTGGTAGACTCCGCCGCCATTATGATCCGACTTCAAAGCCTAACATTACAGCGTGGCCCGCAACGTCTTCTTGAAGACGCCGAGCTGACCCTGCACGCCGGTCACAAAGCCGGCCTGATCGGTGCCAACGGCGCCGGCAAATCCACGTTGTTCGCCTTGCTGCTGGGTGAGCTGACGCCCGACTCCGGGGATTGTCTGCTGCCCGCCGACTGGCGCATCGCCCATATGCGCCAGGAGATCGACACCCTCGACCGCATTGCGATCGACTACGTGCTCGATGGCGACCTGCGCCTGCGCCAGGTGCAACACGACCTCGCCGAGGCCGAGAAAGCCCAGGACGGCGCCGCACAGGCCCGCCTGCACTCGGAACTGGACAGCGCCGACGGCTACACCGCCGACGCCCGCGCCCGCAAGATGCTTGCCGGCCTGGGCTTTACCAACGAACAGATGGATCGCCCCGTCGCCGACTTCTCCGGCGGCTGGCGCATGCGCCTGAACCTGGCCCAGGCGCTGATGTGCCCGTCAGACCTGTTGCTGCTCGATGAGCCGACCAACCACCTGGACCTTGATGCGATCCTGTGGCTGGAAGACTTCCTGAAAAGCTACCCGGGCACCTTGCTGCTGATTTCCCACGACCGGGATTTCCTCGACGCCGTGGTGGACAACATTGCCCACGTCGACCAGAAGAAAATCACCCTGTACCGCGGCGGCTACAGCGCCTTCGAGCGCGCCCGTGCCGAACGCCTGGCCCAGCAACAGCAGGCCTACGAGAAGCAGCAGGCGCAACGCGCGCACATGGAAAGCTACATCGCCCGGTTCAAGGCCCAGGCCACCAAGGCCCGTCAGGCCCAGAGCCGCATCAAGGCGCTGGAGCGCATGGAAGAACTGTCGGCGGCCCACGTCGATTCACCGTTCGACTTTGTGTTCCGCGAGTCGGTGAAAATTTCCAGCCCGCTGCTGGACCTGTCCGACGCTCGCCTGGGCTATGGCGACAAGACCATCCTTGAGAAGGTCAAGTTGCAGCTCACCCCCGGCGCGCGGATCGGCCTGCTCGGCCCCAACGGGGCGGGCAAGTCGACCCTGATCAAAAACCTCTCGGGCGAATTGCAGCCCCTGGCCGGTCGCCTGGTGCGCGGTGAGAACCTGGTGGTGGGCTACTTCGCCCAGCACCAACTGGACTCCCTCGATGCCAAGGCCAGCCCGCTGCTGCACCTGCAACGCCTGGCGCCGACCGAGCGCGAACAGACCCTGCGGGACTTCCTCGGTGGTTTCGACTTCCGTGGTGCGCGCATCGACGAGCCGGTGCTGAATTTCTCCGGTGGCGAAAAGGCCCGCCTGGCCCTGGCGTTGATCGCCTGGGACCGGCCAAACCTGTTGCTGCTCGATGAACCGACCAACCACCTGGACCTGGAAATGCGCCTCGCGCTGACCATGGCCCTGCAAGAGTTCAGCGGCGCGGTGTTGGTGGTGTCTCACGATCGGCACCTGCTCAAGAGCACGACCGATAACTTCCTGCTGGTGGCTGACGGCAAGGTCGAGGAATTCGACGGCGACCTGGAAGACTACGCCCGTTGGCTGTCGGACTACCGCTTGCGCAACGCGCCGGTCAGCAACACGCCGGTTAACCCGGACAAGACCGACAAGAAGGCCCAGCGCCAGGCTGCCGCTGCATTGCGCCAGCAACTGGCCCCGCACAAGCGCGAAGCCGACAAGCTGGAAGCCGAGTTGGGCAAGATCCACGAGAAGCTGGCGAAGATCGAAACCAGCCTCGGCGACAGCGCCGTATACGAGCCGGCCCGCAAGGATGAATTGCGTGACCTGCTGGCTGAACAGGCCAAGCTCAAGGTGCGTGAAGCCCAGTTGGAGGAGACCTGGATGGAAGCCCTCGAACTGCTGGAATCCTTGCAGGCGGAGCTGGAGGCGCTGTCCTGATGGAAGCGCTGCAACTGCCGCTGCCGGCACAATGGGTCGCGCCGATCTGGGTGGCCGTGCAAATTCTGCTGATCCTGCTGGCCGGCTACTTCGCCCAGCGTTTCGTCGCCAAATGCCTGAATCGCCTGGGGGAACGTTATCCGTTCCCGCCGCAGTTGCTGATGCCCCTGCGCGGCGGCCTGCGCTGGCTGATCATGGGCAGTGCGCTGATATTCGTGCTGGAGCGCCTGGGCGTGTCCGCCACGGTGTTGTGGACGGCGTTGTCGGGCTTTGTGGCAGTGGCGGCGGTGGCGTTCTTCGCCATGTGGTCGGTGTTGTCCAACCTGCTGTGCGCCATCCTGATCTTCACCGTCGGGCCGTTTCGCCTCGGTGATGTGGTCGAGTTGGTGGACACGGTCGACAAGCCCGGCGTCAAAGGCCGGGTGGTGGCGATCAACCTGCTCTACACCACGCTGATCGAAGTCGAAGAGGCCGGAACGGGCAGCGTCATGGTGCAAGTACCCAACAGCCTGTTCTTTCAGCGCTCGGTGCGCCGCTGGCGCGGCAGTGACGTGCTGCCTTAACCTGTGGCGAGGGAGCTTGCTCCCGGCTTTTTTTGGGGCCGCTGCGCAGCCCAGCGGGAGCAAGCTCCCTCGCCACAAAGGCGCAACCCAAAATTTTTGTAGCCATTTCTCGGCCGGCAGCGTTAGTTTAGAAACATTCAGCAAACTAAGCTCTGAGGTGGGTAATGGCACTCGACACGTGGCTGGCCTTTTTCCTGGCCAGTTGGATCATCAGTCTCTCTCCTGGCGCTGGCGCCATTGCGTCGATGTCCAGCGGCCTGCAATACGGTTTCCTGCGCGGCTACTGGAATGCCCTGGGCCTGCAACTGGGCCTGGCGATGCAAATCGCCGTGGTGGCCGGCGGCCTCGGTGCGATTCTCGCGGCATCCTCCACGGCGTTCTATGCGATCAAGTGGTTTGGCGTGGCTTACCTGGTGTATCTCGCCATCAAGCAATGGCGCGCGCTGCCCACCGACCTTAGCGATGACGCGGCGATTCGCCCGATCGGCAAGCCGATGGCGATGATGTTCCGTGGGTTCCTGGTCAACGCCAGCAACCCCAAGGCCCTGGTGTTCATGCTGGCGGTGTTGCCGCAGTTCGTGAACCCGCAGGCGCCGCTGCTGAACCAATACCTGATCCTGGGCGCGACAATGATCTGCGTGGACATGATCGTGATGGCTGGCTACACCGGGCTGGCCTCGAAAGTGTTGCGCCTGTTGCGCACACCGAAGCAGCAGAAGCGCATGAACCGTACGTTTGCCGGGTTGTTCGTGGGCGCGGCGGGGTTCCTGGCCAGCTTGCATCGCGCAACGGCGTAACTGACCAAACCGGATCAAACATGTGGGAGCGGGCTTGCCTGCGATAGCGTCACCCTGGTGTAACTGATACACCGAGGCGTCTGCATCGCAGGCAAGCCAGCTCCCACATTGGTTTTGCGTTGCCCGTGCGTTTGGTAATCAGCGCAAGATCTTCGGCGCTTCATCCCGTGGCAGGTTATTGCGCAATGCAGGCTGCCCAGGTGCTTCCTGATTACCACCGCCGAGTTGTTCGGCCAACTGCCGTGCCACATCCTCTCCCAACGCCTTCGACACTTCTCGCACCACACGCGGCCGGTTCAGGCTCACACGCACGTCACGGTTGTTCACCAGCTTGGTGTCCTGACCTTCGCCCATGGCGGTAAACGCCGAGGTGATTTCGAAGGTGCGGGTGTTGATCAGGCTGAAATCTGCCACCAGCGTCAGGCCCAGCACCGCCGAATAGCTGTTGGTGTGGTCCAGCGCATTCACATCCTGGGTGAAGTCGATGTCCGACAAGGTGCCGAACAGCACGTAGTCCGCGCCCTTGAAGTTGCCGGCCTTGATCCGCTTGATCACGTCGTACACATCGCCCTTGGCGTCAGCCGTGTAAGGCGTGCCCTGCACCAGCTGGAACTGTCGGGACTTGAGGATTTCACCCTTGATGTCGCCGCTGAACTTGCGCAGCTCGGTTTGCTCGATGTAGCTGGTGCGGCTTTCGTACTCGCTGTAGCTCGACCCGCCGCTGGCGTTGTAGGCGCTGGCCTGGAAGTTGTTGCTGGCCGCGACCTGGTGGATGTACTCCTCCACCCGGGCCTCGTAGGCCAGGTCGGTTACCGCGATCTTCGGTGCGGCCGAGGCGCCAAAGGCGCACAGCAGGCCGATCATGCCGATCCATGCACGCATTGCTTAGCGCTCCGTGGTCTTGCGGATTTCTTTTTCGTCCATCCATTCGGCCAGGCCGCTTTCCACGTCAACCAGTTGCAGGCTGAACTTGTAGAACACGTCCTTGTAGTCCGAGCTGCGCTTGACGATGGAACTGATGGAGCCTTCCAGGCGGTACTTGGCGGCGACCATGTTGCCGGTCTTGCTGACGGTCGACTTCTTGTACAGGCCGCTCTGGTTCTGCAACTTCAACTGGTCGACCTGGCTTTGCATGTCGGTGTTGTCGCTGGCGAAGCGGGCGGTGCTGGTCTTCATCAGCTGGGTCTTGATCGACGTGGTGATCTCGCGGGTGTCGATGTACTCGCTGGTTTTGTTCTTCACGTCATACACCTGCACCACCGGGCGGCCCTGGAGAATGCCGGACTGTGCCAGGGAGCGGGTCATGCTTTCGGCGATCATCTGCAGGTCGGTGGAACCGAACTCGTTGGTCACCAGTTCCACGGCCTTGGTGTCGCCGTAGCTGATGTTTTTACCGCCCAGTACCGGCGAGGTGTTGGCGCAGCCGCTGGCCAGAACGGCCACCACGGCGAGGAACGAGAAGCGTGCAAACATGGGGAACTCTCTTAAAAAGGGTGGACGGCTCAAGGGGTTTTGACTTCAAGACGGAAGTCCGCCGCCTGGGGCAGGTTGGCGATGGCCGGCAGGAAGGTCGCCTGGTTTGCGTAGAGGTTCAGCACCTTCCAGGTCTCTTCGTCGCCCACCGGAAAACCATCGGCGCCCAGCCAGGCGAAGCGGTAATACATCATCTGGTTGCTGCTGGTGATGTTGCTCAGCTGCACCTTGGCGGTCAGGAAACCGTTTTCCCGAGCGACGCGGATAGCGCCCACGGCGATGCCCTTGAACTTGCCCATCACCACGATTTTGCTCGCGGCGCTGCCGGGTTCCGGCGGGGGCGGGGTGGCGCAGCCGGCCAGCAGGATCAGCGCCAGGGCGCCGAGGATGAAATGACGCATAGCGTGCTCCTTAAGGTTGTTTGAGAGTGGCGACTGCCTGGGGCGGATGGCTCTGCACCACGTGGGCCGCAAGACCGCCGGCGAATACCTGGTTGCCGACCACGCGCAGGGTGATCACCTGATAGCGCTGGTCCGCCTTGACCGTCACCAGCGTGCCGCCCAGGGCGTTGGGCAGGCTGACCTGATGCTCGCCGTGCTTGAGGCGCAGGCGTGTCACCTGGGTCATGTCCGGCAAAGTGCGCCAGGTGCGGGTGTCGGCGCCTTCGGTGACGGCCGAGGCGATACCGAGTACCAGGCCGGCCATCGGGTTGGTCTTGTTCAGGTTGTTCTGGGTGATACCGCGAGTGACGGCGCGCACGGTGGTGCGCAGGATGATGCCCGGCATGTCATCCCGCAGGGCGCGGCGGGACATGGCGGTGGTGCTGTTGAGGGCGGTGAGGTTCTGCTGCTGGCCGTCGACACCGATCTGGGCGAAGGTCGCCGTGGTGGTGTCGGGCTTGATCACCGGGAACGACAGCGGGGTGATCACCAGGTGGCCGTCGATGGGGATCGGCAGGGGCAGGCGAATCGAGTCGCGGGCCGGTGCCAGGCCGCTTTGCACCACGATCAGCACGTCGGTCTCATCGGCGCCGACTTTGGATTTATCCAGGTCGAGCAGGGCCTGCTCCAGCAGCGGTGTGTTGGGGCGCAGTTCGGCGGCCTTGCGATAACCCGGTGCGGCCAGGTCCTTTTCGCCCAGGGCTTCGTAGACGAAACCGGCCAGGTAATGGCTGAACGCACTCTGGTAGCTGTTCTTCAGGCCCACCACTTCCGGGGCATTGAGGCTTTCCACCGGGTATCCGCGCAGGTCCTTGAACTGGGTCGCGATGCCCTGGCGCTCGGCTTCGTTTTCGCTCTTGAGGTATTCCTTGTCCCGAAGGTCTGCAATCACCGCTTCGCGTTCGTGGGTCTTCTTGATTTCGGTTCGGGCGCCGTCGAAGTCATTCAGTGCCAGCAGGTTCAGGGCCATCTGCGTGGTGAGCATGACTTTTTCGTAGTCGTAGCCTTCGTAGCGGCGGACCTTGTCATTGACCAGAAAGGCGCCGAACTGCGCGAGGTACTTGTCGGTGTCGAACTTGACCGATTCTTCCCACTTGTAGACTTGCAGGTCGGCACTGCGCCAGGCGGTCTGGCTGCCGGTCAGGTCGCCCTTGGCCCGCAGCAATTCGCCCTTTTCGAAGTAGTAGAGAAGGTCTTTGTCGTCGCCGGTGTTGTTCTTCTCAAGCAGGGTCAGCGCGCCGTCGACATTGCCGGTGGCCAACTGCTGGTTGGTGGCTTGCAGCTCGGTGTCGTAGCTGCGAAACATCGAACAACCGGACAACAACGTGACCGCCGCGAGCGCGAGCGAGGTAAAGGCGCGAGATGCCATCGAAGAGCTTCTTCCCTGAACGTAATCGGCCGAATGTGCTGGTCGGGCCGAATCACCCATGGCAGGAGCGCGTAGCGACCCTGCCAATTCCTCATAAAAAGAGGAGCCGAAATGCCAATTCGCAATAACGAAGGCGCGGCATTATAAGCTGCATTGCTGGCAAAACAATGGCCTTTTGGATCCGTTTTTCGATGAGATGCCACTACCTCTGTGTTGGGATTCCCACTCCCAAATCACTAACGCCTTGAGTCAAAGCCCTTAAGGTTTGACAATGTGTTACTTCGTATTTCCCTTTGAGATTCATTCATGATTGCCCCCTTCCGTTTTCTTGCCTGGCTGGTGTTGCCGGCGTTGATGTCGTGCAGTTTCAACCTGCTGGCCGCAACTGCCGAGGGTGCCCCCCAGGCCCTGCATTTACTGGACTACATCGGCGCGGACTACCCGCCGACGGTGGAGGCGGGCAAGGTCATCGATGATTCGGAATACCGCGAACAGGTGGAGTTTCTTGGGGTTTTGCAGGGGTTGGTGGCTGAGCTACCGGAAAAACCCGAGCGCGCCGAGCTGATAAAAGGCGTGGATGAACTGCTCGCAGCCGTGACGGCCCATCAGGATGGCGCGGCGGTTGCCCATCAGGCCCGGCAATTGGGCGCCAAGCTGGCGGTGGCATATGAAGTCAGCCAGGCCCCGGCCATTACCCCCGACCCGACCCGTGGCGCGCCGCTGTATGCCCAGAACTGCTCGGTGTGCCACGGCGCCTCTGGCGCGGGTGATGGCCCGGCAAGCGTCGGCATGACCCCGCCGCCCGCCAACCTGCGGGACGCGGCACGCCTCGACCGCTTGAGCCTCTACGCGATCTACAACACCCTTGGGCTGGGCGTGGAAGGCACCGACATGCCGTCTTTCGCCGATCAACTGGACGACCGCCAGCGCTGGGACCTGGCCACCTACATCGCCGGCTTCACCGCCGACCCGGCTGCCGCGAAAAGCGAAAAGTCCTTCAACCTCGCCGACCTTGCGCGCCAGACCCCCAATGAAGTGCTGGCCGCCGAAGGCCCGGACGCCGTCGCCACCTTCCGTGCCCAGCGCGCCCAACCGCCGCAGGTCAAGCGTGGCCCGGCGCAGTTGCTCGACTACACCGCGGCCACCCTCGACAAAAGCCTCGCGGCCTTTCGTAATGGCGAGCACGAGCAGGCCTACGACCTTTCGGTAGCCGCTTACCTGGAGGGTTTCGAGCTGGTTGAAAGCTCCCTCGACAATGTCGACGCCAACGTGCGCAAGGACACCGAAAAGGCCCTGATGGCCTACCGGCAGTCCTTGCAGGACGGTTTGCCGATCGAGCAGGTCCAGCAGCGCCTGGACGTGGCCAAGGGCAAGCTCACCGAATCTGCCGGGCTGCTGGGCAGCGATGGCCTGAGTTGGTCCCTGAGCTACATCTCCGGTTTGCTGATCCTGCTGCGCGAAGGCCTGGAAGCGATTCTGGTGCTGGCGGCGATCCTCGCGTTCCTGCGTAACACCGGCCAGCAATCGGCGGTGCGCAGCGTCAACGTCGGCTGGGGCCTGGCGCTGTTGGCCGGTCTGGCCACCTGGGCGTTGGCGGCGTATGTGATTGACGTCAGCGGTGCCCAGCGTGAGTTGCTGGAAGGCTGCACCGCGCTGTTTGCCAGCGTGATGGTGCTGTGGCTCGGGGTTTGGATGCACGACCGCCGTCACGCAGCGGCCTGGCAGGACTACATCAAGAGCAGCCTGGTGGGCGGTGGCGGGCGCTTCGGTTTTGCCATGCTGGCGTTCTTCTCGGTGTACCGCGAGCTGTTCGAAGTGATCCTGTTCTACGAAACCCTGTGGCTGCAGGCCGGCCCGGCCGGGCACAACGCGGTTTTGGCTGGTGGTGCCACGGCGCTGGTGCTGTTGGTGGGCCTGGCCTGGGTGATTCTGCGGGGCTCGGCGAAACTGCCGCTGGCGCTGTTCTTCGGCATCAACGCGGCGTTGCTGTGCGCGCTGTCGGTGGTGTTTGCAGGGCATGGCGTCAAGGCGTTGCAGGAAGCCGGGATCTTCGGTACCCGGCCGGTGGCGTTCTTTGACTTTGACTGGCTGGGTATCCACGCCGATGCGTATTCGTTGGGTGCCCAGGCCGTGGCCATCCTGGCGATTGTGGTGCTGTACGGCCGCAGCCGCCTGGCTGAAAAACGCCGCGTGGTGGCCTAGCCATGCGCGTGTGGATCGATGCCGACGCCTGCCCGCGGGCGGCCAAGGATCAGGTGGTGAAGTTCGCCCTCAAGCGCCAGTTTGAAGTGGTGCTGGTGGCCGGGCAGAGCCAGATCAAGCCGAGCTTCGCGTGTGTGAAGCTGATCGTGGTGCCCAGCGGCCCGGACGCCGCCGATGACTACCTGGTGGAGCACGCGGTGCCCGGCGAGTTGGTGATCTGCAGCGATGTGCCGCTGGCCGACCGCCTGGTGAAGAAGGGCGTGACGGCGCTGGACCCGCGAGGCAAGGAGTTCAGTCCGCAAAACATGAGCGAGCGGCTGGCGGTGCGTAACCTGTTCACCGACCTGCGCGAGCAAGGCCAGATGGGCGGTGGTCCGCCGCCCCATGGGGACAAGGAGAAGCAGGCGTTTGCCAACTCACTGGATCGGATTCTGACCCGGTTGATGAAGGCTTAGTCGTTCTCGTGGGTCAGCTCCAGCACCCGGTCCACCAGCTTGTTGATGCCTGACGCCACTTCGCTGATGCGCTTGCCCAGCATGTAGGCCGGGGTGCTCACCAGCTTGCGCGCTTTGTCTTCGACGATGTCGTCTACGGCGCATTCCTGGTGGGTGGCGCCCATCTTGTCCATGGCGGCCGCAGTGTCGGCATCGTTGCCGATGGTGCAGGTCACGCCCGGGCCATAGATCTTCGCTGCGAGGGCCGGCGAGATGCAGATCAGCCCGACTGGCTTGCCCGCTTCGGCAAACGCCTCAGCCAGTTCCAGCACCTGCGGGTTGACGCTGCAGCCGGCGCCTTCCACGGCAAAGTTCGACAGGTTTTTTGCCGCACCAAACCCGCCGGGCACGATCAGCGCGTCGAAATCCTCGGCGTTGGCGTCACGGATGTCCTTCACCTCGCCCCGGGCAATGCGCGCCGACTCCACCAGCACGTTGCGCGACTCGGGCATTTCCTCGCCCGTCAGGTGGTTGATCACATGCAACTGGGCAATGTTCGGTGCAAAACACTGCACCTCCGCGCCGCGCTGGTCCAGGCGCAGCAGGGTGATCACGCTTTCATGAACCTCGGCCCCGTCGTACACGCCACAGCCGGAAAGGATCACTGCAATCTTTTTGCTCATGGGCATTTCTCCTGATTCATGGCGTTAAATGTCTACTCATTTGTCACTCATTGCCAATGGGATATCCAGCCGCTACACCTACTCTAGATGTAACAATAATTGACCGGACTTGCCCATGGACTTCGTCCCTTACGCGGTACCGTTTTTCATTGCGTTGATTGTGGTCGAGCTGCTGGCCGACTACCGGCGCGGCCAGCGCAACTACCGGGTGGCCGACGCCATCAACAGCCTCAGCACCGGCGTGTTGTCCACCACAACAGGGCTGCTGACCAAAGGGGTGGGCATCCTCACCTACGCTTTCGCCCTCAAGCACCTGGCGATCATCGAACTGTCGGCCCAGAGCGTCTGGACCTGGGTGTTCGCCTTCGTGTTCTACGACTTCTGCTACTACTGGCTGCATCGCATGGGCCATGAGCGCAACATCCTCTGGGCCGCCCATTCTGTGCATCACCAGAGCGAGGACTACAACCTCAGCACCGCCTTGCGCCAGACCAGCACCGGCTTCCTGCTGAGCTGGATCTTCTACCTGCCGCTGGCCGTACTCGGCGTCCCGCTGGTGGTGTTTATCAGCGTGGCTTCCCTCAACCTGCTGTATCAATTCTGGGTGCATACGCGCCATGTGCCCAAGCTCGGCTGGTACGAGTGGTTCTTCGTCACGCCATCCAATCATCGGGCCCACCATGCACAGAACGCTCTCTACATGGATCGCAACTACGGCGGGGTGTTCATTATTTGGGACCGCCTGTTCGGCTCTTTCCAGGAAGAAGACGACAACGAGCCGGTGATCTTTGGCGTGACCACGCCGTTGGCCAGCTGGAACCCGCTGTGGGCCAACTTGCAGTTTTATGCACAGCTGTGGAGTGACGCGCGGCGTACTGAAAGCGGGTGGGACAAGCTGCGTATCTGGTTCATGCGCACCGGCTGGCGCCCGGCGGATGTGGCGGCGAAGTACCCGATGGCCAAGCCGGACTTGAGCCAGTTCCGTAAATTCGAGGTGCCGCTGGATGGGCGCCAACAGATTTACATCGCCCTGCAGTTTGCCGCGTACGTGGGGTTTGGCAGCTATCTGATGAATTTTGGCGAGGGTTTGCCGACCGCCGCCCTGGTGTTGGGCTGGAGCGCGATGGCGTTGGGGTTGTTCACCCTGGGTGTGGCTTTGGAGAATCGCCCGTGGGCGCTGAAGGCCGAGCTGGTGCGCCTGGCGTTGAATGTGCCATTGGTGTGGCTGGCGCCGCTGGTGGGGCTGTGGCCGGCCAGCTCTTTGGGCTGGCTGGGCCTGGTCAGTTACAGCTTGCTCAGCGGCATTGGCCTCTACTGTTGCAGAGGCCGGCTTACTCGACTGGCGTCGTAGGCTTTTCGGTCTTTTCCGGTTCGCCTGCCGCCAGGCGAACCTTTTCGGCGGCGCAGGCTTCACGGGTCAGGCGGGCGTTCTTGATGCGCCGGCGTAGCCACAGGCCCAGGCCCAGCACCAGCAGTGCGCCCAGTACCCACAGCTCATACTTCTTGACGCTGCCCAGCATGCCTTCCAATACCGCGCCAAAATGGTAAGCCGCAGCCCCCAGCGCGGCGGCCCATACGGCGGCGCCAATCCCGTTGAGCAACAGGTAGCGTCCCGGCGGGTAGCCCGACAAGCCAATGGCCACCGGCATCACGGTGCGCAAACCGTAGACAAAGCGGAAGCTCAGCACCCAGATGTCCGGGTGCTTGCGGATATGTTCCAGCGCGCGATCGCCCAGCAATTGCCAGCGCGGTTTGCGTGCCAACAGCTTGCGGCCGTGCTTGCGCCCCAGGAAGTACCACAACTGGTCGCCGGCGTAGCTGCCGAAAAAGGCAACGACCACCACCAGGTTGATATCCATGTATCCACGGAACGCCAGGAAGCCTGCGAGAACCAGAATGGTTTCGCCTTCGAAGAAGGTGCCTAGGAACAGCGCAAAGTAGCCGAAGTCATGCAGAAATTGTTGAAGCATGGTCTGGGTGCTGGCGAAATGAACGCGCAGCCTACGCCTTCGTGAACATTCATGAAAGTATCGAGATGTGTCACGAAGTGAACAATTCTTACATAAACGACGAATGCGACTACAGGTCGCACGACTGTTGCCTTACGGTGTATGAGCTAACCACAACTGTAATTCCTTCGTCATAATGGCCGCTTATAACTGTCACGCTCGCCCGTCAAGCCGGGCTCAGGAGTCTGCCGTGAGCTTTACCCCCGCCAACCGTTTGTTTCCCGCCACCCGTCTGCGTCGCAACCGTCGTGATGATTTTTCACGTCGTCTGGTGCGTGAAAACGTCCTGACGGTGAATGATCTGATCCTGCCGGTGTTTGTGCTGGACGGTGAAAATCGTCGGGAAGCGGTGGCGTCGATGCCGGGTGTGGAGCGCTTGACCATTGATGTGCTGCTCGAAGAGGCGGCGAACTGGGTCGAACTGGGGATTCCGGCGCTGGCGCTGTTTCCGGTCACGCCGTCCGGGTTCAAGTCCCTGGACGCCGCCGAAGCCTGGAACCCGGACGGTATCGCCCAGCGCGCCACCCGTGCCTTGCGTGAACGCTTTCCGGAACTGGGGGTGATCACCGACGTGGCCCTGGACCCGTTCACCACCCACGGTCAGGATGGCATTCTCGACGAAGAAGGCTATGTTCAGAACGACATCACCGTTGATGCGCTGGTCAAGCAGGCCTTGTCCCATGCGGCGGCGGGTGCCCAGGTGGTGGCGCCGTCAGACATGATGGACGGCCGCATCCAGGCGATTCGCGAAGCGCTCGAGCTGGCCGGCCACGTCAACGTACGAATCATGGCCTACTCGGCCAAATACGCCAGCGCCTACTACGGCCCGTTCCGCGATGCGGTGGGCTCGGCGCTGAACCTGGGCAAGGCCAACAAGGCCTCGTACCAGATGGACCCGGCCAACAGCCACGAAGCCCTGCACGAAGTGGCGGCAGACCTGGCCGAAGGCGCCGACATGGTCATGGTCAAGCCCGGGATGCCGTACCTCGACATCCTTTATCGGGTCAAAGAGGAATTCAAGGTGCCGACCTTTGTCTATCAGGTGAGCGGTGAATACGCCATGCACATGGCCGCGATCCAGAATGGTTGGTTGAGTGAAGGGGTGATTCTTGAATCCCTGACTGCCTTTAAACGCGCGGGTGCTGATGGCATCCTGACTTACTTCGCCGCCCGCGCCGCCCAATTGCTTAGAGAGCAACAATAGCCCTCACAGGAACACTCGATGAATACCGAAGGACTCACAGAAGTTGCCGTAAAAGACGCTCACCCGGTGGTCGAACAAGTCACCGAGACCCCGCCGGAGCTGGAGCCGGCTCCACCCGTTGCGGTAGCCGAAACGCCAGCTGCCGCGCCGGCGCCGGTGGTTGCGATTACCAACCTGGATGACAGCAGCCTGTACATCCATCGCGAGCTGTCACAACTGCAATTCAACATCCGCGTGCTGGAACAGGCACTGGATGAGTCCTACCCCTTGCTGGAACGGCTGAAGTTTTTGCTGATTTTCTCCAGCAACCTGGACGAGTTCTTCGAGATTCGTGTCGCCGGCCTTAAAAAGCAGATCACCTTCGCCCGTGAACAAGCCGGCGCCGACGGCCTGCAACCGCATCAGGCCCTGGCGCGTATCAGCGAGCTGGTGCACGGCCACGTGGACCGCCAATACGCGATCCTCAACGACATCCTGTTGCCGGAACTGGAAAAACATCAGGTCCGCTTCATCCGTCGCCGCTACTGGACCACCAAGCTCAAGACCTGGGTACGCCGCTTCTTCCGCGACGAAATCTCGCCGATCATCACCCCGATCGGCCTCGACCCGACGCACCCGTTCCCGTTGCTGGTGAACAAGAGCCTGAACTTCATCGTCGAGCTGGAAGGTATCGACGCCTTCGGTCGCGACTCGGGCCTTGCGATTATCCCGGCGCCACGGTTGCTGCCACGGATTATCAAGGTACCGGAAGAGGTGGGGGGGCCTGGCGATAACTATGTATTCCTTTCGTCGATGATCCACGCTCACGCCGACGACCTGTTCCAGGGCATGAAGGTCAAGGGCTGCTACCAGTTCCGCCTGACCCGTAACGCCGACCTCGCGCTGGACTCCGAAGACGTCGAAGACTTGGCCCGTGCCCTGCGCGGCGAACTGTTCTCCCGTCGCTACGGCGACGCAGTACGTCTTGAAGTGGCGGACACCTGCCCGAAACACCTGTCCGACTACTTGCTCAAGCAGTTCAACCTGAGCGAGAGCGAGCTGTATCAAGTCAACGGTCCGGTGAACCTCACGCGCCTGTTCAGCATTACGGGCCTGGACAGCCACCCGGAGCTGCAATACAAGCCGTTCACCCCGCAGATCCCGAAACTGCTGCAAAACAGCGAGAACATCTTCAGCGTGGTAAGCAAGCAGGACATTCTGCTGCTGCACCCGTTCGAGTCCTTCACCCCGGTGGTCGACCTGTTGCGCCAGGCCGCCAAGGACCCGCACGTGCTGGCTGTGCGCCAGACCCTGTACCGCTCCGGCGCCAACTCGGAAATCGTCGATGCGCTGGTAGACGCCGCGCGTAACGGCAAGGAAGTGACGGCGGTGATCGAACTGCGCGCGCGGTTCGACGAGGAATCCAACCTGCAACTGGCCAGCCGGCTGCAAGCGGCCGGCGCGGTGGTGATCTACGGCGTGGTCGGCTTCAAGACCCACGCCAAGATGATGCTGATCCTGCGCCGCGAAGCCGGTGAGATCGTGCGTTACGCCCACTTGGGGACCGGCAACTACCACGCCGGCAACGCCAAGCTCTACACCGACTACAGCCTGCTGACTTCCGATGACGCCTTGTGTGAAGACGTCGGCAAACTGTTCAGCCAGTTGATCGGCATGGGCAAGACGTTGCGCATGAAGAAGCTGCTGCACGCGCCGTTCACCCTGAAGAAGGGCATGCTCGACATGATTGCCCGCGAGACCCAGTTCGCCCTCGACGGCAAGCCGGCGCACATCATAGCCAAGTTCAACTCGCTGACCGATCCGAAGATCATCCGCGCGTTGTACAAGGCCAGCCAGTCGGGCGTACGTATCGACCTGGTGGTGCGTGGCATGTGCTGCCTGCGTCCGGGCATCGCCGGGGTTTCCCATAACATCCACGTGCGTTCGATCATCGGGCGCTTCCTGGAGCACACGCGGGTGTTCTACTTCCTCAACGGCGGCGAGGAGCAGATGTTCCTCTCCAGCGCCGACTGGATGGAGCGCAACCTCGACAAGCGTGTGGAGACGTGCTTCCCGGTGGAAGGCAAGAAGCTGATCATGCGGGTCAAGAAGGAGCTGGAGAGTTACCTCACCGACAACACCCACAGCTGGAGCCTGCAGTCGGACGGGCGCTACGTGCGCAACACCCCGACCGGCAACCAGAACCCGCGCAGCGCCCAGGCGACGTTGCTGGAGAAGCTGGGCAGCCCGATTCTGACGGTGAATTGAGGCTGGAGTTGGCGGCATAAAAAAACGGCCCTATCGAGGGCCGTTTTTTTTGGGGCGCATAGGCATCAACAGAGCAGGGGATGCTTTTGTGGTGAGGGGGCTTGTCCCCCGCTGGGCTGCGCAGCAGCCCCTGATAACGCTACATCGCCCTGTCTGTCAGATTAGTTTTGCAGGTTTTGGGGCTGCTTCGCAGCCCAACGGGGGACAAGCCCCCTCGCCACAGTAGATCGTATCAGCGAACGTTCAGCGTAAACCCAACCCGCGTCAGCCACTCCGCTTCCTGGGCGAAATCCGCCTGGGTCAGCTGGTTTTCATCCAGCCAGTTTTTCGGGAACACCACATCCAGGCTGTCGGCATTGGCGCGCAGCACCACTTGCGGCATTTCCTGGGTACCACGGATGTGGTGGAACAGGATCGCAAAGCGCAGCAGCGCGCACAGGCGAATCAGCTTGATGCCTTCATCACCGAACTCGGCAAACTTGTCCTTCGGAATATTGCGACGGTGGCCGCGTACGAGCAGTGCGAGCATCTGCTGGTCTTCCCGGGAGAAGCCCGCCAGGTCCGAGTGCTCGATCAGGTAGGCGCCGTGCTTGTGGTAATGGTAGTGAGCGATGTCCAGCCCCACTTCATGGACCTTCGCGGCCCAACCCAGCAGTTCGCGCCAGACGCCGTCTTCCAGGTCCCAATCCGCTGCTACCTGGTCGAAGGCATGCAGCGCCTTGCGTTCAACCCGCGCCGCCTGTTCCAGGTCGACGTGGTAACGCTCCATCAGCGAGCTGAGGGTGCGTTCACGGACGTCCTCGTGGTGATGGCGGCCCAGCAGGTCATACAGCACACCTTCACGCAGGGCGCCGTCACAGTGGTCCATGCGTTGCAGTTCGAGGGCATCGAAAATCGCTTCGAGAATCGCCAGGCCCGCCGGGAAAATGGTGCGGCGGTCAGGCTTGATGCCGTCGAAGTCGATCTTCTCGGCATCCCCCAGCTTGAACAGCTTGCGCTTGAGCCAGGCCAGGCCTTCAGCGTTGACCTCACCGGCGCCGTGGCCGCCGGCCTTGAGCGCCAGGCCGATGGCGCGAATGGTGCCGGAAGAACCGATGGCCTCATCCCACGTCAGGCGGTGCAGGGCGTGCTCGATGCTCATGATCTCCAGCCGCGCCGCCGTGTACGCCTGGGCGTAACGGGCCGGGGTGATCTTGCCGTCCTTGAAATAGCGTTGGGTGTAGCTCACGCAACCCATCTGCAGGCTTTCGCGCAGCAGCGGCTCAAAACGCTGGCCAATGATGAACTCGGTACTGCCACCGCCGATGTCGGCCACCAGGCGCTTGCCCGGCGTATCGGCGAGTGTGTGGGACACGCCGAGGTAGATCAGGCGCGCTTCTTCACGGCCGGAGATGACCTCTACCGGGTGCCCGAGGATCTCCTCGGCACGGCGGATAAATTCGCCACGGTTGCGGGCTTCACGCAAGGCGTTGGTCCCGACGATCCGCACGGCACCCGGGGGCATGCCGTTGATCAGTTGGGCAAAGCGCTTGAGGCAATCGAGCCCGCGCTGCATGGATTCTTCATTGAGCTGACGCTCGTCGTCGATCCCGGCAGCCAGTTGCACTTTCTCGCCGAGCCGCTCAAGGATGCGGATTTCGCCGTTCTGGGCCTTGGCCACGACCATGTGAAAGCTGTTGGAGCCCAGGTCGATGGCGGCGATCAGGGACAGATTCTTGGCTTGGGATTGCGGCATGGGTAAGGGGTCTCGGTCGATAACCTCGCCATCGTGCCACGATCAACCGCTGACGCCAACGCGTAGTGCTATGGGAATTCTCCTATAGCTGTCCTGGAGCAAGATTTGTAGGAAATGTAGGGCGATTACTTTTGCGTCTGACGTTAAGTCCGAAGGGTATATAGGAAATAATTAATTTCCTCGATTTGGATGTTTTTACTGAATTTGCCTACGCTGGCGTATTACTTGTCCGGTCGATATGTTGCTTAGGACTACCGGCAGATCGGTTTGCAATGACAATCACTTTTTACTGCTCTGACAGTAGTTAAGGGTTTGTCTTATTCTTTCTCTGGGTATTAAAGAGCGAGACTGTCACTCGGCAATTAGGCCGTGGTGCTATTTATTTATGGTTTTGTATTTCAAGGATGAAGTGCGGTAGGGCAGTGGAGCGGCCCTGGCGATAATAAAAGGCGCCTGATAACTTTTAGTGACAGGTTGAACATGAAGAAAATATTGGGTTTGACGATGGGCGTTGTTTGCCTGGCTGCAAGTATTGGTGCTCAAGCGACGACAAATGCACAGTTGATTGTCAGGGGCACTATTATTCCCGGCGCCTGCAATCTCAGCCTGGGCGCTGGCGGAATTATTGATTACGGCCCGATTCTCTCTGGTGAGTTGTCGCCGACGGCCTTTAACCCCCGCGAAGAAAAGATCACCTCGCTGGTCGTCAATTGCGGTACCACCCCAGCGCAGTTCGGATTGACCCTTACCGACCTGCAAGCCCACACCAAAGTCCCGGGCATCCTGGGTGCTGGTTACACTGAGGCGCAAAATTATGGCTTGGGCGCCGAAGGCTCACGGCGCACCGGTGGTTACTCGGTTACTCTCCGGGACCTCAGGGCTGCGGGTGTAGTTCTGAATCCGATCATGCGGGTCGGCGGCGGGGCTTGGCAGAACAGTGATGGCAAAGTGGCCCAAACCCCCAGTCAATACTCGTGGCGCAACGGGGTGACTATTGTACCGGCCCGTGTTGCGCAACTAACAGGGACACTCGCAGTAAAGGCGGTTATCAACCGGGGGCAAGACTTAAACCTTACCCAGGATATTACGCTCGATGGGCGCACGACTCTCGTATTGAATTACATCTAAACGCCTGAAACAGCCGGTATTGAAACGGGAGCTTCTAAAAGTTTTCCGTTTCCTATCGGCTGCGCTTATCGGTTTATTTGTTAGGCAGCTGTTACTTTTAATGTGCGGGAGAGCTCAGTGAGTAGTCTTTCAAGGGGCACTATGGCGCTGCTGTGGTGTGCAAGTTGTGCTTTATTTTTTTCCTGCATGGCAGTAGCAGACGGTATGCAGCCCGAAACAACGGTTGTCGTTCTTTATGAAGAGGATGGAGAGGCGACGATCAACATAAGAAACACGGATGCCGGCCCTGCGCTACTTCATTCGGTCATTGAGAATATCCCCGAGGACCAGGAACCACTGTTGATTGTCACGCCGCCCATTACCCGTGTAGAAAGCGGCGAAACGCAGCTTGTGCGTTTCATCGGTACTCTTAAAGAGCCCCTCAAGACCCAGCGGTTGAAGCGTATTTCGTTCGAGGGTATTCCCCAGGCGCGTGCACCGGGGGGCACCACCATCGGAATCACCCTACGACAGAACCTGCCGTTGATCCTGCACCCGAAGGGGTTGCCCCGGCATCAATCGCCGTGGGAGTTGCTCAAATGGAAGCGGGAAGGCGAGCAACTGACCGTTCATAACGACAGTGCCTACGTAGTTCGCCTGGGACTGGAAGTACAACTGCACCCGCAAAAGCACCTGGCCATCTTGCCGCGGACCTATATTTTGCCCGGGGAAGTACTGATCGCCCAGGTTGACGGATCATTAACGGGCGTGGCTTCGGTCGAGTTTCATCCGGCCACGGTCTACGGGTATATGGTCGACAGCTACCGCGCCGCTCTTGTTGCTGATGCAGGTTGAGCGGGCCATGAGAACAATGAATATCGCAGGGCTGCGGCCCTCGCGCCAACCAGTTGTCAGCACCCCGGTTTTCTGGGTTTGCCGTACGAAGATTTTCATGGGGCTTGCAACGCTATGGGGCCTGCCCGGCTACGCCCCGGCGATTGAGTTGGGGGAGGGCTTTGATCTTGCCGCCTTGACCAGTCATGGGATTGACCCGAAGGTCTCTGATTACTTTCGCAGTGCCGCGCGGTTTCGTGAGGGGGTCCATGTGGTGGGCCTGCGAGTCAACGGAGCCCCGCTGGGGCTGGTGGATGCACGCTTCGATTACCAGGGGCAACTGTGCTTTACCCGCGGGCTGCTGGAAAAGGCTGGTTTGTGGGTGCCCACTGCAGTGATTCGCCCGGGGATTGCACCGGATCAGGCTTGTCATGACTTTCTCGGCGAATATCCCGCGACGATGGTGAGACTGCGCCCTGGCAGCGATGAGGTCTCGCTGGTGGTGCCGACCCAGTCCTTGCGCGAGCCAGAATGGGAGCCCGGGAGTTTTTCCCAGGGTGGGGCCGCGGCCTTGTTCAACTATGACGTATTGGCGTTCGATACCCGCTCGCGCGGAGCGCCTAGCCGCTATGTATCTGCTTATACCGAGGCGGGGTTCAACCTGGGTAACTGGGTTGTCCGTAGTCGTCAGTTCTATGTTTCAGACAATGGCAAGACCAGCACCGAGCATGTGCATGCTTATGCCCAGCGCGATATTGCCGCGTTGCGGTCGACGTTCCAGGTGGGTCAAATTTCCAGCAACAATCCGGTATTTGGCGGGATTCAGTTGTCGGGCGTGCAGTTTTCCCCAGACGGGCAGTCTCGAACGCCTTCTGCTGGCAACGCCGTGGTAGTCGAAGGTCTGGCGCAGGGCCAGTCGCGTATCGAAGTGCGCCAGGCAGGTGTGTTGATTCACACCACGCTGGTACCGGATGGGCCATTCAGGCTGACTGGCTTGCCGTTGCTTAATGGCACCAGCGACCTTGACGTAACCGTGATTGACGTCCGGGATGCAAAGCGCAGTTTCGTGGTGCCGGCAGCGTCCTTTCGAGGGATGGCCCCGGTAACGCCTGGTTATTACTTCTCCCTTGGCAAAGTGCGCGAGCGCTCAACCGACGACATCGAGCAGCCGGTAGTTGCCATGGGCAGCGGGACCTGGGGTGTTGGGCGGGGTGCATCGGTGGGTTTCGGATTGCTCAGTACCGATGACTATCAAGCCGCAGGCGGCACCCTGAGCAGTGTCTTCTTCCAGCGGGTTTCCGTGGGCCTGCGCCACACTCTTTCCCGTGACGGGCTGGACGAATTATCCGGAGCACGCAGCACGCTGTCCCTTGGCAGTCCATTGGTCGCCGGTATCGACATCAGCCTGAGCGCCACCACACAGACCCGGGGTTACCGCGAGGTACTGGAAGCGGGACAGTCATCAAGGGTCGATGATCTGGACGCCCGCTTCAAGAATCAGTACACGGCGGGTTTGAGTTGGGCCGAGCCGTCACTGGGCGGCTTCTCAATCAGCTATACCCGCAGCTCACAATTTGACGGACAAGCAACCGGGCACCTGTTTGCCTCGTGGAACAAAACGTTCAGTGGCGTCGATGTTTCGTTGATTGCCGATTCCCAGGTCGGTGGATCGCAGCCGCGCAATCAAAACGGTTTTGTCAGGGTGCGCCGTGAGGAGCAGGGGCCGGGAGGCGTGTCGATGCGGCTTCAGGTCAGCGTCCCCCTGGGAGAAGACCGTCGCCTGAGATCCTACGCCAGCCGTCGTGGCGACAGGTTCGATGTGGGCACCGCGCTCAGTGAGCGAGTCAATGAGTATGTGAACTATGAGGTGGCTGCGGAGCGGGATGTTGCCGACCGTGAGCAAACGGTTCGCGGCCATGTGGACGTAATGCCGCGCTATACCCGTGTCGGGCTCGGCGTGAGCCGCGACCCGTTGGGCACCAGTTATACCGGGCAATTGCACGGTGGCGTTGTGGCCCATGAGCGCGGGCTGACGTTCTCGCCCTACAGCGTTCAAGACACCTTCGGCGTCCTCTCTGTGGGTGATATTGGCGCCGCGAGGGTAGCGACCCCTCAGGGGCCGGTCTGGACGGACTATCGAGGGCATGCGGTGATTGCCGGCCTGCCGGCTTATACCAGCAGCCGCATTGAGGTACAGACCCAATCCCTGCCCAAGCGCGTCGATCTGAAGAACGGGACCAAGGTCCTCGCCGCCGGTCGCGGGTCCTTCAATACTGTGGATTTCGATGTGGTGAAAGTTCGCCGCGTACTGCTTGAAGCGCAAGACGAACAGGGGCGTCCTCTGCCTCAAGGCGCCTCGGTGTTCAGCAGGGACAATACCTTCCTGACCAGCGTCGTGGGGGAGGGAATGATCTTCCTGAACAATCTCAGTGAGCAGCAAACCCTGCATGTCTCACTGCCAGACTCAAGCATCTGCCTGTTGCACCTGAACCCTGAGCAAGAGATCAACGATGACAAACTCTACGAAACGGCTGGGGCGGTGTGTGTTGCCCGCTGAGCCTGGAAGCCTGCGATTGGGGCTTATGCTGTACTTCTTGCTTTTTGTAATCGCCATGGCGAACGAGGCGCGTGCTGATACGTGTCGACTGTCCTTGAGTCAGCCGCGGATTGACTATGGTCCTGTTCGGCATGGGCAGCAGGATGGCCAATCGGTGTCCTTGGGCACGCGTACCCTGCACCTGAACGTTGTCTGTGCTGATGCGTCGGTGATGGCGTTGCGATTTAGCGGCGTGCCAGCGGATGGCCAGGGATTCCGCTTTGGTCGCCAGGGGCAATTCACCCTGAACCTCAAGCACGCCCAGGTCGATGGCCAGGCTGTTGAATGGGCAGTCGCCCACTTGCCCGTCGAACCTGCCACCGGGCGCCTGTTGCCTGGCCAGACGCTGGTTGCGCGAGCGGCAGGATTGCCGTTGGTGGGCCGTCGGTTGACGGCCCAGGTTGATGTTGAGGCGCACGTGCCTTCCGCGGCCCTCGGGGTACGCAGCGAGACGCTGCTGGAGGGGCTGGGAAACCTTGAGCTGGTCAGCCTGGCTGTTCCACCGAACCGATGAAATTGGCCAGCTCGGCGGTCTGCGGGTTGGCAAACAGGATTTTCGGGTCGCCGACTTCGTGCACCTTGCCCTGGTGCATGAACACCAGCTTGTCGCCCACTTCCCGGGCAAAACGCATTTCATGGGTGACCATGATCAGCGTCATCCCATCCTTGGCCAGTTGGCGCACCACGCTGAGCACTTCGTTGACCAGTTCCGGGTCCAGGGCCGAGGTGATTTCATCGCACAGCAACACCTTGGGCGACATTGCCAGCGCCCGGGCGATGGCTACCCGCTGCTGCTGGCCGCCGGACAAGCGATCGGGGAAGGCGTCGAACTTCTCCCCCAGCCCAACCCGTTCGAGCATTTGTCGCGCCAGCTGCGCGGCCTTGGCCTTGGGTACTTTCTGCACCACCTGGGGGGCGAGCATGACGTTTTCCCCCACGGTCAGGTGCGGGAACAGGTTGAACTGCTGGAACACCATGCCGACTTTCTGCCGCAAGCTGCGCAGGTCGGCGCGTGCGGCGTCGAGGTATTCGCCGTCCACTTCGATCACCCCGTCGTTGATCGACTCCAGGCCATTGAGGGTACGCAGCAAGGTGGATTTGCCCGAGCCGCTGCGGCCGATGATCGCCACCACCTGGCCTTCTTCGACACTCAGGTCGATGCCCTTGAGTACATGGTGATCGCCGTAATACTTATGCAGGGCGGAAATTCTAAGCAGAGGCATGCAGTCTCCTTTCCAGGTAGCGCGCACTGAGGGACAAGGGGTAGCAGAGCAGGAAGTAACCCAGCGCCACCAGGCCATAGACCATGAAGGGTTCGAAGGTAGCGTTGGCGAGCATGCCGCCGGTTTTGGTCAGCTCGGTAAAGCCGATGATCGAGGTCACGGCGGTGCCTTTGACCACTTGCACCGAGAAACCCACGGTCGGCGCCACGGCAATGCGCAGGGCCTGGGGCAGGATCACGTAGCGCAGTTGTTCAAGCGGATTCAGGGCCAGGCTCGCGGACGCCTCCCATTGCCCGTGGGCGATGGAGTCGACGCAGCCCCGCCAGATCTCGGCCAGGTAGGCACTGGTGAACAGGGTCAAGGCAATCGCCGCTGCCAGCCAGGGCGAAATGTCCACGCCGAGCAAGGCGATGCCGAAGAACACCAGGAACAGCTGCATCAGCAGCGGCGTGCCCTGGAACAGTTCGATGTAGGTGCGGGCGACGTTGCGCGGGAAGGCCTTGTTACTGATGCGCAGGGTCATCACCAGCAAGCCGATCACGCCGCCGCCGATAAACGCCACCAGCGACAACAGCAAGGTCCACTGCAAGCCGGTGGCCAGGTTGCGCACGATGTCCCAGAAGGAAAAATCACTCATCGGGCGTTCCTCATCACATAGCGCCGACCGATCCAGTTGAGCAATTGGCGGATCATCAGTGCCATGCACAGGTAGACCAGGGTGGTCAGCGCGTAGGTTTCAAACGCACGGAAGTTGCGCGACTGGATAAAGTTGGCGGCAAAGCTCAGCTCTTCAGTGGCGATCTGCGAGCAGACCGCAGAACCGAGCATCACGATGATGATCTGGCTGCTCAAGGCCGGCCAGACCTTGCCCAGTGCCGGCAGCAGCACCACGTGGCGGAACGCTTCGAAGCGCGTCATCGCCAGTGCGGCCGCCGCTTCCAGTTGCCCGCGAGGGATCGCCTGGATCCCGGCGCGGATGATCTCCGTGGAGTACGCCCCGAGGTTGATCACCATCGCCAGCACCGCCGCCTGCCATTCGGTGATTTTCAGACCGAGGGACGGCAGGCCGAAGAAGATGAAAAACAACTGCACGAGGAACGGCGTGTTGCGGATCAACTCGACATACACCCCGAAGATCCAACTGAACGGCTGGATCTTCCACGCCCGCACCACGGCGCCGACGATTCCCAGCGCCACGCCCAGCACCGCACCGATGGCGGTCAGTTCAAGGGTGAACAGCGCGCCGCGCAGCAACAGATCGGTATTGGCCAGAACCGGCACAAAGTCGAATTGATAGGCCATAGTTAACCCTCGTTACCGCGATCAGAGATCAGCCGGCAGCGGCTCTTTAAGCCACTGCATTGCGTTCTTTTCCAGGCTGCCGTCGGCCTTGGCTGCCACCAGGATCTGGTTGACCTTGTCCAGCAACGCCGGCTCATTCTTGTTCACGCCCACGTACACCGGCGAGTCCTTGAGCTTCACTTTCAGTGCCGGCACGCGCTTGGGGTTGCGCTCGCTGATAGCCACCATCACCACGTTGCCGCTGGCGATCAGGTCCACCTGGCCGGCCAGGTAGGCGGCGATGGTCGAGTTGTTGTCTTCAAAGCGCTTGATCGTGGCTTCTTTAGGCGCAACGGCGGTCAGCTCGATGTCTTCAATGGCGCCACGGGTCACGCTGATGGTTTTGCCCTTGAGGTCGTCAACGGTGCTGACCGGCGCATCCGGCGGGCCGAACACGGCGAGGTAGAACGGCGCGTAGGCCTTGGAGAAGTCGATGACCTTCTCCCGTTCGGCGTTCTTGCCCAGGCTTGAAATCACCAGGTCGACCTTGCCGGTGGTGAGGAACGGAATGCGGTTGGTGCTGTTGACCGGGGTCAGTTCAAGTTTGACCTTGAGCTGGTCGGCCAGCAGTTTTGCGGTGTCGATGTCCAGGCCGCGGGGCTTCATGTCGGGGCCGACCGAGCCGAACGGCGGGAAGTCCTGAGGCACGGCCACCTTGAGGGTGCCACGGGCGACGATATCGTCCAGACCGTTGGCCTGGGCGGGCGCCTGGCTCAGCATCAGGCTGGCAAACAGGGCAGTGAGCAGGGCGCTGCAACGCTTGGTCATGGCAACTCTCCGAAAAGGACGAAAGGATTTTCTGAGTTTTGCCAGTGCACAGCCCATGCCAGTACTGCTCTTATTCGCGCAAAGGCCGGTAGCCGTTGAGTTCTGGCGGTCTTACTGGTCTGAACAGTTGATGCGCTTTCTGCACCCTTTTCGAGCGCCGCCAAAACCGCGCGAGCCCCTTTGGGGCGTGGCTTGCCGGGCGTCGAGAATAGCTTTACAACTAGCCGCTCAGTTGACGGGAAATTTGAGTTTTTATGAATTCCATCGCCCAAGCCGTACCGGAAGTGGCGTTACAGGCCATCCGCAAATTGATCGCCGATGAGGGCTTCGGGCCGGGCGATGCATTGCCCTCCCAGCGCGATTTGGCGCTGCAATTGGGCGTGAGCCGGGCCTCGTTGCGTGAAGCCTTGTCATCGCTCAGTGCCCTGGGCTTGGTCAGTGTGCAGCCGGGCAAAGGCGTGTTTGTGCAAGCCGCCGAGGAAGCTCCGGGGTTGGCCTGGCCATTTACGGCACAGGCAACGCCGCTGGATATCTTTCAGTTGCGCTACGCGCTGGAAGGCTTTGCGGCGGGGCTGGCGGCAGTGACGTTGACCACCGATGAACTGGACATTCTGGAAGACAATGTCGAGGCGATGCGCAAGGAGTTAAAGACTGGCGACTTTGAAGCGGCAGCCCGGCTGGACTTCGAATTCCACCGGCGCATCCTGCTGGCCAGCGGCAATCAGGCGATGGTGAGCATCCTCAGCGCCAGTGCGGAGGTGTTTTTGGAGAGCCAGAAGCTACCGTTCATCCGGCCAGAGCGGGCCATGGAGACCTGGCAGGAACACCGCAAGATCCTCCGTGCACTGGCTCGGCGCGCCAGCGGGGCGGCGCAGAAAAGCATGCAGGAACACGTACGTAACGCGGCGCTGCGTACGGGCATTGCGTTCATCACTCCCGTGACCCCTTGAGTTGGGCTATACCCAAACTCATGCACCACCATAGCAAGAGTCAATCAGCTGCGGCTTCCTGAACGCGGGAAGGGCGGCTATGATGGGCAACGTTTTTTTTGCTTACAACCCGGAGACATCCATGAGCAACGATCTTATCAAGCACGTCACCGACGCGACCTTTGAGGCCGAAGTACTGAAGGCCCAGGGCCCGGTGCTGGTTGACTACTGGGCTGAGTGGTGCGGTCCTTGCAAAATGATCGCTCCGGTCCTGGACGACATTGCTACTACTTACGAAGGCAAGTTGACCATTGCCAAGCTGAACATCGACGACAACCAGGAAACCCCGGCCAAGCACGGCGTGCGTGGTATCCCGACCCTGATGCTGTTCAAGAACGGCAATGTCGAGGCCACCAAGGTCGGCGCGCTGTCGAAGTCCCAGCTGCAAGCTTTCCTCGACGCTAACATCTAAGCGTCCTCAAAAAGCCCCGCAAATAGCGGGGCTTTTTCGTGATACAGGGCTAGACGCTCCGAAACTCAGGTGGTACATTCGGCCCCGCACTGGTTTCTCCACTGCCCCCTGCAAGCCGTCGCCGACGCTCTCCTTTTCGATTAGTACGCGATCCTGTCGCCTTCTCTGCGGCGCGGCCTCATTAAGCCAAAAGCTTAATTTCCCCCCCTCCATAAATGATTACGTCATTCCTATATGAATCTGACTGAACTCAAGCAAAAGCCGATTACCGAACTGCTCGAATTGGCCGAACAGATGGGCATAGAAAATATGGCCCGTTCGCGCAAGCAGGACGTGATTTTCTCCCTGCTGAAAAAGCACGCGAAAAGCGGCGAGGAAATCTCCGGTGATGGCGTGCTGGAGATTCTCCAGGACGGCTTCGGCTTCCTCCGCTCTGCAGACGCCTCCTATCTTGCCGGCCCAGACGATATCTACGTCTCGCCGAGCCAGATCCGTCGCTTCAACTTGCGCACCGGTGACACCATCGTTGGCAAGATCCGCCCTCCAAAGGAAGGCGAGCGTTATTTCGCCCTGCTCAAGGTCGACACGATCAACTACGATCGTCCGGAGAACGCGAAAAACAAGATTCTCTTCGAGAACCTGACCCCGCTGTTCCCGACCGTGCGCATGAAGATGGAAGCCGGTAACGGTTCCACCGAAGACTTGACCGGTCGTGTGATCGACCTGTGCGCCCCTATCGGTAAAGGCCAGCGCGGCCTGATCGTCGCTCCGCCGAAAGCCGGTAAGACCATCATGCTGCAGAACATCGCAGCAAACATCGCCCGTAACAATCCTGAAGTTCACCTGATCGTATTGCTGATTGATGAGCGTCCGGAAGAAGTGACCGAAATGCAGCGCACCGTGCGCGGCGAAGTGGTTGCCTCGACGTTCGATGAGCCGCCAACCCGCCACGTGCAGGTTGCCGAAATGGTGATCGAGAAGGCCAAGCGCCTGGTCGAACACAAGAAAGACGTGGTGATTCTGCTCGACTCCATCACCCGTCTGGCCCGTGCCTACAACACCGTGATCCCGAGCTCCGGCAAAGTGCTCACCGGTGGTGTCGATGCCCACGCCCTGGAGAAACCGAAACGTTTCTTCGGCGCTGCGCGGAACATCGAAGAAGGCGGCTCGCTGACCATCATCGCCACCGCGCTGGTTGAAACCGGCTCGAAGATGGATGAAGTGATCTACGAAGAGTTTAAAGGTACCGGCAACATGGAACTGCCTTTGGACCGTCGTATCGCTGAGAAGCGTGTGTTCCCTGCCATCAACATCAACCGCTCCGGCACACGCCGCGAAGAGTTGCTGACCGCCGACGACGAACTGCAGCGCATGTGGATCCTGCGCAAGCTGCTGCACCCGATGGACGAAGTTGCGGCCATCGAGTTCCTTATCGACAAGCTGAAAACCACCAAGACCAACGACGAGTTCTTCTTGTCGATGAAGCGCAAGTAACACGACGCTTCAGGTCCAAAAAAATGGCGCCCTACAGGGCGCCATTTTTTTTGTTTCTGAAAAGGGAGGTTTGGCCTTAGTGTGTGTCTGTTTAGTAACAAATTGGCGTGTGTGACTACACTCGCTGTCAATCTGATCAGGCTAACAACAAGATTTATGACCATTCTCGCTTATCGCAGGGACATTGACGGCCTGCGTGCCATAGCCGTTCTCGCTGTTGTGCTGTTTCATTTTGGTGTACCGGGCTTTACCGGCGGTTTTGTCGGTGTTGACGTCTTTTTCGTGATCTCCGGTTACTTGATCACCTCGATCATCTGGCGTGAGCGTGAGGCTGGCCGCTTCAGTTTTGTCGGCTTCTGGGCTCGGAGAGCGCGGCGTATCCTGCCGGCAATGTTTGTGATGATGCTCGGCACGCTGGTGGTGGGTTGGTTTCTGCTGGCGCCCAAGGATTACAGCGAGTTGGGGCGCTCGATGCATAACCAGGTGGTGTTTATCTCCAACCTGTTTTTCATGCGCCAGGACGGCTACTTTGATGTGGCCTCCGATATCAAGCCGTTGTTGCATACCTGGTCATTGTCGGTTGAGGAGCAGTTCTACATTCTCTTCCCACTGTTGCTGACACTGCTGTCGAGCCGGCTCAAACACTGGCGTGCGGCGCTGTTTGGGTTGTTGCTGGTGTCATTCGGGATGAGTGTGTGGGCGGTGGCCCACTCTCCGGAAAGGGCTTTTTTCCTGCTGCAGATGCGTGCCTGGGAACTGTTGGCGGGCGCCATGCTGGCCGTCATGCCGGTACGTGAGTACCGCGCAAGCCCGGTGTTGGCGCAGGCCGTCAGCCTTGCCGGCCTCGGCCTGATCCTGCTGGCGGTCTTCGCCTATGACCCGAGCACGCCGTTTCCCGGCGCCGCAGCACTGTTGCCGGTAGTGGGCGTGGTCTGCCTGATTTGGGCCAACGGTCAGCAAGCTACCCTGGCGAGCAAGCTGCTGGGTAGCCGTTTGCTGGTAGGGATTGGCCTGATCTCGTACTCCTGGTACCTGTGGCACTGGCCGGTGTATGTGTTCGGCAAGTACGCCAGCGTCGACGGGCTGGGCCCGTGGGAGTTGGGCGGGTTGTTTGTGTTGAGCCTGCTGCTGGGTTATGGATCCTGGCGATTCATCGAGGCGCCATTCCGTGAGCGTCGGTTGCTGGCAGGGCGCAAGCAAATCCTGGTGGCGGCGGGTATCGCGCTTCTTGGGGTGGGACTGCTGGGCAAAGGCCTGGTCTGGACGAAGGGGTTGCCTTGGCGCCTTTCGCCCGAGGCCTTGCAGTTTGCCCAGGCGCGCGAGTGGAGCCCGGACCTCATGGCCTGTCTGGTGGATGGGGGGAAAAACCGCCACCATGGATTTTGTCATTTCGGACCTCAGTCCGGGCCAACACGTGCGTTGGTTTGGGGCGATAGCCATGCCACGGCTCTGGTTCCGGCGTTGCAAGACGGCGCGAGCAAGTACGGTGTCAGCGTCACTCAGGCAGGTTACGCCGGCTGCCTGCCGTTTAATCGTAAAGAGAGTGTTCCGGGCTGCTTGAGCTTTAACCAGCGAGTCAGCCAACTGCTGGGCCAGGAAACCTTTAGCGACGTGGTGCTGGCGGCGCGCTGGAGTCTTTATGTCTATGGGCAGCTCGATGGTGACACCGAGGCCTCACTGCTCAACCCGGCGACCGGCACCTACGATCGTGGCGTCGCCGAGCAGCGTTTCGCCGAAAGCCTGCGCGCCCTTGTGCAGCAATTGCGCGCAGGCGGCCATCGGGTGTGGTTGGTCAAGGAAGTCCCGCTGCAGGAATTCAGTCCGCCTTACCGTCTCAGTCGCCTGGCAATGCTCGACCGGCCCACCGACAGAGAGGGAATGCCCCTGGCTGAGCATCTTCAGCGCCAGGCCTATATCAGCCACGTATTCGAGCAAATCGCTGCTGCTGATCCCGAGGTAAAGGTGCTGGATCCGGCGCCGAAGCTATGCAGTGTGAATGATTGGTGCCGGGTGGAACTGGACGGTCGGTCGCTGTACACCGATGACAATCACCTCTCGGCGGTCGGCTCGCGGTATGTCGAAGGGTTCCTTGAGCCGTTGTTCAAGGCCTTGCGCAATCAAAGCCAGGCATCGGCTCGTTGAGTCGGTGTCGTCGGCAATACTGCTCAATAAGCTGCCAGCGACCGTAAGAGCAGGTAGGATGTACGCCTATTTTACGGGTGGCATGGTTAATGAAATTCAAGGATCTTCGGGATTTCGTGCAGCAACTTGAGCAGCGCGGAGAGTTGAAACGTATCCAGGTGCCGATTTCCCCGGTGCTGGAAATGACTGAGATTTGCGACCGTACCCTGCGCAACAAGGGCCCGGCGCTGCTGTTCGAAAACCCGGTGGGCTTTGATATCCCGATACTTGGCAACCTGTTCGGCACCCCCGATCGCGTGGCGTTTGGCATGGGCGCCGAGTCGGTCAGCGAACTGCGCGAGATCGGCAAGCTGCTGGCCTTCCTCAAGGAGCCCGAGCCACCCAAGGGCCTGAAGGATGCCTGGTCCAAGCTGCCGATCTTCCGCAAGATCATTGCCATGGCCCCCAAGGTCGTGAAAGACGCGGTATGCCAGGAGGTGGTCATCGAAGGCGATGACGTCGACCTCGGCATGCTGCCCGTGCAAACCTGCTGGCCCGGCGACGTCGGCCCGCTGATCACCTGGGGCCTGACCGTCACCAAGGGCCCGAACAAGGACCGCCAGAACCTCGGCATCTACCGTCAGCAAGTGATCGGCCGCAACAAGGTCATCATGCGCTGGTTGAGCCACCGTGGCGGCGCGCTGGATTTCCGTGAGTGGTGCGAAAAGCATCCCGGCCAGCCCTTCCCGGTGTCCGTGGCCCTGGGCGCAGACCCGGCGACCATTCTCGGCGCTGTGACGCCGGTGCCCGACAGCCTGTCCGAGTACGCCTTCGCCGGCCTGTTGCGCGGTAACCGCACCGAGCTGGTGAAATGCCGTGGCAACGACCTGCAAGTGCCGGCCACCGCAGAAATCATCCTTGAAGGGGTGATTCACCCGGGCGAGATGGCCGATGAAGGCCCGTACGGCGACCACACCGGCTACTACAACGAAGTGGACAGCTTCCCGGTGTTCACCGTCGAGCGTATCACCCACCGCATCAAACCGATCTACCACAGCACCTACACCGGCCGTCCACCGGATGAGCCGGCGATCCTCGGCGTGGCGTTGAACGAAGTGTTTGTGCCGATCCTGCAAAAGCAGTTTCCGGAAATCACCGACTTCTACCTGCCGCCGGAAGGCTGCTCGTACCGCATGGCCATCGTGACGATGAAGAAGTCGTACCCGGGCCACGCCAAGCGGGTAATGCTGGGTGTGTGGTCGTTTTTGCGACAGTTCATGTACACCAAGTTCGTTATTGTCACCGACGACGACATCAACGCCCGGGACTGGAACGACGTGATCTGGGCCATCACCACGCGCATGGACCCCAAGCGCGACACCGTGATGATCGATAACACGCCGATCGACTACCTCGACTTCGCCTCGCCGGTATCGGGCCTCGGCTCGAAAATGGGCTTGGACGCCACCCATAAATGGCCGGGTGAAACCACCCGTGAATGGGGCCGCGTGATCGTCAAGGACGAAGCGGTAACTGCTCGTGTCGATGCGCTCTGGAAAGAATTAGGAATAGATTGATGCGTGTAACCCTGCAGCCTTCCGGTGCGGTACTTGAGCTGACCCCCGGCGAGCGGATCCTCGAGGGCGCGCGACGCCTGGGCTACGATTGCCCTCAGGCGTGCCGCAATGGCGTGTGTCACGTGTGTGCGGCGCTGTTGGTGGAAGGCCGGGTGCAGCAAGCCGGTGAGGTGCGTGACCATGGCGAGTTCTATACCTGCATTGCCGAGCCGCTGGAAGATTGCATCGTGTTGTGGGATGGCGTGCTGGCGCCGGGAGAGTTGCCGGTGCGCAAATTGTCTTGCCAATTGAGTGAATGCGTTGAAGTGGGCGGTGACGTATGGCGCGTGCGCCTGCGGGCCCCGGCGGGCAAGCCGGTGCGTTACCACGCCGGGCAATACTTGATGATCGAGCGGGAAAATGGCGAGAAGTCGGCATTCTCCCTGGCCTCGGCGCCCCACGCCGGGCGTGAGCTGGAATTGCATGTGCTGGCCCGGGAAGACAGCGCCCGCAGCCTGCTGGAGCAATTGCAGCGCAACCAGATGGCGCGTATCGAGCTGCCGTTTGGCGACACCCACCTGGCGGAACTGCCCGACGGGCCGCTGGTGCTGATCGCCGCCGGTACCGGCATGGCGCAGATGCACAGCCTGATCGAACACTGCCGCGCCAGCGGCTTCAAGCACCCGGTGCATCTGTATTGGGGCGTACGCCGGCCAGAAGATTTCTACGACATCGAGCACTGGGACCAGTGGCTGCAACTGCCCAACCTGTTCCTGCACAAAGTGGTCAGCGACCTGTGCGGCTGGGAAGGGCGCTGCGGGTTGTTGCATGAAGCGGTCTGCGAAGACATCAGCGACCTCACGGCCGTGCACGTCTACGCCAGCGGTTCACCGGCAATGATCTATGGCACGCTGGATGCGTTGGTCGACGCCGGCATGGATGCGCACCAGATGCGCGCCGATGTATTTGCCTACGCGCCCCGTCCGTAACATGTGGTGAGGGAGCAAGCTCCCTCGCCACAGAAGCCCTTCAGCGGTTCAATCAGAACCGAACGCCTGTCGTCACCATCGCCGCATTGAACCCGAGCAACACCAGCTCGGCGGCGACCGGTCCGTAGTGAGTGCCCACCGACGGGATGATCACCGGCGCTACGCCCAGCCCATTCAGTGGAATCTTGTCGCGGTACTTGCCGCGATAGCCCTGGATCAGGCCGCCTGTCAGCTTCAAATACACTGGGTAATCGGTCATGTCGTAGCGCTTGCCGGCGTAGACGTAGTACGAACGCTGGCTGAACGAGTTGCGAAACGTTGCCCCGCCATACACCAGGCCTGACGCTTCATTGCGCTCCAGACCGATCAAATCCTGATGATTGTTGTGGTCCTTGTCCGGCGCAAAGTGCCGGGTGTAGACGCTTGTCTGGGCGTACCAGAAGCCTTTTTCGTCCTGGCTGGGTGCTTCGACCGCCAGGGCGGTGGTGGCCTGTGCCAGGAACAGCAGGCTGGAAAGTCGATATTTCATGGTGCGACCTCGATAGTCGGTGATTGGGCGGCTAAGTGGGTCGTGACAGGTGGCCATTTTGAAGGCTCAGGCCCCATAAAGGCTGAACGGGCGCTGAAGGTACCGGGCGTGCACGGCTCAATCCTGATGAGCGGACGGGCGGTGCTTATGCATTCGCTTATTCTTTAAAGGTATTTAATTTGTTACATAAATATCATTAAGCTATATGGCAACGGACTACCGACTTTCTGCCAATAACCAATAAATGACCGCCACCGTCCGCCACACGGATCGATCGTACGAGCTCAGAGCATTGACGTTCTGGCTTTTGATTCCAAGGGGAGCGGTATGGGGAGCAACAAGCAGCACCTGCTGTACACGGCGATTTTGTCGGCTAATTTGCTGACCGCTGTGGGATTCAATCCAGTGGCAGCCGCCGAAACGGCCACTGCCGATGTACCCAAACTCGACACAGTCATCGTCACCGGCACCCGCGCCCAAGAGCGCACCGCCAGTGCTTCGCTGTCACCCATCGATGTGATTTCCGGCGACACCTTGCGCAGCACCGGTTCTGACGAACTGGGCGCGGTGTTGGCCCGTTTGATTCCTTCCATCAACTTCCCACGCCCAAGCCTGGTGGACGGCGCCGAACTGGTGCGCCCGGCGCAATTGCGCGGTTTGTCACCGGACCAGGTATTGGTGCTGGTCAATGGCAAGCGCCGCCACACCAGCGCCTTCGTCAACCTCGGTGGCGCCGTGGGGCGCGGCTCGGCACCGGCGGATCTAAATGCGATCCCGCTGGCGGCGGTGGACCATATCGAAGTGCTGCGTGACGGCGCCTCCGCCCGCTATGGCTCGGATGCGATTGCCGGGGTGATCAACGTGATCCTCAAGCATGACGACCACGGCGGCTCGATCACCAGCAAGTTCGGTGAATACAAAAAGGGCGACGGCATCCAGCGCAATCTCAGCGGCAACACCGGCGTGGCGCTGGGGGATAACGGTTTTATCAACGTCTCCGCCGAAGGTGCCGACAACGATTACACCAACCGCGCCGGCAAGGATTTCCGGCCGGGCAGCGTCGGCTCGACGACCTATGGCCAGCGCGTATTCCGCCAGGGCGAACCGGCCACCGATCAGGGCAAGCTGTTTCTCAACTCGGCCTATTCCTTCAGCGACGCGGCTGAGTTCTACGCGTTTGGTGGCTACAGCAAGACCCGTGGTGAGACTGCAGCGTTCTACCGGGCCAGCAACGCGAGCAACAACATTCCTGCGCTCAACCCCAACGGTTACCTGCCGCTGATTCGCGGTGACGTGGAAGACACGTCCCTGGCGGTGGGCTTGCGCGGGTTGTTGGCCTATGACTGGCACTACGATGTGTCGATCAACTACGGCAAGAACCAGTACCAGATCGGCACTGAAACCATCAACACCTCGCTGGGCCTGGCCACGCCGCGCAAGTTCGACAACGGCACCCTGGTCAATGACCAGAAGCAACTCAGCCTGGACCTGTCGCGGGAATTCAGCCTGGGCTGGTTGCCGTACCCGGTGTCGGTCGCGTTTGGTGGCGAGTACCTGGACCAGGGTTACCAAATCAAGGCGGGTGATCCGGCGTCCTACTACCAGACCGGCAGTTCGGGCCTGGGCGGCTTCCGTGATTCCGACGCCGGCACCAGCACGCGGCATAACTGGGCGCAGTACCTCGACCTGGAAACCAACTTCACCGAAAAACTCAGCGCCTCGGCTGCCGTGCGTCACGAGGATTACAGTGATTTTGGCTCAAACGTCAGCGGCTCGCTCTCGGCCCGTTACGACTTCACCCCGCAAGTGGCCTTGCGCGGCAGTGTTTCCAACGGCTTCCGCGCGCCATCCCTGGCACAGCAAAACTTTGCCTACACCTCGTCGCAACTGATCGGCAACACCATTCAGGAAGCCGGCACCTTCCCGGCCAACAGCCAGGTGGCGCGCCTGCTCGGTGCTGAAGACCTGAAAGCCGAGAAATCCCGCAACTACAGCCTCGGCCTGGTGCTGGAGCCGACCGACAACCTGACGGTGACCGCCGACGTCTACCGCATCGACATCAGCGACCGCATCAGCCTGTCCTCCAACCTGGACCTGAGCAAGAACCCGGCGGCGCTCGCGTATCTGCAGGCCAACGGCGTCGGCAACATCAATTACACCACCGTGCGCTACTTCACCAACGCCACCGACACCACCACCAACGGCATCGACCTGGTGGCCAACTATCGCTATCAACTGGATAACGGTGTGCGCTGGAACAGCACCGTGGGCTACAACTACAACCACACCAAGGTCACCGACGTAAAAGCCAACCCGGCGGTATTGGATAGCCTGGGGGCGAGCCTGGTGCGGGTGGACCGTCGCGAGCGCATCGGCCTGTTGGGCGACACCACGCCCCAGCACAAGCTGAGCCTGGGCAACGACCTGAGTTTCGGCAATTGGGCGCTGCACAGTAATTTGGTGCGCTATGGTTCATTTACCAGCTATCAGGCAGACCCCACCAACGACCAGAGCTTCAAGGCAGCCTGGCTATTGGACCTGTCGGCCGACTACAAGCTGAAAAACTGGACCTTCACCGTCGGCGGCGACAACGTCACCGACAAGTACCCGGAAAAACTCAATGCCTACGCCAGCAGTGGTGGCAATTTGGCCTATAGCACTTTTTCGCCGTACGGTTACAGCGGCGCGTTCTATTACGGTAAAGTTGCTTACAACTGGTAACAGCTTCTCGTAACAACAAAGGAGACCTAAGCGATCTGCCATGACCGCCATTGAATCTGATCTTTTGCAATTGGCTTACCCTCCGCGGCTCGATCTGGGGCCGCAACTCACTCACGAACAGTTGATGAGTTCGATGCAGGCCACCATGGCCCGGCATAAGGGGGGACCGGTCTGGCTGTTCGCTTACGGTTCGCTGATCTGGCGACCTGAATGTTCGTCGACACAACGGATGCGGGCACGGGTCTACGGTTATCACCGGGGCTTGTACCTGTGGTCCCATGAGCATCGGGGCACGCCGGAAATACCGGGGTTGGTGTTTGGCCTGGATCGCGGTGGCTCGTGCAGCGGGTTCGCTTACCGCTTGCCGGAAGATCAACTGGATGCCTCGCTGTATGCCCTGTGGCAGCGCGAGATGCCTTACCCCTCCTACCGGCCACACTGGCTGACCTGCCGTCTTGAAGATGGCAGCCAGGTGCAGGCATTGGGATTTGTGCTGGAGCGGCACCTGCCCAGTTATGCCGGTAACTTGCCCGACATTGTGCTGAATCACGTGCTGCAAAGCGCTTGCGGGCGTTACGGTACTACGCGCGATTATGTCGAGCAGACCGTCAACGCCCTGCGTAGCCACGCCATGCCAGACAAGAATCTGGAGGCGCGGCTCAAGCGTTGTTCCAAAGGCTGTTCCGACGATTAACGTGCGGTACTGACGCTATTGGTGTGCCACAAGGTGGGGATCAGGAACGCGATCGCCAGCAGGCACGCGCCGATCAGCAGCACAAAACCACCGTCCCAGCCGAAATGGTCAACGGTGTAGCCCATGGCCGCACTCGCTGCCACTGAACCACCCAGGTAACCAAACAAGCCCGTAAAGCCCGCTGCGGTACCGGCGGCTTTCTTCGGTGCCAGTTCCAGCGCCTGCAGGCCGATCAGCATCACCGGGCCGTAGATCAGGAAGCCGATGGAGAACAGCGCGATCATGTCGATCATCGGGTTGCCCGGCGGGTTGAGCCAGTAAACCAGGGTCGCCACGGTCACCAGGCCCATGAACACAATGCCGGTCAGGCCACGGTTGCCACGGAAGATCTTGTCCGACATCCAGCCGCACAGCAGCGTGCCCGGAATGCCTGCCCACTCGTAGAAGAAGTACGCCCACGAGGTTTTATCCACGTCGAAGTGCTTGGCTTCCTTGAGGTACGTCGGTGCCCAGTCCAGCACGCCGTAGCGCAGCAGGTAGACGAAGACGTTGGCGAAGGCGATGTACCAGAGCATTTTGTTGCGCAGCACGTACTTGACGAAGATTTCCTTGGCGCTGAACTCGTCTTCGTGGCTGGCGTCGTAGCCTTCCGGGTAGTCGTTCTTGTATTGCTCGATAGGCGGCAGGCCCACCGATTGCGGGGTGTCACGCATGGTGATGAAGGCAAACGCCGCCACCAGCAGGGCCACGGTGGCCGGGACGTAGAACGCCGCGTGCCAGTCGTTGAACCAGGCCATGCCCAGCAGGAACAGCGGGCCGATCAAGCCACCGCCGACGTTATGCGCCACGTTCCAGACGGAAACCACGCCGCCGCGTTCCTTCTGCGACCACCAGTGCACCATGGTCCGCCCACTTGGCGGCCAGCCCATGCCCTGGGCCCAGCCGTTGATGAACAGCAAAATGAACATCATGGTCACGCTGGACGTTGCCCAGGGTGCGAAACCGAAAATGAACATCACCCCGGCGGACACCAGCAGGCCGAAGGGCAGGAAGTAGCGCGGGTTGGAGCGGTCGGACACCAGGCCCATGAGGAACTTGGACAGGCCGTAGGCAATCGCAATCGCCGACATCGCCAGGCCCAGTTGGCCGCGGGTGTAACCCTCGTCAATCAGGTAGGGCATGGCCAGGGAGAAGTTTTTGCGCAGCAGGTAGTACCCGGCGTAACCGAAGAAAATACCGGCGAAGATCTGCCAGCGCAGGCGTCGATACGTGCTGTCTATCTTTTCTTCAGGCAGGGGCGCCTGATGTGCGGCAGGACGGAAGAAAGCAAACATTCAAGAGCTCCAGATTTCTTGTTTTGACTGCGGATGCGAATGTTACAGTTTCGTTACCGAAAATAGCACCGCCTCTTATCTGCGGGCATAGGAATTGAGTGCAATTGCATGTTCTTTTACGAACATGTCGCTTAGAGGCAAGTGAGGGGCGTTTTCAGAGGGATGATCGCCTGGCTAACACCCTGTGGCGAGGGGGCTTGTCCCCCGTTGGGCTGCGAAGCGGCCCCAGAAAGGTATTGAGTTCTTTCAGAAAGACGGCGTGGGCTGATTCAGGGCTGCTTCGCAGCCCAACAGGGGACAAGCCCCCTCGCCACAGTTGTTATTCGATAGCTGTGAACGCTCTATCCATTCGCTGCAATATCCCCTGGAAGCAGGTGCTCCTGGACCTTCTGGCTGCGGGATTCCACCAGTTGGCCCTGATCGTCGAAGCGCAACACGATCAGCCAGTCATACACATTTTCCGGCCATTTCTTCATGCCGGTCAGCGCCGGGCCGTCGCCGCCGAAAGCTTCGATCAGCTTGTCGATATGCCCGTGATGCCAGGCGATCAGCACGGTTTGCGCCTGGTTGGACTTGCGCAGGGACTTCACCAGCTTGCCGACTTGATCGTCTGAGTAGGGGGTTTCAAGTGGGAGCTGCAGGCGCTGGGCCAGGGGTGTCAGGGTCAGGCGAGGACGGGAGCTTTCCTTGCTGTCGCTGGTGGCGATCAGCCGCTGGGGCACCACGGAGATGCCGCTCAACAGCAGAGGGTCGAAATAGCTGGCATAGGCCGCCGCCCGTTGTTCGCCCTTGGGGCTCAGCAGCGGGCCCTCATCGGGTTTTTCCGCATGGCGCACGATCAGCACCGTCACGTTGTTCAGCCCACGTACATCCTTGTCCTCTTTATGGGCAAGGGCTTGGGCCGACACCACCATCAACACCCCCAGGAACAGCGCGCGCAACCGTGTGACCATTATTCTTCCTGCCAATGAGTATGTGCCTCGGCCGATCATGGGCCCAGGCACCTCGTGGACAAAATGAAACAATCGTCAGCGTAGCTGCACCACGACCTTGCCGACAGCCTTGCGCTGGCCCAGGTCATTGATCGCCTGCGCGGCCTGCTCCAGCGGGTACACCTGAGATACCAGCGGCTTGAGCTTGCCCTCGGCAAACCAACCGAACAGTTGCTGGAAATTGGCCGCGTTGTCCTGGGGCTGGCGCTGGGCGAACGAGCCCCAGAACACCCCGACCACCGCGGCGCCTTTGAGCAGCGCCAGGTTGACCGGCAGCTCGGGAATGCGCCCGCTGGCAAAACCCACCACCAGCAGCCGGCCATTCCAGGCGATGCCGCGGATGGCCTGGTCAAACAGGTCGCCGCCTACCGGGTCGTAGATCACATCCACACCGTTGCCGCCGGTGAGGCGTTTGATCTCGTCCTTGAGGCTGGCTTCGCTGTAGTTGATCAACTCATCGGCACCGGCGGCCTTGGCCACCGCCAGCTTGTCGGCGCTGCTGGCAGCGGCGATCACCCGGGCGCCCATGGCCTTGCCGATTTCCACCGCGGCCAGGCCGACGCCGCCGGAAGCACCGAGCACCAGCAGGGTTTCCCCGGGTTGCAGGTTGGCGCGCTGCTTGAGGGCGTGCATCGAGGTGCCGTAGGTCATGCTGAAGGCGGCGGCGGTGTTGAAGTCCATGCTCGGCGGGATCGGCAGCACGTTGTAGCCCGGCACGGCGACCTGCTCGGCGAAGCTGCCCCAGCCGGTCAGCGCCATCACCCGGTCGCCGACTTTCAGGTGGCTGACCTTTTCGCCGATCTCGCTGACTACGCCCGCCGCCTCACCGCCCGGTGAAAACGGGAACGGCGGCTTGAACTGGTACTTGCCCTCGATGATCAGGGTGTCCGGGAAATTGACCCCGGCGGCATGCACGTCCAACAGGATTTCGTTCTTCTTGATCGCCGGGCTTTCGACGTCTTCCAGCACCAGGTTTTCGGCGGGGCCGAAGGCTTTGCACAGCACAGCTTTCATCGGACTATTCCTTTTGGCGTGTTGGCCGATAAGTGTAGGTGGGCAGGGCGACGGGTCAACGAGCATGCCCCGGCCTGATAAGTCGCCATAAGCTTGTGCTCAGGGCTGCTAGCGTTATGCTACTGGGCAACCGAATTGAGGAATGAACTGTGAAAGCGTGGATCCTGTTGATGCTGGCCCTGACACTGCCGACGGCAGCCCTGGCCGAAGAAGCCAAAGAAGGCGACGCGCCGAAGGTCAGCTATATCAGCCTGAGCCCGCCGTTCGTCGGCAATTACGGCCTGGATGGCACCGCGAAGCTGCGGGTATTCAAGGCGGATATCGCCCTGCGCGTGACCGGCCCCGAGGCGGCTGCTGCCGTCAAAGCCAACGATGCGTTGATTCGCAACCAACTGGTGGCGCTGTTTACCCAGCAAACCAACGACACCATGAGCAGCGTCGACGGCAAGGAAAAACTGCGCCAGGAAGCCCTGAAGCAAACCCAGCAAGTGATGAACGACGAGACCGGCAAACCGCAGGTTGAGGATTTGTTGTTCAACAACCTGATCATCCAGTAATCCCACGCAATTGACGTCTGGTAAAAGGGCGCCCCTGTGGCGAGGGAGCAAGCTCCCTCGCCACGAAAGCGCATCGCTCTCAGGAGGCAAGGCTCTTCCTGAACCGCATCAACGCCACCGCAAAAAACAGCAACCCAATCGCCGCCAGCGCCAGCAAGTCCGGCCACACCACGCTCACCCCCGCATCCCTGAACAGAATCGCCGCGCTCAGGCTCACAAAGTGCGTCGACGGCGAGCCCTGCATCACCCATTGCAACCACTGCGGCATGCTGTCCAGCGGTGTGCTGCCGCCAGACAACAACAGCATCGGGATAATCACCGGGATCGCCAGCAGGCCGAACTGCGGTGTCGAGCGGGCGAGGGTAGCGAGGAAGATACCCAAGGCGGTACTGGCAAACAGGTACAGCGCGGTCACCAGCAAAAACAAGGTCAGCGACCCGGCCAGCGGCACGCCGAGCAAACCTTTCACCACCACTTCCAGCGACAGCCAGGTGCACAGCACCACCACCAGCATGTTGCTCCAGATTTTCGCCAACATGATTTCCAGCGCCGTCAGTGGCAGCACCAGCAAATGGTCGAGGGTGCCGTGCTCGCGTTCACGCAGCAGTGCGGTACCGGTCAGCACGATGGCGAGGATGGTGATGTTGTTGACGATCTGAATCACCGCCAAAAACCAGCCGCCTTCCAGGTTGGTATTGAACAGTGCCCGGGTGGTCAGCAGCGCCGGGGCCTTTTGGGCGGCATCAGCCTGGTTGCCATAGGTCAGCAACTCACGCTGGAAAATCCGCCCGATGTACCCGGCGCCCATGAACGCCTGGCTCATGGCCGTGGCATCGACGTTGACCTGCACCCCCGGCTGGCGCCCGGCCAACAGGTCGGCCTGGAAATTCGCCGGCACGTTGATTACAAAGGTGTACTGGCCGCTGTCCATCACGTTGTCCAGTTGGTCATAGGGCAGCGGTACCGCTGGCTGGAACTCCGGCGGTTGCAGCGCTTCGGCCAGTTGGCGGGACAGCGCGCTGTGGTCTTCATCCACAAAGGCCACGCTGGCGTTGTGCACGCCGATCACCGAGCCGGCCGCGGGCATATAGATGGCGACGGTAAACGCGTAGAACAGGAACAGCAGCAACACGCTGTCATGGCGCAGGCTGGTCAGTTCCTTGATGCCAAGGCGCAGGATATGGGCGAACGTATGCATCAGGCCTCCTGCTTCTTGAGCATGATCAGGCTAAGCCCGGTGAACCCCAGGAAAAACCCGAACAGCGCCAGGCACTGTGGCCATAACTGGCGCAGGTCCAGGGCCTTGGTAAAGGTCCCCACCGCAATGTCGAGGAAGTAACCCGCCGGGAACAGCATGCCCATCAACGCGGCGGCACCTTCCAGGGACGAGCGCGGCACAATCAGCCCGGAGAATTGGATGGTCGGCAGGCTGGTGATGATCATGGTGCCGAGGATCGCCGCGATCTGTGTGCGGGTGAATGCGGAAATCAGCAGGCCCATGCTGGTGGTGGCCAACACGTACAGCAGGCCGCCAAAGGCCAGGGTCACGCCGCTGCCCTTGAACGGCACGCCGAATAGCCAGCGGTTCATCGCCACCAGCAGCCCCAGGTTGATCAGGCTTACGGCCAGGTACGGCGCCTGCTTGCCCAGCAGGAATTCCAGGCGGGTGAGCGGTGTGGCGTAGAAGTTGGTGATCGAGCCCAGCTCCTTCTCCCGCACGATTCCCAGGGCCGTGAGCATCGCCGGGATAAACGCGAGGATCAGGGCCATCACGCCGGGGCCGATGGCGTTCACGCTGACCACGTCCTGGTTGTAGCGAAAGCGGGTTTCCAGTTTGGCGGCGGCTTGCGGGTTCAGCGGTGTGCTGTTCAGTTCGGCCAGTTGCTGGAGATTGGCCTGATGCACGGCCTCGACATAATTGCGGCTGGTTTCCGCACGGAACGGCATGCCACCGTCGAGCCAGGCGGCCACGGCGGGTTGGCGGCCAGCGTAGAGGTCACGGCCGAACCCCGGCGGAATCTCCAGCGCCAGTTTGATTTCCGAGCGTTGCAGGCGTTTGTGCAGTTCGCTGGCGTCGGTGATCGGCGGCTGTTCGGCGAAGTAGCGCGAGCTGCGGAAGGCCTCCAGGTAGGCGCGGCTTTGCGGCGTCTGGTCCTGGTCGTAGACGGCGAAAGCGAGCTTTTCCACGTCCAGGGAAATGCCGTAGCCGAAGATCACCATCATGAAAATCGCACCCAGCAGGGCGAAGGCCATGCGCACCTTGTCCCGCAGCAGTTCCTTGCCTTCGCGGCTGGCGACGGCCAACAGGCGGGCGACGCTGAATCCGCGCTTGCTGACGGGCGGAGCCATGGGTTCGCTGACGGTTTCGGTGGGTGCGGCTGCGGCTTCAGGTGCGCCCTGGGCTTGCTCCAGGCAGGTGACAAACGCCGCCTCCAGGGTCTCGCCGTGGAACTGCTGTTGCAGCGCATCCGGCGTGTCGCAGGCCAGCACCTTGCCCGCGTGCATCAGTGAGATGCGGTCGCAGCGCTGGGCCTCGTTCATGAAGTGGGTGGACAGGAAGATGGTCACGCCCTGTTCCCGGGACAGCTCGATCAGCAACCGCCAGAAGTCATCCCGGGCGGCCGGGTCGACGCCCGAGGTCGGTTCATCAAGGATCAGCACTTCCGGGCGGTGCAGCACCGCCACCGCCAGGGACAAGCGCTGGCGCAGGCCCAGGGGCAACTCGCCGGAAGGCTGCTCGGCGACGTCGCCCAGGTCAAAACGCTCGATCAACTCGTCGATGCGCTGGCCGCTCTCGGCTTTGGGCAGGTCGAACAACTGTGCGTGCAGTACCAGGTTCTGGCGCACGCTGAGTTCGCCATACAGCGAGAAGCTTTGCGACATGAAGCCCACGCGCTTGCGGGTGGCCAGGTCCTTGGCGTTTACCGGGTTGCCCAGTAGCGTGGCCGTGCCCTCGGTGGCCGGCATCAGCCCGGTGAGGACTTTCATGGTGGTGGTCTTGCCGCAGCCGTTGGAGCCGAGGAAACCAAAGATCTCGCCCCGGCCAATGGCGAAGCTGACCTTGTTGACTGCCGTGAAGTCGCCGAAGCGCAGGGTCAGGTCGTGGGCTTCAATGGCAATGTCAGTGTTGTCGCCCTGGCGTGGCGGGATCACCAGTGGCTGGTTGTTGTGGGCGCTGTCGCCCTGGAAATGGGTGAAAGCTTCATCCAGTTTGCCGCTGGGCGTCGCGGCGGCCAGTTCGCTGCTCAGGCCTTCGGCGATCAGTTTGCCGCGGTCGAGCATCAGGCAGTGTTCGAACTGCTCGGCTTCTTCCATGTAGGCCGTGGCCACCAGCAGCGTCAGTTGTGGGCGTTCGCTGCGTACGGTTTCTACCAGTTCCCAGAAGCGTCGACGGGACAGCGGATCGACGCCGGTGGTGGGCTCGTCGAGGATCAACAGGTCCGGGTCGTGGATCAGCGCGCAGCACAGGCCGAGTTTCTGTTTCATGCCGCCGGAGAGTTTGCCGGCAGGGCGGTCTGCGAAGCGCGCGAGGTCGGTGGCCAGCAGCAGGTTGTGCATGCGCTGGTCGCAGTCGGCTTTCGACAGCCCGAACAGCGTGGCGAAGAACCGGATGTTTTCGCTGATGGACAGTTCGGGGTACAGGTTGCCGCCCAGGCCCTGAGGCATGAAGGCGATTCGCGGGTACAGGCTGTTGCGGTGACGGCGGTCTTCGATGGAGCCACCGAGCACTTCCAGCTCGCCTTGTTGAAGCTTTTTAACCCCGGCGATCAAACCCAGCAGGCTCGACTTGCCGGCGCCGTCCGGGCCGATCAGCCCGCAGCGGGTGCCGGCGGGCAGGCTGAAGGCGATGTCGATCAGCGCCTGTTGCTTGCCGTAGCGATGGTTGATGCCCGTGGCGTGCAGCGCCAGGCCGTTCATTGCAGGTTGGCCGGCCAGTCCAGGTCAGCGGTGCGCACATAGCCGGCGCCGGGCATGCCCGGTTTGGCTTGTGGCACGGCGCTCGGTTGGGTCAGGCGCAGTTTGACCCGGAACACCAGCTTCTGGCGCTCGTCACGGGTTTCCACTTCCTTGGGGGTGAACTGCGATTTGGCCGCGACAAAGCTGATTTTCGCCGGCAGCGGCTGCTTCGGCAGGGCGTCGAGGAGGATGCGCGCGTCACTGCCGACGGTCAGGCGACCGGTCACCGAGGCGGGCAGGTAGAGGTTCATGTATTGGTCGTTGGGGTCGATCAGCAGCAGCACGCGGCCACCGGCGCCGAGCACTTCGCCGGGTTCGGCCAGGCGCAGCTGGATGATGCCGTCGATGGGCGCCCGCAGGCTGCTGTCTTCGATTTCGCTGGTGAGTTGCGCGACCTGGGCCTGGGCGGTGCCGATGGCGGCTTTTACCGAATTGACCTGCGCTTGCGCAGCGACCACGGCGGCGTTGCCGGTGTTTTGCCGCGCCTGCTGCTGGTCGATCAGTTGGCCGCTGGCGAAACCGCGTTTGTACAGTTCCTGGGTGCGCTTGAGTTCCTGGCTGGCCAGCAGTTGCTCGCTCTGGCGCAGTTGCACATTGGCTTCGGCGGCCGCGAAATTCTCCCTGGCCCGCAGCACTTCGGCTTCAGCCTGGGCGCGCTGGGCTTCCAGGGTGCGGGTGTCCATGCGCGCCAGCAACTGGCCCTTGAGCACCTTGTCGCCTTCATCCACCCGCACTTCAGCCAGGCGCCCGGGGATCTTGGTGGCGATCTGCACTTCAGTCGATTCCAGCCGGCCATTGCCCATGCTCAAGCCTTCGGGCAGGCGGTCCTGGGTGGATTGCCAATAGCCGAAGCCGCCGGCAGCCAGCAGCAAGACAATCAATGGAATGGCGAAAAGATGGGAGGTGCGGTGGTTCGTCGACATGGGTGCATCCTGCGGCGTTAGCGTCCTAGTTTGACCGATCCTGCCCGAAGGCCCTTGATGCGGGTCAAATGAAGCGCCAGCCTAACCCGGTTGACGCGCAGATGCATGCGCCATGGGCGTGACCGCAGGGTTCTGCCTTTTAGCGCAGGCCGAGCACCGCGGCCCACTGCTCGGCGGTGACGGGCATCACCGAAAGGCGGCTGCCTTTTTGTACCAGGGGCAACTCGGCGAGGGCGGTTTGCTGTTTCAGATAACCCAGCCCCAGGACCTTCGGGAGCGTCTCGACGTGGGCGACATTGATTGCGCTCCACGGGTTCTTTTCGGGTGTCGCCCTGGCGTCGAAATAATGGCTGTCAGCCTCCAGTGCGGTGGGGTCCGGGTAGGCCGCCTCGACGATTTTGCCGATGCCGGCAATCCCCGGTTCCGGGCAACTGGAATGGTAGAAAAAGAAGTGGTCACCCACCGCCATCGCCCTCAGGAAGTTGCGTGCCTGATAGTTGCGAACCCCATCCCACCGGGCTTCTCCGAGCTTTTCCAGGCCGGTGATCGACAGTTCATCGGGCTCGGATTTCATCAGCCAATAGGCCATGTTTTTGCTCCTCAAAAGGCGATTGGGAAAGTTGTCCTGCAATTTTATGACAAACCGACAGTCGGTTGGCGTCAAGGTTTGCGTGTTGGTTCACGTTAACGCAGAATGCCGGGGTTTTGAGCTTGACGCAGCTGGCACGGACTACTAATGGAACGTTGCTGTCATCGTGTGCAAGATGCCTGAAGGGGGGCAATCGATGAAACGCAAACCGGATTTACTATGGATTTTGGTTATTTTGTTCGGCCTGGGCGTTGTGACCACCGGCTATGCGCAGAGCTTGTGGTCGAACAAGACTGACGCACCGATTGAACTCGCACAGCAACAGCCGCAACCGTTCAAGCGCTGACCCGTCTTTAAGGCGCTGCTGATTCCAGTAGCGTCTCTGCCCTATACCAATCCTTATCGGTGACTGTGCCCTCAAGCGGTACATCCCAGCTTGCCTGCGCCAATCGTTCGACCTTCTGGCATTCATGAGCCAGGCCCAACAGCGTCGGCTTGCGCCAGGATTTGCGGCGGGCCATGTAGGCCAGGCTGCGGTCATAAAAGCCGCCGCCCATGCCCAGTCGCCCACCCACATCATCGAAGCCCACCAAAGGCAGCAGCACCAGGTCCAGCGCCCAGACCTTGCGTTGGCGGCTGACATTCACCTGTGGCTCAAGGATGCGAAAACGGTTGGGGCTCAGCTTCTCGCCAGGGCGCACCCGCTGGAACACCATCTTGGTTCGCGGCCACGCGCTGAGCACCGGCAGATACGTCGCCTTGCCCCGGCGCTGTGCAGCGCGCAGCAGCAGGCGCGGATCGATTTCGCCGTCCGTCGGCAGGTATAAGGATATGTGTTTGGCCCGGCGAAACAGCGGGTGCTGTGCCAGTTGCCGATACAGGCCAAGGGCGGCCTGGCGTTGCTCGCTGGGCGTCAGGGCGCGGCGGGCTTTGCGCAGCATGCGTCGAAGTTGCGGGCGGGAAAGCGGCGCAGGTTCGGTCATGGTTTTCGGCTCATAAAACAATGCCAGTCCTGAGACTGGCATTGGATTTGGGAATCAGGCTCCCCGACAGAACCGCTGTCGACTTAGCCCTTGAACCCGAAAGTTCAAGGTGGAAGAAACAGTAGGCTTTAAGGCTTTCCGTCTAGCGGACATGCACACCAGCCCAACGTGTAACTTCCAGGGTAGTGCGAATCGGCTCAGGGACATCGCCGACTGGCAAGCACGCCAGGGAGTGGGGCGAGTATACCCGAAACCGACGCCGCAATCAGCCCTTGGGTGGCTCTGGATCGGTAGAAAGTACCAGATCGACCCGCTCCAGCAGGTCGCGTACCTGCTCACGCGTCGAGCCGCTGGCCTGCACGTCAGGCCGTTCCTGCTTATGCAGTAAATCGTGGGTAATGTTCAGCGCGGCCATCACGGCGATGCGATCGGCGCCGATGACTTTGCCGCTGCTGCGGATTTCACGCATCTTGCCGTCCAGGTAGCGGGCAGCGCTCACCAGATTGCTGCGTTCTTCCTGTGGGCAGATGATCGAATATTCTTTGTCGAGAATCTGCACGGTGACGCTATTGCTTGAACTCATGAGTCTTGCTCCAGGGCCTTCAGGCGCGAAATCATCGATTCGACCTTACGCCGGGCGATTTCGTTTTTTTCAATGAGGTGAGCGCGTTCCTCGCGCCAGGTCTTTTCCTGAGCTAATAGGAGTCCGTTTTGGCTCTTAAGTTGCTCGACCCGGTTAATTAGCAGCTCGAGTCTGGCCATCAGCGCTTGCAGGTCGGTGTCTTCCATTGGGTTCCACTGGATTTGTCTGATGAATGGCAACTGCTGGATAAACGATCTGACGCCCTCGATAGTCTTGGTACGTCTGCCGATGCTAGGATACAGCGCTTCATTCTAGACATTGCGCCGTCTGGCGCCTAGCTCACCATGCCCATTCAGAACTCCCCGTACGATGCTTTTTCCAAACTGCTGAGCTCCAGCGGTCATCCTTGCTCGCCTGCCGAGCTGCACGGCGTGCTGCTGGGCCGCAGTTGCACCGGTGTCGGCTTTGATGCCGACAACTGGCTGGCCGACGTCGCCGAGCTGCTGGAAACCGAGCCCACCGAAAACGTGCGCAACGCCCTTATCGGCCTTCAAGAGATGGTCAAAGGCGAGCTGACCGGTGATGACGTCACCGTTGTGTTGCTGCTGCCTACCGATGACGCACCGCTCACCGAGCGCGCTGCGGCACTGGGCCAATGGTGCCAAGGCTTCCTCCACGGCTTTGGCGTGAACGCCGGCGGCCTCGACCTGAGCACCGATGCCCAGGAAGTGCTGCAAGACCTGGCCGCCATCTCCCAGGTGCAAGACGCCCTGGAAGAGTCCGAAGACGGCGAAAGCGACTACATGGAAGTCATGGAATACCTGCGCGTTGCGCCGCTGCTGCTGTTCACCGAGACCCGTAAATCGGCTGAGCCCGCTGCACCCAAGCCGTCGCTGCACTAAGAAAGGAAGCCCATCTGCCCATGATCCATATCCCCAAAGCGGAATACACCCGGCGCCGCAAGGCGCTCATGGCGCAGATGGAACCCAACAGCATCGCCATCCTGCCGGCAGCCGCGGTTGCTATCCGCAACCGTGACGTCGAGCACGTCTACCGTCAGGACAGCGACTTTCAGTACCTGAGCGGCTTCCCGGAACCGGAAGCGGTGATCGTGCTGATGCCCGGCCGCCAGCACGGCGAGTACGTGCTGTTTTGTCGCGAACGCAATGCCGAGCGCGAACTGTGGGACGGCCTGCGGGCCGGCACCGAAGGCGCGATCCGCGAGTTTGGCGCCGACGACGCGTTTCCGATCACCGATATCGACGACATCCTGCCCGGCCTGATCGAAGGTCGCGACCGGGTGTACTCGGCCATGGGCAGCAACGCCGAGTTCGACCGGCACCTGATGGAGTGGATCAACGTGATCCGCTCTAAAGCGCACCTCGGCGCCCAGCCACCGAACGAATTTGTTGCCCTGGATCATCTGCTTCACGACATGCGCCTGTATAAATCGGCGGCAGAAGTGAAGGTGATGCGCGAGGCGGCACGGATTTCCTGCGCGGCCCATGTGCGGGCGATGCAGGCCAGTCGCGCGGGTTTGTATGAGTTCAGCCTGGAAGCGGAGCTGGACTACGAGTTTCGCAAGGGCGGGGCGAAGATGCCGGCCTATGGCTCCATCGTCGCCTCGGGGCGCAACAGTTGCATCCTGCATTACCAGCAGAATGACGCGGCGCTCAAGGACGGCGACCTGGTGTTGATCGATGCCGGTTGTGAGATCGACTGCTATGCCAGCGACATCACCCGCACCTGGCCGGTGAGCGGCAAGTTCTCCGCCGAGCAAAAGGCGATTTACGAAATCGTGCTGGCTTCCCAGGAAGCCGCCTTTGCCGAAATCGCCCCGAACAAGCATTGGAACCAGGCCCACGAGGCGACGGTGCAAGTGATCACCGCCGGGCTGGTCCAGCTGGGATTGTTGCAGGGTGACGTCGACGAGTTGATCGCCAGCGAAGCCTATAAAACCTTCTACATGCACCGCGCCGGCCACTGGCTGGGCATGGATGTGCACGATGTGGGCGAATACAAGGTGGGCGGCGAGTGGCGGGTGCTGGAAGTCGGCATGGCGCTGACCGTTGAGCCGGGGATTTACATCTCGCCCGACAACCAGAACGTGGCGAAGAAATGGCGTGGCATTGGCGTACGCATCGAGGACGACGTGGTGGTGACCAAGCAAGGCTGTGAAATTCTGACCGGTGGCGTGCCCAAGTCCGTTGCCGAGATCGAAGCACTGATGGCGAGCGCGCGATGAGCCGGGTCAACCTGGCGATTATCGGCGGCGGCCTGGTGGGCGCCAGCCTCGCGCTGGCGTTGCAGGCCGGGGCCAAGGCCCGTGGCTGGAAGATCGTGCTGATCGAGCCGTTCGCCCCCGGCGACAGTTACCAGCCGAGCTATGACGCGCGTTCTTCGGCGCTGTCGTTTGGCGCTCGGCAGATTTATCAACGGTTGGGCGTGTGGCAGGAGATTTCCCGCCGCGCCGAGCCGATCAAGCAGATTCATGTGTCGGACCGTGGCCGCTTCTCCACTGCGCGCCTGTCGGCGATGGAAGAAGGCGTGCCCGCCCTCGGCTACGTGGTGGAAAACGCCTGGCTCGGCCAATGCCTGTGGCAAGGCCTGGACAAGGAGGTGGTCAGCTGGCGCTGCCCGGCGGAAGTCACCCGCATGGAGCCGCTTGCCGATGGCTACCGCCTGACCCTGAATGACGAAACCGAGTTGGAGTGCGACCTTGCGGTGCTGGCCGATGGCGGCCGTTCCGGCCTGCGCGAACAGCTGGGTATCGGCGTAAAAAAACGCCCGTACAACCAGAGCGCGCTGATCGCCAACATCACCCCGAGCGAAGCCCACAACGGCGAGGCCTTCGAGCGTTTCACCGACGAAGGGCCGATGGCCTTGCTGCCGTTGCCGGACAACCGTTGCGCGCTGGTGTGGACCCGCATCGGCATGGACGCCCAGCGTCTGGCCGAGCTGGACGAGCGCAGCTTTCTCAGTGAATTGCAGGGCGTGTTCGGCTACCGCCTGGGCACCCTGAAGCAGGTCGGTGCACGTCACTTGTACCCGTTGACCCTCGTGGAGGCGGAAGAGCAAGTGCGCTCCCATCTGGCCGTGCTCGGCAATGCCGCCCACAGCCTGCACCCGATTGCCGGCCAGGGCTTCAACCTGTCCCTGCGCGATGCCTACGCCCTGGCCGAGGCCTTGTTGGCCGGGCCGGCAGTACCGGGCGACCTGGCGACACTGCAGGCGTACCGTGAGCGCCAGCGCGTGGACCAGAAACTCACGGTTGGTTTCTCGGATCAGGTGACCCGATTGTTTGGCAGTGCCCAGCCATTGGTGGCGCTGGGCCGCAACATGGGCTTGCTGGGCCTGGACTTGCTGCCGCCGGCCAAACGCTGGTTCGCCCGCCAGGCCATGGGCCTGGGCACCCGTCCCGATGCGTGAGTGGCTGACACAACGCCTGGGCAAGGCGCGGCTGCTGCGCTGGTTCCTGACCCTGTACCCGCCGTACCTCGGTGCCGGGGTTCGGGTGCAGCACCTCAGCGCCGATTTCCGTCACGCCAAGGTGCGCATGGGCCTGGGCTGGTACAACCGTAATTACGTGGGCACGCAGTTTGGCGGCAGCCTGTATTCGATGGTCGACCCGTTCTACATGCTGTTGCTGATGGAGAACCTGGGCCGCGACTACATTGTCTGGGACAAGGCCGCGAGCATCGATTTCATCTCGCCGGGCAAGGGCCCGGTGTATGCCGAATTCTCCATCGACGATGCCTTGCTGGACGAGATTCGCCAGCACACCGCCAGCGGCGACAAATACCTGCCGCAGCTCAAGGTGCAGATTCATGACGGCTCCGGCACCCTGGTGGCGCGGGTCGACAAAACCCTTTACGTGCGGCGCAAGCCGCAATCGAGACAGGCTTAAAGCATGGACATGCGCGCAGATGTGCTGATTGTCGGGGCCGGAATGGTCGGAAGCGCCCTGGCGCTGGCGTTGCAGGGCAGTGGCCTGCAGGTGCTGCTGCTCGATGGCAGCCCGCTCAGCGTCAAGCCGTTCGACCCGCAAGCCGCGTTCGAGCCGCGGGTGAGCGCCTTGTCGGCGGCCAGCCAGCGCATCCTCGAGCGCCTTGGCGTGTGGGACGGGATCGTCGAGCGACGCGCCAGCCCGTACGGCGAGATGCAGGTGTGGGACGGCAGCGGCACCGGGCAGATCCACTTCTCGGCGGCCAGCGTGCATGCCGAGGTGCTGGGACATATCGTCGAAAACCGTGTGGTCCAGGATGCCTTGCTCGATCGCCTGCATGACTGCGACCTCGGCCTGCTGGCCAATGCGCGCCTGGAGCAGATGCGTCGCTCCGGTGATGACTGGCTGCTGACCCTGGCCGACGGCCGCACCTTGCGCGCGCCGCTGGTGGTCGCAGCAGACGGTGCCAACTCGGCGGTGCGTCGCCTCACGGGCACCGCCACCCGTGAATGGGACTATTTGCACAACGCCATCGTCACCAGCGTGCGCAGCAGCCAGGCGCATCAGCGCACGGCCTGGCAGCGTTTTACCGATAACGGCCCGCTGGCATTCTTGCCGTTGGTGCGGGACGGTCAGGAAGATTGGTGTTCGATCGTCTGGTCGACCACCCCGAGTGAGTCCGAGCGTTTGATGGCGCTGGACGACGAAAGCTTCTGCCGTGAGCTGGAGCTGGCCTTCGAAGGCCGTCTGGGCACGGTGTTAAGCGCCGATCCACGGCTGTGCGTGCCGTTGCGTCAGCGTCATGCCAAGCGTTACGTGGCCGAGGGCCTGGCGTTGATTGGCGATGCGGCCCACGTCATTCATCCGCTGGCGGGGCAGGGCGTGAACCTGGGTTTCCTCGACGCGGCGGTGCTGGCCGAGGTGCTGTTGGCCGCTAATGAGCGCGGCGAGCGCCTGGCGGAGGTGAAGGTGCTCAGCCGTTACGAGCGTCGGCGCATGCCGCACAACCTGGCGCTGATGGCTGCGATGGAAGGTTTTGAACGGTTGTTCCAGGCCGATCAACTGCCGTTGCGCTGGTTGCGTAATGCCGGGTTGAAGGTGGTCGAGCAGATGCCCGAGGCCAAGGCGCTGTTCGTGCGCCAGGCATTGGGTTTGACCGGGGATTTGCCGGAGCTGGCCAAGGCCTGAGGGGGCAGTGCAACATCTGGTAACGCCTCCGCCGAGCGCTACCAAATGTGAGTCCTTATCATTTGCCCTCTTTTTGCAAATGAGAGACCGCACCCATGTTGGCACCCAAGCGCCTCCTGACTGCCCTGGCACTCACCCTTATCGGCAGCACCACCGTGCAGGCGGCCGACGAAGTCGTGGTCTACTCCTCGCGTATCGACGAACTGATCAAGCCGGTGTTCGACGCCTACACCAAGAAGACCGGCGTGCAGATCAAGTTCATCACCGACAAGGAAGCGCCGCTGATGCAGCGCATCAAGGCCGAAGGTGAAAACGCCACCGCCGACCTGCTGCTCACCGTCGACGCCGGCAACCTGTGGCAAGCCGAGCAGATGGGCATCCTGCAACCGTTCACCTCCGCGGTGATCGACAAGAATATTCCCCTTCAATATCGCTCTTCGGCCCATGCCTGGACCGGCTTGAGCCTGCGCGCGCGCACCATCGCCTACTCCACCGACCGCGTGAAGCCGGGCGACCTGACCACCTACGAAGCCCTGGCTGACAAGCAGTGGGAAGGCCGCCTGTGCCTGCGTACCGCGAAGAAGGTCTACAACCAGTCGCTGACCGCCACCCTGATCGAAACCCATGGCGCGGCCAAGACCGAGGAAATCGTCAAGGGCTGGGTCAACAACCTGTCCACCGACGTGTTCTCCGATGACATCGCCGTGCTGGAGGCGATCAATGCCGGGCAGTGCGACGTCGGTATCGTCAATACCTACTACTACGGCCGCCTGCACAAGCAGAAGCCGGACCTGGCGGTGAAGCTGTTCTGGCCGAACCAGGGCGACCGTGGGGTGCACGTCAACCTGTCGGGCATCGGCCTGACCAAACATGCGCCACATCCGGAGGCCGCCAAGGCGCTGGTGGAGTGGATGACCACGCCGGAAGCGCAGAAGATCTTTGCGGACGTGAACCAGGAGTTCCCGGCCAACCCGGCGGTGCCGCCGTCGGCGGAAGTCGCGACCTGGGGCAAGTTTGTGGCCGATACATTGCCGGTGGAAGTGGCGGGCAAACGTCAGGCTGAGGCCATTCGCTTGATGGATCGGGCTGGCTGGAACTAAGTAGACTCTTCAAGACACCGCAAGACAGTGTGGGAGCTGGCTTGCCTGCGATAGCATCACTACGGTGTGACTGACACACCGTGGTGCCTGCATCGCGGCGGTGCGACGGTTCGACAAGCCCGGCTCCCACACTGTGTTGTGGCGAGTTCAAGATATTATTCCCAGAGATCCGATCCTTTTGGCCCATCCCGCCCAACGCCGCTGGTACCTGCCGGTCTTCACCGTCGCCGCCCTGGTGCTGTTACCGCTGAGCGTCCTGTTGCTGTCGTGGCAGACCATCGACCACCAGATCTGGTCCCATCTTTGGGAAACCCAGATGCCGCGCCTGTTGGGTAACACCCTGACTCTGGTGCTGGGTGTCGGTGTGGGCGTCACGCTGCTGGGCGTCAGCCTGGCGTGGCTGACCAGCCTCTGCGAATTTCCCGGCCGGCGTTGGCTGGACTGGGCCTTGATGCTGCCTTTCGCGATTCCCGCCTACGTCCTGGCCTTCGTGTTCGTAGGCCTGCTGGACTTCTCCGGCCCGGTACAAACCCTGTTGCGCGACGTGTTCGGCATGAGCTTGCGCCTGCCACGCGTGCGATCAACCAGCGGCGTGATCATCGTGCTGGTGCTGGTGTTCTACCCCTACGTTTATCTGCTGGCGCGCACGGCCTTCCTGGCCCAGGGCAAAGGCCTGATGGAAGCGGCGCGGGTATTGGGCCAGTCGCCGTGGCAGGCATTCTGGCGCGTAGCCTTGCCCATGGCGCGCCCTGCCATCGGTGCGGGCGTGGCCCTGGCGTTGATGGAAACCCTGGCGGATTTCGGCGCGGTCTCGGTGTTCAACTTCGACACCTTTACCACCGCCATTTACAAGACCTGGTACGGCTTTTTCAGCCTTTCCAGTGCGGCGCAGTTGGCCAGCCTCTTGTTGCTGGTGGTGATGTTGGTGCTGTACGGCGAACGCCGTGCCCGGGGCGCCAGCCGGCCGAGCAATGAGCGGCCTCGCGGCAAGGCGCTGTACCACCTGCGCGGGTTCAAGGCGGTGGCGGCCAGCGGTTGGTGCGGCTTGGTGTTTGCCTGCGCGTTCGTGATTCCGATGCTGCAACTGGTGGCCTGGTTCTGGCAGCGCGGCCGCTTCGACCTGGACGAGCGCTACGCCGGTCTGATCGTCCATACCCTGTACCTGGGGGGGATGGCGGCCCTGATCACCGTCAGCGTGGCCCTGGTGCTGGCATTCGCCCATCGCCTGGCCCCCACGCGGGCCATCCGCTCCGGTATCAGCCTGGCCAACGTGGGTTACGCGCTGCCGGGCTCGGTGCTGGCGGTGTCGATCATGTTGGCGTTCAGCTACCTGGATCGCGAACTGGTGATCCCGGTCTCAGGCTGGTTGGGCGGCGCCGGCAAGCCGCTGTTACTGGGTAGCCTTTCGGCGCTCTTGCTGGCGTATCTGGTGCGTTTCATTGCAGTGGCCTATGGGCCGCTGGAAAACAGCCTTGCGCGAATCCGTCCTTCCTTGCCCGAAGCCGCGCGCAGTCTGGGAGTCAGCGGGCCGCGACTGTTTTGCAAAGTGTATCTGCCACTCTTGCTGCCGGGCACCCTGAGCGCGGCGTTGCTGGTGTTTGTCGATGTGCTCAAGGAAATGCCGGCCACCTTGCTGATGCGCCCGTTCGGCTGGGACACGCTGGCGGTCCGGATTTTCGAGATGACCAGCGAAGGCGAGTGGGCGCGGGCTTCTCTGCCGGCCCTGACCCTGGTGTTGGTGGGCCTGTTACCGGTCATCGGGCTGATCCGACGTTCGGCGAGACAAATCGGCTAGGTGCCAGTCCTACGCCTTGAGGCTACAATGCGCGGCATTCGGTGCGGTCGATCTTCCAGATCGGGTCGCTGAACGCGGCTACAGGCCTTGTATTTCAAGGTGTGTAGCCCGAACGGCAACCGTCCGCACCTTCGCCACGCCCGGAAGGAGAAACCCATGGGACAGCGCACGCCTCTGTATGACCTGCATCTCGCCCTTGGCGCGAAAATGGTCGATTTTGGCGGTTGGGATATGCCTTTGCATTACGGCTCGCAGGTTGAGGAGCACCATCAAGTGCGACGCGATTGCGGGGTGTTTGATGTATCCCATATGACCGTGATCGATATCACAGGCCCCCAGGCCAAGGAATGGCTCCAGCATTTGCTGGCCAATGATGTTGACCGATTGCACGGCTGCGGCCGTGCGTTGTACAGCGCCATGCTCAACGAGCAGGGCGGCGTGGTGGATGACATGATTGTCTACCGCACCGAGAGTGGTTACCGGCTGGTGGTCAACGCCGCTACCCGTGACCAGGACATGGCCTGGATGCAGGCCCGGCTTGGCAGCTATCAGGCCCGGCTTCACGAGCGTCCCGAGTTGGCCATGCTTGCCATTCAGGGCCCCCATGCCCGGCAGAAGATCGCCGAGCTGGTGACTCAGTCTCGCGCCACCTTGATCCACCAGCTCAAGCCCTTTGAAGGCCTGGCCGACGGCGATTGGTTTATTGCGCGCACCGGTTATACCGGTGAAGACGGCCTGGAAATTGTCCTGCCGGCCGAGCAGGCCCCGGCGTTTTTCAACGATCTGGTCGGCGCGGGCATTTCCCCCATCGGCCTCGGCGCCCGCGACACGCTGCGCCTTGAGGCCGGTATGAACCTCTACGGTCAGGATATTCACCAGGACGTATCGCCCTTGGCGGCCAACATGGCCTGGAGCATCGCCTGGGAGCCGGCCGGGCGTGATTTCATCGGCCGTGCCGCCCTGGAAGCCGAAAAAGCAGCAGGTGTGAAGTCCAAATTGGTCGGACTGGTGCTGGAGGAACGTGGGGTTTTACGCGCGCATCAAGTGGTTCGTATCGCCAATGTTGGCGAAGGAGAGATCACCAGTGGTAGTTTCTCTCCTACGCTAAGCAAATCCATTGCACTGGCACGTGTGCCGTCGGCGACTGCTGACCGGGCCGAGGTGGAAATCCGCGGCAAGTGGTACCCGGTTCGGGTGGTCAAGCCGACGTTCGTGCGCCATGGCAAAACATTGATTTAACTTTTCCGGCGGGCCAATGGCCGCTGACATTTTTTCTTGAGGACACAGACTATGAGCGATATCCCTGCCGACCTGCGTTTTGCCGAAAGTCACGAATGGGCCCGTCTGGAAGCTGACGGCACCGTGACCGTCGGGATCTCGGACCACGCCCAGGAAGCATTGGGGGATGTGGTGTTCGTTGAGTTGACCGAAGTCGGCAACGTGTTCAAAGCGGCTGACCAGGCCGGCGTGGTTGAATCGGTGAAGGCCGCTTCGGATATCTACTCGCCAATTGCTGGCGAAGTGATCGCGGTGAACGACGCCTTGAGCGGTGAGCCAGAGCTGTTGAACTCCGACCCTTACGGCGCCTGGATCTTCAAGCTCAAGCCAAGCAACCCGGCTGACCTGGAAAAACTGCTGGACGCTGCCGGTTACAAGGCTGCCATCGGCGAGTGATCCCGCTGCGGGAGCCGGCAACCGGCTCCCGCAAAGGTTTTGTCAGCGTGTCAACACCGCTTTTACCGCCGCTACCGAACGCTCTACGTCCGCTTTCGTCATCGCCGTGAACATCGGCAGCGACACAATCAAACGCCCCACTTTTTCTGCTACCGGGAACATGCCTTCCTTGAATCCCTGCGCCTTGTACAAGCTCAGCAGGTGGATCGGCGGGTAGTGATAGCCAATGCCGACGCCATGGGCCTGCATCTGCTCCATGAATGTGGCACGTGCCGGCAAACCGTCCTGGCGCTCTGGCAGTACCAGCTGGAACAGGTGCCAGTTGCTGTTTTCGAAGTCGGCTGGTGGCAATTGCGCACCGTACTGCGCTTCAAAATCACTGCCGAAACACTCGAAATAGTGCTGCGCCAGTGCCTGGCGGTGGGCGGTGATCTTCTCGATATGGGCAAACTGACCCAGGCCGATGGCCGCTGCAATGTCGGTCATATTGAACTTGCCGCCGAGCACGTCCACGTCCAGGCCGTCGAAGCCGGTGCGGGTAACGCCTTGCAGGCGATATTTCTCGGCCAGGCGTGCTTCTTCAGGGGTGTTCAACACCAGGCAGCCGCCTTCGGACGAGGTGATGTTCTTGTTCGCCTGGAAGCTGAATGACACGAAATCGCCCGTAGAGCCAATCCGCTCGCCATCCCAGCTGGAGCCCAGGGCCTGGGCAGCATCTTCGACAATGCGCAGGTTGTATTTGTTGGCCAGTGCGTAGAGCAGCGGCATGTCCACGGGAAGGCCGGCCAGGTACACCGGGATGATCGCCTTGGTGCGTGGGGTGATTGCCGCTTCTACCTGGGCCAGGTCGATATTGCGGGTGACCGGGTCGATATCGGCGAACACGGGCGTGGCGCCTACCTCCAGAATCACGTTGGCAGTGGCGACCCACGAGATCGGGGTGGTGATGACTTCATCCCCTGGCCCGATGCCGGCGATGCGCAAGGCAATCTCCATGGTGCAGGTGCCCGAGTTGAAGGTACGCACCGGGCGCCCGCCAAAGTATTCCGACAGCTGCGCTTCGAACGCCTGCACTTTCGGCCCGCTGGTGATCCAGCCGGAGCGCAGTACGTCGCCCACCGCCGAGATGGTGGCTTCATCAATGGTGGGCTTGGAAAACGGCAGAAAGGGCAGTTGGCTCATAGCGTTGAAGGCATCCGTTTCAGGTAGACGATGAGAAAAAAGCATATCAATGCCGGGCATGGTTGCACGGTTCGACTGAATATAGCCTGTCGTCTGTGAATGAATCGTCACCCTCTGGTCAAAAAATGCCGCCTTGGCGGCGGCATCCCTGGGGCTTGGCCTAGAAGGTTACGCGGGCCTCCAGAAACACATTCTGCTCCTTGAGCTTGCCCTTGAGCTGTTCGTCGCGGGCGTTGATACGGTTGGCGAAGGTGTTGTAGCCGGTTTCAATCCTGCCCATGTCCACGTAGCGCCAGCCGGTGCCCAGGGTCAGGGTTTCGCTGACCTTGGCGTCCAGCCCGAGGCCTACGCTGTAGGCGAAATTGTGCTGGCGGTTGCTGGCGAAGCGCCGGGTCTTGTTGGTCTGGTAACCCTCGGCGTCAATCTGGGCCAAACCCACTCCCGCCATGCCGTAGAACGACAGCCACTCGTTGATCGGGATGTTTTTATAACCATTGAGCATCAAGCGCTGGCTGTCGGCCTGCAGGCTGTTGACGTTGGCATTGAATGGCGCCCATTGGGATTTGAAGTTTGACTGGCTGGGGGTGGTGTATTCCCCTTCCAGGCGCCAGCCATCGGCAAAGGCATAACCCAAGGCGAATGATCCGGTGAATGTTTTGCTGCTATCGGGGGCCGACACTCGATCGGTGACCCGTGGGCTGGTCAACAGTGAGCTGGAGAGATTCTGGCGGGCACTGTTGAGCTTTGCCGACCCGTACCAGCCTTCTGCCTGGGCATAGGGGGTGGCAATCGCGGCGAGCAGAAGCGCGCAGGAGAGTTTTTGCATGGTCATCGATTCACTTGGTCTAAAGGGAATCGACAGCTTGTTGCCTGGCGTGCGGACTGCTCGACAGGACTTTTCCTGTTCGAATGCGGAATCGCCAGCGTTGGTCGTAGGAAAGTAGGGTAAAAAAATGCCGCTCCCAAAGAGCGGCATTTTTCAGGTGGCGATGTTACTCGGAAGCAATGGCGTTTTTCGCCAGAATCGCGTTGGCCAGGTCCATGTCCGTGGCTTTCAGGCCAGGATTATCGGCGCGGACCTTCTGCATCGCAGCTTCCAGGTATGGGCCACGGATGCTGCCGTCGCTGGCGACGAAGCTACCGGCGTCGTCTTGAGCGGCGACCACCATTTTGTGGTCCTTGAAGGTCAGGTACGTCGAGCCGGTGGTGGCACCCGATGAGATGACATTACGCCAGAAGCTGTCGGCCATGGCTGAACCGACAGGAAGGGAAAGCACAGCGAGGGTTGCGACAGCATATTTTAGACGCATGATGGGTGACTCCGACTGGGTTATCTGTACAGTTTGATTGTAGATAGCCCAGCCGAGTTCCATGGCTGACTAAACAGTTTCAACCTTCAGAATCACGCCGTCCTGACCGATGACACGCACGTGTGCTCCCACGGGCGCGTCCGGGCCGGCTGCGATCCATACACCATCGCCGATCTTGATCTTGCCACGGCCCTCGATAATTGCCTGATGCACCACAAAGGTGCGCCCCATCAACTCCGAGCCACGCATGTTCAGCCCCGGCTGGTCGCTGACCTTGGCGCTGCTGCGCTGGCGTCGCCACCAGTACACCGCCGTGAGGATCGAGAGCACGGCGAACAGCAGCAGTTGCCACTCAAGGCCCAGGCTGGGGATCAGGAACTTGATCACGCCCACGGCGGCGGCGGCGATGCCCATCCACAACAGATAACCACCGGCACCGAACACTTCAAGGATCAACAGCACGGTGCCCAGTGCCAGCCAGTCCCAAAACGACAGGTGCTGCAGGAATTCCCACATGGCGCGTGCCTCAGGCTTTCTTGTTGTCGAAGGTTGCCTTGACGATCTCGCCGATGCCGCCGACGGCACCAATCACCTGGCTGGCTTCCAGCGGCATCAGGATCACCTTGCTGTTGTTGGCCGAGGCCAGCTTGCCCAGTGCGTCGATGTATTTCTGGGCGACAAAGTAGTTGATCGCCTGCACGTTACCGGTGGCAATTGCTTCCGAGACCACCTGGGTGGCGCGGGCTTCGGCCTCGGCCTGACGTTCGCGGGCTTCGGACTCAAGGAACGCGGCCTGACGACCGCCTTCAGCTTCAAGAATCTGCGCCTGCTTCTTGCCTTCTGCGGTCAGGATCGCGGAGGCTCGCAGGCCTTCGGCTTCGAGGATCTGCGCACGTTTGATCCGCTCGGCCTTCATCTGGCCGGACATCGCGGCCATCAGGTCGGCTGGCGGGCTGATGTCCTTGATCTCGATCCGGGTGATCTTGATGCCCCACGGTGCGGTGGCTTCGTCGACGGTGCGCAGCAGTTTCTCGTTGATGCCGTCACGCTGGCTGAGCATCGCATCCAGCTCCATGGAGCCGAGCACGGTACGGATGTTGGTTTGCAGCAGGTTGCGGATGGCGTGTTCGAGGTTGTTCACCTCGTAGGCGGCCTGGGCCGTATTGACCACCTGGAAGAAGCACACGGCGTCGATCTGCACCGTGGCGTTGTCGGCGGTGATGACTTCCTGGGGCGGAATATCCAGCACGCTTTCCATCACGTTGATCTTGCGACCGATGCGGTCCATGACCGGGATGATGATATTCAGGCCCGGCTTGAGGGTGTTGGTGTAGCGGCCGAAGCGCTCGACCGTCCACTGGTAGCCCTGTGGGACAACCTTGAAACCCATGAAGAGGATGGCGACGGCCAAGCCTACAAATAGCAGCAGTACGGTTCCGATCTGCATAACGATTCCTTGTCTGGTGTTGGCGGTAACGCGAGGTTTGACCGATTGTAACGGTGTTGTCAGGGATAAGGACGGTTTACCGGCCCATCAATCAAAGGATTTGTTTCTGAATCCCCAGGCGTCACTCGCAGTACCTCTTCCAGCGTCGTCAGCCCTGCCATGACCTTGCGTGTACCGGCAGACCGCAAGCTGCACATTCCCTCGCCAAGGGCCGCATGGCGCAGGGCCTGGATGTCGGCGCCCGGGGTGATCAGGGCCTTGAGGCGATCGTTCAGCAGCATGACCTCGTAGATCCCGGCCCGCCCTCGATAACCACTTTCCCGACATTCCCCGCAACCGACGGCCTGATAGACCTGCCCGGCGGGCCGCTTGCAGTGCGGGCACAACACACGCACCAGACGCTGGGCCATCACCCCCAGCAGCGTGGCGTTGATCAGGTAATGGGGAATGCCCAGTTCCAGCAAGCGGCTGATGGCGCCGGGTGCGTCGTTGGTGTGCAGCGTCGACAGCACCAGGTGCCCGGTGAGCGCGGCCTGGATCGCCATTTCTGCGGTTTCCAGGTCGCGAATCTCGCCGACCATGATGATGTCCGGGTCCTGGCGCATCAGGGCGCGGATGCCGCTGGCGAAGGTCAGGTCGATGTTGTGCTGGACCTGCATCTGGTTGAAGGCAGGCTCGACCATTTCGATCGGGTCTTCGACGGTGCACAGGTTGACCTCACGGGTCGCCAGTTGCTTGAGCGTGGTGTACAGGGTGCTGGTCTTGCCCGACCCGGTGGGGCCGGTGACCAGGATGATGCCATTGGCCTGGCCGGTCATGGACTGCCAGCGTTGCAGGTCGTCGCTGGAGAGCCCCAGTTGCTGGAAATCCTTGTGCAGAACCTGCGGGTCGAAAATCCGCATCACCAGCTTTTCGCCGAAGGCCGTAGGCAGGGTCGACAGGCGCAGTTCCACTTCGCCGCCTGCGGGGCTTTTGGTCTTTACCCGGCCGTCCTGGGGTTTGCGTTTTTCCGCCACGTTCATCCGGCCAAGGCTTTTCAGGCGGCTGACCACCGCCGTCGTCACCTGGGATGGAAATTGATAGACGTCGTGCAGCAGCCCGTCAATGCGAAACCGCACGCGGCCCTGATCGCGCCCGGGTTCGATATGGATATCGCTGGCCCGCTGGGCAAAGGCGTACTGCAGCAGCCAGTCGACGATATTGACGATGTGCGCGTCATTGGCGTCGGGCTCCTGGTCGCTGGCGCCGAGGGTAAGCAGTTGCTCGATGTTGGGGGTGCCGGATGTCTTTTGATCAACCGCGCCGCTCACCGATTTAGCCAGCCGGTAAAACTCCACGGTGCAGCGCTGAATATCCTGGGGGTTGGCGACCACTCGCCGGATGGAACGCTTCAATACCTGGGCCAGGCCGGCTTCCCAACTGTTTACATACGGCTGGGCGCTGGCGACCGTGACGCTGTGGGCATCCACCGCCACGGCGAGGATCCTGTGCCGCTGGGCAAAGGCGTAGGACATCAGCGGCACTACCGCTGCAACGTCGATTTTCAACGGGTCGATACGCAGGTAGGGCTGGCCGCAGTGGCGGGCGAGCCATTCGGTCAGGGTTTCCAGGGACGGGCCCTGGCTGGCAATGCATTCAAGGGGATGCAGCCCGCTGTTCGCCGGTACGGTCAGGTCGGCGGGCACCAGGCCCTGGTCGATCAGGGCAGGCAACAGCTGATGGCTTTCCAGCCAGCGATCCTGGGCATTTGGCGCAACGGACATGGTGACGTTCCTGGCTAACGGTTAGGCGTAGTCCTCAGGCTAGTCACCCTTTGCCCGAAGGCCTCCAGGGTTTATTGCAGGCTATTACTGACCCGCCCCCTGTGCCGCCAGAGGCCGCGCGGCATCAGCTGGCTGCAGCTCCAGCGAGCACACGCTGATCAGGTTACGAAGTTTTTCACCGATCACCTGGGCGCGGTGCCAGCTCAGGCCATCCATCACGATCTCGATCGCCAGCAGGTCGTCTTCGCGCTGCACGTTCACGTGGCGAGGCACCAGGAACTGCAGGGCAAAATAGTTGAGCACCCGGCACAACACATCAGGCTCTGCCTCGGCGAGGATTTGATAGTGCGCCTGGCAGTGGGTACTGCTGACGGCCCAGGCATCGACGCGTGGGGCGGGGCTGGCGGCTTCGACGACGTGCATGATGATTCTCCGGATTCGACTGCAGAAATTTTTGCATTCGGCGCGGGAGATTTCTTATCTAAAAAAGCCGATATTGGCTTATAAGAGAATCATGTAATTCCAGAAAGCATGATTAATGGGTATTTCTATGCACAGTGAGTTGGACGTGTACGACCGGCGCATTCTGGCGCTGTTGCAGGAAGACGCTTCGCTTTCCAGCGCACAGATCGCCGAACAGGTCGGCCTGTCGCAGTCACCGTGCTGGCGGCGAATTCAGCGGCTGAAAGAGGAGGGGGTGATTCGCGGCCAGGTCACCCTGCTGGATCGCAAGAAAATCGGCCTGAACACGCAGATTTTTGCCGAGGTGAAACTCAACGCCCACGGCCGTTCCAACTTCACCGAATTCACCGAGGCAATTCGCGGCTTTCCGGAAGTACTGGAATGTTATGTGCTGATGGGGGCGGTGGATTTTCTACTGCGGATCGTCACGTCGGACATCGAGGCGTATGAACGGTTTTTCTTCGAAAAACTGTCGATGGTGCCGGGGATCCAGGAGGTCAACTCGATAGTGGCCTTGTCGGAGATCAAGTCCACCACGAGTTTGCCGGTGCTGCGCTAAGCGCGAGGGAGCAAGCTCCCTCGCCACCAAGGGGGTTACAGGCGCAGCAGGGTTTTCCAGGCGCGATTCTGATAAACCGCGATCGCCTGATGCATCCGCGCATCCAGCGACTCATCGGTAATCGGCTGGTTGGCCAGGTGTGCCAGCTTGTTCAGCTCGCCATACAAGCGGTCCAGCTCGGCGATCTCCAGCACCTGGCGTGCATGGTGCAGCCAGGCCAGGATGCGTTCGATGCGCGGCAGTTGCTCAGCCAGGTCTTCCGGCTGTTGCTGGTAGCGCGGCAGTTGCAGGGCAACGGCGTCGTCGGCCAGCAGGCGCGGCAGCCAGTTGGCGAGTTGTGCTGCGCCCTGGCGGTTGCCACGCACGTTGCGATCGACCGCCCAGGTGCGGGCGAGCAGCCAGCGGGAGGTGGTCAGGGAGAACAGGCCCCAGCGCACGTCTTCCAGTTCTTCGGCGAACTGTTCCGGCGCGGCCTTGCGGATGTCTTCATCGTCGTCGCCAGCCTGGACCAGCGGACGCCAGTCTTCCAGCAAGGCGTCCAGTGCGGCCCGCAGTTCGCTGGTGGACTGGCGTGGCGCGGCCTGGCCGAGGCTGCCGAGCAGGGCACGCAATTCGCCGAGGTTTTCCACCCAGTCTTGCAGCAGACGCCAGTGGCCATTGAAACGGTATTGCTCGGCCAGGCGCTGGCTGCTGCCCAACAGGTGCCACATGACAGCGGCGAACGCGTCGTCCAGCGGCATCTCGGCGTGCAGTACCGGTGCCGGCAGGCTCAGGGAGTAGCTGTTGGCGTCGAACAGGCGATAGCCACGCTCGGCCTTGCTGATATCGCATGGCATCAATGCCAGGGTCGCCGCCAGTTCAGCGGCCAGCTCCAGCAGGGCGGCCGGGTCGCCTTCGCGCAGCTCCAGTTCCAGTTCGCAGATTTCTTCTTTCTGCTTGCCGGCGACCACGTGACCGAGGTCCAGGGCCGCTTCGATCACGACCTTGGCCTTGCCACGGCCCCAGGCGATTTCGGCGCGTTCACGCACGAAATCGGTGGTGAAGATCGGCTTGAGGGTCTTTTTGTCCAGTTCAGCCAATTGCTCGGGCCAGCATTCGCCGTCGAGTTTCTTCACGTCGAGCTTGGCTTTGGCCAGGTCCCAGTTGTACTCATTGCGTTCCGACAGACCGGCGACGCTCTGGCCACGGGTCTTGAGGGTCTGGATCACTTCGTCGCCGTCTTTGCGCAGGCGCAGGGCAACCTTGGCCTGAGCCAGGTCGCGTTCCGGGGTGTCGAAGTACTGGTTCATCAACTCACGGCGTTCCCAGCCACTTTTGTTGCGTTTTTTCAGTAACGGGTGCTCACGCAGCGCGGCGAGGGTTTCGCGGCTGACGCGTAGCTTGATTTCGGTTTCTTTCTGCATGGCCGGAAAATCCAGGATCGGGAGCGCAGCCGGGGAAATGTGTGGCTGCCAAGGTCGTGCAGTGTACAGGACTGAGCCCGGCAACGTGCCGCAACGGTTTATTGTGCAACGCAGATAGCTCTATGATGGGGTTCGTCCGGGAAGTTAAGAGACAGCGCATGCCTTTACCGTCCATGAAAGAACAGTTCGCCGCGCTGATTGCCGCGCCTTCGGTCAGTTGTACCCAGGCCTCTCTCGACCAATCCAACCGCCCGGTCATCGATTTGCTCGCCACCTGGCTCGGGGATCTGGGTTTTGCCTGCGACATCCAGCAAGTCAGCCCCGGCAAATTCAATCTGTTGGCGAGCTTCGGTACCGGCCCTGGCGGGCTGGTGTTGGCGGGGCACAGCGATACCGTGCCGTACGACGGTGCCCTGTGGCAGACCGATCCGCTGAAGCTGACGGAAGTCGACGGCCGCTGGGTAGGCCTTGGCAGTTGCGACATGAAGGGCTTTTTCGCCCTGGTGATCGAAGCGGTGCAGCCGCTGCTGGACCAACCCTTCAAGCAACCGCTGCTGATCCTCGCCACGTGCGACGAAGAAAGCTCCATGGCCGGCGCCCGTGCGCTGGCCGAGGCGGGTCGCCCTTTAGGTCGCGCGGCGGTGATCGGTGAGCCCACCGGCCTCAAGCCTATCCGCCTGCATAAAGGCGTGATGATGGAGCGCATCGATATCCTCGGGCGCAGTGGCCATTCGTCGGACCCAAGCCTGGGCCACAGCGCCCTCGAAGCCATGCACGATGCCATCGGCGAACTGCGCGGCCTGCGCCTGGCCTGGCAGCGCGAATACCGCAACCCGCAATTCAGCGTGCCGCAACCCACCCTGAACTTCGGCTGCATCCACGGGGGCGACAACCCCAACCGCATCTGCGGCCAATGCTCCCTGGAGTTCGACCTGCGGCCCTTGCCCGGCATGGATCCCCAGGTGCTGCGTGCCGCCATTCGACAAAAGCTCGAGCCCCTGGCCGAGCGTCATCAGGTGAAGATCGACTACGCGCCACTGTTCCCGGAAGTGCCACCCTTCGAGCAGCCTGAGGATGCCGAGTTGGTGCGGGTTGCTGAACGACTTACCGGTCATCGCGCCGAAGCAGTAGCGTTCGGCACCGAAGCGCCTTATCTTCAGCGCCTTGGTTGCGAGACCCTGGTGCTCGGCCCTGGCGATATCGCCTGTGCCCACCAGCCCGGCGAGTACCTTGAAATGTCACGCTTGACGCCTACAGTGCGTCTATTGCGGGAACTGATTCAACATTACTGCCTGACACCTGCATAAATTAACCCCTGCCCATCCGTACATAGAAGGAGAGCGAGCGTGTCGCCAAGCCTGTTCCGACGATAACCAACAGCCCGCTGTGCGTTTCCATGATTCATCCTTTTTTGGCTGCTTTTTATTACAGGCCCAGGTTCTATGCCCGAATACGTCAATTGGCTTCGTCACGCTTCGCCTTACATCAATGCCCACCGCGACTGCACCTTTGTGGTCATGCTGCCGGGCGATGGTGTGGAACATCCGAACTTCGGCAACATCGTCCATGACCTGGTGCTGCTCCACAGCCTGGGCGTGCGGCTGGTGCTGGTCCACGGCTCACGCCCGCAAATCGAAACCCGCCTCGCTGCCCGCGGCCTGACCCCGGCTTACCACGAAGGCTTGCGCATCACCGATGCCGCGACCCTGGAGTGTGTGATCGATGCGGTCGGCCATCTGCGCATCGCCATCGAAGCGCGGCTGTCGATGGACATGGCCTCGTCGCCAATGCAGGGCTCGCGCCTGCGGGTGGCCAGCGGCAACCTGGTGACGGCGCGCCCGATCGGCGTGCTTGAGGGTGTCGACTATCACCACACCGGCGAAGTGCGCCGGGTCGATCGCAAGGGTATCAACCGCCTGCTGGACGAGCGCTCCATCGTGCTGCTGTCGCCGCTGGGCTACTCGCCCACCGGTGAAATCTTCAACCTCGCCTGCGAAGACGTCGCCACCCGCGCCGCCATTGACCTGGGCGCGGACAAGCTGCTGCTGTTCGGCGCCGACCTCGGCCTGATCGACGAACACGGCCGCCTGGTGCGTGAGCTGCGGCCGCAACAGGTGCCCGCGCATCTGCAACGCCTGGGCAGCAACTACCAGGCCGAACTGCTGGACGCGGCCGCCGAGGCGTGCCGTGGCGGAGTAGGGCGCAGCCATATTGTCAGTTATGCCGAAGACGGCGCCTTGTTGACCGAACTGTTCACCCGGGACGGCGGCGGTACGCTGGTGGCCCAGGAACAGTTCGAGCTGGTGCGCGAAGCGGCGATTGAAGACGTCGGAGGTTTGCTGGATCTGATCAGTCCGCTGGAAGAGCAGGGGATTCTGGTGCGTCGATCCCGGGAAGTGCTGGAGCGGGAAATTGAGCAGTTCAGCGTGGTGGAACGTGAAGGCATGATCATCGCCTGTGCGGCGCTGTATCAGATTGCCGACTCGGACGCGGGCGAGCTGGCGTGCCTGGCGGTGAACCCGGAATACCGCCATGGCGGCCGTGGTGATGAACTGCTGGAGCGCATTGAGACCCGTGCCCGGGCCCAGGGTTTGAAGACGTTGTTCGTCCTCACCACGCGTACCGCCCACTGGTTCCGCGAGCGTGGGTTTGTGCCGAGTACGGTGGATCGCCTGCCTTCGGCGCGGGCGTCGCTGTACAACTATCAGCGTAATTCGAAGATTTTCGAAAAGGCGTTGTAAGCCTGAAGGGGCGAGGGGGCAATCCTCTCGCCTGTCAATTTGGCGAGTCATGCATCCGGGGTGGGTGCATCGGCCCTGAATACAGGGTTTGCCGATTTATCCACAAAACGGACATCAAACTGACATTATCGCCGGGTACGGTGAGGTGGATTGTTGGGACGGCAAAAAAGTTTCATCGATACAGAAACTGTAACAAATTGACGGAATGATGTGCGTTTGGCCATGATGGCGTCGCATTTTTGATCGTGGGTGACGTATTGACCGTTAGGTCAGCGCGAAACGATCTAAAAAGGCGAAGAGACATGCGCTTCAGGAACACCCTTATGGAGCGGTTCCGCCTTGATGGCCCGACCGTCCCATGGAAAGCGTTATTCCTGAATCGTATGAAAAAGGATGAAACAATTCTTTTTGGGTGTATGAAAAACTCATTACCCTGCAGGGACCAAATTAACTGCGGTTAGACGAAAGTAGTAGACACACAAGGTTACGATTGACTTGTCGGTCACTATCCGGTGCTAATCGCGCATCTGTGGATCAAGGGCGTCAGACCCGAGACCTAAGAAATACAAAAATTAGAAATGAGAGGAGCGGTACATGAAGAAGTCAACATTGGCGTTGGCCGTAGCTTTGGGGGCAATCGCTCAACAAGCAGGCGCCGCAGGTTTCATCGATGACAGCAAGATCACGCTGGGCGTACGTAACTTTTACATCAACACCGACAACCGCGATCTGAAGCCATCGGCTACCTCGAACACCCGCAGCAAAAACGCTGAATGGGGTCAGGGTTTCGACCTGCGTTTCATCTCGGGTTTCACCCAAGGTACTGTGGGCTTCGGTCTTGACGCCATCGGCCTGTACGGCGTACGTCTGGATTCCAGCCGCGCTGATCACGGTAACTACACGGGCACTGCTTCCGGCGGCACCGTGTTCCCAAGTGATGGCAACAAGGCTGTTCACGATTTCGCCAGCCTGGGCGTGACCGGTAAGGTCAAGATCTCCCAGACCGTGCTGAAGATCGGTACCTTGCAGCCGAACAACCCGGTGATCAAGACCAACGACGGTCGTCTGTTGCCACAAACCTTCCAGGGCGGCGAGATCTCCTCGAACGAGTTCAAGGACCTGACCCTGACTGCTGGCCAGATCGAGCACTCCAAAGGCCGTAACTCCAGCAACAATGAAGGTCTGTCCCTGGCCGGTGCCAACGGCAGCTCGAACTATGACGCAGGTAACTTCGTCAACAAGTTCTACTACGCCGGCGCTGACTACAAAATCAACAAAGACCTGACTGCTTCGTACTACTTCGGCGAGCTGAAGGATTTCTACTCTCAGAACTTCCTGGGCCTGGTCCACAACTGGGCGATCGGTCCTGGCGTCCTGAAAAGTGACCTGCGCTACTACCGCAGCCGTGACAACGGTGCCAACGGTGATACTGCCGGTTACTACACCTCCGGCTACTACTCGGATCATCCGACCAACGCCACCAAGGTCAAAGGTAAGGTCGACAACGACCTGTACAGCTACCTGGCACTGTACTCGGTTGCCGGTCACACCTTCGGTGCTGGCTACCAGTACACCAAGGGCGACAGCGACTTCCCTTGGCTGAACCAAGGTGACGGCTCGTCGAACAGCACCATCACCGACATGCAAATCCAGAAGTTTGCCCGTGCTGGCGAACGTACCTGGCAAGCTCGCTACGCCTATGACTTCGCCAAGATCGGCGTACCTGGCCTGACTGCCGGTGTGGTTTACCTCAAAGGTAGCAACATCGACACCACCGTCGGCGAGCGTAACGAGTGGGAACGCGACCTGACCCTGGCTTACGTTGTTCCAGAAGGTCCGCTGAAAAACCTGGGCGTTGCCTGGAAAAACGCGATGTGGCGTACCGACCTGGCGAACACCCGTTCCCAGGACGAAAACCGCGTAATTCTGAGCTACACCTACGCGTTCAAGTAAGAGCGTAAAACCTTGCCCGGCGCAATGCCGGGCAGGGTGCTTTACTGTTCAAGTCGGGCTCAACCCCCGCAAGCCCTTCCTGAATCCCCTCTTTGTACAGCGTCTCAAGGCCTTCTCGAACCTTGAAGAGATGGTGCGCTTCGCCCGTTCGACTTTCCAATGAATAGATTTTTAATATTCCTTTATCGTCTAGATAAATCAATATTTATTCTTTTTAAATAATCCACAACGCAGGCACAGTGGGCTCCATAAGCACTCATCAGGAGCCACACCATGAGCCTCAGACTGGGCGACATCGCCCCCGACTTTGAACAGGATTCCAGCGCCGGCAAGATTCGCTTTCACGAGTGGCTGGGCGATAGCTGGGGTGTACTGTTTTCCCACCCGGCGGACTTCACCCCGGTGTGCACCACCGAGCTGGGCTTCACCGCCAAGCTCAAGGACGAATTCGCCAAGCGTGGCGTCAAGGCCATTGCCCTGTCGGTAGACCCGGTGGACTCGCACCACAAGTGGATCGAAGACATCAACGAAACCCAGAACACCATCGTCAACTTCCCGATCCTGGCCGACGCAGACCGCAAGGTCTCCGACCTGTATGACCTGATCCACCCGAACGCCAGTGACACCCTCACTGTGCGCTCGCTGTTCGTGATTGATCCGAACAAAAAGATTCGCCTGACCATTACCTATCCGGCCAGCACCGGTCGCAACTTCCACGAAATCCTGCGGGTGATCGACTCGCTGCAGCTGACCGACAGCCATAAAGTCGCCACCCCGGCCAACTGGCAGGACGGTGATGAAGTGGTGATCGTGCCGTCGCTCAAGGACGAGGAAGAGATCAAGAAGCGCTTTCCGAAGGGCTACCGGGCGGTGAAGCCGTATCTGCGGCTGACGCCTCAACCAAACCGTTAAGGCTGATACCGCCATCGCGGGCAAGCCCGGCTCCCACAGTTGATCGCATTCCCCTGTGGGAGCGGGCTTGCCCGCGATGGCGGCCTGACAGGCAACAAAGAGTTGATGCTGCAAACCGTCTCACAATGCAGGGGTTTTAAGGCCGTTTCGACGGCCTTTTTTTATGCCTGGAGTTTAGTGAACCGCATATGCATTTAAAGAATAAACAAATGAAAAAATAAGATTTATAGATATATAAATTGGCTGATATGGTCTGTTCCATCTTGGCGCCATCGCCACATAGCGAACCGCCGACACTTTCCAAAGGAATTTCCTACATGCTGGTTGTAACACTTGGTGGTAGCCCCAGCCAACGTTCCCGGTCCGGGGTCTTGCTGGATCACACCCGCAACTGGTTGCAGCAACAAGGCGTGGAAGTGGTGAGTTATCAGATACGGGACTTCCCGGCCGAAGACTTGCTGCACGCGCGGTTCGACAGCCCGAAGATCATCGACCTGCTGCAGCAAGTGGCGAACGCCGATGGCCTGGTGATCGCCACGCCGGTGTACAAGGCTTCGTTCTCCGGCGCCCTGAAAACCATCCTCGACCTGCTGCCTGAACGCGCCCTGGCCCACAAAATCGTATTGCCGATGGCCACCGGCGGCAGCATCGCCCACATGCTGGCGGTGGACTACGCGCTGAAGCCGGTGCTGTCGGCATTGAAAGCCCAGGAATTGCTCCACGGGATTTTTGCCGAAGACAGCCAGATCGCCTACGGCGAAGGCAGCGCCCAGGCGCAACTGGTGCCGGTACTGGAACAACGTTTGAGCGAGGCCCTGGAGACGTTCTACAGCGCCATGGCCCGCCGCCCGAAACCCCTTGACCCCAATGTGTTGAATGAACGTTTGTTGAGTGCTCGCTGGAGCATTTAAGCCTTACCCAGCTTTACCTGGATTCAACAAGTACTACTCACCTTACTCAGCCGCCAACGGCCAAGCAGGTGCAGCCAACCCCCTAATCGTATTGTGGAGAGAGCGCCATGCGCACTGTCATCTTGCGTCGTGGTCTGGTCGCACTGTTTGCTGCGGCTGTGTCCTTCGGCGCCATTGTTCAAGCTCAAGCGGCCGAAACCCTGCGAATCGGCTATCAGAAATACGGCACCCTGGTGCTGCTCAAGGCCAAGGGCTCGCTGGAGAAGCGCCTGGCCGAGCAGGGCGTCCAGGTGCAATGGACTGAGTTTCCCGGCGGCCCACAGTTGCTGGAAGGACTGAACGTCGGCTCCATCGACTTCGGCGTGACGGGCGAAACCCCGCCGGTGTTCGCCCAGGCCGCCGGTGCCGATCTGCTCTACGTCGCCTACGAGCCACCGGCGCCGACCAGTGAAGCGATCTTGGTGCCGAAAGATTCGCCGATCAAATCGGTGCAAGACCTCAAGGGCAAGAAAGTCGTCCTCAACAAAGGCTCCAACGTGCACTACCTGCTGGTGCGTGCCCTGGAAGATGCAGGCCTGAAATACACCGACGTGCAGACCGTCTTCCTGCCGCCCGCCGATGCCCGCGCCGCGTTCGAGCGTGGCAGCGTCGATGCCTGGGTGATCTGGGACCCGTACCAGGCGGCCGCCGAGAAACAGCTGCAAGCCCGCACCCTGCGTGACGGCACCGGCATCGCCGACAACCATCAGTTCTACCTGGCCACCAAGCCTTACGCCGAAAAACACCCTGAGGTGATCAAGGCGCTGGTGGAAGAAGTGCGCGCGGTGGGCGAGTGGTCCAAGGCCAACCCGGAGCAAGTCACCGAACAAGTTGCACCGCTGCTGGGCCTGCCGGCTGACATCACCCTGACCTCGGTGAAACGCCAGGGCTACGGGGCGCTGTTCCTGACCCCGGAAGTGGTTGCCGCGCAGCAGAAAATCGCCGACAGCTTCTACCAACTCAAATTGATCCCCAAACCCTTGAACATCAAGGACGTGATCTGGACGCCACCCGCCGCCGTTGCCAAAGCGCCGTAATCCGACTTCTTCAGGAGACAACTCCATGAGCCTCAATATTTTCTGGTTTCTGCCTACTCACGGCGACGGCCATTACCTTGGCACCGCCGAAGGCGCTCGCGCCGTAGACCACGGTTATCTGCAGCAAGTGGCCCAGGCGGCGGACCGCCTTGGCTTCGGCGGGGTGCTGATCCCTACCGGCCGCTCCTGCGAGGATTCGTGGCTGGTGGCGGCGTCGCTGATTCCGGTGACCCAACGCTTGAAATTCCTTGTCGCGCTGCGCCCCGGGATCATCTCCCCGACGGTGGCTGCGCGTCAGGCCGCGACCCTGGACCGGTTGTCCGGCGGCCGGGCGTTGTTCAACCTGGTGACCGGTGGAGACCCGGATGAATTGGCCGGCGACGGGTTGTTCCTGAGCCATGAAGAGCGTTACCAGGCGTCGGTGGAATTCACCCGCATCTGGCGTCGCGTGCTGGAAGGCGAAACCGTCGATTACGACGGCCAGCACATCAGCGTCAAAGGCGCCAAATTGCTCTACCCGCCGATCCAGCAACCGCGTCCGCCGCTGTATTTCGGTGGCTCCTCCGAAGCGGCCCAGGACCTGGCTGCAGAACAAGTGGAAATGGTGTTGACCTGGGGCGAGCCACCGGCTGCGGTGGCGGAAAAGATCGCACAGGTTCGCGCCAAGGCCGCCAAGCTCGGGCGTACCGTGCGCTTCGGCATTCGCCTGCATGTGATCGTGCGTGAAACCAACGCCGAAGCCTGGCAGGCCGCGGACAAACTGATCTCCCATGTGGACGATGAAACCATCGCTCGCGCCCAGGCCTCGCTGTCGCGCTTTGACTCCGTGGGTCAGCAACGCATGGCCGCCTTGCACGGCGGCAGCCGCGACAACCTGGAAGTCAGCCCCAACCTGTGGGCCGGCGTCGGCCTGGTGCGCGGCGGTGCCGGCACAGCCCTGGTGGGCGATGGTCCGACCGTGGCGGCACGGGTGAAGGAATACGCTGATCTGGGCATCGACACCTTTATCTTCTCCGGTTATCCACACCTGGAAGAGTCGTATCGCGTTGCGGAGCTGCTGTTCCCGCACCTGGACATCGAACGTCCCGAGTTGCCCAAAGGCGCCGGTTACGTCAGCCCGTTCGGCGAAATGGTCGCCAACGACATCCTTCCCAAAGCTGCGTCCCAGAGCTGAGGCGCCGCCATGAACCTTGAAAAATTAAGTCATCGATTGGCGCCCTGGGCGCTGCCGATCCTGTTGCTGGCGGTATGGCAGTTGTCGGTGTCGGCCGGTTGGTTGTCGACACGTATTCTGCCGGCACCCAGCGCGGTGATCGAAGCCGGTATCAGCCTGGTCCGCAGCGGCGAAATCTGGACGCACCTGGCCATCAGTGGCTGGCGTGCGGGCCTGGGTTTTGTGATCGGCGGCAGTATCGGCCTGGCCCTGGGCTTTATCACCGGCCTGTCGACCTGGGGTGAACGCCTGCTGGACAGCTCGGTGCAGATGATCCGCAACGTGCCGCACCTGGCGCTGATCCCGTTGGTGATCCTATGGTTCGGCATCGACGAGACGGCGAAGATATTTCTGGTCGCCCTCGGCACGCTGTTCCCGATCTACCTCAACACCTACCACGGCATCCGCAACGTCGACCCGGCGCTGGTAGAAATGGCCCGCAGTTATGGCTTGTCCGGTTTCAGCCTGTTTCGCCAAGTGATTTTGCCGGGCGCCTTGCCTTCGATTCTGGTGGGCGTGCGCTTCGCGCTGGGCTTTATGTGGCTGACGCTGATCGTTGCGGAAACCATCTCCGCCAGTTCGGGCATTGGCTACCTGGCGATGAACGCCCGGGAGTTCCTGCAAACCGACGTGGTGGTACTGGCCATCGTGCTGTACGCCGTGCTCGGCAAGCTGGCAGACCTGGCGGCGCGTGGCCTGGAGCGTGTCTGGTTGCGCTGGCACCCGGCCTATCAAGTGAATAAAGGAGGTGCGGCATGACCGCTCAACAACCTCCACGCCTGCTGCGGGGCATTCCCCTGGCAGTGCGCAAGTTGCGCAAGGCTTTCGGCGCGCGGGAAGTGCTGAAGGAAATCGACCTGCACATCCCGGCCGGTCAATTCGTCGCGGTCGTGGGCCGTAGCGGCTGCGGCAAAAGTACCTTGCTGCGCCTGCTGGCGGGCCTGGACAAAGCCAGCGGTGGCGAATTGCTCGCCGGTTCCGCGCCGCTGAGCGATGCGATTGAAGACACGCGGTTGATGTTCCAGGAAGCGCGCCTGCTGCCGTGGAAAAAGATCATCGACAACGTGGGCCTGGGCCTCAAGGGCAACTGGCGCCCGCAGGCGTTGGAAGCGCTGGAAGCGGTCGGCCTGGCCGAGCGCGCCAATGAGTGGCCGGCGGCGTTGTCCGGTGGCCAGAAGCAGCGCGTGGCCCTGGCCCGCGCCTTGATCCACCAACCACGTCTGTTGCTGCTGGACGAACCGCTGGGGGCCCTGGATGCCCTGACCCGGATCGAGATGCAGCAACTGATCGAGAACCTCTGGCAGAAGCACGGCTTCACCGTGCTGCTGGTGACCCACGACGTCAGCGAAGCCGTGGCCATTGCCGATCGGGTGATTTTGATCGAAGACGGCGAAATCGGCCTCGACCTGCACGTGGAACTCCCACGTCCGCGGGTGCGTGGCTCCCACCGCCTGGCGGCGCTGGAAACCGAAGTGCTTAACCGTGTGTTGTCGCTGCCCGGCACCCCGCCGGAACCCGAACCTGTTTCACCGCTGCCTACGCAATTGCGTTGGGCTCAATAACTCACTTGTCTTACACAGGAAGAACGACCATGACTATTAAAGCCATCAACGTACGTAACCAGTTCAAAGGCACCATCAAGGAAATCGTCGAAGGCGACGTGCTGTCGGAAATCGACGTACAGACCGCGTCCGGCATCGTCACTTCCGTGATCACCACGCGCTCGGTGAAAGAGCTGGAACTGGTGATTGGCAGCGAAGTGATTGCCTTCGTTAAGTCCACCGAGGTGTCGATCGCCAAGTTGTGATTGGCGTTCTTGAAACCGCCATCGCAGGCAAGCCAGCTCCCACATTTTGATCTGTGAACGCAGTCAAATGTGGGAGCTGGCTTGCCTGCGATAAGGCCTTTGTGAGCAACACATCAGTCAGGCAGTGACCACCCGCTTGGGCAGGAACGCCGGCAGATAAAGCCCCACATACGCATCAAATACCCGCATGCCTTCCTCGGCCATGCGCGGGGTGATTTGCCCGTGCTGGTGCACCGAGCGCGCATAGACCCGGTCGCTCAGCTCCAGGGCCAGGGCAAACACGTCGACATCGGCGGGCAGGCTCGGCACCTCGAAGTGCCGGTTGAACACCTCATACATCAGGTTTCCCAACTCCAGGTCGTGCTGGCGGTCGGCCTGTGTCACTTCGGTCAGCCCGTGCTGGGCCAGGATCAATTGCCGTGCGGCGGCGTCGTTGCTGTAGATGCTGAGCATGCGCTGCTCCACCACGCAGGACAGGTCGCGCCAGTGCTTGAGTGAGTCATGATCGATGGGCGCCTGAATGGCCGCGCGAAAGGCTGCATGGACATCAGCGGTCAGCGCCTCCAGCAACGCCGGCACGCTGGCGAAGAAGTGGTACACCGATGACGGCGGAATCTGCGCCCGTTCGGCCACGCTGTAGATCGACAGGCTCGCCACGCCTTCGGCGGCCAGCAAGGTGCGGGCGGCGTCGAGGATCGCGTCGATCCGGGCCTGGCTGCGGGCGCGGGGTTTGCGAGGGGCGACGGGGCGATTCATTGAAGTCTCCTACAGGGTAGCGGGCATTGTACGCAGAGCCACTGGATGATCCATACCCTGTGGCGAGGGAGCTTGCTCCCGCTGGACTGCGCAGCAGGCCCAAGACCTGCACCTCGGTTCCGCCTGAAAGAACCCGGTGTTCTTATTGGGGCCGCTTCGCAGCCCAGCGGGAGCAAGCTCCCTCGCCACCACAGGCATAAAAAACGCCGCAAGCCAAAAGCCTGCGGCGTTCTTTTTAACCCGACAACCGCTTACACGGTATGCAGGTACCAGTTGTACTCAAGGTCGGAGATGGAGTGTTCGAACTCTTCCAGCTCACTTTCCTTACAGGCGACGAAGATATCGATGTATTTAGGATCGATGTACTTGGCCATCACCTCGCTGTCGTCCAACTCGCGCAGGGCATCGCGCAGGTTGTTCGGCAGGCTCTGTTCGTTCTGCTCGTAGCTGTTGCCTTCCACCGGTGCGCCAGGCTCGATCTTGTTGGTCAGGCCGTGATGCACGCCCGCCAATACCGAAGCCATCAGCAGGTAAGGGTTGGCGTCGGCGCCGGCCACACGGTGTTCGATACGTACGGCGTCGGACGAGCCGGTCGGTACGCGAATCGCCACGGTGCGGTTATCCAGGCCCCAGCACGGCGAGTTCGGCACGTAGAACTGTGCGCCGAAACGACGGTAGGAGTTGACGTTAGGGCACAGGAACGCCATTTGGGCGGGTAGGGTCTCCAGCACACCGCCGATCGCGTGACGCAATGCGGCGTTCTGCTCGGGATCCTCGCTGGCAAAGATGTTCTTGCCGTCCTTGTCCAGGATCGAAATGTGCACGTGTAAACCGTTGCCTGCCTGGCCCGGGTAAGGCTTGGCCATGAAGGTGGTGTCCATCTCATGGTCGTAGGCGATGTTCTTGATCAGGCGCTTGAGCAGTACCGCGTAGTCGCAGGCCTTGATGGGGTCGGCAACGTGGTGCAGGTTCACTTCGAACTGCGCCGGGGCACTTTCCTTGACGATGGCGTCGGCAGGGATGCCTTGCTCTTTTGCACCTTCCAGAATGTCCTGGAGGCAGTCGACGTATTCGTCGAGGTCGTCGATCAGGTAGACCTGTGTCGAGTGCGGGCGTTTGCCGGAGATCGGCGAGCGGGGCGGTTGTGGCCGGCCATTCACGTTCTCCTGGTCAATCAGGTAGAACTCCAGCTCGAATGCGGCGCAGATGGTCAGACCGAGGTCGTCAAATTTGCTTACAACTTGGCGGAGGACTTCGCGAGGATCGGCGAAGAAAGGTTCACCTTCGAGTTCGTGCATGGTCATCAGCAGTTGCGCGGTTGGGCGCTTTTGCCAGGGTTCATTGCACAGGGTGTCGGGGATTGGATAACAGATTCGGTCAGCATCACCGATGTCCAGACCCAGGCCGGTGCTTTCCACCGTTGAGCCGTTGATATCCAGGGCAAATAGAGAGGCAGGCAGGTTAATGCCCTTCTCGTAAACCTTGTGGAGGCTGGTGCGTTCGATGCGCTTGCCGCGCACCACACCATTCATATCCGCAATTAGAAGGTCTACGTACAGAACCTCAGGATGATCCTTAAGGAACGCGTTCGCTTCGTTAAGCTGAACGGCACGCGGGGGTACCGACATGATGCAACACCTTTGTTGTTAAAAATATCAATCATTGATCTCTTCGGGTTTCAGTCAACCCGAACGGCATGCCGAAGTCAAGCGAGGCCTTTTTTGCCCTAAAAAAGCGCCTTGAGGGCTTTTTTGGGGCTTTTTGGGGCGGTTTTTTGGGTTTGGTGCTCTTGGAACCAGCACGTTTGAGCGGGCCGTGTTGTATTTTTTACGGGGGTGTTGTGTAAAAAAATGAACAAGGCTAAGCTCGATTCAAACCCATAACAGCAATAATACCGGGGTGCTTCATGTCTCGCCTGCCGTTAATCGGCGTCACCGCCTGCTCCAAACAGGTCGGTCTGCATGCTTATCACATCAGTGGCGACAAATACGTCCGTGCAGTGGCCACCGCTGCCAAGGGCTTGCCATTGATCATTCCGTCCCTGGCGGACCTGCTCGACCCGGCCAATATTCTTGACGGCCTGGACGGCATTCTTTTTACCGGATCACCTTCCAATATCGAACCCTTTCACTACGACGGTCCGGCCAGCGCGCCCGGGACTGCTCATGATTCTGCACGGGACCAAACCACCCTGCCGCTGCTGCGTGCCGCCATCGCGGCAGGCGTTCCGGTGCTGGGGATTTGCCGTGGCTTCCAGGAAATGAACGTGGCGTTTGGCGGCAGCCTGCACCAGAAGGTTCACGAAGTGCCGGGCATGATGGATCACCGCGAAGACGACACCCAGCCGCTGGACATCCAGTATGGCCCGGCGCACCCGGTGACGATCTCCCCGAATGGGGTATTGGCAAGCCTGGGCTTGCCGCCGACGATCCAGGTCAACTCGATTCATTCCCAGGGCATCGATCGCCTGGCGCCGGGTTTTCAGGTCGAGGCCACCGCCCCGGATGGCTTGATCGAAGGCTTTTCGATCCCCGCGGGCAAGGCTTTTGCTTTAGGAGTGCAATGGCACCCCGAATGGCAGGTAAGCTCTAACCCGCACTACCTCGCAATCTTCCAGGCATTTGGCAATGCCTGTCGAAAGCGGGTGATGCAACGCGACGCGGATGCTGCGTCAACTTACGCCTGACCTTTAATGGATGTCAGGAAACACAGCCCAGAGGCATTTATGAGTAACAACCTCGACCAGCTCACCGATTGGTTGAAAGACCACAAGATCACAGAAGTCGAATGCATGATTGGCGACCTCACCGGCATCACCCGGGGCAAGATCTCGCCGACCAACAAGTTCATCGCCGAAAAAGGCATGCGCCTGCCCGAAAGCGTTCTGTTGCAGACCGTGACCGGCGACTATGTCGAAGACGACATCTATTACGAATTGCTCGACCCGGCCGACATCGACATGATCTGCCGCCCGGACGAGAACGCGGTGTACCTGGTGCCCTGGGCCATCGAGCCTACCGCTCAGGTGATCCACGACACCTACGACAAGCAAGGCAACCCGATCGAGCTGTCGCCGCGCAACGTGCTCAAGAAAGTCCTCAAGCTCTACGCCGACAAAGGCTGGCAGCCCATCGTGGCGCCGGAGATGGAGTTCTACCTGACCAAGCGCTGCGAAGACCCGGACTTCCCGCTGCAACCGCCGATTGGCCGTTCCGGTCGCCCGGAAACCGGTCGCCAGTCCTTCTCTATAGAAGCGGCCAACGAATTCGACCCGTTGTTCGAAGACGTCTACGACTGGTGCGAGCTGCAGGAACTGGACCTCGACACGCTGATCCACGAAGACGGCACGGCGCAGATGGAGATCAACTTCCGTCACGGCGACGCACTGTCCCTGGCCGACCAGATCCTGGTGTTCAAGCGCACCATGCGCGAAGCGGCGCTCAAGCACAACGTGGCGGCCACCTTTATGGCCAAGCCCATGACCGGCGAGCCCGGCAGCGCGATGCACCTGCACCAGAGCATCATCGACATCGCCACCGGCAAGAACGTGTTCTCCAATGAAGACGGGACTAAAAGTGAGCTGTTCCTGCACCACATCGGTGGCCTGCAGAAATTCATCCCCGAGCTGTTGCCGCTGTTCGCGCCTAACGTCAACTCGTTCCGCCGCTTCCTGCCCGACACCTCGGCGCCGGTCAACGTGGAATGGGGCGAAGAAAACCGCACCGTTGGCCTGCGGGTACCGGACGCCGGCCCACAAAACCGCCGGGTGGAAAACCGCCTGCCGGGCGCCGACGCCAACCCGTACCTGGCGATTGCCGCCAGCTTGCTGTGTGGCTACATCGGCATGGTCGAAGGCATCAGCCCAAGCGCGCCGGTGGTTGGCCGGGGTTACGAGCGCCGCAACCTGCGCCTGCCGCTGACCATCGAAGACGCCCTGGAACGCATGGAAAACAGCAAGACCATCGAGAAATACCTGGGTCACAAATTCATCACAGGCTACGTCGCGGTCAAGCGGGCCGAGCATGAAAACTTCAAGCGCGTGATCAGTTCGTGGGAGCGGGAATTCCTGCTCTTCGCCGTCTGATGCGCCGGGCGCGCCCTTTAAACGGCGCGTCCTCACCTGAAACATCTAGGAGATTGGTATGTCCAGCAACAACCCGCAAACCCGTGAATGGCAAGCCTTGAGCAGCGATCACCACCTGGCGCCGTTCAGCGACTTCAAGCAATTGAAAGAGAAAGGCCCACGGATCATCACCAAAGCCCACGGCGTCTACCTGTGGGACAGCGAAGGCAACAAGATTCTCGACGGCATGGCCGGCCTGTGGTGCGTGGCGATCGGTTACGGTCGTGATGAACTGGCTGATGCGGCCGCCAAGCAGATGAAAGAGTTGCCTTACTACAACCTGTTCTTCCAGACCGCCCACCCGCCGGTGCTGGAACTGGCCAAAGCCATCTCCGATATCGCCCCGCAAGGCATGAACCACGTGTTCTTCACCGGTTCCGGCTCCGAAGGCAACGACACCATGCTGCGTATGGTCCGCCACTACTGGGCGATCAAAGGCCAGCCGAACAAGAAAACCATCATCAGCCGCAAGAATGGCTACCACGGCTCCACCGTGGCCGGCGCCAGCCTGGGCGGCATGACCTATATGCATGAGCAGGGCGACTTGCCGATCCCGGGCATCGTCCACATCGCCCAGCCTTACTGGTTCGGCGAAGGCGGCGACATGAGCCCGGAAGAGTTCGGCGTGTGGGCCGCGAACCAGCTGGAAGAGAAGATTCTGGAGCTGGGCGTGGACAACGTCGGTGCCTTTATTGCCGAGCCGATCCAGGGTGCCGGTGGCGTGATCGTGCCGCCAGACAGCTACTGGCCGCGCATCAAGGAAATCCTCGCCAAGTACGACATCCTGTTCGTGGCCGACGAAGTGATCTGCGGCTTTGGCCGCACCGGTGAGTGGTTCGGTAGCGACTTCTTCGGCCTCAAGCCCGACATGATGACCATCGCCAAGGGCCTGACCTCGGGCTACATCCCGATGGGCGGCCTGATCGTGCGCGACGAAGTGGTCGCGGTGCTGAACGAAGGCGGTGATTTCAACCACGGGTTCACCTATTCCGGTCACCCGGTGGCGGCAGCGGTCGCCCTGGAAAACATCCGCATCATGCGCGATGAACAAATTGTTAAGCGCGTTCATGACGAAACGGCACCCTATTTGCAAAAGCGTCTGAGGGAACTGGCTGATCACCCGTTGGTGGGTGAAGTTCGCGGTGTGGGCATGCTTGGTGCGATTGAGCTGGTTCAGGACAAGGCAACGCGCAAGCGTTACGAAGGCAAGGGCGTTGGCATGATCTGCCGCACGTTCTGCTTCGAGAATGGCCTGATCATGCGCGCCGTGGGCGACACCATGATCATTTCGCCGCCGTTGGTGATCAGCAAGGCCGAGATAGACGAGTTGGTGACCAAGGCGCGGCACTGCCTGGACCTGACTTTGGCGGCACTGCAGGGCTAAATGCTAGGCTCAGAACGCAGCGCCTGCTGGGCGCTGCTTCCGGGATGTTAGAAAAGTGGGGCATTGGTTGAAAGCCGGCCCTTGAACTTGCCAGACTGTCGCCCTGTTTTGTTGCCCTTAGACGGGCTGCGAAACACGTTGTACTTAAAGAACGAACGTGGCCCAAAAAAGAAAAAATTGGAGCATGACCGAATGAAGGCATTAGGTTTGAAGAACGCTGGCAAGACCCTCCTGGCCTTGTCCCTGATGGGGGCCATGGCAGGCGCGGCGCACGCCGACGATAAAGTGCTGCACGTTTATAACTGGTCCGACTACATCGCACCGGACACCATCGCGAACTTTGAAAAAGAGTCCGGGATCAAGGTGGTCTATGACGTGTTCGACTCCAACGAAACCCTGGAAGCCAAGTTGCTGGCAGGCAAGTCCGGTTACGACATTGTCGTGCCGTCGAACAACTTCCTCGCCAAGCAGATCAAGGCCGGTGTTTACCAGGAGCTGGACAAGTCCAAGTTGTCGAACTACGACAACCTGAACAAGTCGCTGCTTAAGGCCGTGTCCGTCAGTGACCCGGACAACAAGCACGCCTTCCCGTACATGTGGGGCTCGATCGGCATCGGCTACAACCCCGAGAAGGTCAAGGCCGCACTGGGCATCGACAAGATCGACTCGTGGGACGTTATCCTCAAGCCGGAAAACCTCGCCAAGCTCAAAGGCTGCGGTGTGAGCTTCCTCGATTCGCCAACCGAAATGCTGCCAGTGGCACTGCATTACCTGGGCCTGCCGACCGACACCCAGAAGAAAGAAGACCTCAAGCAAGCCGAGGCCCTGTTCCTCAAGCTGCGTCCTTCGATCGGTTACTTCCATTCGTCCAAGTACATCTCCGACCTGGCCAACGGCAACATCTGCGTCGCCGTGGGTTACTCGGGTGACGTGCAACAGGCCAAGTCCCGCGCGGCTGAAGCCGGTGGCAAGGTCAAGGTTGCCTACGACATTCCGAAAGAAGGTGCCGGCAGTTTCTACGACATGGTCGCCATCCCTAAAGATGCCGAAAACGTCGACGCTGCCTACAAGTTCATGAACTACCTGCTCAAGCCGGAAGTCATGGCGGGCATTACCAACAGCGTGCGCTTCCCGAACGGTAACGAGAAAGCCACCGCATTGGTCGACAAAGACATCACCAGCGACCCAGGCATTTATCCGCCAGCGGACGTGCAAGCCAAGCTGTATGCCATTGCTGACTTGCCGGCTGCTACTCAGCGGGAAATGACCCGCAGCTGGACCAAGATCAAATCGGGCAAGTAAGCCGCTTTGATAGCTGTTTTGCTAACTGCCGCGATGCGCGCGGTGGTTAGCGAAACAATTAAATGACAGAAAGTTTTGCCGGATCGGTTTATCGAGGGTAAGTTGCGCGCCGGTTTTGTTGCCGGGCAACAACTTCGGGCCCAACTATTAAGAGGACCTCCACTTGCCAATTTCTTTATTTCGCAAAGCCATGCTGGTGGGTGCAGGTATCACGCTGGCTGTCAGCGTGCAGGCCGCGCCGACGGTGCATATTTATAACTGGTCGGACTACATTGGCCCGGACACCCTGGCCAACTTTGAAAAAGCCACCGGCATCAAGCCGGTCTACGACGTGTTCGACTCCAACGAAACCCTGGAAGGCAAGCTGCTTGCTGGTCGTACCGGGTATGACGTGGTCGTGCCGTCCAACCACTTCCTCGGCAAGCAGATCAAGGCCGGGGCGTTTCAGAAACTTGATAAGTCGCAACTGACCCACTACGCCAACCTCGACCCGGCGCTGCTCAAGCGTCTGGAAAAGAACGACCCGGGCAACCAGTACGCCGTGCCGTACCTGTGGGGCACCAACGGTATTGGTTACAACGTCGATAAAGTCAAAGAAGTGCTGGGCGTCGACAAGATTGACTCCTGGGCCGTGCTGTTCGAGCCGGAAAACATGAAGAAGCTGGCGAGCTGCGGCGTGTCGTTCATGGACTCGGCAGACGAAATGCTGCCGGCGGTGCTCAACTACATGGGCCTGAACCCCAACAGCACCAACCCTGAAGACTACAAGAAGGCCGAAGAGAAACTGCTGAAAGTGCGTCCCTACGTGACCTACTTCCATTCTTCCAAGTACATCTCCGACCTGGCCAACGGCAACATCTGCGTGGCGGCAGGCTTCTCCGGTGATGTGTTCCAGGCCAAGGCCCGCGCGGCCGAGGCGGGCAAAGGCGTGAACATCGCCTACGTGATTCCCAAAGAAGGCGGCAACCTGTGGTTCGACGTGCTGGCCATCCCCAAGGATGCCACCAACGTCAAAGAGGCCCTCGCCTTCATCAACTATTTGCTGAAACCTGAGGTGATCGCTCAGGTCAGTGATTACGTCGGTTACGCCAACCCTAACCCAGGGGCGGACAAACTGATGGAGCAATCGATACGCACTGACGAAGCGGTTTACCCACCGCAGGCGGTTCTCGACCGGACTTTTGTCAACTTCGAGCTACCCCCGAAAGTGCAACGTTTGATGACCCGTAGCTGGACCAAGGTCAAGACGGGCAAGTAAGGCTCAAACTATCCAAGGCTGGCCCATTTTGGGCACGCTGCACTCTTTTTTTCTGGGAGTTTCGTAAATGGCAGTTGCCTCCGGCGCCTATAAGAAAGCCCTCGAGGGCGACCAGTCACCTAAAAAGGTGCTGGTCAAAATCGACCGGGTCACGAAGAAGTTCGACGAGACGATTGCCGTGGACGATGTGTCCCTGGAAATCAAGAAAGGCGAGATCTTCGCCTTGCTCGGCGGATCGGGTTCGGGCAAATCCACTTTGCTGCGCATGCTCGCAGGCTTCGAGCGCCCAACGGAAGGACGCATTTACCTCGACGGTGTGGACATCACCGACATGCCGCCGTACGAGCGGCCGATCAACATGATGTTCCAGTCCTACGCCTTGTTCCCCCACATGACCGTGGCCCAGAACATAGCGTTTGGCCTGCAACAGGACAAGATCCCCAAGGCCGAGGTCGACGCCCGCGTGGCCGAGATGCTCAAGCTGGTGCAGATGAGCCAGTACGCCAAGCGCAAGCCGCACCAGCTGTCTGGCGGCCAGCGTCAGCGGGTGGCCCTGGCGCGTTCCCTGGCCAAGCGTCCGAAATTGCTGCTGCTCGATGAGCCGATGGGCGCACTGGACAAGAAGCTGCGTTCGCAGATGCAACTGGAGCTGGTGGAGATCATCGAGCGCGTGGGCGTGACCTGCGTGATGGTGACCCACGACCAGGAAGAGGCCATGACCATGGCCGAGCGCATCGCGATCATGCACCTGGGCTGGATCGCCCAGATCGGCAGCCCGATCGACATCTATGAAACGCCTACCAGCCGCCTGGTGTGCGAGTTCATCGGCAACGTCAACATCTTCGACACCCAGGTGGTGGACGACGCCGAAGGCCACGCGGTACTCAAGTGCCCGGACCTGGACCGCGACATCTACGTCGGCTACGGCATCGCCACTTCGGTGGAAGACAAGTCGGTGACCTACGCCATCCGCCCTGAAAAGCTGCTGGTGACCACCGAAATGCCGACCTGCGAACACAACTGGTCCAGCGGCAAGGTGCACGACATCGCCTACCTCGGCGGCCACTCGGTGTTCTACGTCGAATTGCCGAGCGGCAAGCTGGTGCAATCCTTCGTGGCCAACGCCGAGCGCCGTGGCCAGCGTCCTACCTGGGGTGACCAGGTGTACGTGTGGTGGGAAGACGACAGCGGCGTGGTACTTCGCTCATGAACATGAAGAAGTTCAAACGCCAGCTGCAACGAATAACGCCCGGTGGCCGGCACGTGGTCATCGGGATCCCTTTCCTCTGGTTGTTCCTGTTCTTCATGCTGCCGTTCTTCATCGTCTTGAAGATCAGCTTTGCCGAAGCCGACGTGGCGATCCCGCCGTACACGGAGATCTACACCTTCGTTGAACAGAAACTGCAGTTGGTGCTGAACCTGGCCAACTACGGGATGCTCGGCGATGACGAGTTGTACATCGCGGCGTACCTGGGCTCGCTGAAGATGGCGTTTTTCAGCACCATCCTCTGTCTGTTGATCGGCTACCCGATGGCCTACGCCATTGCCAGCGCGCGCAAGGAAATCCAGACCGTGCTGGTGCTGCTGATCATGATGCCGACCTGGACCGCGATCCTGATCCGGGTGTATGCGTGGATGGGCATCCTCAGCAATAACGGTTTGCTCAACGGCTTTTTGATGTCCATCGGGCTGATCAACGAACCGCTGCAGATCCTCAACACCAACATCGCGGTGTATATCGGCGTGGTCTATTCGTACCTGCCGTTCATGATCCTGCCGCTGTACGCCAACCTGGTGAAGCACGACCAGAGCCTGCTGGAAGCCGCCTCGGACCTGGGCTCGAGCACCTTCAACAGCTTCTGGAAAATCACCGTCCCGCTGTCCAAGAACGGCATCATCGCCGGTTGCATGCTGGTGTTTATCCCGGTGGTGGGCGAGTTCGTGATCCCGGAACTGCTGGGCGGCCCGGAAACCCTGATGATCGGTAAAGTGTTGTGGCAAGAATTCTTCAACAACCGTGACTGGCCGGTGGCGTCTGCCCTGGCGGTGGTGATGCTGGCGATCCTGATCGTGCCGATCATCCTGTTCAACCGCAGCCAAGCCAAAGAGATGGAGGGCAAGATATGAAGCGCGTCAGTTTCTCAAGCTTCATGCTGGTGGCGGGGTTGCTGTTCATCTACCTGCCGATGCTGATCCTGGTGATCTACTCGTTCAACGAATCCAAACTGGTGACGGTGTGGGGCGGTTGGTCGGTGAAGTGGTACGTCGGCCTGTTGGACAACACCCAGTTGATGGGCTCGGTGGGTCGCTCGCTGGAAATTGCCTGCTACACGGCGATTGCGGCAGTGGCACTCGGTACGCTCGCGGCCTTCGTGCTGACGCGTATCAGCCAGTTCAAGGGCCGCACGCTGTTTGGCGGCCTGGTAACGGCGCCGCTGGTAATGCCGGAGGTGATCACCGGTCTGTCGCTGTTGCTGCTGTTCGTGGCCATGGCGCAGATGATCGGCTGGCCCCAGGAACGTGGCCTGGTGACCATCTGGATCGCCCACACCACGTTCTGTTCGGCGTATGTGGCGGTGGTGGTGTCGGCGCGCTTGCGTGAGCTGGACCTGTCGATTGAAGAGGCCGCCATGGATCTGGGGGCGCGGCCGTGGAAGGTGTTCTTCCTGATCACCATCCCGATGATCGCGCCGTCGCTGGCGGCGGGCGGCATGATGTCGTTCGCGTTGTCCCTGGATGACCTGGTGTTGGCCAGCTTCGTGTCGGGGCCGGGTTCGACCACGTTGCCGATGGAAGTGTTCTCGGCGGTGCGCCTGGGGGTTAAACCCGAGATCAACGCCGTGGCCAGCTTGATTCTGTTGGCGGTGTCGATCGTGACCTTCCTGGTGTGGTTCTTCAGCCGCCGTGCCGAAGAGCACCGCAAGAAAGCCATCCAGCAGGCGATTGAAGAAGCGGCTGCGGATGGTTGGGAGAAACCGGCGGACTCGCGTCGCGCACCGGCACCGGTCTAACTGACGGAACCGGCTTAAAAAATGTGGGAGCTGGCTTGCCTGCGATGGCGGTGTATCAGTCAACAAATTAGTCGACTGTCACACCGCCATCGCAGGCAAGCCAGCTCCCACAGTAGTTTTGGGGTGTTTATAAGATTGTGTTTCAGGCCACCCAAGGCGACTTGCGAATCACCTCGACAAAGTTCATCGGCTTGAACCCAGGCTCCTGATCCACCAGTACATCGGTCTTCACGTTGCCAAACGTGGTCTGCGGACGATGGCGCAAGCCGTCGGCAAACGCGCAGATGATGCATTCCTTGAACCCTTCACCCCGTGGGTGCGCATGCACTACGGCTTCGCGCTGCACGCTGCTGAACGCCGCGTACTCCATCCCCAGCACGTCCATTTCCACGCCGGCCGTCACCAGCGCCACGGTCGGACGCAGATGCTTGGGCACGCCCGGCGTAGTGTGCAGGGCAATCGACAGCCATACCTGCTCGATGTCGTCATCGCTCAGCCCGTACGGCTTGAGGAAATCCGCCGCTGCGTTGGCGCCGTCCACTTCAAAACGTTCGTCGTCACTGCGGTGGCCTTCCACCAGGCCCAGGTCGTGGAACATGGCGCCGACGTACAGCAGCTCCGGGTTATACGCCAACTGCTGGCGCTCACCGCTCAGGGCGCCGAACAGAAACACCCGGCGGGAGTGGTGGTACAGCAGGTCGGATTCGATGTCGCGGATGTATTCGGTGGTGGCCTTGGCCAGGGCGCTGTCCGGGATCTTGATGCCGGCGATGGTGGTGCTCATGGTCGTTCTCCTCAAGAAAGCGCCGGGTTGGCGCCGATGAGTCCAGTCTGGTCGCGCGCCCGCGGGGGGGCTACCGTGGCGAGGGCGCGATCCCGGCCAATGTGCCGCGATATCGCGCCAAGGCTATGCGCGATCAACTGTAGGAGCTGGCTTGCCTGCGATAGCATCACCTCGGTATACCTGCTACACCGAGGTGTCTGCATCGCCGGCAAGCCAGCTCCTACAAGGGTTGTGTTTATTCAGTTAGAAAAAGGTGTTCCTGCTCATGGGCAAAACCGTTGCCATCCTGATCTTCCCCGGCGTTCAGTCACTGGACGTGACCGGGCCCCTGGATGTGTTCTGCGAGGCCAACCGTTTTCTGCCGCCCGGGGAGCATTACCAGCTGGACGTGATTGGCCTGGGCCACGGCAACATGGCGTGCTCCAACGGCTTGTCGTTGCAGGCTCACCGGCATTTCAGCGAGGCCCTCGAGCCCTACGATTTGCTGTTGATGGCCGGCGGGCCGCAGTTGCCCTTCGAGGATTTCGGCCCGGCCTTCAATCAATGGCTGCGTGACGCCAGTGCGCGAGCCAAACGCTTCGGTTCCATCTGCAACGGTGCCTTCCTGCTCGCCCGCGCCGGTTTGCTGGACGGGCGCACCGTCACCACTCACTGGGGCGACGCCGCCGGTCTGGCCGGTTTGTGCCCGTCGGCCCAGGTGGAAGCCGACCGTCTCTACGTGCAGGACGGCAACCTCTACACCTCCGCCGGGGTGACGGCGGGCATCGACCTGTCGCTGTACCTGCTGGCCCAGGATCACGGCCCGGAAGTGGCCCTCAGCGTGGCCAAGCGTCTGGTGGTATTCACCCAGCGTTCGGGTGGGCAGTCGCAGTTCAGCCCGTTTCTTACGCCCCACGCCGAAGCCACCTCGGCGGTGGCATTGGTGCAGCTGTATGTATTGGCGAACCTGACGGGGGACCTGACCATCGCCGATCTGGCCAAGGCGGCGAACATGAGCGCGCGCAACTTCTCCCGGGTATTTGCCCGGGAAGCGCAGATCACCCCGGCGGAGTTCGTCGAGCGGGCGCGGGTGGACGCGGCGCGGGTGATGCTGGAAAGCACCCACGCGCCGCTCAAGACCGTGGCGTATCAATGCGGCTTTCGCGATGCCCAGCACATGCGCAGTGTGTTCAATCGCCGGCTGGGCGTGACGCCGCAACAATTCCGGCTTAACTTTGCGGCGCCGGTGTGAGCGTGTCGTAGGCTTCCAGGGCGCGCAGCGAGTAGATGTACGCCGCGCCGGCATTCAGCGAGATTGCCGTGGCCAGGGTCGCGGCCACTTCTTCGCGGGTGGCGCCGGCCTTGATCGCCGCGTCGGCATGCACGCCGATGCAACCGTCGCAGCGGGTGGTGATGGCCACGGCGATGGAAATCAGCTCACGGGTCTTGGCATCGAGGACGTTGTTTTCCTCGGCAGCTTCCCCCAGCGCCATGTAGGCTTTGACCATCTTCGGGTTGCTCTTGCCCAGTGCGCCAAAGGCTTTCTTCACGGTAGGCAGCAAGTCGGACCAGTTATTGAACATTGCGTTAACTCCTCAGCGGGTTTGGGTGTGAAACCAGTCTGCGCGGTTCAGGTTTGGCGCTTTTGTTCGATCCACTCACCTTTTTGACCGATGCTCGCAAATGAACTCCATCGACACCCTGATCGCCTTGGCCAACCTGCGGGGCAGCCTGGACCTGCGTTGCCAGTTCCAGGGCGCCTGGGCCATGGACCACGAGCCCGAGCCGCTGGGCGTGGCGCCGTATCACATTGTGCTGGCGGGCACCTGCCGCGCCGAATTGTCCGGCGGCCAGCAGGTGACACTGGAGGAAGGCGACATCCTGTTGATGCCCGGCGGCGCGACGCACCTGGTGCGCAGCCAGGGCGCGCGGGTGAAGCCGGTGGCGCAGACCGTGATCGAGGGCGGCCTGCTGCCGATCCATCGCCTGGGGAGCGATCAGCCGGACGTGGACATGCTCTGCGGCAGCTTTCGCTACAACCGCCAGTCGTTGTTGTTCAGTGCGTTGCCGGACTACCTGGTGGTGTCCAGCCGGCAGTGGCAGGCCGATGGGCAGTTGGCGGCACTGATCGCCTTGCTGCGCAGCGAGGCGGACGGTCAGCAGTTGGGCGCGCGGTTTTTTATCGATGCGCTGTCATCGGCGTTGTTCACCCTGATTTTGCGGGCCTGGCTCACGCAGCAAGCGCCGGCGGCGGGCACCTTTGCCTTGCTGGCCGACAAGCGCCTGGGCAAGGCCTGGCAGGCGATGCTGGCCGAGCCTGGCCATGAGTGGACCATCGACAGCCTGGCCAGCGCCGCGTCGATGTCCCGGGCGACGTTCATGCGGGCGTTTGTCAAAGTGGCGGGTGTGTCGCCGTGGGTGTTGTTGACGCAGTTGCGCATGGAGTTGGCGTTCAACCTGCTGCATCAATCGCGGCTGAGCCTGACGGATATTGCCGCCCAGGCGGGGTATCAATCCCAGGCGGCGTTCAGCAAGAAATTCAAGGAAACCTACGGTGAGGCGCCGGGGCGCATGCGCGCCCGGTAGACGCAACAACACAGGTCGAAATGTGGGAGCCGGGCTTGCCCGCGATGGCATCACCTCGGTTTAACTGAGACACCGAGGCGTCTGTATCGCAGGCAAGCCAGCTCCCACACAGTCCGTATTTCAACCACCTACCTGGCCGGCAACAGCTTCAACGTACTGCGAGTATTCGCCGTCACTTCCTCATCATTGAAATGCGCCTGCTCATACCCGCCTTCGATGTACGTTTCCGCCTGGTCGGCGTAGTGCTTGTCGAACGGCACGCCACTCTGCCCGACCGGGTTGATGGTCAGCGCATGCGCAGCATCGGCGAAGTCGATCAGGCGCCGGGTCGATGGGCCGTAGGTCACTGGCCATGGCGCCGGGCCGATCTGGGCGGATTGGTTGTTGGGCACTTCATGGGTGCCGGGGGCGGCAAACGGGCCGACGTTGACGATCTTGTCCAACGGCTTCTGCGAGCCCAGCGGATGGCCGTGGGTCAGGGTGTGGGCCTTGCCCCATTGCCATTGCGCCGGGTCATCGCCGAAGGTCGCCTTGAGGTGTTGCAGGCTGTTGTCCCAGGCGAGCTTGACGGTGTCGGCGCGGTGGCCGTCCCACCATGGCGAGTCCGGCGACGCGGCCAGGCGCGGCAAGGCGGCGTCCACGACGCGGGTGGTGAGCAATGTCTTGAACATCGCGTCGCCCAGTTTCGGGCGGAACGCCGCATCGGTAAGGTTGAACAGGAACTGGTTGAACAGCGTGGCACTGGTGGAGTCCAGCGGGTAATCGCCTTTCCAGGTTGCCAATTGCTCCACCAGTTTCAACTGCGCCGGGTCCTTGACCACTTCACGCAGCACCGGCAGCAGCGGCGCCAGCAGCCGTGGGCCGTAGGCGGTGGTGGTGCCGAGCTGCAAGGCCTGGCTGTTGTTCACGTCCCATTTCACGCTGTTGTCGCTCAGTTGGGCGTTCAACTGCTGGCCACGGTCGGCGAGGTTGTAATACCCGGGGATGGGCATGCCGGTAGGCGACGCCGGCTGGGCGTTGGCGGACACCACATAACCCCGAGTCGGGTTTTCTTCCTGGGGGTTGGCGCTGAACGGGTAGAACCCGAGCTTGTCCGCCTGGGCGGTGCTGCCGTCGAGGATAAAGCCCGGGTTGACCCCGGCCGGGCGGATCGGCAATTGCGCCGCCGCCCACCAGCCGATATCCCCCTTGGCATTGGCCCACACGATGTTCAAGCCGGGGGCCTGGACCTTGGCGGCTGCGGCCCGGGCCTTGGCCAGCGTGTCGGCACGGTTGAGCTGGTAGAAGCCTTCGAGGATCGGGTTCTCGGTATCCAGGAACGCCCACCACATGGCGATCGGCGTCTTGCCGGCATTCTCGCCGAGTACGTCATTGATGATCGGGCCGTGGGGCGAGCTGCGCAGGGTCAAGGTCACCGGGTCCTGGCCCTTGACCGCGATCTGCTGCTCGCTGCTGGTCATGTCCACCCATTTATCGTGGTACCAGACCTGGTTGGGATTGTCCGGGTTGACCTTCTCGGCGATCAGGTCGAGGTCATCGTTCTGGAACATGGTCAGGCTCCAGCCGAAATCCTTGTTGTGGCCCAGGAACGCCACCGGCACCAGCGCGTTGTGATACCCGTAAAGCTCGAAGCCAGGTGCCGACAGCTGCGCCTCGTACCACACCGACGGCACCGAGAAGCGGATGTGCGGGTCGCCCGCCAGCAATGGCTTGCCACTCTTGGTGCGGCTGCCGCTGATGGCCCAGGCGTTACTGCCTTCGAACTGCGGCAGGCCGTTGTCGGCTAGGGCCTGCTCGCTCAATTGGGCGATGGCGCCGAGGTCTTTCCAGTCACCGGCGGCCAGGTTCAGCGCGCCCTTGGGCTGCCAGTCGAGGTCGAAGACCTTCAGGTAATCGTTGCCCAGTTGATCGCGTACGTACGTCAGCAAGGGTTCGGTGCGAAAGGCGGCGGCAAAGCTGTAGGCCAGGTAGCCGGCGACGCTGATGGTGTCTTCGGCGGTAAACGGGCGCTTGGGGATGCCCAGTACGTCGAACTCCATCGGCCTGGCGTAGCTGTCCTGATACTGGTTGACGCCGTCCAGGTAGGCTTGCAGAGCCTTCCAGGAGGCCGACTCATGGTCCATGTGCTCCACGTAGCTCAGGGCGCGTTCGCGAATGCGCAGGCTGCGGAACAGTTTGTCGGTCTCCAGCAGCTTGGGGCCCAGCACTTCGGCCAGTTCGCCACGGGACAGGCGCCGCATGATCTCCATCTGGAACAGCCGGTCCTGGGCGTGCACATAGCCGAGGGCGCGGTACAGGTCGGTCTCGTTCTCGGCGCGGATATGCGGCACGCCACGGTCGTCGTAACGCACGGTGACCGAGCCTTGCAGGTGGGCCAGCTCCACCGTGCCCTGGCGGGTCGGCTGCTTGCTGTACACGTACCAGCCGGCACCCACCATAAGGGCGACGAGCAGGATGGCCAGCGCGGTCAGGATGCGTTTCATGGGGTGTCCCTTATGAGTGATCCGGGCAGTTTAGTGGGTTTGGCGAGCGGTGAGGAAGAAGCTGTTGGCTTCGTGTTCCCTGAACCTCACCTGCATGAAGTGGGGGTTCTGAAGTTCGACGCGGATGGGCGGGTTATTATGTTTACTCTGTTACATGAAACCAGCGGCGCCGTGATCAACCAGGCCATCCGGGCGCGCCTTTGCTATCACTTTCGGAATGCAATTTATGACAGATCCCAGCCGTGCACAGGTGCCTTATGCCTGCTGCATGGAAACGCCATCGCTGATCAGCAGCTTTTTGCGATACCCGCCGGTTGGCTTCAACGCCCAGCTGTCAGCACAGGGACTGCCGTACTTTTTCACCCGGTTTGACCTGCAAACCACCGCCGACGACGAGTTGCGTGCCCGCCTGCGCGGTTGGCCGGGGTACCGTTTGTGGCAGTCTTGGCTGCAGGTCGACAGCTGCTTTGTCGGCACCACGGTCAGCGAATATTCGCCGTTCCCGCAGGACGTGCCGCCCCAGGACATGGCGCAATGGCTGCAACAGGCGTTGGCGCCACAACGCGCACTCACCATCGTCAAAGATGTGCCGCTGGATTCTCCGCTGCTCAGCGTCGAGGACAATCGCTACGCACAGGCGCTGATCGAGGCCTGCACCCAGCGCGGGTTCATCAGTGTCGAGGGCCAGGCGCTGGCCTATGTGCCCATCGACTTCACCTCGGTTGACGAGTATCTGTCGCGGTTGTCCCACAGCCGCCGGCGCAATATCCGCCGCAAGTTGCGCAGCCGCGAGGCGTTGCGCATCGAGATCCTGGGCACTGGCGACGCGCGGTTCAGCGATGAGCAATGGCAGCAGGAACTGTATCGGCTCTACAAGGCAGTGTACGAACAGAGCGAAATCCATTTCGATTTGCTCACGCCTGAATTCTTCATCCAGTTGCTGACCGATGCCGACAGCGGTGGGCATGTGTTCTGCTATTGGGATGGGGATGAGCTGGTGGGCTATAACCTGTGCTACCAGCAAGACGGCAAGTTGCTCGACAAGTACATCGGCCTGAATTACCCGCTGGCGCTGGAGCACAACCTGTACTTCGTCAGCTGGTTTGTGAACCTGGAGTACGCGCTGGAAAAGGGCCTGGAGTTTTATGTGGCGGGCTGGACCGACCCACAGGTCAAGTCCAGCCTCGGCGCCAGGTTCACCTTCACCCGCCATTTGGTCTGGGTGCGCAACCCGCTGTTGCGCAAGGTGTTGAACCGTTTCCGACACCATTTTGAAAGCGACATGCAGTGGCAGCAGGAGCAAACCGCATGAGTCAGGCCCGCCCCGCATTGATCCTCGATTTTGATGGCGCCGTGAATAACATTCCCGGCGCCCTTACCCTGCCGCTGCAAGCCTGGCAGGAGAAGATCCGTTTCGGCTGCCGCTGGGCGCAGTTCAAGGAGCTGGAGCGCGCCCTGCACGCGCAGATGCCCAGCGACTACGGCTGTGTGTTTACCGGCAGCGGTGACTATCACCACCTCAGCCAGTTGCTGTTGAACCGCCTGCCCACCCAGCAAAAAATCCAGCTGATCATTTGCGACAACCACCCGGACAACATGCGCTATCCGTTTGGTATCCATTGTGGGTCCTGGGTTTACTGGGCCAGCCGCCTGCCGCAGGTCGAGCATGTTCACGTGCTGGGCATTGGCTCGCCGGACATTTCCCTCAAGCACGCCTGGGAGAATCACTGGTCACCGCTGGTGAAACGCAAGCTGACCTACTGGAACACCAACGTCGATACCCGCTGGTTGAACTGGATCGGCGCAGGCCGCAGCAATCGGGCCTTCAGCAATGCCGACGAGTTGATGAGCGCGTTCCTGGCGCAGCTCGACCGTTCGCTGCCGGTGTATCTCTCCATCGATAAAGACGTGCTGAGCCCGGAGGTGGTGAATACCAACTGGGACCAGGGCGAGTTTCTGGAGAAGCATTTGAATGCGCTGATCGATGCATGCCATGGCAGCATTATTGGCGCCGACATTACCGGCGACGTGTCGGCCTACCACTACCAGAGCAAGTTCAAGCGTTGGCTGAGTGCGTCGGATGGCCAGGAAGAGTTGCCGGAGAACCAGGTGGTCATCTGGCAACAGCAGCAGAATGAGTTGAATGCGCGCTTGTTGACCCGTATCGATCAGAGCTGGGTCAGCGCTTAAGAATCCGCCGTAGATGGTCCAGCACCTGCTCAAACAGCTCATCGGTCAGCCAGTGGCTGTTGCTGATCGAGAGCGTCTGGGCGGCGAAGCTTTGCGCGCAGGGGATAGCGGCGCCTGGCTGTAGCAGTGAAGTGAGTGCCGGGTAGCCCGGCAATACGTGGATAAACAGGCGGGTGACGCCCAGGCCTGCCGTCCACAGCTGCGCCATGGCGGTATCGCGGGTTTGTGCGCTGGGCATCACCACCATCAGGAACGGCCAGGTGCCTTGCTGGCTTGGGCCGTCGGTCAACACCGACACGCCGGGCAAGCAGTTGAGCTGCGCCACGCGGCGCAAGGCGCGCAGGCGGCCTTGCTGCAAATGCTCGGGCAAACGTGCCAGCGCGGCGGCGCCGACCTTCTGGCGATAGCCGCCCAGCCGGTGCAACGGAATATCGTTGACGGAAAAATCGTCGCCCACCGCCGCCACTTCATCGCCCCGCGCCAACGCCGCCCGCAGTGGCTTGCCATACACGTACTTCAGGCCGCGCGGCTGATACGCCACGGCATAGCCCCACAGTTCGGCGCTGCGTTGCAGCTCCCAGCGCAGGCTGAAGGGCAAGTCCTGGCGGCATTGCCGGTGCAACGCCTGGTGTAATTCCGGATTGCGGCTGAACAGTACACCGCCTTCCGCCGTGGTCAGGCCTTTGCCCAGTGCCATGCTGAAAAAGCCGATGTCACCTTTTAGCCCGACGCTTTTACCGTCATCCAGCGCACCCATGGCTTGGGCCGCGTCTTCGATCACCGCCACGCCGAACGGCGCGGCAATGCGATTGGCGGCATCCACATCCGCCACGCGCCCGGCCAGGTGAGTGACGACGATCGCCAGGGTGTTTTCGTTGCACAACTGCGCCAACTGTTGTTCGTCGAGGTCGATGCTACCCGGCTTTAAATCGCACGGCACCACGCGCAAAGGCGGGCAGTGATGGGCCGCCAGGGCCACCAGCGGGCAGGTATAGGCCGGCACGATCAGTTCGGTGCGCCCGGGCATGCGCTGCTGCAGCACGCGCAGCGCCATGATCAGGGCGGCGGTGCCGGAGCAGGGCAGGGCCGGCGGCGGAATATCGAGTTGGTGGGCCAGGTCGCGGGCCAGGTCACCTGAAGTGCTGAATAGATCCTGCCAGCGCAGGGGAAGCCCCGCCGTCGGCGGGATCTCCCGTTGGCCGGCCACGCGGGTCATGACGCCAGCGTCTGCGAGGGTTCGGCCTCGACGGTCTTGCTCTCTTTGTCTTCACTGCGCGCCAGGCACAGGATGCCCGCAATGATCAGCGCGCCACCGACGATTTTCGGCAGGGTCAACGTGTCGTTGAACAGCCAGACAGAGATCAGCGTCACGCTGATCAGCTCAAGGTGTGAGGCCGCAAACGCCGGGCCGACTGGCGCGTATTTCAATAACGTCATCCAGGTGAAAAATGCGCCGATGTAGCCCACAAATGCGCCGTAGATCCATGGCGCACCGAACACGCGGATCAACCAGGCGGCGTCCATCGTCAGTGGCTCGGCATGAATCGAGGCGAATTTGAAACTGACCTGCGCCAACGTATCGAAAATGATCAGCGACAGAAAACCCAGGATATAAAACCGTTTCATTACTCAAACCCCACGACGGTCACGCCACAGGCGATCAGCAGGATGCCGATCAACCGCCACTTGCTCAGGCTTTCCTTGAACAGGAAACGGCCCGCAATCATGATCACCACAATATTGATGGAGCCCAGCATCACGCCCACCGACAGCGGTACCAGCGTCAGGAAGGCCAGCCACAGCACGAATTCGAATACATAGCAGATGATGCCAAGCCAGATCCACGGGCGCTTGAGCATATGGCGCCAGTGGGCCATGCCGTCATGCTCGGCGCTGGCGGAGGCTGCGGCTTTGAACGCCAACTGGCCGGACGTATCAACGATAACGTTGAGGATCCAGAGGATGATGGTTAATTGGCTCATGTGTTCCCGTGTCGTCTGCTGGTACGGCTAGTCGCTTACGATACAGGAGCATGCCGATACAGTTGCTCGAGTTTGCCGAACGAACAGCGTCTGTTCAGCTTGCGCCCGGTCAGGGTGGAGAGGTTTCCCCGTTCCACTCGCAATAGCAGCCTACCGCCAGGGTGTGGGTCGCATTGACCTCGCGCCCGCCTTCGAGGGCTTGCAGGATGGGTTCGATAAAGCTGTTGCTCGAATTACACGTCAGCCCTTCGCTGTACGGCCCGAAATACGCGAGCTTGCCGCTGCGGTCCCAGATGCCCACGGCGGGGCTGGCAGGCAGGTGTTGGGCGCCGGGCACGGCCTTGAGGGGCTTCATCGCGCCGAGGGTGGCGGGCAGTTGGCCGTGGCTGCCGGCTTTTTGCAGGGAGTAGAACTCCACGCCCTGGGGCGCGTACTGCTCGATCAGCTCGCCGAGGTGCTGCTGGTTGCCGACGTTGCACGGGCAGGCCGGGTCCCAGAAGTGCACCAGGCGGATGGGGCCGGGGCCGGCAAGCTCGGCGGGCAGGCTCAGGCTGTCACCGGAAAACACCGCCGTATGCTCACTGAACGCCCGCAGGTAGCGCCCCTGGAACCAGTCATACGCCGCCCATAACACGCCGGCGCAAATAATCACGATCAGGCTGGCGAAGAGGGTGGTGCGGTAGGGCTGTCGCATCTGGATCAATCCTCGGAGGACGCGTAGCTTGCCATGCTTGCCCTGACAGATGAATATCGCGGCTCGATATTCATCTGTTCAACGCGTTGAAGCCACAGTCTGGAAGTTCTTATGCCCGTTACGTTTGACCCTGATCATCTACGCGAAAGCTTGCAGCCCCTGGTGGACGCGCAGCCGCTTTCTGCCGAGGCCCGGGTCTACCAGCGCTTCTACGGCCTCGACCTGGCGGCCCGCAAGGTGCCGGCAACAAGCCGCCTGGGGCGCTTTGCGGTGGACGGGTTCGAGGTGGTCTGCCAGGTCTGGTGGCCGCCCGTTCCGGTGGCGACGATGTTCCTGTTCCATGGCTTCTACGACCATATGGGCCTGTACCGCAACGCCGTGGATTGGGCGCTGGACCAGGGCTTTGTGGTGATCGCCTGCGACTTGCCGGGCCATGGCCTGTCCAGCGGCGAGCGGGCCAGCATCGATGACTTTGCGGTGTACCAGGACGTGGTGCAGGCGCTGTTTGAACAGGCCAGGGCCCTGCAATTGCCGCAGCCGTGGCATTTGTTCGGGCAAAGCACCGGCGGCGCTATCGTGGTGGATCACCTGCTGAATCACGGCGCCGACAGCCCGGCCCAGGGCAACACCTTCCTGCTGTCACCCTTGGTGCGGCCTCGCGCCTGGGGTTGGTCGCAGCTCAGTTATTACCTGCTCCGGCCGTTCGTCAAAGGTATCGCCCGGCGCTTCAGCGATAACACCAACGACCCGCAGTTCAAGCCGTTCCTGGAGGCCGACCCGCTGCAGCCCCGGCAACTGCCGACCGCCTGGGTGGGCGCCCTGGCGCGTTGGATCAAGCGCATCGAAGCGGCGCCACGCAGTACGCGACGGCCGTTGATCGTGCAGGGCGAGGAAGACATGACGGTGGACTGGCAGCACAACCTGAAGGTGTTGCGCAGCAAATTCGACCAGCCGGAAGTATTGATGCTGCCGCGCGGCAGGCATCATTTGGCGAATGAGATTCCAGAGATTCGGCAGCAATACTTCAGGTTTCTCACCGACCACCTGAAATAACGCTGTTCGCTGTGGGAGCTGGCTTGCCTGCGATAGCGGTGTATCAGGCCACACTTTCATTACTGACCCACCGCTATCGCAGGCAAGCCAGCTCCCACATCGTTTACGGTGCCAGGCTTGAGGTGCTTTGGCCGACGGCCAGCCCGGCCCGAATCGCCGCCAGAGCCGCCTTGTAGTAAGCCTTGCCATCCGGCGACTCCGCGAACGTCGCGAACTCTTCCAGCTCCGGGTCGGACAAATCCCGGTAGACGTACAGCAGCGTGTTGTTCAGGTCATTGCCAATCTGCTGCATCAGCCGCTCGCGCTGACCGTTCAACATGCCTTGGGCCTGACCGCCGCCCAACAGGCCGGGAATCATCTGGCTCAAACTGTCGGCGGCCACACCGGCGATCGCCAGGCTGACCTCAGCCCCGGCTTCCCGCGCGGGCAGGGCCTGGGCCAGGTGGCCGATGATCAGGCTGCGGGTGGCGTCGGCTTCCATATGCGGCAAGCCCTGGGCATTCTTCGCCAGTTGATCGCGACGGGTCGCCAGCAGCTCGGCGGCGACAATCTTGCGGCCAAGGGGCGACTGGAAAAAGGCCAGGGCCGGCTTTGGGTCTGCCAGGTTCTTGCGCAGTTGTGCCTCGGCCCGCTGGTCTACCGACTGGGGCGCAAAGCGTTTATTGCTGTTATCCACCAGCGCCTGATACACGGCGGGCGGCAAGCTGTTGCGGTAGCGTTGCTGGGCGGCACTGAGGGCGTCATTAAAATGCGCGCGCTGGTCTGCCCAGCCGGCGACCTTGTACAACTGGTCATGGCCGTCTGCCCAAGCGGGCAAAACGCAGAACATCAGCAGGGAAAAAAACAAACGACGCATAGGGACTCCTGTCAGTCGGCCACTATTGTCCGTGTCGGGCGTAGGATTTGTCGAGAAATCCTATCGGTCATCTGACTAAAGTGTATTCAGACGCTCGGCGGCTCTGTCGGATTCACAGGCGTATGGATACTATGCGCGCCATGCCCATACCCTCCGATCACCCGCTGCTGTTACGCATTGTCGATGACCTGGCCGCACAAGGCTGGTCGCAGCAGAATATCTTCCTGCCCGAGGCTCTGACCCTCGAACTCGCGGCTGAGTGCCATAAACGCGCCGCTGAAGGTGAATTGGCACCGGCAGCCGTCGGACGCGGGCCGTCCCAGGAGATTCGCGAGGGCATTCGGGGTGACCATATCCAGTGGCTGGAGCCGGGCGAAGTGGTGGCCTGCGACAACTACCTGGAGTTGATGGACAGCCTGCGGGTGGCGATGAACCGGGGTCTGTTCCTGGGCCTGGAAGACTTCGAAAGCCACTTCGCGATGTACCCGCCGGGGGCGTTTTACCTCAGGCATGTGGACCGCTTTCGCGACGACGACCGGCGCATGGTGTCGGCGGTGATCTACTTGAACAACGCCTGGCTACCGGAGCACGGTGGCCAGTTGCGCATGTACCTCAAGGGCGACGTCGAATACGATGTGGTGCCCACCGGCGGTTGCCTGGTGGTGTTCCTGTCGGGGGAAATCCCCCATGAAGTCCTGCCCGCCACCCGCGAACGCCTGTCCCTCACCGGCTGGTTTCGCCGGCGGGGTAACGAGCCGTTCTGATGATGCAAAAGATTCTGGTCAGCCGCTGCCTGCTGGGGCACCGGGTACGCTACGACGGAGGGGCCAGCGGGCCTTTCGACCAATTGGCCGCGTGGCAGGCCGAAGGGCGAGTGGTTGCCGTGTGCCCGGAAGTGGCGGGTGGCTTGCCGACGCCGCGCCCGTCTGCCGAGATTCCGGGCGGGCAGGGGGTTGATGTCTGGGAGGGTCGCGCCCAGGTGCTGACGGCCCTGGGCGAAGACTTCAGCGAAGCCTTTCTCGAGGGTGCCCGCCAGGCGCTGGCGTTGGTGCAACGCCACGACATCCGTATCGCCGTGCTCAAGGCCAACAGCCCGTCCTGCGGCAACCTGCTGACCTATGACGGCACGTTTACCGGCGTGAAGGTGACCGGCGAAGGCGTGACGGCGGCGCTGCTCAAGCGCCATGGGGTGCTGGTGTTCAGTGAGCTGGAGTTGCCTGAAGCGGCGGCGGCCCTGGCAAAACTCTCAAGCCCGACATAGATCAAAATGTGGGAGCTGGCTTGCCTGCGATAGCAGTGTATCAGCCTACATTTTTGGTGCTGACCCACCGCTATCACAGGCAAGCCAGCTCCTACACTGACCGAGTCGTTTATTCGGCCTTGGCCACTGGCTTGCTCGCATCCATCCCGAACCATTTCTCCGACAGCGCCGTCAGCCGGCCATCGGCCTTCACCCGTTGCAGGGCCTTGTCCAGGCTGGCCTTGAACGCCGGGTTACCTTTCTGGAACGGAATCGCCAGGCTCAACGTCGGGCCCACATCTGCGCCTCCCTTCACCGGTAACTCGCTGTCGCGAATCGCGTAGGGAATCAGCAACCGGTCACTGATGGCCGCGTCGATCTGTTGGTCGGCGACGTCCTTGATCGGCTGTTTGGCATCGGCATAACTGCGCAAATCAACGCCTTCGGCAGTGCGCGCCTGCTCGACAAACTGACTGCCCTGGGCCACGCCCAATGCCTTGCCCTTGAGCGCTGCAAAGCTGCCCAGCGGGCGTTGTTCCTGCTTGCGCACGATCAGCTGTGCGCTGGAGTAGCTGTAGGGCTCGCTGAAGTCGAAACGATCCGCCAGTTCAGGAGTCATAGCGATATGGTTGATTGCCACGTCGTACTTGGCGCTTTCCACGCCGGGCAGCAAGTCGGCGGCATCGACGGTGATAAAGGAGGGGCGTACGTCCATTTCCTTGGCCAGTAATTCACCCAGCTCCACTTCAAAGCCGGTGAGTTTGTCGCCTTCCTTGAAGTTGAATGGCGGGGTATTGGCTTCCAGGGCGATGCGCAGTTCCCCACGGTCAAACACATCGTCGATCAGTTCGGCATGGGCCAAGGGGCTCATAAGGGGCAGTAAAAGTAACAGGCCAGGCAGGAAACGCATGGTCTCTCCTAAAGAATTCGAATGAGCGAGGCGTTGTTCAAGCTCGCTTTGCTATGGTGTTGAGTGCCTTGGACAGCAATTTGTCGCGAAGTTGTCATAACCCTACAGATTTCCCGGAAAAACTGGAGAAGTGAATGAAAGCTCTTTTGTCTCGTGCAACCCTGGCCAGCCTGCTATTGGGCGCTTCGATGCTGGCAACCGCCGCCGATGGCATCCCGCGTAGCGCGCCGCCTGAAGGTGCCAAGGTGTTTATCGTGTCGCCGAAAGATGGCGCCACCGTCGATAAGACCTTCACCGTGAAATTCGGCATGGAAGGCCTGAAACTGGCACCGGCCACCAGCCAGGACCCGGGCACCGGCCACCACCACCTGCTGATCGACCAGAAAGAATTGCCTGACGCCAGCGTGCCGATCCCGGCCACCGACACCGTGATCCACTACGGCAAGGCCCAGACCGAAACCGAGCTGACCCTCACCCCGGGCAAACACACCCTGCAACTGGTCGCCGGCGACAAACTGCACATGCAGTTCAACCCGACTGTAGCCTCGAAAGTCATCACGGTTAACGTCAAGTAAGATTTGTTCAGACAAAAAAAGGGAGACCCGAGGGTCTCCCTTTTTTGTGCGCGTTTAACGATTAGAACAACACGCGGCTACGGATAGTGCCGTTGATGTGTTGCAGCTTCTCTTGCGCCAGGTCCGAGTACTCGGCGTCTACGTCGATTACTACGTAGCCGACTTTCTCGTTGGTCTGCAGGAACTGACCGGAAATGTTGATGCCGTTTTCCGCGAAGACCTTGTTGATCTCCATCATCACGCCAGGGATGTTCTGGTGGATGTGCAGCAGACGGTGCTTGCCAGGGTGAGCCGGCAGCGCTACTTCCGGGAAGTTGACCGAGGACACCGACGTACCGTTGTCGCTGTACTTGACCAGTTTCTCCGACACTTCCAGGCCGATGTTGGCTTGGGCTTCAGCGGTGGAACCGCCGATGTGTGGGGTCAGGATCACGTTGTCCAGGCCACGCAGCGGGCTTTCGAAGATGTCGTCGTTAGAGCGCGGCTCTACCGGGAACACGTCGATGGCGGCGCCGATCAGGTGCTTGTCCTTGATCGCGTCGGCCAGGGCGTCCAGCTCGACCACGGTGCCGCGTGCGGCGTTGATCAGGATCCCGCCCTTCTTGATGGCGCGGATTTCCTTCTCGCCGATCATCCACTGGGTCTCAGCGGTTTCCGGTACGTGCAGGGTCACGATGTCGGACATACCCAGCAGCTCGGTCAGGCTCGACACCTGAGTGGCGTTGCCCAGCGGCAGCTTGGTCAGGGTGTCGTAGAAGAACACCTGCATGCCCAGGCCTTCGGCCAATACCGACAGTTGAGTGCCGATCGAGCCGTAACCGACGATACCCAGCTTCTTGCCGCGGATTTCGAAGGAGTTGGCTGCGCTCTTGATCCAGCCGCCACGGTGGCAGGAAGCGTTCTTCTCGGGAATGCCGCGCAACAGCAGGATCGCCTCGGCCAATACCAGTTCGGCTACGGAACGGGTGTTGGAGTACGGTGCGTTGAACACCGCGATGCCGCGCTCGCGCGCTGCGTTGAGGTCGACCTGGTTGGTGCCGATGCAGAAACAGCCGACAGCCACCAACTTCTTGGCGTGATCGAAGATCTCTTCGGTCAGCTGAGTACGGGAGCGAATGCCGATAAAGTGCGCGTCGGCGATCTTTTCCTTTAACTGGGCTTCCGGCAGAGAACTGGTGATGTACTCAATGCTGGAGTACCCAGCGGCTTTCAGAACGTCGACAGCCGATGGGTGGACGCCTTCCAGAAGAAGGAACTTGATCTTGCTCTTATCGAGAGAAGTCTTGCTCATCTGCGTAAACCTGTATCCCGGAGAAAAATGGCAGGGAATCGAGCAGCGCGAGCTGACCCGGACGGCAGGAAAGCCGTCACCGCAGAACGCCCTTGGGCACTATCCTGCGGGGGCGGTATGCTAGCATACGTGCCCCGCTAAACACCCATTCCTGCGACGTGAAGCGTTCTCAGGATGACCATGAATTGTTCGAGAGTTCTGTCGATGACCCATCCTGCCCTGATTGATGAGCTGAAGACCCTGGTTGAGCCTGGCAAGGTCCTGACCGATGCTGACTCCCTTGAGGCTTACGGCAAGGACTGGACCAAGCATTTCGCGCCGGCCCCGGTCGCCATCGTCTTCCCGAAGACCACCGAACAGGTGCAGGCCATCGTCCGTTGGGCCAATGAACACAAGGTGGCGCTGGTGCCGTCCGGTGGCCGCACCGGCCTGTCGGCCGCTGCCGTTGCAGCGAATGGCGAAGTGGTTGTGTCCTTCGACTATATGAACCAGATCCTCGACGTGAACCTCACCGACCGCACCGCCGTGTGCCAGCCGGGCGTGGTCACCAAGCAATTGCAGAACGTCGCCGAAGAAAAAGGCCTGTACTACCCGGTGGACTTCGCCTCGTCCGGTTCCAGCCAGATTGGCGGCAATATCGGCACCAATGCCGGCGGGATCAAGGTTATTCGCTACGGCATGACCCGTAACTGGGTAGCCGGCATGAAGGTCGTCACCGGCAAGGGCGACCTGCTGGAGCTGAACAAAGACCTGATCAAGAACGCCACCGGCTACGATATGCGCCAGCTGTTCATTGGCGCTGAAGGCACCCTGGGCTTTGTGGTCGAAGCGACCATGCGCCTGGACCGTGCGCCGAAAAACCTCACTGCCATGGTGCTGGGCACCACCGATTTCGACTCGATCATGCCGGTGCTGCACGCCTTCCAGAGCAAGCTGGACCTGACGGCCTTCGAGTTCTTCTCCGACAAGGCCCTGGCCAAAGTCCTCGGCCGTGGCGATGTGCCGGCGCCGTTCGAGTCCGACTGCCCGTTCTACGCGCTGCTGGAATTTGAAGCGACCACGGAAGAGGTGGCCAATCAGGCCTTGGAAACCTTCGAGCACTGCGTCGAGCAGGGCTGGGTGCTGGACGGCGTGATGAGCCAGAGCGAAACCCAACTGCACAACCTGTGGAAGCTGCGCGAGTACATCTCCGAGACCATTTCCCACTGGACCCCGTACAAGAACGACATTTCGGTAACTGTGTCGAAAGTGCCGGCATTCCTGAAGGAAATCGACGCGATCGTCGGCGAACACTACCCGGACTTCGAAATTGTCTGGTTCGGCCACATCGGTGACGGCAACCTGCACTTGAACATCCTCAAGCCGGAAAACCTGAGCAAGGACGAATTCTTCGCCAAGTGCGCCACCGTCAACAAGTGGGTGTTCGAGACGGTGCAGAAGTACAACGGCTCGATCTCCGCCGAACACGGCGTGGGCATGACCAAGCGCGATTACCTGACCTACAGCCGTTCGCCGGTTGAAATTGAATACATGAAGGCAGTGAAAGCGGTGTTCGACCCTAACGGGATCATGAACCCGGGCAAGATTTTCGCTGTTTAACAGTCCCTGAAGGAGTCGGTCCATGAGCTACCAGCACAAGTATGTCGACGGCACCAATATTCACTTTCCCCTGGGGAAAGTGGTGTGCATCGGGCGTAACTACGCCGAACACGCCAAGGAACTGGATAACCCGGTACCGACCGAGCCGCTGCTGTTTATCAAGCCAGGCAGCTGCGTGGTGGCGCTGGAAGGCGGTTTCGCCATCCCTACCGAGCGCGGTTCGGTGCACTACGAAGCGGAAATCGCGGTGTTGATCGGCAAGCCGTTGTCGACCAAGCCCAGCCGTGAGGAAGTGCTGGACGCCATCTCCGGTTTTGCCCCGGCCCTGGACCTGACCCTGCGGGACAAACAGGCCGAGCTGAAAGCCAAGGGCCTGCCGTGGGAAATCGCCAAGTCGTTTGATGGCGCGGCGGTGATTGCCCCGTTCGTCGTCGGCAGCACCTTCCCGGACGTGACCGACATCGGCATTCGCCTGACCATCAATGGCGAAGTGCGCCAGGACGGCAACAGCGCGATCATGCTCAACCCGATCATCCCGATGATCCAGTACATGGCCGGCTGCTTCTCGCTGCAGGCCGGGGATGTGATCCTCACCGGTACACCGGCAGGCGTGGGCCCGCTGAATGTGGGGGATGAGCTGGTGCTGGAATTGCCGGGTGTGAGCCGCTTCGAAAGCAGCGTGCGCTAAACATGCCTTTGTAGGAGCCGGCTTGCCGGCGATGGCATCGACTCGGTGTACCTGTTGCACTGCAGTGATCCTATCGCCGGCAAGCCGGCTCCTACGGGTGTTATCTGTTTTTGCATTTTTTTCACACCCCATCCGGATAATCCTCAGCCTCCTGCGCGCGGACTCTCTGATCCTGTGCTATCCCCTAAAGCTGACTTTCTGGAAAGCGTAATGGCCGTGCCTCTCCCATCCGTAAAACCTACGCTGCGTTCCCGCCTCGCCATGCGCTGGTATTCCTGGTTGTTCCTGGCGGGCGCGATCATCTATGGCGTGGCCTGGGCGATGCACTGGGACGATCGCGGCTTGTTGTGGGTGGCGGAGCGCTTCGAGACCCCGACCGAGCGCCTGGAAAGCGTCTGGCTCCCGGACTATCACGCGGTGATCGACGCCAAGCTGTTACCCGGCATGGAGAAAGACGAAGCCTCGGACCTGACCTATAACCCGCAGACCAAAACCCTGTTTTCGGTGATGGGCAAGAACCCGTTCCTGGTTGAATTGACCCTGCAAGGCGACGTGCTGCGCAAGATGCCGCTCAACGGCTGGAACAACCCGGAAGGCGTGACCATGATGGAAAACGGCCTGATGGCCGTGGTCGATGAGCGCCAGCACAGCCTGACCATTATCAAGGTCGACCCCCAGACTCAGCAGTTGAACAAAGCCGACTTCCCGTCCTATGACCTCGGCCCGTCGAAAGACCAGAACAAAGCCTTCGAGGCGATCACCTGGGACAAGCGCAACCAACAGCTGATTCTCGGCGAAGAGCGGCCACCGGCGCTGTTCACCTGGAAAAGCGACGGCAGCCAGACGCTCACCGGCGACAAGCAAAAGCTCGCCAACAGTGAGTTGGACATGCGCAACCTCTCGGCGCTGACGGTCGACCCGCGTACCGGCCATCTGCTGGCGCTGTCGGCCGATTCCCACCTGCTGCTGGAGTTGGACGAGAAGGGCGAGCAAGTCAGCTTCATGACCTTGCTCGGCGGCTTCAATGGCTTGAAGAACACCATTCCGCGTGCCGAAGGCGTGACGATGGACGAGAACGGCACGCTGTACATCGTCAGCGAGCCGAATCTGTTCTATCGCTTCGAGAAGCAGGCACAGTAGTTCGATTACGTCAGATTTTTCTCTATCTGCGGCATTCGCCAGACACCCGGGGCGTTTAAGTTTAAATTCAGGCGACCGTGATATTCATTCGCCAGTTTTCACTTTGAGCCCCGCCCTGATGCGTCGACTTGCCCGTCCCAAACCTGCTTTTTTCATTCTGATCCTGATCGCCCTGGTGGCTGTCGGCGTGGTCGCTCAGCAACTGCGCCTGTTCGAGCGTGCCTGGTTTAACTGGCAGTCGTGGCGGCATCCCGCCGGTGAGCACTCCATTGGCCTGGGGGATTATCAGGTGAGCCTGGAAGCACAGGTGATCGACGGCCTCAACGATGATGTCTCGGCCCTAACTTTTGATCCGGTGCGCAACAGCCTGTTTACCGTCACCAACAAAAACGCCGAGCTGGTCGAGCTGTCCCTGGACGGCAAAATCCTGCGGCGTATTGCGCTGGTAGGCTTTGGCGATGCCGAGGCCGTGGAGTACATCAGCGACAACACCTACGTCATCAGCGACGAGCGCCAACAGCGGCTGATCAAGGTCCACGTGGATGACGACACCCGGTTCCTCGACGCCGCCGACGCCGAGCAGATGACCCTCGGCGTGCACCTGGGCGGCAACAAGGGTTTCGAAGGCCTGGCCTATGACTCGGTGGGCAAGCGCCTGTTTGTGGCTAAGGAACGCGACCCGATGCTGATCTACGAGGTCCACGGCTTTCCCCATTTCAAACCGGAAAAAACCTACTCGGTGCACGTGATCAACAACCCCAAGCGTGATGCCGGGTTGTTTGTGCGCGACCTGTCGAGCCTGCAATACGATGAGCGCAGCGGCCATCTGCTGGCGCTGTCGGATGAGTCATTCCTGGTGCTGGAACTGGATATCGACGGTCGTCCCCTGAGCAGTCTGTCGCTGCTCAAGGGGCGCCATGGCCTGAAGCAGCGCGTGCCTCAGGCCGAAGGGATTGCCATGGACAACGACGGCACGTTGTACATGGTCAGTGAGCCCAACTTGTTCTATGTGTTCAAGAAATGAACCCGATCCCAGCCATGGCGAGGATCGAATGTGGGAGCTGGCTTGCCTGCGATGCAGGCGACGCGGTCTTTCAGTAGTACCGGGGCGATGCCATCGCAGGCAAGCCAGCTCCCACACTGGGCCTGTGGTGCTTTTATGCCTTGAGGGTTTTCACGCCTTCCGCGGTACCCAGCAGCAATACGTCAGCCGGACGGGCCGCAAACAAACCGTTGGTGACGACGCCGACGATCGCGTTGATCTGGCGCTCCAGTTCCACCGGGTTGGTGATCTGCATGTTGAACACGTCGATGATGATGTTGCCGTTGTCGGTCAGCACGCCTTCGCGGTACACCGGGTCGCCGCCCAGCTTCACCAGCTCGCGGGCCACGTGGCTGCGGGCCATCGGGATGACTTCCACGGGCAGTGGGAACGCGCCGAGTACCGGCACCAGCTTGCTGGCGTCGGCGATGCAGATGAAGGTCTTGGCCACGGCCGCGACGATCTTCTCGCGGGTCAGGGCTGCGCCGCCGCCCTTGATCAGGTTCAGGTGGGCGTCGCTTTCATCGGCGCCGTCGACGTAGAACTCCAGGTCGCTGACGGTGTTCAGCTCATACACCGGAATACCGTGGCCCTTGAGCCGTGCAGCCGTGGCTTCGGAGCTGGCGACCGCGCCGTCGAACGCGCCCTTGTGCAGGGCCAGCGCATCGATAAAGCAATTGGCGGTGGAACCGGTGCCGACACCGACGATGCTTTTATCGTCGAGTTTAGGAAGGATTAAATCGACGGCGGCCTGGGCCACTGCCTGTTTGAGTTGATCCTGGGTCATGCGGGCTCCGGAACGGGCGGGGAGTAAAGAGGGGCGCGAGTATAACCCAACAAAACCTCGGTTTTCGTGTGGTCGCCCGGCCAAACGCTGGGTTAGACTCCTTGGCCCTGCCCAACCCGCCCAGTGATGCTTTCCGATGCTTGAACAGTACGTCAAAAAGATCCTCACCTCGCGCGTTTACGACGTTGCCGTAGAAACCCCGCTGCAGACCGCCCGCCAGCTCTCCGAGCGGCTGGGCAACACGGTCTGGCTCAAGCGCGAAGACTTGCAGCCGGTGTTCTCGTTCAAGATTCGCGGCGCCTACAACAAGTTGACCCAACTGAGCGCCGAAGAGCGTGCGCGCGGCGTGGTCACCGCCTCGGCGGGCAACCACGCCCAGGGCCTGGCCCTGGCGGCCAAGGTGCTGGGGGTCAAGGCCACCATCGTGATGCCCAAGACCACCCCCGAGATCAAGGTCGAGGGCGTGCGCTCCCGTGGCGGCAAAGTGGTGCTGCACGGGGATTCTTTCCCGGAAGCCCTGGCGTATTCACTGAAGCTGGTCGACGAAAAAGGCTACGTCTACATTCACCCCTACGATGATCCGCACACCATTGCCGGGCAGGGCACCGTGGCGATGGAGATCCTGCGCCAGCACCCGGGGCCACTGGACGCGATTTTCGTCCCGGTGGGCGGCGGCGGCCTGATCGCCGGTATCGCGGCGTACGTGAAGTACCTGCGGCCCGAAATCAAGATCATCGGCGTCGAGCCGGACGACTCCAACTGCCTGCAAGCCGCCATGGCCGCGGGCGAACGCGTGGTATTGCCGACCGTGGGCATCTTCGCCGACGGCGTGGCGGTGGCGCAGATCGGCCAGCACACCTTCGACATCTGTAAGGATTACGTGGATGAAGTGATCACCGTCAGCACCGATGAAATCTGCGCGGCGATCAAGGACATCTACGACGACACCCGCTCGATCACAGAACCTGCCGGCGCCCTGGGCGTGGCGGGTATCAAGAAATACGTCGAGACCCGTGGCATCACCGGGCAAACCCTGGTGGCCATCGATTCCGGGGCCAACGTCAACTTCGACCGCCTGCGCCACGTGGCCGAGCGCGCCGAGTTGGGTGAAGGCCGCGAAGCCATCATCGCCGTGACCATCCCCGAGAAGCCGGGCAGCTTCAAGGCCTTCTGTGAAGCCGTGGGCAAGCGCCAGATCACCGAATTCAACTACCGCTACCACTCCGGTCGCGAGGCGCACATTTTTGTCGGCGTGCAGACCCACCCGGAAAACGACCCGCGCAGCGCGCTGATCGCCAGCCTCACCCGCCAGGGTTTCCCGGTGCTGGACCTGACGGAAAACGAACTGGCCAAGCTGCACATCCGTCATATGGTCGGTGGCCATGCGGCGCACGTCAGCGATGAAGTGGTGTTTCGCTTCGAATTCCCGGAGCGTCCGGGGGCGCTGTTCAACTTTCTTAACAAATTGGGCGGGCGCTGGAACATCTCGATGTTCCACTATCGCAACCACGGCGCCGCCGACGGGCGTGTAGTGGCGGGCCTGCAAGTGCCGGCGGACGAGCGTCACCTGGTGCCAGCGGCGCTGGAGGCCATTGGCTACCCATACTGGGATGAAAGTGACAACCCGGCCTACCAACTGTTCCTCGGTTGAGCGACTACGCTGACTGGGCGGCCTTCAAGGAATCGAGAACATGGAAACGCTGACCACCCTTAAAGTTATCCACATCGCGGCCACGGTGTTGCTGCTGCTCAGCGGCCTCGCCCTGGCGGTGCTGGCCTGGCGCAAACGCAGCGCAGGGCCTGCCTATACCGTGCAGCGGCCGTGGGTGTTTGTGTGGCTGTTGATGGGCATTTGCGTGGTGAGCATGCCGTTCACCGGCTGGTGGCTGGTGCACTTGATCGGCTGGCCGCTGGGGCAAACGTGGATTCTGGGCTCCAGCGTGATCTACACCGTGGCGGCACTGAGCTGGTTCTGGCTGGTGGCGCGGCTTAATCGACTGCGGTTGGGCGGGGCGGGGAGTGTGAACTTCACCGTGGCGCTGGCGGTGGTGAGCCTGGTGGGGTTTGTGGCGATTGCCGGGTTGATGGGCGCCAAGCCGGTTTAAGGGCTGGCAAAACACTTGTGGTGAGCGGGCTTGCCTCGCGCGGGGCAGGCCCGCTCACCACAAAAAACCGATCAATGCAGGTTATCAGCCGCGCAGGGTGATCACCGGCCAGCCACGCTTTTCGGCTTCAGCGCGCAGATTCGGATCCGGATCCACCGCCACCGCATGCGTCACCTGCTCCAGCAGCGGCAGGTCATTCATCGAATCGCTATAGAAGTAGCTGTCCTCCAGGTTGTACCCGGTCTCTTCCAGCCAACGATTCAAGCGCGTCACCTTGCCCTCGCGAAAGCACGGGATATCTGTACTGCGCCCGGTGTAACGGCCATCCTGCATCTCGCATTCCGTGGCAATCAGGGTTTCAACCCCCAACCGCTCGGCAATCGGTGCGGTCACAAAGCGGTTGGTCGCGGTGATGATCACCAGCTTGTCGCCCGCCGCCCGGTGCTTGGCCAGCAATTCAACCGCCTGGGGCAGCAGGATCGGCTCGATGCAGTCGCGCATGTAGTCGCGGTGCCATTCATCCAGCTGGGCCATTTCGGTGCGGCCGAGGATTTCCAGGCAGAAGTTCAGGTACTCGGCGTTATCCAGCTTGCCGGCCAGGTAATCCTGGTAGAACTCATCGTTGCGGGCCTTGTAGGCCACCGCGTCGAGAATCCCGCGTTCACAGAGGTAATCGCCCCAGGCGTGATCGCTGTCACCCCCCAAAAGCGTGTTGTCCAAGTCGAATAAAGCCAGGCGCATTGCAGTTACTCGCTGAAAAGTCTGTAAAAAGGCGTCCAGAATACGGTCTTTTCACAAGAGTGCACATAAGGTAAGCAGCCTCGTTGCCGCTGTATCAATCTTTGTGGAACAATGCGGTGACATGCGTTTGCGAGGTTGTTGCCGTGATCGACCCCGATGGTTTCCGTCCTAATGTCGGGATTATTCTTACGAATGATGCCGGACAGGTGCTATGGGCTCGCCGTATCAACCAAGATGCCTGGCAGTTTCCTCAAGGCGGAATCAACCCCGACGAAACCCCTGAAGACGCCTTGTACCGTGAGTTGAACGAAGAAGTAGGCCTGGAACGCGAAGATGTACAAATTCTGGCCTGCACCCGAGGCTGGTTGCGCTATCGTTTGCCGCAACGTCTGGTCCGCACCCACAGCCAACCGCTGTGCATCGGCCAGAAACAGAAATGGTTTCTCCTGCGCCTGATCTCCAACGAGCAGCGGGTGCGGATGGATTTGACCGGTAAACCGGAGTTCGATGGCTGGCGCTGGGTCAGTTATTGGTATCCGTTGGGCCAGGTGGTGACATTCAAGCGCGAGGTTTATCGTCGCGCTCTTAAAGAGCTTGCCCCGCGCCTTTTAGCGCGCGACTGACGACGGAGTTCGACCCCGAGCCATGCTCAATACGCTGCGCAAGATCGTCCAGGAAGTTAACTCCGCCAAGGATCTCAAGGCGGCGTTGGGGATTATTGTGTTGCGCGTCAAGGAAGCCATGGGCAGCCAGGTCTGCTCGGTTTACCTGCTGGACCCCGAGACCAACCGTTTTGTCCTGATGGCCACCGAGGGCTTGAACAAGCGCTCCATCGGCAAGGTCAGCATGGCGCCCAATGAAGGTCTGGTGGGCCTGGTGGGGACGCGTGAAGAACCCCTGAACCTCGAAAACGCGGCCGATCACCCGCGTTATCGCTACTTTGCCGAAACCGGCGAAGAGCGTTACGCCTCGTTCCTCGGTGCGCCGATCATTCACCACCGCCGCGTTGTCGGCGTGTTGGTCATCCAGCAAAAAGAACGCCGCCAGTTCGACGAAGGTGAAGAAGCCTTCCTCGTGACCATGAGCGCGCAGCTCGCCGGGGTTATCGCCCACGCCGAGGCCACCGGTTCGATTCGCGGCCTGGGGCGCCAGGGCAAAGGCATCCAGGAAGCCAAGTTCGTCGGCGTGCCGGGTTCGCCGGGTGCTGCCGTCGGTACTGCCGTGGTCATGCTGCCGCCGGCCGACCTGGACGTGGTGCCGGACAAGACCGTCACCGACATCGACGCTGAAATCATCCTGTTCAAGACCGCCCTCGAAGGCGTGCGCAATGACATGCGCACCCTGTCGACCAAGCTGGCCACCCAGTTGCGGCCTGAAGAGCGGGCGCTGTTCGACGTGTACCTGATGATGCTCGACGACGCGTCCCTGGGCAGCGAAGTCAAGGACGTGATCAAGACCGGCCAGTGGGCCCAGGGCGCGCTGCGCCAGGTGGTCACCGATCACGTCAACCGTTTCGAATTGATGGACGACGCCTACCTGCGCGAACGCGCCTCCGACGTGAAAGACCTCGGTCGCCGTCTGCTGGCCTACCTGCAGGAAGAGCGCTCGACCACCCTGGTGTACCCCGACAACACCATCCTGATCAGTGAAGAGCTGACCGCCACCATGCTCGGCGAAGTGCCCGAAGGCAAACTGGTGGGCCTGGTCTCGGTATTGGGTTCGGGCAACTCCCACGTCGCGATCCTGGCCCGGGCCATGGGCATTCCGACGGTGATGGGCCTGGTGGACCTGCCGTATTCCAAGGTCGACGGCATCGAAATGATCGTCGACGGCTACCACGGCGAGGTCTACACCAACCCCAGCGAAGTGCTGCGCAAGCAATACGCCGAAGTGGTGGAAGAAGAACGCCAGCTGTCCCAGGGCCTCGACGCCCTGCGGGAATTGCCGTGCGTGACCCTCGACGGCCACCGTGTACCGCTGCTGGTCAACACCGGCCTGCTGGCGGACGTGGCCCGTGCGCAACAGCGTGGCGCCGAAGGGGTAGGCCTTTACCGCACCGAAGTGCCGTTCATGATCAATCAGCGTTTTCCGAGTGAGAAGGAGCAGCTGGCGATTTATCGCGAGCAACTGTCCGCCTTCCATCCGTTACCGGTGACCATGCGCAGCCTGGACATTGGCGGCGACAAGTCACTGTCGTATTTCCCGATCAAGGAAGACAACCCCTTCCTTGGCTGGCGCGGTATTCGCGTTACCCTCGACCACCCTGAAATCTTTCTCGTCCAGACCCGCGCCATGCTCAAGGCCAGCGAAGGCCTGAACAACCTGCGCATTTTGCTGCCGATGATCTCCGGCACCCACGAGCTGGAAGAAGCCCTGCACCTGATCCACCGGGCCTGGGGCGAAGTGCGCGACGAAGGCGCCGACGTGCCGATGCCGCCGATTGGCGTGATGATCGAGATTCCGGCGGCGGTGTACCAGGCCAAGGAGCTGGCGCGGCAGGTGGACTTCCTGTCGGTGGGCTCCAACGACCTGACCCAATACCTGTTGGCCGTGGACCGCAACAACCCGCGGGTGGCCGATCTGTACGACTACCTGCACCCGGCGGTGCTGCAAGCCCTGCAGAACGTGGTGCGTGACGCCCATGCCGAAGGCAAGCAAGTGAGCATCTGCGGCGAGATGGCCGGTGACCCGGCGGCGGCGGTGCTGTTGATGGCGATGGGCTTTGACAGCCTGTCGATGAACGCCACCAACTTGCCGAAGGTGAAATGGATGCTGCGCCAGATCAATCTGAGCCGGGCCAAGGAACTGCTGGCGGAGTTGATGACCATCGACAACCCGCAAGTTATCCACAGCTCGCTGCAATTGGCGCTGAAGAACCTTGGGTTGGCGCGGATGATCAATCCGGCGTCTGCAAAAAGCCTCTAAACCGAGGCGCCTTCATCGCAGGCAAGCCAGCTCCCACATTTGGAATGCATTTCCCTGTGGGAGCCGGGCTTGCCCGCGATGAGGCCAGTCCAGTCACAGCTAAAGCTTCAGTTCCACCTCGCCCAGCCTGCCACCATGGGGCCCAAAACTGCGCTCCACGATATGCCGTGTCCCGTCGGCACTCACAATCAGCGCCGTACTCGCCCGCGTCCCGTAACTGGGACTGGCAATAAACACACTCGACAGCAAACTCTCCGTCGCCAAGCCCACGCCGGTGTCCGGCAGGTCTGCAAACGGCGCCGTCTGCGGGTCGCTCAAAATCCCCAGCAAGGCTTCAGGCTGCGGATCTTCCAATGAGGCCTGCAACGCCGCTGTGGCCTTCAACAACTTCGGCCACGGCGTATCCAGCCCTGCATTGGATAACCCATAAACCCCCGCCCCCAATTGAGTCGGCGCTGATTCCTTGGCGTTGTAATGCCACAGTTCATCCCGCGTCCCGACCAACAGGTTAAACCCCGCATATTCAATTGATCGGCCGTTAACGTCGGCCAAATAGTCGTCAATCGGCAGCGAACCGCTGAGAAACCGCGCCACCAGCTCACCCCGAGACTTTCGCGCCGGCGGCTGGTGCGGATCCCGAATATTGGTCAGCGCCGCAAAGCGCCCATCGGCCCCAACTCCCAGCCAGGTCCCGCCCGCTTCCTGGTCCCTGCCTGCGTAAACATGGGGCGCATCCAGCCACTGGGCCAACGGCAGGCTGGGCCGGGCATAAAACTCATCACGGTTGGCCGCGACGATCAGCGGTTGGGCGTGGCCCGGCCGCCAGGCGAAAACAATCAGGCACATAAGGCGATCCCTTTGTGTTTTGCCCACTCTACCCATAGAACCCTGTGCTTTGCATCCGTTAACATGCCGGTCTGTTTTCGGGGGCTCCCATGGAATTTCTCCTGTATTTGCTGCTGGGTTCCTGTGCGGGCATGCTCGCCGGGCTGTTTGGCGTGGGCGGCGGGATCATTATTGTGCCGGTGCTGGTGTTCAGTTTCACCTTGCAGGGCTTCGATCCCTCGGTGCTGACCCATCTCGCTGTGGGCACGTCGCTGGCGTCTATTATCTTCACGTCGGTGAATGCGGTGCGCGAGCATCACCGGCGGGGTGCCGTGCGCTGGCCGATCTTTGTGTGGATGGCCGTGGGCATCCTGCTGGGCGCGGGCCTTGGTGCGCTGACCGCCGAGGCGATTTCCGGGCCGCACTTGCAGAAGATCATCGGTGTATTCGCCCTGGTGATCGCCGTGCAGATGACCCTGGAGCTCAAGCCCAAGGCCAGCCGCCAGGTACCGGGCAAGCTTGGCCTGACCCTGGCGGGCGGCGTGATTGGCTGGTCTTCGGCGATTTTCGGCACCGGCGGCGGTTCGTTGACCGTGCCGTTCCTGACCTGGCGCAGTGTGCCGATGCAGCAGGCGGTGGCCACTTCATCGGCCTGCGGCTTGCCGATTGCCCTGGCCAGTGCGTTAAGTTTCATGATTTTGGGCTGGCATGATCCGCTGCTGCCCGATCATAGTCTCGGCTTTGTGTACTTGCCGGCGCTGCTGGGCATTGCCCTGACCAGCATGGTGGCCGCCCGTTTCGGCGCGCGCCTGGCGCACCGGTTGTCGCCGCGCTTGCTCAAGCGGCTGTTCGCCGGGCTGCTGTTTTGTGTGGGGCTGAATTTTTTGCTGTAACGCAGACTTAATCGCGCACCGGCATGGTCCGATGCGCCAAGACTATTGATTTAACGAGGAGTCGCAATGCTGCCTTACCCGCAGATCAACCCGGTGGCCGTGGCCATCGGTCCGCTGCAAATCCACTGGTACGGGTTGATGTACCTGATCGGCATTGGCGGTGCCTGGTTGCTGGCTTCCCGGCGCCTGAACCGTTTCGACCCGACCTGGACCAAGGAGAAACTCTCCGACATGGTGTTCTGGATGTCGATGGGGGTAATCGTCGGCGGACGCCTGGGGTATGTGCTGTTCTACGACCTGCCAGCCTACATCGCCAATCCGACTTTGATCTTCGAGGTGTGGAAGGGCGGCATGGCGTTCCACGGCGGGTTTGTGGGCGTGATGATCGCGGCGTGGTGGTTTGGCCGGCGTAACGGCAAGTCGTTCTTCCAGCTGATGGACTTCGTCGCCCCGTTTGTGCCGATTGGCCTGGGTGCCGGGCGCATTGGTAACTTCATCAACGCCGAATTGTGGGGCAAGCCGAGCGATGTGCCGTGGGCCATGGTGTTCCCGCCGTTCAGCGACCCGGCGCAATTGCCGCGCCACCCGTCGCAGCTGTACCAGTTCGCCCTGGAAGGTGTGGCGCTGTTCCTGATCCTTTATATCTTCTCGCGCAAGCCACGCCCAACCATGGCCGTGTCGGGCATGTTCGCGTTGTTCTACGGGATCTTCCGCTTTATCGTCGAGTTTGTGCGCGTGCCGGATGCGCAGCTGGGCTACCTGGCGTGGGGCTGGGTGACCATGGGTCAGATTCTCAGCCTGCCGATGATCATCGCCGGCCTGGGCCTGCTGTGGTGGGCTTACAATCGCCCGCAAGGCATCAAGAACACCGCGCTTTAAATTCGAACGCCGGGGCCCGAGGGTCCCGGCTTCAACGATACAGGTATACACATGAAGCAATATCTCGAACTACTGAACGATGTCGTGACCAATGGCCTGACCAAGGGCGATCGCACCGGCACCGGCACCAAGGCCGTGTTTGCCCGTCAGTTTCGGCATAGCTTGGCCGACGGCTTCCCGCTGCTGACCACCAAGAAGCTTCACTTCAAAAGCATCGCCAACGAATTGATCTGGATGTTGAGCGGCAACACCAACATCAAGTGGCTGAACGAAAACGGCGTGCGGATCTGGGACGAATGGGCCACCGAAGACGGCGACCTGGGCCCGGTGTACGGCGAGCAGTGGACCGCCTGGCCGACCAAGGATGGCGGCAAGATCAACCAGATCGACTACATGGTCGAGACGTTGAAGACCAACCCCAACAGCCGCCGCATCCTGTTCCACGGCTGGAACGTCGAGTACCTGCCGGACGAGACCAAAAGCCCGCAGCAAAACGCCCGCGACGGCAAGCAGGCCCTGCCGCCTTGCCATTTGCTGTACCAGGCCTTCGTGCATGACGGTCATCTGTCGATGCAGCTGTACATCCGCAGCTCCGACGTATTCCTCGGCCTGCCGTACAACACCGCTGCCCTGGCCTTGCTGACCCATATGCTGGCCCAGCAATGCGACCTGATCCCTCACGAGATCATCGTCACCACGGGCGATACCCACGCCTACAGCAACCATATGGAACAGATCCAGACCCAGCTGGCGCGCACGCCGAAGAAACTGCCGGAGCTGGTGATCAAGCGTAAACCCGAGTCGATCTACGATTACAAATTCGAAGACTTTGAAATCGTGGGCTATGACGCCGACCCAAGCATCAAGGCCGATGTAGCCATCTGATCAATGTGGGAGGGGGCTTGCTCCCGAAAGCGGTGTGTCAGTCGCCGGAAATATGACTGATCTACCGCCTTCGCGAGCAAGCCCGCTCCCACATTTGTTGTGTGTACACATTCAATGCCCGTGGCTTCTGCCCACATGCGAGGGCTCCGCCTCGCTGGCCGCGACACTTCCGCTGACTTCCAGCCGCTGCAAAATCCCGCACTGATCCAGGTCCGGCCCGCCGCCACAGCGTTGGCGCAGGTCGAGCAACTGTTCCTGCAGCGCCAGCAGCCCGTCGATCCGCGCCTTGACGTGGTGGATGTGCTCGTCGATCAACGCATTCACGCTTTCGCACTGGTCCTGGGGGCTGTCCCGCAAGCCCAGCAGGCTGCGAATTTCCTCAAGGGTCATGTCCAGGCTGCGGCAGTTACGGATAAACACCAGCCGCTCGGTGTGCGCCTGGGTGTACAAGCGGTAGTTACCGTCACTGCGCGCAGGCGGCGGCAGCAGGCCTTCCTTCTCGTAATAACGGATGGTTTCCACCTGGCAATCCGTCAATTTTGCCAATTCGCCGATCTTCATCGCAGCAATCTCCAAAAGGGTGCTTGACCCTATAGTGGCTACAGGGTCTTTACTTGGCAACAGGCACCTTTACGGACGCGACAGAATGAGCGATTCCATCCACACCCCGCACAAGCACGACCACGACCACGACCATGATCATGACCACGCGCACGATCACGGCCCGAAGCTCAAGCCTGTGCAGAAGCACGACCATGGCAGCCATGGCGATTCCTGCTGCTCCAGCAAGGCCGCGCCTGCGCTGGTGAAGTTGACCGAAGCCCCGACAGCGGGCTCGCGGCTGAGCACCTTCCGCATCGAAGCCATGGACTGCCCCACCGAGCAAACGCTGATCCAGAACAAACTGGGCAAGCTCGCCGGCGTGCAGCAGCTGGAATTCAACCTGATCAACCGCATCCTGGGCGTAACTCACGACCTGCCGAGCACTGCGCCGATCGTCGAGGCCATCAAATCCCTGGGCATGCAGGCCGATCCCATCGAAGAAGGCGTAGCGCCGGCCGAGCCGCCCGCGAAGAAACACTGGTGGCCGCTGGCGCTGTCCGGCGTCGGTGCCTTGGGCGCCGAAGTGCTGCACTTCACCAACGCCGCCCCGACGTGGGTGATTGCCCTGGTCGCATTGATCTCTATCTTCAGCGGCGGCCTCACCACCTATAAAAAGGGCTGGATCGCCCTGAAAAACCTCAACCTGAACATCAACGCCCTGATGAGCATCGCCGTGACCGGCGCGATCCTGATCGGCCAGTGGCCAGAAGCCGCGATGGTGATGTTCCTGTTCACCGTGGCCGAACTGATCGAAGCCAAGTCCCTCGACCGCGCCCGCAACGCCATCAGCGGCTTGATGCAGATGACGCCGGAGCAGGCCACGGTGCGTCAGGCTGACGGCAGTTGGGTTGAACAAGACGTCAAAGTCATCGAACTGGGCGCCATTGTGCGGGTTCGTCCTGGCGAGCGCATTGGCCTGGACGGTGAAGTCACCTCCGGCCAGTCCACCATTGACCAGGCGCCGATTACCGGTGAAAGCCTGCCGATTGAAAAGACCGTGGGCGATAAAGTCTTCGCGGGCACCATCAACCAGGCCGGTTCCCTGGAGTACACAGTCACCGCCGCCGCCAACAATTCCACCCTGTCGCGGATCATCCACGCGGTGGAACAGGCCCAGGGCGCCCGCGCGCCAACCCAGCGTTTTGTCGACACCTTCGCCAAGGTCTACACCCCGGCAGTGTTCATCTTTGCCTTGGGCGTGGCCCTGATTCCGCCACTGTTCATGGGCGGCGTGTGGTTTGAATGGGTCTACCGCGCACTGGTATTGCTGGTGGTCGCGTGCCCGTGTGCGCTGGTGATTTCCACACCGGTGACCATCGTCAGCGGGCTGGCTGCCGCGGCGCGCAAAGGCATCCTGATCAAGGGCGGCGTGTACCTGGAGGGCGGTTACAAGCTCGACTACCTGGCCCTCGACAAGACCGGCACCATCACCCACGGCAAACCGGTGCAAACCGATTACCTGGCGCTGTTCCCGAACATGGAAGACAGCGCGCCGGCTTTGGCCGCGAGCCTGGCCGGGCGTTCCGATCACCCGGTGTCCCTGGCGATCGCCAACGCGGCTGTGGATAAAAACCTCACCGTGCACACTGTGGATAACTTCGAGGCCCTGACCGGTCGCGGTGTGAAGGGCGAAATCAACGGCGAAGTCTATTACCTGGGCAACCACCGCCTGGTGGAAGAGCTGAACCTGTGTTCGCCGGCCCTGGAGAAGAGGCTCTTCGCTCTGGAAAAACAAGGCAAGTCCGTGGTCCTGTTGCTGGACAAGTCCGGCCCGCTGGCGTTGTTCGCCGTGGCCGACACCGTGAAGGACACCAGCCGCGAAGCCATCCAGCAACTGCATGACCTGGGCATCAAGACCCTGATGCTCACCGGCGACAACACCCACACCGCCAAGGCGATTGCCGATCAGGTCGGCATCGACCAGGCCCAGGGCGACCTGTTGCCCACCGACAAGCTGCAAGCCATCGAAGCGCTCTACGCCAAGGGCCACCGGGTCGGCATGGTCGGCGACGGCATCAACGACGCCCCGGCGCTGGCCCGTTCGGAGATCGGTTTTGCCATGGCCGCCGCCGGTACCGACACCGCCATCGAGACCGCCGACGTCGCGCTGATGGACGATGACCTGCGCAAGATTCCGGCATTCATTCGGCTGTCGCGGCAAACGTCGAGTATCCTCAAGCAGAACATCGCCCTGGCCCTGGTGATCAAGGCGATCTTCCTGGCGGTGACCTTCCTCGGAATGGCCACCATGTGGATGGCGGTGTTCGCCGACATGGGCGTGAGCCTGCTGGTGGTGTTCAATGGTCTGCGCCTGTTGCGCAAATAGTCGATGAGAGGGTGGTGTGCTGAGTGCCGAGCTGAAGGCGTTTTACATGGTCGCCCGCCTGGGCAGCATTACCCAGGCGGCGAAAAAGCTCGGGCTGAGCCAGCCCACGGTGACCACCCAGATTCGTCACCTGGAAAGCCAGTACTCGGTGGAGTTGTTCTACCGCGGCGGGCGACGCTTGACGGTCAGCGACGAAGGCGCGCGGCTGTTGCCGATGGTCAAGGCGCTGTTGCAGCAGGAAGCGGATATCGAGTTTTTCCTGCGCAACAGTGGCCAGGTGCAGGGCGCGTTGAGGATTGCCGCGACGGCGCCGTATTACATCCTCGACCTGGTCAAAACCTTCCGCGAGCGGCTGCCACAGGTTGAGGTCTCGGTGGAAATCGGCAACTCCCAGCAAGTGCTGGAAGCGCTGGATGATTACCGCGTTGACGTTGCCGCCTCATCCCAGTTGCTTGAAGACCCGCGCCTGATTCGCCGGGTGTTGGGCATGGACCCGCTGGTGCTGGCGGTGCACCGCAACCATCCGCTGGCGGTGCTCGACCATGTACCGCTGACCGCGCTGGCCGGGCACACCCTGCTGATGCGCGAACCGGGCTCCACCACCCGCCGATTGACCGAAGAAATGTTGCAGGGCGCCGGCGTGAGTTACGGGCCGCTGCTGGAGATCGGCAGCCGGGAATCGATTCGTGAGGCGGTGCTGCGCAATATCGGCATCAGCATCATCGCCCGCCAGGAAGTGCCCCACGACCCGCAATTGCGGGTGCTGACCATCGAGAATGCCCCGCAGATTCCCGAGTACCTCTACTGCCTGAAAGAGCGAAAGGGCGCGCGGTTGCCAGCGGCTTTTCTGGGGTTGGCGCAGGAAATGTCCCCGATCTGAAGGCGCCATCGCAGGCAAGCCAGCTCCCACAGTTGGAATGCATTTCTCTGGCCCAACTCGATCAACTGTGGGAGCCGGGCTTGCCCGCGATGGCGCCAGTCCAGGCAAAACCTTCCTCAAGCCCTACCCAAATCCACCAATACCACTATCGCCACGTTTTGCCTTTCTGCCACATGAGGGACGCATTGCCTCCCTAGGATGACCTTCATCAGTTTGATGAGGTGCCTCCATGAACACAGCCATGACCAACCCCGGCGCGCCAATGAAAGTGCGCGGTGTGCAGAAACGCTTCGGCGCCTTTACCGCGCTGGATAACGTGTCTTTGGACGTCGCCGCCGGCGAACTGGTGTGCCTGCTGGGCCCGTCGGGCTGCGGCAAGACCACCTTGCTGCGCTGCATTGCGGGCCTGGAACGCCAGGACAGCGGCGAGTTGTACCTCGGCGAACGCGACGTTTCCCTGCTGGCACCGCAGGCGCGGGACTACGGCATTCTGTTCCAGTCCTACGCGCTGTTTCCCAATCTCACTGTCGAAGCGAACATCGGCTACGGCCTCACCGGCAGTGGTCGCGATGAAGTGCGCAAGCGCGTCGGGCAGATGCTGGAACTGGTCGGCCTGGTGGGCAGCGAAAAGAAATACCCCGGCCAACTCTCCGGCGGCCAGCAACAACGTGTAGCCCTGGCCCGCGCCCTGGCACCGGCGCCGTCCTTGCTGCTGCTGGACGAACCCATGTCGGCCCTCGACGCCCGGGTGCGCGAGCATCTGTGCACCGAGCTGCGCCAACTGCAACGCCGCCTGGGTATTACCACGTTGATGGTCACCCACAACCAGGACGAGGCCATGTTGATGGCCGACCGCATCGCCGTGATGAACAACGGCAAGGTCGAGCAATACGCCACGCCCCAGGAAATCTACGACCGCCCGGCCACACCGTTTGTGGCCGAGTTCGTCGGCCAGGGCAACTGGCTGCCGTTCAGCCGCAACAGCGCCAGCCACGCTCAGGTCGGCGGGATGAATATGCGTCTGGCAGACAACGCAGGCGTTGCCAAATCGGGTCGTCTGTTCTGCCGCCCGGAAGCCATCAGCGTCAACCCGCCGGTGCATGAAGAAAACCTGTTCCCGGCCAAGGTCCGCGAGATCACCTTCCTCGGCAACCGCTGCCGCATGAGCTTCGAACTGGACCAACTGCCCGGCCATCCGCTGCTGGCCGAACTGGCGCCGGAAGCCATGCCGCGCCTCGGCGCCCAGGACATCTGGGTCGCGCTGCCCCCGCGCAGCCTGCAGGTGTTTGCCTGAGATGGCCCGCGATATGACTCTGCCGATACCCGATAACGTGGCTCGACAGATTTCCCGTGCCGAACTCGGCGACCGTATTTTTGTTGTTGGCGGCAAGCTGCTCTGGCTGTGCCTGTTGGGCGTGGCGGTACTGATGCCGCTGCTGGCGATCTTCTGGCGCGGTTTCAGCAGTGAAGCCGGGCAGGGCGGTGGCCTGGTGGCGGCGTGGGAGTTGGTCACCAGCGATAACTTCCACTGGTTGCTGGGTAACAGCCTGAAGGTTTCCGTCAGCGTGGCGGCCATCGTCGTACCGCTGGCTTACCTGTTTGCCTACGCCCTGCAACGCACGTTGATTCCCGGCAAGGCGATCTGGCGCGGCATGTCGTTGCTGCCGTTGATGGCGCCGTCGATGCTGCCAGGGATTGCGCTGGTCTACCTGTTCGGTAACCAGGGCATGCTGCGCGGGCTGCTGTCGGACAACATCTATGGCTTCTGGGGCATCGTGCTCGGTGAAGTGATCTACACCTTTCCCCATGCCTTGATGATTTTGTTGTCGGCGCTTTCCCTGGCGGATGCGCGATTGTTCGATGCGGCATCGAGCATGGGCGCCAGCCCGTCCCGGGCGTTTCGCAGCATCACCTGGCCCGCGACGCGCCAGGCAGTCTTTGCCGCGTTTTGCCTGGTGTTCACCCTGACCATCACCGACTTTGGCGTGCCTGTGGTAGTGGGCGGCGACTACCAAGTGCTGGCACTGGAAGCCTACAAGGCGGTGGTCGGCCAGCAGCAATTTGGTCGTGGAGCCTTGATTGGTATGGTCCTGCTGCTGCCGGCGCTGTTCAGCTTCGGCGTCGACGCCTGGCTGCGCCGTCGTCATGGCGACTCCATGAGCGGCCGCGCCCAGGTGTTCCAGCCGGCGCCGTCGAAGCTGCGGGATGGCTGCTACCTGGCCATCGTCCTGCTGATCTGCGCGAGCCTGCTGCTGGTGTTCGGCATGGCGGTCTACTCATCGCTGGTGAAGTTCTGGCCCTACAACCTGTCGCTGTCGCTGGCCCACTACCAGTTCGAGGACACGGCCGGCGGCGGCTGGCTGGCCTATCGCAACAGCATCACCATGGCCCTGTGCACTGCATCGATCGGCAGCGTGCTGATCTTCACCGGCGCCTACCTGATGGAAAAAACCAAGGGCCAGAAGGGCCTGAACCTGGCGCTGCGCATGCTCAGCTTCGTGCCGATGGCGGTGCCGGGGTTGGTGCTGGGCCTGGGCTACGTGTTCTTTTTCAACCTCAACGGCAACCCGCTGCATGTGTTCTACGGCACCATGACCCTGTTGGTGGTGTGCACCATTGCTCACTATTTGACCACCGCACAAATGACCGCAACCACGGCCCTGCGCCAGATGGACGCCGAGTTCGAAGCCGCCGCGCTGTCGCTGAAGGCGCCGCTGTACCGCCATTACCTGCGCGTCACCGTGCCGATCTGCCTGCCGGCGCTGCTGGACATCGTGCGCTACCTGTTCGTGTCGGCTATGACCACCGTCTCCGCCGCGATCTTCCTCTACAGCCCCGACACCATCCTCGCCGCCGTCGCCGTGTTGAACATGGACGACGCCGGCAACGTGGGCGGTGCGGCGGCCATGTCGACCCTGATTCTGTTCACCTCGGCGGGCGTGTCCTTGCTGCTGGCGTGGGCCTCACGCGGCTTGTTGCGCCGCTCCCAGGCCTGGCGCCAAACCGCGCCCGGCCAATAATTTACCCATAAAGGAACTGCACCATGTTCAAGCCCCTGGCGTTAGCCGCTGCTGTGCTCACTGCGTTCAGCCTGAATGCCTTTGCCGCCAAGACCGAGTTGACCGTGTACACGGCCCTCGAAGCCGAGCAACTGAAGACCTACAAACAGGCCTTCGAAAAGGCTAACCCGGACATCGATATCAAATGGGTACGCGATTCCACCGGCATCATCACCGCCAAGCTGCTGGCCGAGAAAGCCCGCCCGCAGGCTGACGTGGTGTGGGGCCTGGCGGCTTCCAGCCTGGCGATTCTCGACCAGCAGGGCATGCTGCAAAACTACGCACCCAAGGACTTGGGCAAGATCGGCGCGAACTACCGTGACGCCGCCAATCCACCGGCCTGGGTGGGTATGGACGTGTGGGCGGCGACCATCTGCTTCAACACCGTCGAAGCCGAAAAGCAGGGCCTGAGCAAGCCGGTGAGCTGGCAAGACCTGACCAAGCCCGAGTACAAAGGCAAGATCGTGATGCCCAACCCGGCCTCGTCGGGCACCGGTTTCCTCGACGTCAGCGCCTGGCTGCAGACCTTCGGCGAGAAGCAGGGCTGGCAGTACATGGACGACCTGCACCAGAACATCGGCCAGTACGTTCACTCCGGTTCCAAGCCGTGCAAGCTGGCGGCATCGGGTGAATTCCCGATCGGCATTTCCTTCGAATACCCGGCCGTGCAGTTGAAACGCCAGGGCGCACCGCTGGACATCATCCTGCCGAAAGAAGGCCTGGGCTGGGACATCGAAGCCACCGCCGTAATCAAAGGCACCGCCCACGCGGACGCGGCACAGAAACTCGCCGACTTCTCCGCAAGCCCGGCGGCGATGGAGTTGTACAAAGAAAACTTCGCGGTACTGGCCCAGCCGGGTATTGCCAAGCCGCAGACCGAATTGCCGGCGGATTACGAGCAGCGGTTGATCAAGAACGACTTCGCCTGGGCCTCGAAAAACCGCGACAGCATCCTGACCGAATGGCGCAAGCGCTATGACGGCAAGTCGGAAAAGGTTGCCGGCCAGTAAGCATTTCATTGGGGCTGACGGCCTCATCGCGGGCAAGCCCGGCTCCCACATTTTGGATTGTGAATACCTTCCAATGTGGGAGCTGGCTTGCCTGCGATAGCGGTCTCAAATTCAGGACATCACTTCATGACACAACTGCTGATCATCGGCGCCGGCATCCTCGGCCTGTCCCACGCCTACGCGGCCGCCAAACGCGGCCTCAAGGTCAAGGTCTTCGAGCGGAGCGCCACGCCACTGGGTGCTTCGGTGCGCAACTTCGGCCAAGCCCTGGTCACCGGTCAGCCGCCCGGTCCGATGCTCGACCTGGCGCGGGAAAGCCACGATATCTGGGGCCAATGGGCACAACTGGCGGGTATTCAGCTCAAGCGCAACGGCTCCTACCTGTTCGCCCGCACCGAAGCCGAAGAGCACCTGCTTGAAGCCTTCTGCGCCGGGCGTGCCCAGGAGCACGGTTATCGTGTCGAGTTGCTGCAAGGCGCCGCCCTGGGCGACCTGTACGGTGGCCAGTTCAAACATCACCGCGCCGCCCTCCATGGCCTGGACGATCAACAACTGTATTCCCGCGAAGCCCTCCCGGCGCTGATCAACTACCTGAGCCGCGAACTCAACGTGGAGTTTCACTTCTCCACCCTGGTGCGCGACATCGAGCCCGGCCAGGTGCACACCACTGCCGGTTCCTTTCGCGGCGAGCAGATCATTGTCTGCTCCGGCCACGACTACCAGACGTTGCTGGCCGAGCAGATCGCCGAACTCAACCCGCAAATCTGCCGCCTGCAAATGCTGCGCGCCCGGCCACAGGTGGAGTTGAACCTGCAACACGCCCTGCTGACCGGGCTCAGTTGCGTGCACTACGGTGCCTTCGCCGACTTGCCGGAAGCCGCGCCGGTGCAGGCCGAGATCCTGCGGGACGTCCCGCACCTGCATGAAAACGGCATCCACCTGCTGATCAGCCCGACGCCTTATGGTGAGCTGATCATCGGTGATTCCCACCATTACGGCAGCGATGCTTCACCGTTCAACGCCGAACAGGTGGACAACTGGATGATCGAACTGGCCGAACACACCCTGGGCTGCAAGATCCAGGTCGTGGAGCGCTGGCAGGGCGTCTATGGTTCCCGTGGGCCGGGGCCGTTTTCGTTCCTGCGGGCGGCGCCGGGGGTGAGTGCGGCGTTGATGCACACCGGTGTGGGCATGAGCGTCGGGCCGGCGATGGCCGAGCGCAATATCACAGAGCTCTGGGGGAATGCGTGATGAACGCTGAACAGGCAATCACCGAAGTCTTTGGCTTATACGAACAACATGGCACCGCCGACTACATCGGTGAACCGGTGTCGCAGATCGAGCACATGTCCCAGGCCGCGCAGTTGGCCATGGCTGAAGGCTTCGATGATGAGGTGGTGTTGGCGGCGTTCTTCCACGATATCGGGCACATCTGCGGTCAAGGTGGCGAGAACATGGGGGGGTATGGCGTGGTCAGCCATGAACGGCTGGGCGCCGACTTTCTGCGCCGGGCGGGCTTCAGCGAGCGCATGGCCAAACTCGTGGAGTACCACGTGCAGGCCAAGCGTTACCTGACCTTCAGCCAGCCGGACTACTACGCGCGCCTGAGCGAAGCCAGCCGTCGCACCCTGGGCTACCAGGGCGGTGTGATGACGGCCGAAGAAGCCCGGGCGTTTGAGCAGGACCCGCTGTGCGCCGTGAGTTTGCGCATGCGTCACTGGGATGAACAGGCCAAGGAAATGCACGTGCCGGTGCTGGACCTTGAAGTGTTGAAGTCCAAGGCCCGGCAGCTGTTGGCGGCTTAAGTCTCGTCGAGGCGCTGGGCCAGGGCTTCGATCTGTTCCTGGCGCTCAGCCTGGCTCAATTTGGGATGAGGGTTGAGGGACGACCATTGCGGATGGGCACGGGCCTTGTTCAGGGCTTCCGGTAGTTTGCCTTCACGCCAGGTCTTGTCTTGAGGCGTGTCGACCTTGATGCTGTGGATTGCCGCATGGCCTCGCAGGTTCAGGGCCTTGAGCAGTTGCCGCTGGCGCAGGGCCAACAGGCGCAGCACGCTGTCGTCAACGGTCAGCTCGCGCTGGCCCTTGATCTTGCCCAGCAGGCGGCTGCCGTAACTGCGGGCGGTTTGCAGGGCGCCACCGGCGATGGCTCCGGCGAGGGCGGCGGCGCCGAGGGTCAGGCCGCCCACGAGTAAGTCCACGCCTGCACCGGCTGCGGCGCCGGCCGCGATGCCGCCACCGACCCGCACGCCCAGTTGCTTGAGGGTTTCGGGGTTGAACAGGTCATCGCCCCAACGGCCGTCCAGCAGCGGCAAGTCGCTGGCGGCGGCATCTTGCGGGCGGAAGCCGAACAGCTTGAGCAAGGCTTCCACGCAACGCTGTTCGCGCTGGCGCACGGCTTTGCGCAGTTCACTGATGGCGTGTTGTTCCACGTCGGCTTCGCTGACCACGCTGCGGCGGCAGGCGGCGCAGTCGATCAGCAGTTCGGCAATCAGCCGCGCCGCGCTTTGCTGGCGTGCCTGGCGCTGGGCTTCCTGGTCGAGGATCAGCCGCTCCAGTTGCCCACGGGCGTTTTCCAGCAGCAGAGCGAGGCTCTCATACAGGCGGCGCTCGCCGTCTTCCGGTGGCGCGACGCTGTCGAAACGCACCAGTGCGTGCAGGCCGAGGCGGGCCAAGGCTTCGCGCCAGTCTGGCTCGCGGTGGTCGGCGCTGCTGACAAAATTGAGCACCGGCAGTAGCGGTTTCCCGCAACTGGCCAGCACTTGCAGCTCATCGCGGTACTTGGCCAGCACCGGCTCCCGGGCATCAATCACATACAGCCCGGCGTCGGACGCCAGCAGTTGGCGCAGCACCTTGGCTTCCTGTTCGAAACGCTGCCGGGCTTCACTGCCCTCCAGGAAACGCGCGAGTCGTGCCGGGCCGTCGAGGCGTTCGCCGGGGCGATCCAGGCGTTCGAGGTAGTCGAGCAGGGCGATGGCGTCTTCCAGGCCGGGCGTGTCGTACAGCTCCAGCAACGCTTCGCCGTCCACCGACAGGCGTGCGCCCTCGACATGCCGGGTGGTGCTGGGCCGATGGGAGACTTCACCAAAGTCGACGTCTCGCGTCAGGGTGCGCAGCAACGAGGTCTTGCCGACGTTGGTGTGGCCGACCACCGCAAGTTTCAGGGGCTTAGTCATGACCGGTCTCCAGCCAAGTGAGCGGCGCGCAATCGGCGAATGGAATCTCCAGCTGTTGCAGTGCTGTGTGCCAATCACCCAGGCGTTCTGCGTCCAGGGCTTGGCCGGCCGGCGCTTGCAGCAGCCAGACCCGGGTAGCCGTGGCGCTGCGGGCCAGTTCGGCGATCAGCGCGAGGCTGCCGCGATCCGGCGAGCGGCGTGGGTCGCAGGCGATGGCCAGGCGTGCGGGCGGGAAGCGAGTGAGCTGTTCCAGCAGCTTGTTGCGGGATTCGCGGCTGTCAAGGATGCCCGCGTCCTTGACGCTGGTCGGGAGCTTCGGCGGCCACGGGCGTTGGTCGTCGAGTTCGATGGCCACCAACAGGGCGCCATCGCTTTCCAGTTCACTGACGCCGCCGGTCACGTGGTGCAACTGTTCGGGCGCCGCATCGTTGACCCCAAGCCGTTCGCTGCTGGGCATCAGCCGTTCACGCAGTTGGCTGTAACCGGGCAGGTTAAGGTCGAGGCTCAAGCCTGCGCGCCCGCGTTTCCAGCGCCACAGGCACAGCAGCGCGAGGATCAGCCGCGGCAGGATACCGTACACCAGCAGCACGCCCACCAGCCAGGCGGCCCAGGCCTGGCGGGCGCTTTCGATATTCAGGGCGACATCGCCGCTGGCGCGGATCATCTCGACAGTGGGTACGTTGAAGCCCAGCAAGGCGGGCAGGGCGCCGAGGGTTTGGGTGACGGCGACAAAGGTGTCGGCCTGCAGAATGGTGGTTTCCCAGACGAAGCCGTAGCGCCGGGTGGCCAGCAGCGTCAGCAGGATCACCATGGCGCTGAGCAGGGCCAGCAACCACAGGCTGTTGACCAGCACACCCACCGCCCAGCGATTAAGCTTGCGCCGTTGCAGCAACAGCAGCAGGGCCGGCGCCAGTTGCGCGGCCTTGGCGTCGCGGGCAAGTTTTTCGCTGAGCCATAACCACAGGCGACCAAGGCTGGCGCTGTGTTCACCGGCAAACAGCAGGCCCAGGGCCCAGCTCAACAGCAGGATCAGGTTCAAACCCAGCAGGCTGCCCAGGGCCCAGAACACATTCACCGGCACGAGGCCGTTGCCCAGCGCGGCAAAGGCCAGCCCGGCGCCGCTGAGAATGGCGACCACTGCCAGCAGGATCAGCGCCAGGCGCGCGCCTTGCAGCCAGCGGAGCAGGGCAGCGGTGAGGCCATCGCGCTCGGCCAGCCACAGCGCACGGTTTTGGATGCGCGTGGGCAAGTCACCGCCGGTGCTGCGGGCCAGACGATTGGCTTCCTGGTCTTCCAGCGCGCCCGCGTGTTCCTCCCGCAGGCGCACGGTTTCGGTCAGCCAGAGTCTTTGCAGGGGGTTCAGAGCTGTCACGCGTCGTCCTGTTGAGCCAGTGAGCCTGGAGCATAACCGCTGAAACGCCGGTTGGGGTATGCCGCGCGCGGCTCTGGTATTCTCGTCGCCATGAAAAAAACTCTCCCTTTAAGCCTGATCGCAGCCCTCGGTGAAAACCGTGTGATCGGCGTCGACAACAGCATGCCCTGGCATTTGCCGGGGGATTTCAAATATTTCAAGGCCACCACCTTGGGCAAGCCGATCATCATGGGGCGCAAGACCTGGGATTCCCTGGGTCGACCGTTGCCGGGCCGATTGAACATTGTGGTCAGCCGTCAGACCGATCTGGCGCTGGAAGGTGCGGAAGTTTTTCCGTCCCTCGATGCGGCAGTAGAGCGGGCTGAGGAATGGGCCAAGGCGCAGGGCGTGGATGAGCTGATGCTGATCGGCGGCGCGCAGTTGTATGCGCAGGGGCTTGCGCAGGCGGATCGCCTGTATTTGACGCGCGTGGCGTTGAGCCCGGAAGGCGATGCGTGGTTTCCCGAGTTTGATTTGAACCAGTGGAAGCTGGTGTCGAACGTCGAGAATGCGGCTGAGGGTGACAAGCCGGCGTACAACTTTGAGGTTTGGGAAAAAGCCTAAAAGCATCGCCGGCAAGCCGGCTCCTACAGTTAACCGGGTTGTTTTAAAGAACACGGTCCAAATGTAGGAGCCGGCTTGCCGGCGATAGCGGTCTGTCAGGCCTGCGCCAACTCCGCATGCTCATCCGCATTCAACAGCTCTTTATCCGTCTGCTGCATGATCTGGCTGGTAATCGCCCCCGCCGTCATCGAACCGTTCACGTTCAACGCCGTACGACCCATGTCGATCAGCGGCTCAACCGAAATCAGCAACGCCACCAGTGACACCGGCAAGCCCATCGCCGGCAGCACGATCAGCGCGGCAAACGTCGCACCTCCGCCCACACCCGCCACGCCGGCAGAACTCAAGGTCACAATCGCCACCAGCGTCGCGATCCACAGCGGATCCAGCGGGTTGATGCCCACCGTCGGCGCAACCATCACCGCCAGCATCGCCGGGTAAAGCCCTGCGCAACCGTTCTGGCCAATCGTCGCGCCAAACGAGGCGGCAAAACCGGCGATGGATTGCGGAATCCCCAAACGACGGGTCTGCGCTTCAATGCTCAGCGGGATGCTCGCGGCGCTGGAGCGGCTGGTGAAGGCAAACGTCAGCACCGGCCAGACCTTGCGGAAAAACCGCAGCGGGTTGATCCCGGCCAGGGACAGCAGCAGGCCATGCACCACAAACATCAGCCCGAGGGCCAGGTACGAGACCACTACAAAACTGCCGAGCTTGATGATGTCTTGCAGGTTGGAGCTGGCGACCACTTTGGTCATCAGCGCCAACACGCCGTACGGGGTCAGCTTCATCACCAGGCGCACCAGGCGCATTACCCAGGCTTGCAGGGTGTCGATGGCGTTGAGGACCTTCTGGCCTTTTTCCACGTCATCCTTGAGCAGTTGCAGCGCGGCGACCCCGAGGAATGCAGCAAAGATCACCACACTGATAATCGACGTCGGCTTGGCCCGGGCCAGGTCGGCGAACGGGTTCTGCGGGATGAACGACAGCAGCAGTTGCGGGATATTCAGGTCGGCGACCTTGCCCGCGTAATCACTCTGGATCACTTGCAGGCGCGCCATTTCCTGAGTGCCGGCCACCAGGCCTTCGGCGGTGAGGCCGAACAGGTTGGTCAGGCCGATACCGATCAGCGCCGCGATCGCTGTGGTGAACAGCAGCGTGCCGATGGTCAGGAAGCTGATCTTGCCCAGGGACGAGGCGTTATGCAGGCGAGCCACGGCGCTGAGGATCGAGGCGAACACCAGCGGGATCACGATCATTTGCAGCAACTGCACGTAACCGTTGCCGACCAGGTCGAACCAGCCGATCGAGGCCTTGAGTACCGGGTTGCCAGCACCGTAAATCGCGTGCAGCACCACACCGAAGATCACACCGAGTACCAACGCAAATAAGACCTTCTTGGCGAGGCTCCAGTGGGTTCGGCGGGTTTGTGCCAGGCCCAGCAACAGGGCCACGAACACCAGTAAGTTGAGAATCAGGGGCAGATTCATTGAAGCTCCGTTGAGAAGACAGCCAATCGCGTGAGCCTGCGATTGCGAACCGGCAAGCCTAACAGCTTGAAATATATTGATTTAATAACGTTATCGCATGTCGACTGTCGTTTTTGGAATAAGCGAGTGACGCCCAGACGTATGGCGTTGGCGCGATCACGACGAAAGCGGTCGCGCTCGGGCGATAACTGTCACACAGATTTGTTAGCGTCGATGTCTTTCACTCAGGGAGAAAACGCACATGAAGCTAGCGCCGAAACTGTTTGCCGCCGCGCTGTGCCTGGGCCTTGCGAGCCAGGCCTTTGCCGCCACCGAGTTGAAACATTGGCCGGCGGCTGCCGCCAAGCAACTGGACACGATGATTGCCGCCAATGCCAACAAGGGCAACTTCGCGGTGTTCGACATGGACAACACCAGTTACCGCTACGACCTTGAAGAATCGTTGCTGCCGTACCTGGAAAACAAGGGCCTGATCACCCGCGACACCATGGACCCTTCCCTGAAGCTGATCCCGTTCAAAGATACCGCCGACCACAAGGAAAGCCTGTTCAGCTACTACTACCGCCTGTGCGAAGTCGACGACATGGTGTGCTACCCATGGGTCGCGCAGATTTTCTCCGGCTTCACCCTCAAGGAACTCAAGGGCTACGTCGACGAGATGATGGCGTCGGGCAAGCCGGTGCCGGTCACCTACTACGAAGGTGACGTGGTCAAGAACATGGAAGTGCAGCCGCCGAAAGTCTTTACCGGCCAGGCTGAACTGTTCAACAAGCTGATGGAAAACGGCATTGAGGTCTACGTGATGACCGCCGCGTCCGAGGAACTGGTACGCATGGTCGCGGCCGATCCGAAGTACGGCTACAACGTCAAACCCGAGAATGTCATCGGCGTGACCACCCTGCTGAAAGACCGCAAGACCGGCGAGCTGACCACCGCACGCAAACAGATTGCCGCCGGCAAGTATGACGAGAAGGCCAACCTCGGCCTGGAACTGACCCCGTACCTGTGGACCCCGGCGACCTGGATGGCCGGCAAGCACGCGGCGATCCTGACCTATATCGACGAGTGGAAAAAACCGGTGATCGTCGGTGGCGATACGCCAAGCAGCGACGGCTACATGCTGTTCCATGACGTGGACGTGGCCAAGGGCGGCATTCACCTGTGGGTCAACCGCAAGGACAAATACATGACCCAGCTTAACGGCATGATGGCCAAGCACGCTGCGGCCCAGGCCAAGGAAGGGTTGCCGGTGACCGCGGATAAAAACTGGGTGATCGTCAAGCCGGACGAAATTCAGTAATACCGAGGCGTGGCCATCGCAGGCAAGCCCGGCTCCCACATCGACCGAGTTCGCTCAGGCAACTCGGTCGATGTGGGAGCCGGGCTTGCCCGCGATGAGGCCATCAGCAGCACAGCAAAACCCCAGCAAAAATAGATATCAATTGCGAACCAATCTCATCCTCTGCTAGCGTGCGCACTTCCTGAACATCCCGTTCTTCTCAAGGTAGTGCTGTGCTCTCCTGGAATTCTCAGATCGCGCGCCTGTTTGCGGAGCAGAAGAAGGCCCTCGAAGCCTTTGTCACCCGCCGTACCGGCAGCGCCCAGGTGGCCGCCGACCTGACCCAGGAATCGTTCCTGCGCCTGGCCCGGCTGGACTCCGGCGAGAAGATCGACAACCTCCCGGCGTTCCTCTTCACCATCGCCAGCAACCTGGTGCGCGACCATCAGCGCCAGGCCATCCGCCGTGAGCGCCTGGATGCCGGCGAGCCCAGTGAAGAACTGCCCTGCAGCAGCCCAGGTGCCGACGAGCAATTGGCCGCCTATCAACAGGAGCAACTGATGCAGGATGCGATCCTGGCGCTGCCCGAAGCGACTCGGCAGATCTTCCTGCTCTATCATGTCGACGAACTTTCCTACCGCGAGATTGGCGAACGTCTGTCGATCACCCCGCGCAGTGTGGAATACCAATTGCGTCGGGCCTTGATCGAATGCCGTGCCTTTATCAAGGCGCGACTGGCCTGTGATGAACAAGGACGCCGGTCATGATCGCCGCACCCACTGCCGACGAGTTGTTTGCCGAAGCGTCCGGCTGGTATTTCCGGCTCCAGGCCGACGACGTTACGGCGGCCGAAATCGAGGCCTTTTCCGCGTGGCTGGGGCAGGGCGCCGCCCAGGATGATGCGTGGCAGGAAGTCCAGGCGATGCTGGGCGGCCTGCGCGAACCGGCGCGGCTGATTCGCCGGGCCGAGCAAGCCGCCTGGCGCAAGCCGGTACGGCGTTGGGCATATGCTGCCGCGATGCTTTTGGCGGTCGGCCTGACGTTGCAAAACACGCCATGGCTGGATCGCCTGCGGGCCGACTATTCCACTGGTACTGGTGAATCGCGCACGGTCGAACTGGCGGACGGCTCGCAACTGCAGCTCAACACGGACAGCGCTGTGCAGGTCCGCATGAGTGCCGGTGAGCGTCAGATTCGTCTGCTGCGAGGCGAAGGTTTTTTCAGCGTGACCAAGGATCCCTCACGGCCCTTCGTGGTGCAGTCCGGCGATGGCTGGGTGAAGGTGGTGGGTACGCAATTCAGTGTTGCCCGCCGTGAGGCGCAGACTCAGGTGCTGGTCGCCCAAGGCAAGGTTCAGGTCAGTTCCGGCGTGGGTGAGCCGGTGTACCTGGAGCCGGGTCGTGCGGTGGAATATCAGGATCAACGCCTGACCGTAGTCCACCCATTCGACCCTGCCAGCGGTTTTGCCTGGCGCCAGCGACAACTGGTGTTTCGCCAGCAGCCACTGTCTGACGTGGTTGCCGAATTGAATCGCTACTGGCCCGGCAAGACGCTGGTGCTCGGCGACGCGTTGCGTGATCGCGTGGTGTCCGGCGTGTTCGAGATCGACAAGCCGGACGCCGTCATCAAGGCGCTGGAATACACGCTTAACCTGCGCGCCGAGCATTACACCCCGTATTTATTGGTGTTGCGCGAAGGCAAGGCGTCCTAGCCGAATCTTTTTCAAAAAACTTTCAGGGTTTCTCCCCAAGCCGTCGTCCTTGATCACTGAGGCGTAAATAATAAGCACTCTCAAATAGTGCGGCGCCCGTTCACTGACTTTTTGCACCGGGGAGCACCATCCATGGCACACCGATTTGCCGCACGGCCCTTGCTGACGCTGGCTATTTCCTTGGCTTGCGGCACTGCGCCGTTGTACCTGCAGGCCGCCGAGACCACGCAGGCCCAGACCTACCGCTTCGATATCCAGGAGCAAAGCCTGGACGGCGCGTTGGCGGCGTTTTCGGCGGTGACGCGGCTTCAGGTGTTGGTGCCCAGCGAGTTGACGCAGGGGCTGCTGTCGCCCGGGGTGAGTGGCAATCTGGGGCAACGGGATGCCCTGGCGAGGTTGCTTGCGGGGACGGGGTTGAGTGCGGCATTTATCAACGCAGATACCGTGACCCTGGAAAAGCGTGTGTCATCAGGCACAGCCCTTGAGGTGGGTGCCACCACCATCAGCGCCGAGCACCTTGGCGCTACAACCGAAGGCACCGGCTCCTACACCACCGGCGCGGTGACCCTCGGCAAGGGCGAACAGAAGATCAAGGACATCCCGCAATCGGTCAGCGTCATGACCCGCAAGCAGATGGATGACCAGAACACCACCAAGCTCTCCGAAGTGGTCAAGCGCACCCCGGGCCTGACAGCGACCAAATCTCCCGGCCCCGGCATGTTCATCTTCTCCCGAGGCTTCGAGGTGGGCACCCTGCAATACGACGGTGTGGGCATCCCGCGTAACACCTACGCGCTGGGCAGCTACCTCACTGAAAACATGGCGATCTACGACCGGGTAGAGACCCTGCGCGGCCCGGCTGCCTTACTACAGGGCGCCAACAGCCCCGGCGGCACCATGAACCTGGTGCGCAAGCGCGGGCAGGCGGCGCCGACGGTTACCATCAGCGCCAAGGCAGGCTCCTGGGATCACTACGGCACACAGGTTGACGCCGGTGGCCCGCTGAATGCCGAGGGCACCTTGCGCGGCCGGTTTGTGGCGGATTACGACACCACCAATTCCTTCGTCGACTACGCGGGCAGCTGGAACCAGACGGTCTATGCCGCCGTCGACTATGACTTCACCCCTGACACCACCGTCGGCGTGGGCATCAGCAACCAGAAAGGCCACGCCCGCCCGAACTTCATGTCGCTGCCACGCTATGCCAATGGCAGCGACATCGGCTTGCCACGCTCGACGTTTGTGGGGGCCAACTGGAACCGCAACGTCAATAACCAGACCCAGGTGTTTGCCGATATCGAGCATCGCTTCAACGATGACTGGAAAGTGAAGGCCGCCCTCGTGGCCATGGATGAACACAACGACGCGACCTACCAGGCGACGTGGGACACCATCCCCAACCCCGGTGACAGCGGCACCGTGCGTTACGTGGACTGGGTCACTGACTTCAACACCAAGAGTCGCGGTGTGGACGTGTATGTCGACGGCAAGTTCGAAGGCCTGGGTTTGCGCCAGGAGATGGTACTGGGCGCCAACTATTCCAAACTCACCACGGATGATTTCTGGGCGCGCGCGGCAACCCCGGGTGCGGACATCTTCAACATCGACCACAACCGGCCGCAGCGCGACAGGAACCAGTTGTTCCAGGCCGGGAACGCGACAAAGAGCTGGTATGACATTCGCCAGAAGGGGATCTATGGCACCTGGCGCGTCCAAGTACTGGACCCGCTGACGTTGATCCTCGGTGCGCGCACCAGTTGGTATGACTATTCCTACAAGGACGAGAGCGGTGCCAAAGGTGTGTACGGTGACCCGACCAGCAGCACCACGCAAAGCAATGGCCACGTCACGCCCTACGCCGGCCTAGTTTATGCGCTCAACGACCAATGGTCGGCCTATGCCAGCTATACCGACGCCTTTGAGCCCCAAACCAACCTGACCACTTCATTGACTGTGCTCAAGCCCATTGAGGGCCAGAACTACGAACTGGGCCTGAAGGGCGAACTGGCTGACGGCCGGCTCAATACGTCATTCGCTATCTTCCGCTATGACCAGGAAAATCGTGCGGCTCAAGACCTGCAAGGCGGCAAAGCCTGTGGCGGCTGGTACTGCTCGCTCGCGTCCGGCAAGGTCCGCAGCCAGGGCTTTGAAGCGACCTTGAGCGGTGAAGTGTTGCCTGGCCTGCAACTGGTCTCCAGCTACACCTACAACACCACCAAGTTCCTCAAGGACGACACCTACGAAGGCAAGATCTTCAGCACCTGGACCCCTAAACACCTGCTCAAGGTGTGGGGCGATTACCAGTTGCCGGGCGATTGGGAGAAAGTCAGCGTCGGCGCCGGCGTCACCGCGCAAAGCAGCACCGTCGCCTATGACCGCACGTTCAGCGTGCCGGGCAACGCGCTGTGGGATTCGCGGGTGGCCTACAAGATCAACCAGGAGTTCACCGTGGCGGCGAACCTGAACAATATGTTCGACAAGAAGTACTACATCCCTGCGTACAACGCGAACTGGGGCAGCAACTACTATGGCGATCCGCGCAACGTGATGTTCACCATGACCTACACGCCGCAATTCTGATTCGAGCAGGCAAAAAAATGCCCCGCACGTGCGGGGCATTTTTATGGGCGAGGCTTACAGGCCGTCCAGCATCGCCTTGTTACGCACAGCACCCTTGTCGGCGCTGGTGGCCAGCAGGGCGTAAGCCTTCAGCGCGGTGGTGACTTTGCGCGGACGCTTTTCCACCGGCTTCCAGCCTTTCTTGTCCTGCTCAACCCGGCGGGCCGCCAGTTCTTCATCGCTGATCAACAGGTTGATCGAACGGTTCGGAATGTCGATCAGCACTTTGTCACCATCCTGCACCAGGCCGATGGCACCGCCCGCAGCGGCTTCCGGCGAAGCGTGGCCGATGGACAGGCCCGAAGTACCGCCCGAGAAACGGCCATCGGTGAGCAAGGCGCAGGCTTTGCCCAGGCCTTTGGATTTCAGGTACGACGTCGGGTAGAGCATCTCTTGCATGCCCGGGCCGCCTTTCGGACCTTCGTAGCGGATGATGACGATGTCGCCTTCTTTCACTTCGTCCGCGAGGATGCCGCGTACCGAGCTGTCCTGGCTTTCGTAGATCTTGGCGCGGCCTTCGAACACGTGGATCGACTCGTCGACGCCGGCAGTTTTCACCACGCAGCCATCGAGGGCGATGTTGCCGTACAGCACGGCCAGGCCGCCCTCCTGGGAGTAGGCGTGCTCGACGCTGCGGATGCAGCCGTTTTCACGGTCGTCGTCGAGGGTGTCCCAACGGGTCGACTGGCTGAACGCGGTCTGCGTCGGGATGCCGGCAGGGCCTGCCTTGAAGAAGGTATGCACGGCTTCGTCGTCAGTCTGGGTGATGTCCCACTTGGCGATGCCTTCGGCGATGGATTTGCTGTGCACGGTCGGCAGGTCGGTGTGCAACAGGCCGCCACGGGCCAGCGAGCCAAGGATCGAGAAGATCCCGCCGGCGCGGTGCACGTCTTCCATGTGGTACTTCTGGATGTTCGGCGCGACTTTGCACAGTTGCGGCACGTGACGGGACAGACGGTCGATGTCCCGCAGGTCGAAGTCGATCTCGGCTTCCTGTGCGGCGGCCAGCAAGTGCAGGATGGTGTTGGTGGAACCGCCCATGGCGATGTCCAGGGTCATGGCGTTCTCGAACGCCTTGAAGTTGGCGATGTTGCGCGGCAGCACCGACTCATCGTTCTCGGTGTAGTAACGCTTGCACAGCTCGACGATGGTACGGCCGGCCTGCAGGAACAGTTGCTCGCGGTCGCTGTGGGTGGCCAGTGTCGAGCCGTTGCCCGGCAAGGCGAGCCCTAAGGCTTCCACCAGGCAGTTCATCGAGTTGGCGGTGAACATGCCGGAGCACGAACCGCAGGTCGGGCAGGCGCTGCGCTCGTATTCCGCGACCTTCTCGTCAGAAGCGCTGGAATCGGCGGCGATGACCATGGCGTCGACCAGGTCGAGGCCGTGGGAGGCGAGCTTGGTCTTGCCGGCTTCCATCGGGCCACCGGAGACGAAGATCACCGGGATGTTCAGGCGCAGGGCGGCCATCAGCATGCCGGGGGTGATCTTGTCGCAGTTGGAAATGCACACAATGGCGTCGGCGCAGTGGGCGTTGATCATGTATTCCACGGAGTCGGCGATGATCTCGCGGCTCGGCAGGGAATACAGCATGCCGTCATGGCCCATGGCGATGCCGTCGTCCACGGCGATGGTGTTGAATTCCTTGGCGACACCGCCGGCGCGTTCGATCTCGCGGGCGACCAGTTGGCCCAGGTCCTTGAGGTGGACGTGGCCGGGTACGAACTGGGTGAACGAGTTGGCAATCGCGATGATCGGCTTCTTGAAGTCGTCATCTTTCATCCCCGTGGCGCGCCACAGAGCGCGGGCGCCGGCCATGTTGCGGCCGTGGGTGGATGTTTTCGAGCGGTAATCTGGCATGGAACACTCCGGGCGGCTAATCAGGTGCTAAAGGGGAAGTGAGCTTCTATTGACGTCTGGAACACTCAGAAAATGGCCGTGTGTCCGGAAGTTGCCTCAAACGCTGCGGGATCGCCGTGCGCATTGGCCTTGAGCTCATAAACCCGCCGGGGGATGACTGGCGATGAATAGGTCCGATTCTACACCGCTGGCGGCCGGAGGGAATGGCCGCGAGCGTGTAGATAGCGCTTACGAGACGTGTGGGTGTGCAAGTTTCACGGTCAGCGACCGACTCGGGCGTTCGTCACCACACCCCAGACGCTGAACACGATGAAGCCGATGGCGATGGTCATCAGCAGGTTGCTTCCCGCTTGGGCGAGCGCGGCGCTGCTGATGGCGGCGGTGATGAACATGATGCTGTTGCCGGCCGAGGCGGCGGTGCCGGCGCTGCTGGAGAACAGCAACATCGCCGCAGAAATCGCGGCTGGGCGGACCAGAGTCACGGCAAGGGCGCTGATCAGCATCGGGATGAGCAGGCTGATGGTGGTCATGGCTTCATAGCGGATGATCAGCACCAGCAGCACGCCGGCGACGCCGAGCAGGACCAGGCCAATGTTGATTTGCCGCGTGAGGGCGATATGTTTTTGCAAGGCGCTCGCCGCAACGCCACCCAGCAGATAGGCGATGCCATACACCATCAGTACCACCGCGTACTGGTATTCGGACAGCTTCAACTCATCCATGAATATCAGCGGCGTTACGCTGATCAAGGCGAAGTAACAGGCGAACACCAACGCGGCGATCCACCAATAGCGGATGAAGTCCCGATTCCCGGCGATGGATTTCAGCGTGGCGATGATCGAGACGGGCGCTCTTTCAGGGCTGGCTGCCTTGGACGGCAATATCAGCCAGGCGTGGATAAACATGCCCAGCGCCATTACCGCAAACCCGTAGAAGCTGCCCTGCCAATCGAATGTGGTTTGCAGCCACGAACCCAAGAGCGGCGACAGCGCAACAAATGATCCGCTCAAGGTCATGTAATAGATACGGATGCGGGCGCGGTCCTGTTCTTCGAACAGGTCTTCCACCAGCGCATGGCCGAGTACAAAAAAGCCACAACCAATGGCTTGGACGGCGCGAAACAGCAGGAAGCTCGGGTAGCTGGTTGCGAGTGCGCAGCCGATCGAGCCGAGGGTGGAAACAACGATGCATCCCAGCAGTACTTCCTTGCGTCCGAATTTGTCTGAAAGCGGGCCGGCGATCAGTTGGGAAATCGCAAATACCAGAGTGAACAAACTGATGGATAAGGCGACCTCGGCGGTTGAGGTGTCGAACTTCACGGCCAGGGCAGGAAAGGAGGGCAGCAGGATATTGATCGGGAAAAAGCTGATCAGGGAGATGCAGGTGATGAGGACGAAGCGCGAGAATTGTTGGCGTTTTACATCGCCGTTGGGCTGGGCGTAGGACTCAGACATTGTTGTTGTTTTCCGGAGTTAAACCAGAAACCGATACTAGTCTGCGAAAAATGGAATTCAATCAAAACCGTTGCGGGAAGCTATATGGACTTGTGTGGGAGCCGGGCTTGCCCGCGATGCAAGCACCTCGGTATGTCAAATACCTTGCGGTGATGCTATCGCAGGCAAGCCAGCTCCCACATTTGGTCCGCGATGTTACTTAGCTATTCGGCAACAACCGGCAAGTAATGCTCTTGATATACCGCGTCTCGGCAATCGCCGGGTGCACCGGGTGATCCGGGCCCTGGCCGCCGCGTTCCAGCATCTGGATATTGCGGTCCAGGTGACGGGCGCTGGTCAGCAGGATGTTTTGCAGGTCATCTTCCGGCAAGTGCATGGAGCACGAAGCGCTGACCAGGATGCCGTCCTTGCTGAGCAGGCGCATGGCTTGCTCGTTCAGGCGGCGGTAGGCGCCTTCGCCGTTCTTCATATCTTTCTTGCGCTTGATGAAGGCCGGTGGGTCGGCCACGATCACGTCGAAACGCTCTTCGCTGGCTTTCAGCTCTTTGAGGGCCTCGAACACGTCGCCTTCGATGCAGGTCATCTTCTCGGCAACACCGTTCAGTGCCGCGTTGCGCTCAACACCGTCGAGGGCGAAGGCGGAGGCGTCGACGCAGAACACTTCACTGGCGCCGAAGGCCGCGGCTTGCACGCCCCAGCCGCCGATGTAGCTGTACAGGTCGAGTACGCGCTTGCCTTTGGCATACGGGGCCAGGCGGGCGCGGTTCATGCGGTGGTCGTAGAACCAGCCGGTTTTCTGGCCCTGAATGACCGGGGCTTCGAACTTCACGCCGTTTTCTTCGAGGGCAACCCACTCCGGCACCAGGCCGAACACGGTTTCGACGTAGCGGTTGAGGCCTTCGGCATCACGGGCGGCAGAGTCGTTCTTGAACAGGATGCCGCTTGGCTTGAGCACTTGGGTCAGTGCGGCGATCACGTCTTCTTTATGGGCTTCCATGGTCGCCGAAGCGATCTGCACCACCAGAATGTCGCCGAAACGGTCGACTACCAGGCCCGGCAACAGGTCGGAATCGCCGTACACCAGACGGTAGAACGGCTTGTCGAACAGGCGGTCGCGCAGGGATAGGGCCACGTTGATGCGGTGCACCAGCAGCGATTTGTCCAGCGCCAGCTTGATGTCGCGCGACAGCAGACGGGCGCAGATCAGGTTGTTCGGGCTCATGGCCACGATGCCGAGGGTCTTGCCGCCGGCGGCTTCCAGGATCGCCTGGTCGCCTGCCTGGAAGCCGTGAAGAGGTGTGGCGGCCACGTCGATTTCGTTGCTGTAGACCCACAGGTGGCCGTTGCGCAAACGACGATCGGCGTTGGCTTTGAGACGCAGGCTTGGCAGGGACATGACGTCGCTCCGGAAAAAAGAGCGGGAGTATACCGTGTTGCGTAGGAAATGACCGCGCCGCCGGATGTGCGGGGGAGGTGTCGGCCAATGCTTTATAAAGGTTAGAATCGCCGCCTAGTCCAGAGTGTGCCCCCTATGTCCCAAGAGCTATCCGCCGAACAGATCCAACAGAGCCTCCAAGGCATCAGTGTGCCGCCTCAACCGCAAATCATGGTGGATTTGCAGATGGAGCAGTACATGCCCGACCCGGACCTGGAAGTGATTGCCCGGTTGATCGGCCAGGACCCGGGCCTCTCCGGCTCGCTGCTGAAAATCGTCAACTCGCCGTATTACGGGCTGAGCAACAAGATTGTCTCGATCCAGCGCGCGGTGAACCTGCTGGGCAGCCGTTCGATCGTCAACCTGATCAACGCCCAGTCGATCAAGGGCGAGATGAGCGACGACACCATCGTCACCCTCAACCGTTTCTGGGACACCGCCCAGGACGTGGCCATGACGTGCCTGGCCCTGGCCAAGCGCACCGGCAGCCAGGCCGTTGATGAAGCCTACGCATTGGGGCTGTTCCACGATTGCGGCGTGCCGTTGATGCTCAAGCGTTTCCCCAATTACATGAGCGTGCTGGAAGAGGCCTATGCCAGCGCCGGCCCTGAATGCCGCGTGGTTGATACCGAGAACCGGGTGTTCAACACCAACCATGCCGTGGTGGGTTACTACACCGCCAAATCCTGGCGCCTGCCGGAGCATGTGACCGACGCCATTGCCAATCACCACAATGCCCTGGCGATTTTCAGCGACGAGTCCAACCACAAGCCGCAGCTGAAAAACCTGCTGGCGATCCTGAAAATGGCCGAGCACATTTGCGCGTCCTATCGCGTGCTGGGCAACCAGGCGGATGACCATGAGTGGAACGCCATCGGCCCGCTGGTGCTGGACCATATCGGCCTGTCGGACTACGACTTCGAGAGTTTGAAGTTGTCGATCCGCGAGCTGGGCGCGCACTGACCCTTTCCCCAAGAGGTACACATGCCCGAGTTACCGGAAGTCGAAACCACCCGGCGCGGTATTGCGCCGCACCTGGAAGGCCAGCGGGTCAGCCGTGTGGTGGTGCGTGAGCGGCGCCTGCGCTGGCCGATCCCGGAAGACCTGGATGTGCGGCTGTCCGGGCAGCGTATCGTGCTGGTGGAGCGGCGGGCCAAGTACCTGTTGATCAATGCCGAAGTCGGCACCTTGATCAGCCACTTGGGCATGTCGGGCAACCTGCGGCTGGTGGAAGCCGGCAGCCCGGCGGCCAAGCATGAACACGTGGACATCGAGCTGGAGTCGGGCCTGGCCCTGCGCTACACCGACCCGCGGCGCTTTGGCGCGATGCTCTGGAGCCTCGACCCGCTGAACCATGAGCTGCTGATTCGCCTGGGGCCGGAGCCGTTGACCGACCTGTTTGACGGCGAGCGGCTGTTCCAACTGTCCCGCGGGCGGTCGATGGCGGTCAAGCCGTTCATCATGGACAACGCGGTGGTGGTGGGCGTGGGCAATATCTACGCGACGGAAGCGTTGTTTGCCGCCGGGATTGACCCGCGTCGGGAAGCCAAGGGCATCTCCCGTGGGCGTTACCTGAAGCTGGCGATCGAGATCAAGCGCATCCTGGCCGCGGCGATCGAACGCGGCGGCACCACGCTGCGGGACTTTATCGGCGGCGACGGGCAGCCGGGGTATTTCCAGCAGGAATTGTTCGTCTATGGCCGCGGTGGCGAGGCGTGCAAGGTCTGTGGGACCGAATTGCGCAGTGTGACGCTGGGGCAGCGGGCAAGTGTGTTTTGCCCGCGGTGCCAGACTTAGGCCTTCCCGGTAATCAACCGGTACTTCTCCATCAGTTGCTCTTCCGTCTCCGGATGAGCCTCGTCCAGCGGGATGCAATCCACCGGGCAGACCTGCTGGCACTGGGGTTCGTCGTAGTGGCCGACACACTGGGTGCACAGGTTGGGGTCGATCACGTAGATCTCCTCACCCTGGGAAATGGCAGCGTTCGGGCACTCGGGTTCGCAGACGTCGCAGTTGATGCAATCGTCGGTGATGATCAGGGACATGGAAACTCCTGCCAGGGCTGTCAGCCAAGGCATCTGAAAACTAATGCGCGCAATTGTGCCGCATTGGCGCCCCTGTGGCGAGGGGGCTTGTTGTGGTGAGCGGGCTTGCCCCGCGCTGGGGCGCGCAGCGGCCCCAACCCAGGCGACGGGATTTTACCTGAAGCTACGCGGCGTCTTTATTGGGGCCGCTTCGCGGCCCAGCGCGGGGCAAGCCCGCTCACCACAGACAAGCCCCCTCGCCACAATAAGCCCAAAGACCAGAATTATTTCTTGAATCGCAGGGTTAGAGCATCCGCCACAGCCGGGTGCACAAACTTGGTGATATCCCCGCCCAGCGCGGCGATTTCCCGCACCAGCGTCGAAGAAATGAACGAATAACGCTCCGACGGCGTAAGAAACAGGCTTTCTACGTCCGGCGCCAGTTGGCGGTTCATGTTGGCCAGCTGGAATTCGTATTCGAAGTCCGACACCGCCCGCAGGCCACGCAGGAACACATTGGCGTTCTGTTCCTTGGCGAAATGCGCCAGCAGCGTCGAGAAGCCGACCACTTCAACGTTGGGCAGATGCTTGGTGACCTCACGGGCCAGCTCCACACGCTGTTCCAGGGGAAACAGCGGGTTTTTCTTGGGGCTGGCAGCGACCGCGATAATCACATGGTCGAACAAGCGCGAGGCGCGTTCGACCAGATCTCCATGGCCCTTGGTGATTGGGTCGAAGGTACCTGGGTACAACACTCGGTTCATCGCGTCGTCCTGGCGGAGTCCGTTGGGGAACCGGATGGTATCGCAGCATTACCGGTGGGCCAAGTCGACTTATTCAGAAGAAAGCACTATAGACATGACGAATACCCTGTTTTTTCACGCTGTTTTCAGACGTTCGGCCAACGCTGTCGCCAGTTGCGCCGTCAATCCGTACACCGACAACTGCGGGTTTGCCCCAATGCTGGTAGGGAACAGCGAGCCATCGTGAATCGACAGATTGCGCAGTTGGTGATGACGACCCAGGCTGTCCGCCACGGCGTTTTTCGGCTCTTCACCCATGGCACAACCGCCCATCACATGGGCACTGCCGAGCCGCGTGCGGTGCAATTCCAGGTTCAAACCGTCAATCATGCTGCGGGCTTCGGCCAGGGTGTTCACGTAGCGCGCATCGCCGTGCAGCGGCATCACCGACTTGGCGCCACCGGCAAACTGAATCTCCGCCATGCTGTGAAACGCCCGGCGCAGGCCGTCCCAGGCGTAGGGCGAGACTTGATAGTCGAGCACCGGCGTGCCATCGCCACGTAGTTCAACACTGCCGCCCGGGCTGTCGGGGTGGAAGCCGTCCCGCAACAGGGCAAGCATGGCGTGGGTCTTGGGCAACTGGCCCATGTCCAGCGCGTTCTGCGTGCCGTAGCCGCCGAGCAAGGTGCTGGCCAGGCCCGGGTGCAGCGGCGGCACTTCGAGCTTGTAGGACATTTTGCCGGTGGTGCCGTCCTGCCATTGGAAGTGATCGGAGTAGATGGACTGTGGCGCCCCGTAGAACGGGTTGATCACCTCGTCGAACAGCCCGGCGGAAAAATTCACCAGGTGCAAAAAGGTGCGTTTGCCCAGGCGTGAATGGGGATCGGGCGCATCCGAGCGCATCAGCAGCGCCGGGCTGTTGATACCCCCGCCGGCCAGTACGTAGTGTTTGGCTTTGACCGTGATCTTGCGGCCGGTGGGGGCCACGCAGTACTGATCCATGGCCACGCATTCGAGGCTGGTGATGGTGTCACCGCTGAATTTCAGGCGTTCGGCGCGGGCCAGGTACAGCAACTCGCCGCCTTTCTCCAAGGTGGACGGGATGGTCGTCACCAACATCGATTGCTTGGCGTTGACCGGACAGCCCATGCCGCAATACCCCAGGTTGAAACAGCCGCGCACATTGCGCGGGATCACGTGCCAGCTGTAGCCGAGCTTTTCGCAGCCTTTGCGGATCACGTCGTTGTTGGCATTCGGTGGCATGGCCCAGGGCGCGATGCCCAGGCGCTGTTCCATTTTTTCGAACCAGGGCGCCATCTCGGCGCTGCTGTGGCCCTTCACCGCGTACTCGCTGGCCCAGTGGGCGAGGGTCGGGTCCGGGGTGCGGAAGCTGGAGGTCCAGTTGATCAGCGTGGTACCGCCGACGGCGCGGCCCTGCAGAATGGTGATTGCGCCGTCCTTGCTCATGCGGCCGATGCCTTCCTGGTAGAGGCTGGCGTAGGCCTCGTCCTCCAGCAGCTTGAAGTCGTTGCTGGTTTTCAGCGGGCCTTCTTCGATCAACAGCACCTTGTAGCCGGCGGCGCTGAGGATCTCGGCGGTGGTGCCGCCGCCGGCGCCGCTGCCGATGATCGCGACGTCGGCTTCCAGCGTCAGGTCCTGGTCGAGGGCGGCGCCATTGTGGGTCTTCCAGCCGCGGGCCATGCCATCGCGGAATACGTCAGGTACAGGCATCAGGGTCTTCTCTTGTTTTTATCGGGATGCGAATCAGATTTTCGGTGGGCCGGGGTAACCGCAATGCGCCCAGGACTCGGGGCGGAAATACCAGGCCATGATCACCAGCTTGAGCAACGAGCCCTGGCCCATGCGGAGCAGGTTCAGGTAGCTGTTTTCCCAGCGGTGCAGGAAGTTGCGGATCTGCTCGCTGCTGGCGTTTTCCCAGCTTCCCCACACGCCGGTCAGCGGCCCGCGGGTGATGGCCATGCCCAACACGTCGAACAGTTGCTGGGTGAGCTTGAACATCTCCGGCGACAGGTGTTGCAGGCTGAAATCGAGTTTTTTCAGGGTGTCGTCGATGCCGGCCACCACCACGTCGGCGCTGGCCACGCCTTCCAGCAGCACCGGGATCACCGCCCGCAAAAACGGCAGGTCGCTGCTGCGCAACATCGCAAAGCCGCTGGCCGGGGTGCTGCTGGAGCAGCCGCTGAGGCTGGCGCCCAGCCCGGCGGTGGCCAGGAAGGCGCTGGCGCACAGGCCGATTTTCAGTACGCCGCGCCGTGACAGCGCGGGTGATTCAGTCAGGCTAGGGTTCATTCTTATTGTTATCCCGGTGATGGGTTTGTTAGCGGACGAACAGCTTCTGGATCAGCTTCTGGATGGATTTGCCGTAAGGCGGGTAAATCAGCTTGGCCGCGTTCAGGCGCTGCTTGATCAGCACACCCTTGGCCTTGCTGAAGGTCAGGAAGCCTTCATGGCCGTGGTAGTGGCCCATGCCCGACGGGCCGATGCCGCCGAACGGCATGTCGTCCTGGGCCACGTGCAGCAGGGTGTCGTTCAGGCACACGCCGCCGGAATGGGTCTCGTGCACTACGCGATTCTGTTCGCCCTTGTTGTAGCCGAAGTAATACAGCGCCAGTGGGCGAGGACGCTCATTGATGTAGGCGAAAGCCTGGTCGAGGCCGCGATACGGAACGATCGGCAACACCGGGCCAAAGATTTCGTCCTGCATCACGGTCATGTCGTCGCTGACATTCAGCAGCAGGCTGTGGGCCATGCGCCGGTCCTGGCCCTGGTCGTACAGTGGGATCAGGGTGGCGCCCTTGTCGGTGGCGTCTTTCACGTAGCCGTTGAGCCGGGCCAGTTGTCGTTCGTTGATGATCGCGGTGTAGTCAGGGTTGTCGGCCAGGGTGGGATAAAACCCGCGAACTGCCTTGCTGTAGGCCTCGACGAAACCGTCGACCCGGTCTTCCGGCACCAGCACGTAGTCCGGCGCTACGCAGGTCTGTCCGGCATTCAGCGCCTTGCCGAAGGCGATGCGTTCGGCGGCGTCCTTGAGCGGCACGTCGGCGGAAACAATCGCCGGTGATTTGCCGCCCAGTTCCAGGGTCACCGGCGTCAGGTGTTCAGCCGCCGCGCGCATCACGTGCTTGCCGATGCTGGTGGCGCCGGTGAACAGCAGGTGGTCGAAGCGCAGTTTGGAGAACGCCATGCCCACTTCCGCCTCACCGAGCACCACGCACACCAGGTCTTCCGGGAAGATTTTTGCCAGCAGCGCCTTGAGCAATTGACCGGTGGCGGGGGTGGATTCGCTGAGCTTGAGCATCACCCGATTGCCGGCCGCCAAGGCGCCCACCAGCGGGCCGATGGCCAGGTACAACGGGTAGTTCCAGGGCACGATCACCCCGACCACCCCCAGCGGTTGATAGATGACCTTGGCGGACGCGGGTTGGAAGGCAATGCCTACAGCGCGACGGGAAGGTTTCATCCAGCCCTTGAGGTGTTTGCTGGCGTAGTGAATGCCATGCAGGCTGGGCATCAGCTCGGCGAACAGGGTTTCGTCGGCGCTGCGGTGGCTGAAGTCACTGCTGATGGCGTTGATCAGCGCCTGGCGCTCATCGCTCAGCAGGTCGCGCAAGGCCTTGAGCCATTGCTGGCGCTGGGCCGCCGGCGGCATCGGGTTGGCCGCGTAGGCCCGGCGTTGAGCGTCGAACAGGTCCTGGAGCTGGTCCAGCGCCTGGGAATCTTGCAGGTAGGCAACGTTGGCAGACATGGCGAAGTTCCCGATTTTTATTGGAATGCTTCAGTTTTTAGAGTCATTGCTCTAAATTGTCAAATAACATTGCACGAACGTGCCGATTTATCCGGACAAGGATAGTCCGTAAGATGCCGCCATCACGGGTCTAGAAGTTGATTTCCCATGGCACCACGAGTCAAGACCAGCGAGCGCATTGTGCAAACCAGCCTGGAGCTGTTTAACCAGCAGGGCGAGCGCAGTGTCAGCACCAACCATATCGCTGCCCATATGGAAATTTCCCCGGGCAACCTGTACTACCACTTCCCCAACAAGCAGGCGATTATCGCGGTGCTGTTTCGTGAGTACGAAGCGTTGGTGGACAGCTTCCTGCGCCCGCCCCAGGGCCGCGCGGTGACGGTGGAAGACAAGCGCTTCTACCTGCAGGCGGTGCTCGCCGGCATGTGGCGCTACCGTTTTCTGCACCGCGACCTCGAACACCTGCTGGAAAGCGACCCGGAACTGGCCACTGGCTACCGGCGGTTTTCCCAGCGGTGCCTGATCCAGGGCGCCGCCATCTATCAGGGATTTGTCGACGCGGGCATCCTGAACATGGACCCGGTGCAAACCGAAGCCCTGACCCTCAACGCCTGGATCATCCTCACGTCGTGGGTGCGTTTCCTGTGCACCACCAATGAAAAGTCCACCCACCTGAGCGCCGAGGCGATCAAGCGCGGTGTGTACCAGGTGCTGGTGCTGGAGGCCGGGTTTATCACGCCCAAGGCCAGGGACGCGGTGGATGCGCTGTTCAAAGAGTTTTACGTGCCGTTGAATCAGGCGCTGGAAGAAGTGAAGTAGGATGTTTCCCGAACGCTAACCTAGCCACAGGAGTCAGTCATGCCGCTTGCCCAACTGATCAGCCCCCAGCAACTGGCCGAGCGCCAGAAGGCCGGCGGGCTGGTGATCCTTGATTGCCGCTTTGCCCTGGAAGACCCGGATTACGGCCTGTGCAGCTACGCCGAAGGGCATATCGAAGGGGCGCAGTATGCGGATTTGGAGCGCCACCTCAGCGGGCCGGTCACCAAGGGCGTGACCGGTCGCCATCCGCTGCCGGCGCCGGATGCGTTTATCCAGCAACTGCGGGCATGGGGCGTTAACGCCGACAGCGATATCGTTTTATATGACGACGGCCCCGGTGCCTACGCCGCCCGCGCCTGGTGGCTGCTGGCCTGGCTGGGCAAGCGCGACGGGGTGTTCATCCTCGATGGCGGCCTGAAAGCCTGGCACGCGGCGGGCTTCCCCCTGAGCCTGGACGCGCCGGTGATCGAGCCCGGGACCTTCAGCGGCACGCCGGACAACCACTTGCTACTGGACGCCGAACACCTGCAAAAACGCCTCGGCCAGCCCGGCCTGACCCTGATCGACGCCCGCGCCCAGCCGCGCTTTCGCGGTGAAGTGGAGCCGATTGACCCGGTTGCCGGGCATATCCCGGGCGCCCAATGTGCGGCGTTCAATGAAAACCTCGGCAGCGACGGTCGTTTCCTGCCGGCCGAGCAGCTCAAGCAACGCTTCGCCGCCAAGCTGCAGGACCGCTCGCCGGATGACCTGGTGGCGTACTGCGGTTCGGGCGTGACCGCCTGCCATAACCTGTTCGCCCTGTGCCTGGCGGGTTACCCGTTGGGCAAGTTGTACGCGGGGTCGTGGAGCGAGTGGATTACTGATCCAACGCGGGAAGTTGCAACCGGCGACTGAGGTCTACCTGACCCAGCCCAATCAAATTGTGGGAGCGAGCAAGCCCGCTCCCACAGTTTTATCGGCGTTGTGTCAGTAGCCACTCTGGGATTCGCCGCTCCAGGTAGTAAGTTGGCTGCTTCAACGTGCCATCCACAAACCCGACATGCCCGCCCTTGGCCAGCAATTCGAACTCGGTGCAATCCGACAGTTCGCTCGCCTCGGGCAGGCTGTGGGCGAACACGAACGGATCGTCCGCGGCCTGGATGATCAGGGTTGGCGTGCGAATGGTCCCCAGGTAATAGCGGCTGGAGGCGCGGCGGTAGTAGTCCTCGGCATTCAGGAAACCGTTCAGCGGCGCGGTGACCCGGCCGTCAAAGTCCCAGAATGTACGCATCTTCTCCAGCGAGCCCAGGTCGGCCAGGGCTTTCAGGCCCGCTTCGTGGCCATCCTTTAGAAACCGGCTCTGTTTGACGCGGATATAAGCCAGCATTTCGCGCATGAAATGCTTCTGGTAAACCCGTGAAAAGCCGAGACCAATGCGATCGGCGCACTGGTCCAGACGAAACGGCACCGACACCGCTGCCGCGCCTTGCAGCCCGGAGGCTTCGCCGGTTTCCCCCAGGTGCTTGAGCAGCACATTGCCGCCCAGTGAATAACCCACCGCATAGAGCGGCGCCAGCGGGCGCTTGGCCCGCAGGTGAGCGATGGTTTCGGCCAGGTCTTCACTTGCGCCGGAATGGTAGCTGCGGGCGAGCAGGTTGGGCTCGCCGGAACAGCCACGCCAGTTCAGCGCGACGCTGGCCCATCCCTGAGCCGCCAGGGCTTTTTGCAGGCCGGCCACGTAAGGTGAGTTGGAGGAGCCGGTCAGACCATGCAGGACCAGCACCAACGGGGTGGTCGCGTCATGCGGCCCATGCCAGTCGAGGTCGAGAAAGTCGCCGTCGGCCAGCCACAGTCGTTCGCGCTGGCGTTCGATGTGCGTGGTTTTGCGCCACAGCGGCCCCCACAACGTTTGCAGGTGCGGGTTGCCGAGGCCGAAGGCGGGGGTGAAGCGGTCGGGCGTTTTTGACACGATGGTTCTCGCGGCGGGTGGCAGGGCGGGTGAGCAACCTGTGGCGAGGGAGCTTGCTCCCTCACCACAGCAAGCTCCCCCGCCACATTGCGGCTGCGCAAGTTCAGGTGTTTATACGGCGCCCGACGTCGTACGTTGCCACAACGCGTAATACACCCGCCCGGATTTCTGCTCCCGGTGCAGGCGCCACGTGCCCGGCAGGCCCAGCGTTGACGGTGCCGTCTCGCTTTCAGTGTAGATCCAGGCATCCGGCGCCAACCACTGACGCTCTTCCAGCAGCGCACATACCGGCGGCAGCAGGTTCTGGTTAAACGGCGGATCGAGGAATACCACGTCAAACTCACGGGCTTCCTGGGTTTCCAGGTAGCGCAGGGCGTCGGCCGTCTGCACTTGCCCGGTGGTGCAACGCAGGGTGCCCAAGTGTTCCTTGAGGCTGGCCACCGCCACATTGCTGGCATCCAGCGCCTGGCCCAATGCGGCACCACGGGACAACGACTCCAGGAACAGCGCGCCGCTGCCCGCGAACGGGTCCAGCACCTTGGCCCCGGCGATGTACGGCGCGAGCCAGTTGAACAGGGTTTCACGCACGCGGTCCGGCGTCGGGCGCAGGCCCACGACGTCGGGGAAGCTCAGTTTGCGGCTGCCCCATTCACCACCAATGATGCGCAGTTGGCCTACACCGTTATGAACGTTGTGGACAGGTTTTTTGGGACGGGATGGACGGGCCATTAATGCTCCGGAACCCCGAGCGGCTGCTCGGCGGGTTTATCAGTGGGGGGCGGTAGTGGCTTTTGCGCAATCGTCGGGCCGGCGGTCACGATGACCATCTTGTCGGCACTCAAATGTTTGTTCAAAGCAGCTTTGACCTGATCTACGGTCAGCGCCTGGGATTGTTTCATGAAATCTTCCAGGTAGCTCAGCGGCAGGTTGTAGAAACCCATGGCGCCCAGCTGCCCGACGATATCGGCGTTGCTCGCGGTGGAAAGCGGGAAGCTGCCGGCCAGCTCACGCTTGGCGTCGTCGAGCTCCTTTTGTGTCGGGCCGGTCTTGAGGTAGTCGGCCAGCACGTCCTGCACCAATCGCAGCGTACCGGCGCTCATTTCGGCGCGGGTTTGCAGGTTGATCATGAACGGGCCACGCACTTGCATCGGCGAAAAGCCGGAGTATACGCCGTAGGTCAGGCCGCGTTTCTCGCGGACTTCGCTCATCAAGCGGGTACCGAAGCCACCGCCGCCGAGGATCTGGTTGCCCAGGGACAGCGCGGCGTAGTCCGGGTCGGCGCGGTCGATGCCCAGTTGCGCCAGCAGCAGCGTTGTCTGCTTGGACGGGAACTCGATATGCGTCGTCCCAGCCTTTGGTTCCACCGGTTGGGCGATCTTCGCCAGCGCCGGGCCTTTAGGCAGGGACGCGGACACCTTGGCGGTCATGGCTTCGGCTTCGGCGCGGGTCAGATCGCCGACCACAGAAATCACGGCGTTGCCGGCGGCGTAGGCCTTGGCGTGGAAGTCCTTCAACTGCGCGAGGGTCACCTTCGGCACGCTCTCGGCGTTGCCTTCGCTCGGATGGGCGTAAGGGTGGTCGCCATAGAGCTGTTTGAACAGCTCGATGCTCGCCAGTTTGCCGGGGTTTTGCTTCTGGTATTCAAAGCCGGCCAGCAGCTGGTTCTTGATCCGCGCCAGGGAGTCGGCCGGGAAGGTCGGCTTGCCGATCACGTCGTCGAATAGGGAAAGGGCCGCATCGCGCTTGTCGCTGGCACTCAGGCTGCGCAGGGAAACCAGCGCCATGTCGCGGTAAGCACCGTTGCTGAAATCAGCGCCCAGGCCGTCGAAACCGGCGGCAATCTGGCTGACGTCCTTGCCCGGCACGCCTTCGTTGAGCATGGCGTTGGTCAACAACGCGAGGCCCGGGGTGTTGCCGTCCTGGCTGCTGCCGGCGGCAAACAGGATGCGCATGTCGAACATCGGCAGCTCATGGGCTTCGACGAACAGCACCTTGGCGCCTTCGGCGGTGGTCCAGGTTTGCACGTCGAGCTTGCGGTTGGTCGGTGCCTTGTCGTCCAGTTCAGCCAAAGACTGCAGTTTGTTGGCCGACTTGGCCTGTTCCAGCGCCTGGCTGGCGACCGATTCGCTGGGGCGCAGGAAATACACCGCGCACGCGGCAGCCAGGGTGACCACGATCAGGCCGGGCAGCACCAGGCGGTTGTTTTTACGTTCACTCATGAGCGGTCTCCTCAGGCAAAACATGGGCGACGCTGAGACGTTCGCGGGTGAAGTAGGTGCGTGCAGCTTTCTGGATGTCTTCGGCGGTGACGCTTTGCAACTCGGCCAGCTCCGTGTCCATGAGTTTCCAGGACAGGCCGACCGTCTCCAGGGAGCCGATGGCGGTGGCCTGGCTGGTGATCGAGTCGCGCTGGTAAACCACGCCGGCGATGACCTGGGCGCGAATCCGCTCCAGTTCTTCAGCGCTCGGTGGCTTGGCCTTCAGTTCGTCCAGCAGGCGCCACAGGCCGGCTTCAGCCTGGGCGACGGTCTTTTTCTTTTGCAGGTTCGGTGTGGCGGTCAGGGTAAACAGGCTGTCACCACGGGTGTAGGCGTCGTAGCTCGACGAACCGCCGGACACCAGTTCTTCACCGCGCTCCAGTTGCGTCGAAATGCGCGCGCTGTAGCCGCCGTCCAACAGGGCCGAGATCAGGCGCAGGGCATTGACCGAGCGTTTGTCTTCAGTGGTGGCGAGGCTCGGCACGTTGAATCCGAGGATCACGCTCGGCAGTTTGGTCTGGACATGCAGGGTCAGCAGGCGTTCGCCGGGCTCGGCCAGCTCCAGGGGAATTTTCGCCGGTGGCACGTCGCGCTTGGGGATCGGGCCGAAGTAACGCTGGGCCAGGGCTTTGACTTCGTCCGGGGTCACGTCGCCGACCACCACCAGGGTGGCGTTGTTCGGCACGTACCAGGATTGGTACCAGTGGCGCAGTTCTTCCACCTTCATGCGGTCCAGGTCGGCCATCCAGCCGATGGTCGGCGTGTGGTAACCGCTGGCCGGGTAGGCCATGGCCTTGAAGCGCTCGTAGGCCTTGGACATCGGGTTGTCGTCGGTGCGCATGCGGCGCTCTTCCTTGATCACCTCGATCTCGCGGCTGAACTCGTCGGCCGGCAGGCGCAGGCTGGCCATGCGGTCGGCTTCCAGCTCGAAGGCAACGCCCAGGCGGTCGCGGGCGAGTACCTGGTAATAGGCGGTGTAGTCATCGCTGGTGAAGGCGTTTTCCTCGGCGCCCAGGTCCCGCAGGATCAACGAGGCTTCGCCGGGGCCGACTTTGGCGCTGCCCTTGAACATCATGTGCTCCAGGGCGTGGGACAAACCGGTCTGGCCCGGGGTTTCGTAGCTCGAACCAACCTTGTACCAGACCTGGGAAACCACCACCGGGGCGCGATGGTCTTCGCGCACGACGACCTTGAGGCCGTTGTCCAGGGTGAATTCGTGGCTGGGTTGTGGGTCGGCAGCCAAAGCTGAAAGGGGCAGACAAACTGTGCTGAGCAGCAGGCCTGCGGCGCGGCGGGCTAGAGCATTCATTCGTTTTTAAACCTGTTGAGCTGCCCGCTTGGTCTTAGCGTCGGCGGGCGAGGAGGTGCTAGGATACTGATCCGACCTAGGGACGGCCACTACGGCTGTCTTGTTGAGGCCCCATTTAGGCCTTACAAAATGTTGCGCATGAACGAGCTGGCTAAAAAACAGTCTGTTACGCATCGAATTTTATTTACCGACGCGCCCCTTGGCGCGTCGCTACCTTGAGATAGCCGTCTCCATGTTTGGTTCCAACGACGACAAGAAGACCCCAGCTGCGGCTGGCGAGAAAAAAGGCCTGTTCGGATGGCTGCGCAAAAAGCCGCAGGAAACCGTCGCCGAACAGCCGCAGGTTCAAGCAGAACCGATCCCTGAATCCCTGGTAGAAGCCGAACCGGTTGCCGAAACGCCGGCCCCGGTGGTGTTGCCGATGGCCGAGCCGGTGCTGCAGCCGGTGGTCGAGCCAGAGCCAGAGCTGGAACCAGAACCTGCGCCCGAGCCTGAGCACAAACCGTGGCTGGTTTTGCCGGTGGCGGAAGAACCCGTGGCATTGGTTGAAGACGAGCAAGCCGAGCACGTGGCGCCGCCGATTCCGGCTGTCGTGGAGCCCGTGGCCGTCGTGGTGCAAGCGCCGCCAGTGGTTGAGGTGCCTGCACCGGCAGTTGCCGAGCCGGTTCCGGTCGTTGTCGCAGCACCTGCGGTTATCGAAGCACCTGCTGCCCCCGCCGAAACCGGCAAGACCGGCTTCTTTGCCCGCCTCAAGCAAGGCCTGAGCAAGACCAGCGCCAGCATTGGCGAAGGCATGGCCAGCCTGTTCCTCGGCAAAAAGACTATCGATGACGAGTTGCTGGAAGACATCGAGACCCGTCTGCTGACCGCCGACGTGGGCGTCGAAGCCACCGCCGTGATCATCCAGAGCCTGACCCAGAAGGTCGCGCGCAAGCAACTGACCGACGCCGACGCGCTCTACAAGTCGCTGCAGGCTGAACTGGCCAACATGCTCAAGCCGGTGGAAGCGCCGCTGGTCATCGATACGCAGAAAAAGCCGTTTGTGATCCTGGTGGTGGGCGTCAACGGCGCCGGCAAGACCACCACCATCGGCAAGCTGGCCAAGAAGCTGCAACTGGAAGGCAAGAAAGTCATGCTCGCCGCCGGTGACACCTTCCGTGCCGCCGCCGTGGAGCAACTGCAGGTCTGGGGCGAGCGCAACAAGATCCCGGTCATCGCCCAGCACACCGGCGCCGATTCGGCCTCGGTGATCTTCGATGCGGTGCAGGCCGCCAAGGCGCGCAACATTGATGTGCTGATCGCTGATACCGCCGGTCGCCTGCACACCAAAGACAACCTGATGGAAGAACTGAAGAAAGTTCGCCGTGTGATCGGCAAGCTCGACGCCGACGCGCCCCACGAGGTGTTGCTGGTGCTGGACGCCGGTACCGGCCAGAACGCCATCAGCCAGGCCAAACAATTCCACCAGACGGTCCAACTGACCGGCCTGGCATTGACTAAGCTCGACGGCACGGCCAAGGGCGGTGTGATTTTCGCCCTGGCCAAGCAGTTCGGGTTGCCGATTCGTTACATCGGCGTCGGTGAAGGCATCGACGACCTGCGCACTTTTGAAGCCGAACCCTTTGTACAGGCACTGTTTGCCGAGCGGGAGCGTTCATGATTCGTTTCGAACAGGTCGGTAAACGCTACGCCAACGGGCATGTCGGCTTGCATGAGCTGAGTTTCCGGGTGCGTCGCGGCGAATTCTTGTTTGTGACCGGCCATTCGGGTGCCGGTAAAAGTACCTTGTTGCGCCTGCTGCTGGCCATGGAACGCCCAACCACCGGCAAACTGCTGCTGGCGGGCCAGGACCTGGCCACCATCAGCAATGCGCAGATTCCGTTTTTGCGCCGCCAGATCGGTGTGGTGTTCCAGAATCACCAGTTGCTGTTCGACCGCACGGTGTTCAACAACATCGCCTTGCCGTTGCAGATTCTCGGGCTGTCCAAGGCCGAAATCGTCAAGCGCGTGGATTCGGCGCTGGAGCGCGTTGCGCTGTCGGACAAGACCGACCTCTACCCCGGCGACCTGTCCACCGGCCAGCAACAGCGCGTCGGCATCGCCCGCGCCATCGTGCACCGCCCGGCCTTGCTGCTGGCGGACGAACCCACCGGTAACCTCGACCCGCGCCTGGCCGCAGAAATCATGGGCGTGTTCGAAGACATCAACCGCCTGGGCACCAGCGTGCTGATCGCCAGTCACGACCTGGCACTGATCGCCCGCATGCGCCACCGCATGCTCACCCTGCAACGCGGCCGCCTGATCGGTGACGGGGAGGCCGGGGTATGAGTGCGACACGCAGCCCGAAGGTTTCCGAGCGCGTTGCGCCAAAACCGGCCGACCCGCAACCGCAGAAGAAAAAACGCGACGAAGACGACGGCCCGGACTTTGGCACCCTGGTGCACGCCTGGATCGAAAGCCACCGTGCCAGCCTGGTAGACAGCCTGCGCCGCCTGGGCAAGCAGCCGATCGGCAGCTTCTTCACCTGCCTGGTGATGGCCGTGGCCTTGAGCCTGCCGATGGGGTTGTCATTGCTGCTGAATAACGTCGAGCGCCTTGGCGGTTCGTGGCAGCGGGCGGCGCAGATTTCCCTGTACCTGAACCTGGATGCCAGCGCCAAAGACGGCGAAGCCCTGCGGGACGAGATCAAAGGCCTTCCGGGTGTGGCCGAGGCTGAGTACATCAGTCGCGATCAGGCCCTGGAAGAGTTCCAGCAACAGTCCGGCCTGGGCGAGGCGCTCAAGGAGTTGCCGCAAAATCCGCTGCCGGGCGTGGTGCTGGTGACGCCGAACGAAGTCGACAAGGCGACCCTGGAAGCCCTGCGACAAAAACTCGCAGAGCTGCCCAAGGTCCAGCAGGCACAACTTGATCTAGTCTGGGTAGAGCGGCTGGCGGCGATTCTCAAGCTGGGCGACCGCTTTGTGTTCGGCCTGACGGTGTTGCTGGTGTCTGCATTACTTTTGGTGATAGGCAATACCATTCGTCTTCATATTGAAAACCGCCGCACCGAGATAGAAGTGATTAAACTCGTCGGCGGCACGGACAGCTATGTGCGTCGGCCTTTTCTGTACATGGGCGCGCTTTATGGCTTCGGTGCGGGGATTTTGTCCTGGGGCGTGCTGGCTTTTGGCCTGAACTGGCTGAACGACGCGGTGGTAGGGCTCGCCGGCTTGTACGGCAGTGATTTTGCCCTGGCCGGCGTGCCGGTAGCCGACGGTCTGTCATTGTTGCTTGGGGCGGTGCTCTTGGGGTATATCGGTGCTTGGATTGCGGTCGCACGGCATTTACGTGAGCTGGCACCGAAGTAGTTAATGTCAAGGTAATGTAGTTTCGTTTGTATTGGCCGTATCAGTGGTTTAGGGAACTTGTCCTACGGTTTCCGGTCAATTTTCGCAGTGCTGAACTGCACGAGTTATGTGAGTCGGAGGTTTTTTCGTATGACCACTTCTTTGCAACCTGCTTATGCTCTGGTCCCGGGTGCGAACCTGGAGGCCTATGTGCACACGGTCAACAGCATTCCATTGCTGACGCCCGAGCAGGAGCGTGAACTGGCCGAGAGTCTCTACTATGAGCAGGATTTGGGGGCGGCTCGGCAGATGGTGCTCGCCCACCTGCGTTTTGTCGTACATATCGCCCGTAGCTATTCCGGCTACGGCCTGGCCCAGGCTGACCTGATTCAGGAAGGCAACGTTGGCCTGATGAAAGCGGTAAAGCGCTTCAACCCGGAAATGGGTGTGCGCCTGGTGTCGTTTGCTGTGCACTGGATCAAGGCGGAAATTCACGAGTTCATCCTGCGCAACTGGCGCATCGTGAAAGTCGCGACCACCAAGGCCCAGCGCAAGCTGTTCTTCAACCTGCGCAGCCAGAAGAAACGCCTGGCGTGGCTGAACAACGAAGAAGTGCACCGCGTGGCCGAAAGCCTTGGCGTTGAGCCCCGTGAAGTGCGCGAGATGGAAAGCCGCCTGACCGGCCACGACATGGCCTTCGACCCGGCCGCTGAAGCGGACGACGACAGCGCCTTCCAGTCGCCGGCCAACTACCTGGAAGACCACCGGTACGACCCGGCGCGTCAACTGGAAGACGCCGACTGGAGCGACAACTCCAATCACAACCTGCACGAAGCGCTGGAAGTGCTGGACGACCGCAGCCGTGACATCCTCTACCAACGCTGGTTGGCGGAAGAAAAAGCCACGCTGCACGACCTGGCGCAGAAGTACAACGTGTCGGCTGAGCGGATTCGTCAGCTCGAGAAGAGTGCGATGAACAAGCTGAAACTGTCGATCGCCGCCTAAACAGCTGCGAAGTGACAAAAAAATGCCCCGATCGAGAGATCGGGGCATTTTTGTTTGTGTTCGCACAACTCGAATTCAGCTCGGTCCACTGTGGGAGCTGGCTTGCCTGCGATGAGGGGCTGCCAGCCAACACATCTGCAGGCCGGCACACCGCTATCGCAGGCAAGCCAGCTCCTACAGTTGTTTTGTGGGGTGTCAGTCCGCCCAAGGCGCTTTGCGCGAGTTATTGAGCTCATTCAAATAGCTGTCGCCACCCAACTGACTCATCTGCTGCCGAATCCACGCGGCCCGTCGCGCGACATACGACGTTGGATGGCTGGCACTCCACACCCGTGGATTAGGCAACACCGCCGCCAGGTAGCTGGCCTGCTGGCGGGTCAGCGCCTTGGCACTCACCCCAAAATGATGCCGCGCCGCCGCTTCAGCGCCGAACACGCCTTCATCCCACTCCACGCTATTGAGGTACACCTCAAGAATTCGCTGCTTCGACCAGAAGATCTCGATCAGCCCGGTAAACCAGGCTTCCAGACCCTTGCGGAAATAGCTGCGGCCGGTCCACAGGAACAGGTTCTTCGACACCTGCTGGCTCAAGGTGCTGGCGCCGCGAATCGAACCGCCGCGCTCGTTATGCAGGAGTGCCGCCTGGATCGCGTCGAAATCAAAACCCCAATGCTGCGGGAAGCGCTGGTCTTCGCCGGCCATCACTGCCACTTTCAAATCGTCGGAGATCTGATCCCACGGCACCCACGTGCGTTGTACGTCAATCGGCTCGCCGTCGACCCAGGATTCGACCTTGCGCTCGACCATCAGCGCAGTCCCCGGTGGCGGCACGAAACGAAACAGCAGCACCAGCAACACACTGCCGATGGCAAACCACTTGAGGGCTTTGAGAAAACGCTTGAAGAGGAGACGCAGCATAGAGATGGCTTGGCCGAACCCGTTGAGCGGGCCATTATACAGACCCTGCCCACTGAGTCTGACTGGAGTTCCTCATGTTGCGTGGCTTTCTGATGCTGGCTGCCTTTTTCGGTTTCACCGGCGTCGCCCTGGGCGCGTTTGCCGCCCACGGCCTGAAAAACCGCCTGAGTGCCGAGTACCTGGCGATTTTCCATACCGGCGTGACTTACCAACTGGTGCACACCCTCGCGCTGTTCGGCGTGGCCCTGCTGGCGGCGCACATTCCGGGGCGCCTGGTGACGTGGGCGGGCGTGTCGTTTGCCGTCGGTATCCTGCTGTTCTCCGGCAGTCTGTATGTGCTGACCATGACCGGCATCAGCAAGCTTGGCATCATCACGCCGTTGGGTGGCTTGGCCTTCCTGTTGGGCTGGTTCTTCCTCGGTTTGGCGGCGTGGCGTCTACAGGCTGCCTGACCAAGGGGCTTGGGCCAGCAACGTCAATCACGCTAGAATGCTGGCCCCTAAAAACGATGGCGGCCCGTGGCATGCGCATTCAGTTGAACGGCGAATCCTTTGAACTGCCCGACGGTGAAACCGTTGCGGCCCTGCTGACCCGTCTGGACCTGACCGGACGCCGCGTCGCAGTGGAGCTCAACCAGGATATCGTCCCGCGTAGCCAGCACGCCGAGACCGCGCTCACCGAAGGTGACCAGGTCGAAGTGGTCCACGCCATCGGCGGCGGCTAGCCGTCCGGCGCTCAAGGGCGCCAACCCGCATTCTGCAGAACCTCACCCCATTTCGAGGATTTCCCATGAGCATCGTTCGTAGCGACAAGCCTTTCGTCCTGGCCGGTCGGACCTTCCAGTCCCGTCTACTGGTCGGCACCGGCAAGTACCGCGACATGGAAGAAACCCGCCTGGCCATCGAAGCCTCGGGTGCCGAGATCGTCACCTTCGCCGTGCGCCGCACCAACCTCGGCCAGATCGAAGGCGAGCCGAACCTGCTCGAAGTGCTGTCGCCGGATCGCTACACCTTCTTGCCAAACACTGCCGGTTGCTATGACGCGATCGAGGCCGTGCGCACCTGCCGCCTGGCCCGTGAGCTGCTCGATGGCCACAACCTGGTAAAGCTGGAAGTACTGGCCGACCAGAAAACCCTGTTCCCCAACGTGATTGAAACCCTCAAGGCCGCCGAAACCCTGGTCAAGGAAGGCTTCGACGTGATGGTCTACACCAGCGATGACCCGATCATTGCCCGCCAACTGGCCGAAATCGGCTGCATCGCGGTAATGCCGCTGGCCGGCCTGATCGGTTCCGGTCTGGGCATCTGCAATCCGTACAACCTGCAGATCATCCTCGAAGAAGCCAGGATTCCGGTGTTGGTGGATGCGGGCGTAGGCACTGCCTCCGACGCCACCATCGCCATGGAGCTGGGGTGTGATGCGGTGCTGATGAACTCGGCCATCGCCCATGCGCAGCAACCGATCATGATGGCTGAAGCCATGAATCACGCGATTGTCGCGGGCCGCCTGGCGTACCTTGCCGGGCGCATGCCGAAAAAACTTTATGCCAGCGCCTCCTCGCCGCTGGATGGTCTGATCAAGTAAGAGCCATTGATGACTGAATCAAACGAAACGCCGAACACCCTGGAAGAAGGCGACGAGTCCAAGCACCGCCGGATCAAGAGTTTTGTGATGCGCGCCGGTCGCATGACCGAAGGCCAGCAAAAAGGCCTGGAGCAGGGCACGCCGCTGTTCGTCCTGCCGCTGGTGGATGCCCCGGTGGATTATGACCATGTGTTCGGCCGCTCGGCGCCACGCTCCCTGGAGATCGGCTTCGGCATGGGCCATTCCCTGCTGGAAATGGCTGCGGCTTCGCCGGAGCAGGATTTTATCGGGGTTGAAGTACACCGTCCGGGTGTCGGCGCGCTGCTTAATGGCGTACTGACTCAGGGCCTGACCAACCTGCGGGTCTACGACTGCGACGCGATCGAAGTGCTCAACCGCTGCATCGCCGACAACAGCCTCGACCGCCTGATGCTGTTCTTCCCGGACCCATGGCACAAGAGCCGCCACCACAAGCGCCGCATCGTCCAGGCTTCCTTCGCGGAACTGGTACGCAGCAAGCTGAAAGTGGGCGGCATCCTGCACATGGCCACCGACTGGGAACCGTATGCCGAATACATGCTGGAAGTGATGAACGTCGCCCCTGGCTACCGCAACCTGGCCGAAGACGGCAAATGCGTCCCGCGTCCGGCCGAGCGGCCGATCACCAAGTTCGAACGTCGCGGCGAGCGACTCGGGCATGGGGTTTGGGATTTGAAGTTCGTGAAAGTGGACTGATTAGCTAGAAGCCAATAACACAATCAACGGTGGGAGCTGGCTTGCCTGCGATAGCATCACCCCGGTATCACTGATACGCCGAGGTGTCTGCATCGCAGGCAAGCCAGCTCCCACATTTCGTTTTGTGTTGGCGTCAGCGGCGATCCGCCACCACCCCGATCAACACCAGCACCACCAACAACACCGGCGCCAGGCTGTAGTTGTTGAACTGGCTCAACCCGCGAACAATCCACGGCGTGGCATAGATCAACGCAGCGCCGCTGCCGATCATGCACACCAGCGCCATCAGCGGTACGCGCAGCGCGCCCGCGATGCTGCCCAAGCGTGCCTCGACCCAGCCCTTGATGTCGGCGCCAAACAGCACCAGCAGGCAGCCGACGAGCGCCAGGGAGATTTCCGACAGGTTGCTACGGCTCCAGCGGGACACGGTGGCGAGTAGATCGAGTACCAAATCCATTCGATTTCCTTAAGAGCAATCAGCTCAAAAACTTCTGCAGCAGGTCATTGAGAAAGAGTTGCCCGCGGTCGGTGGCCGCCAGGCGTGACGGTTCGACCTGCATTAAGCCACTTTGTTCGGCATCCTTGCGGGCTTCATCGAGGCTGGCCAGGTCCAGGCCGGTACGCTCTGCGTAAAGCTTCGCTTCGACACCGTCGGTCAGGCGCAGGGCGTTCATCAGGAACTCGAACGGTAACTCTTCGTTGGTCAGTTCTTTTGCGCCGGCCTGGTAGTTTTTCGCCGGGTTGAGGTAGTCCTTCGGCGCCCGGGTTTTCCAGGTGCGCACGATGCGCCCGTCCGGGTGGCTGAGCTTGCCGTGGGCGCCGGCACCGATGCCGATGAAGTCGCCAAAGCTCCAGTAGTTCAGGTTGTGCCGCGCCGGCCGGCCCGGTTGAGCGTAGGCCGAGACTTCGTACTGGGCGTAGCCGTGTTCGGCGAGCAATGCCTGGCCGGCTTCCTGGATGTCCCACAGGGTGTCGTCTTCTGGCAGCACCGGTGGCTGATTCCAGAACACCGTGTTGGGCTCCAGGGTCAGTTGGTACCAGGATAAATGCGTGGGCTTGAGGGCGATGGCCTGGCGCAGGTCGCCCAGGGCATCCTCCAGGGACTGATCGGGCAAGCCGTGCATCAGGTCCAGGTTGAAGTTGTCGAACCCGGCCTGGCGCGCCATGCCGGCGGCACGCACGGCTTCGTCACCGTTGTGGATGCGGCCCAGGGCTTCGAGTTTTTCCTGCTGGAAACTCTGGATGCCAATCGACAGGCGATTGATCCCCAGCTTGCGATACGCCACGAACTTCTCTTGCTCGAAGGTTCCCGGGTTGGCTTCCAGGGTGATTTCGATGTCGCTGGCAAACGGGATACGCGCTTCCACGCCCTTGAGCAGCCGGCCCAGTGCGGCGGCGCTGAACAGGCTCGGGGTGCCGCCGCCGAAGAAGATCGAACTCAGCTCACGGCCATACACCGCGTGCAGGTCCTGGTCGAGGTCGGCCAGCAACGCGTCGACGTACTCCTCCTCCGGCAGCACCTTGCTGGCGGTGTGGGAGTTGAAGTCGCAATAAGGGCATTTGCGCACGCACCACGGGATGTGGATGTACAGCGCCAAGGGCGGCAGGTGAGGCAGGGCCGCCCGAGGGGTTTGCGCGCCACCGTGAATCAGTGGCTGCGCGGAGGTGTTCTGGGTCATTTCAGGCCCAGACGCTGGCGCAGCAAATCCATTGCGCGGGCGCGGTGGCTGATCTGGTTCTTGTCGGCCGGGCTCAGTTCGGCGCTGGACACATTGCGCTCCGGCACCCAGAACAACGGGTCATAACCGAAACCGTGTTCACCGCTGGCGGCATGCAGGATGCGCCCGTGCCACAGGCCTTCGCAGAGAATCGGCAATGGATCATCGGCGTGACGTACCAGGGCCAGCACGCAGACGAACTGCGCGCCACGCTCGGCGTCCGGCACGTCCTTGAGGGCGTCCAGCAGCTTGGCGTTGTTGGCCGCGTCGCCTTTGCCATCGGCATAACGCGCCGAGTAGATGCCTGGCGCGCCGCCCAGGAAGTCCACCGCCAGCCCCGAATCGTCGGCCAGTGCCGGCAGGCCGGAAATGCGCGCGGCATTGCGGGCCTTGAGAATAGCGTTCTCGACGAACGACAGGCCGGTCTCTTCCGGCTCTACCTGGCTGAACTCGCCAATCGAGCGCAGTTGCACCGACTGGCCGAGCATGGCCTGGAGTTCTTTGAGCTTGCCAGCGTTATGGCTGGCCAGTACGAGTTGTGTGAGGTTCATCATTCGGCCGGAAACAGTTCCTGGTTGAAACTGAAACCGTGGGCTTTGCCGCCGGTTTCAACGTTGATCGTGAAAATTCGTACTTCCTGCTGCGGCACGGAGTACTGGGCGAGGTAGTAAATCGCACCTTTCTCGGTGATTTGCTTGAAGGTCAGCATCTCACTCTTGCCACTCAGGTCCTTGACGGTACCTGTCACCTGGGCCACCACGGGCGTGACGCCCTTGATCACCGACACATTGATCACACCCTTGTTCTTGCTGCGCACCAGTTCAACGGCCTGGGCCACGTCGGGCTGCAGGAAACTGGAGGTGAAAGTGTTGTAGTGCACAGTGATGTCGCCGAAATCTTTCTGGCGATTGGGGTCGATAACGTCCGCCGCCATGGCGCTGACGCCCAGGCAGGCAGTGAGTAGAAAAACAGCCAGGCGACTCATGATCGTCCTCCTTGAATATGGTTAGACGGCAATCTGGTGGTCCGTCAGGCCCGGGCTGCTGACCCGGTAGATCCCGATCTCACCCAACAGGTTAGGCCATAGCTTACTCGCCCAGCCGTGACGGTGCTGTTGATCGACGGCAAGGCGGTTGATGACTTTGGCATCACGCTCGCCACACAGCGCTTCGAAGTCTTCGAAGGTGCAGAAGTGGATGTTTGGCGTGTTGTACCAGGTGTACGGCAGGAAATCCGACACCGGCATGCGGCCCTTGGTGGCCAGGTACCAGCGGCAGCGCCAGTGACCGAAATTGGGGAAGGTGATGATGCACTGGCGGCCGACGCGCAACATTTCGTCGAGGATCCGGTCCGGGTAGTGCACGGCTTGCAGCGCCTGGGTCATGACCACGATGTCGAAACTGTTGCTGGCGAAGTTGCCCAGGCCCTTGTCCAGGTCCTGCTCGATCACGTTGATGCCCTTGGCCACGCACTGGGCGATGTTGTCCGGGTCGTTTTCCAGGCCATAGCCGGTGACTTGCTTGTTGTCGCGCAGCCAGCTCAGCAGTTCGCCATCGCCGCAACCCAGGTCGAGCACGCGGCTGCCGGCGGGGATCCAGTCTTGGATGATTTCCAGGTCGGCTCTCATGGCGTTCTCCCAAAGCGTAAGCAATTCATATAAGCGCTATTCGGTTCATGTAGTTGCGAAAGGCCTGCAGGTAGCGTGGGATCGGGATCAGGAAGGCATCGTGGCCCTGCGGTGCATCGATCTCCAGGTAGCAGACGTCTTTCTTGGCCGCCATCAGGGCATCCACCAGTTCCCGCGAGCGGGCCGGCGAGAAGCGCCAGTCGGTGGTGAACGACATCACGCAGAACTTCGATGTGGCGTTTTCGAAGGTTTTCGCCAGGTCATCGTCAAAGTTCGCCGCCGGGTCGAAGTAGTCCAGGGCCTTGGTCATCAGCAGGTAGGTGTTGGCGTCGAAACGTCCGGAAAACTCCTCGCCCTGATAACGCAGGTAGCTCTCGACCTGGAACTCGACGCTGTGGAAGTCGTAGTTGAGCTTTTCGCTCTTGAGCCCACGGCCGAATTTCTCGCCCATGGAGTCATCCGACAGGTAGGTGATGTGGCCGACCATCCGCGCGAGCATCAGCCCGCGCTTGGGGATCACGCCCGCTTCCTGGAACGAACCGCCGTGGAACTCGGGGTCAGTGAGGATCGCCTGGCGCGCCACTTCGTTGAAAGCGATGTTCTGCGCCGACAATTTTGGGGCCGAGGCGATTGCCAGGCAATGGCGCACGCGGTCCGGGTAAGTGATGGTCCATTGCAGGGCCTGCATGCCCCCCAGGCTGCCGCCGATCACGGCGGCCCATTGGGCGATGCCCAGTACGTCGGCCAGGCGCGCCTGACTGTGCACCCAGTCTTCCACGGTCAGCACCGGGAAATCGGCGCCAAACGGCTTGCCGGTTTCCGGGTTGAGGCTGCTGGGGCCTGTGGAGCCGTTGCAGCCGCCAAGGTTGTTCAGGCTGACCACAAAGAACTTGTTGGTGTCGATGGGCTTGCCGGGGCCGATGCAGCTGTCCCACCAGCCGGGCTTGCGCTCGTCGACGCTGTGGAAGCCCGCAGCGTGGTGATGGCCGGACAGGGCGTGGCAGATCAGCACGGCATTGCTGCCCGTGGCGTTCAGTTGGCCGTAGGTTTCATAGATCAGGTCGTAGGCGGGTAGCGAACGGCCGCAGGCCAGGGCCAGCGGTTCGCTGAAGTGCGCCACTTGGGGCACGACCAGTCCAACAGAATCGGGGGGGAAGGCAGCTGGCATCGACCCTGCTCTCGTTTAAATGAGGCGTAAGTCTAAAGACCGCTGCACCCAGCGGCAAGCAAAGGCCAGCGGCAGGTGTTTTTAGGGTTTTTTGGGGCAAGGGAGCAAGCTCCCTTGCCATCCAGCTATCAGATCAGACCGAACAGTTCTTTGGGCATGAATGCGTAGAACGCCAAGCGTGGAATCACCCAGCTTTGCAGCAACTGAATCGCGATAAACGCGAAGATCGGCGAGATATCCAGGCCACCCAGGTTAGGCACCAGGCGACGGAACGGCGCCAGCACCGGCTCGGTGATCTGGGCCACCAGCTCGGCGCCAGGGCTGCGGCTGCCCGGGGCAACCCAGGACAGAATCACGCTGATGATCATCGACCAGAAAATGATCTTCAAGAACAGCGAGAAAATCCCGATCAAGGCCCACGGCAGCAACAGCAGCGTGGTGGCCTGATAGCCATTGAGCAGCAGGATCACCGCGAACAGCAGGATCTGCAGCAGCAGCGCCAATACCAGTGACGACATGTCCAGGCCGAACAGGCTCGGGATCACCCGGCGCAATGGCTTGAGCAGCGGCTGCGTGGCCTTCACCACGAATTGGCACAGCGGGTTGTAGAAGTTCGCCCGCACCAGTTGCAGGATAAAACGCATCAGCACGATCAGCAGGTACAGGCTGCCCAGGGTCTGGATGATGAAAATGGCAGCGTCATTGATTCCGAGCATGTTTGATTCCTATGTGGGGGACGACTATTTGCCCAGCTGCTCGGCCATTTCGGCCGAACGATGTGCTGCGGCACCCAGTGCTTTTTCCACCAGGGCTTCAAAGCCCCCGGCCTGGAATGATTCGATGGCAGCCTGCGTGGTGCCACCCGGCGAGGTCACGCGTCGACGCAACTCGGCGGCATCCACATCGCTGCCGACCGCCATGTTCGCGGCGCCGAGGGCGGTTTGCTCGGCCAGTTGCTCAGCGATTTCGTGGGGCAAGCCCAGCTTCACGCCGGCGGCGGTCATGGCTTCGATCAGCAGGAAGAAGTAGGCCGGGCCGCTGCCGGACACGGCGGTGACCGCATCCAGTTGCTGCTCTTGCTCCAGCCACAGCGCGATACCCACGGCGGACAACAGCTCTTGTGCCTGATCGCGCTGGGCAGCGGTCACTTCGCGGGTGGCGTACAGACCGCTCACGCCCTTGCGCAGCAGCGCCGGGGTGTTGGGCATGCAGCGCACGATCGGCTGGGCACCGAGCCAGTTATTCATGCTGGCGCAGGTGATGCCGGCGGCGATGGACACCACCAGTTGATGGGGCTTGAGGCTGGGGCGCAGGCTTTCGCACACGGCTTTCATGGCTTGTGGCTTGACCGCCAGCACCACCACATCAACGCCTTCAATCGCTTGTGCGTTGTCGGCGAAGGTTTCGATACCGTGCTCGGCGCTGACGCGGGCACGGGTGTCGGCGCCCGGGTCGCTGGCGCGAATCTGTTGTGCTTCCAGGCCCTTGGCCCGCAGGCCGCCGATCAGGCTGGCCGCCATGTTACCGGCGCCGATAAAGGCAATACGCGTGTTGCTCATGACAGGTCCTTACTCAGATGGATGTCAGCCATTTCACGGCTGGCCGTAGTCGCGGGCACCAAACAGGGCGGTACCGATCCGCACCCAGGTGGCCCCTTGGGCGATGGCCGACTCAAGGTCATGGCTCATGCCCATGGAAAGTGTGTCGAGCGGCAGGTTCAGGCTCGCCTGCAGGTCTCGCACGGTGGCGAAGGCGGCGTCCTGCTCGGCACGGTCGTCGGTCGGCTCGGGGATCGCCATCAAACCGCGCAGCTTCAGGCGCGGCAGGGCGCTGATGGCTTCGGCCAGGGCGGGCAGGTCGGCGGGTGTACAGCCGGACTTGCTGGCTTCGCCACTGACATTGACCTGGATGCAGATATTCAGCGGTGGCAGGTCAGCCGGGCGTTGCTCGGACAGGCGTTGTGCGATTTTCAGGCGGTCCACGGAATGCACCCAGGCGAAGTTCTCGGCGATCGCACGAGTCTTGTTCGATTGAATGGGGCCGATGAAGTGCCAACTCAAGGGCAGGTCGGTTAATTCGGCCTGTTTGCCCAAGGCTTCCTGCAGATAATTCTCGCCAAAGTCCCGCATCCCGGCGGCATGGGCTTCGCGCACGGCGTGTGCCGGTTTGGTCTTGCTCACGGCCAGCAGGTGCACGCTGCTGGCATCGCGCTGCGAGGCCTCGGCCGCTGCCCGGATCCGCTCGGAAACCAGGCTGATGTTGTCTGCTATGGTCGACATTCAAGTTGCGCCCGTGGATATGGAGTCCGCGGCATTCTACTGGAAATGGAAAGCCCTATGGATATCACTGAACTGCTGGCCGCCGGCGTGCGCCTGCGGGCCTCGGACCTGCATCTGTCGGCCGGGCTGGTGCCGATGTTGCGAGTGGATGGCGAAGTCTGGCCCCTCGATTGGCCGGTGCTCGAGCCTGCGCAAGTGGCGGATTTACTCAGCCCTTTACTCAACAATCACCAGCAAAAGGATTTCGAAACATCTCTTGAAACGGATTTTGCCTTCGAGTTGCCCGAGGTGGCGCGGTTTCGGGTGAATGTGTTCCAGCAACACCGGGGCATGGGCGCGGTGTTTCGTACCATCCCGTCGACGGTGCAGAGCCTGGAGGGCCTGGGGTTGGGCGAGGTGTTCAGGCGCATCGCGGACCTGCCCCGAGGACTGGTATTGGTCACCGGGCCGACCGGTTCCGGCAAGTCCACGACCCTGGCGGCGATGATTGATTACCTCAACATCCATCGCCGCCAGCACATCCTCACCCTTGAAGACCCGATCGAGTTTATCCATCAACCGAAAAACGCCCTGATCAACCAACGGCAGGTGCATCGCGACACTCACAGTTTCTCGGCCGCCCTGCGTTCGGCATTGCGGGAAGACCCGGATGTGATTCTGGTGGGGGAGTTGCGGGACCTCGAAACTATCCGCCTGGCGCTGACAGCGGCAGAAACCGGGCATCTGGTGTTTGGCACGTTGCACACAACGTCGGCGGCAAAAACCGTGGATCGGGTGGTGGATGTATTTCCGGCCGGTGAAAAGGCCATGGTCCGCTCGATGCTCTCGGAGTCATTGCAGGCGGTGGTGTCCCAGGTGCTGGTGAAGAAAGTCGGCGGCGGGCGGGTGGCGGCGCACGAAATCATGCTCGGCACGCCGGCGATTCGGAACCTGATCCGCGAGGACAAGGTGGCGCAGATGTACTCGGCGATCCAGACCGGCGGGGCGCTGGGGATGACGACGCTGGACATGAGCTTGAAGGCATTGGTCAGCCAAGGGCTGATCAGCCGGGAACATGCCCGGGAGAAGGCGAGGGTGCCTGGGGATATTTGAGATCGCTTGGACGATGAACATTTAATGCAGGACTGGCTTATGTGGGAGCCGGGCTTGCCCGCGATGCAGGCACCCCGGTGTATCAGTCACACCGCGGTGATGCTATCGCAGGCAAGCAAGCTCCCACACAAGCCCGCTCACCACAGCAAGCCAGCTCCCACATCAGCCTCAGATCAGCGCTGCACAATCCGCAGATTGTTCTGTTCTTTAGGCAGGACACGCTTGGCAATCACGTAGTTCTTGTCCCAGAACGGCTTCTTCAGCGTATCGATGCTCACGGACTTGCCACGACGCGGTGCGTGGATGAAACGGTCGTTGCCCAGGTAGATGGCAACGTGGTTCACCTGGCGGCTCTTCAGTTTGAAGAACAGCAGGTCACCCGGTTTCAAATCCTTGCGCTCAACCTTCAGCCCATGGCCAGCGGCCATGGCGTTGGAAGTGCGCGGTAAATCCACGGCTTTTACGTCGTTAAACGCATATTTCACCAAACCACTGCAGTCGAACCCTTTACTTGGGCTGCTGCCGCCCCAACGATAAGGGGTACCGAGCACGTTAACGGCGCGGCTGAGGACGTTGCTGCTTTGTTTGGTGTTGACGGCCATCAGCCCTGGAGCTGTTTTACCGTGGGCCTTGCTCAGTTGAGTCGGGCGCTTCACGGTCAGCTTTACCGATTTGGCGGAGCTGGTGGCAGCGTGAACTTTAGGGGTGAAACCGTTAACTTCTGGAAGACGTTGCTCACGATTGGTGGCGTGGGCGGCCAGTGGCATTAATAGGCAAATGGTTAGCCATGTCTTGAAAAATGGTCGCATTAGGCGTGGCTCTTTTTGGTTTGCGCGCAACTTTATAACAGCTTTTTGTGTCGTTCTAAGGCCGTTTGTCGACTGAACCCTGGGGTCAAATTCAGGAAAACCGTGACGAATTGCCGCGATTGTCCTACACAAGTCAGGCGGTATAAGGCTTTGAGGGAAGCGAAGATACCATTTGCCGCATGTCGGGCGCCCGTAAAAAAGTCACAAAGAAACCAGAAATATTTATCTATCGAGGCAAAAGGGGTACTCCATGAACACCTATCGACAGGATGTTTCGCAACAAGACACCCACAGCAAGGTGATCGGTTACCTGCTTTGGATTTTCGGTTTTACCGGTGCTCACCGCTTTTATTACGGCAAGCCAGTGACCGGAACGATCTGGTTTTTCACCTTCGGGTTACTCGGGATTGGTTGGCTGATCGACTTGTTCCTGATTCCGGCGATGGACCGGGAAGCGGACCTGCGATTCACCGCCGGGCCCATTGAGTACAACGTGGCCTGGATCCTGTTGGCGTTCCTGGGTGTGTTCGGGTTGCACCGCATGTATCAGGGCAAATGGATCAGCGGGATCATTTACCTGCTGACGGGTGGTTTGTTCCTGATTGGCGTGCTGTACGACTTCTGGACGTTGAATACGCAGATTTCGATCCGCAATGCCGAGCGTAACGGCGGTCGTTAAGCACTCTAAACCAATGTGGGCGCGGTCAAGTGTAGGAGCTGGCTTGCCTGCGATGCGGGCACCTCGGTGTATCTGATGTACCGAGGTGATGCTATCGCAGGCAAGCCAGCTCCCACATTTACCGTGCCCACTTTGGATCGGGTTTAAGCCTGGTAGCTGATCCGCCCATCCACCAGCGTGTACCGCACAGTCGCCGGCAGGCTATGGCCGATGAACGGGCAGTTCTCGCCCTTGGACAGCCAGTGTTCCCCGGCAATCGTGGAGCTGGCCGGATCAAACAGCACCAGGTCCGCCGCCGAACCCACCGCCAGCTTGCCCGCCGGCAGGCGCAGCGCCTCGGCAGGGCCCGCACTGAGGCGTGCCAGCAGGGTCGGCAGGTCCAGCAAGCCATCCTCCACCAGCGTCATCGCCAGCGGCAGCAACAGCTCGACACTGCTGATGCCCGGCTCTGTCGCACCGAACGGCGCCAGCTTGGCATCCCGCTCGTGAGGCTGGTGATGGCTGGAAATCGCCGAAACCACCCCGGACTTCACCGCCGCGCGCAAACCGTCACGGTCAGCGCGGGTACGCAGGGGCGGCTGCACGTGATACAGACTGGAGAAGTCGATCAGTGCCTCATCCGTCAAAATCAGCTGATACAGCGCCACATCCGCCGTCACCGGCAAACCGCGGGCTTGCGCCTGAGCGATCAGGGCCACGCCACGAGCGCTGGTCAGCTGGCTGAAGTGCGCGCGTACGCCGCTTTGCTCCACCAGCAGCAGGTCCCGGGCCAGGGCCACGGTTTCAGCGGTTTCCGGGATGCCCGGCAGGCCGAGGAAGCTCGCCGTAGCGCCTTCGTGGGCCAGGCCACCTTCGGCCAGGTCACGGTCCTGGGAGTGGAAAATCACCGTCAGGTCGAAGGTCGCTGCGTATTCCAGCGCACGGCACAGGGTACGGGTGCTGCGAAAGCTCTCCAGGCCGTTGCCAAAGGCCACGCAGCCGGCGTCGCGCAAGGCGATCAGCTCGGCCAGCTGTTCGCCGTCCAGGCCTTTGCTCAGGGCGCCGATGGGGAACACTTTGCAGTTACCGGCTTCGCGGGCGCGGTCCAGGATCAGCTCGGTCACGGCCGAGGTGTCCAGCACCGGTTTGGTGTGGGGCGGGCAGCACAGGCTGGTGACGCCACCGGCCGCGGCGGCGCGGGTTTCGCTGGTGATGTTGCCCTTGCGGCTGTAACCCGGCTCGCGCAGGGCGACGTTCAGGTCTACCAGGCCGGGCGCGGCGATCAGGCCTTTGGCGTTAATGGTTTCGCTGGCGCTGAAGCCTGCGGGTGCGGTGCCGATGGCAATGATCTTGCCGGCTTCCAGGTGCAGATCGGTGACTTGATCCAGGCCGCTGGCCGGATCGATGACTCGGGCGCCGAGAATGCTGAGCTTCACTGGGCGTTCTCCTGCTCGAATTGACGTTGCGCGGTTTGCCCGCTCATGGCCATGGACAGCACGGCCATGCGGATGGCGATGCCGTAGGTCACCTGGTTGAGAATCACCGACTGCGGGCCGTCGGCCACCGCCGACTCAATCTCCACGCCACGGTTGATCGGCCCCGGGTGCATCACGATGGCATCCGGCTTGGCGCCGGCCAGGCGTGCGGTGGTCAGGCCGAACAGGCGATAGAATTCGCCCTCGCTCGGCAGCAGGCCGCCGGCCATGCGCTCGCGTTGCAGGCGCAGCATGATCACCACGTCCACATCCTTCAGGCCCTCGGCCATGTCGGTGTAGACCTTCACGCCGTATTGCTCGATGCCGATCGGCAGCAGGGTTTTTGGCGCGATCACGCGGATGTCCGGGCAACCCAGGGCTTTCAGGGCCAGCATGTTCGAGCGTGCAACCCGCGAGTGCAGGATGTCGCCGACGATGGCCACCGAGAGGTTTTCAAAGCTGCCCTTGTGCCGACGAATCGTCAGCATGTCGAGCATGCCCTGGGTCGGGTGGGCGTGGCGGCCGTCGCCACCGTTGATGATTGCCACGTTCGGGCACACGTGTTCGGCGATGAAGTGCGCGGCGCCGGAGTCGCCGTGGCGCACCACGAACATGTCGGCGGCCATGGCTTCCAGGTTGCGCAGGGTGTCGAGCAGGGTTTCGCCCTTGCTCGCCGACGAGGTGGACACGTTCAGTGTGATCACGTCAGCCGACAGGCGCTGGGCCGCCAGCTCAAAGGTGGTGCGGGTGCGGGTCGAGTTCTCGAAGAACACGTTGCAGATGGTCTTGCCGCGCAACAACGGGACTTTTTTCACCGCCCGGCCGCCGACTTCGAGGAACGAGTCGGCCGTGTCGAGGATTTCGGTGAGCAGTTCGCGGGGCAAGCCGTCGAGGGACAGGAAGTGTTGCAGCTGGCCCTGAGCATTGAGCTGCAGCGGGCGCTTGGCATCTAGAGGCGTCATCGCGGGGACTCTTTACAAGGCGGTTTAAAGGGCAAGGTCTTGCAGTTCGAGTTCGAGCGGCGTGGGACCGGACAATTTTACCCGCTGGTGGGCTTCGAGGGACAGTGTGGCGCCGACCACATCCGGGCTGATCGGCAATTCGCCGGCGTCCAGGTCCAGCAGGCAGACCAGGGTCACGCTGGCCGGGCGGCCGTAGTCGAACAGTTCGTTCATGGCGGCGCGGATGGTGCGACCGCTCATCAGTACGTCATCGATCAGCACCAGGTGCTGGCCTTCAATCTCGAACGGCAGGGCCGAAGGGCGCACTTGCGGGTGCAGGCCGTTCTGGCTGAAGTCGTCGCGGTAGAAGGACACGTCCAGGGTGCCGAGGGGCGAGTTGCTGCCCAGTTCTTCCAGCAGCGCCTGGGCCACCCACACGCCACCGGTGCGAATGCCGATAAAGCGCGGTTCGCTGATGGCACGGTGTTCCAGGTGCGCCTTGAGGCGGATCGCCATCTGGCTGATCAGATCGGCGGGATTGGGCAGGCTCATGGGTGCTCCTTCTAGGCCTCGCGCAGGCAAGGTCCGGGCTCAAACGTAAGAAGACGCGGCAAGCCGCGTCAGTCAGGATTCAAATAAAGCGGTGTTTTCATCCAGCCAGCCCTGCAACAGCAAGGCCGCGGCGATGGCATCCACCGGGTTGTCGCGGTAGCTGCCTTTCTGCCCGCCACGGTCGCGGCGCTCGCCCTTGGCTTCGAACGTGGTCAGGCGTTCGTCGTGGGTATAGAAGGGCAGGTTGTAGCGGCCATTCAGGCGGCGGGCGAATTTTTCGGCCCGCAGGCACATCTCGCTCGGGGTGCCGTCCATGTTCAAGGGCAGGCCGACGACTACGGCGTCGGGCTTCCATTCCTTGATCAGGGCTTCGACCTGGTTCCAGTCGGGCACGCCGTTTTGGGCTTTCAGGGTGCACAGCTCGCGGGCCTGGCCGGTGATGACCTGGCCGACAGCGACGCCAATCTGTTTGGTGCCGTAGTCAAAACCGAGGATCAGACGCAAGGCCATCAGGCGTGCCCCGCCTGGCTGGTCAGCAGGCTGAGGTTGATCCGCAGCTTGGCCGCGGCGGCTTCCAGGCGCAGTTCGCTGGGGGTGTTGAACAGGATGTCGGCGTCAAACGGGCAGGTCAGCCAGGCATTGCTCGCCAGCTCCGCCTCCAGTTGCCCGGCTTCCCAACCGGCGTAACCCAGGGTGATCACACTTTGATCAGGCCCGATGCCGTCCGCAATGGCGAACAACACGTCCTGGGACGTGGACAGGGACAACCCTTCAAGGTCCACGGTCGCCTGGAATTTCGGCCCGGTGGGGTGCAGCACAAAACCCCGGTCCGTCTGCACCGGCCCGCCGATGTAGATCGGTACGTGCTGGCAACTGGCGGGCGGGTCGATGTCCGGGCGCAGTTGCTCGAGGATATCGGCCAGGTTCAGGTCTTGCGGGCGGTTGACCACCAGCCCCATCGCACCATTGGCGGTGTGCTCGACGATGTAGGTCAAGGTCTGCGCAAAGTTCGGGTCGGCCATATGGGGCATGGCGATCAGGAATTGGTGCTTGAGGTAGGTCGGGCTGACATTTTTCATGTCCGCTAGTGTGGCGTTGGAGGGGCGAACTGACAAGCTGAGGATGTGCAGGAAATCAGTGACGCACTCAATTACTGGAAAGCCGATCACCCTTGGCAAAGCGCCAGGTGCGAATGATTTCCAGGCGGTCGATGTCGTTCAAGTCCCCGGTAAACGGCGCAAAAGGCGCCGCCAGGCGCACGATGCGTTGCGCCGCCTGGTCCAGCAGCGGCTGGCCGGAAGACTCCAGCACCTGCACTTCGTACAAGGTGCCATCGCGGTTGATCGACACCAGCAGTCGCAAATTACCGTAGATCTGCTGGCGGCGGGCTTCGTCCGGGTAGTTCAGGTTGCCGATGCGCTCGACCTTCTTGCGCCACTCGTCCTTATACCAGGCGCCTTTGTCGCGCATGGTGGAGGCGGCATTCAGGCGGTAGATGCGCGGGCGCTTGGCGTACAGCTGTTGTTCGTGGGCCAGTTCGGCTTCCAGGCTGGAGATTTCACTGGAGAGTTGCGAGCTGTCAAACGTCGGGGCCGGCGTAGTCGGCGCGGGTTCGGTCTTGGCCTTTTCGCGCTGGGTCGGGGCTTTTTGCGGTTTGGGCGCAACGGTGGTGACGGCGGCCTTGGGTGCAGCCTGTTTCACCTCCGGCTTGGGTGTCGGCGGTGGCGTGACCTTATTGACCTTGTTGTCCTGGAACGGTGCCACTTCGGTGGTCTTGGGCACGGCCTTCTTGTCGAGGGTGCCGCTGCCTTGCTGGTTGTCCTGGGCGAGAAAGTCAGCCTTTTCGGGCTTCTTTTCGCTTTTGAAGGTGGCGAGGGTGATTTCCAGGGTCTTGGTGATCTGCTTGGGTTCGGCAAAGGTGAAGCCCAGGCCGAGGATCAATGCCAGGTGAATCAACGCCGCCAGAAACAGGGTAAATCCGAGCCGATCAGCCGGGCGCACGCCGCTGTGGGAGAGTTCGGGGGGCAGATCGGACGGGAGCGTCATGACAAGAAAACCAACATCGCGCATTTCACAGGTGGGGCATGATAGCGCAATGTTGGTTTGTGTCCGGCTGTTCTATGTCACTTGGCTTGTAGCTTGGAGGCAATCGCCGCCATCAGCATTTCGCCGATGTTCGTGCCAAATGCATTGTCGATCTCGCGAATACAGGTCGGGCTGGTGACGTTGATTTCGGTGAGGTTCTCGCCGATAACGTCAAGTCCTACAAATAGCAGGCCTTTTTCGCGCAGGGTTGGGCCGACTTGGGCTGCAATCCAGCGATCCTTGTCTGTCAGCGGTCGGGCTTCACCACGGCCACCGGCCGCCAGGTTGCCGCGGGTCTCGCCGGCGGCCGGAATACGCGCCAGGCAGTAAGGCACCGGCTCGCCATCGATCATCAGGATACGTTTGTCGCCGTCCTTGATCGCCGGAATGTAGGCCTGGCCCATGATCTGCTGGGTGCCCAGCGCGGTCAGGGTTTCGAGGATCACCGACAGGTTCGGGTCGCCGGCGCGGTGGCGGAAGATCGAGGTGCCGCCCATGCCGTCCAGCGGCTTGAGGATCACGTCACCGTGCTTGGCGGCGAATTCACGCAGCACGTCGGCGCGGCGGCTGACCACGGTCGGCGGCGTGCACTGCGGGAACAGCGTGGCGAACAGCTTTTCATTGCAGTCGCGCAGGCTCTGGGGCTTGTTGACGATCAGCACGCCCGCGCGCTCGGCCTGCTCCAGCAGGTAGGTGGAGTAGACGAACTCCATGTCGAATGGCGGATCCTTGCGCATCAGGATCACGTCGAGGTCGCTCAGGGGGCTGTCGATTTCGTCTTGCAGTTCGAACCACTTCTCGGGGTTGGCAAACACCTGCAGGGGGCGCATCCGTGCCCGCGCTTCACCGTCACCCTGGTAAAGGTCCGGCTGTTCCATATAGAACAGGCTCCAGCCGCGGGCCTGGGCGGCCAGCAGCATGGCCAGCGAGCTATCCTTTTTATAGGAGATGCTGGCGATAGGGTCCATGACAATGCCGACGCGAACGCTCATGGGGGATTTCCTCTAGCAAATAAGGGCGCATAAAAGTGGCGTCAGAGTGGCGCTGCGGCTGTTGTGGGTCAAGGAAAAACCACCGCGCGGGTCGGCCGATAGATTGCGTTCTGAGACTGTGCTAAAAAGGCTGCCATGGCGTATCAGCCCTTGAATTCCAAGGCTTCTGGCGCTCATCCTGTGCAACATCAGGCAGTACACACCGAAAACCTATTCGCTGTGGCGATGGTAGAGCAGATATGGAACAGCATTCCAACGCCTTGAAAGTGATGGTGATCGACGATTCGAAAACGATTCGCCGCACGGCCGAAACACTGTTGAAGAACGTAGGGTGCGACGTCATCACGGCCATCGACGGTTTCGATGCCCTGGCCAAGATTGTTGACCACCACCCGCACATTATCTTTGTCGACATCATGATGCCGCGCCTGGATGGCTATCAGACCTGCGCGCTGGTGAAGAACAACCCGGCGTTCAAGTCGACCCCGGTGATCATGCTGTCGTCCAAGGATGGTCTGTTCGACAAGGCCAAGGGGCGTATCGTCGGTTCTGATCAGTTTTTGACCAAGCCTTTCAGCAAGGAAGAACTGCTGAGCGCGATCAAGGCCTATGTGCCGGGCTTCGCCGCAGTAGAACAAGCACACTGACGGGGGCCCCACGAGGGCTTGCGTCTACTAAAGAAGTGGGGAAAACCATGGCACGTGTTCTGATCGTCGACGATTCGCCGACTGAAATGTACAAACTGACCGAAATGCTCGAAAAGCACGGTCACACTGTCCTCAAGGCCCAGAACGGCGGCGACGGCGTTGCGCTGGCCCGCCAGGAAAAGCCCGACGCGGTCCTGATGGACATCGTCATGCCCGGGCTCAATGGTTTCCAGGCCACCCGCCAGTTGACCAAGGACCCTGACACCGGGCACATCCCGGTGATCATCATCACCACCAAGGACCAGGAAACCGACAAGATCTGGGGCGAGCGCCAGGGCGCCAAGGACTACCTGACCAAGCCCGTGGACGAAGAAACCCTGATCGCCACCCTGAACAAGGTGCTGGCCGGCTGACGGCACGTTCCCATGACCGAGTCGCAAACCGCCTTCGAGCTGCTGCTGGACATCGACCGCCGCTGCCGCTTGCTGGCCGCCGACCTGCCGTCCCAGGAAACCCGGCTGCACAGCTGGAGCGGGATCGGGTTTCGCCTGGGCGAGCACTGGTACGTGGCGCCCATGGGCGAAGTCGCCGAAGTGCTGCACGAACCACGCTGCACCTTGATGCCCGGGGTCAAGCCGTGGGTCAAGGGCGTGGCTAACCTGCGCGGGCGCCTGCTGCCGGTGATGGACCTGGGCGCTTTCCTCGGCCTTGAGCGATCGGTGGCGCGCAAGCAGCGGCGGGTGCTGGTGGTGGAATATCAAGACGTGTTTGTCGGCCTGTTGGTGGACGAGGTGGTGGGCATGCAGCATTTCGCACAAGACGCATTGTCGACGAGCACCGTGGCCGGCGCGCCGTTTATCCAGGGCCAGTTTGACGGCGACCAGTTGTGGCAGGTCTTCAGCCCCTTCGCCCTGGCCCAGGCTCCAGGCTTCATGGATGTTGCCGCATGAGTACCGTCACACCCGTCAAACCCCAGGAAGCGTCCCGCAGCCGCTCGCAGATCATCGTGCTGTTTATCGCGCTGATCGTGTTCATCATGCTGCTGTTCGCCAACTTCGCGTACCTCAACACCCAGTCCACCTACGATAAACAGTACATCGGCCATGCCGGTGAGCTGCGGGTGCTGTCCCAGCGCATCGCCAAGAACGCCACCGAGGCCGCCGCCGGCAAAGCCGCTGCGTTCAAGTTGCTGGGGGATGCGCGCAACGACTTTGCCCAGCGCTGGGGTTACCTGAAAAAAGGCGACCCGGCCACCGGCCTGCCCGCCGCACCCACCGCCGTGCGCGCAGAAATGCGCGCCGTGCAGACCGACTGGGAAGCGCTGCTGAAAAACGCCGATGCGATTCTGGCCAGTGAGCAAACCGTGCTGTCGTTGCATCAAGTGGCCGCGACCCTGGCGGAAACCGTTCCACAGTTGCAGATGGAGTCGGAAAAGGTCGTCGACATCCTCCTGCAACGCGGCGCACCGGCCAGTCAGGTGGCGTTGGCCCAGCGCCAGTCGTTACTGGCAGAACGTATTCTGGGGGCAGTGAACACCGTATTGGCGGGCGACGAGACCGCGGTGCAGGCCGCCGATGCCTTTGGTCGCGATGCCAACCGTTTCGGCCTGGTGCTCAACGGCATGCTCCAGGGCAATGCCGGGCTGCGCATCAGCCAGGTCGAAGACCACGACGCCCGTGCCCGATTGGCGGAAATTTCCGAGCTGTTCGAATTCGTGTCCGGCTCGGTGGACGAAATCCTCGAAACCTCGCCGCAGCTGTTCCAGGTGCGCGCCTCGGCGAGCAACATCTTCAACCTGTCGCAAACCCTGCTGGACGAAGCCTCGCACCTGGCCACCGGTTTTGAGAACCTGGCCGACGGGCGCACCTTCGACACCATCGGCGGCTACGTACTGGGCTTGCTGGCCTTGGCCTCGATCATCCTGATCGGCCTGGTGATGGTCCGCGAGACCAACCGCCAACTGCGGGAAACCGCCGAGAAGAATGAGCGCAACCAGAACGCGATCATGCGCCTGCTGGATGAAATCGAAGACCTGGCCGACGGCGACCTGACCGTCACCGCCTCGGTCACCGAAGACTTCACCGGCACCATCGCCGACTCAATCAACTATTCCGTGGACCAACTTCGCGACCTGGTGGCAACCATCAACCTCACCGCCGGCCAGGTCGCGGGCGCAGTGCAGGACACCCAGGCCACCGCCATGCACCTGGCCCAGGCTTCGGAGCATCAGGCGCAGCAGATTGCCGAGGCTTCCACGGCGATCAACCAGATGGCCCAGTCCATCGACCAGGTGTCGGCCAACGCCGCCGAATCTTCGGCCGTGGCCGAGCGCTCGGTAGAGATCGCCAACAAGGGTAACGAGGTGGTGCACAACACCATCCACGGCATGGACAACATCCGCGAACAGATCCAGGACACCGCCAAGCGCATCAAGCGCCTGGGGGAATCGTCCCAGGAGATTGGCGACATCGTCAGCCTGATCGACGACATCGCCGAGCAGACCAACATCCTCGCCCTCAACGCCGCGATCCAGGCGAGCATGGCCGGTGATGCCGGGCGTGGTTTTGCGGTGGTGGCCGATGAGGTGCAGCGGCTGGCGGAGCGTTCTTCGGCGGCGACCCGGCAGATCGAAACCCTGGTGCGGGCGATTCAGACAGACACCAACGAAGCCGTGATTTCCATGGAGCAGACCACCACCGAAGTGGTGCGCGGTGCGCGGCTGGCCCAGGACGCCGGCGTGGCGCTGGAAGAGATCGAAGGCGTGTCGAAAACCCTGGCGGCGTTGATCCAGAGTATTTCCAACGCGGCGCAGCAGCAGACGTCGTCGGCGGGGCAGATTTCCCTGACGATGAACGTGATTCAGCAGATCACCACTCAGACATCGTCGGGCTCCACGGCCACTGCCGAGAGCATCGGCAACCTGGCGAAAATGGCCAGTCAGTTGCGGCGGTCGGTGTCGGGCTTCACGTTGCCGGCGGCGAAGCAGGTGGATGAGTGAAATGCTATCTGTCAGGCACCACCGAACCCCTGTGGGAGCTAGCTTGTTGTGGTGAGGGGGCTTGTCCCCCGTCGGGTTCACCACTGATTGATGGGGCTGCTTCGCAGCCCAACGCGGGGCAAGCCCGCTCACCACAACAAGCCCGCTCTCACATTTGACCTCCATTGATTCTGGAATCGGTGGTCACACAGCAACTCATGAATTCAGACGGGAGCGGTTATGGTTGATCGGCACGACTACGTGGCCCTCGAATGGGTCAAGGGCGAAATTGCCGAAACCCTGAAACAGGCCCGTTCGGCGCTCGACGTCTATGTGGAAGACGGCAGCAGCGAGGCTATCGGCCAGTGCCTGGAATGCATCCATCAGGTCCATGGCAGCCTGCTGATGGTCGAGTTCTACGGCGCGGCGCTGTTCGCTGAAGAAATGGAACAACTGGCGCTTGCCCTGCAAGGCGCGCGCGTCAGCCAGCGCGATGAAGGCATTCGCTTGTTGCAACAGGGCCTCGGCCAACTGCCGCTGTACCTCGACCGCGTGCACAGCGCCCGGCGCGATTTGCCCTTGGTGGTACTGCCGCTGCTCAACGACCTGCGCAGCGTGCGCGGCGAAAGCCTGCTCTCGGAAACCAGCCTGTTCAGCCCGCAACTGTTGGTGATCCCGCCACTGCCCGAGGAAGCGCTGGCCCAGCGCACGCCGGAGGATTTCCCCGGGTTGCTGCGCCAGTGGCGGCAGATGCTGCAACAGGCGCTGGTCGGCTTGCTGCGCGAAGACCACGGCCCCAGCAACCTGGAAGACATGGCGCGGGTATTCGCCCGCCTCGAAGCCCTGTGCCATGGTGCGCCGCTGTTACCGTTGTGGCAGGTGACCTCGGCGCTGGTGGAAGGCATGCTCATTGGCGTGGTCGCCAACAGCCCGGCGTTGCGCAGTTTGCTCAAGGCCTGCGACAAGGAACTCAAGCGCCTGCTGATCCAGGGCATCAACGGGATCAACACCCCGGCCCCGGATGAGTTGCTCAAGAGCCTGTTGTTCTACGTCGCCAAAGTCACCCGACCGACTCCACGGATGCAAAGTTTGAAAGAACGCTATGGCCTCGATGAAGCCCTGCCCGACAGCGCCGTGGTGGATGCCGAACGCGCCCGCCTGGCCGGTCCGGACCGCGACGCCATGGGCTCGGTGCTCGGCGCGCTGTGCGAGGAACTGGTGCGGGTCAAGGAACGCCTGGACCTGTTCGTGCGCAGCGACCGTCAACACGCCTCGGACCTTGAGGCCTTGCTGGCGCCCTTGCGGCAGATCGCCGACACCCTGGCCGTACTGGGTTTCGGTCAGCCGCGCAAAGTGATCATCGACCAACTGGCGGTGGTGCTCGGCCTGGCCCAGGGGCAGCGCGAGCCCAACGACGCGGTGTTGATGGACGTCGCCGGTGCGTTGCTTTACGTCGAAGCCACGCTGGCCGGGATGGTCGGCACTGTCGAGCCGGAACGCCGTGAAGAAAGTCGCCTGCCCACCACCGACCTGACGCAGATCCACCACCTGGTGATCCGCGAATCCTGCCAGTGCCTGACCCAGGCCAAAGAGCTGGTGATCGACTGCATCGAGGCCCACTGGGACCGCCAGCGCCTGGAGTCGCTGCCCGAGTTGTTGACCCAGGTACGCGGCGCGCTGGCGATGATTCCGCTGCCCCGCGCGGCGAGCCTGATGCGTGGCTGCAATGATTACGTCAACGAGCAGTTGATGGTCAGTGACGCCGCGCCTTCCGAGGCGCAGCTTGAGCATTTTGCCGATGTGCTCACCAGCCTCGAGTACTACCTGGAACGCATGCTCCAGGACCATGACGCCCCGGGCGAACGTGTGCTGGAAGTCGCCGCCGAAGGCCTGGCTGCGCTCGGCTATTTGCCGGCCGAAAAACCCTGGCGCCAGGCACTGCTCGCTCAGGACGACTCGCCTTCGGAGCAAACCCCGTTTCTCGCGGATGCGCTGGCCAGCCCCACCTCGCGCCTCAACCCGCCGGCTCTCCAGCGTCCCGGCAGCCTGCTGCCGCCGCCTGCCGGCGAAGAAGCCATCGACGATGAATTGCGGGAAGTCTTCCTCGAAGAAACCGCCGAAGTCCTCGACGTGCTGCACCGCTACGTACCTGCCGGCACCGCGAGCCTTGAAGACAAGCCCACCCTGACCGAAATGCGCCGCGCCTTCCACACCTTGAAGGGCAGCGGCCGCATGGTCCGTGCCTTGGTGTTGGCGGAGCTGGCCTGGGCAGTGGAAAACCTGCTCAATCGCGTGCTGGAACGCAGCGTCGCGCCGGGCCCGGATGTGCAAGCGGTGCTGGATGACGTGGTGGAATTGCTGCCTGAGCTGATCACCGATTTCGCCGCCGATGCCCAGCGCCAGCGCGATGACGTAGACGAGCTGGCAGCACGGGCGCATGCCTTGGCCAGCGGTGTCGAACCGTCGGCCACAGACCCGGCCACCCTGGACCCGCAACTGCTGGAAATCTTCCGCAACGAAGCCCAGAGTCACCTCGACAGCCTCAACCATTTCCTGCAACAGGCCACCGAGCACCTGCCGCTGCAAGTCAGCGATGAACTGCAACGCGCGCTGCACACCCTCAAGGGCAGCGCCTACATGGCCGGCGTGTTGCCCATCGCCGAGCTGGCGCGCCCGCTCGACCACCTGACCCGCGAATACAAGGCCCACCGCCTGCCGCTGGACCTGGATGAAATCGAATTGCTGCTGGAGGCCGAGGCGCTGTTCCAGCGCGGCGTGCGCCAGCTGGACAGCGATCCCCATGCGCCCATCACCGGTGCGGCAGGCTTGATCGAACGCACACAGAACCTGCTGAGCAGCCAGCTTGAAGCCTTGCTGAATGCGCCCAACACCGGCCTGCGGATCAAGCGCGACCCGCAGTTGATTGCCAACTTCCTGGCCCAGGGCATGGACATCCTGCTGGACGCCGAAAGCCTGCTGCGCCGCTGGCAACAGCACCCCGGCGAGCGCCAGGAACTGAGTGCGCTGCTGGACGAATTGACCACCCTCGGCGAAGGCGCGCACCTGGCCGACCTGCACCCGATGGACGAACTGTGCGAAGCCCTGCTCGACCTCTACGGCGCGGTGGAAGAAAGCAGCCTGGCGGTCAGCGAGCGCTTCTTTCACGAGGCCGAACAGGCCCACGAAGCCCTGATCAACATGCTCGACCAACTGGCCGCCGGCCAGGAAATCAGCTCGGCCCCCGCACGGGTGCGAGCCCTGCGCGAGTTGCTGGATGAAGGCCTCGACCCGTCCGCCACCGGCCTGATCAAAAGCGATGGCAGCCGCGCCCTGAGCATCTCCGAGCTGGGCGCCGCCACGGCGAAGCTGGACCAGGGCTTTGCGGTGGATGACGAGATCGTCGAGATCTTCCTTGAGGAAGCGGTGGACATCCTCGACAGCGCCGGCCAGTCCCTCAAACGCTGGCTGCTGGACCCGGATAACGCCGCGCCGCTCTCATCCTTGCAGCGGGATTTGCACACCCTCAAGGGTGGCGCGCGTATGGCCGAGATCGGCGCGGTGGGCGACCTGGCACTCGAGTTGGAAAACCTTTACGAAGGTCTGGTAGACCGTCGCTACAGCTATTCCGGCGAGCTGGGGAACGTATTGATGGCCAGTCATGAGCGACTGGCGCTGCTGCTTGAACAGCTGCAACACCAGCAACCACTGAGCGACTCCAGCGACCTGATCAGCCACTTGCGTGAGTTACGCCAAAGTACCGGGCAAGCGGCGCCCGTAGTGGCAGCCGAAGTCGAGACGCCGGGCACTGATCCCGAGCTGCTGGATATCTTTCTCGAAGAAGCCGCCGACATCCTCGACAGCTCCGGTGCCGCGCTGTTGCGCTGGCAGGCCGAGCCGAAAAGTCGCCAGGAAGTCGAGACCCTGCTGCGCGACCTGCATACCCTCAAGGGTGGCGCGCGCATGGTCGAGATCGGTCCGATTGGCGACCTGGCCCATGAGCTGGAATTTCTCTACGAAGGCTTGTCGGCAGGTTTGCTGGCGCCCTCGGCGGAGCTGTTTGCGTTGCTGCAAGGTTGCCACGACCGTCTGGCGCAGATGATCGATGCGGTGGCGGCCGGGCTGCCGGTGGGCTCGGTGGACTTGCTGATCGAGCGGATCAAAAGCCTGGTGCATCCGGCTGAAGTGACCGCCTTACCGGTGGCGTTGGCGGCGACCAAAACCGAAGCGGCGCCGGCCAGTGATCCGGCCGCCGACATGGTGAAAATATCCGCTGACTTGCTGGACGATCTGGTCAACCTGGCCGGTGAAACCTCTATCTTCCGTGGGCGCATCGAGCAACAGGTCAACGATGCGAGCATCGCCCTGCATGAAGTGGAAACCACCATCGAGCGCATGCGCGATCAACTGCGCCGGCTCGACACCGAAACCCAGGGCCGCATCCTCAGCCGCCAGCAGGCTGAGGCCGAACGCCTGGGCTACGAGGAATTCGACCCACTGGAAATGGACCGCCATTCCCAGCTGCAGCAACTGTCCCGGGCCTTGTTCGAATCGGCCTCTGACCTGCTCGACCTCAAGGAAACCCTCGACCGTCGCAACCAGGACGCCCACAACCTGCTGCAGCAACAGGCACGCATCAACACCGAGTTGCAGGAAGGCCTGATGCGCACGCGCATGGTGCCCTTCGAACGCATGCTGCCGCGCCTTAAACGCATCGTGCGGCAAGTGGCGGGCGAGCTGGGCAAGGACGTGGAATTTATCGTCGGCAACGCCGAAGGCGAGATGGACCGCAACGTGCTGGAGCGCATGGTCGCGCCGCTGGAGCACATGCTGCGCAACGCTGTCGACCATGGCCTGGAGTCCCGCGATGCGCGTCTGCTGGCGGGCAAACCGGAAAAAGGTCGCATCACCCTGGACCTGACCCACGAAGGCGGCGACATCGTTTTCGACATGCGCGACGACGGCGCCGGCGTGCCGCTGGAAGCCGTACGGCGCAAGGCGATCAAGCGCGGCTTGCTCGACCCCAACCTGGAAATCAGCGACCGCGACGTGTTGCAGTTCATCCTGCAACCGGGGTTTTCCACTGCCGAAAAAATCACCCAGATTTCCGGGCGTGGCGTCGGCATGGACGTGGTGCATGAAGAAGTGCGCCAGCTGGGCGGTTCGATGGTCATCGATTCGACGCCGGGGGAGGGCGTGCACTTTCGCATTCGCCTGCCGTTCACCGTGTCGGTCAACCAGGCGTTGATGGTGCAGTGCGCGGACGATCAATACGCGATCCCGCTGAACACCATCGAAGGCCTGGTGCGGGTCATGCCCCATGAGCTGGAAGGGCACTATCAGCTGAATCCGCCGCGTTACGAATACGCCGGCCAGCGCTACGAACTGTTCTACCTCGGCGACCTGCTGCACACCGTCGGCCGCCCAAACCTGCTGGGCCAGTACCAGCCGCTGCCGGTGCTGCTGGTGCAGTGCAACGAGCGGCGCGTGGCGGTGCAAGTGGATGCCATGGCCGGCACCCGCGAGATCGTGGTCAAGGGCCTGGGGCCGCAATTTGCCGGGGTGAAGGGCTTGTCGGGCGCAACCATCCTGGGCGATGGCCGCGTGGTACTGATCATCGACCTGCTGGCGCACATCCGCGCGCGCCCACCAGCCTTACCGGCCCAGGCGGCCGACGCACCGTTGATCCTCAACGACCCTCTGAAAAAGCGCCCGCTGCTGGTGCTGGTGGTGGACGACTCGGTCACCGTGCGCAAAGTCACCAGCCGCCTGCTGGAGCGCAACGGCATGAACGTACTTACCGCCAAGGACGGCATCGACGCCATGGCCGTGCTGGAAGAACACACCCCGGACCTGATGCTGCTCGACATCGAAATGCCGCGCATGGACGGTTTCGAAGTGGCCATCCAGGTACGCGACGACCCACGGCTGATGCGCATGCCCATCATCATGATCACGTCGCGCACCGGGCAAAAACACCGCGACCGTGCCATGGCGATAGGCGTCAACGACTACCTCGGCAAGCCTTATCAAGAGTCGGTGCTGCTGGAAAGCATCGCTTACTGGAGCAAGTCCCGTGCTTGATCACCGCGCTACCCAACTCACCGGCTTGCTGCTGCCATTGGCTGACCGTCACCTGCTATTGCCCAACGTCGCCGTGGCCGAACTGATCGACTTCCAGCGCGGCGAACCGGCCAGCGACGCGCCGCCGTGGTACCTGCGGCAAGTCACCTGGCGGGATCGGCAGTTGCCGCTGATCAGCTTTGAGGCCGCGTGTGGCGAGTCGGGTGTGGTGGGCGAACGGGCACGGATTGTGGTGCTGAACGCCCTTGGAGGACGGCCGACGTTGAAGTTTATTGCGTTGGTGATCCAGGGGATTCCGCGTTCGTACAAGCTCGATAGCCAACTGAGTTATGTGGACGTGCCGTTGTGCCCCCTGGAACTGGCGGCGGTGCAGGTGGGGGAGCATGTGGCCAGGGTGCCGGACCTGATGGGGTTGGAAGCGTTGTTGGTCGAGGCCGGATTGGCCTGACCTCCACAGTTTTAAGCCCCATGATTTCCCCCGTGGCGAGGGAGCTTGCTCCCGTTGGGCTGCGAAGCGGCCCCAAAACCGGCAACCTCTTACAACCAGACAATCAAACGGCCCTTTTTCCTTCAGAGAGGGTGCAGCACTAGAAAATCAGCAATCAGCATCCCTGCCAGGTACACCATCAAAACCGCCACGCCCGCGTCCAATAAACGCCAGACCTTTGCCGAACGAAACAACCCCGTCAGCCTTTGACATCCCAATGCCAAAACCACAAACCACACCAGCGACGCGGTCATCGCCCCGCTGGCGAAGGACGCTTGTTGGCCGACGGGCTTTGCCGCACCAATAGAGCCAATCAGCACCACGGTATCCAGCCAGGCATACGGATTGGCAAATCCAAGTATCACTGCCGTGCGCAGTAATCCTCGTTGTGAGGTGAGGTCACCCTGAGTCTCTGGCATCGACTTGTTACGCACGCACGCCAATAACCTCTGCCCACCAAACCACAATAGATAGGCCGCTCCTGACAGCAGCAAAAAAGCTACCAAACCTGGCTGGCTGCCGAGCAATGAGCCCAAGCCCGTAACGCCAAGAGCGATGAGGATGATATCGGCGAACACGCATACCGCCACCACGCCCCAGACGGGACCGCGACTGACACCCTGGCGAATGACCAGGGTGTCCTTCGGTCCAGGAGCGGCGAACAATCCGATGCCTAATATCAGACCTTCAAGATAAAGGGCGTTGAAGTCAGGAATCATGAAGTGCTCGGCCACCTGGGTATCAGGTCAATTGAAGGGGTTGATTACCGAAACCGGTATGGCGCGCGTTGACGGCGCCTTTCAAGTCGATCGGCTGGTGGCGGAAAAAACCTGTCAGCTCCTGCTCCGCATCAGGGTTAACGAAGTAAATCAGAGAGCTGCGTGGTATTGGTGTTCGAGGAGTCAGAACCGCGTGGTATGCAGCGGGAATCGCATAGTCTGAGAGCTCAGTCAGTAACGATCCGGCCAAGATTGCTATCTCGTTCTCCAAGAGGCGTACCGGCTCCAGCGAGCTACCTCGAACCAGAACGAGGCCATCACGAGTAGGCTTGATAAACGACAACATATGACCATCCTCGTGAGGGTCTTGAGCAAACTTGCGGTTACCAGACCCGGAATTAGCTCCATAGACACACAGTTGCAGATAGGACGTTGCACGCAGAGAGGTCAACGAAGTGGCCCCAAACTCCGCGCAAACGCCATCCATCAGCTCTTGTGCAAGCTCGCTGATCTGTCGTTCAAAAGCATCAACGCCAGCAAAAAACGCACTTCTTGTGAACTCAAAAGCCTTTCGTTTTGATGAATGCGCAGGCCAGTAACAAAATCGCTCACACAGGTCTGGCTGATCATCAACGTTCGAGTACTCAGCGCCAAAGGGGAAAAATCCATCGGTGTCTTTCGCGAAGGAAAACGAGGCCTTGGTGGCTGCCGATATTGAGGAGTACCCATCAACGATTTTTTTGTAATCCAGCAGCATCGCTTCTGATATTTGCAGGGTGCCAAAGCCTGTTCGAGCAATGGATTCACAGCACGCTTTGATGTGGGTCATGGCTATATCCAAAAGTAGATGTAAAGGAATGCAACAAACACTAGGTTCGCAAGCATGCGAGAAACTACGACACTGGATATGACCGACTAAAAGGGCCCCATCCATGTCCTTCACAACATCGCCAGCAGGTGGCGAGTGTGCATGGTTCAAGACACGTGGCGACGGGCAGGTTGTCTTTTTTGGCGGACAAAGAAATGACGTTCACCTAAAAGTGGGAACCGAAAACTCCGTATGAATATAAAAACGCAAGATACCCTCAGGTCACTGGTTGCGCGACGCAGCCGAGAGTTGGGCAAGCCCCTGACGACGTTGGCCAAGGAGGCGGGAATCTCCAGGACCTACCTGTACGGTCTGGCGGGCGGTGCGTCCAAAGACCCGTCCGTACGCACGTTGATCAAGCTGGCCAAGGCGTTGCAGGTTTCTCCTTTGCTGCTGTTTCGCTACTTCGCTGACCTTACAGGTGCGCCCGCCAATGCGTGCTCAATGGCTGCCACCAATCGCGCTGTAGGTATTGATGATCCGGAAGACGTTGCGGTCTTCAATGCGGATGTCACGACGCCTGATCAGACGGTGGTGTTGCCGGGAGAGGTTTTTCAGAAAACCTGGGAGATTCAGAATCTGGGCACACGGCCGTGGCGTGGGCGGCGACTGGTGCGTGTTGACGGGGAATATGTGATTGCCCGTCGCGCTGACGCACAAGGCCAACTGGAGGTGGTGATGGATACTCACCTGCGTAGCCTGCACAGCGAACTCCCTATTGCCGATACGCTGCCGGGTCAGCCGGTGCATATCAGTGTGGAGTTTGCAGCACCCAGGGAAACCTGCACGGTGGCTTCAATCTGGAGAATTGAGGATGCGCAGGGGAAACCTTGTTATGGGCCTGCGTTCATTTTGCATGTGTTGGTTAATGTCATGGCGCGTTGAGTGCCCGGTCGGATTTTTGTCAGTCAATCCGTGCAAACCGCTCGATTCTCGGTTGCTCCCGATGTTCTGCTTGCCATAGGTCATACGCACTTTGCATCGATAGCCACAACCGAGCTTTGCTGATACCTGCCCGTTCAAGCCTTACGGCAAGATCCGGGCTGATGGGCGCATGTCCGTGGAGGATTCTAGAGAATGTCTCCCTGGCGAAGCCAAGACGCCGTGCCATCTCAGTAATGGTGATGCCCAAGGCCGGGATCACGTCCTCAAGCAGGATTTCGCCAGGGTGGGGAGGGTTATGCATGTCCATATCGATGCCTTTACTCAGTGGTAGTCCAGATAATCAACCAGTTCTACCTGGTCATTGAACATCCGAAAAATAATGCGCCAGTTACCGCTGATACTGACGGACCAGCAGTCGATCAGATCGCCTTTCAATCGGTGAAACCGCCAGCCGGGCAGGTCCAGTTCATCACGGTGTTTGGCTCTATTCAGAACCAGCAACACACGACGCAAGCGTTTTGCATGGTCTGCGTTGATGCCTTTGGTAGAGCCAGTCTCAAAAAAGACCTTGAGGCCTTTATGTTTCCAGCTAACGATCATGGCGAGATTGTGATGTGATACATCACGCTGTGCAATGGCCTTGTATCGGGTTTGGGTATCAGATTCATAACGCCCAGTCGGTGACATGATTCGGACCGAAAAGGCTAGAGAGGCAGGTTCCGAGCAACAACCCGAAAAGCTCGTAGGAACAATCGGCGCGTGTTTGCCTTCGGATTTTTCCTGCAACCTCTCGCGCTGTGCATGAACTTGTCGTGCCCTGCGATCGCGCCTAGTCTTCGTCCGTCATCGCAAAAAACGGTGACACGGACGTGCAAGTCCGGTTACATATCGGCGCACCAACGCCCATAGCCATTCAACGGGCGTTTTTTATGCCTGCTGTATTTCTTATGGCGGCTGCGCGTGGGAGATCCCTTGGGGTCTGCCGGGGTCCGATATGCCCGGTCTTGCACACCTGCGCACAGCTGCCACCTTATTCGCGTGCAAGCGGACGGTGTCAGCTTCCCTAATACATATCGGAGCTGCACATCATGTTCAAACCTACCCCTAATCCGCCCCACAACGCCGAAATCGAACGTCGCAAACTCCAGGCCGCCGCCGAGCGTGCCATGGATCATTACTTTCCGACTTCTGCTTCATCCTCACTTTTTGCCGTCTCTCCCTCTCAATCCACTGAAGCCTTGCTGGCCAACGCTTCTGAAACCTTTGCCTCACTCAACGCCCTGACCTCCAATCTGGCCTTTGAATTGGAAGGCTCGCAGCGCGGCGTGGTGCTGGCCATTCAACAGATGAGTGAGCTGGGGCAGTTGTTGGTGGATCAAGCATTGGAGCAGGTCGCTCCTTCTTCTGCAGGTTAAAACTTGATCGTTCCCAAAAAGGGACCTATCGTTCCCTTTTTGGGACTCTTCGATCACAGTCATGCAAACCTTGCCCCTTAGTACTGCGCTCTTCACCGTGACCCAGCAAAAAGTCTTGGGCTTGCTCTTTGGCAAGCCCGACCAAAGCTTCTTCACCAATGAAATCGCTCGCTGGGCAAAGGTGGGCAAGGGCAGCCTGACCCGCGAGCTGGAGCGTTTGCAGTTGGCAGGCATCCTGACGGTGACACGCCAGGGTAACCAAACCCACTACCAGGCCAATCCGCAGTGCCCCATTTATTCGGAGCTGTTGGCCATCGTGCGCAAGACCCTGAGCCTGGATGAGCCATTGCGCAACGCACTGGCTCCCCTTGCCGCGCAACTGAAGTGGGCATTTATCTACGGCTCTATCGCCAAGGGTGAGGCGCACTCATCCAGTGACATAGATCTGATGCTGATCGGCGAAAGCCTCAACTACAGTGAAGTCATGGAGCAGCTCATGCCGCTGGAAGAGCAACTGGGCCGCACCATCAACCCGACGCTCTATACCCCCGAAGACTGGATCGGCAAATGGGATGCCGGGAACAGTTTCGTGCGGCGGGTGGCGGAGCAGGACAAGATCAACCTGATCGGGGAAAACCCCGTGGAGTCCAAGGATGGACAGCAACGCGAATCTGGAGAACCTGCAACGTAGTGGTGGCTTGAAGGCGGAGCCGCCGGATCGCAAGGAATGTGATGGGTTGATGCGCTCTGCCTGTGATCGATTGACGGACGCCAAAACCCCGCAATTATCTTTCGCCAGCCGTTTTGATTTGGCTTACAACGCGGCCCACGCAATCGCTCTCACAGCCTTGCGCTTGCACGGCTATCGCTCGGACAAGCGCTATCTGGTGTTCCAATGCCTGGTTCATACCACCGGAGCCAACAAGGTTCAGGTAAGACTGTTTGCGCTATGCCACGAGCGCCGCAACCTGGCGGAATATGAAGGGTATATGGATGAGGATGAGGGGTTGTTGGAGCAACTGATTGCGCATACTCAAGCGCTGTTGATGGAGGTCGAACAGTTGGTGACTAATCAGAAATAGCGGCTGGGTGATGAAGTGAGATCAGTCCCAAAAAGGGACTGATCGTTCCCATTTTGGGACTTCTGCGCACGTTCTCACGAACAGCGCTCCCACATTTGATCTGTGTTGGGTCCGAGTCTCGTGTTTGCTGGCGAACCATTACTCCAATCGTAACGATCCACCGCCCAGCTTGATTGATGCCCCCCCATTACCCTCCTAAGGTACAGCCCACGACAGCACATCCCGTGGAGCGACCATGACAACAACAACTTCCCCCGACTCGCGCTGGACGCGGCGGCGCGACGAGAAGCAGCGTCGGCTGGCGTTAGTGCGATCTTTCGCCGATGGCGCCGTGCTCCCCAGCGACCGCATCGTCGAAGCCCTGGAAGCCCTGATCCTCCCCGGCGACCGTGTGGTGCTGGAAGGCAACAACCAGAAGCAGGCGGATTTCCTCTCGCGCTCCCTGGCCAAGACCGACCCCGCCAAGCTTCACGATCTGCACATGATCATGCCCAGCGTCGGGCGCTCCGAGCACCTGGACCTGTTTGAAAAGGGCATCGCCCGCAAGCTGGATTTTTCCTTCGCCGGCACTCAATCCCTGCGCATCAGCCAGTTGCTGGAAGACGGCCTGCTGGAAATCGGCGCGATTCACACCTACATCGAACTCTACGCGCGGCTGGTGGTGGACCTGATTCCCAACGTGGTGCTCTCCGCCGGTTTCATGGCCGACCGCGCCGGTAATATCTACACCGGCCCCAGCACTGAAGACACTCCAGCGTTGATTGAGCCGGCGGCCTTCAGCGATGGCATTGTTATCGTCCAGGTCAACCAACTGGTGGATGACGTCACCGACCTGCCGCGCGTCGACATTCCCGCGAGCTGGGTCGACTTCGTGGTGGTCGCCGACAAGCCTTTCTACATCGAACCGCTGTTCACCCGCGACCCACGGCACATCAAGCCGGTGCATGTGTTGATGGCGATGATGGCGATCCGGGGCATCTATGAAAAACACAACGTCCAGTCCCTGAACCACGGCATCGGTTTCAACACCGCCGCCATCGAATTGATCCTGCCGACCTACGGTGAATCCCTGGGGTTGAAGGGCAAGATCTGCCGCAACTGGACCCTCAACCCGCACCCAACCCTGATCCCGGCCATCGAAAGCGGCTGGGTCGAAAGCGTGCATTGCTTCGGCACCGAACTGGGCATGGAAAACTACATCGCCGCCCGGCCGGATGTGTTCTTTACCGGCCGCGATGGCTCGCTGCGTTCCAACCGGATGTTCTGCCAACTGGCTGGCCAATACGCGGTGGACCTGTTTATCGGCGCCACTCTGCAAGTCGACGGCGACGGGCATTCCTCCACGGTTACGCGTGGCCGCCTTGCCGGTTTTGGCGGGGCGCCCAACATGGGCCACGACCCGCGCGGTCGCCGCCATGGCACACCCGCCTGGCTCGACATGCGCCACGACGATGCCCCGGAAGCCTTGCTCGAACGCGGCAAAAAGCTGGTGGTGCAAATGGTCGAGACCTTCCAGGAAGGCGGCAAACCGACCTTCGTCGAAACCCTCGACGCGGTAGAAGTCGCACGCAAAAGCGGCATGCCCCTGGCGCCGATCATGATCTACGGCGACGACGTCACTCACCTGCTTACTGAGGAAGGAATCGCTTACCTGTACAAGGCCCGTTCCCTGGAAGAGCGCCAGGCGATGATCGCCGCCGTCGCCGGGGTGACTGCCATCGGCATGCGCCACAACCCCAAGGACACCGCGCGCATGCGCCGCGAAGGCTTGATCGCCTTGCCCGAAGACCTCGGCATCCGCCGCACCGACGCTACCCGCGAGCTGCTGGCCGCCAAGAGCGTGGCCGATCTGGTGGCGTGGTCCGGTGGTTTGTACAACCCGCCCGCCAAGTTCAGGAGCTGGTAAATGCACGCACTCAAACTGCACGACCTGACCCTGGCGGAACGCTTGGCGGATATGGCCGTCGATGCGCTGATTGATGAAGCCGACCTGTCGCCCAAACCTGCACTGGTGGACCGTCGCGGCAATGGCGCCCATACCGATTTGCACCTCGGCTTGATGCACGCTTCTGCGCTGTCGCTGTGGCCGGCGTTCAAGGAAATGGCCGAGGCCGCTATCGAATTTGGCGAAGTCGGTTTACCCCTGCGCGAAGCCCTCGGGCGAATTGGTCGCGAAGGCGAACAGGCGATGCTTGTCACCACCGATGGCGTGAACACCCATCGCGGCGCGATCTGGGCGCTCGGCTTGTTAGTCGCCGCCGTCGCACTGCAACCCGAGTCCAGCACCGCCAACGCAGTGACGTTACGCGCCGCCCGCCTGGCCCTGCTCAACGACCGCTACGCACCACAACCGCTGAGCCACGGCGCCCAAGTCGCACAACGTTATGGCGCTCGCGGTGCCCGTGAAGAAGCGCAACTGGGCTTCCCCTCGGTGCTGCAACGCGGCCTGCCACAGCTGAAAAAAAGCCGCCTGCACCAACACGGCGAACAGAACGCACGCCTCGACGCCTTGCTGGCGATCATGACCGACCTGGCCGACACCTGCGTGCTCTACCGCGCCGGGCCCGAAGGCTTGCAGGCCATGCAGCAAGGTGCCCAAGCGGTGCTGGACGCCGGTGGCAGCGCAAGCCTCGCCGGCCGCCGCCAACTGCACGAGCTGGACCAGCAACTGCTGGCGCTGAATGCCTCCCCCGGTGGCGCCGCCGACCTGTTGGCCGCCTGCCTGTTTATCGACCGCCTCGACGGAGCGCTGTGATGGAAACCTTATCCTTTGAATTCCCCGCCGGGCAGCCCGCCAAGGGCCGCGCGCTGGTGGGTTGCGTCGGCTCCGGCGACCTGGAAGTGCTGCTGGAACCGGGCACTGCCGGCACCCTGACGATTCAAGTGCAGACTTCGGTCAACGGTGCGCAGCTGCGTTGGCAGCACTTGTTTGAACGGATCTTCCAGGAGCAGACGCCTCCCGCGTTGAACATCGATATCCACGACTTCGGCGCCACCCCCGGCGTGGTGCGTTTGCGCCTGGAGCAAGGCTTCGAGGAGGTCGGTCATGACTGACTTGCTGAACACACACAGCTTCGTCGAACTCGGCGCCCGGCAGCGGGCCAAGGCCCTGCTCGATGCGGGTAGCTATCGCGAACTGATCGACCCGTTCCAGCGCGTCATGTCGCCGTGGCTGAGCCGTCAGGGCGTGGTGCCTCAGGCGGATGACGGCGTGGTGATCGCCAAGGGCAGCATCGCCGGTTTGCCGGTGGTCATCGCCGCCATCGAAGGCAATTTCCAGGGCGGCAGCCTCGGTGAAGTCGGCGGCGCAAAGATGGCCGGCGCTCTGGAGTTGGCCGCTGAAGACAACCGCAAGGGCATCCCGACGCGCGCCATCCTGCTGCTGGAAACCGGCGGCGTGCGCTTGCAGGAGGCCAATCTGGGCCTGGCCGCGATTGCCGATATCCACGCGGCGATTGTCGACCTGCGCCAGTACCAGCCGGTGATCGGCGTGGTAGCGGGCAGCGTCGGTTGTTTTGGCGGCATGTCCATCGCGGCCGGCCTGTGCAGTTACCTGCTGGTGACCCGTGAGGCGCGCCTTGGTCTGAACGGCCCGCAGGTGATCGAACAGGAAGCCGGGCTTGAGGAATATGACTCCCGCGACCGGCCCTTCATCTGGAGCCTGACCGGTGGCGAGCAACGCTTTAACAGCGGCTTGGCCGACCGTTATGTGGCCGACGATGTGGCACAGATTCAGCAGCAAGTCGCCGAACTGCTGCACCAGGGCTTGCCGGAAAAACAGCGCAGCCGTCAGGTCGATCACTACCTGGACCGCCTGGCCGCACTGAACGCCGAACCGCAAATCGACCCGGCGACGGTTCGCGATCTGTATCAGGGAGAACGCTCATGAGAGGTTTGCAGTGGTTCAACGCATTGAGCAGCGATGCAACGTCGGTGAGCGGTTTGCCGAACTCGCTGAAGGTCGCCGACGGTGTGCTCGGTGATCAATCCGTGCGGTTTATCGCTGTGGTCACTGACCCGGAAAACCGCTTCCCCCGCGCTCGCAACGGTGAAGTCGGTTTGCTCGAAGGCTGGGGCTTGGCCAAAGCGGTGGACGAAGCGATCAACACCGGCGCCAAGCGTCCGCTGATTGCGATCGTCGATGTGCCGAGCCAGGCCTATGGCCGTCGCGAAGAAGCCTTGGGCATTCACCAGGCTCTGGCCGCTGCCGCCGACAGCTATGCCCGCGCCCGCTTGGCCGGTCACCCGGTGATCGCGCTGCTGGTCGGCAAGGCGATGTCCGGCGCCTTCCTCGCCCATGGTTACCAGGCCAATCGCCTGATTGCCCTGCGCGACCCCGGCGTGATGGTGCATGCCATGGGCAAGGCCTCGGCCGCGCGGGTGACCCTGCGCAGTGTTGAAGAGCTGGAAGCCCTGGCCGCCAGCGTGCCGCCGATGGCCTATGACATCGACAGTTATGCCAGCCTCGGTTTGCTGTGGGAGACCTTGTCGGTCAGCCAGATTGAGCAGCCCACTCCTGAAGATGTCGCGCGAGTCAGCGATTGCCTGGTGCACGCGATCAAGGATGTGCAGGCGGGCGGCCGTGACCTGAGCGGTCGCCTGGGCGCCACCAACCGCTCGGCTTCCAGCCACGTGCGCCAACTGCTGCGGGAGCAATGGTGAACGCTCACGACTTGCTCTGGGGCATGACCCCGGCGCATGCGCCCGCCGATGCTCCGGCCTGGGTGCTGGAAGCGTTGGCCGCCGGGCATCCGGTGGTGGTACGGCGTGCGATTGCGCCGCCGGGCCAGGTGGCGGTGGGTGTACGCGGGCGCTTGCGCGAGCAGCGCTTCGCCGCCGTGATGCCGCTGGCAGCCGTGCAAAGATGCGTGGTGCCGGAAGACCTGCGCGGTGTGATTTCGCCACGGGATTTACCGGCGTTGCAGGCCCTCGCTCAGTTGCGCCCGGTGCTGGCGCATGAAAACTGGGGGGTCACTGGCAGTGCCGGCTTTGAGCTGGCCAGCGGTATTGAAGCGCTGCACGCCAAGAGTGATCTGGATTTGATTTTGCGCACGCCCGAGCCGCTTGATCGCGGCGATGCAGAGGACCTGCTGGCAATACTGGACACCGCGGTGTGCGCCGTGGACCTGCAACTGCAAACGCCTTTCGGCGCGGTCGCCTTGCGTGAGTGGGCCGGTGGTTCGCGTCGCGTACTGCTGAAAAATGCCAGCGGCGCGCAGTTGGTGATCGACCCTTGGCAGGCCGTGGCATGAGCAGCCTCCTGGCGTTCCCGGGGCAGGGCGCGCAGCGTCCCGGCATGCTCCAGCAACTGCCGCGCGCGGTGCTGGAAGAAGCCAGTGCAGCCTTGAACGAGGACGTTCTGACGCTCGATTCTGCCCAAGCGCTGGCCTCGACCCGCGCCGTGCAGCTCTGCCTGTTGATTGCCGGCGTGGCCAGTGCGCGCTGGCTGGAACACACCCCCGATTACGTCGCCGGCCTGTCCATCGGCGCCTATCCGGCCGCCGTGATTGCCGGCTCCCTGGACTTTTCCGATGCGCTGAAACTCGTCAGCCTGCGCGGCGAATTGATGCAGCAGGCGTATCCCCACGGCTACGGCATGACCGCCCTCATCGGCCCGGACCTGTCCACCGTCGAAGCCTTGCTCGCCCAGGTCCACAGCCCGCAAACCCCGGTGTACCTGGCCAATATCAACGCTGATAACCAGACGGTCATCGCCGGCAGCGACGAAGCAATGAACGCAGTCGCCCATCTGGTCAGTGGCAACGGCGTCGCCAAACGCCTGGCCGTCAGCGTGCCGTCCCATTGCGCGCTGCTGGAAAAACCCGCCGAGGCGCTGGCTCAAGCCTTCGCTGCAGTGACATTGAAACCGCCGAGCATCACCTACCTGAGCAGCACCCGCGCCCGGCCGATCCACAACACCGAACACCTGCGCGACGACCTCGCCTTCAACATGTGCCGCATCGTCGATTGGCGCGGCACCGTGCAAAGCGCCTATGAGCGTGGCGTGCGCCTGCACATCGAACTGCCTCCCGGCGCCGTGCTCACGGGCCTCGCGCGCCGGGTGTTCGAGCAAGGCACCGTCATCGCCTTCGAAGGCGCCCGCCTGGACACCTTGCAGGCCTTGCTGCGAGAGGAGGGCCGCCGCCACCGATAAAGCACTACCCAAGGCTTTCGAAGCACAAAAACAACAATTTCGATGAAGCACTTTGAGGACAACCATCATGATTATTTACGGTGTGGCGTTGCTGGCGATCTGCATGTTGGCCGGCGTGATTCTGGGCGACATGCTCGGCGTGCTGCTGGGGGTCAAATCCAACGTGGGCGGGGTGGGGATCGCGATGATCCTGCTGATCTGCGCGCGGTTGTGGATGCACAAGCACGGCGGCATGACCAAGGAATGCGAGATGGGCGTCGGCTTCTGGGGTGCCATGTACATCCCGGTGGTGGTGGCGATGGCGGCGCAACAAAACGTGGTGACTGCGCTGCACGGCGGCCCGGTGGCGGTGCTGGCGGCGATTGGTTCGGTGGTGGTATGTGGTTGCACGATTGCCTTGATCAGCCGTACGCACAAAGGCGAACCGCTGCCCGATGAAGAGCCGTTGATCGCGGCTGCACCTGTCGCGGGAGGTCGCTGATATGTGGGAACTCATCGAGAAAGGCCTGGCCAATAACGGCTTGGTGACTGCCTTTGCGTTTGTCGGCGTGGTGATGTGGATTTCGGTGGTGCTGTCCAGGCGCTTGACGTTCGGACGCATCCACGGCTCGGCCATCGCGATTGTGATCGGGCTGGTGCTGGCCTGGGTAGGCGGCACGCTGACCGGCGGGCAGAAAGGCCTGGCGGACGTGGCGTTGTTTTCCGGGATCGGGTTGATGGGCGGCGCCATGCTGCGGGACTTTGCCATCGTGGCCACGGCGTTTGAAGTGCAGGCCACCGAGGCGCGCAAGGCCGGGTTGATTGGTGCGATTGCCTTGCTGCTGGGCACGGTGTTGCCGTTTATTGTGGGTGCGAGCATCGCCTGGGCGTTTGGTTATCGCGATGCGATCAGCATGACCACCATCGGTGCGGGCGCGGTGACTTACATCGTCGGGCCGGTGACCGGGGCGGCATTGGGTGCAAGCTCGGATGTGGTGGCGCTGTCCATTGCCACCGGCTTGATCAAGGCGATCCTGGTGATGGTCGGTACGCCCATGGCGGCCCGCTGGATGGGCCTGGATAACCCGCGCTCGGCCATGGTGTTCGGTGGCCTGGCCGGTACCGTGAGCGGCGTGACGGCAGGCCTGGCCGCAACGGATCGTCGGCTGGTGCCGTATGGCGCGTTGACCGCCACCTTCCACACCGGGCTTGGCTGCCTGCTGGGGCCGTCGGTGCTCTACTTCATCGTGCGCGGGATTGTCGGCTAGAGAGATGGCTAGGGGCTTTTCGGTGTTGAGCGGGCCTCTGTGTTGAGCGGGCCTCTGTGGTGATCGGGCTTCTGTGGTGATCGGGCTTCTGTGGTGAGCGGGCTTGCCCCGCGCTGGGCTGCGAAGCGGCCCCAAAAACCTGCCCGCTCAGTCTGCCTGAAAGAACACCGCTGTCTTATTGGGCCTGCTTCGCAGGCCTGCGCCGGGCAAGCCCGCTCACCACAGAAGCTCCCTCATACAGGTTTTGCATCAGGCAGAGAGTGTTGTGGTGTCAGGCCTGCCGGTTGGCATACATCCGGCACTCTGCCAACAGCGCGAGCAAGTTCGGGTCGCGCTCCTTGGCTTTCAGAAACACCACGCCAATGTGCTGCTGCAAGCGGTAGCGCGGTTGCAGGGGAATCAGCTTTACCCGGTTCTCGTACACCGCCGCGATCCGCCCCGGCAGCAGCGCATACCCCACGCCCGAGCTGACCATGCTCAGCAGGGTGAAGATGTCGTTGACCTGCATCGCCACCTTTGGCTCGAACCCTGCCTGCTTGAACACGCGGTTGCCGTCCTGATGGGTGGCGAAGCCTTGGGTGAGGGTGATGAAGGTAGCGTCGCGTACATCCGCCAGGTCGATTTCCTGCTCGCGGTCGAAGGGGGAGTCGGCCGGGGTGGCGAGGAAGATGTCGTCGGAAAACAGCGCGATCTGTTCGCAGTCCGGGTCGTTGGCGTGCTCGTCGAGGGAGATCAGGATGGCATCGACTTCCATGTTCTTCAGCTTGTACAGCAAGTCGAAATTGGAGCCGAGGATCAAGTCGATGTTGAGTTCGCTGCGGCGAATCTTCAGGCCCATGATCAGCTGCGGCACGGTCTTCACCGTCAACGAATACAGCGAACCCAGCTTGAAGCGCTCGGCGGAGAAACCGGCGGCCTCGCGGGTCACCCGCACGCTGTCGACCACATCCTGCACCAGCTTTTGCGCACGCTCTTCCAGCACATAGGCGCTTTCCAGCGGCGTGAGATTGCGCCCTTCGTGCTTGAACAGCGGGCAGCGCAGGGCGTTTTCCAGGGAGTGGATCGCCCGGTGCACGCTGACGTTGCTGGTCTGCAATTCAGCCGCCGCCCGCGCCAGGTTGCCGGTGCGCATGAACGCCAGGAAGATTTCCAGCTTCTTGAGGGTGAATTCTTCGTCGATCAGCATGGCCGTGACTCTTGTTCGAATGCCGTCGATTGTGCCCCTAAAACCAGTTCACTCCCAGCCATGCACTGCACAAGCCCAAAACCACGCCGAGGATGATCAGCCAGATCGCATTGAGCCGCGTGTAATACACCACGCCGGCGCTGGCCAGGGTCAGCACCAGGCTGGTGGCGTTGTTTTCCAGGCTGTTCATCAGGATGTAGCTGGCGGCCAGGATCAGCCCGATGGAGATCGGCAACAGGCTGCCTTTGACTCGCTGTACCCACGGGGTGTTGGTGTGTTTTTCCAGCCAGCCGGCGCCGAAATAGGTCAGTACCGAGCAGGGCACCAGTTTGGCGGTCAGCGCCACCAGTGCGCCTGGCAACCCGGCGGCTTGCTGGCCGATAAACACCAGGAACATGCCATTGGGCCCCGGCAAGGCCTGGGACAGGGCGAAGAAGGCGACGAACTGGGCGTCGGTGATCCAGTTCATGTCGGTGACGGTGTAGCGATGGATATCGCTCAGGGCCACGGTGTTGCCGCCAATCGCCATCAGCGACCACAGCGCGCATTGGATCATCAGGTGAAACAGCACGCTTTGCATCAGCCGGCCACCTTCTGTTTGCCCATGAAGCTCAAGGCCAACGAACTGGGAATGCAGATCAGCAAGACCATCCACAACGGCAGCACCAGCACCGCCATCAACACAAACGTCAGGACAAACGCGCTGTAGTTGGCCAGGGTCCGCGGCATTGCCTTGAGCAGGCGCAGGGTGGTGCCGAGCATCAGCCCGGTGGCGATCGGCATCACTGCGCCGAAGATCTGCTGCACCACGTCATGGCTCCACCATTTGGCATAGGCGAAGCCCGCCAGCACGGTGATCAGCGAGGGGAACAGATACAACCCGACCACGGTCACAACCGCACCCGGCAAGCCGTGCAGGCGCCGGCCGTAGATGATGCCGACGTTGGCAATGTTCGGCCCGGGGAAGAATTGGCCGGTGGTCAGCAGCTCGTTGAAACCTTGCTCACTGACCCACTGCCGGCGGTCGACCATCATCTGCCGCGCCCAGGGCATTACGCCGCCGAAGCCAAACAGGCCGACCATGGCGAAGTTGTAAAACAACTGCCACAGACTGGGATGAGGCTGGGCAGGTTCGAGGTCAGGCATGGGGATTACCGATGGGTTCGGGAGCGAGGTGCTTTTATGTGGGATGAAGCGAATCATCTATCGGCGTGTGCATTTGGGCAAATGAAGAAAGGTTGTTACCTGATATTGGCCGGGTGACGTCAGAATGGACTAGGTGATAACGGTTATTCGAGGTGAGTGACACATGTATCACGGGGAACGATTCAACGCCTGGAGCCACTTGCTCGGGGCGGTTGCGGCTTTTGTGGGCGCGGTATGGATGTTGGTGGTGGCCGGTATGGACGGCAGCCCCTGGAAGATTGTCAGCGTGGCGATCTACGGTTTCACGTTGTTGGTGCTGTACAGCGCGTCGACCGTGTACCACAGCGTGCGCGGGCGCAAGAAAGCGATCATGCAGAAGGTGGATCACTTTTCGATCTACCTGCTGATTGCCGGCAGCTACACACCGTTTTGCCTGGTGACGCTGCGCGGGCCGTGGGGCTGGACGCTGTTCGGGATTGTGTGGGGGCTGGCGGTGATCGGCATCCTGCAAGAGATCAAGCCGCGCTCCGAGGCGCGAATCCTGTCGATTGTGATCTACGCCGTGATGGGCTGGATCGTGCTGGTGGCGGTCAAGCCGCTGATCGCGGCGCTGGGGCCCACGGGGTTTGCCTGGCTGGCCTCGGGCGGGGTGCTGTACACCGTGGGTATTATTTTCTTTGCCCTCGAGGACCGCCTGCGGCACTCCCACGGCATCTGGCATTTGTTCGTGATCGGCGGCAGCCTGCTGCATTTTGTGGCGATCATGGGGTATGTGTTATAGCCGGTCCAATTGCTCCTGGGCGCGGCTGCCGAAGATCTCCAGCAGGCTCGTCAGCATATGTGGCGGCGGTTCGTCGGTGCGGGTCAGGGCGTACAGCGTGATGGGCAGCGGCGGTGCCAGCGGGCGAATGCAGGTGGTCGCCGGTGATGCGCCGAGGGCGGTGAACGGGTCGATGACAGCCAGCCCGGCGCCCGACTCGACCATGGCCCTGGCCAGTGAATAGGTCTGCACCGCGATGCTGACCCGGGGCGGCGGATCCACCGCCTCCAGGTAGCTGTCCAGCTTGGCCGACAACGGGTCGGCGCTGGACAAGCCAATCAACGGCGCGCCCGCCAGCGCCATCAGCGGCAGCGGTTTGCCCAATTCGTTTTCCTTCCAGTAACCCAGCGGCGCCAGCGCCACCAAGACGCCGTGGGCCAACGCCTGGGCGCTCAGCCCCGGGTGATCGGGCGGCTGCAGGGTCAATGCCACATCGACTTCGCGCATCAACAGGTTTTGCACCAGCTCGCGGCTGTGGGCGCTGGACAGCTCGCAGGCGATGTCCGGGTAGCGATGGGTCCATTCGCGGATGGCCGGCGGCAGCAATGACAAGGCCAGCGCTGGTGTCGCGCCGATACGCAGGCTTTGGCCCGGCTCACGGCGCAGGTTCTGTGCCAGGCGCCGCACGCCTTGCAGGCTCTCGGTCACTTTGTCGACCTCCCGCTCCAGCGCCAACGCTTCCGGCGTCGGTTGCAGCTTGCCGCGGATGCGCAGGAACAGCGGGAAGCCCAGCTGCAACTCGGCGTGTTGCAGCACCTTGCTCACCGCCGGCTGCGAGACGTGCAGCAACTGGGCGGCGGCGCTGATGGAGCCGGTCTGGCGGATGGCCTGGAAGATTTCGATATGACGCAAGCGCATGGGCAGTCCATAACCTTTGTTTATGGGTGACCCATCTTTATTCATTGTCCCGCCGCTGTCACCTGCCCCTAACCTTCAACCCGGACAACACAGGGTTAAGGAACGGACATGGCTCAGCAGGTTTGCATCATCGGCGGTGGGGTTATCGGCCTGGCGAGTGCCTATGCGCTGGTGCGTGCCGGTATGCAAGTGACGGTGGTCGAGGCCCGGGAAACCCTGGGCAGCGAGACCAGTTTCGCCAACGGCGGGCAGTTGTCCTATCGCTATGTCGCGCCCCTTGCAGATAAAGGCGTGCCGCTGCAAGCCATCGGCTGGATGCTGCGCGGTGACTCGCCGCTGAAGCTGCGCCCGCGCATGGACCCGGCCCAGTGGCGCTGGATGGCTTCATTCCTGGGCGCCTGCCGTGGCTCGGTGAACCAGCGCAATGCGGCCCATCTGCTGCGCCTGGCGTCCCTGAGCCAGAACACCCTGCAACGCTGGCGTGAAGAAGACCAACTGGGCGACTTCCACTGGCGGCGCAACGGCAAGCTGGTGACCTTTCGCACCCTCGACAGCTATGAGCGCGCACTGAATAAAGTCACCGACCCGTTGCAACAGCAAGTGCTCTCGGCGGCGGACTGCGAGCGGCTGGAACCGACCCTGGACGGCGGCCGTTTCTTTGGCGGCATCTACACGCCCAACGAAGAGGTGGGCGACTGTCATGCCTTCTGCCAGCAACTGGCGGCGCGCCTCGAAGCGTCGGGGCGCTGCACATTTCTGCTGGGACGCAAGGTGACGAGAATCCATCATCACGCAGGCCGTGTGCATTCGATTGAAATGGGCGACGAGGCGCTGTCTGTCGAGCACCTGGTATTGGCCGCCGGACACCGCAGCCCCGAGCTGGCCTTGCCCGGCATGTCATTGCCGCTCTATCCCCTCAAGGGCTACAGCCTGAGCGTGCCGATTGGCGCGCAGCATCAGGCGCCGAATATCAGCATCACCGACTACGACCGCAAGATCGTCTACGCGCGCATCGGTGAACAACTGCGGGTGGCGGCGATGGTGGATATCGTCGGCTTCGACACCCGGCTTGAACCCAAGCGCCTGGCGCTGATTAAACGCCAGGCCCTTGAGACTTTCCCGCTGGCCGGTGACTACCCGCATGCGGTCGAATGGGCCGGCATGCGCCCGGCCACACCTACCGGCGTGCCGCTGATTGGTGCCAGCGCCTGCAGCAACCTGTGGCTGAACCTTGGCCACGGTGCCCTCGGGTTTACCCTGGCCTGCGGCAGCGGGCAGGTGCTGGCCGAGCTGATCGGCCAGCACACGACTTCCATTGATATGCAGGGCTTCGCGCCCCGTGCCGCTTGAGGATATTCCGATGACCATCACCCGAATCAACAGCAACAATCGCCTGTCTGGCGCCGTGGTGTTTCAGGATCTGGTGTTCCTGTCCGGACAGGTGCCGGGGGAGGGCCGGGATGTGACGACACAGACCCAGGAGGTGCTGGCCAAGATTGACGCGTTGTTGGCCGAGGCCGGCAGCGACAAGGATCATCTGCTGAACGCAACGATCTACCTCAACAACATCGAGCAGGGTTTTGCGCCGATGAATGAAGTCTGGTCCGCCTGGTTGTCACCGGGGCAGGCACCGACGCGTACCACATTGCAGGCACAACTGGCCCGGCCCGAAGTGTTGGTCGAGATCAGCGTCATCGCTGCCCGCCGTCCATAACTAAAACAAAAACGGAGAATACCAATGCAAAAACTGTGGCGAGGGGGCTTGTCCCCCGTTGGGCTGCGCAGCAGCCCCATACTCTTCCTGGCCCTGATATTGAGCGCTCAGGCCCAGGCAACCGAGGCCCCCCTGGAAGGCACGCTGAGCAAGATCGCCTCCACCAAAAGTATCACCCTCGGCTACCGCGATGCCTCGGTGCCGTTCTCCTACGTCGGTGACCACAGCGGCAAGCCCATGGGTTATTCGGTGGAGTTGGCGAACAAGATCGTCGAACACATCCAGCAGAAAACCGGGGTGCCGAAGCTCAACGTGAAGTACAACCTGGTGACCTCCCAGACCCGGATTGCCCTGGTGCAGAACGGCACCGTGGATCTGGAATGCGGTTCCACCGGCGTGACCGCCGAGCGGCAGAAGCAGGTGGCGTTTTCCTACGGGTTTATCTACGTGAAGGGCCAATTGCTGACCGCCAACGACAGCGGTATCAAGAGCTTCGCCGACCTTAAGGGCAAGAACGTGGTGACCACCGCCGGCACCACCAACGAGCGTTTCCTCAAGAGCTACAACGTTGATCACAAACTGAACATGTCAGTGATCAGCGCCAAGGATCATGGCGAAGCGTTCCAGATGCTGCAATCCGGCCGGGCGGCGGCGTTTTACATGGACGACGCGTTGCTCTACGGCGAGCGCGCCAAGGCCAGGGACCCGCACAAGTGGGTGGTCGTCGGGGAAGAACAGTCGCGGGAAATCTACAGCTGCATGGTGCGCAAGGACGACCCGCAGTTTCTCGCGGTGGTCAACGAAACCCTGGCCGGGCTGTATAGCTCGGGGGAGATCAACGGGATTTACCAGCGCTGGTTTGAACAACCGATCCCGCCCAAGGGCTTGAACCTGGAATTCCCGATGACCAGTGAGTTGAAGGCGATTATTGCCAAGCCGGTGAGCGACCCGGTGGAGTAAACCGATCTGGGTTGGTCACCCGACTAAAAGTGTGGGAGCTGGCTTGCCTGCGATAGCGGTGTATCAGCAACAGATGTAGGGCTGACCCACCGCTATCGCAGGCAAGCCAGCTCCCACATTTGATTGGGTTTGCAAGGCTGGGTTAGAAGTCGCCCCACAATTGCTGGGCCACCGACAGTGCCACGACTGGCGCTGTTTCGGTACGCAGTACCCGTGGGCCCAGGCGTGCCGAATGGAAACCTGCACCCTGGGCCGTCTCGACTTCGCCATCGGTCAAGCCGCCCTCCGGCCCGATCAGGAAGGCCAGGCTCCCAGGCTTGGCATGGCTCACCAGCGGCTCGGCCACCGGGTGCAGCACCAGCTTCAAATCTGCCTCGACTTGCTTCAACCAATCCGCCAGCAACAGCGGTGGGTGAATCACTGGCACTCGCGAGCGGCCGCACTGCTCGCACGCGCTGATCGCCACCTGGCGCCAGTGTTGCAAGCGCTTGTCGGCGCGCTCGTCCTTGAGGCGCACTTCGCAGCGGTCGCTGAAGATCGGGGTGATTTCATTCACCCCAAGCTCGGTGGCTTTCTGGATCGCCCAGTCCATCCGCTCGCCACGGGACAGGCCCTGGCCGAGGTGGATCTGCAACGGCGACTCAATCTGCCCGGCGAAGGTTTCGGTGACCTGCACCACCACACGTTTTTTACCGACTTCCAGCAAGCTGGCGCGAAACTCCTGGCCGGAGCCGTCGAACAGTTGTACGGCGTCGCCTTCGCTCATGCGCAATACGCGGCTGATGTAGTGCGCCTGGGCTTCCGGCAACTCGTGGTCGCCAAGGCTCAGGGGGGCGTCGACAAAAAAGCGGGACAGTCTCATTTCTGTTCTCGGAAGAAATACAAAACCTGTGGGAGCCGAGCTTGCTCGCGATGACGCAAGCCTTGGCACCCGGTTAATCAAGTGAACTCAATCAACCCGGATCACGAAACCCCGGGTGGAAATCCTTGGGCACCGCCACGCTGACCTTGCTGTTGGTGGCGATGTCGATCCCTTCGCTGGCCACGTCCGCCAGGAAGTCGATCTGCTCCGGAGTAATCACGTACGGCGGCAGGAAGTACACCACGCTGCCCAACGGCCGCAGCAACGCGCCGCGCTCCAGGGCATGTTCAAACACCTTCAGGCCACGGCGTTCCTGCCATGGGTAGGCGGTCTTGGTGGCCTTGTCCTGCACCATCTCGATGGCCAGCACCATACCGGTCTGGCGCACCTCAGAGACGTGAGGATGGTCCACCAGGTGCGCGGTGGCGGTCGCCATGCGCTGGGCCAGGGCCTTGTTGTTTTCGATGACGTTGTCTTCTTCGAAGATATCCAGGGTCGCCAGGGCCGCCGCACACGCCAGCGGGTTGCCGGTGTAGCTGTGGGAGTGCAGGAAGGCGCGCAGGGTCGGGTAGTCGTCGTAGAAGGCGTCGTACACGTCGTCGGTGGTGACCACGGCGGCGAGCGGCAGGTAGCCGCCGGTCAGGGCCTTGGACAGGCACAGGAAGTCCGGGCGGATGCCGGCCTGCTCACAGGCGAACATCGTGCCGGTGCGGCCAAAGCCGACGGCGATTTCGTCGTGGATCAGGTGCACGCCATAGCGGTCACAGGCCTCGCGCAGCAGCTTGAGGTACACCGGGTGGTACATGCGCATGCCGCCGGCGCCCTGGATCAGCGGCTCGACGATCACGGCAGCGACGGTGTCGTGGTTTTCGGCGAGGGTCTGCTCCATGGCCTGGAACATATTGCGTGAATGTTCTTCCCAGCTCATGCCTTCGGGGCGCAGGTAGCAATCCGGGCTCGGCACCTTGATGGTGTCCAGCAGCAGCGCCTTGTAGGTTTCAGTGAACAACGGCACATCGCCCACCGACATCGCGGCGATGGTTTCGCCGTGGTAGCTGTTGGTCAGGGTGACAAAGCGCTTCTTGTTCGGCAGGCCGCGGTTGAGCCAATAGTGAAAGCTCATCTTCAGCGCGACTTCGATGCACGACGAACCGTTGTCGGCGTAGAAGCAGCGGGTGAGGCCCTCGGGGGTCATCTTCACCAGGCGCTCCGACAGCTCGATCACCGGCTGGTGGCTGAAGCCGGCGAGGATCACGTGCTCCAGCTGATCGACCTGATCCTTGATGCGCTGGTTGATGCGCGGGTTGGCGTGGCCAAACACGTTGACCCACCAGGAGCTGACGGCGTCGAGGTAGCGTTTGCCTTCGAAGTCTTCCAGCCAGATGCCTTCACCGCGCTTGATCGGGATCAGCGGCAGTTGCTGGTGGTCTTTCATCTGGGTGCAGGGATGCCACAGCACCGCAAGGTCGCGTTGCATCCACTGATTATTCAAACCCATGTTCATTCTCCTCGAAGCGGCTCGCGGCAGGCGCGGGCGAAACAATCGCGCAAGCCTATGCAATGCCGGCCTGTGTCACAACCCATTGCGGGTTTGAAGCGTAAATTGATGGTAAACACAGGACAGTCCGTCACGTTTCTTCTGGATAGTCCTTAATCTCTTGTTAACTTACTCTGCATACGCTCTTGATCGTATTTCTCGATATTTCAAAGCGAAATTTTCCGCTTTAATTCGATAGGTAAATCGATAGTCTTGGCACAGCTCTTACGGGATTTGGGACATGCAACTACGTAATTCATCGGCCCGTTACGGCTGGGTCAGTATTGTTTTGCACTGGGGCGTGGCCCTGGTGGTGTTCGGTCTGTTCGCGTTGGGCCTGTGGATGGTCGGTCTCGACTACTACAGCACCTGGCGTAAAGACGCCCCGGACCTGCACAAGAGCATCGGCATCACGCTGTTCGCCATCATGCTCGTGCGGATCGTCTGGCGTTTGCTCAGCCCGCCGCCGCCACCGCTTGCCAGCTATAGCCGCATGACACGCCTGGGGGCTGCGTTTGGCCACGCATTCCTGTATCTCGGGTTGTTTGCCGTGATGATTGCCGGTTACCTGATTTCCACCGCAGACGGTGTCGGGATCCCGGTGTTTGGCCTGTTTGAGATTCCTGCGCTGGTTTCCGGGCTACCGGACCAGGCAGACACTGCAGGCGTGGTGCATTTGTACCTGGCCTGGGTATTGGTGGTGTTCGCCGGCCTCCATGGTGTGGCTGCGCTGAAACACCATTTCATTGATAGTGATGTGACCCTGGTTCGTATGCTGGGGCGCAAAGCCTGATGTTCAACCTCGACTCACAAGGAATAGAAAGCATGTTGAAAAAGACTCTCGCCGCTCTGGCCATTGGTTCTGCTCTGCTGACTGCCGGTCAGGCGATGGCAGCTGACTACGTTGTCGACAAGGAAGGCCAGCACGCCTTCGTGGACTTCAAGATCAGCCACTTGGGCTACAGCTTCATCACCGGTACCTTCAAGGACCTGGACGGCAAATTCAGCTTCGACGCTGCCAAGCCTGAAGACAGCAAGATTGAGTTCAACGTCCGTACCGCCAGCGTATTCACCAACCACGCCGAACGTGACAAGCACATCGCCAGCAAAGACTTCCTGGACGTTGGCAAGTTCGCCGATGCCAAGTTCGTTTCCACCAGTGTTAAAACCACCGGTAAAAACGCTGCTGGCCAAGTCACTGCCGACGTCACCGGCGACCTGACCTTCCATGGCGTGACCAAGCCTATCGTGGTCAAGGCCACCTTCCTGGGTGAAGGCAAGGATCCATGGGGCGGCTACCGTGCCGGCTTTGAAGGTACTACTTCCTTCAACCGCCAGGACTTCGGCAAGCAGATGGACCTGGGCCCAGCGTCCAACACGGTTGAGCTGTACGTGACGTTTGAAGGTGTGAAAGCGAAGTAATTTTCGCCAGCCACACAAAAATGCCCCGGATCTCGCGATCCGGGGCATTTTTTATGAAGCGCTGAAAATCAGCGGTTGCGGGTCAGCAACGCCGGCTTTTCACCACGTGGACGGCCTGGCAGTTGATCCAACTGCTCAGGGGTCAGCGTGCGATCGCTTTTCGACTCTTTGTGGATGATCTTCGGTGCCGGGCCGCCGCGCGGGTTTTGCACCGCAGGCTCAGACAAACGAGGTTGATCATCACGGGCCGGGCGACGGTTGCGCGACTCTTCGCGACGGGCCTGGCCGTCACGCGGTGCGCCGTTACGCGGGCCGCTGCGCTTGGCCGGCGGGGTGCCGGTGGTGGCGCCGTTGCTGCTGCGCGGACCGTTCTGACGGCCTTGTGGCTGGCCGCCGGTACGCGGAGCACCTGCGCCTGCACCCTGTGCCGGGGCACCTGGACGGCGACCACGACCCTGGGCCGGCTTGGCCTGGGGCACGTAGTCAACGCGGTTACCGAAGTTGTCCACGTCATCGTCGAGGAACTCGTCCGGCGCACGGTCGGCAGCGGCACGTGGCGGCTGGCTCGGCTGGCGCTGTTCGCGGGCCGGGGTACCTTCACGAGGCTTCTGCTCACGGGCCGGGCGTTCGCCACGGCCATTGGTCGCAGCCTTGTCCTTGCCGCCCTTGTCCTTGCCCTTGTCTTTACGACCGCCACCACCGCCGCCGCCGTTCGGGCCATCGCCCTTCGGACCGCGTGGGTTGTTGCGCGGGTTACGCACGTCCGGACGCTCGCGTACTTCAGGCTTCTCAGCCTCAACGGCGCTCGAGTCGAAGCCCATCAGGTCGCCGTCGGCGATTTTCTGCTTGGTCATGCGCTCGATGCTTTTCAGCAGTTTTTCTTCGTCGGGGGCGACCAGGGAAATGGCCTCGCCTGAACGACCGGCCCGGCCAGTACGGCCGATACGGTGCACGTAGTCTTCGTCGACGTTTGGCAGCTCGAAGTTGACCACGTGTGGCAACTGGTCGATGTCCAGGCCGCGAGCGGCGATATCGGTGGCCACCAGGATGCGCACTTCACCGGCCTTGAAGTCGGCCAGGGCTTTGGTGCGGGCGTTCTGGCTCTTGTTGCCGTGGATCGCGACGGCGGTGAGGCCGTGCTTGTCCAGGTACTCGGCCAGACGGTTGGCGCCGTGCTTGGTGCGGGTGAACACCAGCACCTGTTCCCACGCGCCGGCGGTGATCAGGTGGGCCAGCAGGGAACGCTTGTGAGCGGCGGGCAGGCGGAACACGCGCTGCTCGATACGCTCGACCGTGGTGTTCGGCGGCGTGACTTCGATGCGCTCGGGGTTGTGCAACAACTTGCCCGCCAACGCGGTGATGTCGTTGGAGAACGTGGCCGAGAACAGCAGGTTCTGGCGTTTGGCCGGCAGGCGCGCGAGGACCTTTTTCACGTCATGGACAAAGCCCATGTCGAGCATGCGGTCGGCTTCGTCCAGCACGAGGATTTCCACGTGGGACAAATCGACGCTGCCTTGGCCGCACAGGTCGAGCAAACGACCCGGGCAGGCAACCAGTACGTCGACACCGCGGGACATGGCCTGAACCTGTGGGTTCATGCCGACGCCGCCGAAGATGCAGGCGCTGACGAACTTCAAGTCGCGGGCATACAGCTTGAAGCTGTCATGCACTTGGGCGGCGAGTTCGCGGGTAGGGGTCAGGACCAGTACGCGCGGTTGGCGCGGGCCATGACGCTGGGATTTGTCCGGGTGACCGTTGGGGAACAACCGCTCCAGGATCGGAAGGGCGAAGCCGCCGGTTTTACCAGTACCTGTCTGAGCCGCAACCATCAGGTCGCGACCTTGCAACACGGCGGGAATGGCCCGCTGTTGCACCGGAGTAGGCTCGGTATAGCCCGCTGCCTCGATGGCGCGGACTAAAGCCTCGGAGAGACCGAGGGAAGCAAAGGACATGAGTAATCCTGTTTTAGTTAGGGCTTGGCCCAGAGGGATAGTCTTGCCTGGCGTGAATGGCGTTTAGATGAACGCAATCCCGTCCGGTCCTGCTGGGGCTGGCGGGCACTCAGACGGCTCGCGCGGGCTTGAAAGCTGCGCTGTAGCGGGGTCGGGTGCCTTTTGCAAGACCGAAGCGTCCGGGCGTAAGCCTGGCGGAAAGGCCGGAGTATAACAGAGCAATCACTCTGCGCTGCTTTCCTGCTGCTCAACGGTGTTCGCGGGCAGGGCCAGCGCGCTGGTTTGAGCACTCGTGCCGGCGTATTTGGCGCTCAAGGCCGCGTAGGCCGGCTCTTGCTTGAAGCGTTTGAGTTCGGCGGCAAAGCGTTGCACCAGTAAATCCATGCCGGCACCACGGCGCACGGCCAGGAATTGTGGCTGGCTGCTCACCACTTGGGGCGCCTGGGTGATCTGGTCCTCAAGCCCGAGGGCCTTGAGCACATGCTGGCCGACCCTTCGGTCGGTAATTACCAGGTCGATCCGCCCAAGGGCCAGTTTGCCGAAGTTGGCCTCATGGCTGGCGGCCGGCTCCTGCTTGAACAGGGTGGATTCGCTGAATTCGGCGCCGTAGAGGTAGCCCGGCGAGGTGCCGATGGTCAGGCCACGCAGGTCGTCGAAGGTCTGGAACGGGTGCGGGCGGTCATTGGCGTAGAACAGCACGAACTCGACCCTGGACAGTGGCTCGCTGGGGTACAGCAGCACCGCGTCGCGTTCATGGCTGTGGAAAATATCCAGTGCGCCATCGGCCTGGCCCTGGTCGAGCATCGCCAGGCAGCGTTTCCAGGGCAGAAACTGCCAATCCACATCGATGCCCAGGCGCTGGAACACGATCACCGTGGTCTCGTAGTCGAGCCCGCGCATGGTGCCGTTGTCGTCATACACGTAGGGCGCCCAGGGCTCGGTGACAATACGCAGTTTCTCGCCGTGGGCGCCGAGGCTCAGGCAAGCAAAAAGAACAGCAGTCAACAACCGGAAAGTGACAGGCATGCCCTGAGATTACGACTGTATCGGACTAAAGAGAAGCTCTGGCACAGTGATCTGCGGGCGCTCGCGAGGTTTACTTGCCCGGAGATTTGATCAGGTGTTCGTAGATTGCCTCGCGCCGCTCACCCAGAATCAGCCGTACCAGGGGATTGGCAAACCAGTGTTCCAACAGGTGAGCATCAACCGGTCGCCCCTGGCGCTCTTCCTGGTTTTGCCGGGCCTTGTCCCACCAAACCGGGCCACACGCCTGGTCGAACTCGTTTTCATGTTCATAGCAGCCGTAGAGGATTTCCCGGATGAACTGCTGTTGGTGCTTGGGCAATGCCAGTGTGATCAGCTTGTACATCAAGCGTTGCAGGCGCGGCGGGCGGGGCAGGTGGGCGGAAACCTGGCGCGTGTCGTCCAGGGCTTTGGCGCTGGTGGGGTTCGCCCGATGCTTGGCGATCCACGCCTTGACCTTGGCCCGGAACAACTGCTTGCGGCTCCAGTAGTGATGGATCAGGTCCGGGCATTCACGCACGTTGAGGGTGCGATAGGCGGCAATCGACAGGCAGAACTCTTCCAGGGTGTAGGCGCCCTGGGCATGGGGGAACAGTTCGTCCATCAGTTCAATCGAACGGTCGAGGATGTGCGCGTCCTGCTGCGTGAGGCCCATGACGCCTGAGTTGAGGGTCATCATGTCGTCGTCGGCCACGCCCATGTCCAGCAGGCGCTGATACAAGGCGCTGTACAGGATGCTTTCGTGGTTGTCGCCATACTTGGTGTAGAAGGCGTTGCACAGCAGGGTGCCGGGCTGCACGCGTTCAAACAGCGCCAGGGGCGAATGATGGAAAAACGTGTCGGTGTCGATCAGCAGCGCCACGTCGGATTCTTGCAATACTTGCCGCAGCACCACGTGCTTGGTGCGGAAGTGGTAGCCGTGGGGCTCGCTCCAGCGTTTGCGGGTGGCCTCATCCAGTGGGCGCACCCGTACCGGCAGCAGGCGATAAGGCTCGGGGTTGTCGCTGAAAACCTGGATATCGATGCCTGTATCCGGCGCATCGCGCAGGAACGACAGGGCGCTGGCGATGCTGAATACGGCTTCCTGATGGTAAGTCTCTGCGCCGAACACCAGGTAGACCAGTTGCGGGCGGGACGTCGGGGCGGCTGTATTCATGGACTGCAGAATTCCGTGTACGTTTAGAACGACAAAGGCCCTCATTATGAGGGCCTTTGCATTTCGGAACAGACCTTAGCGTGGCAGCTTGAGGTTGTTCCAGATAGCGAGGCTTGGCTCGGCCTGGTTCAGGGTATAGAAGTGCAGCCCTGGTGCGCCACCTTGCAACAATTGTTCACACATTTCGCTGATGACCTGTTCGCCGAACGCCTGGATGCTCTTGACGTCATCGCCGTAAGCTTCCAGTTGTTTGCGGATCCAGCGTGGGATTTCAGCGCCGCAGGCGTCAGAGAAACGCGCCAGTTTGCTGTAGTTGGTGATCGGCATGATGCCCGGCACCACCGGGATGTTCACGCCCATCGCCTGCACACGTTCAACGAAGTAGAAGTAGCTCTCGGCGTTGAAGAAGTACTGGGTGATCGCACTGTTGGCGCCGGCGTTGGCCTTGCGCACGAAGTTCTGCAGATCGTCTTCGAAATTGCGTGCCTGGGGGTGCATCTCCGGATAAGCGGCCACTTCGATGTGGAAGTGATCGCCGGTTTCTTCACGGATGAAGCTCACCAGGTCATTGGCATAGCGCAGCTCGCCGCTGGCCATGCCCATGCCGGACGGCAGGTCACCGCGCAGGGCGACGATGCGCTTGATGCCGGCTTGCTTGTATTGGGTCAGCAGGCCGCGCAGGTCGGCCTTGCTGTCGCCCACGCAGGACAAATGCGGAGCAGCAGGTACGTTGACTTCGCTTTCCAGCTGCAACACGGTATTGATCGTGCGATCGCGGGTGGAGCCACCGGCACCGTAGGTGCAGGAGAAAAAGTCGGGGTTGTAGCTGGCCAACTGCTTGGCTGTCGCCATCAGTTTTTCATGCCCAGCATCGGTCTTGGTCGGGAAGAACTCGAAGCTGTAGCGACGGTCTTGGGACATGGTCATACCCTTGGGAACTCGAAAGCCTGTAAGGCAAACCCGCCCCGGGAGGGGGCGGGCAGCCAAGCCGATCAGTAGCGGTAAGCGTGCGGCTTGAACGGACCTTCAACGCCCACACCGATGTAGTCGGCCTGGGTCTTGGTCAGTTGAGTCACTACGCCGCCGAAGCCGCGGACCATTTCCAGGGCCACTTCTTCGTCGAGTTTCTTCGGCAGTACTTCCACGGTCAGGCGCTCGGCTTTCTGGGCAGGCGACAGGTCGGCGTATTTCTGGCCGAACAGGAAGATCTGGGCCAGTACCTGGTTGGCGAACGAGCCATCCATGATGCGGCTTGGGTGGCCAGTGGCGTTGCCCAGGTTTACCAGACGGCCTTCGGCCAGCAGGATCAGGTAGTCGTCGTTCTGCGGGTCGAAATCACCAGCACCGGTACGGTGAACCTTGTGTACCTGTGGCTTCACTTCTTCCCATGCCCAGTTCTTGCGCATGAAAGCGGTGTCGATTTCGTTGTCGAAGTGACCGATGTTGCACACCACGGCGCGCTTTTTCAGGGCCTTGAGCATGTTCGAATCGCACACATTCACGTTGCCGGTGGTGGTCACGATCAGGTCGATCTTGCCCAGCAGGGCCTTGTCGATGCTTGCTTCGGTGCCGTCATTGACGCCATCGATGAACGGCGAAACCACTTCGAAACCGTCCATGCAGGCTTGCATGGCGCAGATCGGGTCAACTTCGGAAACCTTGACGATCATGCCTTCCTGACGCAGGGACTGGGACGAACCCTTGCCCACGTCACCGTAGCCGATCACCAGGGCTTGTTTACCCGACAGCAGGTGGTCGGTACCGCGCTTGATCGCATCGTTCAGGCTGTGACGGCAGCCGTACTTGTTGTCGTTCTTGCTCTTGGTCACCGAGTCGTTGACGTTGATGGCCGGGATTTTCAGCTCGCCCTTGGCCAGCATGTCCAGCAGGCGGTGTACGCCGGTGGTGGTTTCTTCGGTCACGCCGTGGACGCGGTCGAGGATCTGCGGGTACTTCTTGTGCAGCAACTCGGTCAGGTCACCGCCGTCGTCGAGGATCATGTTGGCGTCCCATGGCTTGCCATCCTTGAGGATGGTTTGCTCCAGGCACCACTCGTACTCTTCTTCGGTCTCGCCTTTCCAGGCGAACACGGCGATACCGGCAGCAGCGATAGCGGCAGCGGCCTGGTCTTGAGTCGAGAAAATGTTGCAGGACGACCAACGTACTTCGGCACCCAGGGCAACCAGGGTTTCGATCAGCACGGCAGTCTGAATGGTCATGTGGATGCAGCCGAGAATCTTCGCGCCCTTGAGCGGCTGCTCAGCGGCGTACTTGCGACGCAGGCCCATCAGGGCTGGCATTTCGGATTCGGCGATAAAGGTTTCGCGACGGCCCCAGGCAGCGAGGGACATGTCGGCGACTTTGTAGTCGGTAAAACCTGCAGGCGTGATTACAGCGCTCATGAAGAGCCTCCATTCGTAGTGTGCGAATGGGCGCCGTTGTGCGTTTAGTATCCAGCTGGCTAACCAGGCCGGACAACGCCCCATCCGAGCCTGACAGGTCGAGCCTGCTGCAGCGCCCCTCGGACAGGTGGCGGGAGAACGGTATCAATCGAAGATGACCGTTTTGAAGCGGAGGCGATTATAGCCGTCTGCGCCTGACTTCTAAAGCCTTTCTGTCGGCGGCATGAAGATCGCGCATGGGGCTGATAGGCAATGGCTCATAGAGCTTGGCCCCGGCCTCTGCCATGATGTTGTCCATCATTTCGCAACACGCTTTGGAGTGAACATGAACTTCCACACCCGCAAATGGGTAAAACCCGAAGACCTCAACCCCAACGGCACCCTGTTCGGTGGCAGCCTGCTGCGCTGGATCGACGAAGAAGCGGCCATCTACGCAATTGTCCAGTTGGGCAACCAGCGGGTGGTGACCAAGTACATCTCTGAAATCAATTTCGTCAGCGCCTCGCGCCAGGGCGACATCATCGAGCTGGGTATCACCGCCACCGAGTTTGGCCGCACCTCCATCACCCTGACCTGCGAAGTGCGTAACAAAATCACCCGCAAGAGCATCCTGACCGTGGAAAAAATGGTCTTCGTCAACCTGGGTGAAGACGGCTTGCCGGCGCCTCATGGGCGTACCGAGATCAAGTACGTGAAGGACCAGTTCCAGGAAGACGGCATCAGCGAATAATCTCGGCCGGGAGCGGCTTGTTTTACAAGACGCTTCCGGATGGACCTTTCCCAGGCTCTCTCGTCACACAGGACTACAACCTGTAGAGAGAGTCGACATATGGAACTGTTAAATCCTACTCAGCCTTCATTCCCTCAATCATCGTCACCCGTTGCCCGGGATGTTGTTGGAAGTGGTCTGGCAGCGGCGGCCGACACGGTTTTGGCGCCTGTCGTCGAAAGGCGTGGTCCGGCCACCGTCCAGCCTCAAGGTACGAAAACGTCCCTGGTAGACGGTGCTGGCGAACGTACGTTGGCGTTGAGTCGCTATCAGAATGGCGTGGTGGAAGTGACGCTGTCCCCGCCGCCGATCACCCACCTGGTACTCAGTGGCGGCGGTGCCAAGGGCATTGCCTATCCGGGGGTGGTCCAGGCGCTTGAAGATAAAAACGCCTTGAAGGATATCCGCAGTATTTCAGGCTCATCTGCCGGCGGTATTTCGGCAGCCCTGATTGCCAGTGGGATGGGGGCCAAGGACTTCGACACGCTGTCGGACCGCCTTGAATTGCCCAAGCTGCTGAACAGCAAACACGCCATTCCTGCATGGCTGCAGGACGCGAGTTCGAGTGTCGGGAAGGTGGCGGGCAAGGTCAGCAGCCTGGCAGAGGTTTTGTTTAACGTGTTGCCACGCCTTGGCTCCAAGGCCGAACCCCTCGAGGCATTGGTGCGCGACGAGTCGCGAAAAACGGTGCTGGCGCACATTGCCGATTTGCCCAGGGACCAGCGCACACCACAAATCCTGGCGATTGCGGACAAATTAAGTGCGGGCGGCGCGACGACGTTCGGTGATTTGCAGGTGTTGAGCCGGCATATCCCGGCAATCAAAGAGCTCAATATCACGGGTACCGGCTTGTTCGAGGGCCGACCGCAATTGGTGGTGTTCAATGCCAGTCTCACGCCGGACATGGACATCGCGCGCGCCGCGCATATTTCGGGGGCGCCGCCGGTGGTGTTCAAGGCGCCGCAGGAGCAAGGGCATGGGTTTCAGGAAAACGGCGAGAAAACCTTCTTTCAGGATGGCGGCCTGCTGCTCAACACTCCCGCCACTGACTTTTTCCAGCGCACGTTTCCCGCCAGTGCAATCGCCGATACTGAACAACTGATCTTGAAGTTCGACGGTGATGAGCCCGCGGCAGTGCGCGGCAGTCGCCTTGACGGTTTCAAGGACGGGTTTCTCGGGATCCCGAACGCGGCCAATCATGAGCTGATGGCCTCGAAACTTAACGCCATGAAGGATCAGACGGTCGTTATGCCATTGAAGACCGGGATGGGTGACTTCAGCGGCTTTCTCAACGGCACGATCAATTTCACCATGCCGCTGGAGGTCAAGAATCACCTGCAGCAACTCGCACGGGCTGCGGTGAATGCCCATGTGGAAAAACGCTCTGAAGTGCGGGAGCAGTATTTATTCGGCTCGATTGAAGGTGCTGTGTTGGCCATGAGCGATTCCATGCTTGCCAGCGTAAAGGACGCACTTGATCAGGACGAAGCGTCCAGTGACGTGCTGCGTTTTCGAAACGAAGCCCGGCAGGGGCTTGCCATGCTTGATAAGGCTGTCGCGTCGGCCAACACCGGCGATCGGCTGCAAATGACGCCTGAATTGGCGTCGGCGTTGCGCAACCTGGACGCCCTGGCCAGCCGCCCGGAATACGTCGAGTGGCTGGGAGTTCGCCTCAATGATGCGGACAAGCCCAATTTTCAGCAGCTGCTGCAAGCGCCGCATCAGAACGCGTCAAGGGTCCTGGCAAGTGCCATCAGCGAAATGAAAAAGCGCAATATCGCGGTGATCGCCGACAACTTCGCTCGGGAGGTTCTCTATCCCTCGTTGTTTCGCCCGGGCCAGCCGGATTCGAATGTCGCCCTGCTGCGTCGGGTTGAACACAACCTGGGCCGGGCAACGACGCCGGCCCAGGTCAACCAGGCGCTCGATGACATCGTTGAAAACTACGTGGCACGTAATAAACCCTGGTCGCAGCCAGGGCGCTCCACGACAGTGGAAATGGCCAAGGCATGGCGCCTGGCGGTTTAGTGGCTGAACAGTCCTGAACGCCGCGTGTCGTAGCTAAAAGCACACAACGAATTCAGGAACGCCATGGCCACTGAAAAAGACGGCAAGACCCCCAACCTGTCGCAGGAAGAGCAACACGACGTCGACAAGAACCAGCCGCCTCGTGCGGCGGTTCTGCACGAAATCATCCGCACCCAGGGCGACCAGGAACTGGAGCGTACCGTGGCTGCCCTATGGTGGTCGGCGCTGGCCGCCGGCCTGACCATGGGCCTGTCGCTGATGGGCATGGGCTTGCTCAACTCGCGGTTGCCGGACGGTGAAGGGTTCAAGGTGATTGCCAGTTTTGGTTACTGCGCGGGCTTTCTTGCGGTCATCCTCGCGCGCCAGCAGTTGTTTACTGAAAACACCCTGACGGCAGTGTTGCCGGTGATGAGCAAGCCCACCCTGGGCAATGCCGGCCGGCTGCTGCGCTTATGGACGGTGGTGCTGGTGGGCAACCTGTGCGGCACCCTGCTGGTGGCGTACGTGATGCTGCACCTGCCGATCTTCGACACCAAGACCGACCTGGCCTTCCTGGAAATCGGCCGCAAGGTCATGGAGAACGACACCTCCCAGATGTTCGCCAAGGGCATCGTGTCCGGTTGGATGATCGCCACCATGGTCTGGATGATCCCGTCCATGGAAAGCGCCAAGCTCTGGATCATCATCCTGATCACCTACCTGATGGCGCTGGGAGACTTCACCCACATCGTGGTGGGTTCGGCGGAAGTGTCGTATTTGGTGTTTGCCGGCGAACTACCGTGTAAAGACTTTTGGCTGATCTTTGCCGGGCCGACGCTGGCGGGCAATATCATCGGCGGCAGCTTTATCTTTGCGCTGATCAGCCATGCGCAGATTCGCAGCGAAAGCAGTTTGCCGGGGAAAGCCGCTGCGGACCCGAGGCATCCGCAGCAGATCAACAAGGATCAGTGAGTGTCGGGCGTCGCGGCTGGCGCCGGCTCATCCTTGGTCACATGCTTGACCAGCTTGCCGATGCTCAAGCCCTGCAACAGGATCGACGACAGCACCACGATGTAGGTGATGCTCAGGAGCAAGTCACGCTCCGGGCCCAGCGGCAAGGCCAGGGCCAATGCCACGGAAACCCCGCCGCGCAGACCGCCCCACGTGAGGATGCGGATGGTTCCGCGGGGTACTGTGCGCCAGCGTCGCAGCAGCAGGATCGCCGGGGCCACCGTCAGCAGGCGTGACAGCAGGATCGCCACCGCCAGCAAACTGGCGGCCAGCACGTGCAGCCAGTTGAACGGCAACAGCAGAAGCTCCATGCCGATCAGCGCAAACAGCAGCGCGTTGAGCATGTCATCGAGCAGTTCCCAGAAGCCGTCGAGGTAGCGCCGGGTCATGTCGTTCATCGCCAGCTTGCGGCCCAGGTTGCCGATGATCAGGCCCGCGACCACCATCGCGATCGGTGCCGAGACGTGCAGTTCGGTGGCCATCGCCGAGCCGCCGATCACCAGGGCGAGGGTCAGCATCACTTCGATCTGATACTGCTCGATGCTCTTGATCATCAGGTACACGATGTAGCCGATCAGCCCACCGAATACCACGCCGCCAATCGCCTCATGCGCGAACAGCATGGCTGTAGCGCCGACGGTGGGCGTCTCGCCCAACTGCGCGATGCCCAGCAACACGGTGAACACCACCACGGCCGTGCCGTCGTTGAACAGTGATTCGCCGACGATCGTGGTTTTCAGCGGCTTGGACGCGTTGGCGGTCCGTAGCACGCCGAGCACGGCAATCGGGTCGGTGGGGGAAATCAGCGCGCCGAACAGCAGGCAGTACAGGAAGCTCACGTGCCAGCCGAACAGGGCAAAGATGTAGAAGGCCAGGCTGCCGATCACCACCGTGGCGATCAATACGCCGAACGTGGCGAGCAGGCCGATGGGCCAGCGGTAGCTGCGCAAGTCGCTCAGGTTGACGTGCAGGGCGCCGGCGAACAGCAGGAACGAGAGCATCCAGTTCATCAGCAAGTCGCCGAAGTCGATCTGGCCGATCAACTGCTGGATACGCTCTTCAAGGCCGGGGTAGCCGATAAAGCTCAAGCCTTGCAGCAGCAGGGAAAACATCAGCGCCGTCACCATCACACCGATGGTGGGCGGCAGGCCGATGAAGCGGTAGTTCACATACGTGAGCAGGGTGGTCAGGCAAATAAACGCAGCGACAAGTTCAAGCATCCGGGGTCCTTGGACAGAGGGGGGAGTGAAGATCAAATGTGGGAGCTGTCGAGTCCCGGCGAGGCTGCGATGGCATCACCTCGGTGTGCTTGCAAGACCGCAGCGCCGGCATCGCAGCCTCGCTAAAGCTCGACAGCTCCCACACGGAACACATTTATCAGTTGGGTAGGTTGACCGCAGTTGTACTGCGGCGTTGCAGGTAGATGAAGAAAAGTGCCGCCAGTACCGTCAGGCAACCCAGCAGTGCACCGGTCCAGGGCAGGTCCGACAGGTCGGCGCCGCTGGCCACTACCAGCCCGCCGATCCAGGCGCCGGCGGCGTTGCCCAGGTTGAAGGCGCTCTGGTTCAGGGTCGAGCCGAGGTTCGGCGCTTCGTGGGCCTGGTCGATGATCAGCAGTTGCAGGATCGGGCACAACGCGAAGGCGAACACGCCCCACAGCAGTAGGGTAATCGCCGCCGGGATCACCGAATGGCTGGTGTGGGAGAACACCGCCAAAATCAGCACCACCGCCAGGGCCATGCCCACCAGCGAGGGCAGCAGGCGGCTGTCGGCCAGGCGCCCGCCGAGCATGCTGCCCGCGGTGAGGCCGACGCCGAACAGCAGCAACATCAGCGTAATGCCGTGGGGGCTGACGCCGGTGATGTCTTGCAAAATCGGCGCGATGTAGGTGAAAACGCTGAACAGGCTGATGGAGGCCAGGACGCTCATGCTCAAGGCCAGCAGCACGTTGGGTTTGGTCAGTACCCTGAACTCGCTGGCGAGGTTGGCCTTGTCCATCGCAATGTGCTTGGGCAGCCACAGCCATTGGGCCACGGCGGCAATCACGCCGATGACCGACACCGCCCAGAACGTCGAGCGCCAACCGGCGTATTGGCCCAGCGCAGTGCCCAACGGCACGCCGAGCACGTTGGCCAGGGTCAGGCCGGTGAACATCATCGCAATCGCCTGTGCCCGTTTGTTCGGCGCCACCAGGCCGGCGGCCACTACCGAGCCGATGCCGAAGAACGCACCATGGCACAGCGCGGTGACCACGCGGGCAGCCATCAGCGTCGCGTAGTTCGGCGCCAGGGCGCACAGCACATTGCCGAGGATAAACATCACGGTCATGCCCAGCAGCGTGGCCTTGCGTGGCATGTTGGCGGTGCCGATAGCCAGGATCGGTGCGCCGAACACCACGCCCAGGGCGTAGCCGGTGATCAGCAGGCCGGCGTTTGGAATGCTCACGGACAGGTCACGGGCGACGTCGGGCAGCAAGCCCATGATGACAAATTCGGTGGTGCCGATGCCAAAGGCGGCTACGGCCAGTGCAAGCAAGGCGAGCGGCATGCGAGGATCTCCTGTCGGTAATCGTGACGCTCTGATCAGGCATACGCATGCCGGCGCCCGGATCGGGAGGGATCGGGCAGCAACAAACATTTATTGGTATAGGTCTTTGCGCAACTGAGTGCGGCGTGGTCGGCTTTAGTATAAACAGCTGATGACATATGGCGAATCAATTCTATGTTTTCTGACTGGGGAGTCACCGGTGATTGCAACGGCTCTGGTACTGGTAGCGGCGCTGTTGCATGCGACGTGGAACACCTTGATCAAATTCAGCGGCGAGCGCCTGTTGGTGATCGCGTGCATGGACAGCGTAGCGTTGCTGTTTGTCTTGCTGGCGGTGGGGTTCGTGTCGCTGCCGCCGCTGGACATCTGGCCGTGGATCATCGCTTCGGCGCTGTTTGAACTGCTCTACCGCTACCTGCTGATCCAGGCCTATCGCGTGGGTGACCTGGGGTTGGTGTACCCGCTGATGCGCGGGCTGTCGCCCCTGGTGGTGCTCGCGCTGACGCTGGTGTTTGCCGGTGAGGTGCTGAGCACCCAGCAGATCCTCGGCATTCTGCTGATTCCGTTCGGCATGTTGTGCCTGCTGTGGCAGGGCGGCGGCGGTGACCGGTTGCCCTGGTCGATGCTGCCGGTGGTGGCGCTGATTGGCCTGTGCATCGGTTGCTACACCTTCCTCGACGGCCAGGCGTTGCGCCGTTGGTCGCACCCGCTGGATTACCTGGTGTGGCTGACGCTGATCAGCGCCTGGCCGTTTCCGTTACTGGCGATGGTGCGCAAGCGGGCGGCGTTCGGGTTGTTCTGGCGCACGCAGTGGCGGCTGGGGCTGAGCGTCGGGTTATGCGTGTTGTTGAGCTACGCTCTGGTGCTTTGGGCCATGCAACTGGGCTCGATTGCCGAGGCTGCCGCGCTGCGGGAAGTCAGCGTGATTCTGGTGGTGCTGTTCGGCATGCGTTACCTGAAAGAACCTTTCGGCCGCCCGCGGCTCATAGCCTGTGGGTTGGTGCTGATCGGCATGTTCGTGATGAAACTCTAACCGTCGGATAAAACTAAAAAAGGAATGGGTTATGACAGTCGCTTTCTGGTGTGTGTTGATCGCAATCTTTCTGCCGTACCTGTGCACGGGTGTGGCCAAGTTCAGCGGCGGCAAGTTCGGGCCCCGGCAGAACCATGACCCGCGTGCCTTCCTGGATACTCTGGAGGGGTTCGCCAAACGTGCCCACAGTGCACAACTCAACAGCTTTGAAGTGACCCCGGCCTTTGCGGCGGCAGTGATCATTGCCCATTTGGCAGGCGGCGCTTCGCTGGTGACCATCAACGTACTGGCGGTGCTGTTTATCACCAGCCGGTTGCTCTACATCATCTGCTACCTGGCGGACTGGGCGATGCTGCGGTCGGTGGTGTGGGCGCTGGGGATGGCGTTGATTGCGAGTTTCTTCTTCGTCTCGATCTAAAGCCTGGCACTGTTCAAATGTGGGAGCGAGCAAGTCGAATCGTCGCACCGCCGCTCCCACACAAGCCCGCTTCCACATAGGTCAGTGGTGTTATTCAGGTTCCTGTCGGTGCGTCCGGCACTTTCGGCAGCGCCGCACCTTTAGGCCACAGCATCCAGATCTGGCCCTGCTGCTTCATGTTGCCCGCCAGTTCCCCTGCGGCATCACCCGTTCCCCAGAACAGGTCGGCGCGCACTTCTCCGGTAATTGCACCACCGGTGTCCTGCGCGGCTACCGGGCGGGCAATCGGTGCGCCATCCGGTCGCGTAGTCGACAGCCACAACAGGCTGCCCAGCGGAATCACCTTGCGATCCACCGCCACGCTATAACCTGCAGTCAGCGGTACGTTCAGCGAGCCACGCGGGCCTTCGTTGCTGTCGGGGCGGGCGCTGAAGAATACGTAGCTGGGGTTGCTCGCCAGCAATTCAGGAATCCGCTGGGGATGAGCCTTGGCCCAGGCGCTGATGGCGCCCATGGTCACGTCTTCTTTTTTCAACTCGCCTTGCTCCACCAGCCAGCGGCCGATGGGGCGGTACGGGTAGCCGTTCTGATCGCCGTAACCGACACGCAATTGGCGGCCGTCGGCCAGTTGGATACGGCCCGAACCCTGGATCTGCAGGAATTGCAGGTCCATCGGGTTGGTCAGCCAGGCGATCGGCTTGGCGGTAGAGCCTTGCTGGTTGATGGCGCTGGCATCGTCATAAGGCTTGAGCACCCGACCTTCCAGGCGACCGCGCAGGCGCTTGCCCTTGAGTTCCGGGTAGATGCTTTCCAGGTTGACGATGATCAGGTCATCCGGCACGCCGAACACCGGCACATGGGCGGTGGCGGTTTCGGTGAGGCTGCCGGGGTAAACCGGTTCGTAGTAGCCGGTGATCAGGCCGTTGGGGCTGTTGTCTGCCGAACGCAGGCCGTAGACATCGAGGTTGGCCTTGAGGAAATCACGAATCGCCATCGCGGTGGACGGCACGCTGGCCGACGCCGCGCACGTCGTGCCCCACACCGGGTCGGCCTTGAGCCGTTGGCAGGCACTGCGCCAGGATTCGAAGCCGGCCTGCAGGTCGCTGTCTGACACCGCCGGCAGGTTTTCCCAGGTAGCGCCGACGTAGGTCGCGATGGCGTGGGGCTTGGCTTTTTCATCTTTGCCGGTGTCGCAACCGGCCAGCAACGCGATCATTGGCAGAGCCCACGCCAGGCGGCGGCTCCAGGGTTTAAAACGGGTATTCATGAACATGATTCCTGAAGCGATTGCCCGTGCCGGTCGGCGTTCGAGCAACCCTTATTATTAATAGGGGTATTGGTCTTTGCGGGCGGGGCGAGGATACTGGCCGCCGTTTCCCGTGACCTTGAGCCATCATGACTTTTAAAAGACTGACCGTTGTATTGCTGGCCTGCCTGACACTGTCCGCCTGCGGCGGGGTTGATCCGAATTCGCCCCTGGGCCAGCGCAAGGCCATTTTCAAGCAGATGCTCAAGACCGGCGAAGACCTGGGCGGCATGTTGCGTGGGCGCATTCCGTTCGACGGCGCAAAATTTGCCGAAGGCGCGGTCAAGCTCGATACGTTGTCCCATGAACCGTGGAAACATTTCCCGAGCGTGCGTGAAGAAGACCACACCAGCGCCAAGGACGACGTGTGGCAGCAACAGGCACGCTTCCAGGAAATGGCCCGAAACCTTGAAACGGCCACCGGTGAATTGGTGATCGCCAGTCAGGTCCAGCCTTACAAGGCGAGCAATCTCGGGCCTGCGGTGCAGAAAGTCGAAGATGCCTGCACCGCGTGCCACAAACAGTTCCGCGATCACTGAGGCGTCTTACTTGTCCAGTTCGTCCAGGGCGTCCTGCAAGTCCTTGCGTGACTGGGCCAGCTTGTCCTTGCGCTTGTTGATCTTGTCGGAATCACCCTTCTTCATTGCCTTGTCGAGGTCGGCCTGACGGCGGCTGACTTCGTGCTTGGCGTCGAGCACCTTGTTTTCGCGCTCCTTTTTCAAGGAGGCGTCGGTGCAGTTGGCAGTGACTTCACTCAGGGCTTTTTCCAGGCCGGCTTGCTGCTCGCTGTTGCCGTGGGCCTTGGCTTGTTCGATCTGGGTGCTGATGGCCTGGCGCTTGGCGGCACAGCCGGTGAGTGGCGCGGTTTCTTCGGCTGCCAGCAGCGGCGTGGCCATCAGGGTCGCGACGGTCAACAGGGCAAAAGGTGCAAGAAATTTCATAAACGCTCCAAGGGGAACAAGGTCGCAATCAGGTGGGCAGGATGAATTCTGCCGGCACCGGTTAATGCCGCCGGGCAACGGTTAAAAACCATCTATTCCGGCAGCCCGTAATGTTTCACTCAAGGCCAGCACCTGCGGGTCGCGAAAAAAAGCGCTCAGTTGCGCCGCGCGGCCCGGGCCTATGCCGTCTTCTGCCAGCCAGGCTTGAGTGTCTTTGGCGGCCAGGGTTTGCCAGCCGCCTTGTAGATTGTTGCGGGCGGTGGGCGGTACTCCCAGGGCCATCAGCCATTGTGCGAACGGTCGCTGCCGGGCGCTGCGCAAGCTGTCGAGTAAACGCGCACTGCTGCGTTCACCGAATCCATCAATGTTAGCAAGCTCTGCCTCATCCAGGGTTAACCAATCGAGCAGGTCAACGATCAGACCGGCCTGAATCAAGCTGTTCCAGGTTTCGCGGCCGATGTGTGGCAGGGCCAGCCCCTGGGCGCCACTCAGCCAGGTCAACCGCGCGAGCAGTTGTTCTTCACAACCGGGGGCCAGTTGCCAACAACTCAACGGGTGAAAGTCCTTGGCCTGCGGGACCTGCAACTCGACCCGCGGCTGACTGCGCAGGATGACGCGGTCAAGGCGCGGGATAACCTGGCCTGCGAGGCTGATGGAAACCTGGTCGCCAGGGCGGATATCCAGTTCCTGCCAACGTTTCAGTGAGCCAACACTGACCCGGCTGATGTTGCGGTCGTCGAGCAGTACCGGCTCCAACTCCAGGATGGAGGTGATGCGCCCGGTACGGCCAATCTTGAAGTGCACCTTGTGGACATAGGCCAGCGCCTTGACCACCGGGTACTTCCAGGCAACCGCCCAATAGGGCGCGCTGACCCGCCATCGTTCTGCCGGCGCGCGCTGGCTTTGGTGCAGCACCACGCCGTCGCTGGCGAAGGGCAGTGGGTGGCTGTACCAGTAACTGCGCCAGTGCGCGGCTTCAGTGATGTCCTTGATCGGTTGACTGTAGCGCCCGCTGTCGGTGAAGCCCCATTGCGCAAGCTGGTTCAGCGCTTCGGAAAAGTCCCCGGGGCCTTTGGGCCATGCCCACACAAACAGACCGATATTGGCGGCGTCGGCTTCGCTCAACTGCCGGCGGTTCATCAGCCCGGCTACCTTGCTGCGGGCGCCGATGCCGCCTTTGACGGCTTGCACATGATCCGTCAGTCGCCAATAGAGTTCGCCTTGCAACAGCAGGTCTATAGGCTCGGGCAGCTGCTGGACGATTCCGGGGATCCTGCGAGCGGACGCTGACCAGTCCTGGCCCAGTTGGCCATCGCCGCGACTGATGAGCCGGCTCAGTCGGCCCTTTCGATAAACCAGTGTCACGGCGACGCCATCGACCTTGGGCTGAATCCACACGTCCTGACGAGTGCTCAACCAGCTTCGAACGGCGTTATCGTCCAGCAGTTTTTCCAGTCCGGTGTGAGGCGTCGGGTGGGAGATTGTGCCGCGTGCAGTGCCCAGCGGGTTATCCGTGACTGCAGCGCCGGGGGCAAAACAACTGCGCCATTGGGTCAGGCGCTGGCGGGCCTGGTCATAGAGCTCATCGCTGATAAGTGACTGGCCCAGCCGGTGGTAACTGTCATCCCATTGGCGGACCTGCTGCGCCAGGGTGGTGATCTGGGCTTGCGCGTGATCGGTGTCCCAGTCGGGGCACTCCCGTGCCCACGCCATGAGCGGCGAGAAACTGAGTAAAAAGAAAATCAGCAGGCGCATAGGCAACGTCATCATGAGCATCCTTGCTCTGAAAGGGCGCCCAGCCTATGCCATCCCTGAGGGCATAAAAAAGCCCCGCAATCGCGAGGCTGTTTACCCGATGTTTCTGCTTACTTGAACAGACCGCCCAGGGCTTTCACGGTGTCGTTGCTGTCGGCCTTGGCCTGCTGCTTTTGCTGGCCTGCGTCGAGCTTGTCCTGGGACTCGCTGACTTTTTTGCAACCCTTGTTTACTTGATCCAGAGCGGCCTGCATGGCTTTCACTTTCAGGTCCTCGCCATTGGCCTTGGCGGCGTCGACTTTGGCTTGCAGGTCTTTGCTCTGTTTTTCGCAGTCGCCGGAAGACACACCCAGTTGGGACGTCAGGCCGCTGAGTGCGCTCAAGTCGGCGTGCGCCGGCAGGGCAAACAGGCTGAGCAGAAGGGCGGCCGGGGCGAGTGTGGAAATGCGCATGAAAAACCTCAATGTTCGATTGCCTGCGCGCTTATGGTTCCCGGGCAGGCGCAGTGCAATATCCAATAAAAGGTGAGGGCCCGGGAGGGCGCGGATTCTAGTGGGCCATCATTTAGCCTGCAAGCATTGGATCCAAAAAACGTGAACATCGCCCGCAAATCATCCGGCAATAAAAAACCCTGCCGGGAGAACCCGGCAGGGTTTTGGGTGCACCGTAAAGCGATTACAGGCCGGCGGCAGTACGCAGGTCGTTGGCGCGGTCGGTCTTTTCCCAGGTGAACGTGGTGAAGGTGTCGTTGCCGACAGTCTTCTGCTCCGGAGTACGGCCGAAGTGGCCGTAGGCCGCGGTTTCCTGGTACATCGGGTGCAGCAGGTCGAGCATGGTGGTGATTGCGTACGGACGCAGGTCGAAGATTTCACGCACCAGCTTGACGATCTTGTCGTCGCTGATCTTGCCGGTACCGAAGGTGTTCAGCGAGATCGACGTAGGCTGGGCCACACCGATGGCGTAGGACACCTGAATCTCGCAACGCTCGGCCAGGCCGGCCGCCACGATGTTCTTGGCCACATAACGACCGGCGTAGGCCGCGGAACGGTCAACCTTGGATGGATCCTTGCCGGAGAAAGCGCCACCGCCGTGACGGGCCATGCCGCCGTAGCTGTCGACGATGATCTTGCGGCCGGTCAGACCGCAGTCGCCTACCGGGCCACCGATGATGAACTGGCCGGTCGGGTTGATGTGGAACTGGGTGTCTTTGGTCAGCAGTTCGGCAGGCAGCACGTGCTTGACGATCAGCTCCATGACGCCTTCGCGCAGGTCGGCGTAGGAAACGTCCGGATTGTGCTGGGTCGACAGTACCACCGCGTCGATGCCGACCACTTTTCCGCCTTCATAACGGCAGGTCACCTGGGACTTGGCGTCCGGGCGCAGCCATGGCAATGCACCGGATTTACGGGCTTCGGCCTGGCGCTTCACCAGTTGGTGGGAGAAAGTGATCGGTGCTGGCATCAGTACGTCGGTTTCGTTGCTGGCGTAGCCGAACATCAGGCCCTGGTCGCCAGCACCCTGATCTTCAGGCTTGGCACGGTCGACACCCTGGTTGATGTCAGGGGACTGCTTGCCGATGATGTTCATCACGCCGCAGGTCGCACCGTCGAAGCCGACGTCGGAGCTGGTGTAGCCAATGTCGGTGATCACGTCACGAACGATCTGCTCCAGGTCGACCCAGGCAGAGGTGGTGACTTCGCCGGCGATGATCGCCACGCCCGTTTTCACCAGAGTCTCGCACGCCACTCGGGCGAACTTGTCTTCAGCAATGATGGCGTCCAGCACCGCATCAGAAATCTGGTCGGCGATTTTGTCCGGATGCCCTTCAGACACGGACTCGGAGGTGAAAAGGGAGTATTCGCTCATCTCGATGTTTTCCTGATATTTACCGATGGTGAGTGTCGCCAGCCGGCCGCTGAAAATGGCGGACCTGAATCTGGAAACCATTACGTAAACCTACATAGAGGCTTTCCCCGGGAACGAGTCCCGCAGCGGTGGCCCAACGGGCCAAATCGTCCTGTTCAAAACCCAGCCAGAGATCACCGCAGGCCTCCCTGGCCCAACTCTGGTTGTGGCTGCATAAATCCGTAATCAGCAGACTGCCGCCGGGTTGCAGCAAATTCGCCATCTGCTTGAGGGCTTCTGCCGGGGCGGCGAAATGGTGCAGGACCATGTTCAGCACCACGCAGTCGGCCCGCAGGCGGGTGTCATTCAGGGCGTCGGCCAACTGCAGGCGAACATTGCCCAGTGCCTCGCGCTCACACAGTTGGCGGGCCAGCTCCAGCATGGCCGGGCTGTTGTCCAGCGCCGTGACCTGATGAAAGCGCCGCGCCAGTTCTGGCAGGAAACCACCATCGCCAGGCCCGACTTCCAGTGCCGTCGCTTCATTACTGAAGCTCAGCTTGTCCAAAAGTGCCAACACGCTTTCGCGGTATTGCGCCAAGCCGGCGATCAAGTCTTGCTGGGCGCGAAACTTCTCGGCTACCCGTGAGAAAAAGTCCTGGCTGGCCGCAGCGCGTTGCCCGTGCACCTGGCTGATGCGCGATTGAACATCCACCGGCAGGCTCAGGTTGTCGACTTCTTCGAGTAGCGCGGCGTGCAGCTTGCCGCCCAACTGTTCGGTGTGAGGCAGGGCGCGCCGGTAAAAAATCGCATTGCCTTCACGGCGGGTGGCCACCAGGTCGGCCTGGGCCAGGACCTTCAAGTGATGGCTCATGCCGGACTGGCCAATGGCGAAGATTTGCGCCAACTCCAGCACCCCGAACGAGTCGTTGGTCAGCGCACGCAGCACATTCAGGCGCAGCGGATCACCGCCGGCCTTGCACAGGGCTGCCAGCTCGTCGCTGTCATCGGGGCGAATGGAAGGTGCGCTTACGTTCATAAGGCCAGCAGTCTAGAGACGGTGGGAAAACCCCGCAAGGGCAATATCAAAAAGTTTTGATATTGGTCGATAATCGGTGGTTATAAGCAGTCGCTATAACCTATGGACGAACCGGTAAACGGTTTCTCCAGCCAATCCGCAGGAAAAACACCCTCAAGTGACTATCTGTCATTGCCCCGAGGGCCGTGGCTGAGGGAAAATGCCGATCCTTTTTTCCGTTTCTTTTATTCAACTCCAGGAGATCAGCGATGCCCAGCCGTCGTGAGCGTGCCAACGCCATTCGTGCCCTCAGCATGGATGCCGTGCAAAAAGCCAACAGCGGCCATCCCGGTGCCCCGATGGGCATGGCGGATATCGCCGAGGTACTTTGGCGTGACTACCTGAAACACAACCCGAGCAACCCGTCGTTCGCCGACCGTGACCGCTTCGTGCTGTCCAACGGCCATGGCTCGATGCTGATCTACTCGTTGCTGCACCTGACCGGCTACGACGTCACCATCGACGACCTGAAGAACTTCCGCCAAATCCACAGCCGCACTCCGGGCCACCCGGAATACGGCTACACCCCAGGCGTCGAGACCACCACCGGCCCACTGGGCCAGGGCCTGGCCAACGCCGTGGGTTTTGCCCTGGCTGAAAAAGTCCTGGGCGCGCAGTTCAACCGTCCAAACCACAACGTTGTCGACCACCACACCTACGTGTTCCTGGGTGATGGCTGCATGATGGAAGGCATTTCCCACGAAGTCGCTTCCCTGGCCGGTACCCTGGGCCTGGGCAAGCTGATCGCCTTCTACGATGACAACGGCATCTCCATCGACGGCGAAGTCGAAGGCTGGTTCACCGACGACACGCCAAAGCGTTTCGAAGCCTACAACTGGCAGGTGATCCGCAACGTCGACGGCCACGATCCTGAAGAGATCAAGACTGCCATCGACACCGCCCGCAAGAGCGAGCAGCCGACCCTGATCTGCTGCAAGACCACCATCGGCTTCGGTTCGCCGAACAAGCAAGGTAAAGAAGACTGCCACGGCGCCCCATTGGGTGACGCGGAAATCGCCCTGACCCGCGCTGCGCTGAAATGGAACCACGGCCCGTTCGAAATCCCGGCCGACATCTACGCCGAATGGGACGCCAAGGAAGCAGGCAGGGCTGCCGAAGCCGAGTGGGACCAGCGTTTCGCTGCCTACTCCGCCGAATTCCCGGAACTGGCCAACGAGCTGGTACGTCGCCTCGCCGGTGACCTGCCTGCCGACTTCTCGGAAAAAGCCTCGGCCTACATCGCCGAAGTGGCTGCCAAGGGCGAAACCATCGCCAGCCGTAAAGCCAGCCAGAACACCCTGAACGCATTCGGCCCGCTGCTGCCCGAGTTCCTCGGCGGCTCGGCTGACCTGGCCGGTTCCAACCTGACCCTGTGGAAAGGTTGCAAAGGTGTCTCGGCTGAAGACGCCAGCGGCAACTACATGTACTACGGCGTGCGCGAATTCGGCATGAGCGCCATCATGAACGGCGTCGCCCTGCACGGCGGCCTGGTGCCTTACGGCGCGACCTTCCTGATGTTCATGGAATACGCACGCAACGCGGTACGCATGGCGTCGCTGATGAAGAAGCGTGTGATCTTCGTCTACACCCACGACTCCATCGGCCTGGGCGAAGACGGCCCGACGCACCAGCCGGTCGAGCAATTGACCAGCCTGCGTACCACGCCGAACCTGGACACCTGGCGCCCATCGGACGCGGTCGAATCGGCTGTGGCCTGGAAGCACGCGATCGAGCGTAAAGATGGCCCTTCGGCGCTGATCTTCTCCCGTCAGAACCTGCAGCACCAAACCCGCGACGCGGCGCAGATCGAAGGCATCAGCCGCGGTGGCTATGTGCTGAAAGACTGCATCGGCGAGCCGGAGCTGATCCTGATCTCCACTGGTTCCGAAGTGGGCCTGGCGGTTCAGGCGTACGACAAGCTGACCGCTGCTGGTCGCAACGTGCGTGTGGTTTCCATGCCGTGCACCAGCGTCTTCGAGGCTCAGGATGCGGACTACAAGCAATCGGTGCTGCCGTTGCAGGTCAGCGCGCGTATCGCCATCGAAGCGGCTCACGCCGACTACTGGTACAAGTACGTGGGCCTGGAAGGCCGCGTAATCGGCATGACCACCTACGGTGAGTCGGCGCCGGCGCCGGCGTTGTTCGAAGAGTTCGGTTTCACCCTGGAAAATATCCTGGGTCAGGCTGAAGAGCTGCTGGAAGACTAAGTAAGTCTGCGTTGTCTGTGCTGTTGCTATCGCGGGCAAGCCCGTTCCCACATTTGATCTCGGTCTAATGTGGGAGCGGGCTTGCCCGCGATGGCGATGGAACATTCAACACTGAACGAACATTGATCGAGAACCCCATGCCTCAACCGCGTCCTTACAAAGTTGCACTCAACGGCTACGGCCGGATTGGTCGTTGCGTCTTGCGTGCTCTGGTCGAGCGAGGGGCGGCGGCCGGGTTTGAAATTGTTGCGATCAACGATCTGGCGGACATGGCCAGCATCGAATACCTGACACGCTTTGACTCCACCCACGGCCGGTTCCCGGGCGAGGTGCGGGTCGAGGACGACTGTCTGCATATTAATGGCCACTGCGTGAAGGTATTGCGCAGTGCCACCCCCGAGGGCATCGACTGGGCGGCGCTGGACGTCGACCTGGTGCTGGAATGCTCCGGTGCCTATCACACCCGTGCCGATGGCCAGCGTTTTCTCGACGCCGGTGCGCCACGGGTATTGTTCTCCCAGCCGATGGCCAGCGAGGCGGATGTCGACGCCACCATCGTCTACGGCGTGAACCAGGATTGCCTGACCGGCGCCGAACTGCTGGTGTCCAACGCCTCCTGCACCACCAACTGCGGCGTGCCGCTGTTGCGCCTGCTGGACCAGGCCATTGGCCTGGAATACGTGTCGATCACCACCATTCACTCGGCGATGAACGATCAGCCGGTGATCGATGCCTACCACCATGAAGACCTGCGTCGTACGCGTTCGGCGTTTCAGTCAGTGATTCCGGTGTCCACCGGGCTTGCGCGGGGTATCGAGCGACTGTTGCCGGAACTTGCCGGGCGAATCCAGGCCAAAGCCGTACGGGTACCGACGGTGAATGTGTCTTGCCTGGACATCACCCTGCAAACCGTCAGCGACACCGACGCCGGTGAAGTCAACCGGATCCTGCGCGACGCCGCCACCAGCGGCCCGCTCAAAGGCTTGTTGGCGTACACCGAGTTGCCGCACGCCAGCTGTGATTTCAACCACGACCCGCATTCGGCCATCGTCGATGCCAGCCAGACCCGCGTTTCCGGCCCACGGCTGGTGAACATCCTGGCGTGGTTCGACAACGAATGGGGTTTTGCCAACCGTATGCTGGACGTTGCAGAACACTATCTGCAAACAGCCTCTCCACAACTTTAGCTCTCAGGAATTGCCCCCCATGACCGTGTTGAAGATGACCGACCTCGATCTGCAAGGTAAGCGCGTACTGATCCGCGAAGACCTCAACGTCCCAGTCAAGGACGGTGTTGTCACCAGCGATGCGCGAATCCTGGCCTCGCTGCCGACCATCAAGCTGGCCCTGGAAAAAGGCGCGGCCGTGATGGTCTGCTCCCACCTGGGTCGCCCGACCGAAGGTGAGTTTTCGGCAGAAAACAGCCTCAAGCCAGTGGCCGAATACCTGAGCAAGGCCCTGGGCCGCGACGTGCCGCTGGTAGCCGACTACCTGAACGGCGTGGACGTGAAGGCCGGCGACATCGTGTTGTTCGAAAACGTGCGCTTCAACAAGGGCGAGAAAAAGAACAGCGACGAACTGGCCCAGCAATACGCCGCCCTGTGCGACGTATTCGTGATGGACGCCTTCGGCACTGCTCACCGTGCCGAGGGCTCGACCCATGGCGTGGCCAAGTTCGCCAAGGTCGCTGCAGCTGGCCCGTTGCTGGCCGCTGAACTGGAAGCCTTGGGCAAGGCACTGGGCGCTCCGGCCCAACCGATGGCCGCCATCGTTGCCGGCTCCAAGGTGTCCACCAAGCTCGACGTATTGAACAGCCTGAGCCAGATCTGCAATCAACTGATCGTCGGCGGCGGCATTGCCAACACCTTCCTGGCCGCTGCCGGTCACCCGGTGGGCAAGTCGCTGTACGAGCCGGACCTGCTGGACACCGCCCGCGCCATCGCCGCCAAGGTCAGCGTACCGCTGCCGGTTGACGTGGTGGTTGCCAAGGAGTTCGCTGAAAGCGCCGAAGCCACCGTCAAGCTGATCGCTGACGTTGCCGCCGACGACATGATTCTGGATATCGGCCCGCAAACGGCGGCCAATTTCGCCGAACTGCTGAAATCGTCCCAGACCATCCTGTGGAACGGTCCGGTCGGTGTGTTCGAGTTCGATCAGTTCGGCAACGGCACCAAAGTGCTGGCCCACGCTATCGCTGAAAGCTCGGCATTCTCGATTGCCGGTGGTGGCGACACCCTGGCGGCCATCGATAAATATGGCGTTGCTGACCAGATCTCCTACATTTCTACCGGTGGTGGTGCGTTCCTCGAATTCGTCGAAGGCAAGGTACTGCCGGCCGTTGAAGTGCTGGAAAGCCGGGCGAAGGGCTGAGGCACTTGCTGAGGAAAAGGAGCATTCCGATGATCAAGTCGTTGGCACTGGTGATCGCAGCGGGCCTGTTGGCCGGCTGCGGGAGCACCCCGAACGCGGAGGCCGAGCCTGAAAAGGCCGGGGCTGCGCCGCGAAAGAGTTGCTACCAGGCCGACTGGCAAGCCGAAACCATGCCGGTGATCAACAAGCGCATCGGGCCGGACGGATTGGAGAAATACGACTCCCCGCCCAAAGGTCAGGAACAGGGTTGCCCTTGACGGGTCTGATTCAATAACCGACAGCAGCGGTGGCCGCAGGTCGCCGCTTGAGGATTGGCAATGAAAGGCGTTTTCGCCCTGGCAGCACTGGCTTTATTGGCCGGATGCACCAACCTGAACATGTTCGACAAGAAGGCAGAGCCGGTAGACAAGTGGACCACCTGGACGTGTGACAGCCAGGCGCAAGTCAACTGGCGCTTCGCCGACCAGGCCCACACCCAGGTGGATGTACGCCTGGGTGGTTCGGACCAGGTTTACCGCCTCAAGCAGGACGTGGCGGCGTCGGGCGTGCTGTACAGCGACGGCCAGTTGGCGTTTCACACAAAAGGTGAGGAAGGCCTGGTTTACTGGGTTGCCACCGATGATTTGATCGGGCGCGGCTGTAAAGCTCAATAGCGCGCCGCGATCACCTGTAGGAGCCGGCTTGCTGGCGATAGCGTCAGCCGCCATCGCCGGCAAGCCGGCTCCTACAGACAGGTTTAACGATTAAGCAGGGCAGGCATTGAAAGCCTGACCTTCAATAACTTGAATAGCAGCCGCCGCTACGGCAGGCTTGCACGATTAACGACCCTCGACCGGGAGAGAGACTCACAATGGCACTTATCAGCATGCGCCAGATGTTGGACCACGCAGCCGAATTCGGCTATGGCGTTCCAGCCTTCAACGTCAACAACCTTGAGCAGATGCGCGCCATCATGGAAGCCGCTGACAAGACTGACTCTCCAGTGATCGTCCAGGCTTCGGCCGGTGCGCGTAAATACGCCGGCGCCCCGTTCCTGCGTCACCTGATCCTCGCCGCGATCGAAGAATTCCCGCATATCCCGGTGTGCATGCACCAGGACCACGGCACCAGCCCTGACGTGTGCCAGCGCTCCATTCAGCTGGGCTTCAGCTCGGTGATGATGGACGGTTCCCTGGGTGAAGACGGCAAGACCCCGACCGACTACGAATACAACGTACGCGTTACCCAACAAACCGTCGCCATGGCGCACGCCTGCGGCGTTTCGGTTGAAGGCGAGCTGGGTTGCCTGGGTTCCCTGGAAACCGGCATGGCCGGTGAAGAAGACGGTATCGGCGCCGAAGGCGTACTGGATCACAGCCAAATGCTGACCGACCCGGAAGAAGCTGCCGACTTCGTCAAGAAGACCCAGGTTGATGCCCTGGCCATCGCCATCGGCACCAGCCACGGCGCCTACAAGTTCACCAAGCCGCCTACCGGCGACGTGCTGGCCATCGACCGCATCAAGGAAATCCACAAACGCATCCCCAACACCCACCTGGTGATGCACGGTTCTTCCTCGGTACCGCAAGAGTGGCTGGCGATCATCAACCAGTACGGCGGCGACATCAAAGAAACCTACGGCGTGCCGGTTGAAGAAATCGTTGAAGGCATCAAGTACGGCGTGCGCAAGGTCAACATCGACACCGACCTGCGTCTGGCGTCCACCGGTGCGATGCGTCGCCTGATGGCCACCAACCCGAGCGAATTTGACCCACGTAAATTCTTCGGCGCTACCGTGACTGCCATGCGTGACGTGTGCATCGCGCGTTACGAAGCCTTCGGTACGGCGGGCAACGCTTCGAAGATCAAGCCGATCTCCCTGGAAGCGATGTACCAGCGTTACCTGAAAGGTGAGTTGAACGCCAAGGTCAACTAAGCCCTACGCGTTAATGAAAAAGCCCGCAGCGATGCGGGCTTTTTTGTGGCCGTGATTTACCTGTCCACCAACACCTTCGGATTCGAGTTACCCCACACCGTATACAGATCCGCCAGCAACGCCCCGTTGATGTCTTCAACCTCCGCCTGGGTGGTCTCCACCGCACCCTGCTTGCCGAACAACACCACCTCGTCGCCGCTCTTCACGGTCGGCACGTCGGTGACATCCACCATCAGGGTGTTCATCGACACCTTGCCCACCACCGGCACGCGATGGCCGTTGATCAGCACTACGCCTTTGTTGGTAAACGCCCGGCGGTAGCCGTCGGAATAGCCCACGGTGATGTTCGCCAGTTTCGAATCCCGCGCCAGGGTGTAGGTGCGGTCGTAGCCCACGGTGTTGCCCTTCGGATAGCTGTTGACCGACGCCACGTGGGATTTGAACTGCATCACCCGCTTGTATTCGGTGAACGACGGCACGGTATCGCCAAACAGCAGGCCGCCCGGACGAACCATGTCCAGCCGCGACTCGGGCACTTCCAGGGTGGCGAAGGAGTTGGCGGCGTGCAGGGTGATTTTACTGCGGTCGAGCTGGGCGACGTTGATCAGCCAGTTGGCCTGTTCATTGAACGCCTTGAGCCCGGTGCGTACGTCGGCGGCGTCTTCGACGGCGAAGTGGGTCATGATCGCTGTCACCTGCAGGTTCGGCACCTTGGTAATGGCTACGGCGTCGCGGCGGCCTTGGGCGGTGGTCATTTCCACGCCGTTGCGGCTCATGCCGCTGGAGTTCAGGCCCAGGTGCACAACCAGCGGGCGGCCGTGGTTTTCGGCGATCAGGCTGGCGCGCACGGCGAAATCCAGGTTGCCCACCAGCTCTTCGACGTTATACGGCAACGCAGCTTCCAGCTCGCTCAGGGCGGCGGTGCGTACACGGATCAGTTGGCCTTTGAAGCCGCTTTCACGGACCACGCGGGCTTCTTCGTTGCTGGCAATGCCGACACAGGGCACGCCCAGTTTGATCACCGACGGCATCAGCAAGCCGATGCCGTGGCCGTAGGCATCTGCCTTGAGCACGGCGCAGATTTTCGATTTGTCGGCGAGGCTGGCTTGCAGGGTGCGGATGTTGTTTTCGAAGGCGACTTTGTTGATTTCGACCCAGGCGTTGCTGTCCTGGATGTTGAGCTGAGCCACCCCGTCGGCCATCGAGAGGGGCGGGGCGGCGAAGGCCGGGTTTTGCAGCAGAGCCATGCCCAGGGAGAGGGCGAGCAGGGTGCGGGAAAAGGGCATTGAGCAGTCTCCATGACTTTCTTATAGGGGGTAGTGCGCGTGTGCGGCGCCATACTCGGATTGTCCTACAAGAAAGTCGAGACCCTGGGTCGCGGTTCTGTCCTAAAGCGTCGTGGGACCGGTCGCTGAAGCGAATCAGCGTCAGTCGTGGTCAATGTCCAGCTTTGCAAAGGTCACCCGGGCGCCTTCCTTGCTGTTGCCACTGTTGTCCTGCACGTAGGCGCCGGCCTTGAAGTACAGCGGTTGTTTGCCCCACGCCGCGCCAATGCGTTCGTTCCACTGCCCGCTGGCCGCGTCGACACTCAACAGGCCGGCTTTATTCAGGTGGATGACGTAGGTGAAGTTGCGGTCCAGCGGCACGTTTTCGGCAACGATGATCACCCGCCCTTCATCTTCATTGGGGCGCATGCGCACCTTGGCGACGATGTTACCGGTCTGGGTTTTTTCCTTGTACTGGTACTCGACCTTGATCAGCGGCTTCTGGCTGTCGTAGGCGTGGATTTGGCCGATGACGACCTTGCCGGAAGACGGCACCTGGTTGACCGCCAACGTGGCTCGCAGGAAGTTGTCGGCATCGCCATACAGCCAGTTGCGCAGGCGACCATCGGCGTAGGTTTCCCGCAGTTCGCTGCGGGGGTAAACAGCGTTCTCGGTACGTGTGCCGGTGACCGGGGTCCAGAATTGCACGCTGCTGCCTTCGGCCTGGAAGTACTGGTCCTTGAACCCACTGAGCAGTTTCGGGGTGTCGATGGTCGAGGGCGGGGAGCCGACGGGGATGCTCAGGTTCCAGGTGGACAGATCAATCATTGAAAGCGCCTTTAACAGGGGGAGAAGGTTGCGGCTCGAGAGCTGGCGCTTTCTTTATAGGTGGCTGGAAATGGATTGTTAATGATTTTGTGGCGGTTTATTGGCGTCATCTAAATGTCAAAAAGCCATGTTTCCCGTAAACCGGGGGCTGTAGACACTGACCGTTAGTCGGTTGTCCGGACTTTGGCTCAATGATGGCACCGTCATGGCTTCTGCTTTGGGGGATCCAGGTCTAGAGTGAGTCCTTATTGTTTATCCGGGTTTTTCGCAAAAATGACCGGAACGACTCCGACGGAAGAGAAGCAGCAATGGAATGCGCTCCAATCAAGCCCCGCGATGGTTGTTCAGTGCTTTTGGTGGTCGATGACTATCCCGAAAACCTGATCAGCATGCGTGCGCTATTGCAGCGTGACGACTGGTGTGTGGTGACGGCGGCATCGGGGGTTGAAGCCCTGGGATTGCTGCTCGAACATGACGTCGACCTGGTGCTGCTGGACGTGATGATGCCCGGCATGGACGGGTTCGAGGTGGCCCGGCTGATGCGCGGCAGCCAGCGCACGCAAATGACCCCGATCATCTTTCTCAGTGCCCACGCTCAGTCGCCGGCGGCAATGCTGGAAGGGTACGCCAGTGGCGCCATTGACTATCTGCTCAAACCCTTCGACCCGAATATCCTCAAGCCCAAGGTCCATGCCCTGCTGGAGCACCAGCGCAACCGCCGTGCCTTGCAGCGGCTGAGCCATGACCTGGAGTCGGCGCGGGCCTTCAATGCCTCGGTGCTGGACAACGCCGCCGAAGGCATCCTGGTGGTGGGCGAAGACGGGGTGATCAGCTACGCCAACCCGGCGATTTCGCGGTTGCTGAATGCGCCGGTCGCCGAGATCCAGGGCGCCGAGTTCCTCGGTTTTTTGCAGAAGCCCCATGTGCCTGGCTGGTCCGACTCTGCCTTGTATGAAGGCTACAAACGTGGCGAAACCTGGCGCCTGCACGATGCAATCCTGCGCACCGCGCCGGGCCAGCAACTGCCGGTGGCTATGTCGTGCGCGCCGCTGCCGGCCGAGCAGAAAGCCATGGTGGTCACGGTGCTGGACATGTCCGAGGTGCGCCACTTGCATCAGCAACTGGAGTTCCAGGCTGTCACCGACCCGCTGACCGGCCTGCTTAACCGGCGCGGGTTTCACCAGTCGGTGGAGAATGTGCTGTTGCGCAGTGAGCGTAACGAGCAATCGCTGGTGCTGCTGTACCTGGACCTCGACGGGTTCAAGCGGGTGAATGATTCCCTGGGGCACGACGCCGGCGACCGGGTGCTGCGCTGGGTTTCGGAGCAGTTGAAGGCGTGCCTGCGCTCCTACGACATTCTTGGCCGCATGGGCGGTGACGAATTCACCGCGTTGCTGGAGCTGGAATTTCCGGAACAGGCGGCCAAGATTGCGGAAAAACTGATCGAACGGGTGTCGATCTGTCAGCAGGTCGACGGCCTGGACGTGATGCTCGGCGTCAGTATCGGCATCGCGACCTTCCCGGACTGCGGCTCGGACCTTAACGGCCTGCTGCGCGCGGCGGACGTCGCCATGTACGAAGCCAAGCGCGCCGGGCGTCAGCAGTACCGCTACTACGACCAGGAAATGAACGGCCGGGCCCGCTCGCGCCTGATGCTCGAAGACAGCGTGCGCAGCGCCATCGAGAGTAAGGATTTCACCCTGGTGTACCAGCCGCAGGTGTCGCTGCACGACGGCCACCTGCGCGGTGTCGAGGCGTTGCTGCGCTGGCAGCATCCGAGCGTCGGCGATGTGCCGCCGGGGCTGTTCTTGCCGTTGCTGGAAGAGGCACGCCTGATCAGCCAGTTGAGCACCTGGATCTATCAACAGGTGGCCGCCCAGCGGCGGGCCTGGACAGCGGTGCTCAGCGATGAGTTGGTGCTGAGCGTGAGCTTGAGCAGCAGCCAGTTCAATATGCCGAACCTGGCCAGCCAGCTGCAGCAGGTGCTGGAGCGACATGGGCTGCAAGGCCGGCAGCTGGAGGTGGAGATCAGTGAGGAAAGCCTGATGCACAACCTGGAAGAGTCCACCAAGCAACTCAAGCTGTTGCGCGGGGCGGGTGTGCGGATTGCTCTGGATGATTTCGGCGCAGGCAACTGCTCCCTGGCGCACCTGCGGGACCTGGAATTCGACACCCTCAAGCTCGACCCCAAGCTGGTCGCCCGTGTTCCGGGTTCATCCCGGGATGCGGCGATGGCCCGGAGCATTATCGAGCTGTGCCGCCATTTCGACCTGCTGGTGATCGCTGAGGGCGTCGAGACTCAGGAGCAAGTTGAGTGGCTCAAGGCCAACGGCTGCCAGTTCGCCCAGGGGCCGCAGGTAGCGCCGCCATTGATCGCCGATGAAATTGCCGACTGGCACCTGCGCGCAGCGCCCCACTGAATTCGCTACACTGGCGGCCATTCAAATACCCGTTGTTGACCCCATGACCGCGCTGAAATACCTCCAGGCCTACCCCGCAGCATTGCAGGAGCAAGTGCGCCAGTTGATTGCCAAGGACCAACTGGGCGACTACCTGACCCAGCGTTATCCCGAGCGCCACGGCGTGCAGAGCGACAAAGCCCTGTACAGCTACGCCCAGGCCCTGAAGCAGGAGCACCTGCGCAACGCGCCGGCCATCGACAAAGTGTTGTTCGATAACCGCCTGGACCTGACCCACCGCGCTCTTGGCCTGCACACCACCATCTCCCGGGTGCAGGGGGGCAACCTCAAATCGAAGAAAGAAATCCGCATCGCTTCGCTCTTCAAGGAAGCCGCGCCGGAGTTTCTGCGCATGATCGTGGTACACGAACTGGCGCACTTCAAGGAATCGGACCACAACAAGGCGTTCTACAAACTCTGTGAGTACATGCTGCCGGGCTACCATCAGGTGGAATTCGACCTGCGGGTGTACCTGACCTGGCGGGACCTGCAAGGCAAGCCCTAACCTTCAAAGGCGATCGAGCATGGATGTGAGCAAGACCAAAAGCAGCTTCTACCGGCGCCTCTACGTGGCGTATCTGATCGACAGCCAACGGGCCAGCAGCGTCCCGGCGCTGACCGAGGTCACGGGCATGCCCCGGCGCACTGCCCAGGACACGATCGCGGCCTTGGCGGACCTGGACATTGTGTGTGAGTTTGAACAGGAAGACGGCGCCCGCAACCATGCCGGGCGCTATCGGATTCGTGATTGGGGCGCAATTGATCGGCGCTGGATCGAGGCGAACCTAAGCCAGATCAAGCGCGTACTGGATTATCCCTGACCCTGTGGCGAGTGGGCTTGTCCCCCATTGGGCTGCGAAGCGGCCCCAAAAAAGCGGGAGCGCTGCGCACTCCAACGGGGGACAAGCCCCCTCACCACAGGACAAGCCCCCTCACCACAAAAGCCCAGTGCTCAGGCCCGACGCATACCAATGTGTGGAATATCATCCTCAAGGTATTCCTCGCCCGCCACCACGAACCCATACCGCCCGTAATACCCCTGCAAATGCGCCTGGGCCGACAGATAGATCGGCACCTCAGGCCAGTGTTTCTCTGCCTGCCTGAGGGCTTCATCCATCATCTGGTGGCCCAACCCGGTGCCCCGTGCGCCTGGCGCCACGATCACCCGGCCAATCACCACATCGCCGCCCTGTGATTCAGGATCAAGCAGGCGCAGGTAGGCCTGCAATTGACCGTCGTCCCAGGCCATCAGGTGATGGGTATCACCGTCCAAGTCCTGGCCATCGATGTCCTGGTATACGCATTTCTGCTCGACAACGAAGACCTCCGAACGCAGGCGCAAGACGGCGTACAGCTGTTCTTTGCCCAAGTCATTGTGGTGTTTGCAGACCCATTCGACTGTCATGGTGTTCTCTCGGCTAATTGTCTGGTCAGGATAGTAAGCGCGCGGGAGGCGAGTGTCTAAATTGCGGATTTTTTGTGAGTGAGATCAATTTGCCATCATTCTGTGCAGGCGTGGCTGCCGTCTTTGTGTAATCTGCAGTACAGGCTCATTGATGAGCTACTGTTAAACCCTCGGGTTTGCCCCTGAGGTCAGGCCATAGAACGCCCGCCAAGGACTTGAGCATGCCGCGATTTTCTCGTGCCGTTGCTTTGATCGGTTTGTTGTTGCTGGCCCAGACGGCGGCGGCAGAGCGTTTGCGCCTGGTGGCGGATGCCTGGCCGCCGTTTACCGACGCCACCCTGATCAATGGCGGGTTGGCCACCGATATCGTGACTACCGCCCTGGCCCGTGCCGGCTACGCCAGTCAGTTTGAACAGGTGCCATGGGCCCGGGCGCTGATGGGCGTGGGTGACGGGCGTTACGATGTGCTGGTCAACGCCTGGTACGACGACGCGCGTACCCAGCTGGGGCAGTTTTCCGGTGAATACCTGCTCAATCGGGTGTTGTTTCTAAAGCGGCGTGACGATCCCATCGAGTTCCAGAACCTGCAACAACTTCACGACTATCCCATCGCTGTGGTGCGCGGGTATGCCTATTCGGCCGCGTTCGACGCCGATCCGCAGTTGCAGAAAGTCCCTGTGCATAGCTTTGCCATGGCGGTGCGTATGCTGGCGGCGCAGCGGGTGCGGCTGACGGTGGAGGATGAATTTGTCGCCCGTTACTACCTGGCCCGGGAGTCCGCCACCGTACGCAACGCGGTGGAGTTTTTGCCGGTGCCGCTGAGCGAAAACAGCCTGCACATTCTGGTCAGCCTGAAAAACCCGCAACACGAGCAGATCGTCGCAGGGTTTGATCGGGAGATCGCGAAAATGAAAGCGGATGGCAGTTATGCACGGTTGATGAAGCAGCACGGGATGTAGTGTTTTGGAGGGCCCCATCGCGGGCAAGCCCGGCTCCCACAGGAGTACTCGGTCAACTGTGGGAGCCGGGCTTGCCCGCGATAGCGGTTTAATCCGCGCCGGTATCTTTGATCAAGTGGGCTGCCAAGGTGCGCAACGGCCCCAATTGCCGGCAGATCAGCGCCAACTGCGTCTGCACCAGCCGCTGTCCCTCGTCGATCTCATCCGGCATCTGCTCCAGATCCACCGCCAACGCTTCTTCCGCATCACTCTGGATCGCGATCGGCTGCTTGTTGGCCAGCCCCGTGGCGATCTCGTCAATGCTCGCCGCCAGCGTCTTCCCGGCGCCGTCGATCAGGTGCTCGCGAACTTCGGCCGGCAGTTGGGTTTCACGGTGTGCACCGAGGCCCGAGAGGTAGCTGAGCAGGGTGTGGGACAGCACCAGGAACCTGAACCCCACATCCGCTTCCTTACGGAAATGCCCCGGTTCCATCAGCATGTTGGCCAGGGTGGTGGACAGCGCCGCGTCGGCGTTGTGGGCGTTGCGCCGGGCCAGGCGGTAAGCCAGGTCGTCGCTTTTGCCGGCGGCGTATTGCTGCATGATCTGGCGCAGGTAGATGCTGTTGCAGGTCAGGGTGTTGGCCAGCACCTTGTTCAGGCGTCGGCCCTGCCAGTCCGGCAGGAACAGGAACACCGCCAGCCCGGCGATCAGGCTGCCAAGCAACGTATCGAACAAGCGCGGCAGGAACAGCCCGTAGCCGTCGCCCACCTGGTTGAAGCAGAACAGCACCATCAGCGTGATCGCCGCGGTCGCCAGGGTGTAGCGGGTGGTGCGGTTGATAAAGAACACCAGGCCGGCGGCGATGGCGAACATCGACTGGATCAGCGGGTTGGGGAACAGGTCGAACAGCGCCCAGGCGATGGTCAGGCCGATGGCGGTGCCGATGATCCGCTGGCCCAGCTTGCGACGGGTGGCGCCGTAGTTCGGCTGGCACACGAACAAGGTGGTGAGGATGATCCAGTAGCCCTGGGACGGGTGAATCAAGTGCACCATCCAGTAGCCGATACTCAGCGCCAGGGGCAGGCGCAGGGCGTGGCGGAACAGCAAGGACGTCGGCGTCAGCTGTGTGCGCAGGCGTGTCCACATTTCCTTGAGGTTGCGCGGTGCACGGTCCAGCAGGCTGCTGTCGGTGGCATCCGCCAGGCTGTCGGGGTTGGCGGCGTCGCCCAGCAGGCGGTCCAGGGTCGACAGGTTGGCCGCCAGGGCGCGCAGGGAGCGCAGCAGGCCGCGCCAGGCCGGGTTGCTCTGGATGCGCAGGTGTTCCAGGGAGGCATTCAGGTCGCCCAGGGCTTCGGCGAAGCTGTCGTCATAGACGAAGGGCTGGCGCATCTGGATCGATTCGGCGAGGGTCTGGCAGGCCTTGCCTTGCTGGCGCAGCAGGCGCTGGCAGCGGAACAGCACGTCGCTGTGGAAGAAGGCTTCGGCGAGGGCGTTGTAAGGGTAATGCGAGGAACTGGCCCGTTCGTGGATGTCTTGGGCCAGGAAGTACAGCTTGAGGTAGCGGCTGACCTTGGAGCCCGGGCGACCGTTGCCGACCCGGTGCAGGATGATTTCCTTGGCGGCATTCAGCGCCGCCACCACCCGGCCATTTTGCTGCGCCAGTTCCAGGCGCCGTGCTTCCACATCCAGCTGGCGGATCGGCTCGAACAGCGACGACTTGAGCTTGAGGTAGCGCCCCAGCTCGCGAAACAGCCGAGCCAGGCTCTGCTGCACCGGCTGGTTGGAAAACAGCACCTGCCACAACACCGACAGCACGCCGTACCACGCGGCACCGGCCACCAGCAGCAAGGGCTCATGCCAGAAGTCAGTGACCGCGCCACCGCGCTGGTCCACGCCGATCATGGTGTAGACCGAGAGAATCAGGGTGGCCGACGCAATGGCCCCATAACGCTCGCCCAACGCACCGAGCATGGTCAGGCCGAAGCTTGAGAGCGCCAGGAAAATCGCGAAGATCCAGGGATAGGGAAACAGCAGTTCGACGGAGAGTGCGGCGGTGCTGAAGCACACCAGTGTCACGGCGAGGGCGTTGAGCCGGCCTTGCCAGTTGTCATCGGTCTCGGCCAGGGCGCTCGCGATAATTCCAAGGAACAACGGGATCAGCAGCGCCATTTCATTTTGGTACCAGCACAGCGCCATGCTGCCGGTCAGGGCGATGAATACCCGTACGCTGTAACTGAACTTGTCCAGTGCCCAAAGGCGCCGCATGGACTGCTTGAAGGAGGTCGATGACATGAAGTCTGGGGTCTTCCGGGACGATGCCGCTAAATTGAGCTATCAAGGACGCCACGGCAAGCGTGGCGATCACATCCAACAGCAAAATTTATTAAAGGCATTCTCTCAAGAACACCCCAAACCAATGTAGGAGCTGGCTTGCCTGCGATGGCGGTGTGTCAGTCAATCAAGATGTTGAAGGTGCCGGCCTCATCGCAGGCAAGCCAGCTCCCACCGTTTGACCGAGTACATCCCTGAATCAGGCAAATTGAGCGGCTGCATACCCGGAAGCCCACGCCCACTGGAAGTTGAACCCGCCCAGGTGACCGGTCACATCCAACACTTCCCCGATGAAGTACAAACCGGGGCTTTTCAGGGACTCCATGGTCTTGGACGAGACTTCCCGCGTGTCTACCCCACCCAGGGTAACCTCGGCGGTGCGATAGCCTTCAGTGCCCGCCGGTACCAGCTGCCAGCTCCCCAGTTTGCCGGCGATGTCGGCAATCTCGGCGTGGGTGTACTGCTTCATCGGCTTGGAAACGAACCAGGTTTCGGCCAGCAGGTTGGCCATCTTCTTGGTGAAGATCTCACCCAGCAGGGTTTTCAACTCGCTGTTCGGGCGCTCAACCTGTTGCTCCTGCAGCCAGGCGTGGGCGTCGTGGTCGGGCAGCAGGTTGATTTCCACGGTGTCGCCGGGTTCCCAGTACGAGGAAATCTGCAGGATCGCCGGCCCGCTCAGGCCGCGGTGGGTAAACAGGATGTTCTCGCGAAAGCTCTGGTCATTGCAGCTCACCAGGCAATCCACGGAAGTACCGGACAGCTCGCCGCACAACTCCTTGAGCTGGTCGGTGATAGTGAACGGTACCAGCCCGGCGCGGGTTGGCAGCAGTTCATGGCCGAACTGCCTGGCCACCTGGTAACCAAAACCGGTGGCGCCCAGGGTCGGAATCGACAGCCCGCCGGTGGCGATCACCAACGACTCGCAACGCAGCTCACCGAGGGTGGTTTGCAACTGATAGCCGCTGTCGACCTTGGCAATTTCCTGCACCGAGGTGTCCAGGTGCATGCTCACGCCCACCTGGATGCACTCATCCAGCAGCATCCCGAGGATGTCGCTGGACTTGTTGTCGCAAAACAGTTGGCCGAGTTTTTTCTCGTGGTACGGCACGCCGTGCTTGGCCACCAGCCCGATGAAATCCCACTGGGTGTAGCGGGCCAGGGCGGACTTGCAGAAGTGCGCATTGTGGGACAGGAAGTTGGCCGGCTCGGTGTACATATTGGTGAAATTGCAGCGGCCACCGCCGGACATCAGGATCTTTTTGCCGGCCTTGTTCGCGTGGTCGATCAACATCACCTTGCGCCCACGCCCGGCGGCGGTCAGCGCACACATCAAGCCTGCGGCGCCGGCGCCAATGATCACAACTTCGGTCGAGCGCACAGCCATGTCCTCACAAAAATATTGATCTGAAATGCAATCAAATGTGGGAGCTGGCTTGCCTGCGATGCAGCCGACTCAGTCTGTCTGTCAGATCGAGTTGATGCTATCGCAGGCAAGCCAGCTCCCACATTGATTCGGTTCCTTCAACAGGAACGCGGTGTTTTTACAGGATGCGCACGCGCAACGAACGGCCTTTGATCTTGCCGTCATTCAAGCGCTGCAGCGCCTGCTTGGCGATCCCGCGTTCCACGGCCACGAACGCCTGGAAATCAAAGATCGCGATCTTGCCAACCTGGGCACCGGGAATCCCGGCGTCACCGGTCAATGCGCCAAGGATGTCACCCGGGCGGACCTTGTCTTTACGGCCGGCGGCAATGCACAGGGTGCTCATCACCGGCAGCAATGGGCCGCCGCTCTGAGGCTTGAGGTTGTCCAGTTGGTCCCAGTTCAGCGGCGACTTCTGCAACTGCTCGATGGCCTGGGCGCGGTGGGCTTCGGACGGTGCAACCAGGCTGATCGCGATACCGGTCTCACCGGCACGGCCGGTACGGCCCACGCGGTGAATGTGGATTTCCGAGTCGCGGGCCAGTTCGACGTTGATCACCATGTCCAGTGCATCAATGTCCAGGCCACGGGCGGCAACGTCGGTGGCGACCAGTACCGAAGTACTGCGGTTGGCGAACATCGCCAGCACCTGGTCACGGTCGCGCTGTTCCAGGTCGCCATGCAGGCCGACGGCGGAAATGCCTTTGGCGGTCAGGTGGTCGACGGTTTCCTGCACTTGCTGCTTGGTGAAGCAGAACGCTACGCAAGACGCCGGACGGAAATGCGCCAGGACCTTGGTCACCGCGTCCATGCGCTCTTCCGGGGAAATCTCGTAGAAACGCTGCTCGATCTGGTCGTCCGAGTGGAACGCTTCGGCCTTGACCTGCTGCGGCGCGCGCATGAATTTCGAGGCCAACTGCTTGATGCTCACCGGGTAGGTGGCCGAGAACAGCAGGGTCTGGCGGCGGGCCGGGGTCTTGCTGATGATGTCTTCGATGGCGTCGTAGAAGCCCATGTCGAGCATGCGGTCGGCTTCATCGAGGATCAGCGTGTTCAAGCCGTCCAGCACCAGCGAACCCTTGCGCAGGTGCTGCTGGATGCGGCCCGGGGTGCCGACGATGACGTGTGCGCCGTGCTCCAGGGAAGCGATCTGTGGGCCGAGGGACACGCCGCCGCAGAGGGTCAGCACCTTGATGTTGTCTTCGGCGCGGGCCAGGCGACGGATTTCCTTGGCAACCTGGTCAGCCAGCTCGCGGGTCGGGCACATCACCAGGGCCTGGCAGCCGAAGTAGCGCGGGTTGATCGGGTTCAGCAGGCCGATGCCGAAGGCCGCGGTCTTGCCGCTGCCGGTCTTGGCCTGGGCGATCAGGTCCAGCCCTTTGAGGATCACCGGCAAGCTTTGCGCCTGGATCTGCGTCATCTCGACATAACCCAGAGAGTCGAGGTTAGCCAGCATGGCGGCGGAGAGCGGCAAAGTATTAAAAGCGGTGGCGATGGTAGTCACGGGACTGGCTCTGCAAAACAAAATGTCGCGCAGTGTACCAGTCCCGAAGGATTTTCCCTGCAAGTTCTAGACGAGAAGCCTGTTAATGCTCGATATCGTGCTCGCGGCTGACCACGCGTTTGCCGTCTTTTGGCGACAGTTGCAGGAAGATCGCCGCCGCCAGCATCGCCATGATGCCCACGGTGACGAAGGTCAGCTGGAACGCGCCGAGCACGGTGTCGACCCCGTCGTTGCCCACTTCTGCGGTGAAACCACCCAGCAGCGCACCGGCGCAGGCCACCCCGAGGCTCAGGGACAACTGCGCCACCACCGACAGCAAACTGTTGCCGCTGCTGGCCTGGGCGTCGTCGAGGTCGATCAGGGTCACGGTGTTCATCGCGGTGAATTGCAGCGAGTTGATCGCCCCGAGGATCGCCAGCATGCTCAGCAGCAGCGGGTAGGGCGTGTGTTCGCTGACCAGGCCCATGCTTGCCAGCATGATGCCCAGCGCCAGGGTGTTGCCGGTCAGCACCACGCGGTAGCCCAGGCGCTCGATCAGCGGCCGGGCGATGGACTTGGCAAACATCGCCGCCGCCGCCAGGGGCAGCATGCTCATCCCGGCTTCGGACGGTGAGTAACCCAACGCCACCTGCAACAGCAGCGGCACCAGGAACGGCAACGCACCGCTGCCGAGGCGGGCGAACAGGTTGCCGAGGATGCCCACGGCGAAGGTCCGGGTCTTGAACAGCACTGGGGAAAACAGTGGATTGTCGATATGCCCGGCCCGCAGCCAATAGGCCGCCAGGCACGCGAGGCCGCCGAACAGCAGCAACATCACCCGCAGGTGCGGCAGGTGCAATTCGCCGAGGCCTTCCATGGCGATGGTGATCAGCACCATCGCCGCGCCGAACAGCAGGAAACCCACGCCGTCGAACCGCGTGCGTTCGCTGCCGCGCAGGTCGGGAATGAATTTCCACACGGCGTAGCAGCCAATGATGCCCACCGGCAGGTTGATCAGGAAGATCCAGTGCCAGGTCAGGTATTGCACCATCCAGCCGCCCATGGTCGGGCCGAGCAACGGGCCGAGCAGCCCGGGAATGGTGATGAAGCCCATGATCCGCACCAGCTCCGAACGCGGGTAGGCGCGCAGCACCACCAGCCTGCCCACCGGCAACATCAAGGCACCACCGAGGCCCTGGATCACCCGCGCGCCCACCAGCATGGTCAGCGTGCTGGAGAGTGCGCAAAGCAACGAACCGATGCTGAACAGCATGATCGCGCCGAAGAAAATCTTCTTGGTGCCGAAGCGGTCGGCCACCCAACCCGAGGCGGGAATCAGCAAGGCCACCGTGAGCATGTAGGCGATCACCACGCCTTGCATGCGCAAGGGGTTCTCCGCCAGGTCCCGGGCCATGGCCGGCAAGGCGGTGTTGAGAATCGTCCCATCCAGCGACTGCATGAAGAAGGCAATCGCTACCACCCAGGGTAGCCAGCGGGCGGTCTTGGCATCGAGAGGGGCGCGATTCGGCATGAGTTACCTTTTTTGTTAGCAGCCTATGTGTCGGCGATTATGCGCTATCGGCAGCTCCTTTTCCCACTGGCGCTTCGTCTATATCTGACAACGCCACGTGCTTGCCCACCAGGAAATCGAGCAGCGCCCGGTGCACTGCCAGCGCCGCCTCGCGGGATTCCAGATCGAGCAAATGGCCGGTGTGTTCGGCGGTGGCGAAGCTGCTGCGCCCCACGTATTTTTTGAACAGTTGGGCTTCGTCTGCCGGGGTGTACTCGTCCAGGACGCCGTTGAGGAAGTGCACGGGGGTCTCGATCTGGGTCAATTGCGGCAGGTAGTTGCCGTCACCCAGCGCCAGCACCTGGTGGATATGGAAGCGCGCCTGGCGATACTCGGTGGTCGCCATGGTCGACAGGTGCCGGTGGTTATTGCGCTTGAGCCGCGGCGACAAATATTTGCCGACGGTTTCATTCAGCAAGTGGCCGACGGCGGACTTGTCATCGGCCTCGATCAGCACCCGCACCCGCTCTACGTATTCGAGCATCGCCTGGTTGAGGTTAGGCGCCAGCGCCATCACCACAGAGCTTTCAATGGACGGCGGGTTATGGGCCAGGGTCAGCAGCGTGGAAATCCCGCCCCACGAGGCAGACACCAGGTGGTTGACCTGAAAGCGCTCTACCAGTGCCCGCAGGATCTGCACTTCATCGTCCTTGGTCACAAGGTCGAGGTCGGTGTTGTGCGGGCGCGAATAGCCGGAGAACGGCAAGTCGAACATCAGCACATTGAAGTGCTCGGACAGGCACTTGCTGGTGCGGGCAAACGAGCGGGTGGTGGACAGCGCGCCATTGACCAACAGCACGGTTTTTTTCTCTGGGTTGTTACCCAACTGCTCTACGTGAACGTTGTAGTGCTTGAACAGCTTCTCAATGACAAAACTTCCATGGTTCATGTCAACGCTCCAGCTTGCCCTATCCCGGGCAAGGTCGTGCATCACTTGCGTACAAGTGGGTTGAGGACGGCGGGGTGTTGTTTGAGTTTTTTTACCGCGCGGACGTGGCTAGGTGCCACCAACCTTTATAACGAGGTTTCTCGCGAGCGACAACTGGCCGGACGGCCAGGTGTCTGGAGTGGGGTTTTGAGACCGAAGCGAATCTAGATGTGGAATGCAATCAAATGTGGGAGCGGGCTTGCCTGCGATAGCGCAGTGTCATTTAGCACATCTGGTACTGATACACCGCTATCGCGGGCAAGCCCGCTCCCACATGGGCTTTGCGTTGTTTACAAGGTCAGGGTCAGGCGTTTTACCAATGCGCCCGGTAATAGGTTGGACGAGGTGTTGCGCTGGCTGTAAGTACTCGCCGACAGCAGCAATTCCCGATCAGCGGTCAACGCTTCGAGTTGCGAGCCCAGCAGGCTGTACACGCTGTCATCAAAACGCATGGTGCTGACCGGCGCCTTGATCTCGCCGTCTTCGACCCAGAACGTGGCGAAGCGGGTCATGCCGGTCAGGCGCGCGGCGGGCTGGTCGGAGTAGTTCAGGTACCACAGGTTGCTGATGTACAAGCCGGTGCCCAATTGCTTGAGGATATCGGCCTGGGCCAGGCTGCCCGCCGCCATCTGCAACGCGCTGGGGGACTCATCGCTGCTGGCGCCGTTGGTGCTCAGGCCGTACTCGGCGGCGCTGCGGGAGTTCACCAGTTGGCCTTCGGCCTTGCCGCCGCTGATCAGCTTCACGTCGCTGCGTGGATAGCCATCGCGGGAAAACGCCGAACTCAGGGAGCCACTGACCTGTTCGTCCACGGCCACCAGCGGGCTCAAGGCTTGATCGCCTGCATACAGGCGCTGCAACGGGCTGCCCTTGCTGGCGATGGCCTGGGCGGAAAAACCGCCCCAGGTCAGCATGCTGATGATTTCTTCCATGGCCGCCGGAGCCAGGTAGGCGCGGTATTGCCCCGGTGCCAGCGGGTGCAGCGGGCGACCGAGGAACTCCAGTTGCTCGCGGGCCTGCTGGAAGCGTTGGGCGAAGGCCGCGCTGTCCCAATCGTTGCCGGCGTAGCTGGCCTTCACCGCTTCGCCGTTGGCGTGGAACAGGCTGAAGTCGAAGTTGAAACTGTTGGCCTGGTGCCAGCCGAAGGCGCCTGATGAACTGGCAAAGCCACGGCTGATAGGGCCGGCGGCGTAGAAGCCAACCATGTCCACGCCTTCAGCCGCCACGCTGATTGCTTCCAGCACCTGGGCCAGGTCCGGCAGTGGTCGGTCTTGCTGATCCTTGTTCTGCCAGGCGTTGTGATTGAGCAGCAGGTACGGGTCCTGCGGCAACAACGGCAGGGTCTCGCGCAGTTGTTGCAGGCCGTCGGCCAGGCGCTGGCGGTCCAGCTCAGGCTCGCCTGCCAGGGTGATGCCGAGGTCGGCGTGGCGCCCGTCATCAATCAGCTTCAGGTTCAGGCTGGCCTGTTGCACCTGGCCGGCCTGGCGCACTTTGCCGTGGTTGAAGCGCACGAACTCGGAAGACTCGTCGGCGTAGCCGAGGTGGAATTGTTCGCTGTCGGTGATGGCCTGTTTGAGCCAGTCCACCAGGGCTTTGAAATTGTTCATCAGGCATCTCCCCCGAATACATCCACGTTGCTGAACACACAGGCCGGCGACGCATGGCCGACGCGGATCACCTGGTTGGGTTCGCCCTTGCCGCAGTTCGGCGTGCCCAGCACCTTGAAGGTACTGGCGTCGCCAACGGCGCTGAGGTTGCGCCAGAACTGTGCGGAAATCGCCCGGTAGTTGGGGTTCTTCACCACGCCTTTGAGTTCGCCGTTTTCAATCAACTGGCCCCACTCGCAGCCGAACTGGAATTTGTTGCGCGCGTCGTCAATCGACCACGAACGGTTGGTGGACATCAGGATGCCATTCTCGATACCGCCAATCAGTTGCGCCATGTTCTGGTCGCCGGCCTCGATGTTCAGGTTGGCCATGCGGTCGATGGGCGCGCGGTTCCAGCTGCAAGCGCGGCTGTTGGCGACGCCGCCCATGCCGGAGCGGTATTGCGACAAAGCACCGCCCAATGGCTTGAGCAGCAGGCCTTCGCGGATCAGGAATTGTTTGCTGGCGCGGGTGCCGTCGTCGTCGTGCCCGTAGCTGGCGAGTTGCTCGGGAATGTCCGGGTCGAAGGTCACGTTGAGCAGGTTGGAGCCGTATTGCAGGTGGCCGAAGTCGCTGGCCTTGACGAAGCTGGTGCCGGCGTAATTGCGTTCATCACCGAGGATGCGGTCCAGTTCCAGCGGATGGCCAATGGATTCGTGGATCTGCAGGATCATCTGGTCAGGCATCAGCAGCAGGTCACGCGGCCCTTGCGGCGTATTCGGTGCCAGCAACAGTTGCAGCGCTTGATCGGCAATCTGCGGTGCGGCGCCTACCAGGCCGAAGCGGCTGATCACGTCAAACCCGCCTTGCTGGCCAAAGTTGGTGCCGCCCAGGGTGCGGGTCTGGCTGTCGTTGCCGTCGTAGGCCGTGACGTTCACGCCCGGGAACACAAAGCGCTGGGCCTGGCGCAGCTCGGCACCGGCGCTGTTGAGGTAGATCTGTTCGACGTGGGTGGTGCCCAGGCTGACTTCCCAGTTCACCAGGCGCTCGTCCTTGGGCACGGCGGCGGATTCGGCGCCCAGCAGTTGGTAGCAGTCGCTCAGGGACGGGAAGGGTTGGTCGAGGTTCGGCGACAGGTAATCGGCGATGTCGCTGGACACCGGCTGGTCACGCAGGTCGAGCAGGGCGTGGGGCTTGATCAGCCGGGCTTGCTGTTCGGCTCGCTCAAGGGCGGCTTGCAGGCCGGGCAGGGAAATGTCGTGGGTGGCGGCGTAGGCTTCGACGCCGTTGAGGCGCACGGTGAGCATCGCGCCTTCGTCCTGGCTCAGGTGCGGCGGCTCGGCGACGTTCTTGCGTACCGACAGGTACCGGCCAGACTCGCGGACATAGCGCAGGGAGAAGAATTCGGCAGTGGTGCGCAGGGCACTGAACTGCTTTTTGAGTGTGGCGTGGTGGTCGAACATGGGGCCTTCCTTGTGGGCGGCTCGGCGCGGGCAGGCAAACAGAGTAGGCCTGGGCTGGGGAGCTGATCAAGGAAAGTGTAGGAGAGGGGGTTTGCAGTGTCTGGTCGGGCCTCATCGCGGGCAAGCCCGGTTCCCACATGTGACCGAGTTGTTCTGGCGAACGAGGTCAAATGTGGGAGCTGGCATGCCTGCGATGCAGGCACCTCGGTGTATCAGTTACTGCGCAGTCGGACCCACTTCACGCATCGGCTTGCCACGCACCGGCGCATCGCCCGCTACGTAGTAATCCGCAGTGCTGCGCGGCAGTGGCTTACGACCACGGATCTTGTCGGCGATTTTCTCGGCGATCATGATCGTCGGTGCGTTCAGGTTGCCGGTAGTGATGATCGGCATGATCGACGCATCCACCACACGCAGACCCTGCATGCCATGCACACGGCCTTCAGCGTCAACCACGGCCATCTCGTCGGTGCCCATCTTGCACGAGCAGGACGGGTGGAACGCGGTCTCGGCGTGCTCACGGATAAATTTATCCAGTTGCTCGTCGGTCTGTACGTCGATGCCCGGGCTGATTTCGCGGCCACGGTACTGGTCGAGTGCCGGCTGCTGCATGATTTCACGGGTCAGGCGGATGCCGTCGCGGAATTCCTGCCAGTCCTGCTCGGTGGCCATGTAGTTGAAGAGGATGCTCGGGTAGTCCCGCGGGTTCTTCGACTTCAGCTGGATACGGCCACGGCTCGGCGAACGCATGGAGCCCATGTGCGCCTGGAAACCGTGCTCTTTCACACCGTTGCTGCCGTTGTAGTTAATCGCTACCGGCAGGAAGTGGTACTGGATGTTCGGCCAATCGAATTCTTCACGGGTACGGATGAAACCGCCCGCTTCGAACTGGTTGCTGGCGCCGATCCCGGTACCGTTGAACAGCCACTCGGCACCGATAGCCGGCTGGTTGTACCAGAGCAACGACGGGTACAGCGAGACCGGTTGGGTGCAGGCGTATTGGAGGTACAGCTCAAGGTGGTCCTGCAGGTTTTCGCCGACGCCAGGCAGGTCGTGGACCACCGGGATGTCGAGGCTTTCCAGCAGTTTCGCCGGGCCAACGCCGGAGCGTTGCAGCAGTTGCGGCGAAGCGATTGCGCCGCTGCACACCAGGACTTCCTTGCGGGCACGGGCTTCAACGCGTTCTTCGGCAGCACCGATCAGGTAGCGAACGCCGACGGCACGCTTGCCTTCGAACAGTACTTTGTCGGTCAGCGCGTGGGTGACGATGGTCAGCGTCGAGCGCTTCTTGGCCGTGTCCAGGTAACCGCGAGCGGTGCTGGCGCGACGGCCGTTCGGCGTCACGGTACGGTCCATCGGGCCGAAGCCTTCCTGCTGGTAGCCGTTCAAATCTTCGGTGCGCGGGTAACCGGCCTGTACGCCTGCTTCAACCATCGCATGGAACAGCGGGTTGTTGCCGGCTTTTGGCGTGGTCACGCTGACCGGGCCTTCGCCACCGTGGTAGTCGTTCGGGCCGATGTCGCGGGTTTCGGCTTTACGGAAATACGGCAGGCAGTCCAGGTAGGTCCAGTCTTCCAGGCCTGGCAGTTTCGACCAGTTGTCGTAGTCCATCGCGTTGCCGCGGATGTAGCACATGCCGTTGATCAGCGAGGAGCCGCCGAGGCCCTTGCCGCGACCGCATTCCATACGGCGGCCGTCCATGTGTGGTTCTGGATCGGTTTCGTAGGCCCAGTTATAGCGACGGCCTTGCAGCGGGAACGCCAGGGCGGCTGGCATCTGGGTACGGAAATCGAAACGGTAGTCCGGGCCGCCGGCTTCCAACAGCAGGACGGTGACGCCTTCGTCTTCGGTCAGACGGGTCGCCAGGGTGTTACCGGCGGAGCCGGCACCCACAATGATGTAGTCGTATTCTTGGGACATTAAATGCACCCTCATTTAGATATGGTCAGGTCAGGCGAGTGCTTCGCACTCGATCGCCGGCAAGCCGGCTCCTACAGGTCATGCGCAGTCCTTGTAGGAGCCCGCTTGCGGGCGATTGGCGGTATCAGCCTTAGAACACCGAGGCGTAGTCGCCCAGCTCAACCTGTACCGATTTGATGCGAGTGAAGTTGTTCAGCGAGCTGATCCCGTTCTCACGGCCCACACCCGACTGCTTGTAGCCGCCAACCGGCATCTTCGCGTCGGACTCGCCCCAGGCGTTGATCCAGCAGATACCGGCTTCCAACTGATGAATCACGCGGTGAGCGCGGTTCAGGTCCTTGGTCACCAGGCCAGCAGCCAGGCCGAAGTCGGTGTCGTTGGCGCGGCGGATCACTTCTTCTTCGGTGTCGTAGGTGAGGATGCTCATCACCGGGCCGAAGATTTCTTCACGGACGATGGTCATGTCGTCGGTGCAGTCGGTGAACACGGTCGGTGCAACGTAGGCACCCTTGGCGAATTCGCCGTCGGTCAGACGGTCGCCGCCGCACAGCAGGCGGGCGCCTTCTTCCTTGCCCTTGGCGATGTAGCCGAGCACGCTTTCCATGTGGGCGAAGCTGACCAGCGGGCCGAAGTTGGTGTTTTCATCTTCCGGGTTGCCGACGCGGATGCGCGCAACGCGCTCGGCGATCTTGGCTTCGAACGCGCCTTTGAGGGCGGTCGGAACGAACACGCGCGTGCCGTTGGTGCAGACCTGGCCCGAGCTGTAGAAGTTGGCCATCATCGCGATGTCGGCGGCGCGATCGAGGTCGGCGTCGTCGAAAATGATCAGCGGGGATTTGCCGCCCAGTTCCATGGTGACTTCTTTGAGCGAAGAACTCGAAGCGCTGGCCATGACTTTCTTGCCGGTGTCGGTGCCGCCGGTGAAGGAGACTTTCTCGATGCGCGGGTGCTCGGTCAGCCAGGTGCCGACTTCACGACCGCTGCCGGTCAGGACGTTGAACACGCCATCCGGAACACCGGCGGCGGTGTAGATTTCAGCCAGTTTCAGGGTGGTCAGCGAGGTGACTTCACTTGGCTTGAAGATCATCGCATTACCCGCGGCCAGGGCCGGTGCGGATTTCCACAGGGCGATCTGGATCGGGTAGTTCCACGCACCGATACCGGCGACGACGCCCAGCGGCTCGCGACGGGTGTAGACGAACGAAGTCGTGCGCAGTGGGATCTGCTCGCCTTCGATGGCGGGCACCAGGCCTGCGTAGTATTCCAGCACGTCGGCGCCGGTGACGATGTCGACGTATTGGGTTTCGGAGTACGGCTTGCCGGTGTCCAGGGTTTCCAGAGCGGCCAGTTCGTCGTTGCGCTCACGCAGGATTTCAACGGCGCGACGCAGGATGCGCGAACGCTCCATGGCGGTCATGGCGGCCCAGATTTTCTGGCCCTTTTCAGCGCTGACCACAGCGCGCTCAACGTCTTCTTTAGTGGCGCGTTGCACGTTGGCGAGAACTTCACCGTTAGCCGGGTTGATGGCTTCGAAAGTGGCATCGCTGCCAGCGTCGGAGTAGCCGCCGTCAATGTAGAGTTTTTGCAGTTCGAAACGGGCCATAAAGTCCTCGCAAGTGCATAAGTGGTTGGCGTTAACCGCCGAAGGTGGGCCATAAGGTTCTGGCAACACCGGCCGGCAGCCGTTCAGGGGTTGAGCGTTTATGTGTGCTCTAACTCACCTGCTTGGCCAATTGGAAATCCATGTATTCGTAAGCGATCCGTTGCGCCTGCTCCGTGTCGAAAGCGTCTCCCGACAGGGCGCCGCGCAACCACAAACCGTCGATCAGGGCCGCCAGGCCTCGGGCTGCGCTGCGTGCCTCGGACAACGGCAACGCTCGGCGGAACTGGCAGCACAGGTTGGAATACAGACGGTGATCGTTGATCCGCTGCAGCCTGTGCAATGACGGGTGGTGCATGCTGGTGGCCCAGAAGGCCAGCCAGGTTTTCATAGCCGGGCCGTTGACCTGGCTGGCGTCGAAGTTGCCTTCGATGATCACCTGAAGATGAGCCCGCGGGCTGTCATCTTTCAGCGCCAACCGGCGCTCGGTGACGTTCTCGATCAGAACGTTCATCAGGTACCGCATCGTGGCGGCGATCAGGCCATTCTTGTCCTGAAAATAGTGACTGATGATGCCATTCGAGACACCGGCCAGACGGGCGATCAGCGCAATGCTGGCATCCCCCATTCCGACCTGATCGACCGCAGTCAATGTGGCTTCGATCAACTGCTGGCGGCGTATGGGTTGCATACCGACCTTGGGCATCGTGCACCTCTCCTTAGGCCTGCCAACGGGCGATAAACGTCCGTCGGCTTGTGGGCCAGTCTATTTTGTTTTGATTGAACGTTCAATCAACAAAGAATAAGATCTGCGACAAATGGTCGCTGCCTACAGGTATTTCCTACGTGTATGTGGCGCCACCTGACATCGGGAAAACCCATGAAACAGCCCGGCACAGCGGTTCGCCGTGGGTTCATGGTTTTTCGGGGTGTCTTTATACACCCGTCCGTCGACTGCCGAAAAATCGATGGCTCGGGTCATGCGTTGCCTTGTGTTTCTCTGCACTGCCCGGAGCATCTGTGCCATGAGTTCTGCCTCTCTTATAAAGACCCCGCCAGAAAAGGTGCGGGTCAACGGTTGGGTGTTCTACACCTCCACCGCGCTGATTCTGTTGTTGACCGCGATTCTGATCATCGCCCCGCAGGAAGCCGGCAGGATGCTCGGTGTGGCCCAAGCCTGGTTGTCGAAAAGCTTTGGCTGGTACTACATGGTCGTGATCGCCGCCTACCTGGTGTTTGTGGTGGGCCTGGCGTTTTCGTCCTACGGTAAATTGAAACTGGGCAGCAAGGACGACACCCCGGACTTCAGCTACGGCGCGTGGGCCGGCATGCTCTTCTCGTCGGGCATCGGCATCTCGCTGCTGTACTTCGGCGCGTCCGAGCCGCTGGACCACTACTTCAACCCGCCTGAAGGCGCGTCGGCCACCGGCGAAGCCGCACGGCAGGCGCTGCAACTGACGTTCCTGCACTGGGGCCTGCACGGCTGGGCGATCTACGCTCTGGTGGGCCTGGCCGTGGCGTACTTTGCCTACCGTCATAACCAGCCGCTGGCCTTGCGCTCGGCGCTGTACCCGCTGGTGGGCGAGCGTTGGGTGAAAGGCGCAGCCGGTCACGCAGTGGACGGCTTCGGCATGTTCGTGACCCTGCTGGGCCTGGTGACGAACCTGGGGATTGGTTCGATGCAGGTGTCGTCCGGGTTGGAAAACCTGTTCGGCATGCAGCACAGCAACACCAACCTGCTGATTGTGATCATCGTGATGAGCACCGTGGCGACCATCGCTGCCGTGTCGGGTGTGGAAAACGGCATTCGCCGCCTGTCCAACCTGAACATCGTGCTGTTCAGCGGCCTGCTGATTTTCGTGCTGCTGTTTGGCCCGACCCTGCACTTGCTCAACGGCTTCGTGCAGAACATCGGCGACTACATGAACGGCATCATGCTGAAAACCTTCGACCTGTATGTGTACGAAGGCGACGCCGACAAGACCGAGCGCTGGATGGGCCTGTGGACTCTGTTCTACTGGGCCTGGTGGATTTCCTGGGCGCCATTCGTGGGCATGTTCATCGCGCGTATTTCCCGTGGTCGCACGGTGCGTGAACTGGTGGCCGGCGTGCTGCTGATTCCGCTGGGCTTCACCCTGGCGTGGCTGTCGATCTTCGGCAACTCGGCCCTGGACCTGGTGGTCAACCATGGTGCGGTGGAGTTGGGCAAGACGGCGCTGGAACAGCCGTCCATGGCGATCTACCAACTGCTGGAGCATTACCCGGCGTCGAAGATCGTGATCGGTGTGTCGATCTTTGTGGGCTTCGTGCTGTTCCTGACCCCGGCGGATTCCGGCGCGGTGATGATGGCGAACCTTTCCTGCAAGGGCGGCAACGTTGACGAAGACGCGCCGCACTGGCTGCGGATTTTCTGGTCCGCCGTGATTACCCTGGTGACCATCGGCCTGTTGTTCGCCGGTAACTTTGAGGCCATGCAAACCATGGTGGTGCTGGCGGGCCTGCCGTTTTCGGTGGTGCTGATTTTCTTCATGTTCGGCCTGCACAAGGCGATGCGCCAGGACGTGGCCATCGAGCTGGAACAGGCGCAACTGGCCGAACGAGGGCGTCGTGGTTTCAGCGAGCGCCTGACCGCCCTGGACCTGCAACCGAGCCAGGGTACCGTGCAGCGCTTTATGGACAAGCACGTCACGCCGGCGCTGGAAGAAGCGGCAACTGCGTTGCGTGATCAGGGGCTGGAAGTGCAAACCTTGCTGGGCAAATCCAAGCGCTGCATTGGTGTGCGCATCGAGATGGAAGAGGGGAATCCGTTTGTCTACGAGGTGAGCCTGGATGCTTATTCGTCGGCACCGAACGATTTGCCCGAGGAAGAGCGCACGCGCTACTACCGCGCCGAGGTTTACCTGCACAACGGGCCTCAGGAATACGACCTGATGGGCTTCACCCAGGAGCAGATCACCCGGGACGTGCTCGATCAGTTTGAAAGCCATCGGCAGCTCCTTGGCCGTGTCTATAGCTGAGTGTTGAAAGGAGCGGTGCCTTCACTGGCGCCGCTGTTCCAAGGTTGGAATGGGGTCAAATGTGGGAGCTGGCTTGCCTGCGATTGCAGTGGTGAATTCACTGCAGCTATCGCAGGCAAGCCAGCTCCCACATTGACCCCGTTCCTTCAGGAGGATTTACCCCAGGTTCTTGCCCAGGAGGGCATGGTAGAGCTCGCTGTCACCCAGGATCCCCACCACCTTGTTGTTGTCCTGCAGCACCAGCTTGTTCCCGGTCTGATAGCGAATCTGCAACGCTTCACGCATCCCGATATTGGAATCCACCAACGTCGGCATCCGGCCCAAACCTTCCACCGATTGCCCCGGTGTCCAGTTCTGCAAGTTCAGCACTGCGCCGTTCTGTCGCGCGCCCTTGATGGTGTTGCCTTCTGCAAGGTCCAGCCACGAGTCGCCACCCGGGTCCAGGCTGATGGAACCGTTGACGTGGGTGCAGTTGTCTACCGTGCGCATCAGGCTGCGGCCACACAACACATTCAGCGGATTGGTGTGGGCCACGAAGGTCCGCACATAGTCGTCCGCCGGGTTCAGCACGATCTCTTCCGGCACGCTGTACTGGATGATCCGGCCGTCTTTCATGATCGCGATACGGCTACCGAGTTTCAGCGCCTCATCCAGGTCGTGGCTCACAAATACGATGGTCTTGCTCAGCTTGCGTTGCAGTTCCAGCAACTCATCCTGCAAGCCCTGGCGGATCAGCGGGTCGAGTGCGGAGAAGGGTTCGTCCATCAGCAGGATATCGGCGTCCATCGCCAAGGCGCGGGCCAGGCCGACGCGCTGCTGCATGCCGCCGGAAAGCTCGTCGGGCTTCTTGTTGCGCCACTGCGACAGGCCCACCAGTTCCAGCTTGTCGTCCACCAGCTTGCGCCGTTCTTTTTCCGGACGACCCTGCATCTCCAGGCCGAAGCTGATGTTTTCGCGCACCGTCAGCCAGGGCATCAGGGCGAACTTCTGGAACACCATGGCGATGCGCTGGGTGCGCATCATTTTCAGCTCGGCGGGGGTGCAGGAAGCAATGTCGATCTGCCGACCTTCATGCTCCACAAACAGCTTGCCGCGGCTGACGGTATTCAAGCCGTTGATGCAGCGCAGCAAGCTCGACTTGCCCGAGCCGGACAGGCCCATCAGCACGCAGATCTCGCCTTTCTCTACATCCAGGCTGGCGTTTTCAACGCCGACGATCTGCCCGGTCTTTTTCAGGATCTCGTTGCGCGTCATGCCCTGGTCGAGCAGCTTGAGCGCCTCGCGAGGGTCCTTGGAGAAGATCACATCGACATTTTCGAATCGGATAATGCTCATGCATCACCCCCTACTTTGGCGTCGGGTTGTTTGCAGATGCGGTCGAGCATGATGGCCAGCAATACGATCGCCAGGCCCGCTTCAAAGCCCAGGGCGATGTCGGCGGTGTTCAGCGCGTTGACCACCGGTTTGCCGAGGCCGTCGGCGCCCACCAGGGCCGCGATCACCACCATCGACAACGACAGCATGATGCATTGGGTAATGCCGGCGGCGATGCTCGGCATGGCGTGGGGCAGTTCAATCCGCGAGAGCAACTGACGGCGCGAGCAGCCAAAGGCCTTGCCGGCGTCCATCAACTCTTGCGGCACATCACGGATACCCAGGTAAGTCAGACGGATAGGCGCGGCAATCGCAAACACCACCGTGGAAATCAGCCCGGGCACCACACCCAGCCCGAAGAGGGTCAGGGTAGGGATGAGGTAGACGAAGGTCGGTACGGTCTGCATCAGATCGAGCACCGGCCGCATCAGGGTGTAGAACATCGGTTTGTGCGCGGCAACAATGCCCAGCGGCACACCGATCACCACGCAGACCAGGGTGGCGAACAGCACTTGCGCCAGGGTCTCCATGGTTTCCTGCCAGTACCCCAGGTTCAGGATCAGCAGGAAGGAGGCGATGACAAAAACGGTCAGGCCCCATTTGCGTTGAATGAAATGAGCGAGCAGCGCAATCAGACCGATCAATGCCAGCGGATTGAACCAGGTCAGCGCGAACGTCACGCCGTGGATCATCGTTTCCAGGGTCGATGCGATTGCGTCGAAGTAGCTGGCCCCGTGTTGGGTCAACCATTCAACGAAGGCAGCGATGTACTGGCCTAGCGGGATTTTATGTTCAGTCAGCATGGTAGTGAATGTCCACATGCGAAGAGGAAAAACATCCCGGGCCAGCGTACCGGCCCGGGGTCAGCGGTTTACTTGGCGAGGTAAGCTTTGACGGCCTCCAGTCCTGGTTTGCCATCGACAGTGGTCACACCGGCCAGCCAGGTGTCGAGCACTTGCGGGTTCTTCTTCAGCCACGCCTTGGCGGCTGCGTCAGGCTTCATCTTGTCGTCCAGGACGTTACCCATCAGGGTGCTTTCCATGTTCAGGGTGAACGACAGGTTTTTCAGCAACTGGCCCACGTTGCTGCATTCCTGGGTGTAGCCCTTGCGAACGTTGGTGTAGATGGTGGCCTGGCCGTAGTTGGGGCCGAATGAATCATCACCCCCGGTCAGGTACTTCATCTTGAAGCGGGTGTTCATCGGGTGCGGTTCCCAGCCGAGGAACACGATGGCCTGGTCGCGTTTGGTGGCGCGTTCCACCTGCGAGAGCATCCCGGCTTCGCTGGATTCGACCACTTTGAAGCCTGCGGTTTTCAGGCCAAAGGCGTCTTTGTCGATGAGGGTCTGGATGGTGCGGTTACCGTCGTTGCCCGGCTCGATCCCGTAGATCTTGCCGCCCAGTTCATCCTTGAATTTGACGATGTCGGCGAAGTCTTTCAGGCCCTTGTTGTACAGCGCTTCCGGTACGGCCAGGGTGTACTTGGCGTTTTCCAGGTTGGCGCGCACGGTTTCCACGGTGCCGGCATCACGGTACTGCTTGATGTCGTTTTCCATGGTCGGCATCCAGTTGCCGAGGAAGATGTCCATGTTCTTGCCGTCAGCCAGGGACTTGTAGGTCACCGGAACGGAAATCATCGTGGTGCGGGGTTTGTAGCCGAGGCCCTTGAGGACTTCGCTGGTGGTGGCGGTGGTGACGGTGATGTCGGTCCAGCCGACATCGGAGAAGTTGACGGTCTGGCATTGCGCCGGTTCTGCAGCGTGAGCCAGGACTGGCAGACTCAGCATGGCGGCCAACAACAACGACGGGGAACCTTTCATGGGGGTGGACTCCTGGTGTTTTTCTGGCGGCGATCACACCGCGCTTATAGGTGTTGCGGTTGGGCGTGCGGCACAGCTCTGCCACGCAACTGTGCAAACGAGTCGAGACTGATCATGTACCAGTGAAAATCTGACGCCTACAGGGGGCGTCGTATCCAGTACAGGGATGGTCGTATCCAGTGTCGGTGACGTCGCTTACAGATTTTTTCCACGGCAAAACTGCACTTTTTACCGATCTGCACCGCAAAAAACGGCCAAAACGTCGCCTTCCACAACAGCGGCGCTGATGAGCATGGGTACGTCGGTGTGAGACGCCGTGAGCACCAGCAAAAGCTTGATGATGGCCGCATCTCGGCGGATTGCGACATGAGCGTAGCAGCTCCGTCACCAGGCGCTTTTTCACGCCTGGCCTGTGCTCATCGAGGAGTTTCACGGCAATGGCTATCAGCGTTTTCGACCTGTTCAAGATCGGCATTGGGCCTTCGAGTTCTCACACCGTCGGCCCCATGCGCGCCGCGGCGTTGTTCGTTCAAGGACTGCGTGAACGTGATGTATTGGAACAAGTGAGGCGCGTCGAAGTTCAGCTGTACGGCTCCTTGTCGGCCACCGGCATCGGTCACGGCAGCGATAACGCGGTGATCATGGGCCTGATGGGCGAGTGGCCGGACGCGATTGATCCGTCGCAAATCGGCATCCGCATCGAAACCCTGCGCGAGACCAACACACTGCTGCTGGACGCACGTTTGCCGGTGCCTTTCATATGGGCGCGAGACATGCGCCTGATCGACGAGAACCTGCCCTTCCACCCCAATGCCATGACCCTGGTGGTGTTTGGTGATAACGGTGAGTTGCACCGCGACACCTACTACTCCGTAGGCGGTGGATTTGTAGTGGATGCAGCCCAGGCCGCCAGCGGTGTGGCAGACATGGACCGCACCGAGCTGCCCTATGACTTTTCCAGCGCGGTGGAGTTGCTCCAGCTGTGCAAGACCCACAACCTGCGGGTCGCTGAACTGATGTTGGCGAATGAAAAAACCTGGCGCTCGGAAGACGAGATCCGCAGCGGCCTGATGAAGCTTTGGCGCGCCATGCAGGATTGCGTGGAGCAGGGGCTCAAGCACGAAGGCATTCTTCCCGGCGGCCTCAATGTACGGCGGCGTGCCGCCAAGTTGCACCGCAGCTTGCAGGAGTTGGGCAAGCCGAATGTGATCGGCTCAACCTTGAGCGCGATGGAGTGGGTCAACCTGTTTGCCCTGGCGGTGAATGAAGAAAACGCCGCCGGCGGGCGCATGGTCACGGCTCCTACCAATGGCGCGGCGGGGATCATCCCGGCGGTGCTGCACTACTTTATGAAATTCAGCGAAGAGGTGACCGAGGCCAACGTGGTCGACTATTTCCTCGGCGCGGCGGCGGTGGGCATCCTGTGTAAAAAGAACGCGTCGATCTCGGGTGCCGAAGTCGGCTGCCAGGGTGAAGTCGGCTCGGCGTGCGCCATGGCGGCGGCGGGGCTGGCGGAGATCCTCGGTGCGACGCCGGAGCAGTTATGCAACGCGGCGGAGATTGGCCTGGAACACAACCTTGGCCTGACCTGCGACCCGGTAGGCGGGCTGGTGCAGGTGCCGTGCATCGAGCGCAATGCAATTGCCGCAGTGAAGGCGATCAACGCGGCGCAGATGGCGCTGCGGGGTGATGGCCAACACTTTATCTCGCTGGACCGGGTGATCCGCACCATGCGTGATACCGGGGCGGATATGCATGACAAGTACAAGGAAACGTCGCGGGGCGGGTTGGCGGTGAGTGCTGTCGAGTGTTGATCCAGCTTTTATGTGACGAGGGAGCTTGCTGTGGCGAGGGAGCTTGCTCCCGCTGGGCTGCGCAGCAGCCCCAAAATCTTGGGAGCGCTTCGCACTCCAGCGGGAGCAAGCTCCCTCGCCACAGAAGAACAGCCTTGCTCATAAAGTGAACACCCGAACCAAAAGCGCCACCTTTTAGCGCGTCGCAATTAGATAAGTAGCTCCCGAACGATTTCCCCTCGTGACCACCTGTCACCCGTGCTTGTGGTGACAGACTTTTCCCACGTCGTTTCTCTCCCTTCCCACAAGTGCTACCGATCTGCTCACACCCCTTGAGCCTGCGTTCTCTCACGTCTTTTCCGGGTCATATCCCCCACTCCATGCGCGGGCTTATATAGACGCGTCATGAGGTCGTTTTCAGGAGTTATTGAATGCGCATTCAACTTTAGGCATGGCATTTGCTCTATCAATACAAAGCCTCTCGCCACAGGAGTTTCCTTAAGGTGATGAGCGCAATAACAAGAGCCTCGCCTGAGGCCATCACCCGCTTTGTGTGAGGAGATACCGCGATGACGTCGTTCAACTCAGGGGCTCAACCCCAGAACCGTGCGCCTCAATCCATCGGCTTTTTGCTGCTGGACAATTTCACGCTGATTTCCCTGGCCTCCGCAGTCGAACCGCTGCGTATGGCCAACCAACTTTCCGGCCGCGAGCTGTATCGCTGGACGACGTTGAGTGTCGACGGAAACCAGGTGTGGGCCAGCGACGGTCTGCAAATCACCCCCGATGCTTCCATGCACAAAGCCCCGGCCCTGGACACTGTGATTGTCTGCGGCGGCGTGGGTATCCAGCGCACCGTGACCCGTGAACATGTGTCGTGGCTGCAAAGCCAGGCGCGCCAGTCCCGTCGCCTCGGCGCGGTGTGCACCGGCAGTTGGGCCCTGGCTTGCGCCGGCCTGCTGGATGGCTTTGATTGCAGCGTACACTGGGAATGCCTGGCGTCGATGCAGGAGGCTTTCCCCCGCGTGGCGATGAGCACACGCCTGTTCACCCTCGACCGCAACCGCTTCACCAGTTCGGGCGGCACCGCGCCGCTGGACATGATGCTGCACCTGATCAGCCGCGACCACGGCCGTGAATTGTCGGCGGCGATCTCCGAGATGTTTGTGTACGAGCGCATCCGCAACGAACAGGATCACCAGCGTGTGCCGCTCAAGCACATGCTCGGCACCAACCAGCCGAAACTGCAGGAAATCGTCGCGCTGATGGAAGCCAACCTGGAAGAGCCGATCGACCTTGATGAGCTGGCGGTGTACGTCGCGGTTTCCCGGCGTCAGCTGGAGCGGTTGTTCCAGAAATACCTGCACTGTTCGCCGTCGCGCTACTACCTCAAGTTGCGCTTGATTCGTGCGCGGCAGTTGCTCAAGCAAACGCCGATGTCGATCATCGAAGTGGCGTCGGTGTGCGGGTTTGTCTCCACGCCGCACTTCTCCAAGTGCTATCGCGAATACTTCGGCATTCCGCCGCGGGATGAGCGCGTGGGTTCCAACACCACGCAACAGGTTGCGATGATGCCGATTCCCCAGGCGCTGGTGTTGTCACCGTTGTCTGGGCCGTTGTCGGCGTTGAGCCAGGCGCGCAATGAGTCGACGTTTGCGAGTGTAAGGCTCTAGACCGGGTCGCCTGCATCGCAGGCAAGCCAGCTCCTGCATTTGACCGAGTTATTGCTCAAAACACCGATCAATGTGGGAGCCGGGCTTGCCCGCGATAGCGGTCTGTCAGGCGCCAGAGTTCTGCCTGAACTGCACCAACGCCGGCAACAACTGCTTGTCGATCGCTTGCCTCACCGCCGGCAAAATCGTCGCGCTGCCGGTGTACATCTGCTCAACCATACCCTTGAGTGCCTTGGCCCGCGCCGCACTCAAACCGCGTACCGCGCATTCACAAGCCTGCTCGGCGGTCGCGCCGCTGGACACTTCGAAACCCAACGACCGCAGTTGGCCCAGCAGGTCATCCTGGTCAATCAAATCCGCGTGCATCATGACGTTTATCCTTGTTAGGGGAGCGGGGGATTGAGTTCGATTCTGGTAGGCCATCACCGAGTCGGCAAGGCCTGAATGCGCGAATGTCCGGGACACCTATGAACAGGTCGTTTTCGGGCCATTTATGAACGCGCGGAATGTGCACACTGGAACCCAGCAAGCAGCTTGAAGGTTTGGTCACCCTCGGGATGCACCGCTCACACAAAGCACTCTGCCCCGATCCTGTCACGGCTGGATCGGGGCTTTTTTTGGCTGGGATTTGTGGGGTTGCAACTGGCCTCATCGCAGGCAAGCCAGCTCCCACATTTTGATTTGTGAATACCTTCAAATGTGGGAGCTGGCTTGCCTGCGATGGCGGTCTACCTTTGCAACACCAATATCCGGGACAACAACTCATCCCGATCGATATAGCAGCCCTGGAAATGCCGCGCGCCGGACGCCGGATCAAACGCATTGCGCGCATGCAGGGTCCGGCGATTATCAAAGCACCACAGCTCGCCCGGATTCAGACGCTTGACCAACCGAAAACGCTCTTCCCGGGTCATCGCAATAAACCGGCGATAGGCGCGATACAGCAACGGCATCTGCGCGGCTGGCGCTTCAAACGGCCCGCGCAGAAAGTTGGCCATGCGAATCTCGGCGACCTCTCCCAATGCATCCAACGCGATGATCGGCGCCAGCCGGCGATAGTCGCTGTGACGGTCCTTGTTGCGGAACTCTACCGGGATCTCGCACAGCGCGTGAAAGGCTTCGGGGTCTTCATCGCGCAAGGCTCGGGCAATGGCGAAACCGTCGACAAAAATACTCTCGCCACCGTCGGCGTCGTTCACCAGGCAGTGCAAGAATTGCAGCCCGGGTTGCAGCTCTCGCGTCGGCAAATCACTGTGCAGCGGCAGGTTGAATGCGGTGTAGGCGTTACTGTCGGCATCGGCCTTGGATTGCACGTTGAACAGCACGCCGAAATTGCTCTCGCGGATGAACGAAATGCGCTTGGCGATCAGCGCCAGTGAGCCAGGTTCGGTGGGCACGCCGCGCACTTGGGTGAGGCCGCTGTCACGCAAAGCCAGCAGCCATTGCAGCAGGGCTTTCGGGTCTTCCATCAGCGCCGAGTAGTCGAATACGGGCAGCTCGAACGTACGGTCCCACAGCAGGGATTTCGGTTTGGCAGCCCGGCGTTCGGCGCGGGACTCATCGTCGTAGGCGTGCGCCCGCAACCACCCGGGATCGTATTGGCTGCGATGCCCGCCGCTCCATTCCACCGTCAGAAAACCCTGGTCGATACACGCACTGAGGGCCGTGAGGTTTTCGTCCACATCGACGATTTCCAGCACTTGTTCACGGGTCACGCTGTAGACGCAAACAGGGCACGGGCAGTTGTCCCGCAGCCACGGGTGATGGAACGGACTGACCCGCCCATCGGCCCATCGCACGCTGAGGTGATCGCCGTGCACCTGCACGTCGGCCAGGTCACTGATCAGCGGGTAAGTACGGAAGTCGGCAACAGCGGCGGCGGTTTGCATGGCGATTCCTTATTTTTGGGATGGCAGTCCAATCACGCGGCCGAGCAGGGCGGGCTTCGGCAGGTCGGTTTGTTCGGCGCTGATGCTTGCAAGTTTGCCCAGCACCGCGTCACTGAATGGCGCCGAGTGCGGGCCGGCGAGGTCGACGTGGAGCAGCATTTGCTCGTTGCCGGCCAACTCCTTCTCGTCGCCCACCCGATGCAGGCTGTGATAGAGGTGCAGGCGTTTGCGGTCGTGGGCGATGAGCTGGGTGTGCACCTCGACGTCGGCGCCCAGCTTCACTTCGTGCAAGTAGTTGAGGTGCAGTTCCAGGGTGAACAGCGAGTTACCGCTGGCTTCGCGGTTTTCGCTGTCCAGGCCCAGGGTGTCCATCAGCGCATCGGTGGCGTAGCTGAAGATCAGCAGGTAGAACGCATCGCGCAGGTGGCCGTTGTAGTCGACCCACTCGGGGAGGACTTTGGTGGTGTAGGTGGTGAGTGCGGGCATGTCATGGGTTCCGGGTATGTACTCGGTCAAATGTGGGAGCTGGCTTGCCTGCGATGACGGTGCAAGATTCGCCACCGCCATCGCAGGCAAGCCAGCTCCCACAGGAAATCAACAGCCGTTATTCGGCGAAAGTCATGCCGTGTTTTTCCTTGGTGGTCTTCACCGCCTCCAGCACCGCCAGCAGGCAATCATCACGATAGCGCTCCAGCGCCGAAATGCTGTGTTTGCCCAACTGATCGCTGGTGCCGTCCACCACATCGTCGATCAACTTGTCGGTCAATTCCGGTGCCGGCAAATAGGTCCACGGCAACTGCAAGGCCGGGCCGAACTGCGCCATGAAGTGCCGCATGCCGGCATCGCCGCCTGCCAGCGTATAGGTCAAGAACGTGCCCATGAATGACCAGCGCAGACCGGCGCCAAAGCGAATCGCATCGTCGATCTCGCCGGTGGTTGCCACCCCGTCGTTGACCAGGTGCAACGCCTCACGCCACAAGGCTTCCAGCAAGCGATCGGCGATAAAACCGGGCACCTCTTTGCGCACGTGCAAAGGGCGCATGCCGAGGGATTCGTACACCTTGATCGCCGCCTGAATGGCTTCGGGTGCAGTGTTTTTACCGCCTACCACTTCCACCAGCGGCAACAGGTAAACCGGGTTGAACGGGTGACCCACCACGCAGCGTTCCGGGTGCGTGGAGCCTTCATAAAACTCACTCGGCAACAGCCCCGACGTACTCGAACCAATCAACGCATTCGGCTTGGCTGCCGCGCTGATCTTACTGTGCAATTCCAGCTTCAACTCCAGGCGTTCCGGGGCGCTTTCCTGGATGAAGTCGGCGTCTTTCACGCACTCTTCAATTGTGGCCACAAAGCGCAGACGGTCTTGCGATGCGCCGGGTGCCAGGCCTTGTTTTTCCAGGGCGCCCCAGGCATTGGCGACACGTTTGCGCAGGGCCCCTTCGGCGCCGGGCGCCGGGTCCCAGGCCACCACATCCAGGCCGTGGGCCAGGGCGCGGGACACCCAGCCGCTGCCGATAACACCGCTGCCCAGCGCTGCGAAGGTTTTGATTTCAGTGATAAAGCTCATGGCAAATTCCTAAAGAGTTCGGTGATCAATGTGGGAGCTGGCTTGCCTGCGATAGCGGTGTGTCAGCAGCTGTATTCGGTGCAGGTGTGCCGCAATCGCGGGCAAGCCCGGCTCCCACAAGGTTCGGTGCTGTTCGGAACAGTCAGCCGCGCTTGGTCAAACCCATCTTGATCCGGCCTTCGGCAGGGGTCATGACCCGTGCACCGAGGCGGCTGAGGATTTCGCTGGCGCGTTCCACCAGTTGGCCGTTGGTGGCCAGTACGCCCTTGTCCAGCCACAGGTTGTCTTCCAGGCCGACCCGCACGTTGCCGCCCAGCAGCACCGCTTGCGCCGCCATTGGCATCTGCATGCGCCCAATCCCGAAGCCGGCCCACACCGCATCAGCCGGCAGGTTGTCGACCATGGCCTTCATGGTGGTGGTGTCGGCCGGCGCGCCCCATGGGATGCCCAGGCACAGCTGGAACAGCGGGTTGTCGAGCAAGCCTTCCTTGATCATCTGCTTGGCGAACCACAGGTGACCCGTGTCGAAAATTTCCAGCTCGGCTTTAACGCCCAGCTCCTGGATACGCTTGGCGCCCGCCCGCAGCTGGGCCGGGGTGGAGACGTAAATGGTGTCGCCATCGCCGAAGTTCAGGGTGCCGCAATCGAGGGTGCAGATTTCCGGCAACAGTTCTTCCACATGGGCCAGGCGGGTCAACGGGCCGACCAGATCGGTGTTGGGGCCGAACTCCATGGGGTTCTCGCCGCCACCGATTTCCAGGTCGCCACCCATGCCGGCGGTGAGGTTGACGATGATGTCGACGTCCGCCTCGCGGATGCGCTCCATCACTTCGCGGTACAGCGCCACGTCGCGGCTGAACTTGCCGGTTTGGGGGTCACGTACGTGGCAATGCACCACGGTGGCACCGGCCTTGGCTGCTTCCACCGCAGCGGCAGCGATTTGTTTGGGAGTGACCGGCACGTGAGGGCTTCTGGCGGTCGTGTCGCCAGCACCGGTGAGTGCGCAGGTGATGATGACGTCGTGGTTCATGAGGCAGGTTCCTTACAGGCGTGGTGATGCCGTTCGCAGCCGGGAGCGGCTGCGAAACGGTGATTCAGAAAAGGTTATTTGCTGGTCAATTGCAGGTTGGCGGCGGCCGGTTTGCCGTCAAAGGTGGTCACGCCTTCCAGCCAGCGCTGCTGGTCTTGCGGGTGATCCTTGAGCCATTGCTTGGCCGATTCGAGAGCGTCCTTGTGATCCAGCAGCGGCTGCATCATTCGGCTCTCGTCGGCGGCGGTGAAGGTCAGGTTGCTGAGCAGCTTGTGCACGTTGGGGCATTGCTCGGCGTAGGTCGGCGAAGTGACCGACCACACGGTGGCCATGCCTTCGTTCGGGCCCAGGGCGTCATCGCTGCCGGTGAGGTAAGTCATGGCCACATTGACGTTCATCGGGTGCGGCGCCCAGCCGAAGAACACCACGGCTTCCTTGCGGCGCACGGCGCGGTCGACGGCGGCGAGCATGCCGGCCTCGCTGGATTCCACCAGCTGGAATTTGCCGAGGCCAAATTGATTCTTGGCGATCATCGCCTTGATCTGGGTGTTGGCTCCCGAGCCCGGTTCGATGCCGTAGATCTTGCCACCCAGTTCCTTTTCAAACCTGGCGATGTCGGCGAAGGTTTTCAGGCCCTTGTCAGCCAGGTAAGTCGGCACCGCCAAGGTCGCGCGGGCGTCTTCCAGCGACGGCTTGTCGAGCACCTTGACCTGCTTGGCGTCGACAAACGGGGTGATGGTCTGGGTCATCAACGGGTTCCAGTAGCCCAGGAACAGGTCCAGGCGCTGGTCGCGGATCCCGGCAAAGATGATTTGCTGGGAGGCGCTGGTTTGTTTGGTCTTGTAGCCGAGGCCGTCGAGCAACACTTGAGTCATGGCGCTGGTCGCGATTACGTCGGTCCAGTTCACCACGCCCATGCGCACGTTCTGGCAAGAAGCCGCATCGGCTGCCATGACGTTAGTGCTCAAAATGGCGCTGGCGCTGAGTGCGAGCACGCAGCGGCTGATCAGTCGGTTCATGGTGGTTCCCTCGGCAGGTTGTTATTGTGGGTTCCGGCGTCTTTGTGCGCCGTGCAGCCAAGTTACGCAGCTTCAGAGGCGACAAAACGCACGGCGGCGACCAGCTCTTGCACTGCAGCGACCTGCCCCCTTGAATGACCGATTGAACTGGCGAATCACAGTGACCACGCTGTCCGTCCTACGAGAGCGCTCCATGTCCCAGGATTTCTACTTTCTGCTGATGCCGGGTTTCTCCGCCATTGGCTTTATCTCCGCGATCGAACCGCTGCGGGTTGCCAATCGCTTTCGTGGCGAACTGTACCGCTGGCACGTCTTGAGCGCCGACGGCGGCGCGGTGCTGGCGAGCAACGGCATGTCGGTCAACGCCGACGCCGCCCTGGAGCCATTGAAGAAGGGCGCGACCCTATTGGTGGTGGCCGGCTTCGAACCGCTAAAGTTCGCCACGCCGGCCCTGGAACACTGGCTGCGCCGCCTTGACCACGACGGGGTGACCCTGGGCGCCATCGACACCGGCGCCTGCGTGCTCGCCGAAGCGGGCCTGCTCGACGGCCACCGCCTGACCCTGCACTGGGAAGCCATCGACGCCTTCAAGGAATCTTATCCACAGCTGACGGTGACCCAGGAGCTGTTCGAGATCGATCGACGGCGCATCACCTCGGCGGGCGGCACCGCGTCCATCGACCTGATGCTCGACCTGATCAGCCAGGCCCATGGGCCGGAGTTGGCGATCCAGGTGTCCGAACAGTTTGTGCTCGGCCGCATCCGCCCGCGCAAAGACCACCAACGCATGCAGATCGCCACGCGCTACGGCATCAACAACAAGAAGCTGGTGCAGGTGATTGGCGAGATGGAGCAGCACACCGAACCGCCGCTGAGCACACTGGCACTGGCGGAGACGATCAAGGTGACGCGGCGGCAATTGGAGCGGCTGTTTCGGCTGCACCTGAACGACACACCGAGCAATTTCTACCTCGGCTTGCGGCTGGAGAAGGCGCGGCAATTGTTGCGCCAGAGCGACATGAGTGTGCTGGAGGTGAGCATCGCCTGCGGGTTTGAGTCGCCGTCGTATTTCACACGCAGTTACCGGGCGAGGTTTGCCAAGTGCCCGCGGGAAGATCGGCGACGGGAAGCGGTGTGAATACCGCTCTTGAGAACAACGCAGATCAAATGTGGGAGCAAGCCCGCTCCCACAGGGGATGTGTGGTGTGGCTTATTTCTTCATCAGTGCCGAGCATGCAGCCTTGTAAGCCTCATGCTGATACTTGTTCAGCGTCGCCGGCAGGGCAAAGTCGTGTTTCTTGCTCTGCGCGTTGATGGTCTGCGGCGACAGCAGCGTCACTTCAACGCCTTCCAGCAACTGAAACACCCCTTCAATCTTGAACGTGGTCGGGCCACCGGCGAATTCGCCTTTCTTGCTGCGCTTCTTGATGGCGATGCGGGTGATCGCGTTGTCCCGCACAAACGCACTCACCTGAGCAGCGAAGGCCTTGACGTTGGCCGCCTCATCATCGTCTTCAAGGGCGATTTTCTTGGTGGCCAGGGCAACGTGGCTCAGTGCCTGGCCGTCCAGCGAGGCGACGGCGATGATGGCTTCACTGCCTTTGATTTCGATGCCGCAGATAGTCATGGGGGCGCCTTGGAAAGTGGAGAGGGCCCGAATGGTATCAGGCCCGAGCCGGTTGGCGCGCTCCGGCCATCAGGCTCAGGCACGCGGCCCCCAGGGCCAATGCAGTCACCAGTGCACCTACCAGCGGCGTGATTTCCAGGCTGCCCTTGGCGATTACCACACCGCCCAGCGCCGCGCCCAAGGCCACGCCCAGGTGCATCGCCGAGGTGTTGATCCCCACATTGGCCTCACCCGATTCGGGTGCGGTGTGCAGCAAATAGTTCTGCACCACCGGCGAGATGGTCCAACTCAAGGCCATCCACAACGCGTACAGCGCCAGGAAACTCGCCAGCGAACCGGTGGCCCATGGCAGCAACGCCATGACCAGGGTGAACAGCGCCGGGATCAACACCAGCGCGCGCTTGAACCCCAGCCGGTCCGACAGCCAGCCGCCGCAATAACCACCGCTGATGGCCGCGATGCCAAAGAACACATAGAGATAACTCAAGGAAACGCCATGGATGCCCATGGTCTGTTGCACGTAAGGCGCCAGGTAGGCGAACAGCACAAAATGCCCGGTCAACAGCAACACCGACACCAGTTGCGCCAACAGCAGCTTGGGAATCACCAGTTGCCTGCAGTAATCACGCAACGAGGTGGGCGGGCGGCTGGCAAACGTCGGCAGGCTCAAGCGCAACAGTGCGGCGATCACCACCGCCAGCAGTGCCAGCAGCAGGAACGGCGCACGCCAACTGAGCGACTCGCTTACGGCAATCCCCAGCGGAATCCCAAGCACCAGCGAACCGCTGATGCCCATGAACACAATGCCGATCGCCCGCCCACGCAAGCGAGCGTCCACCAGCGATGCCGAGAGGGTCGACGCCAGCACCACCACCAACGCACAACTGGCCGCGCTGATGATGCGACAGACCAGCAGCATCCAGTAATTCACCGCCAGCCCGGAGCCCAGGTTGCCCACCGCAAAGGTCAGCAACGCGGCAGTCAGCAGGGAGCGCCGCTCAATGCGCGACGTCAGCGACAGCAGAGGCGCGGCGCACAGGGCAAAGGTCAGGGAAAACACCGCCGTCAGCTGCCCGGCAGCACTCAGGGTGACGCCCAGTTCCCGGGACAACAGCGGCAGAATCCCGCCCACCAGGTTTTCATCGATACCGGCGACGAAGGCGGCGAGGGCAAGGAGGTAGATGCGTGGGTTCATGGGGCGCCGCACAAAAGAAATGGACGGCGATCATGGCGAACGAGCCGCTTGACTGGCAAGTCAACAATCACGGGTTTCGTGGAATTGCCTACGGATTACTCCTGCCCAATCGACTCCAAAAACTCCGACCGCTCATCACTCATCCGCGCCAAACAGTCATTCTGCTGGATCGCATACTCCTTGCTGCCCGCCACCGCCGGGAACGTATCCACGGCGCAATCCGCGTCACGTAACTTTTCCCACTTCTGCTGGGCATCCTTCAGACGAGCGGTAATGTCCGCCAGCTGCGTCTTGTTGCTGCCATAGGTCGAACCCATGCGTTCCAGCAGCCCCTGGTAGTTATCCTTGAGCAGCTGTTCGGCGGTGGTTTTGTTATAGGTGGCGCATTCCAGGGTTTGTTTGTCGTTCTCGATGCCATCGCAAGGCGTGTTGTCGGTGTCTTCGGCCGCGTGCACGCCGGTTGCGATGAGTGCCAAAGCCAGGAAAATCGATTTCATTGCGCCGTCTCATATCAGTTGATGAGCAAATTCTGGCTCAAGCGTAAGACAAAGAACAGATACCCGTCGGAGATGTCATGTTGGCCTTTGTCGCGGATTGACGCTTTCGGCAATTCCCTTGTCGTTTTTGCACCCGGCTCCTTCTGCCCCGGGGCATATGCTGGCCCCAAAGCGCCGGCAGACGATTCGGCGCATGAATCGCCAATAAGGGGACGCCTGATGAGCCCAGCCGAATTGCACGCCGACAGCATCGTTATCGACGGGCTGATCATTGCCAAGTGGAACCGCGACCTGTTCGAAGACATGCGCAAGGGTGGCCTTACCGCTGCCAACTGCACCGTGTCGGTATGGGAAGGGTTCCAGGCCACCATTAACAACATCGTGGCCAGCCAGACCCTGATCCGCGAGAACAGCGACCTGGTGATCCCGGTGAAAACCACCGCCGATATCCGTCGCGCCAAGGAACAGGGCAAGACCGGCATCATTTTCGGCTTCCAGAACGCCCATGCGTTTGAAGACCAGCTCGGCTACGTCGAGATCTTCAAGCAGCTCGGGGTTGGCGTGGTGCAGATGTGCTACAACACCCAGAACCTGGTGGGCACCGGCTGCTACGAGCGCGACGGCGGCCTGTCGGGCTTCGGTCGCGAGATCGTCGCCGAGATGAACCGCGTCGGCATCATGTGCGACCTGTCCCACGTGGGCTCCAAGACCTCCGAAGAAGTCATCCTCGAATCGAAAAAGCCGGTGTGCTACTCCCACTGCCTGCCGTCGGGCCTCAAAGAGCACCCGCGCAACAAGTCCGATGAAGAACTGAAGTTCATCGCCGACCACGGTGGTTTTGTCGGCGTGACCATGTTCGCGCCGTTCCTGGCCAAGGGCATCGATTCGACCATCGACGACTACGCCGAAGCCATCGAATACACCATGAACATCGTGGGCGAAGACGCCATCGGCATCGGCACCGACTTCACCCAGGGCCATGGCCAGGATTTCTTTGAAATGCTGACCCACGACAAGGGCTACGCCCGCCGCCTGACCAGCTTCGGCAAGATCATCAACCCGCTGGGCATCCGCACCGTGGGCGAGTTCCCCAACCTCACCGAGACCCTGCTCAAGCGCGGCCATCCTGAGCGCGTGGTGCGCAAGATCATGGGCGAAAACTGGGTCAACGTCCTGAAGGACGTCTGGGGCGAATAAGCCACCGCATCTTCTGAATCCTTTCCCGCTGCCGTCCGCGCAGCGGGCAATAAACCGAATTGTTTGGAGTTAAGTTTCCATGGCCAAGATCGCCCCTCAATTGCCTATCGAAGTCGACAGCGAAACCGGTGTCTGGACCTCCGACGCCCTGCCGATGCTGTACGTGCCGCGCCATTTCTTCGTCAACAACCACATGGGTATCGAAGAAGTCCTGGGGGCCGACGCCTACGCCGAAATCCTCTACAAGGCCGGTTACAAATCCGCCTGGCACTGGTGTGAAAAAGAAGCTGAATGCCACGGCCTGGAAGGCGTCGCGGTGTTCGAGCACTACATGAAGCGCCTGTCGCAACGCGGCTGGGGCCTGTTCAAGATCCAGGACATCGACCTCGACAAAGGCACCGCCAGCGTCAAGCTCGAACACTCGGCATTCGTGTATGTGTACGGCAAGGTCGGGCGCAAGGTCGACTACATGTTCACCGGCTGGTTTGCCGGCGCGATGGATCAGATCCTCGAAGCCCGCGGCAGCAAAATCCGCACCGTGGCCGAGCAAGTCTACGGCGGCTCCGAAGAGGGCCACGACGACGGCCTGTTCACCGTCAAGCCGTTGTAAGTCGAGGACCCTGCCATGGCTTTCGAAGCAATGTTTGCGCCGATCCAGATCGGCAAACTGACCATCCGCAACCGCGTGCTCAGTACCGCCCACGCCGAGGTGTATGCCACCGACGGCGGCATGACCACCGACCGCTATGTGAAGTATTACGAAGAGAAAGCCAAGGGCGGGATCGGCCTGGCGATCTGCGGCGGTTCTTCCAGTGTCGCCATCGACAGCCCCCAAGGCTGGTGGAAATCGGTGAACCTGGCGGATGACCGGATCATCCCGCACTTCCAGAACCTGGCCGATGCCATGCACAAGCATGGCGCCAAGATCATGATCCAGATTACCCACATGGGCCGTCGTTCGCGCTGGGATGGCGAGCATTGGCCCACGTTGCTGTCGCCGTCGGGCATCCGCGAGCCGGTGCACCGTGCGACCTGCAAAACCATCGAGCCGGAGGAAATCTGGCGGGTGATCGGCAACTACGCCACTGCGGCGGCACGCGCCAAGGCCGGTGGCCTGGACGGCGTGGAACTGTCGGCGGTGCACCAGCACATGATCGACCAGTTCTGGAGCCCACGGGTTAACAAACGTACTGACGAGTGGGGCGGCAGCTTCGAAAACCGCATGCGTTTCGGCCTTGAAGTATTGAAGGCGGTGCGCAAGGAAGTCGGCCCGGATTTCTGCGTGGGCATCCGTTTGTGCGGCGATGAATTCCACCCGGACGGCTTGTCCCACGAGGACATGAAACAGATCGCCAAGTACTACGACGACACCGGCATGCTGGACTTTATCGGCGTGGTCGGCTCGGGCTGTGATACCCACAACACCCTGGCCAACGTCATCCCGAACATGAGTTATCCACCGGAGCCCTTCCTGCACTTGGCGGCCGGGATCAAGGAAGTGGTCAAGGCCCCGGTGCTGCACGCGCAGAATATCAAGGACCCGAACCAGGCGACCCGTATTCTGGAAGGCGGCTACGTGGACATGGTCGGCATGACCCGCGCCCACATCGCCGACCCGCACCTGATCGCCAAGATCAAGATGGGCCAGATCGACCAGATCAAACAGTGCGTCGGCGCCAACTACTGCATCGACCGGCAGTACCAGGGCCTGGACGTGCTGTGCATCCAGAACGCCGCCACCTCCCGTGAATACATGGGCGTGCCGCACATCATCGAGAAATCCGCCGGGCCTAAACGCAAAGTCGTGGTGGTGGGTGCCGGCCCGGCCGGGATGGAAGCGGCACGGGTGGCCGCCGAACGGGGCCACGACGTGACGCTGTTCGAGAAGAAAGAATTTATCGGCGGCCAAATTACCACCGCTTCCAAGGCCCCGCAGCGCGACCAGATTGCCGGGATCACCCGCTGGTTCCAGCTGGAACTGGCACGCCTGAACGTCGACCTGCGCCTGGGCGTGGCGGCGGACGCGGCGACCATCCTCGACCTGCGTCCGGACGTGGTGGTGCTGGCGGTGGGCGGTCATCCGTTCCTGGAGCAGAACGAACACTGGGGCGCGGCGGAAGGCCTGGTGGTCAGCAGCTGGGATGTGCTCGACGGCAAGGTTGCACCGGGCAAGAACGTGCTGGTGTACGACACCATTTGCGAGTTCACCGGCATGTCGGTGGCGGACTTCCTCGCGGACAAGGGCAGCCAGGTCGAGATCGTCACCGACGACATCAAGCCGGGCGTGGCCATCGGCGGTACATCGTTCCCGACGTACTACCGCAGCATGTACCCCAAGGAAGTGATCATGACCGGCGACATGATGCTGGAAAAGGTCTACCGCGAGGGCGACAAGCTGGTGGCGGTGCTGGAGAACGAATACACCGGGGCCAAAGAGGAACGGGTGGTCGATCAAGTGGTGGTCGAGAACGGCGTGCGTCCTGACGAAGAGATCTATTACGGGCTCAAGGAAGGCTCGCGCAACAAGGGCCAGATGGACATCGAAGCCCTGTTCGCGATCAAGCCGCAACCGTGCCTGAGCGAGCCGGGCGAGGGGTACTTGCTGTTCCGCATTGGTGACTGTGTGGCCCAGCGTAATACCCACGCCGCCATCTACGACGCCCTGCGCCTGTGCAAGGATTTCTGACCCAACACCGAACCAATGTGGAAACCGATCAATGTGGGAGCCGGCTTTTCTGTGGGAGCCGGGCTTGCCCGCGATGCAGGCGGCTCGGTTTCAAGTGAAACCGAGTTGTTGCCATCGCAGGCAAGCCAGCTCCCACATTGAGCCGGTTTCCATACAAGACCTGTGTGGTCTTTGGGAGCTTCACCATGTTGAACACCCTGCTTCCCATCCTGCTCTTTGCTGCCTTGGGCCTTGCGGTCCTCGGCGCGCTGCGCCGGGTGAACATGTGGCGCCGCGGCCGGTCCTCCAAGGTCGACCTGCTCGGCGGCCTTTTGGCCATGCCCAAGCGCTACATGGTCGACTTGCACCACGTGGTCGCCCGCGACAAATACATCGCCAACACCCACGTCGCCACCGCCCTGGGCTTTGTGCTTTCGGCGCTGCTGGCGATCCTGGTGCATGGTTTCGGCCTGCATAACCGCATCCTCGGCTACGCGTTGCTGCTGGCCTCGGTATTGATGTTTGTCGGCGCCACCTTCGTTTACCTGCGTCGTCGCAACCCGCCTGCGCGCCTGTCGAAAGGCCCGTGGATGCGCCTGCCGAAAAGCCTGATGGCGTTCTCGGTGAGCTTCTTCCTGGTGACCTTGCCGGTGGCCGGGATTCTGCCTGCCGACTTCGGCGGCTGGCTGCTCGCCGCCTTGCTCAGCCTGGGCGTGCTGTGGGGCGTGTCCGAAATGTTCTTCGGCATGACCTGGGGCGGCCCGATGAAGCACGCCTTCGCGGGTGCCTTGCACCTGGCCTGGCACCGCCGCGCCGAACGCTTCGGTGGTGGCCGTTCCACCGGTTTGAAGCCCCTGAATCTCGCCGATAAGACCGCGCCCCTCGGCGTGGAAAAGCCGGTGGATTTCACCTGGAACCAACTGCTCGGCTTCGACGCCTGCGTGCAGTGCGGCAAGTGCGAAGCCGCGTGCCCGGCGTTCGCCGCCGGCCAGCCGCTGAACCCGAAAAAACTGATTCAGGACATGGTCGTCGGCCTGGCCGGTGGCACCGATGCCAAGTTCGCTGGCAGTCCCTATCCGGGCAAAGCCATTGGCGAACATGCCGGTAGCCCGCACCAGCCAATCGTCAACGGCCTGGTGGACGCCGAGACCCTGTGGTCGTGCACCACCTGCCGCGCCTGCGTGGAAGAGTGCCCGATGATGATCGAGCACGTGGACGCCATCGTCGACATGCGCCGCCACCTCACCCTGGAGAAAGGCGCGACCCCGAACAAGGGCGCCGAAGTCCTGGAAAACCTGATCGCCACCGACAACCCGGGCGGTTTCGCACCGGGCGGGCGGATGAACTGGGCGGCGGACTTGAACCTGCCATTGCTCAGCGACAAAAAAACCGTCGACGTTCTGTTCTGGGTCGGCGACGGCGCCTTCGACATGCGCAACCAGCGCACCCTGCGCGCCTTCGTCAAAGTGCTGAAAGCGGCCAAGGTCGACTTCGCGGTACTGGGCCTTGAAGAGCGTGACAGCGGTGACGTCGCCCGCCGCCTTGGCGATGAGGCAACGTTCCAGATGTTGGCCTCACGCAATATCCAGACCCTGGCCAAGTACAGCTTCAAGCGCATCGTCACCTGCGACCCTCATAGTTTCCATGTGCTGAAAAACGAATACGGCGCCTTTGACGGCAACTACGTCGTGCAGCACCACAGCACCTACATGGCCGAACTGATCGACGCCGGCGCCCTGAACCTGGGCCAGCACAAAGGCAGCAGCGTGACCTATCACGACCCGTGCTACCTGGGCCGCTACAACGGCGAATACGAAGCGCCGCGCCACGTGCTGCGGGCGCTGGGGATCGAGGTCAAGGAGATGCAACGTTCCGGCTTCCGCTCACGCTGCTGCGGCGGCGGTGGCGGGGCGCCGATCACCGACATTCCCGGCAAGCAACGGATTCCCGACATGCGCATGGAAGACATCCGCGAGACCGGCGCCGAGCTGGTGGCCGTGGGGTGTCCACAGTGCACAGCGATGCTTGAAGGTGTGGTCGAGCCGCGTCCGCTGATCAAGGACATCGCCGAGTTGGTGGCCGACGCCTTGCTCGAAGACGCAGCCCCGGCCAAGACCCCGAAACGCGAACCTGCGCAGGTGCATATATGAGCGATATTATCCGCCGCGACCCACGGGCCGAATGGATCGCCCGCAACCGCCTGCACCCGCTGCACGCGGCGATGCAGCCGGTGCAACACAGCTGGATGGGACCGAACGGCGTCATCCGCAAAAATGTGCATGGTGTCGGTTTTATCGGCCCCAACGGCATCAAGCGTATCGACCGCAGCGGTGCTCAACAGGGTGGCGCGGTCAAGCGTTCTGCGGCAGTGGAAGTGCAGTTGCCGTTGCATCAGGTGGCCGCGCCGGCGTTTTACATCAACGTGGTGCCGGACATGGTCGGCGGCCGTCTGAGCAGCCACGACCGCGACCTGCTGGGCCTGGCCCGGCAGTTGGCCGGCAACGACGGTGCCGTGCTGGCCGTGGTATTCGGCGAGCACAAGGAAAACGCCTTTGCCACTGCTGGTGTGGATCGGCTGCTGGTGCTGGACGGCCACGAGTTCGACGGTTATTCACCGGAGCAACGGGTGCATGGCCTGCGGGCTGTGGATAACCAGTTCAACCCGCGCCACTGGCTGCTGCCGGACAGCCGCAGCGGTGGCGGCGAATTGGGCCGGCGCTTTGCCGCCAGCCTCAAGGAACGCCCGGCCACGCGGGTCTGGCAGATCAAGGGCCAGGAATGTATTGGCCGCGCAGGTGCTGGCCAGCAGGATTTGGCCCGGCCACTGCCACGAATGATCCTGGCCGCGGCGGAGTGCGCGGAGCCCGTCAGTGAAACCCGTCATGAAGTACTGACGGTGGAGTTATCCACCAGCCTGGCCCGCAGCTTGCCGCGCATCGAAGATTTGGGCGCGGTGGCCGTGGACCCGGCAGCGATTCCCATGGCCGAAGCGGAGTTTATTTTCTCTGGCGGCAACGGGGTCAAGGACTGGGCACTGTTCCACCAGACTGCCGCCGCGTTGGGCGCAACAGAAGGCGCCTCTCGGGTGGCGGTGGACGATGGCTTTATGGCGCGTGATCGGCAGGTCGGCGCCAGCGGCACCTGGGTCACCGCACGGGTCTACGTGGCGGTGGGGATTTCCGGGGCGATCCAGCACCTGCAAGGCATTGGTGCCTGCGACAAGGTGGTGGCGATCAACCTCGACCCGGGCTGCGACATGATCAAGCGTGCCGACCTGTCGGTGATCGGCGAAAGCGCCGCGATTCTGCAAGCCTTGATCGTTGCGGTCGAGGCCTACCGCAATGGCGCCAAGCGCGATGCGGCTTAAGGAAATGGCCATGACGACGAACGTAATCAGCCTGGTGTCCATCGGCGCCCACCCGACTTCCGGCCGGCCTCGCCGTGCCGAGCAAGATGCCCGTGCGGTGGAACTGGGCCTGCAACTGGCTGGGGATAACCTGCAAGTGCTGCACGCCGGCGACATCGCCGAACCGACCCTGCGCGCTTACCTGGGCATGGGTTTGCCGCAGTTGCATGTGCTTGAACAACCGGCCGGGACGGATGCTTTGCCGGCGCTCAGTGACTATCTGCGGGACGCGGGCGCCCACGTGGTACTCACCGGCAGCCAGGCGGAAACCGGCGAAGGCTCGGGAATGTTGCCGTTCCTGCTGGCCGAGCAGTTGGGCTGGCCGCTGATTGTCGGCCTGGCCCAGGTGGAATCCATCGACGGCGGCGTGGCCCATGTACTCCAAGCGCTGCCACGTGGCCAGCGGCGGCGCTTGAAGGTGCGCTTGCCGTTCCTGGCCACGGTGGATAACGCGGCGCCCAAGCCCCGGCAAAGCGCCTACGGGCCGGCTCAGCGCGGCGTGCTGGAAGCCCATGACGTCGAGGTGTTGGAGGATGAGTTATTCACAGGCGCTGTGTTGCAACCGGCCAAACCACGGCCCAAGCGCCTCAAGGTGATCAAGGCCAAGAGTGGTGCCGACCGTATGAAAGCGGCCACGGCCAAGGCCAGCGGCGGTGGCGGGCAGGTGCTCAAGGGTGTCAGCCCGCAAGACGGTGCCCAGGCCATTCTCAAGTTGCTCATAGAAGAAGGCGTGGTTCGCTGACCTTATCCAGGGATTGTGGCTTTACCCACAATCCCTGTTAACCCGCCTGTGGATAACCTGTTCGCGGCTGTCCACAGCCCTTGCAAATCAAGCCCTCCAGCCCGCTGTATGAAAAACAACCAGCGTAACTGACGGTTTTTCCTTGGGTTTTTCTGTGGATAAGGAAAATGCCCGGCGCACACTTGCCCCCAAAGTCTGTTGGTGCTTCTGTGGATAAGATGTTCGCTATCCGCTGTAGGCCATGCAGAACGTGGCTTTCAGTGGTCTGATCAAAATATGATCAATATCGGCTTTTCGACGGGTTTTCCCTCTCGAGGCCGCGATTTCACTCAGTCACAGGCGGTTTTCCACAGACAGGCCAAAGTTGCCCCCAAAGTCTGTTGGCGCTTCTGTGGATAAGGTGTTTGCGTTCCTCTGTAGCCCATACGGAGCGTGGCTTTCAGGCTTTAGGTCAAAAAACGATCAATGCGGGATAAAACCCGTCTCTTTGAATAAGTCACGGATTTTCTTGATTTTATTTCGATAGGAAAGCGCAGTTGCCCACAATTGCTGTGGGTGGCTTTGTGGATAAGTTGTTGGGCAATGGCTGGAAGCCAGGGCGCCATTGGTCTGTCAGGGTGTTGGATGAATTATGTACAGCCATAAATTATTGTGGGAGCCGGGCTTGCCCGCGATGACGGAGTAACAGCCAACAGAGGGGTTGAATGTTAAATCGCTATCGCGGGCAAGCCCGGCTCCCACATTTTGATCAGCAGCGTGTCAGCTGGTTACTCATGTACGGCAACGCCTTTCAGATACGGCGCCGGCGCCGCCCCCAGGTTGCTCAGCATCCGCTCGCTGTACCAATCCACAAAGTTGACCACGCCAAACTCATAGGTCTTGGAATACGGCCCCGGCTGGTACGCCGTGGAGTTGATGCCGCGCTGGTTTTCTTCGGCCAGGCGCCGGTCCTGGTCATTGGTGGCGTCCCACACTTTGCGCATGCGCTCGACGTCGTAGTCCACGCCTTCCACGGCGTCCTTGTGCACGATCCACTTGGTGGTGACCATGGTTTCCTGGGCGCTGATCGGCCACACGGTGAACACGATGATGTGGTCGCCCATGCAGTGGTTCCACGAGTGTGGCAGGTGCAGGATGCGCATCGAGCCCAGGTCCGGGTTCTTGATGCGGCCCATCAGCTTGTTGCAGCCTTGCTTGCCGTCGAGGGTCATCGACACGGTGCCCTTGAGCAGCGGCATGCGCACGATGCGGTTACGCAGGCCGAAACTGGCGTGGGCGTAAGGGATCTTCTCGGCGTCCCACGCGGCGGCGGAGGCGGCCACGTGGTCCTTGAAGGCCTGGTCGGCCCGTGGGTCGGTGACATCGTCCCATTCCAGCAGGGTTTTCAACAGTTCCGGGTGCGACGCGTTGCAGTGGTAGCACTCGCGGTTGTTTTCCAGCACTAGCTTCCAGTTGGCTTTTTCGAACAAGGTGGTCTGGATCGCCACCTTGGTGTTTTCCATGTCGTAGGGTTCCATGTAGTGGCTCAGGGTCGACAGGAAGTCGTCGATGGCCGGCGGGTTCTCCGACAGGCTGATGAAGATATAGCCACCGGCGGTCTTCACGTTCACAGGCTTCAAGCCGTACTGCTTCATGTCGAAGTCGGCGCCCATCTCGGTGCCGGCGAACAGCAGGCGGCCGTCCAGCTCGTACGTCCACTGGTGGTAATGGCAGACCAGCTTGGCGACCTTGCCCTTGTCGCTGGTGCACAAGCGCGAACCGCGATGGCGGCACACGTTATGGAACGCATGCACCACGCCGTCGGCGCCGCGGATCACGATGATCGGGTTCTTGCCCACTTGCAGGGTGATGTAGTTGCCCTTGGCGGGGATCTCGCAGGTCATGCCGGCGATCAACCACTCTTTCTGGAAAATTTCCTGCATGTCGATATCGAACAGCCGCTCATCAGAGTAAAACGGCTGCGGCAGCGAAAAGGTGCGCTCGCGTTCTTGCAGCATTTGCGCGGTGGCCTTGCGTGCGGGTTCCAGCGGATCGCCCAAGCTTAAGGTTGCGGTGACGTCCATCGTGTGTGTCCTCATGGCCATTCTGTGTGGCCGGCGAAAAGTGGCTAATCAGGTTTTGCAGCAAGGCGTAAAGAAAGCGTCGTTGTTGGGAGCGAGTGTGGGGCCGGCGCAGGCCAGAACCTTATCCATGAGCGACATGGCCCACTCTGTTCCCGACGCGCAACCCCCGTGGTATGGGGGCTGGTCGCGATAAGTATGTGAATGTCGCAGATAGGTAAATGGGTGGTTCTCGCGTTACGCAGAATCGCCACCATAAAGCCGAACTACGGCAGTGGAGAACAGCATGTCCAACAGCTTCCTGAATCCGGTAACTACCCAGACCTGGGCCAATGGTCGGCACATCGTCCGTTGCGTCAAAGTCATCCAGGAAACCTGGGACGTGCGCACTTTCTGCTTCATGGCCGACCAGCCGATCCTGTTCTTTTTCAAACCCGGGCAGTTCGTCACCCTGGAGCTGGAAATCGAAGGGCAGCCGATCATGCGCTCCTACACGATTTCCAGTTCACCGTCGGTGCCGTACAGCTTCTCGGTGACCATCAAGCGCGTGCCGGGCGGCAGGGTGTCCAACTGGCTGCATGACACACTGCACGAAGGCCAGGAACTGGCGGTGCACGGGCCGGTGGGCCTGTTCAACGCCATCGACTTCCCGAGCCCGAAAGTGCTGTACCTCAGCGGCGGTGTCGGTATCACCCCGGTGATGTCCATGGCGCGCTGGTTCTACGACACCAACGCCAACGTCGACATGACGTTTATCCACAGCGCCCGCTCGCCCAAAGACATCATCTACCACCGCGAACTCGAGCACATGGCGTCGCGGATCGATAACTTCAGCCTGCACCTGATCTGCGAGAAGCATGGCCTTGGCGAGCCATGGGCCGGTTATCGCGGCTACCTGAACCACAAGATGCTCGAACTGATGGTGCCGGATTTCCTTGAGCGGGAAGTCTTCTGCTGCGGCCCTACGCCGTACATGAACGCGGTGAAACGCCTGCTGGAAGCCTCCGGTTTCGACATGGCGCGCTATCACGAGGAATCCTTCGGCGCCACGCCACCGGAAGCCCGTGCCGACGCGGTGGAGCAAGCCGAGCAAGCGGCGGACGCACCGGAAATCGACCTGGCGGATCTGCACCAGGTGGAATTCATTGCATCGGGCAAAAGCATCCGCGTGGCACCGGGCGAGACCGTCCACGCAGCGGCGGCCAAGCTTGGCCTGCTGATTCCGAAAGCCTGCGGCATGGGGATCTGCGGGACGTGCAAGGTGATGAAACTGGGCGGGGAAGTCGAAATGGACCACAACGGCGGGATCACCGAGGAAGATGAAGCCGAGGGTTACATCCTGTCGTGCTGCAGCGTGCCGAAGGGTGATGTGCGTATCGAGTTTTAAGTGGGTAGTGATCGTTCCCACGCTCCGCGTGGGAATGCCTCCTCGGACGCTCCGCGTCCCGCTGTGTGGCGCGGAGCGTCACGGGCTGCATTCCCACGCAGAGCGTGGGAACGATCAGTCAGGGGTTATTGGGCGTAGATGTGGATGACGAAATGCTGGCCTGATGCTGTCAATTCATAGACTTTGTCGGTGACGGTCAATGTCCGGGTCTGTTCGCTGATGGTGTCACCGACTTTCACGGTTTTTCTGAACTCGTCCCAGTCGATGACTGTGGTCTGGACCGTGCCGTCGCCTTGCAGTTTGTTGTCGTAGCGATTGACTTCCATGGTGTTGCCCTCTGCTGGATTTCCGTTTCCGGCCGATGGTTCGGCAGGCGGGTGTTCCCGAAAGGTGTCAGATGTATCTGCCACCTTTCGGGTTCCAAGAGGCTAGTCAATGAAAGTGGGGTTGGTTGCTGTCAGAAATATCAAAAAACAGTCTCGGCATTCCGCCAGTATCCATTGGCTTGATTCCTACTTCAGGCGCTCATCACTTCCCGAATATCAGCGGCCAGTTCTCTGACGCGCTCTTCCTCGGTGTCCCACGCACACATGAAGCGCGCGCCGCCTTTGCCGATGAAGGTGTAGAACCGCCAGCCCTTGGCCGTCAGCGCGGCAATGGCCGGTTCCGAGAGTTGCAGGAACACACCGTTGGCCTGCACCGGGAACATCAACTCAACCCCCGGAATGTCCGCCACCAAACTGCTGAGCAATTGCGCGCAGTGGTTGGCGTGACGGGCGTGCTTGAGCCACGCGTCGTTTTCCAGCAGGCCTACCCACGGTGCGGACAGGAAGCGCATCTTTGATGCAAGCTGCCCGGCCTGTTTGCAGCGGTAGTCGAAGTCTTCGGCCAGCTTGTGGTTGAAGAACAGGATCGCCTCGCCCACGGCCATGCCGTTCTTGGTGCCGCCAAAGCACAGCACGTCGACCCCGGCTTTCCAGGTCAGGTCGGCAGGCGAGCAGCCGAGGAACGCGCAGGCGTTGGAGAAGCGTGCGCCGTCCATGTGCAGGTTCAGCCCCAGTTCCTTGCAGGTGACGCTGATGGCGCGGATTTCTGCGGGGGTGTACACGCTGCCGACTTCCGTGGCCTGGGTCAGGGTGACCACGCGCGGTTTCGGGTAGTGGATGTCCTGGCGCTTGAGGGCGATCTCGCGGATCGACTCCGGGGTCAGCTTGCCGTTTTCGGTGCGGGCGGTGAGCAGCTTGGAGCCATTGGAGAAAAACTCCGGCGCGCCGCATTCGTCGGTTTCGACGTGGGCGGTTTCCGAGCAAATCACGCTATGGTAGCTCTGGCACAGTGAAGACAGGGCCAGGGAGTTGGCGGCGGTGCCGTTGAAGGCGAAGAACACTTCGCAGTCGGTTTCGAACAGTTTGCGGAAACCGTCGGCGGCGCGGTGGGTCCATTCATCATCGCCATAGGCACGTTGATGGCCCTGGTTGGCGAGTTCCATGGCGGCCCAGGCTTCCGGGCAGATGCCGGAATAGTTGTCGCTGGCGAATTGTTGGCTCTTGTCGGTCATGGCCCAGTCCTGTGGTCGATGTTGGTGCGCACTTTACCGAAGATTGTCGGGCGGGCGCACGCACTGTTAATGCAAAGTCAGTGGGGAATTATGCACGGTTCTGAACGCCTTCCTGTAAGCCCCGTCCGCGATTGCGCCCTGGATCTGCTCAAGTGGCTGGCGCTGCTGAGCATGGTGCTGGACCACCTGCGCTATGTCGGTTTGAGCCTGGACGGGCTGTATGTGCCGGGGCGTCTGGCGTTCCCGTGGTTTTGCCTGGCGATTGCGGCAAATCTGCACCGGGTCAAGGATGCGCCCGTTACCGGCCAGTGGCGCTATCTGGGCTGGTTGCTGCTGTTCAGCGTGATCAGTGAGGTGCCGTACCGGATGTTCATTGACGACGCCGACACGCTGAACGTGCTGCCGACCCTGGCGCTGGGTTTGCTGGTTGCCCGGGGATGGCAGCAGAAGGCGGCTATTGATCGAGGATTGGCGTTGATCGCGCTGGTTGCTGCGGGGTTGTTTTCGGCGCAGCTGATGTTCGGTTTCTTTGGCGTGCTGCTGCCGCTGGCGATGCTGCTGGTGTTTCGCCGGCCGTGGTATTTCAGCGTGTTACCGGGTGTGGTGTGCCTGGCGGCCAATCAATGGCAGATTCTGCTCAACAGCGGCACGCTCGTGGCCATGCTGGGATTGGCCACCTGCCTGATTGCGCCACTGGCCGGATTGGTCTTGTTGCGACAGGCCAGACAGGTGTCGCCACCGGCTATGCGGCGCTGGGCGTATGCGCTCTATCCGGCGCATTTCCTGCTGCTGCTACTCGTGCGCAAGATCATCGCCTAACCCTTGTGGGAGCTGGCTTGCCTGCGATGCAGACGCCTCGGTGTACCCGTTGCACCGAGGGGATGCTATCGCAGGCAAGCCAGCTCCCACACAAGCCCGCTCCCACATTTGTTCTGCGTCGTTCATCCGATGTCGTAAACGCACCTTTGCGTGGCGTCCGTAGGCATTTGGTCTATCTGTACCAGCCCTACCATCGCATCAAAGGGCGCTGCCGCGTGCACGTGCCTCAACAAGACGAAATGCTGGGAGAGACGCGATGTTCAGCAAGCAAGACCAGATCCAGGGTTATGACGATGCACTGCTGGCGGCGATGAATGCCGAGGAGCAGCGCCAGGAAGATCATATCGAGCTGATCGCGTCAGAGAACTACACCAGCAAGCGCGTCATGGAAGCCCAGGGCAGCGGCCTCACCAACAAATACGCCGAAGGGTATCCGGGCAAGCGCTACTACGGTGGCTGCGAGCACGTGGACAAGGTGGAAGCGCTGGCCATCGAGCGCGCCAAGCAACTGTTCGGCGCCGACTACGCCAACGTGCAGCCGCACTCCGGTTCGTCCGCCAACAGCGCGGTGTACCTGGCGCTGCTGAACGCCGGTGACACCATCCTCGGCATGAGCCTGGCCCACGGTGGCCACCTGACCCACGGCGCCAAAGTGTCGTCCTCGGGCAAGCTGTACAACGCGGTGCAATACGGCATCGACACCGCCACCGGCCTGATCGATTACGACGAAGTCGAGCGCCTGGCCGTGGAGCACAAGCCGAAGATGGTCGTGGCCGGTTTCTCCGCTTACTCCAAGACCCTGGATTTCCCGCGCTTCCGCCAGATTGCCGACAAGGTCGGTGCGCTGCTGTTCGTCGACATGGCCCACGTCGCCGGCCTGGTGGCAGCCGGCTTGTACCCGAACCCGCTGCCCTACGCCGATGTGGTCACCACCACGACCCACAAGACCCTGCGCGGTCCCCGTGGAGGGCTGATTTTGGCCCGCGCCAATGAAGAAATTGAAAAGAAACTCAACTCCGCGGTATTCCCGGGTGCCCAGGGCGGCCCGCTGATGCACGTGATCGCCGGCAAGGCGGTGTGCTTCAAGGAAGCCCAGGAACCGGGTTTCAAGGCCTATCAACAGCAAGTGATCGACAACGCCCAGGCCATGGCCGGCGTGTTTATCAAACGCGGCTACGATGTCGTGTCCGGCGGGACCGATAACCACCTGTTCCTGGTCAGCCTGATCCGTCAGGGCCTCACCGGCAAAGACGCGGACGCCGCCCTGGGCCGCGCCCACATCACCGTCAACAAAAACGCCGTGCCCAACGACCCGCAGTCGCCGTTCGTGACTTCGGGCCTGCGTATCGGCACCCCGGCGGTGACCACACGCGGCTTCAAAGTGACCCAATGCCTGGAGTTGGCCGGCTGGATCTGCGACATCCTCGACAACCTCGGCGACGCCGATGTGGAGGCCAACGTCGCCAAGCATGTGGCCGCCCTGTGCGCTGATTTCCCGGTTTATCGCTGAGCGCGGTTTTGGAGTAATGACTATGCAACGCTACTCGGGCTTCGGCCTCTTCAAGCACTCACTCAGCCACCACGAAAACTGGCAGAAGATGTGGCGCACGCCGACCCCCAAAAAGGTCTACGACGTGGTCATCGTCGGCGGCGGCGGGCATGGTCTGGCGACGGCTTACTATTTGGCCAAAGAGCACGGCATCACCAACGTGGCCGTGGTCGAGAAAGGCTGGTTGGGCGGCGGTAACACCGCGCGTAACACCACCATCGTGCGCTCCAACTACCTGTGGGATGAGTCGGCGCACCTGTACGAACACGCGATGAAACTCTGGGAAGGTTTGTCCCAGGACCTGAACTACAACGTAATGTTCTCCCAGCGTGGCGTCTACAACCTGTGCCACACCCTGCAAGACATCCGTGATTCCGAGCGTCGCGTCAGCGCCAACCGCCTCAACGGGGTGGACGGCGAACTGCTCAACGCCAAACAAGTGGCCGACGAGATCCCGTACCTCGACTGCTCAAAGAACACCCGCTACCCGGTCATGGGCGCCACCGTGCAACGTCGCGGCGGCGTGGCCCGTCACGATGCCGTGGCCTGGGGCTTTGCCCGCGCCGCCGACGCACTGGGCGTGGACCTGATCCAGCAGACCGAAGTCATCGGTTTCCGCAAGGAAAACGGCGTGTGCATCGGCGTCGAAACCAACAAGGGCTTTATCGGCGCCAAGCGCGTCGGTGTGGTCACGGCGGGTAACTCCGGGCACATGGCGTCGCTGGCGGGCTTCCGCCTGCCGATCGAATCCCACCCGCTGCAAGCGCTGGTGTCGGAGCCGATCAAGCCGATCATCGACAGCGTGATCATGTCCAACGCCGTGCACGGCTACATCAGCCAGTCCGACAAGGGCGACCTGGTGATCGGCGCCGGCATTGACGGCTACAACGGCTACGGCCAGCGCGGCTCCTACCCGGTGATTGAACACACCATCCAGGCCATCGTCGAGATGTTCCCGGTGCTGTCCCGCGTGCGTATGAACCGCCAGTGGGGCGGGATCGTCGACACCACGCCGGATGCCTGCCCGATCATCTCCAAGACCCCGGTCCCGAACATGTTCTTCAACTGCGGTTGGGGCACCGGTGGTTTTAAAGCGACTCCAGGCTCAGGCAACGTATTTGCCGCCAGCCTTGCCAAGGGTGAAATGCACCCGTTGGCCGCTCCTTTCTCCATCGACCGTTTCCACAACGGTGCGCTGATCGACGAACACGGCGCTGCGGCCGTCGCCCACTAACAGGAGAAATTTCCTATGTTGCATATCTTCTGTCCTCACTGTGGCGAACTGCGCTCCGAAGAGGAATTCCACGCGTCCGGCCAAGCGCACATCCCGCGCCCGCTGGACCCGAATACCTGCACCGACGAGCAGTGGGGCGACTACATGTTCTTCCGCGACAACCCGCGCGGCCTGCACCACGAGCTGTGGATTCACGCCGCCGGTTGCCGCCAGTATTTCAACGCGACCCGCGACACCGTGACCTACGAAATTCTTGAAACTTACAAGATCGGTGAGAAGCCACAATTCACCGCCAAGGCCTCTGGAGAGAAGGTATGAGCCAGATCAATCGCCTGTCCAACGGTGGCCGGATCGACCGCAACAAAGTCCTCAGCTTCAGCTTCAACGGCCAGAGCTACAAAGGCTTTGAAGGCGACACCCTGGCCGCTGCACTGCTGGCCAACGGCGTCGACATCATCGGCCGCAGCTTCAAGTATTCCCGCCCGCGCGGCATCTTCGCCGCCGGTGCCGAAGAGCCGAACGCGGTGCTGCAGATTGGCGCCACTGAAGCCACGCAAATTCCTAACGTGCGCGCCACGCAACAGGCGCTGTACCAGGGTTTGGTCGCCACCAGCACCAACGGCTGGCCGAGCGTGAACAACGACATGATGGGCATTCTCGGCAAGGTCGGCGGCAAGCTGATGCCGCCGGGTTTCTACTACAAAACCTTCATGTACCCGCAATCGTTCTGGATGACGTACGAGAAGTACATCCGTAAGGCTGCAGGTTTAGGCCGCTCGCCGACCGAGAACGACCCGGACACCTACGACTACATGAACCGTCACTGCGACGTGCTGATTGTGGGCGCCGGCCCTGCCGGTCTGTCGGCGGCCCTGGCCGCTGCTCGCAGCGGCGCGCGGGTGATCATCGCGGACGAGCAGGAAGAATTCGGCGGCTCCTTGCTGGATTCCCGTGAAAGCCTCGACGGCAAGCCGGCCGCCGAATGGGTTGCCAGCGTGATCGCGGAACTCAAAGCTCTGCCGGATGTGGTGCTGCTGCCTCGCGCCACCGTCAACGGCTACCACGACCATAACTTCCTGACCATTCACGAGCGCCTTACCGATCACCTCGGTGACCGTGCGCCGATCGGCCAGGTGCGTCAGCGTATCCACCGTGTGCGTGCCAAGCGTGTCGTGTTGGCCACCGGTGCGTGCGAGCGTCCGCTGGTGTACGGCAACAACGACGTGCCGGGCAACATGCTGGCCGGTGCGGTCTCGACTTACGTGCGTCGCTACGGCGTGGCACCGGGCAAGAAGCTGGTGCTGTCGACCAACAACGATCATGCCTACCGCGTTGCGCTGGACTGGTTCGACGCCGGTCTTACCGTTGTTGCCGTAGCCGATGCTCGCCACAACCCACGAGGCGCGCTGGTTGAAGAGGCCCGTGCCAAGGGTATTCGCATCCTCACCGGCAGCGCCGTGATCGAAGCCCGTGGCAGCAAGCACGTCACCGGCGCGCGCGTGGCCGCCATCGACGTCAAGGCCCACAAAGTCACCAGCCCCGGAGAATGGCTGGAGTGCGACCTGGTGGCCAGCTCCGGTGGCTACAGCCCGGTGGTTCACCTGGCCTCGCACCTGGGCGGCAAGCCGACCTGGCGTGAAGACATCCTCGGTTTTGTACCGGGCGAAGCACCGCAGAAACGCGTGTGCGTTGGTGGTATCAACGGCGTCTACGGCCTGGGCGACTCCCTGGCAGACGGTTTTGAAGGCGGCGTGCGCGCGGCCAGCGAAGCCGGTTTTGCACCGGTGGAAGGTACGCTGCCAAAAGCCTTGAGCCGTCTGGAAGAGCCGACCCTTGCGCTGTTCCAGGTGCCCCACGAAAAAGCCACTGCACGGGCGCCGAAGCAATTTGTCGACCTGCAAAACGACGTCACCGCCGCCGCCATCGAACTCGCCACCCGCGAAGGTTTCGAGTCGGTGGAGCACGTCAAACGCTACACCGCGCTGGGCTTCGGCACCGATCAGGGCAAGCTCGGCAACGTCAACGGCCTGGCCATCGCGGCCCGCTCGCTGAACGTGACCATCCCGCAGATGGGCACCACCATGTTCCGCCCCAACTACACGCCGGTGACCTTCGGCGCGGTAGCGGGCCGCCACTGTGGGCACATCTTCGAGCCGGTGCGCTACACCGCGCTGCACGCCTGGCACGTGAAAAACGGTGCCGAGTTTGAAGACGTCGGCCAGTGGAAACGCCCGTGGTACTTCCCGCGCAACGGTGAAGACCTGCACGCCGCGGTCAAACGCGAATGCCTGGCCGTACGCGACAGCGTCGGCCTGCTGGATGCGTCCACCCTCGGCAAGATCGACATTCAAGGCCCGGATGCCCGCGAATTCCTCAACCGCATCTACAGCAACGCCTGGACCAAGCTCGACGTGGGCAAGGCCCGCTACGGCCTGATGTGCAAGGAAGACGGCATGGTCTTCGACGACGGCGTCACCGCTTGCCTCGCCGACAACCACTTCCTGATGACCACCACCACCGGCGGCGCGGCGCGCGTACTTCAGTGGCTGGAAATCTACCAGCAGACCGAATGGCCAGACCTCAAGGTGTACTTCACCTCGGTCACCGACCACTGGGCGACCATGACCCTGTCCGGCCCCAACAGCCGCAAGCTGCTGAGCGAAGTCACCGACATCGACCTGGACAAGGACGGCTTCCCGTTCATGACCTGGAAAGAAGGTTTGGTGGGCGGCGTGCCGGCGCGGGTGTTCCGGATTTCGTTTACCGGTGAGCTGTCGTACGAAGTCAACGTGCAGGCCGACTACGCCATGGGCGTGCTCGAAAAAATCGTCGAGGCCGGCAAAAAGTACAACCTGACCCCGTACGGCACCGAGACCATGCACGTGCTGCGGGCCGAGAAGGGTTTCATCATCGTCGGCCAGGACACCGACGGCTCGATGACCCCGGACGACCTGAACATGGGCTGGTGTGTAGGCCGCACCAAACCGTTCTCGTGGATCGGCTGGCGCGGGATGAATCGCGAAGATTGCGTGCGTGAAGACCGCAAGCAACTGGTGGGCTTGAAGCCGATTGACCCGAACGTGTGGCTGCCGGAAGGCGCGCAGCTGGTGTTCGACGCCAAGCAGACGATCCCGATGAAGATGGTCGGCCACGTCACCTCCAGTTATGCCCACAACTCCCTGGGTTATTCGTTTGCCATGGGCGTGGTGAAGGGCGGCTTGAAGCGCATCGGCGAGCGGGTGTTTGCACCGCTGGCAGATGGCAGCGTGATCGAGGCGGAGATTGTGTCTTCGGTGTTCTTTGACCCGAAAGGCGAGCGTCAAAATATCTGACAGACCGAGTCGCCTGCATCGCAGGCAAGCCAGCTCCCACATTTTGAATGGGTTCACCCCGCAAAATGTGGGAGCCGGGCTTGCCCGCGATGAGGCCGGAACAGTCACTGCAAGACCTACAGAATTCAAACAGGTGCTTTATGACAGCAGCCAATGTTTACCAACAACGCCCCACCTCCGGCGCCAAGGCCGAGTCGTCGCTGCACCATGCCGACCTCGCCAGCCTGGTGGGCAAGGGCCGCAAGAACGCCGGCGTGACCGTGCGTGAAAAGAAATTGCTGGGCCACCTGACCCTTCGAGGCGACGGCCACGACGCAGCCTTCGCTGCCGGCGTGCACAAGGCCCTGGGCATCGAGTTGCCCGGCGCGTTGCAAGTCATCGTCAAGGGTGAAACCAGCCTGCAATGGCTCGGCCCGGATGAGTGGTTGCTGGTGGTGCCGAGCGGTGAAGAATTCGCCGCCGAGCAAAGTTTGCGCGAGGCGCTGGGTGAGTTGCATATCCAGGTCGTCAACGTCAGCGGCGGCCAGCAGATCCTTGAACTCAGCGGCCCGAACGTGCGCGACGTGCTGATGAAATCCACCAGCTACGACGTGCACCCCAACAGCTTTCCGGTGGGCAAGGCGGTGGGCACGGTGTTCGCCAAGTCACAACTGGTGATTCGCCATACCGCTGAAGACACCTGGGAGCTGGTGATCCGTCGCAGCTTCTCGGATTACTGGTGGCTGTGGTTGCAGGACGCGGCGGCTGAGTATGGCCTGGCCGTCGAAGCCTGATATGACGCTTACCCTGTAGGAGCCCGACTTGCCGGCGATGGCGTCGGTGAGATCGTCATCGCCGGCAAGCCGGGCTCCTGCAGAGGGCGCGTTGCCTGAAGTTGTTTGAGGAGTTACCCGCAATGAGCCGCGTACCCGACACATGGATTTTGACCGCCGACTGCCCCAGCGTGCTCGGCACGGTGGACGCGGTGACCCGCTATCTGTTCGAGCAGGGCTGCTACGTCACCGAACACCACTCCTTCGATGACCGGCTCTCGGGCCGGTTCTTCATCCGTGTGGAATTCCGCCAGCCCGACGGTTTTGACGAGCAAGCCTTCCGCGATGGCCTGGCCACTCGCGGCGAGGCGTTCGGCATGATCTTCGAGCTGACTGCGCCGAATTACCGGCCAAAAGTGGTGATCATGGTCTCCAAGGCCGATCACTGCCTCAACGATTTGCTCTACCGCCAGCGCATCGGCCAACTGTCGATGGACGTGGTCGCCGTGGTCTCCAACCATCCCGACCTCAAGCCCCTGGCCGACTGGCACCAGATTCCGTATTACCACTTTCCCCTGGACCCCAACGACAAACCGTCCCAGGAGCGCCAGGTGTGGCAGGTGATCGAAGAGTCGGGCGCCGAACTGGTGATCCTTGCGCGCTACATGCAAGTGCTGTCGCCGGAGCTGTGCCGCAAGCTCGACGGCAAAGCCATCAACATCCATCACTCCCTGTTGCCCGGTTTTAAAGGCGCCAAGCCGTATCACCAGGCCTACAACAAGGGCGTGAAACTGGTGGGCGCCACCGCGCATTACATCAACAACGACTTGGACGAAGGGCCGATCATCGCCCAGGGCGTGGAGGTGGTGGACCACAGCCACTACCCGGAAGATTTGATCGCCAAGGGGCGGGATATTGAGGGTCTGACCCTGGCCCGGGCCGTGGGGTATCACATTGAGCGGAGGGTGTTTTTAAACGCCAATCGTACGGTCGTTCTATAGATCGCTATCGCAGGCAAGCCAGCTCCCACATTTGAATGTGTTCACAAATCAAAAATGTGGGAGCCGGGCTTGCCCGCGATGAGGCCATCAGCAACAACGCAAAAACAGCATCTGTACCCGAGCACTTAAACGCGCTGCCTGCCTGGGCAGCGCGGTTCCATAAAAACAACAGCGAGGTGAAAGCATGTCTGGTAATCGTGGTGTCGTGTATCTCGGCAACGGCAAGGTCGAAGTACAGAAAATCGACTATCCCAAAATGCAGGACCCCCGTGGCAGGAAGATTGAGCACGGCGTCATCCTGCGCGTGGTCTCCACTAACATCTGCGGCTCCGATCAACACATGGTGCGTGGCCGCACCACCGCCCAGACCGGCCTGGTCCTGGGTCACGAAATCACCGGCGAAGTGATCGAGAAAGGCAGCGACGTCGAGAACCTTAAAATCGGCGACCTGGTGTCGGTGCCGTTCAACGTGGCGTGTGGCCGTTGCCGCTCCTGCAAAGAGCAGCACACCGGCGTGTGCCTGACCGTCAACCCGGCCCGTGCCGGTGGCGCCTACGGCTATGTCGACATGGGCGACTGGACCGGCGGCCAGGCCGAATACGTGCTGGTGCCTTACGCCGACTTCAACCTGTTGAAACTGCCGGACCGCGACAAGGCCATGGAGAAAATCCGCGACCTGACCTGCCTCTCCGACATTCTGCCTACCGGCTACCACGGTGCGGTCACGGCGGGCGTTGGCCCGGGCAGCACGGTCTACATTGCCGGTGCCGGCCCGGTGGGCCTGGCGGCTGCCGCCTCCGCTCGCCTGCTGGGTGCTGCGGTGGTGATCATCGGTGACGTCAACCCGATCCGCCTGGCCCACGCCAAGGCCCAGGGTTTTGAAATCGCCGACCTGTCCAAGGACACCCCGCTGCACGAACAAATCGCCGCGTTGCTGGGCGAGCCTGAGGTTGACTGCGCCGTGGATGCGGTAGGCTTCGAAGCGCGCGGCCACGGCCATGACGGCGTCAAGCACGAGGCGCCAGCCACCGTGCTCAACTCGTTGATGGGCGTGGTGCGGGTGGCCGGCAAAATCGGCATCCCGGGCCTGTACGTGACCGAAGACCCGGGTGCTGTGGACGCCGCTGCAAAAATGGGCAGCCTGAGCATTCGTTTCGGCCTGGGCTGGGCCAAATCCCACAGCTTCCACACCGGGCAAACCCCGGTGATGAAGTACAACCGCCAACTGATGCAGGCGATCATGTGGGACCGTATCAATATTGCCGACATCGTCGGTGTGGAAGTCATCAGCCTGGATGACGCGCCGCGCGGTTATGGCGAGTTCGATGCGGGTGTGCCGAAGAAGTTTGTGATTGATCCGCACAAGTTGTTCAGCGCGGCTTAAGTCGCGGGCCAATAAAAAGGCGACCCTTGGGTCGCCTTTTTTGCATCTGGGGTTGGGTGGGTGAATCAGCGAATCGCCAAAGCCCCCTGATACACCGTTGGCCCCGTCGGCTGCTTGCTCACCGAGCCGCCCTTGGTTTCCGAACTGACCATCAGCGTCACCGGCTTGCTGATCGACTCTTGCTGGCGCGGGTTGATGCCAATAATGCCTTTGCCGTCTTCAGGCAACAGGCCCAGTGAAACCGGGTTACCGTCCGCCGGCACAGCCCACAGTTCCAGGCTTTGGTCTGGAGCCGGTGCGGTGGCAGCAATCGGCTGCACTTCAAGGTAATCCTTGTGGGCCACGATCTGCGTGGCCGGTTGCTGGGTGGTGTTCACCAGCAATGCGGCAGATTTGACGCTGTCCTTGGTGTAGAGGGCACCGCCGACGCCCGCCACTACCACCAGACAGGCGCCGACGAACAGGCGTGGGCGGTTCCAGAATGAAGGCTTGTGCTCAATCACTTGGGGGTTGATCGCAGTCATTAGGCTCTTCCTGACATGTTTTGTAGTCTTTCATGGACCCAGGTTACGGCGATCAGTTCCTCAATCCATCGACTTGGGCCCTGGCTCAGAGTGATGCCAATTGGCCTTGATACAGCACCGGCCCGGTCGGTTGTCCGGTGGGTGAGCCGCCCTGAGGTTCAAGACTGACTGCCAGCGTCAACGGTGCCGTCAGCAGTGCCTGTTGTTCTTTGCTCAGTTGAATCCGCCCTTTACCCGACACCGGCACCAACCCCAGCGAGATCGGTTTGCCACCCGCCGGGATTGCCCACAGTTCCAGCGCACGTGCCGGTGCCACCGCCGCCAGCGCCAGTGGTTCCACCTGCAGATGATCCGCATACGCCTGGATCTTCAGCGCCGGCTGTTGATCCGCCGCCACCAGCGTGGCGTTGTATTCCACCCCAAGATCGCGCTGGTACAGCACACCCACCAATACGGCGATCACCACCCCGCACGCCGCTGCCAGCAACCGCAGGTTCATCCAGAACGGTTTCTTCGCCGGCATATGCAGCACTTGCGGTTCAATGCGCGCCTTGATCCCTTCCCACACATGATCCTGCACCGGCCGCTCGGGCAATGGCCCGGTCAGGCGGGCGAGGGCATCCTGCCAGTGTCCCAGTTCGACGCGCAGGGCTGCATCGTCCAGCAGCAGTGCTTCAAAGCGCCGCCGCGCCGTGGCGGGCATCAGCCCGATGGCGTAATCCGCTGCGAGGGCGCGGCGCAGGGCGGTGGTTTGGTAGTTCATGATTCAAGGCACCTGCGCAAACGCTCCATGCCGCGGCGAATCCAGGATTTGACCGAGCCCAGGGGCGCGGCCAGGTGGTCGGCCAATTCCGAGCACGACAAGCCCTGGAAGTAAGCCACGGTGATCGATTGGCGCTGCATGCCTTCAAGGCTGTCGAGGCAGCGGTTCAGGGCGTGGGCTTCACGCTCGCTGTCGAGCAATTCATGGGCGCTGGGGCTTTCGTCGGCCATTGCGTCTTGCTGGCCGTCGCTCAAGGGTTGTTCGCGGTGTTTGCGCAACTGGTCGATGGCCAGGTTGCGGGTGATGTTGATCATCCAGGTCAGCGGCGCCGACAAGTGAGCCTCATACCGCGAGGCGTTGAACCAGATGCGCACGAAACTCTCCTGCAGCACGTCTTCGGCCAGGTCCTGGCGGCCCATGAAACGCAGGGCAACACCGTGCAAACGCGGGGAAACGCTGCGATAGAGCGTTTCGAACGCCTGGCGGTTACCCAGTGAACACTGGGCCAGCAATTGCCGTAGCTGATCGGCATCGTGGGTCGAAATGGGGCTTCTCCAGGCACTTGCATCAGGGCGATGGGACGGCGCACGGTAAAGAGGGCAGGCTGAGGTTAGTCCAGCTTGGGCGTTCATTCCATCCATCTCCGTGCGGCTCGTGGTGGATATACGCAGCGCAGGGCGGTTCGGATGCAGTGGTTTTCTGAACTAATCTGAGAGGTGGGAACAATCCTTCGCACTGCCCAGTCAAACCCCTGCTTTTAGCGCTTACTTTCAGAGGTTGTCTTGATGAAGATTTCACGCGGTTTTGCCCTGTCCTGCCTGTTGACCGTGGCGGCCAGCCCGGTGTTTGCGGCAGGTTTCAGCCTCGGCGACGTGGCCAATGCCGTTTCGGGTGCACAGGGTGGCGACAAGGCGGCAGCGGCTGCACCGACCTCACAGACCGCCGGTCTGCTGGGCGCCCTGACCTCGCAACTGAACGTGACCCCTGAGCAGGCCGTCGGCGGCACCGGCGCGATGTTGGGCCTGGCCAAGAATAAATTGGGTGGCGGTGATTACTCGCAGTTGACCCAGAGCGTTCCGGGCCTGGACAAGCTCTCCGGCAGCAACTCCCTGGGCAGCCTCGGCGCCCTGAGCGGCATGCTTGGCCAGAGCGGCGGCAGCAAGACCTCGGGCCTGGATGGCGTATTGGGTAACGTGAAGAACACCAGCGACCTGAACACTGCATTCAGCGCGCTGGGCATGGACAGTGGGATGGTGGGCCAGTTTGCGCCGGTTATCCTGAAATACCTGGGCGGCCAGGGCGCCAGCGAATCGGTACTGGGCAAGCTGGCTTCGGCCTGGGGCACGGGCGGCTAAGGTCGCTCTGCGCGCAGTTGTTCGATGCGCGCATCTTTCTCCATCCAGAGCTGGTTGACCCAGTTCTGGACGGTCTGGCGAAACGCCGGGTCGTTCTCGTAATCCCCCCGCCACAAGGCCGGATCCAGCTCACGGGTGCGGATATCAACGATCACCTTCGGTACCGCGCCGCTGATCAAGTCCCAGAAACCCGGAATGTTCTCTTGTGGATAAACCACGGTGACGTCGAGCACCGCGTCCAGCTGTTCGCCCATCGCCGCCAGCACGAACGCTACACCGCCCGCCTTGGGTTTGAGCAGGCGCTCGTAGGGTGAGTCCTGTTGTTGACGCTTGGCGGGGGTGAATCGGGTGCCTTCCAGGTAATTGACCACCGTGACCGGCTGGCGCTTGAACAGCTCGCAGGCTTCCTGGGTGATTTTCAGGTCCTGGCCTGCAAGCTCTGGGTGTTTGGCCAGGAACGCTTTGGTGTAGCGCTTCATGAACGGGTAGTCCAGCGCCCACCAGGCCAGGCCCAGGAACGGTACCCAGATCAATTCCTTTTTCAGGAAGAACTTGAAGAACGGCGTGCGCCGGTTGAGGGTCTGGATCAGCGCCGGGATGTCGACCCAGGATTGGTGGTTGCTGATCACCAGATAGGAGGTGTCGCCCCGCAGGTCGCCACCGCCGCGAATGTCCCATTGGGTGGGGATGCACAGGGCGAAGATCAGCTTGTCGATCTCGGCCCAGGTTTCAGCGATCCACATGACCGCCCATGAGGCGTAGTCGCGAAAGCGACCGGGGGCCACCAGCTTGAGCAGGGCAAACACCATCAGTGGCCCGAACAGCACCAGGGTGTTGAGCAATAGCAGGGATGTGACGAAACAGCCGGTGAGCAGGCGGCGCATAAGTAACTCTTGGAATCATTTTTGGCCCGCCATGATAAGCAGCTTGTGTCGAGAGGCCAAATCGCAGATGTGATGATGAATGTTTCACTTAAGGCCCGGTATGCTTAGGCGCCCAACTAAGCAGCGGTTTTGCGGTCTAGAATTCGCCCACTTATTTCAAGGAAACCTCCTACGTGAAATCCATCCTTGCCCTGCTAACTCTCGTGGCCTTGCCTGTCATGGCCGCTGAGCCGACCCTTTACGGTCGCTACGAATACATTCAACTGCCGGAAATCGGCGAGACCTTCAAGGCCAAGATGGACACCGGTGCGCTGACTGCCTCGCTGTCGGCCCGGGACATCGAGACCTTCACCCGTGACGGCGACGACTGGGTACGCTTCCGCCTCGGCGGCAAGGAGGCCACCAACAAGGTGTACGAGCACAAGGTCTCGCGCATCAGCAAAATCAAAAGCCGCGCCGACGAAGATGACGACAAGGACGAGGCTACCGTGGCCAAGCGCCCGGTGATCGACCTGGAAATGTGCCTGGGCAACGTCAAGCGCACCGTCGAGGTCAACCTCACCGACCGCAGCAGCTTCAACTACCCGCTGCTGATTGGCGCCAAAGCCTTGCGTGAATTCGGCGCTGCGGTGAACCCTGCTCGCCGTTACACTGCGGACAAACCGGACTGCTGACGGAACACCATGGCGCATATCCTGATTGTCGAAGACGAAGCGGCCATCGCCGACACGCTGATTTTTGCCCTGCAAGGCGAGGGCTTCACCACCACCTGGCTGAGCCTCGGCCAGGCGGCGCTGGCCCATCAGCGGCAAACCCCGGCGGACCTGATCATCCTCGACATCGGCCTGCCGGACATCACCGGCTTTGAAACCTGCAAACAGCTGCGGCGCTTCAGCGAAGTGCCGGTGATGTTCCTCAGCGCCCGGGACGGCGAGATCGACCGCGTGGTGGGCCTTGAGATCGGTGCCGACGACTATGTGGTCAAGCCCTTCAGCCCACGTGAAGTGGCGGCGCGGGTACGGGCGATTCTCAAGCGTGTGGGCCCCGGTGTCGCACCGGCGATGTTCCAGGTGGACATGGAGCGCATGCAGATCAGTTACCGCGGCCAGCCCCTGAGCCTCACGCGCCATGAATTCCGCCTGCTGCAAAGCCTGCTGGAGCAACCCGAGCGGGTCTTCAGCCGCGAACAACTGCTGGACGCCGTGGGCGTGGCTGCGGATGCCGGCTACGAGCGCAATATCGACAGCCACATCAAGAGCGTTCGTAGCAAATTGCGCACGGTGGCGCCTGACGCCGAACCCATCCAGACCCATCGCGGCTTGGGCTACAGCTACAGCCCGGGCAACAGCTGATGCGCCTCGGGATCCGATTTTTCCTGGTGTACGCGCTGTTTATCGGCCTGACCGGTTACTTTGTGCTCAGCACCGTGATGAAGGAAATCCGCCCCGGCGTGCGCCAGTCCACCGAAGAAACCCTGGTGGACACCGCCAACCTGCTGGCAGAAATCCTGCGCGATGATGTGAAGAACGGCACCCTCGGCCAGAGCCACTGGCCCGAGCTGCTCAAGGCGTACGGCGAACGTCAGCCGGGCGCGAATATCTGGGGCCTGTCGAAAAACCAGGTCAACCACCGCATCTACGTCACCGACGCCAAGGGCATCGTGTTGCTGGACTCCACCGGCGAGGCGGTGGGCGAGGACTACTCGAAGTGGAACGACGTGTACCTGACCTTGCGCGGCGAATACGGCGCACGTTCCACCCGCAGTGAACTGGACGACCCGGCCTCATCGGTGATGCACGTTGGCGCGCCGATCCGCGATAACGGGCAGATCATCGGCGTGGTCACCGTGGCCAAACCCAACAGCTCGTTGCAGCCCTACGTGGATCGTACCGAAGACCGGCTGCTGTGGTACGGCGCCGGGCTGGTGGGCCTGGGCCTGCTGTTCGGCGCGCTGTTGTCGTGGTGGTTGAGTGTCGCACTGCGCCGGCTCACGGCGTATGCCCAGGCCGTCAGCGAAGGCCGGCGTGCCGAGTTGCCGCACTATCGCGGTGGTGAGCTGGAGCAGTTGTCCACCGCGGTGGAACACATGCGCACCCAGCTGGAAGGCAAGGCGTACGTCGAGCGTTATGTGCACACCCTGACCCATGAATTGAAAAGCCCGCTGGCGGCGATTCGCGGCGCGGCGGAGCTGCTGCAGGGCGACATGTCCCGTGACCAGCAGCAGCGTTTCGTGGGCAATATCGACAGTGAAAGCGCGCGCTTGCAGCAGTTGATCGAGCGCCTGCTGAACCTGGCCCAGGTGGAGCAGCGCCAGGGCCTCGAAGACCAGGCCAGTATGTCGTTGGCGGCGCTGGTGGACGAAGTGCTCAAGGCCCAATGCGCGCGCATCGAAGGCGCCGGATTGCAGGTCGAACAGGCGATTGCAGTGGATGTGCAGGTGTACGGCGAGCCGTTCCTGCTGCGCCAGGCACTGGGCAATCTGCTGGAAAACGCCCTGGACTTTACCCCGCCCGGTGGCGCATTGCGGTTCAGCGCCCGGGACCTGAATGACGGCATCGAATTCACCCTGTTCAACCAAGCCGAACCGATCCCCGAATACGCCTTGCCGCGTCTCAGCGAACGCTTTTATTCCCTGCCGCGCCCGGCCAGCGGGCGTAAGAGCACGGGCCTGGGGCTGAATTTTGTCGAGGAAGTGATGAAGCTGCACGGCGGTTCATTGCAGATCGGCAACGTGCCCGGCGGCGTGCAGGTCAAACTGCATCTCCACACAGTCTCCACATTCCCTTCATAAATCCCCCTTAAGCGCCGGCCAGACTCTCCCCCATCAAAACAGGGAGAGCTTCATGAACCGCAATCTGCTTTTCAAACTGGGCGCCATCGCGCTGCTGATCGTGCTGTTGTTGATTCCGTTGCTGATGATCCACGGCGTGATTACCGACCGTCAGCAGTTGCGCGACGACGTCTTGCAGGATATCGCCCGCAGTTCCAGCTACAGCCAGCGCCTCAGTGGCCCGGTGCTGGTGGTGCCGTATCGCAAGACCGTCCGGGAGTGGAAGCTCAATGAAAAGCTCAACGAACGCTACGAAGAAACCCGTGAAGTGCGCGGTCGTCTGTATTTCCTGCCGGAGCAATTTGCCCTCGACGGCCAGGTGCAAACCGAAGTGCGCGCCCGGGGCATTTACCAGGCGCGGCTGTTCCATGCTGACAACCGTATCAGCGGGCGGTTTGTGTTGCCGGAGCAGTTGGGTATCAAGGAAAACTTTGGCGATTACCAGTTTGACCCGGCGTATCTGGCGGTGGGTATCAGCGACATTCGTGGCATCGAAAACGCGCTGAAGCTGGAGCTGGGCAGCCAGCAACTGGGGTTTTCGCCGGGCACTCAAGTGGCGTGGCTGGGGGAGGGTGTTCACGTGATGCTGCCCGAGCAGGACAGCAAGAAGCCGTCACCTTTTGATTTCGCCTTCAACCTGCGCCTGCAAGGTACCGAGCAACTGCAAGTGGTGCCGGTGGGCAAGACCAGCCAGGTCAAGCTGGCGTCGAACTGGCCGCACCCGAGCTTTATCGGCAACTTCCTGCCGACCCAGCGCGAGGTCACCGCCCAGGGCTTTACGGCCAACTGGCAGACCACGTTCTTCTCCACCAACCTGGAAGAAACCATGGGCGGTTGCACCTGGGACCAGGTGTGTGATGACTTCAACAGCCGCAGCTTCGGCGTGAGTTTTATCGACCCGGTGGACCAGTACCTCAAGAGTGACCGGGCGATCAAATATGCGCTGCTGTTTATCGCCCTGACGTTTGCCGGCTTTTTCCTGTTCGAGGTGCTCAAGAGCCTGGCGGTGCACCCGATCCAGTACGCGTTGGTGGGGGTTGCCCTGGCGTTTTTCTACCTGCTGCTGTTGTCGTTGTCGGAGCACATCGGGTTTGGCCCGGCGTACCTGATATCGGCGGCTGCCTGTGTGCTGTTGATTGGGTTTTACGTCTGCCATGTGCTGCGCAGCGTCGCCCATGGCCTGGGGTTTTCGGTGGGGTTGGCGGCGTTGTATGGCTTGTTGTACGGGTTGTTGAGTGCGGAAGATTACGCGTTGTTGATGGGCTCGTTGCTGCTGTTCGGGTTACTGGGCACGGTGATGGTGCTGACCCGCAAGCTGGATTGGTATGGGGTGGGCAAGCGATGAGTCGGTCGTTGGGGTTGCGGGAGGATCAGCAAGAGGGCGCGCAATTGGTGGCGAGGATCAACGCGCTATTCCCTGTTGCCCGAGAGCTGTTTGTGGCGAGGGAGCTTGCTGTGGCGAGGGAGCTTGCTCCCGCTGGAGTGCGAAGCGCTCCCAGGATTTTTGGGGCCGCTGCGCAGCCCGGCGGGAGCAAGCTCCCTCGCCACAGAAGAGCCCTTGCAGTCGGTTAGGCCGGCGGCTGGGTCTGCAACATCGACGGCCGCTGACTCACCTCGGCATACCACGCCGCCAGCTTCGGATGGCTGGACCGCCACTGCATGTCCGGGTGGCGGAAATCCAGGTACGCCAGTGCACAGGCCACGCTGATCGCCGCCACATCAAACGGCCCGGTCAGTTCGGTGATGGCGTCCTGTTCCAGCATGTCGAGGGTGCGGCGGATCTTGTCGCGCTGGCCTTCCAGCCACAAGTCCCAGTGTTTTTCCACCGGGCGCATGGCGGTTTCGTAACGCACCAGCACGGCGGCATCCATGATCCCGTCGGCGGTCGAGGCCAGGGTCAGGCGTCGCCAGCGGGCCGGGCCGTCTCGGGGGATCAGCGGGGTGCCGGTGTGTTGGTGGTCGAGGTAATCGAGGATCACCCGGCTGTCATGCAGCGCGTTGCCGTCGGCCAGGCGCAGCGCGGGGATCTTGCCCACCGCGTTGTCCAGGATCACATCGGCGTCGGGCGCGATCGGTGTCGGCATGCAGGCGTGCAAGGTCACGCGGTCCAGTTGGCCGGTCTCGTGCAACAGCACCCGTACCTTGCGCACAAACGGCGAGGCGGGGTTGTGGAACAACGTCATGCTGGGGATGGACATGGGCATTCCTCGGAAAAGGGCAGCGCTAATCTATCTCAACGCTTGAGCAACGCCCAGCTGCCAATTACCGCCGGAATACCCAGCCCGACCCAGCTCAACGAATCCCACAACCCGTCCCCCAGCAACGCCGCAAACAACCCGGCCGCGCTCAGCAGCCCGATGGCCAGCGGAATGCCAAACACCTTCCAGAAACTCGACTGCCGCGGCTTCATGACTTGGCCGCCTTGCGCCGTACCTGCCACAGGTACACGCCGCTGCCCAGGACGATGATGGTCAGCACGTCCAGCACTGCCCAGAGGATCTTCATCGGCATGCCGCCGTAGTCACCAAAGTGCAGCGGCTGCGACATGCCCATGGCGTCCATGTACCACGGCCGTTCGGCGATGGCGGTGACGTGCAGGTTGCTCGCGTCGATCAGCACTGGCGTCAGCAGGTGCGACGTCAGGTGGGTGCTGCCTTTCATGAACACCGCGTAGTGATGCTCGCTGGAAAAGCGCGTGCCGGGGAATGCGATAAAGTCCGGCTCCATGCCGGGCGCGGCCTTGGCGGCGATTGTCAGCAGGTCGGTGGCGGGCGCGCGCAAGGTCAGTGGCGGGGCGTTCTTGTAGGGTTCGATCATCGCGCTGAGGCTGTCGGTGCGCCAGGCCGCGATGATCAGGTCGGCGCAGGCGCTGATCACGCCGGTCACGCCCACCACCAACGCCCAGGTCAGGGTGACCACGCCGATCAGGTTGTGCAGGTCGAGCCAGCGCAGGCGCGTGGATTTGTCCTGGCGCACGGTGGCGAACTTCAGCCGGCGCATGAAGGGCAGGTACAGCACCGTGCCGGAAATGATCGCCAACACAAACAGGATGCCCATGAACGCCAGCAGCAACTTGCCCGGCAGCCCGGCAAACATATCGACGTGCAGGCGCAGCAGGAACATCGTCAGCCCGCCGTTGGCCGAAGGGGTTTCCACGGCCTCACCGGTGCGGGCGTCGAGCATGAAGGTATGGGAAGAGTTGGGTTCGGTGCCGGCAGTGGCGGCCATGATCGCGATCACGCCGTTCTTGTCGTCTTCATCCCAGGCCAGGTACTGCATGGCTTCGCCGGGGCGATGGGCCTGGGCTTTGGCCACCAGTTGTTCGAGGTTCAGCTGCGGGGTGTGGGCGGGCATTTGCGCCAGCTCGGGCTCGTTGCCCAGCAGGTGATCGATCTCGTGGTGGAAGATCAACGGCAGCCCGGTGAGGGCGAGCAGCAGCAGGAACACCGTGCAGACGAGGCTGGTCCAGGTGTGGATGAAGGACCAGCGGCGGATGGTTTTGCTTTTCATTTTCTAGCCTTCAGACACACCGAAGCCGCCCATAAGGGCGGCCTGGTTGTTAACTCAGTCGATTACCACTGGTAGGTGGCACTGGCGACCACGCTGCGTTGGTCGCCGTAGTAGCAGTAGGAGGCATCACAGGTGGAAATGTAGTCCTTGTCGAACAGATTGGTGGCGTTGAGCTTCACCGATGCGCCTTTGAGGCTGTTGTTCAGACGGCCGAGGTCGTAATGCACGGAGGCATCGAACACGGTGTAGGCGTCAGCCTTGCCCAGCCAGGTGTTGCCCTGGTCGCCATAGGTGTTGCCGGTGTAGCGGGCGCCCGCGCCGACTCCGAAGCCGTCGAGCACGCCAGAGTGCCAGGTGTAATCGGTCCACAGGGAGGCTTGCTGGTTGGGCATCAGTTGCAGGCGGTTGCCTTTGTATTGGCCTTTTTGTACCTCGGACTTGGCCAGGGTGTAAGCGGCGATGACCTTGAGGTTCTCGGTCACGTCAGACACCGCTTCCAGCTCCAGGCCCTTGACCTTCACTTCGCCGGTCTGGTTGGTGATTGACTGGCCACCGGCCCCGAAGCTGGTAACCAGCACGTTCTTTTGGGTCAGGTCATACACCGCAGCACTCAGCAGAGTATTTGAGCCAGGCGGCTGATACTTGACCCCGAGTTCCCATTGCTTGCCTTCAGTGGGTTTGTACGACTCGGTCGGCGAAACGCTGGCGTTGCTCGCTGGCTGGAAGGATTCGGCGTAGGAGAGGTACGGCACGAACCCGGAATCGAACACATAGCTCAGCGCCGCGTTGCCACTGAAGTTCTTGCTGCGGTCGGTATTGGTCGCGTCGTTCTTGTTGAAGTATGTGGTGCCTTGGTGCACCCAGTCTTCACGACCGCCCAGGGTCAGGCGCCACTTGTCCAGGGCCATCTGGTCCTGGGCATAAAGGCCGGTCTGGATGGTTTTCTGGTTGTAGTCGTAATACGCCGTGGAGCGCGCCGGGCGCACCACCGGCTTGGTGTTGACCGGGTTGTAGAGATTGACCGTCCCGCCGTCACCGAAGATCGACAGATACGAGGTGTCGGTGCGCTGATGATCCAGGCCCAGCAGCAAGGTGTGGGTGATGTCGCCCGTGGCGAAGTCAGCCTGGAAATTGTTGTCGACGGCGAACTGGCCGATGTTTTCGTCCACGTTGGTCGACGAGCGGCTGGTGTTGCCTTCGGCATCAATGGTCGAGTATCCGTAGGAACCGACGGTCAGTTGCTGGAAGGACAATTCCGATTTGGTGTAGCGCAGGTTCTGCTTGAACTGCCAGGTATCGTTGAAGCGATGTTCAAAGGCATAGCCCAGTGCGTAGTAGGTGCGGTCGTAGTACTCGTAGTCCGGATCGCCGAGGTTTTTGTGATGAGATATGTCGCCCAGTGGCGAGTGGATCTTGGTGCCTACAATCGGCAGGAACTGACTGGTGGCGCCGGTATCGTCACGAGTGAACTGCGACAGGAAAGTCAGCTTGGTGTCGGTGTCGATATTCCACGTCAGGCTGGGCGCGATGTTGTAGCGCTTGTTGTCGATGTGATCGACCTGAGTGCCGGCATCGCGCACCACGCCGCTGAGTCCGTAGAGAAACTGGCCTTCATCATCGATCTTGCCGGTGCTGGCGAAGTTGATCTGGCGATAGTTGTCGCTGCCGTATTGCACCTGGATGGCATTGCTCGATTCAGCGCTGGGGCGGCGACTGACCATGTCCAGCAGGCCGCCCGGCGGGGTCTGGCCATAGACCGACGAAGCCGGCCCGCGCAGCAGCGCGAGGCGGTCGAGGTTCCAGGTTTCGGCTTTCGGGTTGGCATACACGCCGCGAGGCAGCGGCAGGCCGTCGAGAAACTGGGTGGGTTCGAAACCGCGAACACGCATCCAGTCGTAGCGGGTGTCGCTGCCATAGCTGGCGGACACGATGCCGGGCATGTACTTCACGGCGTCATCCAGGTTCTGGACGTTGCGGTCCTGCATTTGCTCGCGGGTGGCGACAGAAATCGAGCGCGGCGCTTCGACCAGCGCGGTATCGGTCTTGGTGCCAGCGGCGGTGCGAGTCGCCAGGTAACCCTCCACCGGCCCCCATGCACTTTCCGCATTGGCCTGCCCGGTAATGCTTGTCTCCGGCAACGCCACAACCCCATCCGGAATCGCTACCAGGCTGAACGTGCCCGCGCTGCTTTGCTCCAGCTGCAAACCGGTCCCACGCAACGCTTCACGCAACGCACCCTGCGCATCGAACTGGCCCTTCACCGGTGCAGACGTCTTGCCCGACGCCAATCCAGGATTCAGCGTCAGCGCCAAGCCCGCCTGGCTGGCGATCTGGTTCAGGGTAGTGGCCAGCGGTGCTGCCGGCAGGTTGTAGGCACGCACGCTGGAGGCCTGTTCGGCGGCGATCAGCTGGGTGCTGGCCAGCGGCGCGCTGAGGGCAATGGCCACGGCTAACAGGCTGGGGCGCAACAAGGTGTCTAGCGTGCGGGACATACGGCGGCTCCTGAATGGAAATATTTCTCAATTGCCTATGTGCCGAACGAGATGCAAAAAGTGATAGGGCTGAATGAAAATAATTTCTATTGGGTTGCAGGCTTGCCGGTAACCGTCACCCACCACGGCGTGTGCTGCTCGATTTGCACCGGCAAGGTCGGCAGCAACGCGTTCAGCGCCAGGTTGGTGTCGTGCAGCGGGAAGCTGCCGGTGATCCGCAGGTCGGCCACCTGTTTATCCACACCCAGGTAGCCGGTGCGGTAGCGGCTCAGCTCAGCAACCACGTCGCCGAGGCGCGCGTTGTCCACCACCAGCATGCCGCGTGTCCAGGCGTCGGTGCCGGGGCTGACGGCGAGCATCGGGCCGAGGCCGTCGCGGCGCATCAGCACTTGCTGGCCTTCCTTGAAGATCTGCTCCTGGTGCAGCGCCTCGGGCTGCGCGCCGACGGCAGACTGCAACACGCTGAGGCGCGTGCCGTCTTCTTCGCGCTTGACGATAAACCGCGTGCCCAGGGCGCGCAGGCTGCCTTCGCGGGTTTCGACAAAAAACGGGCGGGCGTCGTTGTGGCCGGTTTCGACGAGGATCTCGCCTTCCTGCAACACGATCACCCGGCGTCTCTCGTCGAAGCGCACGTCGATGGCGCTGTGGGTGTTGAGGTTGATCACGGTGCCGTCGGCCAGCTTCAGGGTGCGCTGTTCGCCGGTGGCGGTGCGCTGGTCCGCCAGCCAGTAGTCGAACGGCACGTAGCGCTGGCCGGCGAACACCACCAGGCCGCATACCAGCACCACACTGGCCAGGCCGCTGCCGAGCTTGCGCACGCGGCGGCGAATACCTTCGCGCGATTGCAGCAGCGCGGCACGGGCAGGGCCCGAGGCCACGCTGAAACGCTGATCGAGCATGCCCAACTGGCGCCAGGCGCGGGCGTGTTCTTCATCACTGGCCAGCCATTTGGCGAACTCTTCCTGTTCTACGGCGCTGCCGTCGCCCGAGTCGAGGGACAACTGCCAGGCAATCGCCGCGTCGAGCACCCGTGCCGACACCGGTTTGGAACCGACCTGGCTCACAGCGGCTCGCCATACAGGGCGATGTAGCACTGGCGAATGCCCTGGGCCAGGTATTGCCGCACACGGGGCACGGAAACCCCCAGGCGCTGGGCGATTTCGGCGTGGCCCATGCCATCGAGGCGGTTATAGAGGAAGGCCGCGCGGGCTTTGCTCGAGAGTTTGCCCAGCAGGCGGTCGATGGCCTTGAGGTCTTCGAGGATCAGTTGCTGTTCTTCCGGGGACGGATGTTCGCTTTCCGGGATCAGCATCAGTTCAGTGAGGTAGGCCTGTTCCAGTGCTGCGCGACGGAAGTAATCGAACAGCAGGCCCTTGGCGATGGCCACCAGAAACGCCCGGGGCTCGCGGGGTTCGCGCAGTTCTTCACGGCCCAGCAGGCGCATGAAGGTGTCCTGGCTCAGGTCTTCGGCACGGCTGGGGCAGGCCACGTTGCGTCGCAGCCACGCCAACAGCCAGCTGCGATGGTCGCGGTACAACGCGCCAACAAGCTCACTGTGGGGACTTTGGATTGACGACAAGGCGACACCGATCGGAAAGTTTAAACTAACGAGAATTATTCGCGATTGTGGCAGAGGCGTCGTACGGGTGCAATTGGCGTTGGTCGGGTGATGGCACTGTGTTTAAAAAGACGGGGCTTGTTTGCGACGTTTCCACTGGCCAAGGCGCTCCTGCAAGGCTTTGGGGCTGTCGATCTGCTGCTGCCGGGCCCGGCTGAACAGGATCAGCATCAACTCCGCCGTGGCCAACGCATCCGCGCTCGCATGGTGACGCTCGCCCACCTGCAGCTTGAAATGCCCGATCCAGTCATCCAGCCCGGCTTCGCGGATGTTCGCGTCGGGACACAGCAGCGGGGCGATGTCGGCCACGTCCAGGAACGGGTGGTTCAAGCGATAACCCAGGCTGTCCTTGAGGGCCCGGCAGAGCATGTGTTGATCAAAGGGCGCATGGAACGCCAGCAACGGGCTGTCGCCGACAAACGCCATAAAGTCCATCAACGCTTCAGCCGGATCACTGCCCGCCGCAATGGCGCTGGGCCCCAGGCCGTGGATCAGCACGCTGGGGTTGAGCTTGGTTTCGGCCCGTTGCAGGGTGCGTTCGAACAGTTGGGAGAAGTCCACCGCGCCGTCTTCGATCACCACCGCGCCAATCGACAACACCTGGTCACGATTGAGGTTCAGGCCGCTGGTTTCCAGATCCACCACCACCCAGCGCTGGTCTCGCAACGAACCGTCCCCCAGCGCCCGGGGTTTTGGCAGTTGCTCGACCCGCCGCTGTTGCGCTGCGTCCAGGCCCGGCTTGGCTTTACGCAACCAGCCAAACAAGCTCACAGCTGGTACCGCAGGGTCAGGCTGCTTTGCAGGCGTTGGGCCTGGCGCAGGGACTCACGCAGGATGCGCCGGTCCAGGTGGTTGAGGCTGTCGGGGTCGACGCGGTTGGAGTAGGGCAGGTTCTCGCGGGTTTGCAGCTGGTGCTGTTGCATGCGGGTTTGCTGGATAAAGTGATAGGCCTCTTCATAGGCCGCGCCGTCCAGGCGTTCGATGACTTCCTTGGCCACCAGCTGGCGCAAGCGCTCCAGGGTGTTGATAGCACTGATGCCATTGGCCAGGGCCAGCAGCCGGGCACCGTCGACAAAGGGCGTGAGGCCTTGCACCTTGAGGTCGAGTGTCGCCTTGTCGGCGCCTTTGCGTGTCAGCACGAAATCCCGGAAACGCCCCACCGGCGGGCGCTGGCGCAACGCGTTCTCGGCCAGCATGCGCTGGAACAAACGGTTGTCCGCCACCTGATCGAGAATGCCCTGGCGCAATTGCTCGCACCCGTGTTCATCGCCCCACACCACCCGCAAATCAAAATAGATGCTCGAACCCAGCAGGTTCTCCGGCGTTGCCTCGCGAATAAACCCGGCAAACCGCCGCGCCCATTCCGCCCGGGACAGGCACAGCTCCGGGTTGCCGGCCATGATGTTGCCCTTGCACAGGGTAAAACCGCACAGCGCCAGGCTCTGGTTGATCTGTTGCGCCAGGGGCAGCAGGCGGCCACGAATCTCGGCGGCTTCAGCGGCGTCTTTGGCTTCAAACAGAATGCCGTTGTCCTGGTCGGTATACAGCGTCTGCTCGCGGCGGCCCTCGCTGCCGAAACACAGCCAGCTGAACGGCACGCCGGGGTCGCCCTTGTCGGCCAGGGTCAGCTCGATGACGCGGCACACCGTCTGATCGTTGAGCAAGGTGATGATGTGGGTGATCTGCGTGGAGGACGCCCCGTGAGCCAGCATGCGTTCCACCAACTGGCCGATTTCGCCACGGATCGCCACCAGGTTTTCTACCCTTGGCGCGTTGCGGATAGTCCGGGCCAGGTGCACCAGGTCGACCCGTTGCAGGGAAAACAGGTCACGTTCGGACACCACGCCACACAGGCGCTGATCCTTGACCAGGCACACGTGGGCAATATGCCGTTCGGTCATGGCGATCGCGGCGTCGAAGGCGCTGTGGTCCGGCGTGAGAAAGAACGGCGCCTGGGTCATATGGCGCTCGATGCCCTGGTTGAAATCGCTGGTGCCATCGGCCACCACTTGACGCAGGTCCCGCAGGGTGAAAATCCCCAGGGGCGCCTTGTGCTCATCGACGATCACGATGCTGCCCACTTGCTGCTCGTGCATCTGCGTGACCGCTTCGCGCAGGGGCGTCAGCGGGCTGCAGGTCACCGGGTGGCGCATGGCCAACTCGCCCAGGCGGGTGTTCAGCGAATACTGGGTGCCGAGGGTTTCCACGGCTTTTTGCTGGACTTGCTGGTTGACCTGATCCAGCAGGCTGCTCACCCCGCGCAAGGCAAAGTCGCGAAAGGCACTGGAAAGCGCGAACAGCTTGATAAAGGCCGGCTTGTTCAGTTGCAGGCAGAAGGTGTCTTCGGCGGCTTTATGCTCGGTGCGGGTCGCCCGCTCGCCCAGCAACGCGGCCAGCGGGAAACATTCACCCGTGGTGATTTCAAAGGTGGTTTCTGTGGAATCCGGCCGCTCGCCGACCACGCGCCCCTGCTTGACGATATAAAAATGCTCCACCGGCCCGCCCGACGGCTTGAGAATGCTCTCGCCGGGGCCGTAGAAGCGCAATTGGCACTGCTCTACCAGAAATCCCAGGTGGGCGTTTTCCATCTGGTTGAACGGCGGGAAACGTTGCAGGAATTGCAGGGTGCCGTGGATGTTCTGCAACACAGCGGTTTTTCCCGCTTGTGTGAAAGCATCAGCTTTACTCATACCTATGACCGCAGTTTTTTTGTCGTTATCGTGCCTCATGGTCGACTCCTGCGCTGCGGGTGCCCATTGGACGTAAGTCTAGGTAGCGAATTGTCCTCAACGACTAGGGAAAAACCTTACATGAATATCGTCCAAACCCCGTAGAACGCCCACTAGGAAAACTTTCCGACGAAGTGCACATTGTTCGCCCTTCCGGCGATGTCTGAGTTCTGTGCTGGGAGATTGATCAGAACTGCCGAGAAACGTATGTCCGACCACGATATTTTGAGTGACGCCGAGCGCGAGGCCCTGAGCGCTGTTATGCAGGAGCCTGATTTACCGCCACAACGGGTTTTGATCGTGGATGACGACAAGGACTCTCGCGAACTGTTGGCGGAAATTCTTGGCCTGGACGGCATTCGTTGCATGACCGCAGACAGTGGCGAGGCGGCGTGGGACTTGTTGAGCTCCAGCAGCTCCATTGGCTTGCTGATCACCGACCTGCGCATGACCCCGAGCAACGGGCTGCAATTGATTCGCCAGGTGCGCGGGTCTACCCGGGCGGCGCTGCCGATCATCATCATGTCGGGGGACGCTGAAGCGCCGGACGTGATTGATGCCATGCATTTGAGCGTGGTGGACTTCTTGCTCAAGCCCATTGATAGCGCAAAGCTGGCGAAGATGGTGAAGCGGGAGTTGGGGATGGTGCAGTAAAACCCGGTGACCAAAAAAAAGCCCTGATCGGAAGATCAGGGCTTTTTCGTTTCCAGCGCTTGATTACAGGCCGTTCTTGGCCTTGAACTCCCGGCGCCGACGGTGCAACACCGGCTCGGTGTAGCCGTTCGGCTGCTTGGTCCCTTCAACTACCAACTCCACCGCCGCCTGGAACGCGATGTTGCTGTCAAAATCGGGAGCCAACGGACGGTACAGCGCGTCACCGGCGTTCTGACGGTCCACCACCGGCGCCATGCGCTTGAGGCTTTCCATCACCTGGGCTTCATTGACGATGCCGTGGCGCAGCCAGTTGGCGATGTGCTGGCTGGAAATGCGCAGGGTGGCGCGGTCTTCCATCAGGCCGACGTCGTTGATGTCCGGCACTTTCGAGCAACCCACGCCCTGGTCGATCCAGCGCACCACATAACCGAGGATGCCCTGGGCGTTGTTGTCCAGTTCGTTGCGGATTTCTTCGTCGGACCAATCGGTGTTCTGGGCCAGAGGAATGGTCAGGATGTCGTCCACCGAAGCGCGTTCGCGCTTGGCCAGTTCGGCCTGGCGGGCGAATACGTCAACCTTGTGGTAATGCAGCGCGTGCAGCGCGGCCGCCGTTGGCGACGGGACCCACGCCGTGTTGGCGCCGGCCAGCGGGTGAGCAATTTTCTGCTCCAGCATGGCGGCCATCAGGTCGGGCATCGCCCACATGCCTTTACCGATTTGTGCACGGCCTTGCAGGCCGGTGCTCAAGCCGATATCGACGTTCCAGTTCTCGTAGGCGCCGATCCATTTTTCAGCCTTCATGGCAGCCTTGCGCACCATCGCGCCAGCTTCCATGGAGGTGTGGATTTCGTCGCCGGTGCGGTCGAGGAAGCCGGTGTTGATAAACACCACGCGCTCGCTGGCCGCCTTGATGCAGGCCTTGAGGTTGACCGTGGTGCGGCGCTCCTCGTCCATGATCCCGACTTTAAGGGTGTTGCGTGGCAGCTTCAGCACGTCTTCAATGCGGCCGAACAGCTCGTTGGTGAACGCGGCTTCTTCCGGGCCGTGCATTTTCGGTTTAACGATGTAGACCGAACCGGTGCGGCTGTTCTTGCGGCTGGTGTTGCCGTTGAGGCTGTGGATCGCCGACAGGCTGGTGAGCAGGCCGTCGAGAATGCCTTCTGGTACTTCGTTGCCGTCTTTGTCGAGGATCGCGTCGATGGTCATCAAGTGACCAACGTTACGCACGAACAGCAGCGAACGACCGTGCAGTGTCACGTCTTTACCGTCTGCGCCGGTGTACACACGGTCGGCGTTCATGGTGCGGGTAAAGGTCTTGCCACCCTTGGCGACTTCTTCCGACAGGTCGCCTTTCATCAGGCCGAGCCAGTTGCGGTAGATCACTACCTTGTCATCGGCATCGACGGCGGCGACGGAGTCTTCGCAGTCCATGATGGTGGTCAGCGCGGCTTCCATCAGCACGTCTTTCACGCCGGCGGCGTCGGTCTGGCCGACCGGGGTGCTGGCGTCGATCTGGATTTCGAAGTGCAGGCCGTTGTGCTTCAGCAGGACTGCGGTCGGCTTGGCGGCATCGCCCTGGTAGCCGATCAACTGGGCATCACTGCGCAGGCCGCTGTTGCTGCCGCCCTTGAGGCTGACCACGAGCTTGCCGTCGACGATCTTGTAGCCGGTGGAGTCCACGTGGCTGCCGGCAGCCAGAGGCGCGGCTTCGTCGAGGAAGGCGCGGGCGAAGGCGATAACCTTGTCGCCACGCACCTTGTTATAGCCTTTGCCCTTTTCGGCGCCGTCGGCTTCGCTGATGGCGTCGGTGCCATACAGCGCGTCATACAGGGAGCCCCAGCGCGCGTTCGAGGCGTTGAGGGCGAAACGGGCGTTCATCACCGGCACCACCAGCTGCGGGCCGGCCATGTGGGCAATTTCTTCGTCGACGTTTTGGGTCGATGCCTGGAAATCCGCGGCTTCTGGCAGCAGGTATCCGATATCTTGAAGGAAGGCTTTGTAGGCCACCGCGTCGTGGGCCTGGCCGGCGTGCGCCTGGTGCCAGGTGTCGATCCGCGCTTGAAAATCGTCGCGTTTGGCGAGTAGGGCTTTGTTCTTCGGCGCCAGGTCGTGGATGACCTTGTCGGCACCGGCCCAGAACTGGTCGGCGGTAATGCCGGTACCAGGAATGGCTTCGTTGTTCACGAAGTCGAACAGGACTTTGGCGACCTGCAGGCCACCGACTTGAACGTGTTCAGTCATTGCTTGCCTCACTCTGCGGAGCTTATGCGCTTTTCAGCTTTTCAATTTACCAATGAAGCCTCTGGCCATGTAAACCGCGAATACGCCGCACCAGTACATGCCGATGAAGGCGGCTGGGCGGGCTGCGTCGCGGTGCGTGGTTGCCTTGGCAGACATCGACCTAACGTTATGTAGTGCGCGATTGGGCATACTACATGATGAGTTGCGGTTGTGAAAATTAGACTAAATACGTCGTTTAGCGACCCACTTTGGTTATACGGTCACAGTGGGGTACGGGATGTTCTCAAAAAACTATTGGATTGTTCCAGATAAATATAAAAATGGTACACGATTTGTTTTCGTGCCTACCTGAGTCCACCTTGATAGGTGCGAGGGGAACACCTGGTTCCTACCTGATTTTCATAAGAAGAGGACGACACCATGGACCATCTCGTACTGACTGTCATCGCCCCGGACAAACCCGGCGTGGTCGAGCGCATCGCCCAATGCATCGCGTCCCACGGCGGCAACTGGCTGGAAAGCCGCATGGCGCACATGGCCGGGCAGTTTGCCGGGATTTTGCGCGTGAGCGTGCCAGCGGAAAACCGTCTGGATTTGATTGGGGCGCTGGAAGACTTGTCCACTCACGGCATTCGCGTGCTGCTGGGGGAAAGCAGTTCGGTCGCCGCCAGTGAGTCGCAACCGATCGCCATGGCGCTGGTGGGCAATGACCGGCCGGGAATTGTTCGCGACATCACCGCGCTGCTCAGCAAGCAGGGCGTCAACCTGGAGCGCTTGATCACAGACGTGCGTCCGGCGCCGATGAGCAGCGACCTGTTGTTTCACGCCGAAGCCTTGCTGGCGGTGCCGTTGACGCTGCCGTTGGAGACGTTGCAGGCCGCGCTGGAAACCCTGGCGGATGACTTGATGGTGGAACTGGAACTACGCAGCGAGGAATAGTTGCCCACAAGGTTATGCATGGAAATCTTGCATGGGCCTGTGGATAACCTGTAGAGACCCGCGTCCAGCCCACGCGGGCCGTGGTTCTTCGCCGGTTGAGCAAAAAACGAGCAGTTTCAATGGCTTGTGCACAAACGCCGGGGACCAGGCTGTGGATAACCTTGGGGTGAATGGCTGCAAGCCACGCCGGCTATGGCTTGCAGGGGTTTGTACGTTATTTGATCAGTTTTTCCGCACGGTCAGCCAGGCGTCGAGGCTGTAGACCACCAGGCCGGCCCAGATAAAGCAGAAAGCGATCAGCGTGGCGGGCGCCAGGTGTTCGTTGAACAGCAGCACGGCTTCCAGCAGCACCAGGGTGGGCGCCACGTATTGCAGGAAGCCCAAGGCGGTGTAGGGCAAATGCCGCGCGGCGGCGTTGAAACACACCAGCGGGATCAACGTCACCGGGCCTGCGGCTACCAGCCACCACGCCTCCGAGGTGCTCCAGAACGCCATCTGCGCGCTGTGGGCGGACGGATTGAACAGCAGCCATGCGATGGCAATCGGCACCAGCATCCAGGTTTCCACCACCAGCCCGGGCAATGCCTTGACCGGCGCCTGCTTGCGGATCAACCCGTAGAAACCAAAGGTCGCGGCGAGTACCAGCGACACCCACGGCAGGCTGCCGACTTGCCACACCTGTTGCGCCACGCCGACCGCCGCCAGGCCCACGGCCACCCATTGCAGGCGGCGCAGGCGCTCGCCCAGGATCACCATGCCCAACAGCACGTTCACCAGCGGGTTGATGTAATAACCCAGGCTGGCCTCAAGCATGCGGCCGCTGTTCACCGACCACACGTACGTCAGCCAGTTACCCGCGATCAAGGTGCCGCTCAGGGCCAGGATCGCCAGGCGCTTGGGGTTGTCCCGCAGTTCACGAAGCCAGCCCGGGTGTTTCCAGACCAGCAGCAGCAAACTGCCGAACAGCGCAGACCACAGCACGCGGTTAACGATGATTTCTGCGGCGGGAACGCTGGCGATGGCTTTGAAGTAGATCGGGAACAGGCCCCAGATGACGTAGGCGCTCAGGCCCAATATGTACCCGCGACGGGGGTTGGCGGCTTGCATGCAGAATCCTTGCTTAGGCAGCTAACAAAGCCGCGATTGTAAGGATATTTGTCAGGGGATGTGTGTTGAAAGTGTAGGGCCCAAGGCTTGGGCCCAGACGGTAGGGATCAGAACAGCTTCAGCGGTTCTTCATTGAGCGCCGACAATTGCTCGCGCAACGCCAACACCTGGTCGCCCCAGTAACGCTCGCTGCCAAACCACGGGAAACTGTGGGGGAACGCCGGGTCGTCCCAGCGGCGTGCAAGCCAGGCGCTGTAGTGCATCAGGCGCAGGGCCCGCAGTGGTTCGATCAGGGCCAGTTCGCGCGGGTCGAAGTCATGGAATTCCTGGTAACCGTCCATCAATTCCGAGAGTTGTCCCAGGCATTCCTGGCGGTCGCCAGCGAGCATCATCCACAGGTCTTGTACGGCGGGGCCCATACGGCAATCGTCGAGGTCGACGATGTGGAACATCTCGTCGCGACACATCATGTTGCCGGGGTGGCAATCGCCGTGCATGCGGATGTTCTTGTGGGGCGTGGCCTTGTAGACCTCTTCCACACGCTTGAGCAGGTCGCGGGCCACGGACTCGTAGGCCGGCAGCAGGCTTTTGGGAATGAAATTTCCTTCCAGCAGGGTGTTCAGGGAATCGTGACCAAAATTCTTCACGCCCAGGGCTTCGCGGTGTTCGAAAGGGCGGGTGGAGCCGACCGCGTGCAGACGGCCGAGCAGCTGGCCGAGGCGATACAGCTGGTCGAGGTTGCCCGGCTCCGGCGCGCGGCCACCACGGCGCGGGAACAGGGTGAAGCGGAAACCGGCGTGTTCGAACAGGCTTTCGCCGTTGTGAATCATCGGCGCCACCACGGGCACTTCGCACTCGGCCAGCTCGAAGGTGAAGCTGTGTTCTTCGAGGATGGCTTCGTTGGTCCAGCGCTGGGGCCGGTAGAACTTGGCGATCAAGGGCTCGGCGTCTTCGATGCCGACCTGGTAGACGCGGTTTTCGTAGCTGTTGAGCGCGAGGATGCGGGCGTCGCTGAGGAAACCGATGCTTTCGACTGCGTCGAGCACCAGGTCAGGGGTCAGTGTTTCAAACGGGTGTGCCATGCGAACTCCTGCGCGCAGCAGGGCGCCGCGTCCGGCCGGGTATGGTAACGCACCGGGGTCGAGATAGGTGGTGACTGTTAGTCCGCCATCGCGGGCAAGCCCGGCTCCCACAGGAGTACTCGGTCAACTGTGGGAGCCGGGCTTGCCCGCGATGGCGCCTTATCAGGCGCCGACGATCCCGCCATCATCCCGACGAATCGCCATCACCGAAGACCGTGGCTTACCATTCGGCAGGTGTTCCGGCCAGGTCGAGCCACCGGTTTCCCCTGGATGCTGAATCCCCACAAACAGGGTTTTCTGGTCTGGCGAGAAGCTAATCCCGGTCACCTCACAGGCCACCGGCCCTACCATGAACCGCCGGATCTCACCGGTCGCCGGGTCGGCGCAGAGCATTTGGTTGTTGCCCATGCCGGCAAAGTCGCCGCCGTTGCTGTAGTCGCCATCAGTGAGGATCCACAACCGCCCGGCCTTGTCGAAGCCCAGGCCGTCCGGGCTGTTGAACATGTTCTGCGGGTTGATGTTGGACGAGCCGCCCTTTGGCGTCCCGGCATGCACGGTCGGGTTGCCAGCCACCACAAACAAGTCCCAGCTGAAATCCGGCGCGCCATGGTCGGAGGCAGAGGCCTTCCAGCGCAGGATCTGCCCGTAGACGTTTTTCTCCCGCGGGTTCGGGCCGCCTACCGGCTGCCCGTCTTCGCCGCGCTTGGCGTTGTTGGTCAGGGTGCAATACACCTGGCCGTCGGTAGGGCTGACCACGATCCATTCCGGGCGGTCCATGCGGGTGGCTTTCACCACGCTGGCGGCCAGGCGCGCGTGGATCAGCACTTCGGCCTGGCTGGCAAAGCCGGTGTTGGCGTCGATGCCGTTATTGCCGTAGGTCAGTTCGACCCATTGGCCCTGGCCCTTGGGATGGTCGGCATTGCCGTCGCCCGCATCGAAGATCGCCACGTACAAGGTGCCGTGGTCCAGCAGGTCCTTGTTGGCCTTGGGGTTCTTGTGGTTGATCTTGTCGCGGCTGATGAACTTGTAGATGAACTCGCCGCGCTCGTCGTCGCCCATGTACACCACGGCGCGGCCGTCGCGGGTTTCAGCCAGGGCGGCGTTTTCGTGCTTGAAGCGGCCCAGGGCGGTGCGTTTGACAGGGGTGGATTGCGGGTCGAACGGGTCGATTTCTACCACCCAGCCATGACGGTTGAGTTCGTTGGGGTTCTTGGCCATGTCGAAGCGCGAGTCGTGCTGATGCCAGTTGATGTCTTTGCTGGCGGCCACCACGCCGTAGCGTTTCTGCCCGGCGTCGAAGGTTTGTTGCGGGTTGCTGCTGCCGAAGCAGTCGGTGAAGTTTTCTTCGCAGGTGAGATAAGTGCCCCACGGAGTCTTGCCATTGGCGCAGTTCTGGAAAGTGCCGAGGACTTTTTTGCCGGTCTTGTCGGCGCTGGTTTTCAGCCAGGCATGGCCCGCGGCGGGGCCGCCGAAGCGGATCGGCGAGTTGCCGTGGATGCGCCGGTTGTAGCGCGAGTCCTGGACGAACTGCCAGGTGTCGCCTTTACGCCGTACTTCAATCACTGACACACCTTCGCTGGCCAGCGCCTTGCGCACGTCTTCGGCCGATTGTGGCGCGCCGCCGTGGGCGTAGAGGTAGCGGTAGTTGGTGTATTCGTTGTTGATCGCCATCAGCGCGCGGTTGTTGTCCCCGGGGAAGGCGAACAGGCTCATGCCGTCGTTGTTGTCGCCGAACTGCTGTTCCTGGGCCTTGGCGGTGCCGTTGCCGCTGGGGTCGAAGGCTGGCGCATTCTTGTGCAGTGGCTGGCCCCAACTGATCAGCACCGAGGCGCTGTAGCCAGGCGGCAGGGTGATGGTGTCGCTGGTGGCCGCGGCGATGCTGGCGAAACCCAGCAACGGGCTGTTCGACGCGGCGTTGACCGCCAGGGCGCTGCGGGTCAGCAGGTTGCCGCCGAGGAACATCGCCGCACCGCAGAGGGCGCCGGCGCCGATAAAACGCCGGCGGGTGAGGCCGACCATCTGTTCCAGGTCGGTGGCTTGGTTTTCTTCTAATAGGCTCATTTCAGGCTCCCTGCGGGTTTTTGCAGCCACCTTAGGGAGCGGTCGTGACGAAATTGTTGCAGTTTGAAGCGTTACGCGGGGGTGCCCAGCAGCACATTGCTGGGGGAGAACTGCACCTTCACCTGCAGGCCTTCGGCGGCCTTGAGCTGTACGAGCGCGTCGGGCTGGGCCAGGGCGCATAAAACCTGGCCATTGGGCAGGGTGATACGGACCTCGCTGGGGCCATCATCGGCGTCGAGAATGGCCTCGATTTTTCCTTCCAGGCAATTGTGTCCAGGTGTTGCGGACTGCTTCGCGGCCAGCACTTCAAGCCAGCCGGCCTTGATCAGGGCGACGACTTCGGTGCCGGTCTCCAGTTCCAGGTGCAAGGTGCTGTCGTGGGTGATTTGCGCATCCAGGCTCAGGCCTGCGGCCAGTTCCAGGCGAATCAGGTCGTTGCGACCGTGGCTGTGAATCGCAATGACCTTGCCGTGCAACTGGTTGCGCGCGCTGGTGCGCAGCATCAGGCGGCCCAGCAGGTTGAAGTCGCTGGCGTCTTCGGCGGAATCCAGCACCTGGGCTTGCACCACCTGCAGGCGTTGGTAGAGGCGTAGTACCCGTTCACCTTCGGCCGTCAGCCTGGCGCCGCCGCCGCCCTTGCCGCCGACGCTGCGTTCCACCAAGGGCTTTTGCGCCAGGTTGTTCAACTCGTCGATGGCGTCCCACGCGGCCTTGTAGCTCAAGCCCGCGCTCTTCGCCGCGCGGGTGATGGAGCCTTGCTCGGCAATGTGTTGCAGCAGGGCAATACGCTGGGGACGGCGGACGATGTGTTGGCTCAGGAGGGTTGGCAGGGACATGGGCACACGCTTTGATGGAATGGGCAGACGTTGCGGGCAGGGCGTCTCGGAGTCAAGTCATGTGCCCGGCTTGGGCGTACGCGCCAGGCAATACACATCAACCTGCCGCGCGCCGGCGTCCATCAACAGCCGGGCGAGGCTGTTGGCAGTGGCGCCGGTGGTGAGTACGTCGTCGATCAGCGCCAGATGCCGGTCTTTGACCAGGGCATTGTCCGCCAAGGCAAAGGCCTGGAGCAGGTTGCGCTGACGGGTCTTGGCGTCCAGGGCCTGTTGCGCCACGGTTTCATGAGGCCGTAACAGCAGGTGCTCATCGTAAGGGATGTTCAGGTCCTTGCTCAGCCAGCGTGCGAGCATCGCCGCCTGGTTGTAACCCCGTTGGCGCAGGCGTTTGCGGGCCAAGGGTACGGGCAGCAGGCAGTCGGGGCGCGCGAGGCCGGCATCGTCATACCGGTGTTGCAGGAATTGCCCCAGCAGGTGCGCAAGCAAATGGCCCAGCGGCCAGCGCGCCTGATGCTTGAAGCGGCTGATCAGGCTGTCGACGGGAAAGCTGTAGGCCCAGGGTGCAACCACCTGTTTAAACGCCGGCGGTCGCTTCAGGCATTGGCCGCACACCAGGCCCGCCATGGGTAACGGCAGTGCGCACACGTCGCACTGATCCATCAGCCACGGCAGCTCGGTTTCGCAGACGTTGCAGATGGAATGGGCGGTTTCGCTGTGCTCGTCGCAGACTAAACAGGGCTGGTTGCTTTTTAACCAGATGTAAACCTTGTGTTTGTTGTCGAGTTGACAGTGCATGAATCTTCCTTAAATATGCCGAGCATCCGTGTCGTGCCTGTGGGTATTACTCCCCGCAGGGCTTGCCAAAGCATAATCAAGGAATCGCCCATGAGCGCCAGCATCACTGCCAACCTGCGTCACGATTGGTCTTTAGCCGAAGTCAAAGCGCTGTTTGTCCAGCCCTTCAATGACCTGTTGTTCCAGGCGCAGACCGTGCACCGCGCGCATTTCGACGCCAACCGCGTCCAGGTTTCCACGCTGCTGTCGATCAAGACCGGTGCCTGCCCGGAAGATTGCAAATATTGTCCGCAGTCGGGCCACTACAACACGGGCCTGGAAAAAGAAAAGCTGATGGAAGTGCAGAAGGTCCTCGAAGAGGCCGCCCGCGCCAAGGCCATCGGTTCGACCCGTTTCTGCATGGGCGCCGCCTGGAAGCATCCGTCGGCCAAAGACATGCCCTACGTACTGGAAATGGTCAAAGGCGTGAAAGCCATGGGCCTGGAAACCTGCATGACCCTCGGCCGTCTCGACCAGGACCAGACCGAAGCCCTGGCCCAGGCCGGCCTCGACTACTACAACCACAACCTCGACACCTCGCCGGAGTTCTACGGCTCGATCATCACCACCCGCACCTACAGCGAACGCCTGCAAACCCTGGCGTACGTGCGTGAATCGGGGATGAAGATCTGCTCGGGCGGCATCCTCGGCATGGGCGAGTCGCTGGACGACCGCGCCAACCTGCTGATCCAGTTGGCCAACCTGCCGGAGCATCCGGAATCGGTGCCGATCAACATGCTGGTGAAAGTCGCCGGTACGCCGCTGGAAAATGCCGACGACATCGACCCGTTCGACTTCATCCGCATGCTGGCGGTGGCGCGCATCCTGATGCCGCAGTCCCATGTGCGGCTGTCGGCCGGGCGTGAAGCGATGAACGAGCAGATGCAGGCCCTGGCGTTTTTTGCCGGCGCCAACTCGATTTTCTACGGCGATAAACTCCTGACCACCGCCAACCCGCAGGCGGACAAGGACATGCAGCTGTTCTCGCGCCTGGGCATCTTGCCGGAAGCCCGTGAAGAGCACGCCGATGAAGTGCACCAGGCGGCGATCGAGCAGGCGCTGGTGGAGCAAAAGAGCAGCGAGCAGTTCTACAACGCGGCTGTTTAAGCCATTTCTCCTGCCCACGTGCGATCCAGTGTGGGAGCTGGCTTGCCTGCGATAGCGGTCTATCAGACGCATTGATGCTGAATGTGCCGCCGTCATCGCAGGCAAGCCAGCTCCCACAGGGTTGACCGCGTTCGGTTTGCTTAATCGAGGTCTCATGTCTTTCGATCTCGCCGCGCGTCTTGCGGCCCGTCGTGCCGAACACCTGTATCGTCAACGTCCACTGCTGCAGAGCCCGCAAGGCCCTGAAGTGGTGGTCGATGGCCAGCCGTTGCTGGCGTTCTGCAACAACGATTATCTGGGCCTGGCCAATCACCCGCAAGTGATCGAAGCCTGGCGTGCGGGCGCGGCGCGCTGGGGTGTGGGCGGTGGCGCTTCGCACCTGGTGATCGGCCACAGCACGCCGCACCATGAACTGGAAGAAGCCCTGGCCGACCTCACCGGTCGCCCGCGAGCACTGCTGTTCACCACCGGTTACATGGCCAACCTCGGCGCCGTCACGGCGTTGGTGGGGCAGGGCGATACGGTGCTCGAAGACCGCCTTAACCACGCCTCGTTGCTGGATGCCGGTTTGCTCTCCGGGGCGCGCTTCAATCGATACCTGCACAACGACGCGGAAAGCCTGGCCAAGCGCCTGGAAAAAGCCACCGGCAATACGCTGGTGGTGACCGACGGCGTGTTCAGCATGGATGGCGATGTGGCCGACCTGCCGGCGCTGGCCCGTGAAGCCCGGGCCAAGGGCGCATGGCTGATGGTGGATGACGCCCATGGCTTCGGGCCTTTGGGCGCCAACGGTGGCGGGATCGTCGAGCATTTTGGCCTGAGCCAGGAGGACGTGCCGGTATTGGTGGGCACCCTGGGCAAGGCGTTTGGTACTGCCGGGGCGTTTGTAGCAGGCAGTGAGGAACTGGTCGAAAGCCTGATCCAGTTTGCCCGCCCGTATATCTACACCACCAGCCAACCGCCGGCGCTGGCCTGCGCCACGCTGAAAAGCCTGGAACTGCTGCGCACCGAGCATTGGCGGCGTGAGCATCTCAACGGGCTGATCCGCCAATTCCGCTTGGGCGCCGAGCAGATCGGCCTGGAGCTGATGGACAGTTTCACGCCGATCCAGCCGATCATGATTGGCGACAGTGCCCGTGCCGTGCGCTTGTCGCAGATGTTGCGCGAGCGTGGGCTGATGGTGACCGCGATCCGTCCACCGACTGTGCCCGCTGGCAGCGCGCGACTGCGGGTGACCCTGACAGCGGCCCACAGTGAGGCGCAGGTGCAGCTATTGTTAAGCGCATTGGAAGAGTGTTTCCGCTTGTTAGGCCAGGAGCCCAACCATGCGTGATCGACTGATATTGCTGCCCGGCTGGGGCCTCGGCGTTTCGCCGCTGGAGCCGTTGGCGGCGGCGTTGCAGGGGCTGGATGAACACTTGCAGGTGCAGATCGAACCGTTGCCGGACGTGGAGTCGGACGACCTTCAAGAGTGGCTCGATGAGCTGGATTCGACCTTGCCCCAAGACGTCTGGCTGGGTGGTTGGTCCCTCGGCGGCATGCTTGCTGCCGAGTTGGCCGCCCGGCGCGGTGATCATTGTTGCGGTTTGCTCACCTTTGCCAGCAACGCAAGCTTCGTGGCCTGGTCCCGCTGGGACCATGGCATGCCCGAAGAGGATTTTATTGCGTTTCTTAACGGTTGCCGCCTTGATCCGGTTGCGACGTTAAAACGCTTCAGTCTGCTTTGCGCCCGGGGTTCCAGCGATCCCCGATCACTTGCTCGGCTATTGCTGGCGGGTGCCCCTAAAACCTCCGCGCAGACCTTGCTCAGTGGTCTGGAGCTGTTGGGCCGATTGGACACCCGTCAGGCGTTGGTCGACTTTCAAGGGCCGCAGTTGCATCTGTTTGCCGGGCTGGACGGGCTGGTTCCGGCTGAAGTGGCCAGTGAGTTGTTCGCCTTGTTGCCCGATGTTGAAATCGGCCTGATTGAACAGGCCGGTCACGCTTTTCTACTGGAGGACCCCCACGGTGTGGCGGGGGCCATCCAGGCTTTTTTGCATGAGTGCGGTGATGACTGATTTATCCCATCCTGCGCTGCCCGGCGGCTTGCCAGACAAGCGCCAGGTAGCGGCCTCTTTTTCTCGCGCAGCGGCCAGTTACGACAGCGTTGCCGAATTGCAACGCGCGGTGGGCAGCGAGCTGCTGCGGCGTCTGCCGGAAGGTATTTCGCCGCAACGCTGGCTGGACCTGGGCTGCGGCACGGGTTATTTCAGTCGTGTGCTGGGCCAGTCATTTCCGGACAGCCAAGGCGTGGCCCTGGACATTGCCGAAGGCATGCTCAACCACGCCAGGCCCTTGGGCGGCGCGCAGCACTTTATCGCTGGCGATGCCGAGCGCTTGCCCTTGCAGGACGCCAGCTGCGGGCTGATCTACTCCAGTTTGGCGGTGCAGTGGTGCTCGGATTTTGCAGCGGTGCTCAGCGAAGCGCGTCGTGTGTTGCAGCCCGGCGGTGTGCTGGCGTTTGCCAGCCTGTGCGTGGGTACGCTGGATGAGTTGCGCGAAAGCTGGCGCGCGGCGGATGGCATGGTTCACGTGAACCGCTTCCGGCCGTTCAGTGCTTATGAGCAGTTGTGCGCGGCCAGTGGCTTGCGGGTGCGTAGCCTGGAGCAGCGTCCCCATGTGCTGCATTACCCCGACGTGCGCAGCCTGACCCACGAATTGAAAGCCTTGGGTGCGCACAATCTGAACCCGGGGCGCCCCGGAGGCTTGACGGGCCGGGCGCGGATTGTTGCACTGGTGCAAGCCTACGAGCAGTTCCGCCAGGCCCAAGGCCTGCCGGCGACCTATCAAGTGGTGTACGCCGTCCTGGAGAAACCTCTATGAGTGCCGCTTACTTCATCACGGGGACCGACACCGACGTCGGCAAGACCACCGTCGCCGCCGGCCTGCTACATGCCGCGCGGCAAGCAGGCAAGAGCACCGCGGCGGGCAAGCCGGTGGCCTCGGGATGCCAGCTGACGCCCAAGGGCCTGCGCAATTCGGATGCCCTGGCGTTGCTGGCTGAGTGTTCGTTGCCCTTGACCTATGCCGAGGTCAACCCGGTGGCGTTCGAGCCGGCCATCGCACCGCATCTGGCGGCCCGCGAAGCCGGAGTGGCACTGACGGTTCAATCGTTGTTGAAGCCCATGCAGCATATTCTCGCCAAGCAGGCCGACTTCACCCTGATTGAGGGCGCGGGCGGTTGGCGCGTGCCCTTGGCGGATCAGGACAACCTCTCGGACCTGGCCCAGGCATTGAAGCTGCCGGTGATTCTGGTGGTGGGCGTGCGGCTGGGTTGCATCAGCCATGCGTTGCTGACCGCCGAAGCCATCGCCCGGGACGGTCTGCCACTGGCAGGCTGGGTGGCGAATATCATCGACCCCAAGACCTCTCGTCTGGAAGAAAACCTCGCGACCCTGGCCGAGCGGCTGCCTGCGCCATGCCTGGGAAGGGTGCCGAAACTCAAGCATCCCGGCGCTGAAGCGGTGGCGGAGTACTTGCAACTGGACCTGCTTGACTAGTTTTGCCTATGGCTAAGGCATTATGCCATTAGTGTTTTTAACGGGCGTTTTGCCAGTAGGTCTGCTTCAATAACGGTTCACGATTCTCTTATAGGCAGGTTCACGCCATGGAAATCTCTGGTAGCAGTGCGTTTTACTCGGGGCTGAGCGCGATTCAGACCGGGCAGAACCGTGTCGACCAGGCCGCCGGCAAGATCGCCAGCGCCGCCACTACCCAGCCTTCGGACGCACAAAATGATCGGCTGCGTTCCGTAGACGCCAATCAGGCAACCAATTCGGCCAGCAATATGGTCGAGATGGCCCAAGGCAAGTTCCAGGTCGAGTTGGGCGCCAAAGTCGCGAAGGCTTCCGACGAAATGCTCGGCACGTTGATCGACACTTACGCATAACCCCCTCTTATCGTGCGAGCTGGCTTCTCTGTGGGAGCTGGCTTGCCTGCGATAGCGTCACCTCGATCCTCCTGATACACCGCGGCGCCTGCATCGCAGGCAAGCCAGCTCCCACGTTGATCTTCACCGCTCAATAATCTTTTTTCACCCTGAATCGTCATGCGGCATTTCGCTGCAGGCCTTGCCGTGCCTGACGTTGACCCACGTCATGACAAACGGCATTTGCGCGACGCTTGACAAGGATTGGTCGTAAACGTATGTTTCAAACAACTGTTTGACCGCAATAACACATCCACGCGGTTGTTCATCCCAGATACATCAGCAGAGGTTTATCGCTATGCCTGACTACAAGGCCCCCTTGCGTGATATTCGCTTCGTTCGTGACGAACTGCTTGGCTATGAAGCGCACTATCAGAGCCTGCCGGCTTGCCAGGACGCTACCCCGGACATGGTTGACGCCATTCTGGAAGAAGGCGCCAAGTTCTGTGAGCAGGTACTGGCACCGCTGAACCGCGTGGGTGACATCGAAGGTTGCACCTGGAGCGAGTCAGGCGTTAAAACCCCTACCGGTTTCAAAGAAGCCTACAAACAATTCGTTGAAGGCGGCTGGCCGAGCCTGGCCCACGACGTGGCGCACGGTGGCCAAGGCCTGCCGGAGTCCCTCGGCCTGGCGGTCAGCGAAATGGTCGGCGAAGCCAACTGGTCGTGGGGCATGTACCCGGGCCTGTCCCATGGCGCGATGAACACCATTTCCGAGCACGGCACTCCCGAGCAGCAAGAGGCTTACCTGACCAAGCTGGTGTCGGGCGAGTGGACCGGCACCATGTGCCTGACCGAACCGCACTGCGGCACCGACCTGGGCATGCTGCGCACCAAGGCCGAACCTCAGGCTGACGGTTCCTACAAAGTTTCCGGCACCAAGATCTTCATCTCGGCCGGTGAACACGACATGGCCGACAACATCGTCCACATCGTGCTGGCCCGCCTGCCGGATGCACCGGCCGGCACCAAAGGCATTTCGCTGTTCATCGTTCCCAAGTTCGTCCCGAACGCAGACGGTTCGATTGGCGAGCGCAACGCGGTGTCCTGCGGTTCCCTGGAACACAAGATGGGCATCCACGGTAACGCCACTTGCGTGATGAACTTCGACGCGGCCACCGGTTTCCTGATCGGCCCGGCGAACAAAGGCCTGAACTGCATGTTCACCTTTATGAACACCGCTCGTTTGGGTACCGCGCTGCAAGGCTTGTCCCACGCTGAAATCGGCTTCCAGGGCGGCCTGAAATATGCCCGCGACCGCCTGCAAATGCGCTCCCTGACTGGCCCGAAAGCGCCGGACAAGGCAGCCGACCCGATCATCGTGCACCCGGACGTGCGCCGCATGCTGCTGACCATGAAAGCCTTCGCCGAAGGCAACCGCGCGATGGTGTACTTCACCGCCAAGCAGGTTGACGTGGTCAAGTACGGCACCGACGACGAAGCCAAGAAACAGGCTGACGCACTGCTGGCCTTCATGACCCCGATTGCCAAGGCGTTCATGACCGAAGTCGGTTTTGAAGCCGCCAACCACGGCGTGCAAATCTACGGCGGCCACGGCTTCATCGCCGAGTGGGGCATGGAGCAGAACGTTCGCGACAGCCGCATTTCGATGCTGTACGAAGGCACCACCGGCATCCAGGCCCTCGACCTGCTGGGCCGTAAGGTGCTGATGACCCAAGGCGAAGCGCTGAAGGGCTTCACCAAGATCGTGCACAAGTTCTGCCAGGCTAACGAAGGCAACGAAGCCGTACAGGAATTCGTTGCACCGCTGGCTGCACTGAACAAAGAGTGGGGCGAGTTGACCATGAAGGTCGGCATGGCAGCCATGAAAGACCGCGAAGAAGTCGGTGCCGCCTCGGTGGATTACCTGATGTACTCCGGCTACGCGTGCCTGGCTTACTTCTGGGCCGACATGGCCCGCCTGGCTGCCGAGAAACTGGCTGCCGGCACCACCGAAGAAGGCTTCTACACCGCCAAGCTGCAGACTGCGCGCTTCTACTTCCAGCGCATCCTGCCGCGTACCCGCACCCACGTTGCAACCATGCTGTCGGGCGCCAACAACCTGATGGACATGAAAGAAGAGAACTTCGACCTGGGCTACTAAGCCTCGGCGGGTTCATTTCAAAAAGCCGCCGCTCCTTCGGGAGCGGCGGTTTTTTTTTGCGCGATAAAAAACCACAGCGCAGCACTCAGGGATTGCGCCGTGCGGCCGTTAAAGTGATGGCAATGTGATACGCATCACATTGAATGTGCTTAACTGTGATCAGTGAAGGCACTGTGCCATCTTTTTAGTGGGTCGGAGCTTTACCCTTGTCGCGCGCGTCCGCTGTACGTTTCAGTCATTTTTTACCTTCACTGCTATTACTGCTGGCGGGGCTCTCGGCTGCGTACGTGAAGGATCTCAATGTGTTCTTCACTTCACTGTTCAACGTACTGCCGACCCTGGTGTTGCTGCTGGGCGGCTCGTACTGCGCGGTCTACCGTCGCCAGCGCGAGCTGTTCCTGATGATCACGGTGTACGTCATCTATTTCCTGCTGGACACCCAGACCGATTACTACCGTGACAATGGCCGGGTCCGGGAAGACGCGGCGGTGGTCTTCCATCTGTGCTGCCTGTTGCTGCCACTGCTGTTCGGCATCTATGCGGTGTGGCAGGAAAAAACCCACCTGTTTCGCGACTTCGTCGCACGTTGCGCGGTGTTGCTCGCGGTCGGCAGCGTGGCACTGGCCCTTGAGCAAAGTTTCCCCCACGCCTTGTTGAACTGGTTGGCCGAGATTCGCTGGCCCGCCTTGCATGGCCGCTGGATGAGCCTGATCCAGTTGTCCTACCCGATGTTCCTGATTGGTTTTGTCACCCTGGCCGCGCAGTACTGGTACCAGCCAAGGCCGCTGCACGCCGCGCAACTGGTGGGCTTGATCGGGTTGTTCTGGATGTTGCCGCAGACTTTCATCCTGCCGTTCACGCTGAATATCATGTGCAGCCAGGTGATGCTGATGATTGCCGCCGGGGTGGCGCACGAGGCGTATCAAATGGCCTTCCGTGACGAGCTGACCGGGCTGCCGGGGCGCCGCGCGCTCAATGAGCGTATGCAGCGCCTGGGGCGCAACTATGTGCTGGCCATGGGCGACGTCGATCACTTCAAACGCTTCAACGACACCCATGGCCACGACGTGGGCGACCAGGTATTGCGCCTGGTGGCCAGCAAGCTGTCGAAGGTCAACGGCGGCGGCCGCGCCTACCGGTATGGCGGTGAAGAGTTTGCGGTGGTGTTCGCCGGCAAGACCCTTGATGAATGCCTGCCGCACTTGGAAGAGATTCGCGAAATCATCGCCAACTACGACATCAAGCTGCGTAACCCGGACCGTCCCCACGACGACCAGCAGGGTCGCCAGCGTCGTGCTGGCAGTGGCGCGTCGAGCGTGTCGGTGACCGTCAGCATCGGCGTGGCCGAGCGCCAGGCTGAGCAGCGTACGCCCGAAGAAGTGCTCAAATCCGCCGACCAGGCGCTGTACAGCGCCAAGGGTGCCGGGCGTAATTGCGTGGTGGCCGCAGGGCAAAGCCGCCGGGGCGCGGTGCGCATGGGCGGCGCTGCCGGTTGAGTGATGGTGCTGTATTCAGCGGCCCTACAGTGATTGTCCGGCAGGCCGTGCGGCAGTAGGTTGAAGGTATCTGCTGCCGGAGACATTGCCATGCCTGACTATAAAGCTCCCCTGCGCGACATGCGCTTTCTGATCGATCACGTCTTTGATTTCCACGGCCACTACGCGGCGCTCGGGGCGAACGATGCCAGCCCGGACATGGTGGGCGCGATCCTCGAAGAAGGCGCGAAATTCTGCGAAAACGTGCTGTCGCCGTTGAACCGCTCCGGCGATGAAGAAGGCTGCCATTTCGACAACGGTGTGGTGACCACGCCGAAAGGCTTCAAGGAAGCCTTCGCCCAGTACGTGGAAGGCGGCTGGCACGGTTTGGCGGCAGACCCGGCCTACGGCGGGCAAGGCTTGCCGATGTCCCTCGGGCTGGTGCTTGCCGAGATGATCGCCTCCAGCAACACCTCCTGGGGCATGTACCCCGGCCTGACTCACGGTGCGATGTCGGCGATCCACGCCCACGGTACTGACGAACAGAAAAACACGTACCTGAGCAAACTCACCGCAGGCCAGTGGACCGGCACCATGTGCCTGACCGAAGCCCATTGCGGCACCGACCTGGGGCTGATCAAGACCCGCGCCGTGCCTCAGGCAGACGGCAGCTACGCGGTCACCGGCAGCAAGATTTTCATCTCGGCCGGCGAGCACGACATGAGTGAAAACATCATCCACCTGGTGTTGGCCAAGCTGCCGGACGCACCGGCCGGGACCAAGGGTATCTCGCTGTTTATCGTGCCCAAGTTCCACGCCGATTCGGGTGAGCGCAACGGTGTGAGCTGTGGCTCCATCGAGCACAAGATGGGCATCAAGGCTTCGGCCACCTGCGTGCTGAACTTCGATGGCGCCCGGGGTTTCCTGATTGGTGAGGCGAACAAGGGTCTCAACTGCATGTTCACCATGATGAACCATGCACGCCTGGGTACCGGGATGCAGGGCCTTTGCCTGGGTGAAGCCAGCTTCCAGGGCGCGATCAAGTACGCCAACGATCGCTTGCAGATGCGCTCGCTGACTGGCGCCAAGGCCCCGGAAAAAGCCGCCGACCCGATCATCGTCCACCCGGATGTGCGGCGCATGTTGCTCACCATGAAAGCCTTCAACGAAGGCAACCGGGCGTTGACCTATTTCACCGCACAGTTGCTCGATACCGCGCACCTGAGTGCTGACGAGGGCCAGCGCCAGGAGGCTGAAGATTTGTTGGCGTTTCTCACGCCGATCTGCAAGGCCTTCATGACCGAAACCGGGCTGGAGGTGACCAACCACGGCATGCAAGTGTTCGGCGGCCATGGCTTTATTCGTGAATGGGGCATGGAGCAGCTGGTTCGCGATTGCCGGATTGCGCCGATCTATGAAGGGACCAACGGTATCCAGGCGTTGGATTTGCTCGGGCGCAAGGTGCTCGGCAGCCAGGGCAAGCTGCTGCGGGGCTTTACCAAAATCGTCCACAAGTTCTGCGCGGCCAATGCGGAGCATCCGCAACTCAAGGCCCATGTGGCGCAGCTCAACCAGTTGAATCAGCAATGGGGCGAGCTGACGGTCAAGGTGGGCATGGCGGCGATGAAAAACCCCGATGAAGTCGGCGCCGCCGCTCTGGATTACTTGATGTACAGCGGCTACATCATCCTCGCCTACCTGTGGCTGCGCATGGCGCTGGTGGCACAAGAGCAGTTGGACAGCGGCCGCGGTGATGCCGATTACCATCATGGCAAACTGGCCACGTGCGAGTTCTACTTCAAGCGCCTGTTGCCACGCACGGCCGCCCATCGGGCGGCGGTAGAGGCGGGCAGTGAGTGTCTGATGAGTCTGCCGGCGGAGCTGTTTGCACTTTAGTGACCGTAAAATACTTGTTGGTCACAAGCAGACCCTATGTGTCACAAAAGTTGTTCGGTTACACTCGGGGTCTGTAAAACTGACACCACCCGAATCACTTTTAAGTTCTCACGAGGTTTGCCATGGCTGACTACAAAGCGCCGCTGCGCGATATGCGCTTCGTCCTCAACGAAGTTTTCGAGGTCGCCAAACTCTGGGCCCAACTGCCCGCGCTGGCAGAGACCGTCGACGCCGAGACCGTTGAGGCAATCCTCGAAGAAGCCGGCAAAGTCACCTCCAAGACCGTCGCCCCGCTCAGCCGCGGCGGCGACGAAGAAGGCTGCCGCTGGGAGAATGGCGCGGTCTTCACCCCGGCCGGCTTCAAGGACGCCTACAAAACCTACGCCGAAGGCGGTTGGGTGGGCGTGGGCGGCGACCCAACCTACGGCGGCATGGGCATGCCCAAGGCGGTGTCGGCCCAGGTTGAAGAGATGATCAACTCCTCGGGCCTGGCCTTCGGCCTGTACCCGATGCTGACCTCCGGCGCCTGCGTGTCGATCAACACCCATGCCAGCGAAGAACTCAAAGCCACTTACCTGCCGAATATGTACTCCGGCGTGTGGGCCGGTTCCATGTGCCTGACCGAGCCGCATGCGGGCACTGACCTGGGGATTATTCGGACCAAGGCCGAGCCTCAGGCGGACGGTTCCTACAAGGTCAGCGGGACCAAGATCTTCATCACCGGTGGCGAGCACGACCTCACCGACAACATCATTCACCTGGTGCTGGCCAAGCTGCCGGACGCACCGGCGGGTCCCAAGGGGATCTCGCTGTTCCTGGTGCCCAAGTTCATGGTGAATGCCGATGGCAGCCTGGGCGCGCGCAACCCGGTGACCTGTGGCTCCATCGAGCACAAGATGGGCATCCAGGCGTCCGCGACCTGCGTGATGAACTTCGACGAAGCCGTGGGCTACCTGGTGGGCGAACCCAACCGTGGCCTGGCGGCGATGTTCACCATGATGAACTATGAGCGTCTGGGCGTCGGCATTCAGGGCCTGGCCTCCGGCGAGCGCTCTTATCAGAACGCTATCGAATATGCCCGCGACCGCCTGCAAAGCCGTTCGCCAACCGGTCCGAAGGCCAAGGACAAGGTCGCCGACCCGATCATCGTCCACCCGGACGTGCGTCGCATGCTGCTGACCATGAAAGCCTCGAACGAAGGTGGCCGCGCATTCTCCACCTACGTCGCGATGCAGTTGGATACCGCCAAGTTCAGCGAAGACGCCACCGCCCGCAAACGTGCGGACGACCTGGTGGCCTTGCTGACCCCGGTGGCGAAGGCGTTCCTGACCGACCTGGGCCTGGAAACCACCGTGCACGGCCAGCAGATTTTCGGCGGCCACGGCTACATTCGCGAATGGGGCCAGGAGCAACTGGTGCGCGATGTACGCATCACCCAGATCTACGAAGGCACCAACGGCATTCAGGCCCTGGACCTGGTAGGCCGCAAGATCGTCGGCAGCGGCGGGGCGTTCTACAAGTTATTCGCCGACGAGATTCGCCATTTCACCGGCACGGCCGGTGCCGAATTGGCCGAGTTCACCAAACCGCTGAACGCGGCGGTGGATGACCTGGACGAACTGACCGCCTGGTTGCTGGATCGCGCCAAGTCGAACCCGAATGAAATCGGTGCGGCGTCGGTGGAGTACCTGCACGCCTTCGGCTACATGGCATACGCCTACATGTGGGCGCTGATGGCCAAGGCGGCCTTGGGCAAAGAAGCTCAGGAAGATTTCTACGCCAGCAAACTGGGCACCGCGCGGTTCTACTTTGCCCGCCTGCTGCCGCGGATCGCGTCCCTCAGTGCTTCGGTAAAAGCCGGTAGCGAATCGCTGTTTTTGCTGGATGAAGCCCAGTTCTAAGGGCTTGGAGGGCGTGTAAGCATTCTCTTACATGACGTGCTGCTATTCGTCCTCTATCGCCATATTGGATCCACGGATAATCTACTTCACATGGACGTCGCGCAGGAAGCGCAAAGCAACAACACGGACACGTAGGATTCTGCCAGGAAGGCGGAGTGAAATGGATGTCAGGGAAACAGTCTGCAAAGCCCCGCTTCGGCGGGGTTTTCTTTTGCCTGCGAAAAAGTCAGACAGGCGCGTTCATCACGTCTTCCAGCAGCGTGCGCAACAACTCCAGCGTCGCCTGCTGACGCTGCACATCCCGGCACACCAACCCGACTTTCAACGGCACCCGTGGTTCGCTCAACGGTTTCCACAGCAACCCCTTGCTGTTGTGTTCGTCCTGGGAGCGTCCGGGCAGCACTGTCGCCAGCTTGGTGTGGGGCAGGCTGTCGAGAATCCCCACCATCGTATTCAACTCTGCCTGCACTTGCGGGCGTCGGCCCAGGTTGGCCAGTTGGCCTTGCCATATCTGCCGCACCTGAAACTCTTCCCCGAGCAGTAACATCGGTAACTCGGCGGCTTGCTTCAAGGAGACTTTCTTGAATTCCCGCAGCGGGTGGTCGGACGGGATGACCACTTTCAGTTCATCTTCATACAGCAGCACGCCGTGCAGCCCCGGCTGGCGCGGCGGCAGGTAGCTGATGCCGATATCCAGCGAGCCATTGAGCAGCCGGCGTTCGATTTCCATACCGGTCAATTCGTAGATCTGCACCACCAGGTGCGGCTGCGCCTTGCGCACCCGTTCGAGCATCTGCGGCACCAGGCTGGTGTGCACGGTTTGCAGCACGCCGATCGCCAGGGTGCGCAACGCCTGGCCCTTGAAGTTGCGCAGCGCTTCCACCGCATGCTGCATGCCGTCGAGCAGGGGCAGGGCATGGTTGTACAACGTGTGGGCGGCGAGGGTCGGCAGCAGGCGCTTGCTGCTGCGTTCGAACAGGCTCACATCGAGGTTCTGTTCGAGCTGGCGAATCTGCTGCGACAAAGCCGGCTGGGAGATCGACAGGCGCTCTGCTGCCCGCCCCACGTGGCCTTCTTCATACACCGCGACGAAATAACGCAGTTGCTTGAAATCCATAAGTAATGCTTATCGAAAAAGCTGGAAAATCGAAATGGCCGAGTGCCCCCGAGACGCCTAGTCTAGCGCCTATTCACAGGGCTTACAGGGCCGGAAAGCGCGATGAGTAGTGTTTATGTTGACGGTGTTTGCATAGGCAGGGCAAAAAACCTCAGCCATGGGTTGAACGGCAGTACCGACCAACGTGCGATTGCCAGCGGGGTTCATTCATGAACCTGTTCAACCTGCGTCGCCCGGTCCCCAGTCTGGATGATCTGATTCTCGACGCGAAAACCCCGACACTGCGCGACGACCTTTCCAGCGATTGTTTGATGCCCAGCGTGACGCGTCCGCCCCAAGTGTTTATACGCGGCCAGGGCTCCTGGCTGTGGGACAGCGAAGACCGTGCCTACCTCGACTTCAATCAGGGCGGCGGCGCCAACAGCCTGGGTCACAGCCCGCAAGTATTGACCAAGGCGTTGGCCGATCAGGCCCAGTCGCTGATTAATCCTGGCAACGGCCTGCACAACCGCGCTCAACTGAACCTCGCCGACCGCCTGTGCCATCGCACCGGCAGCGACCAGGCCTACCTGCTCAACAGCGGTGCCGAAGCCTGCGAAGCGGCGATCAAGCTGGCGCGCAAATGGGGTCAGCTCCATCGCGGCGGCGCCTATCGCATCATCACCGCCAGCAACGGTTGCCATGGTCGCAGTTTTGCCGCGATGTCGGCCTCGGCGGCCGCCAGTGAAAACCGCTTCGAGCCGCAGTTGCCAGGCTTCAGTCACGTGCCGTTCAACGACCTGCCGGCGCTGCATGCAGCGGTCGACGCGCAAACCGTGGCAATCATGTTGGAACCGATCCAGAACGATGCCGGCGTGATCCCCGCGACCGAGCATTACCTCAAGGGCGTCGAGCGCCTGTGCCGCGAGCTGGGGATCCTGCTGATCCTCGATGAAGTGCAAACCGGCACCGGCCGTTGTGGCACTTTACTCGCCGAACAGCACTATGGCGTCCGCGCCGACATCATCACCCTGGGCAAAGGCCTGGGTGGCGGTGTGCCATTGGCGGCGTTGCTGGCGCGGGGCAAGGCGTGTTGTTTTGAACTCGGTGAGCTGGAAGGCACCCACCACGGCAACGCGCTGATGGCATCTGCTGGCGTGGCGGTGCTCGATACGGTGCTGAACCACGGATTTCTTGAACACCTATGCGACGTCGGTGCCTACCTGGGCGAAGGGCTGGCACGCCTGGCGCATCGTTATGGCCAGGGCGAATTGCGCGGCCAGGGCCTGCTATGGGGACTGACCCTGTCGGAAGACTCGGCAGATGCAGTGGTAAAGGCAGCGCTGAGTGAAGGTCTGATCCTGGGCGCGCCGCAACCCGACTGCCTGCGCTTCACCCCGGCGCTCACGCTGAGCAAAAGCAACGTCGACGAAATGCTCCTGCGCCTGGCCCGCGCCTTCTCCCGGGTGCGCACCGCGCAGCTGCAATGCCGCAAGGGCATTGCCGTTTAACCCCCTTACTTCCTGAACCGTCTCGCGGTATACGCGGCGCCTCCAGCCTGATTCTTTTGGCTGGGGGCGTTTTTTTGTTTGCTGATTAGAGGATGGCCTCGTGCCAGATCCCACTGAACCCTCACGAACGCCCAAGGTCGATTAGCTTGTACGGCTCACACGAGCCGATTTTCAGGAGCTAAACCCATGGATATCATTCGCATCATCATCGCCATTCTGCTGCCGCCACTGGGTGTGTTCCTGCAAGTGGGTTTCGCTGGCGCGTTCTGGCTGAATATTCTGCTGACCTTGTGCGGTTACATTCCGGGCATCGTGCACGCCGTGTATATCATCGCCAAACGTTAACAGGCCTCAGCCTTTCGCAATCAGCCGTGAGTTGCGCTCATTGCGAAAGGCCAGTTGCTCGATGGTCTGGGTGGCATGCTCCGCTTCCTCGCGGGCCTGGAGGATCATCCCGTGATGCTCCGATTTGCTGCACACCGGGTCGGCGTTGCTGGCATCTCCGGTCAGCATGAACGCCTGGCAGCGGCAGCCACCGAAGTCCTTTTCCTTCTCGTCGCATGAGCGGCATGGCTCGGGCATCCAGTCATAGCCGCGAAAGCGGTTGAAGCCGAACGAGTCGTACCAGATGTGTTGCATGCTGTGGTCGCGCACGTTGGGAAATTGCACCGGCATCTGTCGGGCACCGTGGCACGGTAGGGCAGTGCCGTCCGGTGTCACCGTCAGAAAGATACTGCCCCAGCCATTCATGCAGGCTTTCGGGCGCTCCTCGTAGTAATCCGGCGTAACAAAGATCAGCTTGCACGGGTGGCCTTCGGCTTCGAGCTTGGCGCGGTACTCGTTGGTGATGCGTTCGGCGCGCACCAGTTGTTCCTGGGTCGGCAACAGGCCGACCCGGTTGAGCTGGGCCCAGCCGTAGAACTGGCAGGTGGCAAGCTCGACAAAGTCCGCTTCCAACGCAATGCACAGCTCGATGATGCGGTCGATCTTGTCGATATTGTGCCGATGGGTGACGAAGTTCAGCACCATTGGGTAGCCATGGGCTTTTACTGCCCGGGCCATTTCCAGTTTTTGCGCGAAGGCTTTTTTCGAGCCGGCCAGCAGGTTGTTCACTTGCTCGTCGCTGGCCTGGAAGCTGATCTGGATATGGTCCAGCCCAGCCTTCTTGAAGTCGCTGATCTTCTGCTCGGTCAGGCCGATGCCGGAGGTGATCAGGTTGGTGTAGAACCCCAGTTTGCGCGCCTCGGCGATCAGTTCGGCGAGGTCCTGGCGCACCAGCGGCTCACCGCCGGAAAACCCCAGTTGCGCGGCGCCCATTTCCCGGGCTTCGCGAAATACCTTGATCCACTGTTCAGTGCTCAGCTCCTTGCCCTGCTCGGCGAAATCCAGCGGGTTGGAGCAATACGGGCATTGCAGCGGGCAGCGGTAGGTCAGCTCGGCCAGCAACCAGAGCGGCAGGCCGATTTCCGGCTTGGGTGGCAGGTCAGGCAAGTTCGATCCAGTGCTGAGCACGGGCAACCTCCATGAATTGCTCGATGTCTTCACCGAGTTCGGGCACACCCGGGAATTGCTGGTCCAACTCGGCGATGATCGCGCTGACGTCGCGCTCGCCATCGATCAAACCACCGATCAATGCGGCGCTGTCGTTGAGCTTGATCATGCCTTCCGGGTACAGCAGCACATGGCCTTTTTGGGCCGGTTCGTACTGGAAGCGATAGCCCTGGCGCCAGGCCGGTTTTTTGCTGCGATCGAAGCTCATAGGGTGATCCCCTTATGCCATACACGCTGATCAGTCACGCTGTGGTACGGCGGGCGTTTCAGTTCGTAAGCCATGCTCATGGCATCGAGCATGCTCCAAAGAATGTCCAGTTTGAACTGGAGAATTTCCAGCATGCGCTCCTGGCCTTCGCGGGTGGTGTAGTGCTGCAAGGTGATTGCCAGACCGTGCTCCACATCCCGGCGAGCCTGGCCCAGACGGGTGCGGAAATACTCGTAGCCTGCCGGGTCGATCCACGGGTAGTGCTGGGGCCAGCTGTCGAGACGCGACTGGTGGATCTGCGGGGCGAACAATTCGGTCAGGGAACTGCTGGCAGCTTCTTGCCAGCTGGCGCGGCGGGCGAAGTTGACGTAGGCGTCTACGGCAAATCGTACGCCGGGCAGTACCAATTCCTGGGAGCGCAGTTGATCCGGGTCCAGGCCGACTGCCTGGCCCAGACGCAGCCAGGCTTCGATGCCGCCGTCTTCGCCAGGGGCACCGTCGTGATCCAGCAGGCGCTGGATCCACTCACGACGGATCTCTCGGTCCGGGCAGTTGGCCAGGATGGCGGCGTCCTTGAGGGGAATGTTCACCTGATAATAAAAGCGGTTGGCGACCCAGCCCTGGATCTGTTCGCGGGTGGCACGGCCTTCATACATCGCCACGTGATACGGGTGATGGATATGGTAGAAGGCGCCCTTGGCCCGCAGGGCCTGTTCGAACTCGGCGGTGGTCAGCGGTATGTCAGTCATTTGGCTCGCTCCTACAATTCAATGCTCATGCCGTCGTACGCCACTTCCACATTGCGCCGCAGCAACTCGGCTCGCTCGGGCGAGTCCTCATCCAGGATCGGGTTGGTGTTGTTGATGTGGATAAGCACCTTGCGCTGCTTGGGCAACTGCTCCAGCACTTCCAGCATGCCGCCGGGGCCATTTTGTGCCAGGTGGCCCATCTCGCGGCCAGTACGGGTGCCGACGCCACGGCGCTGCATTTCGTCGTCATCCCACATCGTCCCGTCCACCAGCAGGCAATCGCTGCCGGCCATGATCTCCAGCAACGGCCCGTCGACCTTGCCCAGGCCCGGCGCATAGAACAGCTTGCCGCCGGTGCGCAGGTCTTCGACGATCAGACCGATGTTGTCGCCCGGGTGTGGGTCGAATCGGTGAGGCGAGTAGGGCGGTGCTGCGCTGCGCAGGGGCAACGGCGTAAAGCGCAGGTTGGGGCAGGCGGGAATCGTGAAGCTGGCGTCCAGCTCGATGCGGTTCCAGGCCAGCCCGCCGTTCCAGTGGGTCAGCATGGTGAACAGCGGGAAGCCGGTGCTCAGGTCTTCATGAACCATGTCGGTGCACCACACCTGGTGCGGGCAGCCTTCGCGCAGGCTGAGCAGGCCAGTGGTGTGGTCGATCTGGCTGTCCATCAGGATGATCGCGCTGATGCCGGTGTCCCGCAGGGCACGGCCGGGTTGCATCGGGGCGAACCCTTGAAGCTGGGCGCGAATGTCCGGCGAGGCGTTGCACAAGACCCAGTTCACGCCGTCATCGGAAATCGCGATGGACGATTGGGTGCGCGCCTCGGCCCGCAGGCTACCGTCGCGAAAACCTGCGCAGTTCACGCAGTTGCAGTTCCATTGCGGGAAACCACCGCCCGCGGCGGAACCTAGAATCTGGACAAACATGGCCGCTCCATTACACACAACTCAAAAATAAAAACGCCCCGGGCGAGCCGAGGCGTTGCATTGCGATACAAAGCCAATCAGCGGCTGGCAAAGTACATGGTGACTTCAAAGCCGATACGCAGATCAGTGTAAGCAGGTTTGGACCAAGTCATGTTCTTACTCCTACGATGGGATGGGACGTTTACTACCAGGTAATACATATAGTCCACCTCCAAGCGGAGATGTTCAGATGTGTGCATGTGAATGTTACGTACTTCTTTTGAAGATAGCGCTGTCCTGTGGGAAAAAGCCTTTTACCGAAGCGGCAATGATCAGCCTGATCATTGCCAGAGACCGGCGCTGAGCGGGCCATTGGCCACGCAGTGCCAGCCGCCTGCAGCCGCATTGAGTTGCTGTGCAGCGTCCATTAAATCCTTGCGGGTGCGGGTCTGGATGAAATCTTGCAATTGATTGATGTAATCCGACGGGTGGCCCGCCAAATGGGCGTGCCAGAGCAGTTCAGCGGCTTGGGCGGTGGGCAGGGCATCGAGGGCAAATTGCCAGGCCAGATCACCCGGCAGTTCGCTGCTGTTGATCAGGGCGGGCAACTGTTTCAGGAACGTTTGCAGATGATCGAGAATTTGCGCAAGGGAGGCGCTGGGAGATTGCACCCCGAACAGCAGGCCGGTTTGTCCATTGAATTGTCGGATGCCGCTGAACACCGCGTAGCCCAGTTGCAGTTCAACCCGCAGACGCTGGTAGAACGGCGCCTGCATCAGGTGTGCAAGCAAGCGCCAGCATGCTTCGTCGGCCAGGGATTGGGTCGGTGTCGGGCAGAACAGCAGCAACGCGGCGTCGGTGGAATCGGTACTTACCTCGTGCCAAAAGTGCTGGCCGCCGGATGAAGGACGTTCAGTGATGGCCGTTGCCGGTTGGCCGGGCAGTTTCCCGGCAGCAGTTTTAATGGCCTCCTCGCCGCTGGCCGGCATCCCTAAGGCAAGCCCTTGCCAGCGGGCCGTTGACCATCGGTCCTGATGAGGTGTTGGGCTGGCGGGCGTGATGCCTGAGCAACAAGAGGGCAATGCCTTGAGCAATTGCCGGATGGCCATTGCCGGTGCCGCACGGGTGGATGCTCCAGCTTTTTCATCAAGTTGTATCAGGCTGCGCGCCACTTCTGCCAATACCGCCGGCATGGGGTCGTGAAGCCCGACCATTCTCAGTTGCCAGTGATTGCCAATGGTCTCGAAGGCAAGTTCGACGCCCGCTTGGCTGGCGTTCTCGCGCAGGCGTGGGAAAAGGTCTGTGGGTAGCGGCGAATCCAGCTGCCAGCGCAGGTAAATCGCCCCCTCGTCTGTGTCACCTGGCAACGCCTGGCTGAAGGTCAGCGCCGAAAGATCCTTTCGTCCACGGGAGCGATCCTGGGCGAACGTGCGCAAACCACGATGGGCGCTGGTTTGGCCGCGAATCAGCCCAGGGCGTTCCTCCCGCGCTGCCGGACGCAGGAACGGATTGTCAGGTGGCAGTTGCCAGGCGTGCCGGGACGGCGGCAGTTGCAGCGAGTCCAGCAGCGCCTTGAGGGACGTGGCGCTGTGCTCGGACAGGACCGGCTCGTTGTCTTGCCGGGCCAGTGCCAGGGCGCCGCTGACCTGTCGTTTGTGCGCGAGCAGCAAGGCGTACTCTTCCCGCAGCAGCGTCCAATCACTGTGTGCGAAAAAGCTCAACCAGTCGTGCAACAGTTCTTCGATCACGGTGGTTTGCCGGGCACCGAGCGTGTCCAGGGTGAACTTGATATCCAGCAGCGCCTGGCCGCCGAACTGATACAGCACCGTCGCGCTGAGGGCGCTGACCCACTGTCGCGCCTGCAACTCGGCGAGCAACCCACCCGGGGCCGAAGCGTTCAGCCACAGGCACAGGAAATCCAGGGCTTCAGGGGATGCTTCGCTCACCACCACCTGATGCCAGTGGTGTTCATTGGTGTGTTGATAGGTCCGTTGAATGCCGGCCAGCAACGCGGGTGCAGGCACCTGTGGCTTCAGCGGTGCGGTCTTCAACGCAGCGCCAAACTGCTTCGCCAAAGCCTCCAGCTCCGCCAGTGACTGAGGGCCCGCCAGGCTCAAGGTCATCTGCCCGGTCTGATAGAAGCCTTCATAAAAATCCCGCAACGCTTGCTGAAAATCCTCACGCTCTACCGGCAAGCTATCCCGGTTGCCCGCATGAAACGCCCGCAGCGGATGACCCGCCGCAACGCCTTGCAGCAACGCCTGTTGCTGTTGGGCCGTGGCATCTTGCGACCAGGCGATAAATTCCGCGTGCAACACTTCACGCTCCCGCAACTGGTCTTCCGGGGCCAGGCGCGGATGGGCGAGCATATCCACCAGACGCTCCAGCGCCGCATCAAATGCGGGAACCGGCACCTCAAAGAAAAAGTCGGTAGTGCGTTCGCGAGTGCTGGCGTTGACCTGGCCACTCTGACGCTGCACGTAAGCCATCAGCCCTTCATTTGCAGGAAAACGCTCAGTCCCCAGAAACAACAGATGCTCAAGGAAATGCGCCAGTCCCGGCCACGCCAAGGGCACATCATGACTGCCCGCTGCAACGCGCAAGGCCGCCGCGCAGCGCTTCAAACGCGGCGCATGATGCAAGGAAACCTGCAGGCCGTTGGCCAGGGTCAATTGAAGGTGATGAGGGTGGGCCGGCGCAGGCATGGGCACTTCCGAAACGTAGGAAGTGCCTATGCTAGCGCAAACCTGCCGGATCAGTGCTTGTGCAACGCACCGTAGAGCTCCGGGCGACGGTCCAGCAGGTAGCGATTGGCCGCGCGGGAGTCGATCATCAGTTGGCGATCCAGAGTGCCGACAATCAACGATTCATCAAGACCCGCCTGGGCAATCCGCTGGCCATCCGGCGCGGCGATGCTGCTTTGCCCGCAATACTGGATCTCGCCTTCCTGCCCGCAATAGTTGGCGTAGGCCACATAACACTGGTTTTCAAAGGCCCGCGCCCGCACGGTGACATCGGCGACGAAATCGAAGGGCACCATATTGGCGGTCGGCACCAGGATCAACTCCGCCCCCGCCAGCGCCAGGCGCCGAGTGTTTTCCGGGAATTCCAGGTCATAGCAGATCAGGAACCCCAGCTTCCAGCCGTTCAATTCCACCAGCGGAAACTCATCGTCTCCGGGGCTGAACATCGAGTGGTCGAGGTCGCCAAACAGGTGGGTCTTGCGGTAGTTGCACAGGCGCTGGCCGTTGGCGTCGATCAACTGCACGGCGTTGTAGATCTGCCCGTCAGCCCCGCGTTCCGGATAACCATAGAGAATCGCCACACCCGAGTTTTTTGCCAGCGCAGCGATGGACTGCGCAGACGGGCCGTCCTGAGCTTCCGCCAGGGCGCCGACCGCTTCCAGGCCGATGTTATAGCCGGTGAGAAACATCTCCGGCAGCACCAGCAGGTCGGCGTCGGTAGCCTCTTGCGCCAGTTGATGCAGGCGCTTGAGATTGCCGGCCACGTCCAGCGGCAAAGGCGGGCATTGATACAGGGCGACACGCATGGGCAACTCCTTACTCGGGCAGTGCGATCGGCCCGATTTCATCGAACACATCGCCCGGCCCCGGGTTCTGTGGGTGAGTGCTGCCACCGAAGTGAGTCATGATGCCCCACACCGCGTTCAGCGAGGTTTGCACCGCGCCTTCAACCCACGCAGGCGTCCAGGATACGTCGTCACCGGCAATGAAAATACCGCGTTGCTCTGCCGGCATGTCCTTCTGCATGAAGTGCGCGTACATCCGCTGGTTGTAGCGATAGTGGCCCGGCAGTGCGCCCTTGAAAGCACCGAGGAAATGCGGGTCGGCTTCCCACGACACGGTGATCGGATCGCCGATGATCCGCGCGGCAATGTCGACTTTCGGGTAGATCTTTTTCAGCGCATCGAGGGCCAGTTTTACGCGCTTTTCGATCGGCTGCGGGAGCATCTTCAACGCGTCGCTCATCCACGAGTAGGACAGGCAAATCACCCCAGGCTTGTCGTCGCCATTGTCGAACAGATAGGTGCCACGGGTCAGGCGGTCGGTCAGCGTCATGCTCATCAAATCGCGGCCGGTTTCCGGGTCCTTATCCTTCCAGAACGGCCGGTCGACCATCACGAAAGTCTTCGACGATTGCATGTAGCGGGTGCGGTCGAGGGCCATCCACATCTTCTGCGAGAACAAGGTTTCGTCGCACTCGATCTGGGTGGTCAGCAGCCAGCTCTGGCAGGTGGTCAGCACGGCGGCGTATTCGCGGGTGTCGCCGTAGTTGTCAGTGACGGCGAAACGGCCCCCTGGCGCGTGGGCAATGCGCTTGACCCCGGCCCGTGGCGCGCCGTGGTGCAAGGAACTGAGGCTGGTGCCTTCGGGCCAGTGGGCACAGTGCTCCGGCACATGGCGCCAGATGCCCATGGGTACCTGGGCGACACCGCCGACCACCAAGTGCTGGTGGTCGTCGCAGTTGGTCATCACCACGCGGAAGATTTCCAGCATCGAGTTGGGGAAGTCCGAGTCCCAGCCACCGGTGCCGAAGCCGACCTGGCCGAACACTTCGCGGTGATGGAAGGACAACTTGGCGAACGCCTTGGAGGTAGCGACGAAGTCGTAGAAGGTGCGGTCGTCCCACAACGGAACCAGCGTATTCCACAGCTCTTTCAGGCGCGGTACGTCACGGTCGCGGATGGCTTGCTGGATATCGGCGAACTGCGAGCCGGCTTCCAGGGCGTCGGCCCAGGCGTCAGCCACTTCCTGGAACAGTGCAGGAAGGTCGGCGAGTTTCTGTGCGTAGTGAGTCTGGCCTTCGAGGTCGATGACCGTGCTGCCGGATGCGGGCGTCAGCGGGTTGGGAAACGGTTTGGTCTCCAGCCCGAGTTTGTCCACGTAGTGGTAGAACGCGGTGGAGGACACCGGGAAGCGCATGCCGCCCAGCTCGGCAATGATGCCTTCGGCGCCTTCAAACGCCTGGGAACGCAGGCGGCCACCCATTTTCGAGGCTTCGTACACCACCGGTTTCAGGCCGAGCTTCATCAGCTCATAGGCGGCCACCAAGCCGGCAATCCCGGCGCCGACGATCGCCACTTCGGCGCCATGGTTGGCCGCTGGAATGCTGCCCAGACCGGCCGGGTGCTCGATCCAGTCATCGAAGGCGAACGGGAAGTCCGGGCCAAAGATGGTGATCGGTTTTTTACCGTTGGCAGGGTGGCGATTGGGCTTGCTGATGGTGCTGGAAGGAATGCTCATGGCTGACCTTGCTGGCGGCTCGGCGGGGCGCGACCCGCTGAGTATAGGAAAAGATGGCAGCCATTCTAGGGAGCGTAGCGTTCGTTAATAAGACGCAATGTGTCGTCGGATTGAATTGTTTTTAGTCAGAGTGACGAAGATGCTGGTCAGATTGGTTGTCCGCGATCCAGTTTGTTACTGAGGATGATCGAGGTGGTGGTCTTCTCTACACCGTCGACACTGCCGATTTGGTCCAGCAGTTGATCCAGCTGCTCCGGCGAATCGGTGCGCAGCCAGGCCACGTAATCGAACTCGCCGCTGACCGCACACAGTTGCTGAACCTGCGCCATGGCACTGATCCGGCGCAGCACTTCCTTGCCCGAGCGCGGTTGCACGGTAATCCCCACGTAGGCCTGTAAACCGCCATCCACCACCCGCTGGCTCAGGCGTACGCCATAGCCGGTAATCACTTGGGTTTTTTCCAGGCGCGCCAGGCGCGAGGTGACGGTGGTGCGCGCGATGCCCAGTTGCCGGGCGAGCATGGCCACGCTTTCGCGGGCGTTGATCTGCAACGCGGCGATCAACTGGCGATCGATTTCATCGAGGACGGGAGGGTGAGAGGCGGGCAAGGTGTTCTCCGGCGCGGGCATCAATGGGCAAGCATGTTACAGGCTCATTCCCCTTGATGCTCGCGGCGGCGTTTGGCTCAGTTGTGCAGGAACTGCGGGTAGTTTTCCGGGGTGACCAGTTGGGTCGGAACCCATACATCGCCTTGCAGGGCGGCGTGCTTGATCAGCATCAGCGCCGCGTCCACCGAGCCCGCACCGATGGCCACCGGGTCGCGGAATACGGTCACTGCCAGTTGGCCTTTCTTCAGCGCCTGCAAACCGTCCGGCGTGCCGTCGATGCCGCCCACCAGAATGTCCTGGCGCCCGGTCTGGCGCAGGGCCATGGCGGCGCCAATGCCCATCTCGTCATTGTTGGAGGCCACGGCATTGATGGTCTGGCCCTTGGTCAGCCATTCATTCATCAGGTCCATACCTTTTTCCCGCTGCCAGTCGCCGGACTGTTCTTCAACGACTTTGATCTCGGGGTACTTGGCCAGCACATCCTTGACGCCACTGGTGCGCTTGCCGGTGTCGCTGTGGGCGAGGCGCCCGAGGATGATCGCCAGGTTGCCTTTGCCGCCCATCTTTTCGGCCAGGTATTCCATCTGCATCCGGCCAATCGCGCGCTCGTCGGTGCCGACGAAGACGACGCCCGGCGGGAAGGTTTCAACCTCGGGGCGGCTGTTCATGTACACCAGCGGGATCCCGGCGGCGTTGGCCTTTTCGGTGATTTTACGGGTGGCGGCGGTGTCGGCCGGGTTGACGATGATCGCGTCGACTTTCTGGCTGATGAAGCTTTCCACCTGGTTCAACTGGCGGACTACGTCGCTGGCGGAATCTTCCACCTGCAGCTTGACTGCATCGGGCGAGGCCTTGGCTCGGTCCTGCATGGCCTGCACCAGGTAGGAAACGTAGTTATCAAACTGTCCGACCGATACCCCAATGCGCAATTCAGCGTGGGCAGCGGTGGACAGCAACAGGGCACAGGCACAGCCAAGCAGGCGCTTCATGACAGGTTCCTTTTTATTGTTTTAGTGCGACAAAGATTCTGAAACAAACACTATTGGAAATAAAATTCCACTTCAAGTAACGCCCGGAATTTATTTTCGCCGCTGATCGAACACATTAATTTGGGTCAGATTGTTAAAAGTAACTATTTGGTACATTATTTCCCGTTAGGTATTCAGGAAGGACGTTTGTGAGATGAATAACTTTGGGGCTGCCACCGGCAGCAGATTTTTGCTGATGGGGCTGGGCCTGCTGATCGCGTTGATCGGCCTGGGTTTGGCGGGCGGTGGCGGTTACCTCGTGGCGCTGGGTGGCAGTTGGTATTTCCTGCTGATGGGCCTGGCGATGCTTGTTTCCGGCGTGCTGATCGCCAAGCGCAAGCCTCAAGGCGCGTGGCTATACGCCGTGGCCTTGGTGCTGACCGCGATCTGGGCAGTGTGGGACACGGGCCTGGAATACTGGCCTTTGGTGTCGCGGGTCCTGACCTTTGCCGTCATCGGCCTGGTGGTTGCACTGATTTATCCACAACTCGCCCGCGCCTCTGGGTCGACACCCGGGCGTGGTGCCTATGGTGTCGCCGGGCTGCTGGGCCTTGGCGTGGTCGCCACCCTGGCGTACATGTTTGTGCCGACTCACGTGGTCAAGGCCAGCAGTGAGCCTGCGGTGACTGCGGTGACACCGGGCACCGAGCAAAAAGACTGGGCCCACTGGGGCAATACCACCGCCGGCAATCGGTTTGCCGCGCTGGACCAGATCAACAAAGGCAACATCGACAAGTTGCAGGTGGCCTGGACCTTTCACACCGGCGACATCCCTGAAAGCAACGGCGCCGGCGCCGAAGACCAGAACACCCCGCTGCAGATCGGTGACAGCGTTTACGTGTGCACCGCCTACGGCAAAGTCTTCTCCCTGGATGCCGACACCGGCGCCCAGCGCTGGAAATTCGACCCACAGGGCAGCGGTCCCAACTGGCAGCGTTGCCGGGGCCTGGGTTATTTCGACAGCAGCGCCAGTGAGCAACCTGCCGGCGCAAAAGCCTGTGTGAAACGTCTGTTTCTGCCAACCGGCGATGCCCGGTTGATTGCGATCAATGCTGAAACCGGCGCGCCCTGCGAAGACTTCGGCGACCACGGCACCGTCGACCTGAAAACCGACATGGGCGAAGTGAAGGCCGGTTATTACCAGCAAACCTCGACGCCACTGGTGGCGGGCAATGTGGTGATCGTCGGCGGCCGCGTGGCAGACAACTTCTCCACCGGCGAACCGCCAGGCGTGGTGCGCGCCTTTGACGTGCACAGCGGCGAACTGGTGTGGGCCTGGGACCCGGGCAACCCGAACACCACCAAACGGCCACCCGCGGGTGAGACTTACACTCGGGGGACGCCGAACGTGTGGTCGGCCATGTCCTACGACGCGAAGCTCGGCCTGGTCTACCTGCCCACCGGTAACGCTACCCCTGACTTCTTTGCCGGTGAGCGTACTGCCTATGACGACAAGTGGAGCTCCTCCATCGTCGCCATTGACGTGAAGACCGGCCAGGTGCGCTGGCACTTCCAGACCACGCACCATGACCTGTGGGATTTCGACCTGCCAGCGCAACCGCTGCTCTACGATATTCCGGATGGAAACGGCGGCGTACAGCCGGCCCTGGCTCAAGTCACCAAACAAGGTGAAATCTTCCTGCTCAACCGCGAAACCGGCGTGCCCATCGCCCGGGTCGAAGAGCGTCCGGTGCCTCAGGGCAATGTGCCCGGCGAGCGGTATTCGCCGACCCAGCCGTTCTCGGTGGACATGCCTTCGATCGGCAATCAGCAACTGACCGAATCCGATATGTGGGGCGCCACACCGTTTGACCAGTTGATGTGCCGCATCCAGTTCAAAGGCATGCGTCACGAGGGCGTCTATACGCCGCCTGGCCTGGACCGGGCGCTGCAATTCCCGGGTTCGCTGGGTGGTATGAACTGGGGCAGCGTGTCGGTGGACCCGAACACCAATTACATGTTCGTCAACGATATGCGCCTGGGTTTGGCCAACTATATGATCCCGCGCGACAAGATCGCAGCCGGTGCCAGCGGCATCGAGATGGGTGTGGTGCCGCAGGCCGGTACGCCGTTTGGCGCCATGCGTGAGCGCTTCCTCTCGGCAGCGGGCATTCCGTGTCAGAAACCACCGTTCGGCACCATGTCGGCCATCGATTTGAAAACCCACAAGCTGATGTGGCAAGTACCGGTGGGCACGGTTGAAGACACCGGGCCGCTGGGCATCCGCATGCACATGCCGATTCCGATTGGCATGCCGACCCTCGGCGCGTCGCTGGCGACCCAGTCTGGCCTGTTGTTCTTCGCCGGTACCCAGGACTTCTACCTGCGCGCGTTCGATACCGGCAACGGCAACGAAATCTGGAAGTCCCGTTTGCCTGTCGGTAGCCAATCCGGGCCGATGACCTACGTGTCGCCCAAGACGGGCACGCAGTACATCGTGCTTACCGCCGGCGGCGCGCGACAGTCGCCGGACCGCGGGGATTATGTGATTGCCTATGCGTTGCCCAAGAAATAGGGCCTGAAAAAGCCGCACGTATGTGCGGCTTTTTTTTGCGTCTTAGCTCACGTCAGCCAACAGGCATCGGGCAAAGAGTTGCGGCACGGGAAGGTTGCGTTGGCTGTAGCGGCTCAGCAGGATGATTTCCCGGTGAAAGGTCAGTTCGCCCAGCGGGATGACCCGCACCTGCGGGGATCGGTCCAGCCAGAGTCCCGCGTGGGGAACCAGTGAAACGCCCAGCCCGCATTCGACCATCTTGACGAGGGCTTCTATCTCGTCCAGCTCCAGCGCAACCTGCACGTCCAACCGCTGTTCCCGCAGAAAACGACTGACCAGCCGCCCGCCAAACGAAGCACGGTCGTAGCGCACATGGGGCTGAGCGGCGAGCAGCTGCAGCGGGTCATCACCCTTGACCGTTTGCGGCACGATCAGCACAAACGGCTCCTTGCGCAGCACCTGCACGTGCAGCTCCTTGGGCAAGTCAAAGGGCGGGCGAATGATGATCGCCGAGTCCAGTTCGCCTGCGTCCACCTGGCTGAGCAGCTCCAGGGAAACCCCCGGCACCAACTTGCACTCCACCGTCGGCGCCGCGTGTCGCAGGCGCACCAGGGCTTGGGGCAGCAGGCCGGTCTGGGCGGTGGTGATCGCGCCGACTTTCAACTCGCCACGGTATTCATTGGCGTCCACCGGCACGGCCATGCGGTTAAACGTCTCGAGAATTTCCTTGGCCAGCGGCAGCGCGCGGATACCCGCCGCGTTCAGCGTGGCCTGGCGCCCGGTGCGATCGAACAACTGCACGCCAAGCACCTGCTCCAACTGGCGGATCTGCGCGCTGACCGCCGACTGCGTCAGCCCGATGTGCATGCCCGCCGCCGCGAACGTGCCATGACGGGTGACGGCGATAAAGGTTTTCAGTTCCCGCAGCATGGGCGTCTCGATTGATCGAAATAATTTGAGCTCGATGCGAAAACTATCGTCTTTCCATCGGTTACGGCAAGGCTAGACTCGGAAGGACTTAATACCCACAGAGGTTAGACCTGATGGCACTGGCTCCTTTTCACCTGGCAATTCCGGTATTCGACCTGGCGGCTGCGCGGCAGTTTTACGGTGAGGTGTTTGGCCTGGAGGAGGGGCGGGCCAGTGATCACTGGGTCGACTTCGATTTCTTCGGCCATCAGCTGGTTATTCATGAGCATCCGAAAACCGCTTCTCAAGAGGCGGCGCACACCAATGCCGTGGACGGCCACGATGTGCCGGTGCCGCATTTTGGCGTGGTGCTGAGTTGGGATGATTGGCATGCGCTGGCTGAACGTCTGCAGGCGCGCAACACCCGGTTTGTGTTGGAGCCGCATATTCGCTTCAAGGGCCAGGTGGGTGAGCAGGCGACGTTGTTTCTGTTCGACCCTTGCGGCAATGCGCTGGAGTTCAAGGCGTTCAAGGATATTGGGCAGTTGTTTGCCAAGTGAGGGGGCGTCGATGAATCAACTCGACGCGACGGGTATCGCCGAGGCCGTGGTTGCTGCTGGTATTACGCCTGCCTTGGTTGCTGAGCATTTTCTTGCGCGGACAGGTGCCGACGAGCCGCAGATCCAGGCTTTTGTATCCTTCGAGCCTGAAGCGGTACGCGAGCAGGCAAGGCAGCTTGAGGGAAGTGCCGGCCTGCTGGCGGGCGTGCCGGTTGGGATCAAGGACATCTTTGATACGGCCGACCATCCAACGGAATTCTATTCGCCGATTTACCAGGGTAATCGTCCTTCGCGGGATGCCCATGTGGTGACGCTGCTGCGCCAGGCGGGCGCGATCATCATGGGCAAGACCCACACCACTGAATTTGCCTACATGAACACGGGGCCCACGCGGAATCCGCTTGATCTGGCCCGTACGCCGGGTAGCTCCAGTGCGGGTTCTGCGGCGGGGATGGCGGCCGGGTTTTTCCCGTTGGCGTTGGGTACCCAGACGGCTGGATCGTTGCTCAAGCCTGCGGCTTACTGCGGGTTGTATGCTTTCAAGCCGTCGTTTGGGCTGGTCTCGCTGGAGGGCGTGAAACCGCTGGCGCCGAGCTTCGATACGGTGGGCTGGTATGGACGTTCGGTGCGCGATCTTGAGCGGGTGGCGCGGGTGTTGATCCCGGGGTTTCCTGCTGTGGAGGCGGTGCGTCGGCCGCTGCGGCTTGGTTTCTGCCGCACCTCTCGCTGGCCGGATGTGCAGCCGTCGGTGGCGCAGGCGATTGAACAAGCGATCGCCCGGTTGGGGCATCTTGTCAGCGAAGTTGTGTTGCCCGAGGCGTTCGACGGAGTATTTGATGATCATCAGTTGATCAATGATTGCGAAGGTGCCCGCTCATTGGCCAAGGAGTTTCAGTCTCATCCTGAGTTACTCAGTGATTCGACGTTGGCCATGATTGAGTGTGCGAAGGCTACGAGCTGGGAGCAGGAGTCGGCTGCGAAGGCGCGCCTCGCACAACTCGCCCCGCAGCTCGCGCAGATCTGCCAGCCGTTTGATGCGATGTTGAGTGTTTCCTGCGGGATGTTGGCACCGGTGGGGTTGGAGACCACGGGACCGTCGGACTTCATCAAGTTCTGGGGCGCGTTTGGCTTGCCGCAGGTGAATGTGCCGGTGTTGCGTGGGGATGGGGAATTGCCGGTGGGGTTGCAGGTGATTGGGGCGTTTAGAGGGGATGCGCCGTTGCTAGGTACGGCGCAAGTCATTGTTGATGCGCTGGCGTGATCAGCGAGATTAAGACGCCTTGCACACCTTGGCAGCGGCAGGATCGTTCGGGATGAACGAATCCGGCGCGCCAGGCTTCAGCACCACGTACCCGCGTCGCCACGGTTGATCGTCCACCAGATTCCAGCGATGGCCTGTGCCGGTATTGTCTTCGGCAATCAGCACTTCACCCGGATGCAGCGTGAACTTTTCACCGCCGCGCGTCACGAACGCCAGCGTGCCGGACAGCGTCATCACGTACTGAGGCTCCGGGTCGTTATGCCAGCTGTACGAGGAATGCGCCGGGGTTTGCTTGAAGTGAATAGCAGTCACGTCATTGCGCATGCTCTGGTCGATGGTGCCTTCCAGTACGTGGGAGTTGTTGTCGGCGCCCGTGCACAGCTTGAATGCCTTGATGGTGTCAGTGTTGGCGGGGGCGGCTTGTGCGCCGCTCAAGGTGGCGAGGGTGATTGCGACGGTGGCCGCGGCACGCAGGCCCAGGCGGTGGATTGGGTTGTGCGGCGAACGTTTCTTCGGATGCATGGAACAAGTTTCCCTCGTGCTGGAGTGGCGTTGACTGGGAATCATGGTCTTAGCCGTAGCCGTGCGGGACAACTAACTAATGTTTCATGGCTGAACGCCTCAGGCGCCAGAAACGACAAAGCCGCGCAATGCGCGGCTTTCAAGATGGTGGGCCCAGTAGGACTCGAACCTACGACCAAGGGATTATGAGTCCCCTGCTCTAACCAACTGAGCTATAGGCCCTCAGTAGGCCGCGGATTATAGCGATGGTTTCTTCGCTGTGCCATCCGAAAAGTCCGAAACACTCATGCGAAGGAACGTCGCGGCGAAAACGTCCGGCGGCAGCGGCAGGCTGACGATGTAGCCTTGCATCTGTTCGCAGCCTTCAGCCGCCAGAAACGCTTGCTGGGCAGGCGTTTCCACGCCTTCGGCGATGATGGTGAATTGCATGCTGTGGCCCAGGGCGATGATGGCGCGCACGATGGCCGCGTCGTGTGGGTCATCGGGCAGGCCGCGGACGAAGGATTGGTCGATCTTCAGGAAGTCCAGCGGCAGGCGTTTCAAATAGCTGAGGGACGAGTAGCCGGTGCCGAAGTCATCAATGGCCAGTTGCACGCCCAGGCCCTTGAGTTGGTGCAGCACCTCCAGTGCTTCCTCGGCCTGGCTCATGATGAAGTTTTCGGTGATTTCCAGTTGCAGGCAGCCGGGCTCGAGGTGGTTGTCCCGCAGCAGCTGTTCGATGCGCGCGAGCAGGTTGGGGTGGCGCAGTTGCGCGCCGGCGAGGTTGACGGACAGTGGGCCGAAGTCATCAAAGACCTCTCTCCAGTCGTGCATCTGCCGGCAGGCCTGTTCCAGTACCCAGTCGCCAATCTGCAGGATCATGCCGTTCTCTTCGGCCAGGGCGATGAAGTGCTCGGGCGGCACTTCGCCAAAGGTGGGATGGAGCCAGCGAATCAGCGCTTCGGCGCCGATCAGTTGTTGGGTGTCGAGGCTCAGTTTTGGCTGGTAGTAGAGGAACAGTTCGTCGCGCTCGATCGCCCGGCGCAGTTCGTGTTCCAGCGCCACCCGTTCGTTGGCCTGGGCGGTGAGGTCCTCGGTGTAGCTTTCGACGCGGTTGCGGCCTTTTGCCTTGGAGCGGTACATGGCGGCGTCGGCATTTTTCACCAGGGTCGCGACGTCGACGCCGTCCCGTGGGTAGAGGCTGGTGCCGATGCTGGCGCTGATAAAGAACTCGTGCTCGCCCGCCTGGAACGGCGGGGTGAAGCAGGCCAGCAGTTTATTGGCCAGGTGTTCGGCGTCGCTGGCTTGTTGCAGGCCGGGCAACAGGATGATGAATTCGTCGCCGCCCAGGCGCGCAACGGTGTCGACGTCCCGCAGTTGGTCCTTGAGGCGCACCGCAATGTCCTTGAGCAGCAGGTCGCCAATCGGGTGGCCTAGGCTGTCGTTGATGTGTTTGAAACGGTCGAGGTCGAGGAACAGCACGGCGCCCTGGCTGCCGGTTTCCTGTTGATGGTTGAGGGCGGCCTGCAGGCGGCTTTCAAACAGGGTGCGGTTGGGCAGGCCGGTCAATGGGTCGTGGTGGGCCTGGTAATCGAGGCGCGCCTGGGCGTGCTTGAGGCTGGAGATGTCGGCAAACACGGCAACAAAGTGGGTAATCGACTGCTCTCGATTGCGCACCGCGCTGATGGTCAGCCAGCTGGGGTACAACTCGCCGTTCTTGCGCCGGTTGGAGATCTCGCCCTGCCAGTGGCCGTTGGCCGTCAGTTGGTGCCACATGGCTGCGTAGAAGGCGCTGTCGTGCAGGCCCGAGGCAAGCAGGCGCGGGGTTTGGCCGAGGGCTTCGGCTTCGCTGTAGCCGGTGATCTCGCTGAAGGCGCGGTTCACGGCGCTGATGTTTTGCCGGGTGTCGGTGATCAGTACGCCTTCGGCCGTGCTCTCGAAGACGGTGGCGGCCTGTTGCAGTTTTTCCTGCATCAGCTGGCGCTCGGTGATGTCCCGGGCGATGGTCAGCATGCAGTCCTCGTCGCCGATGGGCAGCGGGCGGCTGGAGACTTCACACAGGCGAATCTCGCCGTCGTTGCGGCGGATGTGGCAGACAAAGTCGCGGACAAACCCGTCCCGTTGCAGCCGCTCCAGCATGTCTTTGCGTTCGTTCAGGTCGACCCAGATGCCGAGGTCCAGGGTTGACTGGTCCAGTGACATTACGCTGTTGAAACCGGTGATGCGGCTGAAGCCTTCGTTGACCTCAATCAGCAGACCGTCGCTTTGACGTGATAGCAGCAGGCCGTCGGGCGAGGCGTGGAAGGCCTTGGCGAATTTCTCTTCGGAGGTTTGCAGGCGCTGCTGGGTTTCTTTCAGTTGGGTGATGTCGCGCACCACCACCACCAGGGCTTCGATGGTGTCGAGTTGAAACGGTTCGGCGGAAATCAGCCCGGTGAAGGCCTGGCCGTTGCTGCGCAGGAACGGCATTTCCAGGTTGCGGATGCTGGTGGTCTGTACCCGTTGCAGCAAGCCGGGGCCTACACCTTGAATGCCCCAGATATTCAGTTCGGTGGCGGTTTTTCCCACGACTTCTTCGGAGCTCAGGCCTATCTGGTCTTCGAAGGCCTTGTTGACCTCCATCAGGCAGCCGTCGGACAGCCGCGCGATCACCAGGATGTCCGGGCATTGCTGGAACACCGAGGCAAATTTCTGCTCCGAAAGCTGCAACGCTTCCTCGGTGCGCTTGGCTTCACTGATGTCGATCATCAGGCCGCGCAACACCGGCTCGTGGCCGTGTTCGATCAGGCTGACGATATCCCGCACCCACAGGCAGCGGCCATCGGCGGTGATCACCCGGTAGTCGACACTGTGGTCGCGGTTGGCTCGGGTTTCTGCGTAGCAATAGGATTCTGTGCGGGTCAGGTCGGCGGGGTGAATGATGTTGCGCCAGAAGCCCGGGATCAGCCAATGGGCCCGAGGATAACCCAGCAGTTCCTCGGCGTGGGGCGACACGTAGCTGTAGGTGAAATCGCTGATGCTGGCTTCCCAGGCGATCGCGGAAAGGCTCTCCACCAGGCCGCGATAATGGTATTCGCTGCTGCGCAATTCCTGTTCGAGGGCGACCCGGCGGGAAATCTCCGAGCTGAGCCGGCGGTTGATCCGGATAACCACGGCCAGCACAGTGCTCAGTAACAGCACGGCCGGCAGCCCGTAGAGCAGCACGTCGGTCCAGAGTGTGCGGTGGTCGATGACATTGCCGACCCAGCGTTGCTGGATAGCCTCGGTCTCGGCCGGGCTGATGTCGGCCAGGACTTTATCGAGGATGCCTACCAGCATCTTGTCGTCCTTGGGTACGCCCATGGCCAATTGATATCGGTAGGGCGTTTCGCCACTGACGTATAAGCCTTCCAGCTTGAGCTGGCGCAGGCTCCATACGCTGGACGCCAGGTCGCCGACTACCGCATCGACCTTGTCGGTGGCCAGGGCCTGCAGCGTTGAGCTGACGTTGGGCATGGCCACCAGGTTGAGGTCCGGGTGGTGAGTGCGCAGCAGTTCGTGAGGGGCGTAGTTTTCCACCACGGCCACCTTCAGCCCATACAGGTCCTTGAGGTTGCGCGGTTGCGGGCCGCCTTCATGGGCGAGGATGACAATGGGGAAGTCGAGATAAGGGCGGGTAAACGACAGGAAGCCCTGGCGTTCCGGCGTGGACATGATGCCCGGCAGCAGGTCGAGTTGGTTGTTGCGGGCCTGCTCCAGCACCGCGCTCCAGTTCACCGGCTCAATCAGCTTCAGCCGGACCCCAAGGCGATCCTGCATCAGCCGCACGTAATCAGCGGCCAGGCCCTGGTAACGACCGTCTTCATCGCGGTATTCAAAGGGTGGCCAAGACGCATCGACGCCCAGGCGCAACTCTTGGTGGTCCGCCAACCAGACACGCTCTTCATCAGTGAGAGTCAACGCGCCAGCCGTTGCGGTCCAGGTCAGCAGCGACAGCAGTAACACGGTCGGCAATCTGGGCATAACGGTCTCGTTATGGCACGGGGAATGTTTCGAGTGTAGACGGGCATTGCGGGGGAGGTGAGGCGGGGAGAATTTAAACTGCAGAAAGCAAAAACCCCGGCCTGGGCCGGGGTTTTTGTGATCACTCGTCGAGGAAGGAGCGCAAATGCTCGCTTCTCGTCGGGTGGCGCAGCTTGCGCAGCGCCTTGGCTTCGATCTGACGAATCCGCTCACGGGTAACGTCGAACTGCTTACCAACCTCCTCAAGGGTGTGGTCGGTATTCATGTCGATGCCGAAGCGCATGCGCAGTACCTTGGCTTCACGGGCAGTGAGGCCGGACAGTACGTCGCGAGTCGCTTCTTTCAGGCTCTCAACGGTGGCCACATCGATTGGCGACTGCATGGTCGAGTCTTCGATGAAGTCACCCAGATGGGAGTCTTCGTCATCACCGATCGGGGTTTCCATGGAGATCGGCTCTTTAGCGATCTTCAATACCTTGCGGATTTTATCCTCAGGCATTTCCATGCGTTCGCCCAGCTCTTCCGGGGTCGGTTCGCGACCCATTTCCTGCAACATCTGCCGGGAAATACGGTTGAGCTTGTTGATCGTCTCGATCATGTGCACCGGAATACGGATGGTGCGGGCCTGGTCGGCGATCGAGCGAGTGATCGCCTGACGGATCCACCAGGTGGCATAAGTCGAGAACTTGTAGCCGCGACGGTATTCGAACTTGTCCACAGCCTTCATCAAGCCGATGTTGCCTTCCTGGATCAGATCGAGGAATTGCAGGCCGCGGTTGGTGTACTTCTTGGCGATGGAGATCACCAGACGCAAGTTCGCTTCAACCATCTCTTTCTTCGCGCGGCGGGCCTTGGCCTCACCGATCGACATGCGACGGTTGATGTCCTTGATCTCGGCAATCGTCAGACCGGTTTCGGTCTGCAATGCAGTCAGCTTCTGCTGGCAACGAACGATGTCGGCCTGGAAGCGACCAATGGCTTCAGCGTATTTGCTTTTGCCTTTGGCCAGTGCGTCGGTCCAGCTTTCGTCGACTTCGTTGCCCGGGAACTGGCGCAGGAAATCGGCACGCGGCATGCGCGCATCACGGACACAGAGCTGCATGATCGCACGCTCTTGTGCACGCAGACGCTCAAGGGCGCTACGAACCCGCTCAACCAGGCCTTCGAATTGCTTCGGTACCAGTTTGATCGGCATGAAGAGTTCAGCCAGTGCCAGCAATTCAGCAGTTGCCTGCTTGCTGCCGCGACCGTGCTTCTTCAGGGCCTTGCGAGCCAGTTCCATCTGATCGGAGACCGCGCCGAAACGCTGGGCTGCGATGATCGGATCCGGACCGCTTTCGACTTCTTCTTCGTCATCGGTGCTGGCTTCAGCTTCGTCATCATCGGTATCGTCGTCTGCTTTCGCAGCCTTGGCATCGATCGGTGGCGGAACTTCAGCCGCAGGTGGCGCAATGCCGTCGTCCGGGTCGATATAACCGCTCAGGACGTCGGACAGGCGGCCACCTTCGGTGGTGACGCGAGTGTACTCGGAGAGAATGTGGTCAACCGTGCCTGGGAAGTGCGCGATTGCGCCCATCACTTCACGGATGCCCTCTTCGATACGCTTGGCGATTTCGATTTCGCCTTCACGTGTCAGCAGCTCTACCGTACCCATTTCGCGCATATACATGCGCACAGGGTCAGTCGTGCGACCGATGTCGGTCTCGACCGCTGCCAACGCGGCGGCTGCTTCTTCAGCGGCTGCCTCGTCGGTATCGGCGTCGGCCAACATAAGGGCGTCCGCATCCGGAGCACTCTCGTGTACGGGGATCCCCATGTCATTAATCATGCGGATGATGTCTTCCACCTGCTCTGGATCTGAAATATCCTCAGGCAGGTGGTCGTTGACCTCTGCGTAAGTCAGATACTTCTGCTCACGACCAAGGGTGATCAACTCTTTGATACGAGACTGCTGTTGCGCTTTTCCGGACATAACACCCTATCCACTGAAGGTCTTGGCGGGCAAAAAACAAGCCGAGGATTATACCCGAGCTATGACCTCACACGCCAGCTGAGGTCGGGTTTGATGCGGAAACATTGCGACTTAAAAGGTCGCGCAGTTGATTTTTCTCTTCGGCGGTCAATTCACTCTGACGCGCTTTTCGAAGAAGTTGTTCCAGGTTTCGCTCGCGTTGACGAGCTACCAAGCTAGTAATGGTGTCGAAAAACTGTTGTTCAAGGTTATCGCCATCAATCAGCCATTCCTTTTCTGCCAATGCCTTCAGCAAGCGGCCCTGTTCAGTGCCGTGCCAGCGTGCAATCAGCTGGAATGAGTTTAGCTTAGGATTCTTCTGTACGGCTTCGAGCAGGGCCACCAACAGTTGTGTATTGGTGTGGTCTTCGGCCGCAAAGTGCCCCGCGTCTTCGACTTTTTGTGCCAGCTGCGGGTGGTGCAATAACGTACGCAGGGCCGCCATGGTGGGTGGCTCTACTGCTGCTGGGACGCGTGGGCCGCGCGGTTCGTCACGGTCACCGCCACGTTTACCGTTTTTGTCCCAGGGTTTCTTGTCCCATTTCTTGCCGCCGGCGCCGGGTTTCTTCGGTGTCCACTCCTGCTGGGGCGTGTAGGCCTCCTGCGGTTGGTGGAAGTCGGAATAGTCCGGCATGGCGTCGTAATCCATGCCCGGGTCGTAGGCCGGCGGTGCCTCTTGCGGTGCGCTGTGCACCAGCTGGCTGACGGCCTCGCCACTCAAACCGGTAATTTCCAGCAGGCGCTGACGCATCAGGGTCCGCAGGTTGGCCCCCGGAACCTTGTCGATCAGCGGTGCCGCGAGGGTGACCATGTGGGCCTTGCCTTCGAGGGAGCGCGGGTCGGACTCTTCGGTCAGTTGCTGGAAAAAGTAATCGGCCAGCGGTTGTGCATGTTGGTTGATGCGCGCGCGGAACGCGTCGGTGCCTTCGGAGCGGACCAGGGTGTCCGGATCTTCGCCTTCGGGCAGGAACAGGAAGCGCGCGCGCCGCCCGTCCTGCAGGCTCGACAGCGTCGATTCAAGGGCGCGCCATGCCGCATTGCGGCCAGCCTGGTCGCCGTCGAAGCAGAACAGTACGTTGGGCACCACGCGAAACAGGCGCTTCAAGTGCTCTTCGCTGGTCGCGGTACCCAGGGTCGCCACGGCGTTGCGCAAGCCTTGCTGGGCCAGGGCAATCACGTCCATATAGCCTTCAACCACGATGATTTCGTCGAGGTTGCGGTTGTTCTTGCGCGCTTCAAACAGGCCATAGAGTTCCTGGCCTTTGTGAAACACCGGGGTTTCCGGTGAGTTCAGGTATTTGGGCTTGTCGTCCCCCAGCACCCGGCCGCCGAACGCGATGATACGGCCGCGACTGTCACGGATCGGGAACATCACCCGGTCGCGGAAACGGTCATAACGCTTGCCGGTCTCGGCGTTTTCCACCAACAGGCCGGCGTCGATCATGGCTTTTTGCTGCAGGGTGTCGCTGCTCAGGTGCTTGTACAGATTGTCCCAGCCAGGCGGGGCGAAGCCGAGGCCGAAGTCGCGGGCGATTTCACCGGTCAGGCCGCGGCCCTTGAGGTAATCGACGGCGGCTTTGCGCTGCGGGTGGCTTTTCAGCGCCTGGCGGTAAAAGTCGGCGGCGGCGGTGAGCAGCGGGTACAGCGGCGAATCGGTGGGTTGCCGCGGTTTGTGCGGGCGGCCACTTTCTTCGCGGGGGATTTCCATGCCGGCGGCTTTCGCCAGTTCCTCGACGGCCTGGGGGAAGTCCAGGTTGTCGTGGTCCATGATGAAGCCGAGGGCGTTGCCGCCGGCGCCGCAGCCGAAGCAGTAGTAGAACTGCTTGTCGGGGCTGACGCTGAACGACGGCGTCTTTTCTTTGTGGAACGGGCAGCAGGCGGTGTAGTTCTTGCCGGCCTTTTTCATTTGCAGGCGCGAGCTGACAACATCGACGATGTCGGTGCGGTTCAGAAGGTCGTCAATAAAGCTCTGGGGAATTAGCCCGGCCATGGCGTTCTCGTCATCACTGCGTGTAAAAGAGGGCCCGCAACGTGCTCAAGGCACGCAGGGTGTGCGGCTCGATCAACTGTCGTCTGCTTGGTCTGTCAGGAAGTGTATCTGCCGAACATTCACTGACGTTAGTTCCGATCAGTGCCCGGCGTAGAAATGTTGCCCGGGAGTCCGGTCTTGGCCATGTGGGGGCCTCGGATGCTCATCGGTGGGCGCAGCCGACCTGTTGATCGCCTGTTAAAAAATAAGTGTGCTCGTCAGTAGCCTTGTTAGGCTCGTCAGAAGAGACGTGCACCGCTGGCAAAAGAGCCAGTCCTGACGTGTGAAGCAGTTCGTTTCAGTCGCATGTGCGGCGTCAACGGTGAAGCATCAAGCGATATCCGCAAATGCCAACAGCCCGGCTGAGGGCCGGGCTTGGCAGAAGCTTGCTACGAACGTCTGTGTATTAGTACAGACGAACGGCGCGGCGCTGCTCGCGCTGAACTTTCTTGGCGTGACGCTTAACAGCGGCTGCTGCTTTACGCTTACGCTCAGAAGTTGGCTTCTCGTAAAATTCGCGGCTACGAACTTCAGCCAGAACACCGGCTTTTTCGCAGGAGCGCTTGAAACGACGCAGAGCTACGTCGAAGGGTTCGTTCTCTTTTACTTTGACGGCTGGCATCCAGAGCTACCTTCTTTCATTACCGGGAATCAACGTTCTCGTCGCAAAAAATTCGCGGCTGAGGTCGTCGGTTTTTAAGGGTTGCGGATGTTAACCCCTCATTGCCCGGAATGCAAAGCCTCTGATCGAAAACCGCTAGTCGGGAGGGGGAGCGACGACTATTATGCGCGCCTTCGAATTCAGCCTCTACAAGGCGCAAACCCATGCTAGTTCTGGGATTAGAAACCTCGTGCGACGAAACCGGTGTCGCACTTTACGACAGTGAACGCGGGCTTTTGGCCGACGCGCTGTTCAGTCAGATCGACCTGCATCGTGCCTATGGTGGCGTGGTGCCGGAGCTGGCCAGCCGTGACCATGTCAAACGCATGCTGCCTTTGATTCGCCAGGTGTTGGACGAGGCTGGCTGCGTGCCGACCGAGATCGACGCCATTGCTTATACCGCAGGCCCTGGATTGGTCGGAGCCCTGCTGGTTGGGGCCTCTTGCGCCCAGGCGCTGGCCTTTGCCTGGGGTATTCCGGCCCTCGGCGTGCACCACATGGAAGGCCATTTATTGGCGCCGATGCTGGAAGAAAATCCGCCGCAGTTCCCGTTCGTCGCTTTGTTGGTCTCGGGTGGCCATACGCAGCTGGTTCAGGTGGACGGAATCGGCCAGTACACGCTTTTGGGCGAAAGCCTGGACGATGCCGCCGGTGAAGCATTCGACAAGACCGCGAAGATGATGGGCCTCAATTATCCAGGCGGCCCGGAAATCGCGCGGCTGGCGGAAAAAGGCATCCCGGGGCGCTACACCTTCCCGCGTCCGATGTGTGATCGCCCGGGCCTGATGTTCAGCTTCAGCGGCCTGAAAACCTCTGCCCTGAACACCTGGCAGCAGAGCGTCAGCGCCGGAGACGACAGTGAGCAAGCCCGTTGCGACATCTCTCTGGCGTTCCAGCAGGCCGTGGTGGAGACTTTGACCATCAAGTGCAAGCGGGCCCTGAAGCAGGCGGGTATGAAGCGCCTGGTGATCGCCGGCGGCGTCAGCGCCAACAAGGCATTGCGCAGCTCACTGGAGAAAATGCTCGGCGACATGAAGGGCGATGTGTTTTATGCCCGTCCCGAATTCTGCACCGATAACGGCGCGATGATCGCCTATGCCGGTTGCCAGCGCTTGCAGGCCGGCCAACATGAGAGCCTGGCTATCAGCGTGCAGGCGCGCTGGCCGATGGAGCAGTTGCCGCCGTTGTAATCGGCAACGTGAGCCAGGTTCGGCGGGCGTATTTAAAAATGCCGTTCGCGCCCGGCAAACAGGTCGCGTAAATTGCCCCGGTGGCGCCAGACGATCAGCAGCGTAAGCACGCTCATCGGCACCAGCGCCGCCGGCGCCTGCCAGGCCAGCAATGGCAGGGTCAGGGGCGTGGCGATCAGCGCGGCCAGCGAGCTGGTGCGGGTCAGGTAGAACGTCAGCAGCCAGGCCAGGATGGCCAGCAGTGCTGCCGGTGGGTAGACCCCCAGCAGCATGCCGGCCGCTGTCGCGACGCCCTTGCCGCCGCGAAAGCGGAAGTACAGTGGGAACAGGTGGCCGAGTACGGCGCAGACGCCAATCCAGGCTTGCTGTTGCAGCGAAAGCCCGGCCAGGTCGGCGATCAGCACCGGCAACAGGCCCTTGCAGACGTCGCCGAACAGCGTCAGTACGGCGAGTTTCTTGCCGGCCAGGCGCAACATGTTGGTGGCGCCGGCATTGCCTGAGCCACTCATTCGCGGGTCGGGATTTCCCGTCAGGCGGCTGAGCAAAATGGCGAAGGACAGCGAGCCGAGCAGGTAGGCGAGAGTCGCCAGTAACCAAAACATGCTAACTATTCCGGGCGAGGACGCCCTGATTCTAACGGGGCATCGCGCCCTTGTCGTGCAGCGGAGAAGAGTGCTTGGACAGAGTGTTTATCGAAGGCCTGGAAGTCGACACCGTGATCGGGGCTTACGACTGGGAGCGCGGTATCCGGCAATGCCTGCGTCTGGACCTGAGCTTCGCCTGGGATAACCGCCCGGCCGCTGCCGGTGACGACCTGACCCTGGCCCTGGATTACGCCAGCGTGTCCGCCCGCATCCAGGCCTTTGCCGATCAGGCACAATTCCAGTTGGTGGAAACCTTCGCCGAGCGCCTGGCCGAAGTGTTGATGAGTGAATTCCAGATTCCCTGGCTGCACCTCAAACTGACCAAGCCCGGCGCCGTTCCGGCTGCCAAGGGCGTGGGCGTGGAGATCGAGCGCGGATGTCGCTAACTCAGGTTTACCTTGGCCTTGGCAGCAATATCGAGCGTGAGGCGCACTTGTGCGCAGGCCTCGACGCGCTGGCGGGCTTCCTGACGGATATTCGTTGCTCGCCGGTGTTTGAAAGTCAGCCGGTGGGCATCAAGAGCGGGCCATTCTTCAATCTGGTGGTGTCGGCCTATACCGACCTGCCGTTGATGGAACTGGACCGCCGACTGAAGTTCATTGAGGCCGACAATGGCCGCTACGCCCCGGACCGCAAGGGCTTGCCCCTGGACATCGACGTGCTGCTGTACGGCGAGCTGGTGGGTAACTTCGATGGCCTGATTCTGCCCCGGGCCGAGATCCTGAAGAACGCGTTTGTGCTGTGGCCGCTGTCGTTGATGGCGCCGGAGCGTTTGCATCCTGAGGCGGGCAAGTCATTTGCCGCGCTTTGGCAGGATGCACAGATCGATCAGGTATTGGCGCCGGTCGCATTCGTGTGGCGGGATCAGTCGTTGACGCCGGATGCGCTCTTGTAGGCTTTCATCGCCTTGAGGCGTTCGCGTTTGAGCGCTTCGCCCAATTCGGGGCCTTTGAAGCCTTGTTCCAGTAGCGGCGCGACCGCCACACCTCTGGCCGCCAGCGCCGCGCCACGTAAATAATCCGCCTGTGGATAACTTCTCTGCTCCAGGCCTTTGCGGCCGCGGGCGTCCATCTCGCACGCCACCACGAACTCTTCAAAACGCTGCGGGCGACGGTAAACGTCAAAGCTTTGCAGCAACTCCAGCAACGTCGAGGGCCTCAGCTCCAGCGCTCGATGGGCGTGGGTATGGTATTCACCCACCAGCAGCGCCAGTTCCTGGCAATCCCTCGGCACCTTGAAGCGCTCGTTCACCGCCTTGATCAGCTTCAAGCCGCGATGCTCATGGGCAATGTGCTGCGGTAACTTATCCACAGGCGTGATGCCCTTGCCCAGATCGTGCAACAGGCAGGCCCAGCGTACGGTCAGTGGTTGGGCATGGAGGGCAGCCTGTTCCAGCACGCTCAGGGTGTGCACGCCGGTATCGATCTCGGGGTGATGAGCTTCGGGCTGCGGTACGCCAAACAGCGCGTCGATTTCCGGCATCAGGGTTTTCAGGGCGCCGCAATCGCGCAGTACCTGGATAAACACCTGCGGCTGATTTTCCATCAGTGCGCGGGAAATCTCCTTCCAGCTGCGTTCGGGCGTGAGGGCTTCCAGTTCGCCGGAGTCGCTGAGTTCGCGCATCAGCTCCAGGGTTTCTGGCGCAACGGCAAAGCCGAGGCTGGCGTAACGCGCAGCAAAGCGGGCAACGCGCAGGACACGGAGCGGATCTTCGGCAAATGCGGGAGAAACGTGGCGGAGAATGCGTGCCTCCAGATCCTCCTGGCCGTGATACGGATCGGTGAGGTTGCCGTCGTCATCCTCGGCCATGGCGTTGATGGTCAGGTCGCGGCGGATCAGGTCTTCTTCCAGGGTGACTTCGGGGCTGGCGTGAAACACAAACCCGCCATAACCCCGGCCGCTCTTGCGCTCCGTACGGGCGAGGGCGTACTCGTCGCCGTTTTTCGGGTCAAGGAATACGGGGAAGTCAGCGCCCACGGGCTTGTAGCCCAAGGCGAGCATTTCTTCAGTGGTAGCACCGACTACGACGCGGTCGACATCGGTAACGGGGATGCCCAGCAGGCGATCACGTACCGCACCACCGACTTTGTAGATTTGCATGAAAAAGCCTCCATTAGCGGCACAGGATAACGCCTGCGGCGCGCCAATGGAGGCTTTGCGGTTTTACAGATGCACAACGGCCAGGTCGAGGCGCCCGTAGTCGTTATCGCTGTGGTCGTTGCGGGGCGGAACATGGTGGGTTTTCATCACCTGATCGCCTTGCAGCGTTTCGAGGTGGATATCGAACCCCCACAGCCGGTGCAGGTGCTTGAGGACCTCCTCGGTTGACTCTCCCAACGGTTTACGGTCGTGCTGCTGGTGGCGCAGGGTCAGCGAGCGATCGCCGCGCACGTCGATGCTGTAGATCTGCACGTTGGGTTCGCGGTTGCCCAGGTTGTACTGCGCCGCCAGGGTTTCGCGGATGGTGCGGTAACCCGGTTCGTCATGGATCGCCGGTACCAGCAGATCGTCCTTGAGGTCGTCATCCATGATGCTGAACAACTTGAGGTCACGAATCACCTGGGGAGACAGGTACTGCAGGATGAAGCTCTCATCCTTGAAGCTGCTCATGGCGAACTTGATGGTGGACAGCCAATCGCTGCCGGCGATGTCGGGGAACCAGCGGCGGTCTTCTTCGGTGGGGTGTTCGCACATGCGCCGGATGTCCCGGTACATGGCAAAACCCAGGGCATACGGGTTGATACCGCTGTAGTAGGGGCTGTCGAAGCCCGGCTGGAACACCACGCTGGTGTGGGACGTCAGGAACTCCATCATGAAGCCGTCGGTGACCAGGCCTTCGTCGTACAGGTCGTTCATCAGGGTGTAGTGCCAGAACGTGGCCCAGCCCTCGTTCATCACCTGGGTCTGGCGCTGTGGATAGAAGTACTGGGCAATCTTGCGCACGATCCGCACGATTTCCCGCTGCCAGGGCTCCAGCAACGGCGCGTGTTTTTCGAGGAAATACAGGATGTTTTCCTGGGGTTCGGCGGGAAAGCGCGCATTGTCCTTGTCGCTGTTCTTGCCGGCGCGTTTGGGAATGGTGCGCCACAGGTCGTTGATCTGCTTTTGCAGGTGCTCTTCCCGGTCCTTCTGGCGCAGGCGTTCTTCTTCGGCGGAGATCGGGTAAGGGCGCTTGTAGCGGTCGACGCCGTAGTTCATCAGGGCGTGGCAGGAATCCAGCAGGTCTTCCACCGCATCGATGCCGTGGCGCTCCTCGCACTGCATGATGTACTGCTTGGCGAACACCAGGTAATCGATGATCGAGCTGGCATCGGTCCAGGTGCGAAACAGGTAGTTGCCCTTGAAAAAGCTGTTATGCCCGTAGCACGCGTGGGCTACCACCAGCGCTTGCATGCAGATGGTGTTTTCTTCCATCAGGTAGGCGATGCATGGGTCGGAGTTGATGACGATTTCGTAGGCCAGGCCCATCTGGCCGCGGGTGTAGGACTTTTCAGTGCTGAGGAAGTGTTTGCCGTAGGACCAGTGGTGATAGCCCAAGGGCATGCCCACGGACGCATAGGCGTCCATCATCTGTTCGGCGGTGATCACTTCGATCTGGTTGGGGTAAGTATCCAGGGCGTAACCCGCCGCGATGCGGCTGATTTCCCGGTCATAGGCCTGGATCAGTTCGAAGGTCCATTCGGACCCCGTGGATATGGGTTGGCGCTTATGCTCTTTGGCGGTCATGTCACTAACCTGCGCTGGAAGAGTTCACGGAAGACCGGGTAGATATCGCCGGCCGAGACCAATTGTTGCTGGGCGAAGGTGTCAGCGAAGGCTTCGCTGATGCGCTCGTATTCGAACCACAGTGCCTGATGCTCGCGCGGGGTGATTTCGACGTAGGTGTAGTACTGCACGAACGGCATGATCTGGTTGATCAGGATGTCGCGGCAGATCGGCGAATCGTCGTTCCAGTTGTCGCCGTCGGAAGCCTGGGCGGCGTAGATGTTCCACTCGTTGGCCGGGTAACGCTCGGCCATGATCTCCTGCATCAGCTTCAAGGCGCTGGAAACGATGGTGCCGCCGGTTTCCCGCGAGTAGAAGAACTCCTCTTCGTCGACTTCCCGGGCGCTGGTGTGATGGCGAATGAACACCACATCGATCTTGTCGTAGTTACGCTTGAGGAACAGGTACAGCAGGATGAAGAAGCGCTTTGCGATGTCCTTGGTCGCCTGGGTCATGGAGCCGGACACGTCCATCAGGCAGAACATCACGGCCTTCGAGCTGGGGTTGGGTTGCTTGACCAGCAGGTTGTACTTCAGGTCGAAGGTGTCGAGAAACGGCACGCGGTGAATCCGTGCGCTGAGTTTGGCGATTTCGGCCTCGATTTCCTGAATATCGCCGAAGTTGTCCGGTTCTTCGCGTTTCAGGCGTTCCAGTTCGGCTTTGGCATCCCGCAGTTTCGCCCGGCTGCTGCCAGACAGGGCGATACGTCGCGCATGGGCCGAGCGCAGGGTGCGGATGATGTTGATCCGTGACGGGTTGCCTTCGTTGCTGATGCCGGCACGTACGGTTTTGAAGGTGTCGGTACCGGTCAGATTGCGTTTGACCAGGTTGGGCAGTTCCAGGTCTTCGAACATGAACTCCAGGAACTCTTCCTGGGTGATCTGAAACACGAATTCATCCATGCCTTCGCCAGAGTTGCCGGCCTTGCCCGGGCCTTTGCCGCCCGCGCCGCCTTGGGGGCGCTGGATATGTTCGCCGCTGGTGAATTCCTTGTTGCCGGGGTGCACGACAGTCTGTTTGCCGCCCCGGCCGTGGTGCAGCACCGGTTCATCGATGTCACGTCCGGGAATGCTGATCTGTTCGCCATGCTCCATGTCGGTGATGGAGCGGCGGCTGACGGCCTCTTCGACGGCCTTTTTGATGTGGTCACGGTAACGCCGCAGGAAACGCTGGCGGTTTACCGTGCTCTTGTTCTTGCCATTGAGACGTCGGTCGATCACATAGCTCATGTGGGAGCCCTCCGGGCAGCTTCAAGTTACAAGCTTCAAGCGGCAAGCTGGAAGCTTAAAGACAAGCGGTCGATTGCCAGGCTGTCCGGCGTACCGGGAGCCTGGCCTCTCACGCTTGTCGCTGCCTTACTGCGATTTGCGAACCCGCAGGTACCACTCGGAGAGCAGTCGTACCTGTTTGTCGGTGTAGCCACGCTCGACCATTCGAGTGACGAAGTCGTTGTGTTTTTGCTGATCCTCCTTGCTGGCCTTGGCGTTGAAGCTGATGACCGGCAGCAGATCCTCGGTGTTGGAGAACATTTTCTTCTCGATGACCACCCGCAGCTTCTCGTAGCTGAGCCAGGTAGGGTTCTTGCCGTTGTTGTTGGCCCGGGCGCGCAGCACAAAGTTGACGATTTCGTTGCGGAAATCCTTCGGATTGCTGATGCCGGCGGGTTTTTCGATCTTTTCCAGCTCCTCGTTGAGGGCCACGCGGTTGAGGATTTCGCCGGTTTCCGGGTCGCGGTATTCCTGGTCCTGAATCCAGAAGTCTGCGTACAGCACGTAGCGGTCGAAGATGTTCTGGCCGTATTCGCTGTAGGACTCCAGGTACGCGGTCTGGATTTCCTTGCCGATGAACTCGATGTAGCGCGGAGCCAGGTATTCCTTGAGGAAGCGCAGGTAGCGCTCGCGGGTTTCAGCCTGGAACTGTTCCTGTTCGATCTGCTGTTCCAGCACGTAAAGCAGGTGTACCGGGTTGGCGGCGATTTCATGCGGGTCGAAGTTGAAGACCTTGGACAGGATCTTGAACGCAAAGCGTGTCGACAGGCCGTTCATGCCTTCATCCACGCCCGCGGTGTCGCGGTATTCCTGGATCGACTTGGCCTTCGGATCGGTGTCCTTGAGGTTTTCGCCGTCGTATACCCGCATCTTCGAGTAGATGTTGGAGTTTTCCGGCTCCTTGAGGCGCGACAGGACGGTGAACTGGGCAAGCATCTTCAGGGTGTCAGGCGCGCAATGGGCCTTGGCCAGGGAGCTGTTGAACAGCAGTTTGTCGTAAATCTTGATTTCATCGCTGACCCGCAGGCAGTACGGCACCTTGACGATGTAGATCCGGTCGATGAAGGCTTCGTTGTTCTTGTTGTTGCGGAAGGTGTGCCATTCCGATTCGTTGGAGTGGGCCAGCAGGATCCCGGTAAACGGAATCGCCCCCAGGCCCTCGGTGCTGTTGTAGTTACCTTCCTGTGTGGCGGTGAGCAGTGGGTGCAGCACCTTGATAGGGGCCTTGAACATCTCCACGAATTCCATCAGGCCCTGGTTGGCCCGGCACAGTGCGCCCGAGTAGCTGTACGCGTCGGCGTCGTTCTGCGGGAATTCTTCCAGTTTGCGGATATCGACCTTACCCACCAGCGCCGAGATGTCCTGGTTGTTTTCGTCACCCGGTTCGGTCTTGGCCACGGCAATCTGGTTGAGGATCGATGGATAGAGCTTCACCACCCGGAATTGGCTGATGTCGCCGCCAAACTCGGCCAGGCGCTTGGTCGCCCAGGGCGACATGATGGTGTTGAGGTAGCGTCGCGGAATGCCGAAGTCTTCTTCGAGGATCGCGCCATCTTCCGTGGCGTTGAACAGCCCCAGAGGCGACTCGAACACCGGCGAGCCCTTGATGGCGTAGAACGGCACCTTCTCGATCAGTTGTTTGAGTTTCTCGGCCAGGGACGACTTGCCGCCGCCGACGGGACCGAGCAGGTAGAGGATCTGTTTCTTCTCTTCCAGGCCTTGGGCGGCATGGCGGAAATACGAGACGATCTGGTCAATGCATTCTTCCATGCCGTGGAAGTCTTCAAAGGCCGGGTAGCGGCGGATCACCTTGTTCGAGAAAATTCGCGACAGGCGCGAATTGGCTGCGGTGTCTACCAGCTCCGGCTCGCCGATCGCCAGTAGCAGGCGTTCAGCGGCAGACGCGTAGGCGCTGCGGTCCTTTTTGCACAGTTCGAGATACTCCTGAAGCGAGAGCTCTTCCTGGCGGGTGGACTCGAAGCGTTGTTGGAAGTGGCTAAAAATACTCATGACGTCGTCACCTCGCTCGATACGTGGAGCCGACGCCGGATCAATCAGTCGATGCTGGCAGTCATTGGTGGACACCAATGGCCGTTTTCCCCCCAGAACACCCTGAAACGCTACCGATGACCCGCACGCCGGTGTACCGGCTCTCCCCTGTTTTGGATGGCCTGCGCTTAAGGATAGTTCGGAATCAGGGAGGTCAAGGCGCGATACGAAATTAGTTTGGCTGCGCCGTTCGTCAGAAACGGCGCTAGGCCAAGCGTCACGCGGGATAGAGAGGTTTGAAAAAAATTATTGCGCGTCGCCTGCGGCAATTTCTGCAGGATAGGTCGCACGCCATAGCTCAAAGCCACCGTCCAGGCTGTAGACGTCGGAGAAGCCCTGGCTGACCAGATAGGCCGCCGCGCTTTGGCTGGAGTTGCCGTGGTAGCACGCCACAATCACCGGCGCGTCGAGGTCGGCGGCCCGGATGAAGTCGGCGATGTTGTGGTTGTCCAGGTGTTGGGCGCCAGTGATGTGGCCGGCGATGTAGGTCGGCTGGTCGCGGATGTCGACCACCACGGCGCCTTGCTCGCGCAGGGCCTGGGCTTGTTCGGGCGGGATACGTTTGAATTCAGTCATGGCGGGCTCCTTTTGGCCTGTATGAAAGCGCGGTTCAGCGCTTTGCCGTGGCCTGCAGTTGTTCGGGGATCGGGGCGTCGCACTGGCAGCTGGAACGCTCGCCAGTGTCGATGTTCATCAGGGTCATGGCGCCGCCCCACACGCAACCGGTGTCGAGGGCGAACACGCCCGGTTCATCACATTTGCCTTCCAGGGCTGCCCAGTGGCCGAAGATGATCTTCGTGTCACGGGTCTTGCGCTCCTTGTGAGCGAACCAGGGTTTGTAGCCGGGCAGGGCAGTGTCGGCGCCTTCCTTGCTCTTGAGGTCCAGCTTGCCTTCGGCGGTGCAGAAGCGCATGCGGGTGAAGTAGTTGGTGATCACCCGCAGGCGGGCGACGCCGGTGAGTTCGTTATCCCACTTCACGGGATCGTTGCCGTACATGCCGTCCAGATAAGCTGTGTACAGGTTGTCGTCGGCCAGGGCAGCTTCGACTTCGCCTGCGCACTTCAGGGCTTTCTTCAGCGTCCACTGTGGCGGAATGCCGGCATGCACCAGCGCCATGTCGCGGCTTTCGTCGTAGTGCATGATTTTTTGCCGGCGCAACCAGTCAAGCAACTCGGCGCGGTCCGGCGCCTCGAGGATTTCCCGCAGGGTGTCGCCCTTTTTCAGGCGCTCGATGTTATTGCCGGCCGCCAGCAGGTGCAGGTCATGGTTGCCCAGCACGCACACCAGGGAATCGCGCATGCCATAAAGGAAGCGCAGGGTCTCCAGGGATTGCGGGCCACGGTTGACCAGGTCGCCCACGAGCCACAGGCGATCCTTGGCCGGGTCGAAGGCCACACGGTCGAGCAGGCATTTGAGCGGTTCCAGACAGCCTTGCAGGTCGCCGACAGCGTACGTCGCCATCAGTGCAGGGCTCCCGGCACTGCCAGGCGGAACGGGGCGATGATGGCGTCGAAGTGTTTACCGTCGTCGGCGAGCATCTGGTAGCTGCCTTGCATATTGCCGACGCGGGAGGTCATGACGGTGCCACTGCTGTAGGTGTGGCTCTTGCCGGGGGCGATCAGCGGTTGTTGGCCGACCACGCCGGCGCCGCGTACTTCCTCGACCTGGCCGTCACCGTCGGTGATGACCCAGTGGCGCGACAGCAGCTTGGCGGGCAGTTCACCGTTGTTTTGCACCGTAATGGTGTAGGCGAACGCAAAACGGTTCTGCTCGGGTTGCGATTGTTCCGCCAGAAAGCGGGTGACGACGCTGACGTCGATCTGATAACGAGGATCGGACATGCAAGAGGCCTTAAAAGCAAAAGCGGGGGAACAGCGGATGCTGGTCAGTCTAGGCCAACTGATGGGCACTAGGCCAGACATGCTGTCTGGCCGTGCCCGACTTTGCTTTATTCAGCCGCTGGCGCTGGCTGAATGGCGAGCTGATCAGCCAGGCGCACGAAGGCGGCCAGGTCCAGTTGCTCGGGGCGCAGGCTGCCGTCGACGCCGGCGGCTTCGATTTCGGCGTTGCTGAGCAAGGCCTTGAGCGTATTGCGCAGGGTCTTGCGGCGTTGGTTGAACGCTTCGCGCACCACGCGCTCCAGCAATTTGTGATCTTTGGCCGGGTGCGGCAACACCGCGTGAGGCACCAGGCGCACGATGGCGGAGTCGACCTTCGGTGGCGGGTTGAATGCGCCAGGGCCAACGTTGAATAGATGCTCAACCCGGCAATGGTACTGAACCATGATCGACAGACGACCCCAGTCACCACCGCCAGGGCCCGCAGCCAGACGCTCGACCACTTCCTTTTGCAGCATGAAGTGCATGTCGCGGATGATGCCGGCGTTGTTCAGCAGGTGAAAAATCAGCGGGGTGGAGATGTTGTACGGCAGGTTGCCGACCACCCGCAGGCTGTTGGGCGCGGCGTTGAGGCTGTTGAAGTCGAACTTCAGCGCATCGCCCTGATGCAGGTTGAAGTTGGGCATGCCGGCAAATTGCTGGTTGAGGATCGGGATCAGGTCCTTGTCCAGCTCAACCACGTCCAGCTGGCCGCCGCTCTTCAGCAGGCCTTGGGTAAGGGCGCCCTGGCCCGGGCCGATTTCTAGCAGGCGGTCTTCGGGCTTGGCGTGAATGGAGCGCAGGATGCGATCAATCACGCCAGCGTCGTGCAGGAAGTTTTGCCCGAAGCGCTTGCGCGCCCGGTGTTGGTAATGCTCGGTCATATACGGGTCTCGGCCATCTGATAGGCGGTTTCCAGGGCCACGTGCAGGCTGCCGGTATCGATCTTGCCGCTGCCGGCGAGGTCCAGGGCGGTGCCATGGTCGACGGAGGTGCGGATGATCGGCAGGCCCAGTGTCACGTTGACCGCAGCGCCGAAGCCTTTGTACTTCAGCACGGGCAGCCCCTGGTCATGGTACATCGCCAGCACTGCATCGCAGTGCTCCAGATATTTGGGGGTAAACAGAGTGTCGGCAGGCAATGGGCCGCGCAGGTCCATGCCCTCAAGGCGCAGACGCTCCAGGGTTGGTTCGATGATGTCGATTTCTTCATGGCCCAGGTGGCCACCTTCACCGGCGTGGGGGTTGAGCCCGCAGACCAGGATGCGTGGGTGGGCGATGCCGAATTTCTGTTGCAGGTCGGCGTGCAGGATGCGTGTGACACGCTCCAGTCGCTCGGGGGTAATGGCGTCGGCAATCTCGCGCAGGGGCAGGTGAGTGGTCACCAGTGCCACCCGCAGGTCGCCCGTTGCCAGCATCATCACCACTTGTTCGGTATGGGTCAGCTCAGCGAGGAATTCGGTATGGCCGGAAAAGGCGATGCCCGATTCGTTGATCACGCCCTTGTGCACGGGGGCGGTGATCATCCCGGCGAAATCCCCGTCGATGCAGCCTTGGCCAGCCCGTGTCAGGGTTTCCAGGACGAAGGCCGCGTTGGCCTTGTCCAGCTGCCCGGCAACGACCTTGGTCGCCAGCGGGGTATCCCATACGTACAGGCTGTTGGCCGGCGCCGGCAGATCAGGCCAGTTGCCCGGGCCTACCGACAGCAGATCGACAACCACACCCAGCTGCGCGGCCCGCTCAAGGAGCAGGTCGCGGCTGGTAATGGCAATCAGGGGGTGTGGCTGGGGGCGAGGCGAGCAGCAGGCACAGGTCAGGACCAATGCCGGCCGGCTCGCCGGGTGTCAATGCGAAACGCTTGGGTTTCACTGGGCTGCCTGGTCGGTGCCTGTTTGGTCGGCACCAGGAAGCTTGTTCTCTACGTAGGCTTCGTCACGGATCTGACGCAACCAGGTCTGCAGCTCTTCATCGTACTTACGGTTACGCAGTACGGTCAGGGCTTGTTGCTCGCGGGCCTGGGCGGTGTTGTCAGTGGCGCGACGGCCAAGGACTTCCAGCACATGCCAGCCGTATTGGGTCTTGAACGGCTTGGACAGTACGCCTTGCGGAGTCTTGGCCATGACGTCCTGGAACTCTGGAACCAGTGCCTTCGGATCGATCCAGTTCAAATCGCCGCCGTTAAGCGCCGAACCCGGGTCTTCGGAGTAGCTCTTGGCCAGTTCGCCGAAGTCTTCGCCCGCTTCGATGCGGTCATAGAGCTTCTGCGCCAGTTCCTTGGTTTGTGCTTCGGTACGGATCTCGCTTGGCTTGACCAGGATGTGACGAACGTGAACTTCGTCCTTCATCTGGGCTTCTTCGCCACCGCGCTTGCCGAGCAACTTGAGGATGATGAAACCGCCCGGCGTACGGGCCGGTTGGGTGATGCCACCGACTTCCATGGCGCTCAGCTCGCGGTCGAACGGAGGTGGCAGTTGCGCGGCTTTACGCCAGCCCATGTCACCGCCTTCGAGGGCGTTATCGCTGCCGGACTGGGCAATAGCCATCTGCGCAAAGTCAGCACCTTGCTTGAGACGGTCATAGATAGCCTGGGTTTTCGCCGCTGCAGCATTGAGCTGTTCGGCATTCGCGCTGTCTGGCGTAGGGATCAGGATATTGGCCAGGTGCAGCTCTTCGGAAAGCTGCATCTTGCCGAGGTCAGAGGCCAGGAAGTTCTTCACTTCCTGCTCGGATACCTGAACCCGCTCGGCCACACGACGCTGACGCACACGGCTGATGATCATTTCGCGACGAATCTGGTCACGGGCGTCCTCATAGGACAGGCCGTCGTGAGCCAGGGCGGCGCGGAACTGATCAACACTCATGTTGTTGCGCTGGGCGATGGTGCCGACAGCCTGGTTCAATTCTTCGTCGCTGATACGGATACCGGAACGATCGCCGATCTGCAGTTGCAGGTTTTCAACGATCAGGCGCTCAAGCACCTGTTGGTCCAGCACGCTGGTAGGGGGGACGCCGCCGCCACGTTTGGCGATGGTTTGCTGAACTTCCTTGACCCGTTGGTCCAGTTGGCTCTGCATGATCACGTCGTTATCGACGATGGCCACTACCTTGTCCAGCGGTTGAACCGCCGCGTGAGCGGCGGCAGTACCCAGGAACAGCGCGCCCAGCATCAGCGGGCGCAGACAATCAGAAAGCTTGGTCTTCACGTTCACGATAACCTTCAATGCCTTTGTCGAGGAAGCTCTCTACCTTGGCGCCGGTCAGGCCGCCGAGTCCTTTAAGGACGACTTGGAAGAAGAGCCCGTGGTCACCCTTTTCGTTCAGCGGGGCGATCTGGCTGTATTCGTCGTTGGAAACCCAGTAACGGTTGATGACGCGCAGTTTCCAGCAGCAGTTGTCGTACTCGAAACCACCGAAGGCTTCCAGGGTACGGTTGCGGGCATAGTCATACTGCCAGCGGGTGATCAGGTTCCACTGGGGAACGATCGGCCACATCATCGAGAAGTCGTGTTGCTGGATTTTGTAGTAATCCTTCACGAAGTTCGGGTCGCCTGGCTGCCCGTAGTCGCCACCGAACTGCCATTTGCCGGTCAGCTGGTTGTACACCACCTGGTCGTTGCGATAGCGGTAGCCGACGTTGATAACCTTGTTCGGGTTGTCTTCCGGCTGATAGTGGAACATCGCGCTGCCGGAGCGTGGGCTGTGACTTTCGGTGTCCCAGTTGTAATCGGCGGTTGCACGCCAGTCGCGGTTGAAGCGGAACTCGTAGTCCAGGGCGATAGGCGATACGTCCGACTGTGCGTCTGCACGATCAGCTGCGAGGATGCCAGGCAGTTGAACTTCACGATCCTTGAAATACAACGCCTGGCCAACGCTGACGCGTTGACGTTCAAAGCCATTGTCTTCGATCCAGCGGCTGGTCACGCCCAAGGACAGTTTGTTCTCGTCACCTATACGGTCAGAGCCGCTGAAGCGATTGTCGCGGAACAGTGAGGCGTAGCTGAACGAGTATTCGCTGGTATCGAATACCGGGATATCGCTCTGGTCCTTGTTCGGTACGTACAAGTAGTACGCACGAGGTTCCAGGGTTTGACGATAGTCTTTGCCGAACCAGTTGGTGGTGCGGTCGAAGTAAAGGCCACTGTCGATACTGGCAATCGGAACTGCACGGTCTTGTGAGCTTTTAAACTCATCGCCGGCAGCTAGACTGTTTTTACCGATAGAGTCGAGGTCGAGATCGTATTTGGTATAGACGTATTTAAGCTTCGGCGTAACAAAACCATAGGTCCAGTTTATTGGGTAGTCGACAGCTGGAGCAACGTTAAGGCGAGTACCGTTTGCACGGGTCAGGCCTGTCACGAAAGTGTCCAGTCGATTTGTCGTCAAGCCATTTTCATCTGTGAACGTTCCGTTTTGCAAATCACGTTCGAACCGGACAGCTTCGGTTTCGTAAGTAAAGTTCAGCCCGCCCGGATGGTAAGGCAGTGCGCCATTAAAGGTGATCTGTGGCAAGCGGTCATACGGCGTGATCTGGGAGATCGTTGCCAGCTGGTACGCCTGCAGGTTCAGCTTCGCCTGGAAGGTATCACCGCGATAGGTCACCGAACCCTGCTGGTTCACGTAGTCCTGGGTCTTGATCCCTTCCTGATAGGACTTCAGATCCTGGAAGTAATAAGGATCGCTGATGTTGGTGTAGTCGACTTGGGTCAGTACACGCGAATCCAGCCCACCCTTGTGCTGCCAATTGAGCATGTAGCGGGTTTTTTCGTAGTCGGTCTGGAGCTTGCGCTCGTCGCTATCGTCGTTCAGGTACGCGCCGCCGAACTGGCCTTCGCTGGACTTGGTGAGGTAGCGGAACTCGCCTTCCATCAACAGGCCGCGCTTGGTCATGTATTGCGGGTACAACGTGGCGTCGTAGTTCGGCGCCAGGTTGAAGTAGTACGGCGTAACCAACGTGAAGCCAGTCTCGCCGCCGGTGCTGAAGCTCGGCGGCAGGAAGCCGGATTGACGACGGTTGTCGATCGGGAAATAGATGTACGGGGTGTAAAGGATCGGAATGTCCTTCACGCGCAACGTCACGTTGGTCGCGGTACCGAAACCGGTAGCCGGGTTGAGCGTGATGTTGTTGCCCTTGAGCTGCCAGGCGTTGCTGTTCGGCTCACAGGTGGTGTACGTACCGTCCTTGAGACGGATGATCGCGTTCTCTGCACGCTTGGCGTACAGCGCGTTGCCGCGGATGCGCGATTTGTGCATCACGTATTCGGCGTTGTCGACCTTGGCGGCGCCGGTGTCCAGTTGGACTTCGGCGTGGTCGCCCACCAGCAGGGCGCCGTTGTCGCGCAGACGGACGTTGCCGTTCAGCTCGCCACGGTTCTCGGCCTGGTACAGGTTGGCCTCGTCGGCCTCGACCTGCATGCTGCCCTGGCGCATGACGACGTCACCGGCCAGGGAGGCAATCTGTTGTTCCTGCTCGTAACGAGAGGCCTTGGCACCGATGAAGGTCGGTGCGTCGCTCTTGTTCGTCTTGTCGTTCATGCCAGGACGAATCGGCTCGATGTACGCGCCGGAGCAATACGGGCCGGTTTCGGCCAGTTGCGCCGCGGTGAGCTTCTCGCGAGGGACCCAGTCCAGGTGGCTGTAGTCGGCGCTGCGCGAACGCAGGCCCCGGCCCTTGGCTTCGGTGACCAGTGCGGTCTGCGGCACGGCTTCGGCACCACCGGCAGACTCGCCTTGCGGCGTGCCGCTGGCGGAGCTGACGGCGCTGCCGTCATGCACCGGGCGTGGTGGCAGCGGGGCTGCGGCCGTCTTCGGCGCGCAATCCCAGGCACCCGAAGCAGAGACTGAGCAGTCATACTGTTCCGCGGCGACCACGAATGAGGTGGCGAAAGGTTGCATGGCCAGCAGACTGCCGGTTACCAGCAACGGAAATTTTCTACGAAACGCGGGGGATTTCAATGCCATCTTATTAGTCCGGGCTTCCTGCGTGCCATCTGCCCGCGGTGTGGGCCGCACGCCTCTCGATGGTCTGAAAAAGATGCGTGATAATAAAGCATGACCCGCTTGACGGCTAGCGCCGTCGGAGACCCTTGTAATGCCCGACCAAGATCTACGTTTGCAACAGCTGCAAGTCTGGCTTGATGAGCAATTGCCTCGCCTTTTTACCGCTCAGGGTTGGGGTGTCGTACCCCCGGCCACGTTGACTGCGGCCAGCAGTGACGCGAGTTTCAGGCGTTACTTCCGATGGGATGGAGACGGTCGCAGTTTCGTCGTAATGGACGCTCCACCCCCCCAGGAAAACTGCAAACCTTTCGTCGATATCGCTCATTTGCTCGAACAATCGGGAATAAATGTTCCGAAAATTTATGCGCAAGATCTGCTTCGCGGCTTTCTTTTGCTGAGCGACCTGGGGAAAAAAACTTATTTAGACGTGATTGAGGCTGAAAATGCCGATCAATTGTTCGTCGATGCCATCGACGCCTTGCTGGCTTTCCAGCAATTGCCGATGGAGGCCCCGTTGCCCAGCTATGACGTTGCGCTGTTACGTCGAGAGCTGGAATTGTTTCCGGAGTGGTACGTTCGCCGTGAGCTGGGCATTGAGTTTGACGCCCGGCAACTTGCCCTGTGGCAGCGCGTGAGCGACCACCTGATCGACAGCGCCCTGGCCCAACCGAAGGTGCTGGTGCATCGCGACTATATGCCGCGCAACCTGATGATCAGCGAGCCAAACCCCGGCGTGCTGGATTTCCAGGATGCGGTCTACGGCCCGGTGACCTACGACATCACCTGCCTGTTCAAGGACGCATTCCTCAGCTGGCCCCAGGCTCGCGTGCGGGAATGGCAGCGCGGGTACTGGGAACGTGCCGGCGCGTTGGGCATCCCGGTGCAGGCGGACTTCGAGGAATTCCTGCGGGCCAGCGACCTGATGGGCGTGCAGCGTCACCTGAAGGTGATCGGGATCTTCGCGCGCATCTGCCATCGCGACGGCAAGCCGCGCTACCTGGCGGATGTGCCGCGCTTCTTTGCTTATATAGAGGCGGTGCTGGCGGACCGGCCAGAGCTGGGCGAACTGGGTGAGTTGCTGGCGAGCCTGCGCGTCGAGGCGGTCTTATGAAGGCCATGATCCTGGCCGCCGGCAGAGGTGAGCGGATGCGTCCGCTCACCTTGCACACGCCCAAGCCGCTGATCCAGGCCGGCGGCAAGCGCCTGATCGAGTATCACCTTGAGGCGCTGGCGAAAGCGGGCTTTACCGATATCGTCATCAACCATGCCTGGCTCGGCCAGCAGATTGAAGGCTACCTGGGTGACGGTTCCCAGTATGGCGTACGCATCCAGTACTCGGCCGAAGGCGAACCCCTGGAAACCGGTGGCGGGATTTTCAAAGCCTTGCCGCTGCTGGGGGACGAACCGTTCCTGGTGGTCAATGGCGATATCTGGACCGACTACGACTTCGCCAGCCTTGACCGGCCATTGAACGGCCTGGCCCACCTGGTGATGGTCGACAACCCGGCGCATCACCCGTCCGGCGGTGACTTCTACATAAAGGACGGTGCGCTTCATGATGCCGCCCCCGGTGCCGATAACCTGACCTTCAGTGGCATTTCCGTGCTCGACCCGAAGTTGTTCGCGGGTTGCAGTGCGGGTGCCTTCAAGCTGGCGCCGCTGCTGCGTGACGCCATGGCCAAAGGGTTGGTGACGGGGGAGCACATGAGTGGACGCTGGATCGATGTCGGGACGCTGGAGCGCCTGGCGCAAGTCGAAACCCTGCTGACAGCGGGGCACTAGGATGTTGTGGCCAGGGACTCTGATTGGAGCCGGGGCGGGCTTTGCCATTGCCAGCATTCCGGGGGCCATGTTGGGCGCACTGCTGGGCCAGGCGCTGGACCGGCGCCTGGAGCTGCAAAGCTGGGCGCAATTGCGTGAGCGCCTCGGCGGTCGGCCGGCGCTGCGTAACGATGAATTACTGTTCGTGTTGCTGGGCCGCCTGGCCAAGAGCAATGGCCGGGTAGTGGACGGGCATATCCAGCAGGCGCGTCAGGAAATGCGCTCGCTGGACATGGCCGAGCCGGCCCAGCGCCGCGCCATTGCCGCGTTCAATCGCGGCAAGTCCGGCTCGGACCGGGTGCGCAGTTATTTGGGCGTGCTCAAGGCCCAACCCCATGCAGCGGAAGGCGTGCTGCGTGCCTGTTGGCGCATGGCCTGGGCGGACGGCAAGGCCAGTACTGCCGAGCGCGAATTGATTGAGCAATGGGGCAAATGGTTGGGGTGGACGGTCCAGCAGATCCAGGCACTGGCCGCTGACTACGAGCCTGAGCGCAAGCCATTGGCCAATCGCGGTGGAGCGTATCAGGAAGCGCTGCGGATTCTGGGGGTGACCGCCACCACCGAGCCGTCAGTGATCAAGCGCGCGTACCGGCGCCTGCTCAGCCGGCATCACCCGGACAAGATTGCCGGCAGTGGCGCCAGCCCGGCCCAAGTGCGCGAGGCGACCGAACGTACCCGGGAGTTGCATAACGCCTATGCGCTGATTCGCGAACGGCGGGACTTTCGCTAAAGGTGGGAGCGGGCTTGCCTGCGATGCGGGCAACTCGGTCTCACTGATGCGCCGAGGTGATGCCATCGCAGGCAAGCCAGCTCCCACAGTTGGTCTTCATCCGTTTCAAAAACTGCGCTCAACTCCCGCTGGCTTGTGGGCTCAACCACCCGCGTACCCGCCGGTACAGTTGTTCTTGTCCGGCCGCGCTGTTATCGGGGAAGGCCTTCAGGGACACCTGCTTGTAGTTGTCATTCTTCAAGCGCTTGCTGGCCTGGGAACGTTCCAGGGCGGTTTTGCGCGCCTGCTCGCTGTCCTGATAGAACAGATCCGCCGTCGCCAGCTTCAGTTTGGGCGCCAGTTGTTGCAGGTCCGGTTCACGGCCCGCCGGCGTCTGCGCGGCCACCATGACGAATTTCTGCACCTGCGCCGGTTGTTTTTCACTCAGGTAACGCGCCGCCCACCATGCGCCGGTGCCGTGGCCGAGCAGCACAATGCTGCGGGCGTTCTGGGTCTGGGCGAAGGCGAGGGCGGCATCAATGCGCGCGAAGATTCGCGAGGCGTCAGTCTTGTCTTGTTCATCGCTGCCGGGAACCACGGCCGGGTCGGTGCCTTCGGCTTCAGCGCTGGCAGCTTGCTCAACGGGTTTGGCAACGGTGCTCGCGTCTTTGCTGCTGGTGTCCACCGCCGCTTTGGGTGATTCGATGACCCGTGGCGGCAGCGTGTCCAGGGTCAGGTCCGGCAGTGACAAGCTCAGGGTGCCCCAGGCGGCGTCCGGCAGTTTCTGGCGCAATGGCCCGATTGCTTGAGGCCAGTCAGCACTTTCGCCGTTGCCCGGGACGATAATCACCACGCCTTCAGGCTCGCCACTGTTGGCCGGCTTCCACAGGGCGAGGAAGGAGTCGCTGCCCGCCTGCAACTGTTGCTGCTCCTGTTGCGGGATTTGTCGCTCCAGGGCGTTGGCTTCTTCCTGGCTGCGTTCCGGCAAAGGCTGGCGCGCCACCGGTTTTTCCGGGGCGGGAGCGGGAGTGTCGGCGGCCTCGACACAAAAGGCGCTGGTAAACAGCAGCGACAGGCACAATGCTGGCAGTGCCGAGCGGTGGAGAAGTGGCATCGTTGATTTCCGGCCAGAAGTGATTCCGGCAGCCTAATGGGTTGGTCAGTGTTTGTCAGTGAGATGAGACGTGGATCATGGGTTTTCGCTACCTGTTGGTTATCGGCTGTTTATGCTTTCCCTTGATTGCGGGCGCGGTGCCTGCGCCTGCCACTCACCAGGCGCAGCTGGATGCCGGTCAGCGTGAATGGCTGGGGCAGCACCCGGACCTGCGGGTCGGCGTGGTGTTGCAGGCGCCTTATGCCCAATACGATCGGCGTTTGCAGCGGCTGTCCGGGGCCAACGTTGAGCTGATGCAATGGCTGGCCAAGGCGCTGGATATCGAGCTGACCTGGCGCAACTTCCCCAATCAGGAGCAACTGGAGGCGGCGGTGCGTGACGGCGAGGTCGACCTCGCCCCCGGCCTGCTGCAAACCCCGGCCGGTCTGCGCCTGTGGTTGTTCTCCGACCCGTATATGCGTGTGCCCCAGCACATCGTCGGGGTTCGCGATGGCGGCACGGCGGTTGACCTGGAGAAACTCGACGACCAATCCCGCGTCGCCGTGCGCATGCCCAGCGCGGTGGCGGATTACCTGCGCAGCACCTACCCGAGCCTCAACCTGCAAGGCGTGCCCATGGAGCGCCAGGCCCTGCAACTGCTGGTGAGCCAGCAAGCACGGTACGCGGTGGTGGATGAGGCGCAATTGAGCCGTTTGTCTGGCGAAACCGAGTTCGCCGGCCTCGCCGTGGTGGGCGACATCGGCCTGCCGCAGTTGCTGCGGGTGGCAACGCGACGCGACTGGCCGGAACTGGCCGACATCATGCAAAGCGCCTTGCGTGCGATTCCCGCCAGAGACCTGGACCAACTGCACACGCGCTGGCTGCAACCCAAATACCCGCGGGTGACCGAGTCCCCCGGCTTCTGGCAAAACCTCACCCTGTTGCTGGGGCTCTTGTTACTGGCCAGCCTGGCCGTGGTGTTCTGGCAGCGCCGCCAGCAACGCGGGCTGGAACACAACCTGCTGGCCGCCCGGGAAGAAAGCGCCGCCCGCGCCGCCGGTGCGGAAGCCTTGCGCCTGACGCAGTTCTCCATCGACCAAAGCACCGTCGGCATCCTGTGGGTCAATTGGGACAGCCATGTGCGCTACGCCAACCTGGCGGCAGAAACCATGCTCGGCTACGCCCCCGGCGCGTTGATCGAGCGGCCGCTGATCGAGTTCGACCCGACGCTGACCATGGACCGCTGGCTCAACTTGTGGAAGCGCGCCCGGGCCAGTGAAGACGGGCCGCAGAGTTTTGCGACCAGTTGCCTGCGCGCCGATGGCAGTGTGCTCCCAGCGGATGTGTCCCTGAGTTTCCTGCGCTTTGCCGAAGGCGAGTATTTGGTGGTCTACCTCAACGACGTCACCGAGCGCCGCCGGGCCCTCGCGGCCTTGCAGGAAAGTGAAGCGCGCCTGCAAGGGATTGCCGCCAACGTGCCGGGGCTGGTATTTCGCCTGGAGCGCTTGCCGCGCAGTGAAGCGATCGAATTCGCCTATATCAGCCAGGGCAGCGAGGGCCTGGTGGGTTACGCCCCCGAGGTGCTCAGCCACCCGGCCATGGGCATTCGCAGCCTGGTGCATCCCGATGATCGCGCCAGTTATCACCGCACCCAGGACCAGGCCATCGAGACCGAGAGCAACTGGGCCTGGCAGGGCCGCATCCTGACCCGCCTGGGCGAGCAGCGCTGGGCCGACATCAAGGCCGTGACCCGGCGCCTGGAAGACGGCGCCGTGGTGTGGGACGGGATTGTCTGGGACATCAGCGAGAGCAAGCGCATCGAACTGGAGCTGGATGCCTCCCGCGCGCAACTGCGTGAATTGTCTGCCCACCTGGAAACCGTGCGCGAGGAAGAAAAGGCCCGCATCGCCAGGGAAGTGCACGATGAGCTGGGGCAGATGCTCACCGTGCTCAAGCTGGAAACCTCGATGTGTGAGCTGAGCTACGCGCAACTGGACCCCGGCCTGCACGAGCGCCTGAACAGTATGAAGCGCCTGATTGCCCAGCTGTTCCAGCTGGTGCGCGATGTGGCGACTGCTTTGCGCCCGCCGATCCTGGATGCCGGGATTGCCTCGGCGATCGAGTGGCAGGCCCGGCGTTTCGAGGCCCGCACCCAGATTCCCTGCCTGGTGCAGGTGCCGGACAACCTGCCGGTGCTGAGCGACGCCAAGGCCATCGGCCTGTTCCGCATCCTGCAGGAGGCGCTGACCAATGTGATGCGCCATGCCCAGGCGCATACTGTCGAGCTGACACTGGTGGTGGAGGGTGCACACCTGCGGCTGACCATCAGCGACGATGGCGCAGGTTTTGTGCAGGCGCCCGGGCGCCCGGTGTCGTTTGGCCTGGTGGGCATGCGCGAGCGGGTGCTGATCATGGGCGGGCACCTGAGCCTGGACAGCGAAGTGGGCGAGGGCACCACCCTGAGCGTGACGGTGCCGCTGGATTGATAACCAAAAGAAGAGGACATCCACTGTGATCCGTGTACTGGTAGCTGAAGACCACACCATCGTTCGCGAAGGCATCAAGCAACTGATCGGCTTGGCCAAGGACCTGTTGGTGGTGGGCGAGGCGAGCAATGGCGAGCAGTTGCTGGAAACCCTGCGCCATGTGCCCTGCGAGGTCGTGTTGCTGGACATCTCGATGCCGGGCGTCAACGGCCTGGAAGCCATCCCGCGGATTCGTGCGCTGAACAATCCACCGGCGATCCTGGTGCTGTCGATGCACGACGAGGCGCAAATGGCCGCCCGCGCGCTGAAGGTCGGCGCTGCCGGTTATGCCACCAAGGACAGCGACCCGGCGCTGCTGTTGACGGCAATCCGCAAGGTCGCGGCGGGTGGGCGGTACATCGACCCGGACCTGGCAGACCGCATGGTCTTCGAAGTCGGCCTCACCGACTCCCGGCCCTTGCACTCGCTGCTGTCGGAGCGCGAGTTCTCGGTATTCGAGCGCCTGGCCCAGGGCGCCAACGTCAACGACATCGCCCAGCAGTTGGCGTTGAGCAGCAAGACCATCAGCACCCACAAGGCGCGCCTGATGCAAAAACTCAACATCACCTCCCTGGCGGAACTGGTGAAGTACGCCATGGAGCATAAGCTTCTATAGGCGCATACCTGTTTGCGACCACCCCGCGAGCACAACAAACCCATTCCTGCGACCTGTGGCTGTCGCACTGTCCCATCCCCGCCATCCGTGTAGGGCAATCCCTACCCCAAACCTTCCATATTGCTGATGCCATTCTCTCCGGGCCCCCGATTTGCGGGGCCTTGCGGTAGGACTACGCTTGTTCCATGGCAGTCCAAAACAAAAAGGTGCGGGTATGAGCGAGGTGGATTCAAATGATGTGCTGGTCAGCTTCCGTGGCGTGCAAAAGAGCTACGACGGCGAGAACCTGATCGTCAAAGACCTCAACCTGGAGATTCGCAAGGGCGAGTTCCTGACCTTGCTCGGGCCGTCCGGGTCGGGCAAGACCACCAGCCTGATGATGCTCGCCGGTTTTGAAACCCCTACCGCCGGCGAGATCCAGCTGGCCGGCCGCTCCATCAACAACGTGCCGCCCCACAAACGCGACATCGGCATGGTGTTCCAGAACTATGCGTTGTTCCCGCACATGACCGTTGCCGAGAACCTGGCGTTTCCGCTCTCGGTGCGCGGCCTGAGCAAGACCGACATCAGCGAGCGGGTCAAGCGCGTGCTGAGCATGGTGCAGCTCGATGCCTTCGCCCAGCGCTACCCGGCTCAACTCTCCGGCGGCCAGCAACAGCGTGTGGCCCTGGCCCGAGCGTTGGTATTTGAACCTCAGCTGGTGTTGATGGACGAACCCCTCGGTGCCCTCGACAAGCAGCTGCGCGAACACATGCAGATGGAGATCAAGCACCTGCACCAGCGCCTCGGCGTGACGGTGGTGTACGTGACCCACGACCAGGGCGAAGCGCTGACCATGTCCGACCGGGTGGCGGTATTTCACCAGGGCGAGATCCAGCAAATTGCCGCGCCGCGCACCCTGTACGAAGAACCGAAAAACACCTTCGTCGCCAACTTCATCGGTGAGAACAACCGCCTCAATGGCCGCCTGTACAGCCACACCGGCGACCGCTGCGTGGTCGAGCTGGCGCGCGGCGAGAAGGTCGAGGCACTGGCGGTGAACGTCGGCCAGGTCGGCGGCCCGGTGACCCTGTCGGTACGCCCGGAGCGCGTCAGCCTGAATGGCTCCAGCGAGAGCTGCGTCAACCGCTTCTCCGGGCGCGTGGCGGAATTTATCTACCTGGGCGACCACGTGCGGGTGCGCCTGGAAGTCTGCGGCAAGTCCGATTTTTTTGTGAAACAACCAATCGCCGAGCTGGACACAGCCCTGGCGGTCGGCGACGTGGTACCGATTGGCTGGCAAGTCGAGCACGTTCGCGCACTCGACCCACTTCTAGAGGCGAATTGATCGCCCCCTTGCTTCACCAACCTCGCACGTGGAGAGAACAACAATGTTGAGATCCCTGAAATATTCGGCCCTGGCGTTGAGCTTGATGGGCGCGACACAGGCCATGGCAGGCCCCGATTTGACGGTCGTGTCCTTCGGTGGCGCGAACAAGGCGGCGCAGGTCAAGGCCTTCTACGCCCCGTGGGAAAGCGCGGGCAACGGCAAGATCGTCGCCGGCGAGTACAACGGTGAAATGGCCAAGGTCAAGGCCATGGTCGACACCAAGAGCGTGTCCTGGGACCTGGTGGAAGTCGAGTCGCCGGAGCTCTCCCGTGGCTGTGACGAAGACATGTTCGAACCCCTGGACCCGAAACTGTTCGGCAACCCGGGCGACTATGTGAAGGGCGCGATCCAGCCGTGTGGCGTGGGCTTCTTTGTGTGGTCCACCGTGCTGGCCTACAACGCCGATAAACTGAAAGCACCGCCAGGCGGCTGGGCAGATTTCTGGGACACCAAGAAATTCCCGGGCAAACGCGGCCTGCGCAAGGGCGCCAAGTACACCCTTGAATTCGCCTTGATGGCTGACGGCGTGGCACCGAAGGATGTGTACAAAGTGCTGGCCGGCAAAGATGGCCAGGACCGTGCGTTCAAGAAGCTCGATGAGCTCAAGCCGTACATCCAGTGGTGGGAAGCGGGCGCCCAACCGCCGCAATACCTCGCTTCTGGCGACGTCGTGATGAGTTCTGCCTACAACGGCCGGATCGCTGCCGTGCAGAAGGAAAGCAACCTGAAAGTGGTGTGGAACGGCGGGATCTACGACTTCGACGCCTGGGCGATTCCAAAAGGCCTGGCGAAAGACCGTGCCGACGCGGCGAAAAAATTCATCGCCTTCTCGGTGCAGCCGCAGCAGCAGAAGACCTACTCGGAAAACATCGCCTACGGCCCGGCCAATACCCAGGCGGTACCGTTGCTGGCGAAGGACATCCTCAAGGACATGCCGACAACCCCGGAGAATATCGCCAACCAGGTGCAGATCGACGTGAGCTTCTGGGCGGATAACGGTGAGCAACTGGAGCAGCGCTTTAACGCGTGGGCGGCCAAGTAACCACCACACCCAGGGTGAATGGGCTTTTTGTGGCGAGGGGGCTTGTCCCCCGTTGGGCTGCGAAGCGGCCCTGAAACCAGCCACCGCGGTCAGCCTGAAAAACCGCGGTGGCTTTACTGGGGCTGCTGCGCAGCCCAACGGGGGACAAGCCCCCTCGCCACAGGTGTGGGCCCTCACAGGTCTGCATTCTTTTTTACGATCCGGAGTTCGCCATGGCCATCGCCATTCCCAGCCCCACCCTGAAACAGCGCCTGGCGCGTGCCGAGCGGCTCAACCGCTGGAAGGCCCAGGCCTTGATCGCGCCGCTGGTGGTGTTTTTGCTGCTGGTGTTCCTGGTGCCGATTGTGGCGCTGCTGTACAAAAGCGTCGGCAACCCGGAAGTGGTGGGCGGCCTGCCGCGCACGGTGGTGGCGGTGACGGCCTGGGACGGTCGTGGCCTGCCCGGCGAGCCGGTGTACCAGGCCATCAGCGAAGACCTGGGCGAAGCCCGGAAAAACTCGACCCTGGGCGACCTTTCCAAGCGCTTGAACATGGAACTGGCGGGCTATCGCAGCCTGCTGACGAAAACCGCGCGGGCGCTGCCGTTTACCGAAGCGCCTGCCTCCTATAAAGAAGCGCTGGAAAACCTCGACGAACGCTGGGGCGATCCGGCGTACTGGCAGGCGATCCGGCGCAACACCAGCAGCCTCACGCCTTATTACTTGCTGGCCGCCGTCGATCATCGCATCGACGACCTCGGCGAAATCGCCCCGGCCACGCCGGACCAGGCGATCTACCTCGACATCTTCGCCCGTACCTTCTGGATGGGCCTGGTCATCACCGTGTGCTGCCTGCTGCTGGCCTACCCGCTGGCTTACCTGCTGGCCAACCTGCCGGCGCGGCAAAGCAACCTGCTGATGATCCTGGTGCTGTTGCCGTTCTGGACGTCGGTGCTGGTGCGGGTGGCGGCCTGGATTGTGTTGCTGCAGTCCGGCGGCTTGATCAACAGTGCGCTGATGGGCATGGGCCTGATCGACAAACCGGTGGAGCTGGTGTTCAACCGGCTGGGGGTCTACATCTCCATGGTGCACATCCTGCTGCCGTTCATGATTCTGCCGATCTACAGCGTGATGAAAGGCATCTCGCCGACCTACATGCGCGCGGCGATTTCCCTGGGCTGCCACCCGTTCGCCAGCTTCTGGCGCGTGTACTTCCCGCAGACCTACGCGGGCGTCGGCGCCGGCTGCCTGTTGGTGTTCATTTTGGCGATCGGCTACTACATCACCCCGGCCTTGCTGGGCAGCCCGAACGACCAGATGGTCAGCTACTTCGTGGCCTTCTACACCAACACCAGCATCAACTGGGGCATGGCCACGGCCTTGGGCGGCTTGCTGCTGCTGGCTACCGTGGTGCTGTACCTGATCTACAACTGGCTGGTAGGCGCCAGCCGCCTGCGCCTGAGCTGAGGAGACCGTTGCGATGCTGAGCCCTTATATGTCGCCCGTGGAACGGGTCTGGTTCTACAGCTTGCGGATTCTCTGCGGCCTGATCCTGTTGTTCCTGATCCTGCCGGTGCTGGTGATCATTCCGCTGTCGTTCAACAGTGGAAGTTTCCTGGTGTACCCACTGCAAGGTTTCTCGTTGCACTGGTACCAGGACTTCTTCGGTTCGGCGGAGTGGATGCGCGCCCTGAAGAACAGCATCATCGTCGCCCCGGCGGCGACGGTGCTGGCAATGGTGTTCGGCACGCTGGCGGCGATTGGCCTGACGCGCGGGAATTTTCCCGGCAAGGCGCTGGTAATGGCCCTGGTGATTTCGCCGATGGTGGTGCCGGTGGTGATTATCGGCGTGGCCAGTTACCTGTTCTTCGCGCCGCTGGGCCTGGGCAACAGCTTCTTCTCGCTGATCGTGGTGCACGCGGTGTTGGGCGTGCCGTTTGTGATCATCACTGTGTCGGCAACCTTGCAGGGCTTCAACCATAACCTGGTGCGGGCGGCGGCCAGCCTGGGCGCGTCCCCGCTGACGGCGTTTCGCCGGGTGACCTTGCCGTTGATTGCACCGGGGGTGATCTCCGGTGCGCTGTTTGCCTTTGCCACCTCGTTCGATGAAGTGGTGGTGACGCTGTTCCTCGCCGGGCCCGAGCAGGCGACGTTGCCCCGGCAGATGTTCAGCGGTATCCGCGAAAACCTCAGCCCAACCATTGCGGCGGCGGCGACCTTGTTGATCGCCTTCTCGGTGGTGCTGTTGCTGACCCTGGAATGGCTGCGCGGGCGCAGCGAGAAACTGCGTACGGCCCAAGTCTAAAGGCCAACTCTCGGTTAAATGTGGGAGCTGGCTTGCCTGCGATGCGGGCGACTCGGTTTTTCAGTTGCACCGAATTGATGCTATCGCAGGCAAGCCAGCTCCCACAGGGAACGTGCCATTCAGCTGCTGAATGGCTGACAACCTGCAATCTGAAGCTACTCTTGTGCCAGCCCATAACTGATAAGAGGCCGCGCACATGAGTACTTCCTCATTCAAGATCGCCCACAAACTGCTCACCGGCCCAGGCGCCATCGAGCAACTGGCCGCCGAGCTGACGCGGCTGGATGTCGACAACCCGCTGATTGTCACCGACGCGGCGCTGGTCAAATCCGGTACCGTGGGGCTGGCGCTGGAGCACCTGGGCGAACGGACCTATGAAATTTTCGACCGCGTGCTGCCCGACCCGGAAATCGCCATCGTCGAAGACTGCATGCGCGTTTACCGTGAAGGCGGGCATGACGGGCTGATCGGCGTCGGCGGCGGCAGTGCCATCGACATCGCCAAGAGCGTCGCGGCCTACGCCGGTTACCACGGTGCCCTGGCCGACCTGTTCGGCGTGGACCAGGTGCCACGCAAAGGTCCGCCGCTGATCGCGATTCCCACCACCGCCGGCACTGGTTCGGAGGTGACCAATGTGGCGATTCTGTCGGACAAGGTCGCGCAGCTGAAAAAAGGCATCGTCAGCGATTACCTGCTGCCGGACGTGGCCCTGATCAGCCCGCAAATGACCCTGACCTGCCCCCGCAGTGTCACGGCTGCCAGTGGTGTGGACGCGCTGGTGCATGCCGTTGAGTCCTACCTGTCGCTGAATGCTTCGCCGATTACCGACGCACTGGCCATCGGCGCGATCAAGCTGATCGCCAAGGCGCTGCCCAAGGCCTACGCCAACCCCGCCAACCTGCAGGCCCGTGACGACATGGCCACCGCCAGCCTGATGGCCGGCATGGCGTTCGGCAATGCTGGCGTGGGCGCGGTGCATGCGTTGGCGTATCCGCTGGGCGGGCGTTTCAATATCGCCCACGGCGTGAGCAATGCCTTGCTGCTGCCCTACGTGATGCACTGGAACAAGCTGGCGTGCGTGGAGCGCATGCAGGAGATTGCCCAGGCCATGGGCGTGAATGTAACGGGTCTGAGTGCGGTGGATGCCGCCGACCAGGCCGTCGATGCGATGACGCGACTGTGTGCCGCAGTCGAGATCCCGTCAGGCCTGCGCAGCTTCGGTGTGCCCGAGGAGGCGATCCCGGCCATGGCGGTAGAAGCGGCGGGGATCGAGCGGTTGATGCGCAACAATCCGCGCAAGCTGAGCGCGGCGGATATCGAGAAAATCTACCGGGCAGCGTTCTAACCATTGAGCGAGGTCACGGTGCGCGCGGCAAAGCATGAGGTATACAATGCGCGCCATCGTGATTTAGCTCAAAAAAGGTGCGTCATGCAGCCCTTCGTCATTGCTCCATCGATTCTCTCCGCCGACTTCGCCCGCCTGGGCGAGGAAGTGGACAACGTGTTGGCCGCCGGTGCCGACTTCGTTCACTTCGATGTCATGGACAACCACTATGTGCCGAACCTGACCATTGGTCCGATGGTCTGCGCCGCCCTGCGTAAATACGGCGTGACTGCGCCTATCGACGCCCATTTGATGGTGAGCCCGGTGGACCGCATCGTCGGCGACTTCATCGAAGCCGGCGCGACCTACATCACCTTCCACCCGGAAGCCACGCTGCACGTGGACCGCACCCTGCAGTTGATCCGCGAGGGCGGTTGCAAGGCCGGCCTGGTGTTCAACCCGGCCACCCCGCTGAACGTGCTTGAGTACGTGATGGATAAGGTCGACATGGTGCTGTTGATGAGCGTCAACCCGGGCTTTGGCGGGCAGAAGTTCATCCCCGGTACTCTCAACAAGCTGCGCGAAGCGCGGGCGCTGATCGATGCGTCGGGCCGGGATATCCGCCTGGAGATCGACGGGGGCGTCAACGTCAACAACATCCGCGAAATCGCCGCCGCTGGCGCCGACACCTTTGTGGCCGGCTCGGCGATCTTCAATGCCCCGGACTATCAGGAAGTGATCGCCAAGATGCGTGCAGAACTGGCGCTGGCGCGTCCATGAGCGGCTTTGAGCAGCTATTCCCCGGCAAACTGCCACGGCTGGTGATGTTCGATCTGGACGGTACGTTGATCGATTCCGTGCCGGATCTGGCGGCTGCGGTGGACGCCATGCTGCTCAAGCTCGGTCGCAAGCCGGCGGGTGTCGAGTCGGTGCGCGAGTGGGTTGGCAACGGCGTGCAGATGCTGGTACGCCGGGCCCTGGCCAACAACATCGACGCCGAGGGTGTCGATGAGGTGGAGGCCGAGCATGCCCTTGAGCTGTTCAACGTGGCGTATGAAAACGGCCACGAGCTGACCGTGGTCTATCCCGGTGTGCGCGACACCCTGAAGTGGCTGCACAAACAGGGTGTGGAAATGGCCCTGATCACCAACAAGCCGGAGCGCTTTGTCGCGCCGCTGCTGGATCAGATGAAGATCGGCCGGTATTTCCGCTGGATTATCGGTGGCGATACCTTGCCGCAGAAGAAGCCGGACCCGGCGGCGCTGTTCTTCGTGATGAAAATGGCCAATATCCCGGCCTCCCAATCGCTGTTTGTCGGCGATTCGCGCAGCGATGTGCTGGCGGCGAAGGCGGCGGGGGTCAAGTGCGTGGCCTTGAGTTATGGCTACAACCATGGCCGGCCGATCGCCGAAGAATCCCCGGCGCTGGTGATTGATGACCTGCGCCTGTTAATCCCCGGTTGCTTGGGAGCGGGCGCTGAGATAACGTTGCCCGACGCTGTTCCATCCCCTTCTGGAAATCCCATCGTGGTGGTCACTCGCAAACTCTGGATGAAAGTCATCAAGGCCCTGGCCCGCTGGCGTTGGCGCGCCTGACTGATCCTGGCCGCGCTGCGGCACGTTTGCACACCTGACCGTTAGACCCTCACGCCACGAGGCACCTCATGATCCGCGAAGAATTCCTGCGTTTGGCCGCTGCCGGCTACAACCGTATCCCCATGGCCTGTGAAACCCTGGCCGACTTCGACACCCCGCTGTCGATCTACCTGAAGCTGGCCGATGAGCCCAACTCCTATCTGCTGGAATCGGTGCAGGGCGGCGAGAAATGGGGCCGTTATTCGATCATCGGCCTGCCGTGCCGCACGGTGCTGCGCGTACATGATCACCATGTCAGCATCACCCTGGACGGCGTGGAGATCGAAAGCCACGACGTGGAAGACCCGCTGGCCTTCGTCGAAGATTTCAAGGCGCGCTACAACGTGCCGACCATCGCCGGCCTGCCGCGTTTCAACGGCGGCCTGGTGGGTTACTTCGGCTACGACTGCGTGCGCTACGTGGAGAAACGCCTGGGCAAATGCCCGAACCCCGATCCGTTGGGAGTGCCGGACATTCTGTTGATGGTCTCCGACGCGGTGGTGGTGTTCGACAACCTTGCCGGCAAGATGCACGCGATCGTGTTGGCGGATCCTTCCCAGGCCGATGCCTTCGAGCAAGGCCAGGCCAGCCTCGAAGCGCTGCTGGAGAAGCTGCGCCAGCCGATCACCCCGCGCCGTGGCCTGGACCTCAGCCGTCCGCCGGCGGCGGACCCGGTGTTCCGCTCCAGCTTTACCCAGGATGACTACGAGCGTGCGGTCGATACCATCAAGGAATACATCCTTGCCGGTGACTGCATGCAGGTGGTGCCGTCGCAACGCATGTCCATCGACTTCAAGGCTGCGCCGATTGATTTGTACCGGGCGCTGCGCTGCTTCAACCCGACGCCGTACATGTACTTCTTCAACTTTGGCGACTTCCACGTAGTGGGCAGTTCGCCGGAAGTGCTGGTGCGGGTCGAAGACAACCTGATCACCGTGCGCCCGATTGCCGGCACGCGCCCTCGCGGTGCGACCGAAGAGGCTGACCTGGCGCTGGAACAGGACCTGTTGAGCGACGACAAGGAAATCGCCGAGCACTTGATGCTGATCGACCTGGGTCGCAACGACACCGGGCGTGTCTCGGAAATCGGTTCGGTGAAGCTCACCGAGAAGATGGTGATCGAGCGTTACTCCAACGTGATGCACATCGTGTCCAACGTCACCGGTGAGCTGAAGGCCGGGTTGACCGCGATGGATGCACTGCGGGCGATCCTGCCGGCGGGCACCTTGTCGGGCGCACCGAAGATTCGCGCGATGGAAATCATCGACGAACTGGAGCCGGTCAAGCGTGGCGTGTATGGCGGGGCGGTGGGGTATTTCGCCTGGAACGGCAATATGGACACCGCGATCGCGATCCGTACGGCGGTGATCAAGGACGGCGAGCTGCACGTGCAGGCGGGCGGCGGGATTGTGGCCGACTCGGTGCCGGCCCTGGAATGGGAAGAAACGCTGAACAAGCGCCGGGCGATGTTCCGGGCGGTGGCGCTGGCCGAGCAAACGCCGCAGGGCTAACCGCTGATCTCGATCCAAATGTGGGAGCCGGGCTTGCCCGCGATGGCGGTGTGACAGTCGACAGATTAGTTGACTGATCTACCGCTATCGCAGGCAAGCCAGCTCCCACAGTTGTTTTGTGAGGGATTTAAGATCGCCTCAGAAATCCAGGCTCACCCCGACACTCACCCCTTGCTGGGTAAAGTTGTCATCCTTTCTCACGTTATAGGCCGCATTCAACGCGAGGTCCTTGGTCAGCTTGTGGGTGATTCCCAGGTTCAAGCGATCCGAATTGCTGCGTGGCGTGTAGCCGTCCAGTTTGAAATCAATCCCCGGCACGCTGTTGAGTGACATGCCTACCCGCTGCGTATCGTTTTCAAACTCGTGCTCGTGGGCCACTTCGCCGAACACCAGGGTTTGCGGAGTGACGCGGTAGTTGGCTTGCAAGCCGATCCCCAGACGCTTGGAGTCACGCTGTTGGTCATCAAAGGTCAACGCCGTAGACCGCACGTCTTTCTCTGAATAACCCTTCACCTCGACCCGCGAATAGTCGGCGCTGATAAACGGCGAGAAGTGCCATTCGCTGTTCGGTTCGGCGATGTCGTAGCCAACGCGTGCGCTCAAGGCCCATAGCCAGCCGTCAGTGTCGCCTTTCTCGGTGCCTTCGCTGACGCCCAGGGCGAACTTGCGCTTGAGGTTGTCGAAGTCCAGCTTGCCGCCGGTCAACGCGGCGTCGGCCCACCAATGATCTTCCTGATACTGGGCGAACGCGGTGCCCATATAACTGTTGAGTTTGTAGTCCGAATCGCTGGCGCCGGCCTCAAGACTCTGGCGATAGAAGCCTGCTGCCACACCCACGCGCCACTCGTCATTGAGCCGGTAGCTGCCGCCGATGTTCAGGTTGTAGCCGCTGCCGTCCCCGCTGGCCGAGCTGTTTTGATCATCGAAGTCCAGGTGCTGGCCGCCGGCGGCGACAATCGCGCGCCATTGGCCCACCGCCTGCCAGTTGCCGGAGTCGGCTTGCCATTGGTTGCGCAGTTCATCCTGATGGGCGCGCAAGGTGCCTTGGGCCATTTCCGGCAGCAGGGTGATTTCCCAGGGCGCGGCGAGCAACGAATAGGCGTAGTCGGCGATCAATACCTGGCCGGCTTCGGTGGGGTGGACGGTGTCGTTGTAAATCAGCTTGGTCGGGTCCGGGTTGGTGCCGCCCACGCCATACACCGGATTCCTGCAGGTGGTGCCGCTGAAGCAGGTCTGGTTGAGGTTCTGGTCGGTGGCAAAGCCAAAACGCCCGGGGTCGGCAAAGGTTTCCTTGAGCAGCAACGGAATGTTCAGCGGGATAATTTGCGCATCGATCTGCGACAGGCGCTGCACCAGGGTCTGGTTGAAGACGCCGGCCAAGGCGCTGACGGTGCCTTGGAGCGGCGTGCCATTGACCGCAGGTGTCAGGCCCAGGTCCGGCAGCATCCACACCATCACATAGCGGGCGCCTGCCTGTTGCAGGGCCTGGGCGCTGTTGGCCAGGCGCCCGGCTGCGGCCGAAGCCTGATCGGGGCTGAGGACCAGGCCGTCGAGGAAGTCATTACCGCCGCCGGAGAGAAAGTACAACGCGTTGGGGTCGGCTCGGCCACCCGTTGATGCCAGGTATCCGGGGCGTGTACGCAACACTTGCCCGGTGTCGCTATCTGTGACGGTGGAGTTACCGGTGATGGCATCGTAGATCTGCTGAGTGGTGTAGCCGCCGACCGCCCAGTTGTTGCCGTCTGCCTGGCCCTGCGCGGCCCGCTCCGGCGAGGTGGAGGCATTCAGGTCGCCCGGGGCAACCCCCAGTTTGCCGCCCAATAACGTCGAGGAAATCAGCGAAGTGCTTTCGCCGCTGCCGTCGAAGTATTGCGGGCCGGTGCGGTTGGTGAAGCGATAAGTTGATCCGGGGGCGCCAGGGTCGGCGAATGTCCCGGCATCAGCCAGGCTGTCGCCGAACACGATCATGGTCGAGTAGGGTGACGGTGCGGCAAACGCCTGGGAGCAGGCCAGGGTTAACAGGCAGCCGACGAGTGGGGCGAAGTAGGGCTTTTTGGTCATGAGTCCGTCCATGATTTTATTTTTTTGTCTGCACTATGACTGTAGCGACCTCGCAAGGGTTCTGAAAAATTGACGCCAATTATCGGTCGGGCAGTTTTCCCCGTATTTGCGGCTCCATATTGCACCGCTGGCGAGGCTACGTTACTGTGCTTGGACGTATGAATGAGACCCTCCCCGTGTTGATCATCAGCAAACTCTTGATGCGAGTAGTCAAGGCACACGCCCGTTGGCGTTGGCGCGCCTAACTTTTCTCTACCGGCCACGCCGGACCTGTACCGATTTGCCTTCTTCACCCTCTGTTTGACGCCCCTTGCCGGCCAACCCCGGCAACCGGAACGTGCGTCTGGCAGCGGGTCACTCCCTTGGAAGGCCGTCATTAGAAGTCAGTGAATTCAAGAGGTTTTAGCCCACATGTTGCTGATGATTGATAACTACGACTCCTTTACCTACAACGTTGTGCAGTACCTGGGCGAGCTCGGCGCCGAGGTCAAGGTGGTGCGCAATGACGAACTGACCGTGGCGCAAATCGCCGCGTTGAACCCGGAACGCATCGTCGTTTCCCCGGGGCCGTGCACGCCGACCGAAGCCGGCATCTCCCTCGAAGCCATCCAATATTTCGCCGGCAAGCTGCCGATCCTGGGCGTCTGCCTGGGTCACCAGTCCATCGGCCAGGCGTTCGGCGGCGACGTGGTTCGCGCCCGCCAGGTGATGCACGGCAAGACCAGCCCGGTGTTCCACAAGGACCAGGGCGTATTCCACGGCTTGAATCTGCCGGTGACGGTGACCCGTTACCACTCGTTGGTGGTCAAGCGTGAAACCCTGCCCGAGTGCCTTGAGCTGACGGCCTGGACCCAGTTGGAAGACGGCTCCGTCGACGAGATCATGGGCCTGCGTCACAAGACATTGAACGTTGAAGGGGTGCAATTTCACCCGGAATCGATTCTGACCGAGCAGGGCTTCGAGCTGTTCGCTAACTTTCTCAAGCAGAGCGGCGGCACGCGCTAAGGACTTTTTATGGATATCAAGACTGCCCTGAGCCGTATCGTCGGCCATCTGGACCTGAGCACCGCTGAAATGAGCGATGTGATGCGCGAGATCATGACCGGTCAATGCACCGACGCACAGATTGGCGCGTTCATGATGGCCATGCGCATGAAGAGCGAAAGCATCGACGAAATCGTCGGCGCCGTGTCGGTGATGCGTGAGTTGGCGGACAAGGTCGAACTCAAGACCCTCGACGGCGTGGTCGACGTGGTCGGCACCGGCGGCGACGGCGCGAATATCTTCAACGTGTCGACGGCTTCTTCCTTTGTGGTGGCGGCTGCCGGCTGCACCGTGGCCAAACACGGTAACCGTGCGGTTTCGGGCAAAAGCGGCAGTGCCGACTTGCTGGAAGCGGCAGGTATCTACCTGAACCTGACCCCCGTACAAGTGGCGCGCTGCATTGATAACGTCGGCATCGGCTTCATGTTTGCCCAGTCCCATCATGGCGCGATGAAACACGCCGCCGGCCCGCGCAAAGAGTTGGGCTTGCGCACCCTGTTCAACATGCTCGGCCCGCTTACGAATCCGGCCGGCGTGAAACATCAGGTGGTGGGCGTGTTCAGCCAGGCGTTGTGCCGGCCATTGGCCGAAGTGTTGCAACGCCTGGGCAGCAAGCATGTGCTGGTGGTGCATTCCAAAGACGGCCTGGACGAGTTCAGCCTGGCAGCACCGACCTTCGTGGCGGAGCTGAAGAACGATGAAGTCACCGAGTATTGGGTCGAACCCGAAGACCTCGGCATGAAAAGCCAGAGCCTGCACGGCCTGGCAGTGGAAAGCCCGGCAGCCTCCCTTGAATTGATTCGCGATGCCCTGGGGCGTCGCAAGACCGAAAACGGCCAGAAAGCCGCAGAAATGATCGTGCTCAATGCCGGTGCGGCACTGTATGCCGCGGATCACGCCTACAGTCTCAAAGAGGGTGTTGCCCTCGCTCATGATGCATTGCACACCGGGCTGGCGCGCGAAAAGCTCGAAGAACTGGGTGCGTTTACTGCGGTGTTCAAAGTGGAGAATGAAGGATGAGTGTTCCGACCGTTCTGGAAAAAATCCTGGCCCGCAAGGCAGAAGAAGTCGCCGAGCGCCGTGCCCGGGTCAGCCTGGCCGAGCTGGAAGGCCTGGCTAAAAGCGCCGATGCACCGCGCGGTTTTGCCAATGCGCTGATCAAGCAGGCCAAGGACAAGCAGCCGGCCGTCATCGCTGAAATCAAAAAGGCTTCGCCTAGCAAGGGCGTGATTCGCGAGATCTTCGTCCCTGAAGACATTGCCAAGAGCTATGAGAAGGGCGGCGCGACATGCCTCTCGGTGTTGACCGATATCGACTACTTCCAGGGTTCCGACCTGTACCTGCAGCAAGCGCGTGCCGCGTGCTCGCTGCCGGTGATCCGCAAGGACTTCATGGTCGACCCGTACCAGATCGTCGAAGCCCGCGCGCTGGGCGCCGATTGCGTGCTGCTGATCGTCTCCGCACTGGACGATGTGAAGATGGCCGAACTGGCTGCCGTGGCCAAAAGCGTCGGCCTCGATGTACTGGTGGAAGTGCACGACGGTGATGAGCTGGAGCGCGCACTGAAAACCCTCGACACACCGTTGGTGGGCGTCAACAACCGCAACCTGCACACCTTTGAAGTCAGCCTGGAAAACACCCTCGACCTGTTGCCGCGTATTCCGCGTGACCGGTTGGTGATTACCGAAAGTGGCATCGTCAATCGCGCCGATGTTGAACTGATGGAGATCAGCGGCGTGTACTCGTTCCTGGTGGGCGAAACCTTCATGCGTGCTGAGAACCCGGGGGCCGAGTTGCAGCGCCTGTTCTTCCCGGAGCGTGGCGTTGCCGTCAGTGGCTCGACCCTGGATTGATGATGACCCAGCCGGTGGCGATGACGGTGGAGGCAGGCCTTAAGGCCGAGCAGGATTTGCTAGCCGCCGTCTGCGCGGGTGAGCAACCCTTCGGCCTGTTGTTCTGGCAGCCGAGTGACCAAGCGCTGGTGATGCCTCGTCGTCTGAGCCGGCTTCCGGCATTCGAAACCGCCAGTCAGGTCTCGGCTGACGCCGGTTGGCCAGTGCTGTTGCGGGAAACGGGCGGTGAGCCCGTCCCGCAATCGGCCGCCACGGTCAATATCGCGCTGGTCTACGCGCCGCCGCGCAGTGAAGGTGACCAAGGCCGCATCGAAACCGGCTACCAGCGTTTGTGCCAGCCGATTTGCGACCTGCTTATCGAACTGGGCGGCAATGCGTCGGTGGGTGAGATCGACGGTGCGTTTTGCGACGGTCGCTACAACGTCAACCTCGATGGCCGCAAAATGGTCGGTACCGCCCAGCGCTGGCGCCAGAGTGGCGGGCGTCCGGTGGGCTTGGTGCATGGTGCATTGCTGCTGGACGACTATCGCGTCGAGTTGATCGCGGCGGTCAATCGCTTCAATCGAGCCTGCGGCCTGGAACAACGGGTGCGTGCCGAAAGCCACATCGCCCTGCACGAGGCCTTTGCTGCGCCAGACGCGATCGCCCGGCTCGACACGTTATACCGCCAGATGCTCGCGAGTTTCCTGCCGGATTAACGGGTGCCGTATACCACCATGGTCTTGCCTTTGACATGGACCAGGTTGCGTTCCTCCAGGTCCTTGAGCACCCGGCCTACCATTTCCCTTGAGCAACCCACGATCCGGCCAATCTCCTGGCGGGTGATCTTGATCTGCATGCCGTCGGGATGGGTCATGGCGTCTGGTTGCTTGCACAGTTCCAACAGGCAGCGGGCAACCCGGCCGGTGACGTCGAAGAACGCCAGGTCGCCGACTTTACGCGTGGTGTCTCGCAGGCGCTGGGCGATCTGGCCGCTCAGGGCGTACAGAATGTCGGGATCCTGCTGGGCCAGTTCGCGAAATTTCGCATAGCTGATCTCCGCCACTTCGCATTCAACCTTGGCCCGCACCCATGCGCTGCGCTGCTGTTCCTTGCCGGCTTGTTCGAATAGCCCGAGTTCACCGAAGAAATCACCGGTATTGAGGTAGGCGATGATCATTTCGCGACCATCGTCATCCTCGATCAGGATGGTGACCGAGCCTTTGATAATGAAGAACAGGGATTCCGAGCGCTCGCCCGCGCAGATGATGTTGTGCTTGGCCGGATGACGCCGGCGCTGACAATGCATCAGCAGTTTGTCGAGGTTCTTGATTTTGGGTGTGGGAGTAATAGCAACCATGGTTGTATCCCGAAAAGACTGCACGGTGTTGTTGAGCTTGTTTTTTTGTCCAGCGCGATCAACGGTTAAGCTACATCATCCGGTGGATGGCAATGCGCCATTGATTTGGCGCCAGCTTAACAGACACATTCTGACTCCATTAGGGAATTTACCCAGCAAACGCTGCTGTTGATCGCTTTCATGGGAAACGCTGCCGGCCCAAAGCCCTGTGCTAAGCTGGCGACCCTTTTTTAGCAGTGGAGTCTGGGCGATGAAGGCACGCATCCAATGGGCGGGCGAAGCCATGTTCCTCGGTGAGTCGGGCAGTGGCCACGTGGTGGTCATGGATGGCCCGCCGGAGGCCGGTGGCCGCAACCTGGGCGTACGCCCGATGGAAATGCTCCTGCTCGGTGTAGGCGGTTGCAGCAATTTCGACGTGGTCAGCATCCTGAAGAAGTCCCGCCAGGCGGTGGAAAGCTGCGAAGCGTTCCTGGAAGCCGAGCGTGCGACCGAAGACCCCAAGGTGTTTACCAGGATCCACATGCACTTCGTGGTCAAGGGCCGGGCGTTGAAAGAAGCCCAGGTCAAGCGCGCCATTGAGCTGTCGGCAGAGAAGTACTGCTCGGCCTCGATCATGCTGGGCGCTGCCGGCGTTGTCATCACTCATGACTACGAGATCATTGAGTTGGGCTGATTCTTCAATCGGCAAAAAGAAAGGGCGCTTAAAGGCGCCCTTTCTTGTTTTTTGTAGGACCTGGCTCAGATGCGGTAAGTGCTCTTGGTCATGACCTTGGCCAGCAGGCTCATGCCAAATTTCACCGGTGCCGGGAAGCGGAAACCGCCCGCGTCCAGCGCGCTTTCGGCGTGATGTTCTTCATCAATGCGCATCTGCTCAAGAATCGCCCGGGATTTTTCGTCCTCGGCCGGCAGTTGCTCAAGGTGCTCATTGAGGTGTTTGCACACCTGATGCTCGGTGGCGGCCACAAAACCCAGGCTGACTTTGTCGCTGATCAGCCCGGCCACTGCGCCAATGCCAAACGATAAACCGTAGAACAGCGGGTTCAGCACGCTCGGGTGGCTGTTCAGCTGGCGAATACGTTGTTCGCACCAGGCCAGGTGATCGATTTCTTCTTCAGCAGCATGCTCCATCGCGGCGCGCACTTGCGGCAGCTTGGCGGTCAGGGCCTGGCCTTGATACAGCGCCTGGGCACAGACTTCGCCGGTATGGTTGATGCGCATCAGGCCGGCGACGTGGCGGGTCTCGGTCTCGCTCATCTGCGCTTCTGGCTGCACGATGGCGGGCGACGGGCGGTGCGGCTGGCCGCTGAAGGGCAGCAGCGTGCGCATGGCCGTATCGGCTTGCAGCAACAGGCGATCAATCGGCGAGTAGTGACGTTGGGTAGTCATGCTGACCTCCGGGAAGAATCTCGGCGGCCAGTTTACCGCAAGAGAGGGGGAAGCGTTTGCGCTGGGTCAAATTGCTTGTGTGGCGAGGGAGCTTGCTCCCGCTGGAGTGCGCAGCGCTCCCGGTTTTGTGCGGCCGCTATGCGGCCCAGCGGGAGCAAGCTCCCTCGCCACAGGTAGTGCTCAGCCCGGCGGCCAGTTCATCTGGCGCTGACCCAGTACATGCATATGGATGTGATAAACGGTCTGCCCGCCGTCTTCGTTGCAGTTCATCACCACGCGGAAGCCCTTTTCGCAGCCTTGTTCAACGGCCAGGCGTTGGGCGGTGAACAGGATATGCCCGGCCAGCGCCTTGTCTTCCTCGGTGAGGTCGTTGAGGGTGCGGATCGGCTTTTTCGGAATCACCAGGAAATGCACGGGTGCCATTGGCGCGATGTCGTGGAAGGCCAGGACCTGGTCATCTTCGTAGATGATCCTCGCGGGTATTTCTCTGTTGATGATCTTGGTGAACAGAGTATCCACAGCTGTTTCTCCATTGTGAAAGTGCAGGGTGAGTGTACGCAGGCGATCAGCGCGGGCAATAGGCCTTGTTGATGGCGCCGGCGATCTTGCGCGTCAGCCAGCGCGGGCTCAGCCGCGGGCTGAACGCCAGCCAGCGATTACGCCGGCCAGGGATGATGATGGCTTTGTTCTTGGCCAGGGCGCGCACGGTGTAGAGCGCGACTTCCTCGGGACTCATCAGCTGTTGGCTGCGGTCCAGCTTGGCGGTGTCCATTTGTGCGGTGCCGAAGAACGCAGTGCGGGTCGGGCCGGGGCAGAGTACCGAGACCTTGATCCCGCAGGTCTTCAGTTCCTCGCGCAAGCCTTCGGAGAAGTGCAGCACGTAGGCCTTGCTGGCGTAGTAGGTACTCATCCACGGCCCCGGCTGGAAAGCGGCAACCGACGCGACGTTGAGAATCTGCCCGCCGCCGTGCAGGGCCATGGCATTGCCGAGGGCGTGGCACATGCGGGTCAGGGCCAGGATGTTGACTTCCATCAGGTCCTGCTCGGTCATCCAGTCCTGCGCCAGGAACGGGCCGCTGGTACCGATGCCGGCGCAGTTGACCAGCAGGTCGATCTGCCGTTCGCCTTCCTCAAGCTCCAGCAGGAACCCGGACAGCCGCAAGGGCTCGCCCAGGTCGCAGGCGCGGAACAGTACTTCGACGCCAAAGCGCTGAGTCAATTCGATTGCAATGCTTTCCAACTGATCACGCTGGCGGGCCACCAGAATCAAGCTGCGGCCGCGACGGGCCAGTGCTTCGGCCAAGGCCAGGCCGATACCGCTGGAGGCACCGGTGATCAGAGCGTAACGGGTCATGCGTTTCTCCATCGCAACGCTACCGGGCCTGTGACAGAGGCGTCACAGGCGTCGGGCGTTTTTCACTGTTGCGTAGAGTCTACAGGTTCGGCTGTGTCGTCAGCACTTTGCACGTCGACTTCATCGACTGTGGTGGCCTGGTCGCTGTCGTCATCGGAATTGATGGAGCTGCTTTCGTAGCTGCCGCCTACGTCGCTTTCCAGTTGATCCAGGTAGCCGCTCATGCCCACTAACACTGCGCCGGCAAACACCAGCGGAATGAATGCCAGCCACAGGGCGGACAGGATTTTTACCGCGGTAGAGTTGCGCGGCGGTGGTGCGCCGTACTGGTTGGCGCCTGTATTGCCCGGGAGAACCATCAGCAGAATCGGGAAGATGCTGCCTACGAAGGGCACCAGGTGCAGGAACCACAGCCAGCCGGACCAACCCAGGTCATGCAGGCGCTGCACCGTGATCTGCACGCTCACCCACACCGCGGCCACGAGGAGGGCGATCCCGACCAAGAAGCCAATGACCATGGCAATCGTCGGGGACACCGCCGCGATCCCCAGCCCGACAGTAAAGAACGCGCCCGAGACGAGCAGCATCACCACGCTTAACACCAGCGTCCATGCCAGGAAGCGCAGGCGCCCGATACGTCCGTTGACGGTGAATACTTTAAGGGTGGAAAACTCCGGCAGGTTCTCCCCGACGGCGGCCCGGGGCGGGGCGTAAGGCGAAGCGGCCGGGCGGGTGTAATCAGCGGCGCTGGCGGAGTCCGTTTCGTGGGTTTCGGCAAGGCTGAAGGCGACGGGTTGCTCTTCTTCAATGCGCGCATCGACCCCGGCGTTTTTCAGCGCTTGCAGGTAGGTCTCGGCATCGGCGCGGGAAAGGTCGCGTTTCAGGGCGACCGGGCGGCCGGTGAAGAGCTTTTCGATGGCTTCCACTTCGCTTTTGAACAGCTCGGCGAGGTTCAGCTTGGCGGTGGTGCTTTCGACACCCGGGAGCAATGCGCCATCAAACACAATCTTGAAACGGTTGTCGCTCATGCGGGCATCCTTGTCACTTGAAGGGGGGAGGCCTGCTTCGATCAGCAGGCTTTACATCGCGGATCAGCGTGGCCAGCGTTTAGGCAATTGCGCCGCGTGCTCGAGCGCCTTGCGGTATTCGGCATCCAGGCGGGCCACGAGTTCATCGACGCTGGGCAAATCATCAATTTCACCGACGCCCTGGCCGGCAGACCACACGGTCTTCCAGGCTTTGGCTTCGTCGTTGAGTGGCTTGAGCTTGGAGCCGAAATTGACTTCGCCTTTGCCTTGCAGCGCAGCGAGGTCGAAACCGGCGTTTTCCAGGCTCTGGCGCATGAAACTTGCGGGAACGCCGGAGACGGCTGGAGTGTGCACGATGTCGGCGGCGCGCGATGTGAGCAGCATCTCTTTATAGGCATCCGGGGCATGGCTTTCGGTGGTGCCGATAAAACGGGTACCGAAATAGGCCAGGTCGGCGCCGAGCAGTTGCGCGGCCAGGATCTCGTGGCCGTGGTTGAGGCAGCCCGCGAGCAGCAGGGTCTTGTCGAAGAACTGACGGATTTCTGCAATCAGCGAGAACGGGCTCCAGGTGCCGGCATGGCCACCGGCGCCCGCTGCCACGGCGATCAAGCCATCCACGCCGGCTTCAGCGGCTTTCTCGGCATGACGCCGGGTGGTGACGTCGTGGAAGACCAGGCCGCCGTAGCTGTGTACGGCGTCCACTAATTCTTTCACCGCGCCCAGGCTGGTGATGACGATCGGCACTTTGTGCTCGACGCAGATCGCCAGGTCAGCTTCCACACGCGGGTTGCTGTTGTGCACGATCAGGTTGACCGCGTAGGGCGCCGGTTTGTCCAGCAGCGCCAGGCCCGCTTCGATCTCTTCCAGCCACGCCTTGAAGCCGCTGCTTTCCCGCTGGTTGAGTGCCGGGAAGCTGCCGACGATCCCGTTACGGCAGCAAGCCAGGACCAGTTGCGGATTGGAAATCAGAAACATCGGCGCAGCCACCACGGGCAGGCGCAGGTTTTGTTCGAGCGAAGCGGGCAGCGACATTGGAAGTACCCCGAGTAATAGGAATTAGAACGGTTTGACCACGACCAAAATTACGATAGCCAGCAATATCAGAACCGGCACTTCATTGAACCAGCGATAAAAGACATGGCTGCGGGTGTTTTCGCCACGGGCAAAACGTTTTACCTGCGCGCCGCACATGTGGTGGTAGCCGATGAGCAACACCACCAGGGTCAACTTGGCGTGGATCCATGCGCCGGATTGGAAGATGGCGGGGTTGAGGTAGATCAGCCAGCCACCGAAGATCAGGGTGGCAATCATCGCCGGCCCCATGATGCCGCGGTACAGCTTGCGCTCCATGATGCTGAAGCGTTCCTTGCTGACGGTGTCCTCGCTTTGGGCGTGATAGACGAACAGGCGCGGAAGGTAGAACAGCCCGGCAAACCAGCAGACGATGCTGACGATATGAAAGGCTTTGACCCATAGATAAAGCATTTTTAGTTATTCCCAGGTTCACGGTAGCTGAAGATAGTAGTGGCTCAAGCGTCTACACGTCACGTTGACGGTTGTCGCAGGACGATACGGACCCTATTATCGACGGCTTTCCAGTGGGTTCGTTGAGGGCAGGTTTATGGTCAAGGTCGGTATCGTCGGCGGCACGGGTTACACCGGTGTCGAATTGCTGCGTCTGTTGGCTCAGCATCCGCAAGCTGAGGTGGTGGTGATCACTTCCCGATCCGAGGCCGGCCTGGCGGTGGCCGACATGTATCCGAACCTGCGAGGCCATTACGACGGCCTGGCGTTCAGCGTTCCGGATATCGCGACGCTGGGTGCGTGTGATGTGGTGTTCTTTGCCACCCCCCACGGTGTTGCCCATGCCCTGGCGGGCGAGTTGCTGGCCGCTGGCACCAAGGTAATCGACTTGTCGGCAGACTTCCGCCTGCAGGACGCCGATGAGTGGGCCAAGTGGTACGGCCAGCCACACGGCGCGCCGGAGCTGCTGGAAGAGGCGGTGTATGGCCTGCCGGAAGTCAATCGCGAGCAGATCAAGCAAGCGCGCCTGATTGCCGTACCGGGTTGCTATCCGACCGCTACGCAGTTGGGATTCCTGCCCTTGCTGGAGGCCGGGTTGGCGGACGCATCGCGGCTGATTGCTGACTGCAAGTCGGGCGTCAGCGGCGCTGGTCGTGGCGCTGCAGTCGGTTCGCTTTACTCCGAGACGTCGGAAAGCATGAAAGCCTATGCGGTCAAAGGCCACCGTCACTTGCCGGAAATTCGCCAGGGGCTGCGTCGCGCAGCCGGCAAAGAGGTTGGCCTGACGTTTGTGCCGCACCTGACGCCGATGATTCGCGGGATCCACTCCACCCTGTATGCAACCGTCGTCGATCGTTCTGTGGATCTGCAGGCGCTGTTTGAAAAACGGTATGCCAACGAACCGTTCGTCGATGTGATGCCGGCGGGCAGCCACCCGGAAACCCGCAGCGTGCGCGGTGCCAACGTGTGCCGTATCGCGGTGCATCGTCCGCAGGATGGTGATCTGGTGGTGGTGTTGTCGGTGATCGATAACCTGGTCAAGGGCGCGTCTGGCCAGGCCGTGCAGAACATGAACATCCTGTTTGGCCTGGATGAGAAGCTGGGCCTGTCCCACGCGGGCATGCTGCCGTAAGTTTTCTGCTGTTGCGCAAAGGCCCGTTGATCGGGCCTTTCGTGTTTTTAATGGCCGCTGCGCAGATTGATATACCGTAACAATAGTTGACCGCTTTTCTAGGAGAAGCGGATAATGCCCGCCATCACGCATATGGCGGCGCTACGCCGGGAGATTATCAGCATGAGCGTTGAATCCTTCACCCCCACGGCTTTGCAATTCACCCACGGTGCTGCGCACAAGGTGAAGAGCCTGGTCGATGAAGAGGGTAATGATCGCTTGAAGCTGCGCGTATTTGTTACGGGCGGCGGTTGTTCAGGGTTTCAGTACGGTTTCACCTTCGATGAAGACGTGGCCGATGACGACACCATCGTTGAGCGCGAGGGCGTAAGCCTGGTCGTCGATCCGATGAGCTTCCAGTACCTGGCAGGAGCCGAGGTGGACTATCAGGAAGGTCTGGAAGGTTCGCGCTTCGTGATCAAGAACCCGAATGCCACCACCACTTGTGGTTGCGGGTCTTCGTTCTCGATCTGATCGACAGCGGAAGTAAAAACGCCGCTTGGCCTGGATAGGGTCAAGCGGCGTTTTGCTGTGTGGAGTTCAGGCGGGGTAGATGGCGCCGAGTACGCGAAGGCCACGGGCGCCGGTGACGCTGGGGCGGTTGGCGGCGATGCCTTCCAGGCAGCAATGGGCCAGCCAGGCGAAGGCCATGGCTTCGACCCAGTCGGGGTCTACGCCGTAGGTGGCGGTGCTGCTCACTTGAGTGGCGGGCAGTAAGGCGCTCAGGCGGTTCATCAAGGTCGTGTTGTGGGCGCCGCCGCCGCAAACCAGCAGGGCCTCGGTTTGAGGTTGTGCGGTTTGCAGGGATTCGACGATCGTCTGGGCGGTCAGCTCAAGCAATGTGGCTTGTACGTCCTGAGCTGCGAATGACGGTAACCGGCCCAAGTGATGTTCCAGCCATCCCAGGTTGAAGACTTCGCGCCCAGTGCTTTTTGGCCCTTTGGTCACGAAGAATGGGTCGCTGAGCAACGCCTTGAGTAGCTGCGGTTCAACCTTTCCTGTGGCCGCCCACTGGCCGTCGCGATCAAAGTTCTCGCCGCGTTGCTGGTGAACCCAGGCATCGAGCAGGACATTGCCCGGGCCGCAGTCGAAGCCTGCGACCGGTTTACCGGTCTCGATCAGGCTGAGGTTGCTGAAGCCGCCGACATTCAACACGGCGCGGTTGCCGGTACGCTCACCAAACAATGCCTCATGAAAGGCGGGCACCAGCGGCGCGCCTTGGCCACCGGCGGCGACATCGCGGCTGCGGAAGTCACTGACGACGGTGATTCCGGTCAGTTCGGTGAGCAGCGCCGGGTTGCCTATCTGTACGGTAAAACCCCGTGCAGGTTCGTGGCGAATGGTCTGCCCGTGGCTGCCAATCGCGCGAATGTCCTGGGGCTTGAGCTTCTGCTGGTCCAGCAGGGCATGAATGCCTTGGGCGGCGAGTGTCACCCAGTGGTGCTGGGCGATCGCCGAGCGGGCAATCTCATCCGGGCCGCTGGCACAAAGGCCGAGCAGCTCGGAACGCAGGGACTCAGGCATGGGGATGTAGTGGGTGGCGATCAGCTTGATCGCCGGGGCCTGCTCGATCAGCGCAACGTCCAGGCCATCAAGGCTGGTCCCGGACATCACACCTATATAGAGCGACATGGCTTAGCGTTTCGCCGAGGCCAGGAGGGTAGAGCGCTCCTGATCCATGCGGGCCATCAGTGGCTGGCTCTGCTGCAGGAAGCGAGCGCGCTCGGCCTTGGCGATGGGATCAGCCATCGGCAGCTTCTGACCCAGCGGGTCGACGTGCACGCCGTTGACCTGGAACTCATAGTGCAAGTGCGGGCCGGTGGACAGGCCGGTGGTGCCGATGTAGCCGATCACCTGGCCTTGCTTGACGTTGCTGCCCGTCTGAACGCCTTTGGCGAAGCCTTGCATGTGGCCATACAGCGTACGGTAGGTGTTGCCGTGCTGGATGATCACCGTGTTGCCATAGCCGCCACGGCGACCCGCCAGCAATACTTTGCCGTCACCGGCGGCCTTGATCGGCGTGCCACGCGGGGCGGCGTAGTCGACGCCTTTGTGAGCGCGAATTTTGTTCAGAATTGGATGCTTGCGACCCATCGAGAAACGCGAGCTAATACGGGCGAAGTCAACCGGAGTACGGATGAAAGCCTTGCGCATGCTGTTGCCGTCGGCGGTGTAGTAGCTGCTGTTGCCTTGTTTATTGGTGTAGCGCACGGCGGTGTAGGTCTTGCCGCGGTTGGTGAACCGCGCAGAAAGGATGTTGCCGGTGCCGACGACCTTGCCGTTGGCGACCTTCTGTTCGTAGATCACGTCGAATTCGTCACCCTGGCGAATGTCCTGGGCGAAGTCGATGTCATAGCCAAACACGCTGGCCATGTCCATGGTCATGCTGTGGGACAGGCCGGCGCGGGCGGCGGATTGCGACAGCGAACTGTTGATCACGCCGTGTACATAGGCAGAGCGCATGACTGGCTTGGTGGTGATGCGATTGAACGCAAAGCCCTTGGCGCCTTTGGTCAGCGTGATGCTTTCCAGGTCACTGACGTTGCTGTGCAGGTTGTTCAACTGGCCGTCGGGGGTGAATTCGAATTCAAGCTTCTGGCCGTGCTTGAGCTGGGTGAACTGCTTGGCCTGCTTGTCGCTGGCCAGCACATCGTTAACTGTCGCGGCAGGAAGGCCGACCTTTTCGAACAGGGTCGAAAGGGTGTCGCCTTTGGCAACAATCACTTCACGGTGTAGCGGGTTCTTGGGTGCTTCTACTGCAGGCTCGGCCTGTGCAGTCTCTTTAGTGTCTTCGGCGCTGTTTTCGATCTGGGCAAACGGCGATTCTGCGGCGCCATTTGTGGCTTGTAGTGCGTCGGAAGCGTCTTGATCTTGTGTCAGTTGCTCAGCCGGACTTTCAAGGTCAAGGCTCAGTGTCGTTCGTTTGGCTTCTACATCGCTGGAAGGGAATACCAGGAGTGCCAGGCTCAGAAGGGCGGCGATCCCACTTGCGGCGAGCAGGTGGGTCTTCGGGTAAAGCGGCGGCGCTTTAGACGGTTCTGTGGTCATAAGTAATTTTGACTTTGAAAAGATGAATTGGAAAAGATGAATGACATGATGAAGATGAAATAACTGTATAAAATATAACCAAATCATCTGTGGTGCAAGCTTGCGAACGCTAGGCTTGCTGAACGGTGTCCGTGCGCAGGGCAAAACTTGTAATTAGTCCCTGATCTTGTATGGTTGGTTCCCTTTTGAATCTGAGCCTTGCGGGTCTGTTATGAAGTCGGTTGAAGAGCAGCTAGCGCTGATCAAACGTGGTGCGGAAGAACTGTTGGTCGAAGCGGAGCTGATCGAAAAGCTCAAGCGTGGCCAACCCCTGCGTATTAAGGCTGGCTTTGATCCGACGGCGCCGGATCTGCACCTTGGGCATACGGTGCTTATTAATAAGCTGCGTCAGTTCCAGGAACTGGGGCACCAGGTGATCTTCCTTATAGGGGACTTCACCGGGATGATCGGCGATCCGAGCGGCAAGAGCGCTACGCGTCCGCCGTTGACCCGTGAGCAGGTTCTCGATAATGCCGAGACCTACAAGACCCAGGTCTTCAAGATTCTTGATCCGGCCAAGACCGAGGTGGCGTTCAACTCCACCTGGATGGACCAGATGGGGCCGGCGGACTTCATTCGTCTGACGTCCCAGTACACCGTTGCCCGCATGCTCGAGCGCGATGACTTCGACAAGCGCTACTCCAGCAATCAGCCTATCGCAATCCATGAGTTCCTCTACCCGCTGGTTCAAGGGTATGACTCGGTGGCGTTGCGTGCCGATGTCGAGCTGGGCGGTACCGATCAGAAGTTCAACCTGCTGATGGGGCGTGAGCTGCAGCGTGCGTATGGGCAAGAGGCTCAATGCATTCTGACCATGCCGTTGCTGGAAGGGCTGGATGGCGTCAAGAAGATGTCCAAGTCCTTGGGTAACTATGTAGGTATCCAGGAAGCGCCGGGCGTGATGTACGGCAAGCTGGTTTCGATTCCGGATGCGTTGATGTGGCGTTACTTCGAGCTGTTGAGCTTCCGCTCGATGGACGAGATCAATGCCTTGCGTGCCGATGTAGAAGCCGGTGCGAACCCGCGTGACGTCAAGATCAAGCTGGCTGAAGAGATCGTTGCGCGCTTCCATGGTGAAGAGGCTGCTGCCAGTGCTCACCGCGCTGCGGGTAACCGCATGAAGGATGGCGAGCTGCCGGATGATCTGCCGGAGATTGAATTGACTGCTGCCGAGGCAATGCCGATCGCGGCCGTCCTTAATAAGGCGGGCCTGGTGAAGAACTCGGCAGGGGCGCGCGACCTTCTGGGTTCCGGTGGTGTACGTATAGATGGTGAGGTTGTCGATCGCACCTTTATATACGAACTGGGCGCGACCCATGTTTGTCAGGCCGGCAAGAAGGCATTTGCGCGTATTACGCTTAAATCCGAATAAACCTGAAATTAACTGTTGACGGCGATTTATATCTGTCTATAATTCGCCCCACTTCCGGCGCAGTCGAAACGGAAAACTCCTTGGTAAACAAAGAGTTATGTAGGTTTCGACAGCGAGCTGCTTCAGATCATCGAAGCCTGGAAGGAGTTGATAGAGCGGTGTAGTTTGGCTCTGTTAACGGTTCGATCTTCTCGGTCGAAAGCGGAGAAAAAGAGGTGTTGACAGCAGCGTGTAACGCTGTAGAATTCGCCTCCCGCTAACGAGAGATCGGAAGCGCAAGTGGTTGAAGTTACAAAGGAAACTTTGAAAACTTCTGAAAATAATCACTTGACAGCAAATGAGGCTGCTGTAGAATGCGCGCCTCGGTTGAGACGAAAGATCTTAACCAACCGCTCTTTAACAACTGAATCAAGCAATTCGTGTGGGTGCTTGTGGAGTCAGACTGATAGTCAGCAAGATTATCAGCATCACAAGTTACTCCGCGAGAAATCAAAGATGTAACCAACGATTGCTGAGCCAAGTTTAGGGTTTCTTAAAAACCCAAAGATGTTTGAACTGAAGAGTTTGATCATGGCTCAGATTGAACGCTGGCGGCAGGCCTAACACATGCAAGTCGAGCGGTAGAGAGAAGCTTGCTTCTCTTGAGAGCGGCGGACGGGTGAGTAATGCCTAGGAATCTGCCTGGTAGTGGGGGATAACGTCCGGAAACGGACGCTAATACCGCATACGTCCTACGGGAGAAAGCAGGGGACCTTCGGGCCTTGCGCTATCAGATGAGCCTAGGTCGGATTAGCTAGTTGGTGGGGTAATGGCTCACCAAGGCGACGATCCGTAACTGGTCTGAGAGGATGATCAGTCACACTGGAACTGAGACACGGTCCAGACTCCTACGGGAGGCAGCAGTGGGGAATATTGGACAATGGGCGAAAGCCTGATCCAGCCATGCCGCGTGTGTGAAGAAGGTCTTCGGATTGTAAAGCACTTTAAGTTGGGAGGAAGGGCAGTAAATTAATACTTTGCTGTTTTGACGTTACCGACAGAATAAGCACCGGCTAACTCTGTGCCAGCAGCCGCGGTAATACAGAGGGTGCAAGCGTTAATCGGAATTACTGGGCGTAAAGCGCGCGTAGGTGGTTCGTTAAGTTGGATGTGAAATCCCCGGGCTCAACCTGGGAACTGCATTCAAAACTGACGAGCTAGAGTATGGTAGAGGGTGGTGGAATTTCCTGTGTAGCGGTGAAATGCGTAGATATAGGAAGGAACACCAGTGGCGAAGGCGACCACCTGGACTGATACTGACACTGAGGTGCGAAAGCGTGGGGAGCAAACAGGATTAGATACCCTGGTAGTCCACGCCGTAAACGATGTCAACTAGCCGTTGGGAGCCTTGAGCTCTTAGTGGCGCAGCTAACGCATTAAGTTGACCGCCTGGGGAGTACGGCCGCAAGGTTAAAACTCAAATGAATTGACGGGGGCCCGCACAAGCGGTGGAGCATGTGGTTTAATTCGAAGCAACGCGAAGAACCTTACCAGGCCTTGACATCCAATGAACTTTCTAGAGATAGATTGGTGCCTTCGGGAACATTGAGACAGGTGCTGCATGGCTGTCGTCAGCTCGTGTCGTGAGATGTTGGGTTAAGTCCCGTAACGAGCGCAACCCTTGTCCTTAGTTACCAGCACGTAATGGTGGGCACTCTAAGGAGACTGCCGGTGACAAACCGGAGGAAGGTGGGGATGACGTCAAGTCATCATGGCCCTTACGGCCTGGGCTACACACGTGCTACAATGGTCGGTACAGAGGGTTGCCAAGCCGCGAGGTGGAGCTAATCCCAGAAAACCGATCGTAGTCCGGATCGCAGTCTGCAACTCGACTGCGTGAAGTCGGAATCGCTAGTAATCGCGAATCAGAATGTCGCGGTGAATACGTTCCCGGGCCTTGTACACACCGCCCGTCACACCATGGGAGTGGGTTGCACCAGAAGTAGCTAGTCTAACCTTCGGGAGGACGGTTACCACGGTGTGATTCATGACTGGGGTGAAGTCGTAACAAGGTAGCCGTAGGGGAACCTGCGGCTGGATCACCTCCTTAATCGACGACATCAGCTGCTCCATAAGTTCCCACACGAATTGCTTGATTCATTGAAGAAGACGATAAAGAAGCAGCCCGAAATTGGGTCTGTAGCTCAGTTGGTTAGAGCGCACCCCTGATAAGGGTGAGGTCGGCAGTTCGAATCTGCCCAGACCCACCAATTTTGTGTGGGAAACGCCTGTAGAAATACGGGGCCATAGCTCAGCTGGGAGAGCGCCTGCCTTGCACGCAGGAGGTCAACGGTTCGATCCCGTTTGGCTCCACCACTAACTGCTTCTGTCATGAAAGCTTAGAAATGAGCATTCCATCAATGCGATGGTGAATGTTGATTTCTAGTCTTTGATTAGATCGTTCTTTAAAAATTTGGGTATGTGATAGAAAGATAGACTGAACGTTACTTTCACTGGTAACGGATCAGGCTAAGGTAAAATTTGTGAGTTCTCTTAGTTGAGAAATTCGAATTTTCGGCGAATGTCGTCTTCACAGTATAACCAGATTGCTTGGGGTTATATGGTCAAGTGAAGAAGCGCATACGGTGGATGCCTTGGCAGTCAGAGGCGATGAAAGACGTGGTAGCCTGCGAAAAGCTTCGGGGAGTCGGCAAACAGACTTTGATCCGGAGATGTCTGAATGGGGGAACCCAGCCATCATAAGATGGTTACCTTACACTGAATACATAGGTGTATGGAGCGAACCATGGGAACTGAAACATCTAAGTACCCTGAGGAAAAGAAATCAACCGAGATTCCCTTAGTAGTGGCGAGCGAACGGGGACTAGCCCTTAAGTGGCTTTGAGATTAGCGGAACGCTCTGGAAAGTGCGGCCATAGTGGGTGATAGCCCTGTACGCGAAAATCTCTTAGTCATGAAATCGAGTAGGACGGAGCACGAGAAACTTTGTCTGAATATGGGGGGACCATCCTCCAAGGCTAAATACTACTGACTGACCGATAGTGAACTAGTACCGTGAGGGAAAGGCGAAAAGAACCCCGGAGAGGGGAGTGAAATAGATCCTGAAACCGTATGCGTACAAGCAGTGGGAGCAGACTTTGTTCTGTGACTGCGTACCTTTTGTATAATGGGTCAGCGACTTATTTTCAGTGGCGAGCTTAACCGAATAGGGGAGGCGTAGCGAAAGCGAGTCTTAATAGGGCGTCTAGTCGCTGGGAATAGACCCGAAACCGGGCGATCTATCCATGGGCAGGTTGAAGGTTGGGTAACACTAACTGGAGGACCGAACCGACTACCGTTGAAAAGTTAGCGGATGACCTGTGGATCGGAGTGAAAGGCTAATCAAGCTCGGAGATAGCTGGTTCTCCTCGAAAGCTATTTAGGTAGCGCCTCATGTATCACTGTAGGGGGTAGAGCACTGTTTCGGCTAGGGGGTCATCCCGACTTACCAAACCGATGCAAACTCCGAATACCTACAAGTGCCGAGCATGGGAGACACACGGCGGGTGCTAACGTCCGTCGTGAAAAGGGAAACAACCCAGACCGTCAGCTAAGGTCCCAAAGTTATGGTTAAGTGGGAAACGATGTGGGAAGGCTTAGACAGCTAGGAGGTTGGCTTAGAAGCAGCCACCCTTTAAAGAAAGCGTAATAGCTCACTAGTCGAGTCGGCCTGCGCGGAAGATGTAACGGGGCTCAAACCATACACCGAAGCTACGGGTATCATCTTCGGATGATGCGGTAGAGGAGCGTTCTGTAAGCCTGTGAAGGTGAGTTGAGAAGCTTGCTGGAGGTATCAGAAGTGCGAATGCTGACATGAGTAACGATAATGGGTGTGAAAAACACCCACGCCGAAAGACCAAGGTTTCCTGCGCAACGTTAATCGACGCAGGGTTAGTCGGTCCCTAAGGCGAGGCTGAAAAGCGTAGTCGATGGAAAACAGGTTAATATTCCTGTACTTCTGGTTATTGCGATGGAGGGACGGAGAAGGCTAGGCCAGCTTGGCGTTGGTTGTCCAAGTTTAAGGTGGTAGGCTGGAATCTTAGGTAAATCCGGGATTCTAAGGCCGAGAGCTGATGACGAGTTAACTTTTAGTTAACGAAGTGGTTGATGCCATGCTTCCAAGAAAAGCTTCTAAGCTTCAGGTAACCAGGAACCGTACCCCAAACCGACACAGGTGGTTGGGTAGAGAATACCAAGGCGCTTGAGAGAACTCGGGTGAAGGAACTAGGCAAAATGGCACCGTAACTTCGGGAGAAGGTGCGCCGGTGAGGGTGAAGGACTTGCTCCGTAAGCTCATGCCGGTCGAAGATACCAGGCCGCTGCGACTGTTTATTAAAAACACAGCACTCTGCAAACACGAAAGTGGACGTATAGGGTGTGACGCCTGCCCGGTGCCGGAAGGTTAATTGATGGGGTTAGCTAACGCGAAGCTCTTGATCGAAGCCCCGGTAAACGGCGGCCGTAACTATAACGGTCCTAAGGTAGCGAAATTCCTTGTCGGGTAAGTTCCGACCTGCACGAATGGCGTAACGATGGCGGCGCTGTCTCCACCCGAGACTCAGTGAAATTGAAATCGCTGTGAAGATGCAGTGTATCCGCGGCTAGACGGAAAGACCCCGTGAACCTTTACTATAGCTTTGCACTGGACTTTGAATTTGCTTGTGTAGGATAGGTGGGAGGCTTTGAAGCGTGGACGCCAGTTCGCGTGGAGCCAACCTTGAAATACCACCCTGGCAACTTTGAGGTTCTAACTCAGGTCCGTTATCCGGATCGAGGACAGTGTATGGTGGGTAGTTTGACTGGGGCGGTCTCCTCCTAAAGAGTAACGGAGGAGTACGAAGGTGCGCTCAGACCGGTCGGAAATCGGTCGTAGAGTATAAAGGCAAAAGCGCGCTTGACTGCGAGACAGACACGTCGAGCAGGTACGAAAGTAGGTCTTAGTGATCCGGTGGTTCTGTATGGAAGGGCCATCGCTCAACGGATAAAAGGTACTCCGGGGATAACAGGCTGATACCGCCCAAGAGTTCATATCGACGGCGGTGTTTGGCACCTCGATGTCGGCTCATCACATCCTGGGGCTGAAGCCGGTCCCAAGGGTATGGCTGTTCGCCATTTAAAGTGGTACGCGAGCTGGGTTTAGAACGTCGTGAGACAGTTCGGTCCCTATCTGCCGTGGACGTTTGAGATTTGAGAGGGGCTGCTCCTAGTACGAGAGGACCGGAGTGGACGAACCTCTGGTGTTCCGGTTGTCACGCCAGTGGCATTGCCGGGTAGCTATGTTCGGAATAGATAACCGCTGAAAGCATCTAAGCGGGAAACTAGCCTCAAGATGAGATCTCACTGGAACCTTGAGTTCCCTGAAGGGCCGTCGAAGACTACGACGTTGATAGGTTGGGTGTGTAAGCGCTGTGAGGCGTTGAGCTAACCAATACTAATTGCCCGTGAGGCTTGACCATATAACACCCAAGCAATTTGCTGACCTGAAAAGGCACCAGATTGCGGTGTGTGAAGACGAAATGAACCGAAAGTTCGATTCTTGCAAACACCGAAAGCTGTCACATACCCAATTTGCTGAAGCGAGGCCAACTGGTCACGACTCAGTACCCGAATTTCTTGACGACCATAGAGCATTGGAACCACCTGATCCCATCCCGAACTCAGCAGTGAAACGATGCATCGCCGATGGTAGTGTGGGGTTTCCCCATGTGAGAGTAGGTCATCGTCAAGATTAAATTCCAGAACCCCTGATTGCTAACGCAATCAGGGGTTTTGTTTTGGGCGGTCGAAAAGCATGGCAAGCGGCCCCAAGTGCTCCTCACTTGCAGCCTACGATTGCCTTCAATGTTAAAGTCCATCCCTCGATTTTGCTTTTCCCAAGGAAGCCGTTATGCCGGATGCGACGTCCCTCAGTGCTGGATTCATGGTGGTTCACGGCAACCGCCTGGATGAGCTGCGCAGCCTGGTCGTCAGTTGGATGCGCCGTTATCCGCTGGCTCCCCTGGAAAACGAAATCGCTCTGGTACAAAGCAATGGCATTGCCCAATGGCTCAAACTGGCGCTGGCCGAAGACCCTGAAGATGACGACATGGGCGGCTGTGGCATCGCCGCAGCAATCGACGTGCAACTTCCTGGCAGCTTCATGTGGCAGCTCTATCGCATGGTCCTGGGCAAAGATGAGATTCCCCCCAAGTCCCTGCTCGATAAAGCCCCACTGACCTGGCGCCTCATGCGCCTGCTTCCCGAGCTGATCGACCAGCCGCACTTCGAGCCCCTGCAGCGTTTCCTGACTGATGACACTGATCTGCGCAAACGCTACCAACTGGCGGAGCGTCTGGCTGACCTGTTCGACCAATACCAGGTTTACCGCGCTGACTGGCTGGAAGACTGGGCTGCGGGCCGCCATCAATTGCGCAATGGTCGAGGCGAATCCAAACCCCTGAGCCCGGCCAACTGCTGGCAAGCCGAACTATGGCGGGCGCTGCTGCTGGATGTCGGGGAGGAGGGCATGGCCCAGAGTCGCGCAGGTGTTCACCAGCGCTTTATCGAGCGCATCAACACCCTTGAACAAGCACCCGCTGGCCTGCCTTCCCGAGTAATCGTTTTTGGCATCTCTTCCTTGCCAGCCCAAGCCCTGGAAGCACTCGCCGGCCTCGCCCGTTTCAGCCAAGTCCTGCTGTGCGTGCACAATCCATGTCGCCACCACTGGTCCGACATCGTTGCCGACAAAGACCTGCTCCGAAACGAATACAAGCGCCAGGCTCGCAAAGCCGGAATGCCCGTCACCATTGACCCGCAGACCCTGCACCAGCACGCCCATCCGCTGCTCGCTGCCTGGGGCAAACAAGGTCGCGACTACATCAACCTGCTGGACAGCTACGACGACCCCAACAGTTACCGCTCGGCGTTCCGCGACGGTCGCATCGATCTGTTCAGTGAGAGCGAGCCCACCACCTTGCTCAACCAGCTCCAGGACGACATCCTCGAACTGCGCCCGCTCAACGAAACCCGCGAACGCTGGCCAGGCGTCGACCTGAAGCGCGACACCTCCATCCGCTTCCACATTGCCCACAGCGCCCAACGCGAAGTGGAAATCCTCCACGACCAACTGCTCCAGCGCTTCAGCGCCGACCCTACGCTGCGCCCGCGCGACATCATCGTCATGGTCCCCGACGTCGACAGTTACGCGCCGCACATTCGCGCCGTATTCGGCCAGCTTGAAAGAAGCGACCTACGCTTCATCCCCTTCACGCTGACAGACCAAGGCCAGCGCGGCCGTGACCCATTGCTGATTGCCGTCGAGCACCTGCTCAAACTCCCCGACAGCCGCTTCCCGGTCAGTGAAATCCTCGACCTGCTCGACGTCCCGGCGCTGCGAGAACGCTTCGCCATCAAGGAGCGCGACCTGCCGACCCTGCACCGCTGGATCGAAGGCGCCGGCATCCGCTGGGGCCTCAACGCCGAACAGCGCGCCGGCCTTGGCTTGCCCAATGAGCTGGAGCAAAACAGCTGGCGTTTCGGCCTGCGCCGCATGCTCCTGGGTTACGCCGTCGGCACCGGTTCTGCCTGCGACGGCATTGAGCCCTATGATGAAATCGGCGGCCTCGACGCGGCACTGATCGGCCCGCTGGTTGCACTGCTCGACGCACTGCACGACGCCCACCAGGCTCTGTCACAACCCGCCGCGCCGAGAGAGTGGGGCGAGCGCCTGCAGAACCTCATGCAGCTGTTCTTCCTCCCGAGCAACGAACATGACGACTACCTGTTGGGTCAGCTTGAGCAACTGAGAGAAACCTGGCTGGAGACCTGTGAGTCCGTCGGCCTGCACGACGAGTTACCCCTCACCGTAGTCCGCGAGGCCTGGCTGGCCGGTCTCGACCAGGGCCGATTGTCTCAACGCTTCCTTGCAGGGGCTGTCAATTTTTGCACCCTGATGCCCATGCGCGCGATCCCGTTCAAGCTGGTGTGCCTGCTGGGCATGAACGACGGCGACTACCCGCGCGCTCAACCGCCGCTGGACTTCGACCTGATGGGCAGCGACTACCGTCCAGGGGATCGTTCACGCCGCGAAGACGACCGCTACCTGTTGCTTGAAGCCCTGCTTTCGGCTCGCGACCAGCTCTACATCAGTTGGGTCGGCCGCAGTATCCGCGACAACAGTGATCGCCCGGCGTCCGTCCTGATCGGCCAACTGCGTGACCACATCGCCAGCGGCTGGCACACCACAAACGGTGAGCCGCTCCTGGAAGCCACCACCCAGGAACACCCGCTCCAACCCTTCAGCGCCCGCTACTTTCATGAAGGTGACGAGCTGTTCAGCTACGCCCGCGAATGGCAGTTGCTCCATGCAACCCCGGGCATCCTCCCCGATACCGGCAGCCTGGCACCCTACACCCAGGAAGAACCGCTGAGCCTCGGCCAGTTGCAGGACTTCCTGCGCAACCCGGTCAAACACTTCTTCAGTCAGCGCCTGAAAGTATTTTTCGAAGCCGCTGAAGTCCCGTTGGAAGATGAAGAACCCTTCGTCCTGGACGCACTGCAGCGCTACAGCCTCAGCGATAGCCTGCTCGCCGCCGCGCTGACCCGGCCTGACAATCCCGACGAAGCCCTCAACGCCCAAGCCCTGCGCCTGCAAGGCAGCGGCTTGTTGCCAATGGTCGGTTTCGGCGAATGCCTGCGCAAAGAACTTATCGAGCCGTTGCCAGATCTGCTGCAGCGTTACCAGCAACTCCTGGCGCTCTGGCCCACGCCCTATGCCAGTGCTGAACCGATCAGTTTTGAGCATCAAGGCATTCAGTTGGACGGTTGGATCAGCGGCCTGCATCAACGTAGCGACGGCGGCTTTCTAAGTGTCACCGCCATCCCCAACAGCATTGGCTCGATCAAGACCCGCAAGTGGCACCGCCTGATTCGCCCGTGGGTGAACCACCTGGTGGCCTGTGCTTGCGGGCTGCCGTTAAGCACCGGCCTGGTCGCCAGCGACGACACCCTACTATTGGGCCCGCTGGAGCAAGCCACCGCCCAGGAACTCCTCGGCAACCTGCTGCTCGCGTGGAAAACCGGCATGAGTGAGCCACTGCCAATCGCCGTCAAGACGGCTTTCGCCTGGCTCTCTCAAACCGACCCGGTCAAAGCCCACGCTGCCGCCAGCAAAGCCTACGAAGGCGACGGCCAAACCACCGACGGCGAGCGCCGTGAAAGCCCCGCGCTCACCCGCCAGTTTCCCGACTATGCCGCGCTGATGGCGAGCGAAGAGTTCGAAGGCTGGTGTGAAACGCTGTATCGACCGTTGGTCAATGCCCCCTGGCGATCACTCACCAGCGCGGAGGCCGGCGCATGAGCAGCACAAAACCCCTGGCCCTGGCGTTCCCGCTCAAGGGCAGTCAACTGATTGAAGCGAGTGCCGGCACAGGCAAGACGTTCACTATCTCGGCGCTTTATCTGCGCCTGGTACTCGGCCATGGCGGTGACGAAGCGGGCTTCGGCCGCGAGTTGCTGCCGCCGCAAATCCTTGTGGTGACGTTCACCGACGCGGCCACCAAAGAGCTGCGTGAACGTATCCGTATCCGCCTGGCTGAAGCCGCGCGTTTTTTCCGCGAAGAAATCGAAGAACCCGACGCACTGATCGCCGAACTGCGCGACCAATATGGCCCCGAGCAATGGCCAGGTTGCGCCAATCGCCTGGACATCGCCGCCCAATGGATGGACGAGGCCGCCGTTTCGACCATCCACAGCTGGTGCCAGCGCATGCTGCGCGAACACGCGTTCGACAGCGGCAGTTTGTTCACCCAAACCCTGGAAACCGACCACAGCGACCTGCTCGGCGAAGTGCTGCGCGACTACTGGCGGCTGTTCTGCTACCCGATGCACGACGATGCGTTGAATTGGGTGCGCAACAATTGGGGCGGCCCGGCAGCCCTGATGCCACGGGTGCGCGCGCTGTTCGGCAGCGAGCGGCCCACGGATGAAGCTCGTAACCCCGCTGAGCTGATCAACGAATGCCTACAGGAACGCCGCCAAGCCCTTGTCGCGCTCAAGGCTCCCTGGCAACAATGGGCAGAAGAGTTGCGCACTATTTGCCTGCAAGCCGTCGCGGCTAAAGCCGTCGATGGCCGCAAGATGCAAGCCCGTTACTTCGAGCCCTGGTTCGAAAAAATCAGCGCCTGGGCCGCTGACGAATCACTCGAACAACTGGACATCGGCACCGGCTTCACCCGCCTGACGCCCGACGGCATGGCCGAAGCCTGGAAAGGCGAGCCGCCGCACCACCCCGGTATCGACGCGATGGCCGGTCTCAAGGCCAGCCTCGACGCCTTGCCCACTCCCGATGCTGCCGTACTGCAACACGCCGCCGGCTGGGTGGGAAAACGCTTCGAAGAAGAAAAACGCCGACGCGCCGAAATGGGTTTCGACGACATGTTGATCCGCCTCAACGCTGCGCTCCAGGCCGACGGCGGCGAGCGTCTGGCGAGCGTGATCCGCGAGCAATTCCCGGTCGCCTTGATCGACGAATTCCAGGACACCGACCCGGTGCAATACAGCATCTTCGACAGCATCTACCGCATCGAAGAAAACCACCTCGACAGCGGCCTGTTCCTGATCGGCGATCCGAAGCAGGCGATCTACGCGTTCCGTGGCGCCGACATCTACACCTACCTGCGTGCACGGCAATCCACTACCGGCCGCCATCACACCCTGGGCACCAACTTCCGTTCGAGCCACGCCATGGTCGAGGCGGTAAACCATGTGTTCCAGCGCGCAGAAAAAGGCCGTGGCGCATTCCTGTTCCGTGAACCGGACGGGACGAATCCGGTGCCGTTCCAGTCAGTATTGTCCCAGGGCCGCAAGGAACAACTGCAGGTCAACGGTCAGACGTTGCCCGCGCTGAACCTCTGGCACCTGCCCACCGACCAGCCCATATCCGGCGTGCTCTACCGCCAACAGCTGGCCGGTTCCTGCGCCAGTCAAATCGTTGCATTGCTCAATGGCGGACAGCAGGGGACTGCCGGATTCCTGAGCAAAGACGGTAGCCTCAAAGGCGTGCTGCCGTCAGACATCGCCATCCTCGTGCGTGACGGCAAGGAAGCCCAAGCCGTGCGCGGTGAACTGGCGGCCCGTGGTGTGCGCAGCGTGTACCTGTCGGATAAAGACTCGGTGTTCGCCGCCCAGGAAGCCCACGACCTGCTGGCCTGGCTCAAGGCCTGCGCCGAGCCGGACGTCGAGCGCCCGCTGCGCGCCGCCCTGGCTTGCGTCACCTTGAACCTGTCGCTGCCGGAACTGGAGCGTCTGAACCAGGACGAACTGGCGTGGGAAAAGCGCGTAATGCAGTTCCGCGACTACCGCACGATCTGGCGCACCCAAGGCGTGCTGCCGATGCTGCGGCGCCTGCTGCACGACTTCAAATTGCCGCAAACCCTGATCACCCGCAGCGATGGCGAACGGGTACTGACCAACCTGCTGCACCTCTGCGAATTGCTGCAACAGGCGGCCGCGGAACTGGACGGTGAACAGGCACTGATTCGCCACCTGGCCGAACATCTTGCGTTCTCCGGGCAGGCCGGTGAAGAGCAGATACTGCGCCTGGAAAGCGATGAGCAATTGGTCAAGGTGGTGACGATCCACAAGTCCAAGGGCCTGGAATACGACCTGGTCTTCCTGCCGTTTATCTGCTCGGCAAAACCGGTGGATGGCAGCCGCTTGCCGTTGCATTACCACGACGCAAACGGTAAATCCCAGGTCAGCCTCAGGCCCACCGCCGAGCTGATCGCCCAAGCCGACGACGAGCGCCTGGCCGAAGACCTGCGCCTGTTCTACGTGGCGCTGACCCGCGCCAAACACGCTTGCTGGCTAGGCATCGCCGACCTGAAGCGCGGCAATAACAACAGCTCGGTGTTGCACCTGTCGGCCCTGGGCTACTTGCTTGGCGGCGGTGCTTCACTGGGCGAATCCGCTGGCTTGGCGCGCTGGCTGTTCGACTTGCAGGAAGGTTGCCCGGCACTGCATTACGCAGAAATGCCCGAAGCCGAAGCGGTGGTATTCCACCCGCCGCGCAACGAAGCCACCTTGCTTGCGCCCCTGATGCCCAAACGCAAGGCGGCAGAAAACTGGTGGATCGCGTCCTACAGCGCCCTGCGTATCGGTGAAAGCATGAGCGCGACCAGTCTCGAAGCGCCGGAAAGCCCACAAGCGCAGAAGCTGTTTGACGACGAGCGCCTCGACCCGGATGCACCGCGTGAAGTGCCGGCTTCCGGTGGTGATATTCACCGTTTCCCACGCGGACCGAACCCCGGCACCTTCCTCCATGGCCTGCTGGAGTGGGCGGGCGGTGAAGGCTTCAATGTCACCCCGAATGCCATCGAAGATGCGGTCGCTCGCCGCTGCAACCGACGCGGTTGGGAAGGCTGGATCGGCACGCTGTCCGGTTGGCTTGGGCACCTGTTGCAGGCGCGGCTGCCCGTGGGCAACGGGCAGATGGCCCTCAGCGAATTGCAGCAGTACCAGATCGAAATGGAGTTCTGGTTCGCCAGCCACAAGGTCGATGTCCTCGCGCTCGACAAACTGGTGTGCCAGCACACGCACAATGGCGTGTCGCGGGTGGCCGCCGAGCCGGTGCTGCTCAACGGCATGTTCAAAGGCTTTATCGACCTGACGTTCGAACACGAGGGCCGCTACTACGTGGCCGACTACAAATCCAACTGGCTCGGCCCCGATGATTCGGCCTACACACAACAGGCCATGGAACTGTCGATCCTCGATCATCGTTACGACCTGCAATACGTGCTTTACCTGCTGGCCTTGCACCGTCAGCTCAAGGCGCGACTGCCGGACTACGACTACGACCGCCACGTCGGCGGCGCGTTGTACCTGTTCCTGCGCGGCACCCATTCCGCGAGCCAGGGCGCGTATTTCACCCGGCCGCCCCGGGAACTGATCGAAAGCCTGGACCTGCTGTTCCAGGGCAAACCGCTACCACCCAAGGCCGAGCCCGCCTGGGAACAAGGAGTGCTGCTATGAGCCTGTCGCCGTTACCGCTAGAGGAACTTACGCCTCTGAGCCGCGCCGCCGACCTGGTGCAATTGCTCGACCTCTGGGTGCAGCGCGGCTGGCTGCGGGCGCTGGACAAGGCGTTTGTCGGCTTCCTCCACGAACTCGATCCGCAGGCCGATCCCTTGGTGTTGCTGGCCGCTGCCCTGACCAGCCACCAACTCGGTCACGGCCATGTGTGTCTTGACCTGTTCGAAACCCTCAAGGCTCCGGATTTCGCCTTGTCGCTGCCGCCCGAAGGCGATGCACACACCGGAGCCATGCTGCTGCCCTCGCAGTTGCTCGATGGCCTGGACGGCGCCCACTGGTGCCACGCCCTGGCCGCCAGCCGCCTGGTGGCACTGGCCGTCGATGGCAGCGAAGACGCGCAAAGCCGGCCACTGGTGCTGTCGGGCAAACGCCTGTACTTGCGCCGTTACTGGACTTACGAACGGCGCATCGATACCGCACTGCGTCTGCGACTCGCCACCCGCGAAAGCGTCGCCGATGATCTGCCCGAACGCCTGAATCGCCTGTTCGACCAGGCCCCGCCGGACGGTGTTGTCGACTGGCAGAAACTCGCCTGCGCCTTGGCGACGCGCGGTGCATTCAGCATCGTCACTGGCGGCCCGGGCACCGGCAAGACCACTACGGTGGTGCGCTTGCTCGCGCTGTTGCAGGCGCCAGCGGTGGAAGCGGGCAGCGCATTGCGCATTCGTCTGGCCGCGCCCACTGGCAAGGCGGCCGCGCGCCTGACCGAGTCCATCAGCCAGCAAGTGCTGTCGCTGAAAGTGCCTGACGCGGTGAAGGACAAGATCCCGACCCAAGTCACCACTGTTCACCGCTTGCTCGGCAGTCGCCCTGGTACCCGACATTTCCGGCACCACATCGGTAATCCGTTGCCCCTGGATGTACTGGTAGTGGACGAAGCCTCAATGATCGACCTGGAAATGATGGCCAACCTGCTGGACGCCTTGCCGCCCCATGCCCGTTTGGTGCTGCTGGGGGACAAGGACCAATTGGCCTCGGTCGAAGCCGGGGCGGTGCTGGGGGATTTGTGCCGCGACGCCGAAGCCGGTTTCTACAGCCCGCAAACCCGCGAGTGGCTGCAACAGGTCAGCGGCGAAGACCTAGGCGCCAGCGGCCTGCAGGAAGACCTCGACGGTAGCCATCCCTTGGCGCAACAAGTAGTGATGCTGCGGTACTCGCGACGGTTTGGCGAAGGCAGCGGCATTGGCCAACTGGCCCGCTGGGTCAACCAGCAAAACGCCGAGCAGGCCCGCAAACTGCTGGCGGCCCGCAGCCACGCCGACCTGTTTTGCGTCAGCCTCAAGGGCGAACACGACCATGCCCTGGAGCGCCTGGTGCTGGACGGTCACGGCGACGGTGCCCACGGTTATCGCTATTACCTGAAGCTGCTGCAGACCGCGCGCCCGTCCCTCGACACGCCCCGCGACGACGAAGCCTGGACCGTCTGGGCGCAAAAGCTGCTGAAAGCCTTTGATGCGTTCCAGTTGCTCTGCGCCGTACGCAAGGGCCCGTGGGGTGTCGAAGGCTTAAACCAGCGCATCACCGCCGCGCTGCTCAGGGCCCGGCTGATCGACAGCGACCAGCAGTGGTACGAAGGCCGCCCGGTGTTGATGACCCGCAACGACTACGGCCTGGGCCTGATGAACGGCGATATCGGGATTGCCCTGAAACTGCCGGAAAGCGACGGCGGGCCGCAGGTACTGCGCGTGGCATTCCCGCGCAACGATGGCCAGGGCGGTGTGCGCTTTGTGCTGCCCAGCCGGCTCAACGATGTGGAAACCGTGTACGCGATGACGGTACACAAGTCCCAGGGTTCGGAGTTCACCCACACAGCACTGATCCTGCCGGACGCCCTGAACCCGGTGCTGACCAAAGAGCTGATCTACACCGGCATCACCCGCGCCAAGGATTGGTTCAGCCTGATCGAGCCCCGGGGCGGGGTGTTTGAAGAGGCGGTGCGTCGCAAGGTGAAGCGCTTGAGTGGGCTGATGCTGGAGCTGGGCACTTGATCGCTGAATAAGCTGACCGATGGGTTATCTAAATTTTCTGACCCAAATGTGTGATTTTTCTTAATAAAATGTCGGAATCCTCCCAGGTGTCGCCTCGGGGGTTTTCCGCCGTTGTGCTATCGTTGCGGCATCATCCCGAGAAGATCAAAGAGAATCGCTGCATGAACGTGGCTGTCTCGCCCACAGAGCGAAGTTTGAGCTGGAGACGAATGCTGCTGTTGGCGCTTCTGTGGGTATGCACGCCTCTCGCTTTTGCCCAGCCGCCTGCCGGCATCGCCGATCAACGGGCCAAGTCGGTCACTCAGGTCGTCCTGGGTATTCTCAGTTATGCCCGTTGGCCGGTAGAGCCCGCGCAATTGCGCCTGTGCATCGTCGGGCCGACCCAATACACCGATGACCTGGTCAAAGGCACGACTCAGGCCACCGGCCGTCCGGTGGTGGTGCAACGGTTGCTGGCCGACCACCCGGACATCGCCAATGCCTGTGACGCCGTGTACATCGGCCAATTGACCAGCGACGAGCGCAGCCGCCTGTTCGCGTCACTGATCGGCCATCCGGTGCTCAGCATCAGCGAAGGCGGCGACCAATGCACCGTGGGCAGCCTGTTCTGTTTGCGGGTGGCCGATGAACAGGTGTCGTTCGAGGTTAACCTCGACTCTGTTGCCCGCAGCGGTGTGCGCATTCATCCGAGCGTACTGCAACTGTCCCGCCGTCGAGCGTCAGGGTCATGAGGTTCGGTAAAGCGCCGGTGCGCCCAACCTTGCGTTCGGTGATTGGTCGCGGGCACCTGAGCCTGGCACTGATGGCGGTCAGCATGGCCAGTATCTCCCTGACGCTGCTTGGCGTGCTGGCGCTGCGGGTGTATGCCGACCACAACCTGCACCTGATCGCCCGTTCCATCAACTACACCGTGGAAGCGGCCGTGGTGTTCAACGACAGTGCCGCGGCGACTGAAGCCTTGGCCGTGATTGCCTCGGAGGAAGAAGTGGCCGAGGCAGAAGTCTTCAACATTGAAGGCAAGCAGTTGGCGCATTGGGAGCGCCCGGAAACCGGGATGCTGTCCATGATTGAGCTGCACCTGGCACACGCCCTGCTTGAACAACCCATCAGCCAACCGATTTTGCACCAGGGCCAGGTCATCGGCAGCGTGCACCTGACCGGCCATGGCGGCAGCCTGTTGCGTTTTCTGCTCAGCGGGCTGGCCGGGATCCTGGTGTGCACCGCACTCAGCGCCTGGGTCGCGTTGTTCCTGGCGCGACGGCTGTTGCGCGGCATCACCGGGCCATTGCACAGCCTGGCCTCGGTGGCCCACGCCGCCCGCAGCGAGCGGGCGTTTGACCGGCGCGTGCCACCGGCGCAAATCGCCGAGCTCGACAGCCTGGGCAATGACTTCAACGCCTTGCTCGATGAGATGGAAGCCTGGCAAACCCACCTGCAAAGTGAAAACGAAACCCTCGCCCACCAGGCCAGCCACGACAGCCTGACCGGGTTGCCCAACCGGGCGTTCTTCGAAGGACGATTGATCCGGGCCCTGCGCAGCGCCGCCAAACTCAACGAGAAAGTGGCGGTGCTGTTCCTCGACAGCGACCGCTTCAAAGACATCAACGACAACTTCGGGCACGCCGCCGGCGACGCGGTATTAGTGGCGGTGGCGGCGCGCGTGCGTGCGCAGTTGCGCGAAGACGATCTGGTGGCCCGCTTGGGGGGCGATGAATTTGCGATCCTGCTGTCGCCCCTGCACAAGCTGGAGGACGCCCAGCGCATCGCCGACAAAATCATCGCCAGCATGGATGCACCGATTCCTCTGCCCGGCGACACCCAGGTATTGACCTCACTCAGTATCGGCATCGCCGTCTACCCTGATCATGGTGCCACCCCGGGCACCCTGCTCAATGCCGCCGACGCGGCGATGTACCAGGCCAAACGGCTTTCCCAAGGTGGCCAGCAAACGGCGGAGTCGGAGTCCCTCGCCGTCAACATTCAACACAGGAGTTGATCCCTTGTTTTCGACCGCACGCGTTTTGTTTATCACCTTGCTCGTGGCCTTGCTCGCCCTGACGGGCTGCCAGACCCCGCCGCCCAAAGGCCTGACGCCCGCGCAAATTGCCGTGCTCAAGCAACAGGGTTTTGAACTGACAGACGAGGGCTGGGCCTTCGGCCTGTCGGGCAAGGTGCTGTTTGGCAGCGACGTCGAAAGCCTGAATGGGCCCAGCACCGAGATCGTCCAGCGCATCGGCAAGGCGCTGCTGGGCGTGGGCATTGAGCGGGTGCGGGTCGACGGCCACACCGACGCCTCGGGCAAGGAAACCTACAACCAGCAACTGTCCCTGCGCCGGGCAAAAAGCGTGGCCAAGGTGCTGACCAGCATCGGGATGAAAGAAGAAAACGTACAGCTGCGCGGGCTGGGCAGCAGCGAGCCGGTGGCCTCCAACGCGACAGCGGCGGGGCGCACCGAGAATCGCCGGGTGTCGATTGTGGTGATTGCCGACTAAGCTGGCGCCCTCGTTCGCTCTATGGAATGCGTTCAAAAATGTGGGAGCGGGCTTGCTCGCGAAGGCGGTGGATCAGTTGATAAATTCGGCGACTGACACACTGCTATCGCGGGCAAGCCCGGCTCCCACATTTTATTTATGGTGTGTTTGATCGCTTAATCCGCAAACCTCATGTCGCGGGTTTCCCCCATCAACAACGGCTGATTCTGCTCCGTCACCTCGCGGATGTAGTCCCACAGCAGGGTGATCCGTTTCAACTTCCTCAGGTCCTCGCGGCAGTACATCCAGAACTGCCGCGTAATGTTGATCTCCTTGCCCAGCACCGGCAGCAATCGCGGGTCCTGCGCCGCCAAAAAGCACGGCAGAATCGCCAACGACCTTCCTTGCTGTGCGGCTACGTACTGCGCGATCACGCTGGTACTGCGCAAGCTGGCGCTGGCGCCGGGCACCACGTTGGCCAGGTACAGCAGCTCTGAACTGAACGCCAGGTCGTCCACGTAACTGATAAACGGATGTTCGGCCAAGTCCGCTGCCCGGCGGATGGGCGGGTGCTGGTCCAGATACTCCTGGGTCGCGTAAAGCTGCAGCTTGTAATCGCACAACTTGCAGCACACGTACGGCCCGTGTTCCGGGCGCTCCAGGGCGATGACGATATCCGCCTCGCGCTTGGACAGGCTGATGAAGTGGGGCAGGGGCAGGATATCCACCGAGATCGCCGGGTAGGTGTCGACAAAGTGGCTCAGTTGCGGGGTGACGAAGAAACTGCCGAACCCTTCGGTGCAGCCCATGCGCACGTGGCCGGACAGCGCCACGCCAGAGCCCGAGACCTGTTCGCAGGCCATGTGCAAGGTGCTTTCGATGGACTCGGCGTAACCCAGCAAACGCTGGCCTTCGGTGGTCAGAACGAAGCCGTTGGTCCGGGACTTTTCAAACAGCAGGGTGCCCAACGATCCTTCAAGCGAACTGATGCGCCGCGACACGGTGGTGTAGTCCACCGCCAGGCGCTTGGCGGCGACGCTGGCCTTGCGGGTGCGGGCAACTTCGAGGAAAAACTTCAGGTCATCCCAGTTCAGGGAGCCTAACGACGTGATGTTTTTTTGCATATTGGACCGGCTTTTATGTGCGTTCTTATTAGAAGTTTGCACATCTATACTCCAAAAACAGTCCGAACGCCTCATCATCAAGGCGATTCAACGCCTTGGTTCTCTGCATACCTATAAGAATTGGAGACCACATGAACGCATCTGCCGATATTTCCGTGCAACAGGTCAAGCTGCTGATCAACGGCGAGTGGGTCGAATCCAAGACCACCGAATGGCAAGACATCGTCAACCCGGCCACCCAGCAAGTGTTGGCCCGCGTACCGTTTTCCACCCCCGAAGAAGTCAACGCGGCCATCGACGCCGCCCATCGCGCCTTCCAGACCTGGAAGCTGACGCCGATCGGTGCGCGCATGCGCATCATGCTCAAGCTGCAAGCCTTGATCCGCGAGCACTCCAAGCGCATCGCCGTAGTGCTCAGCGCCGAGCAGGGCAAGACCATTGCCGACGCTGAAGGCGACATTTTTCGTGGCCTGGAAGTGGTCGAGCACGCGTGCTCCATCGGCACTTTGCAGATGGGCGAATTCGCTGAAAACGTCGCCGGCGGCGTCGATACCTACACCCTGCGCCAGCCGATCGGCGTGTGCGCCGGCATCACCCCGTTCAACTTCCCGGCGATGATTCCGCTGTGGATGTTCCCGATGGCCATCGCCTGCGGTAACACCTTCGTACTCAAGCCGTCGGAACAGGACCCGCTGTCGACCGTGCTGCTGGTTGAGCTGGCGCTGGAAGCCGGCGTGCCAGCCGGTGTGTTGAACGTGGTTCACGGCGGCAAGGATGTGGTGGATGCGCTGTGCACCCACAAAGACATCAAGGCCGTGTCCTTCGTCGGTTCGACCGCTGTCGGTACCCACGTCTACGACCTGGCCGGCAAACACGGCAAGCGCGTGCAATCGATGATGGGCGCCAAGAACCACGCCGTGGTGCTGCCGGACGCCAACCGCGAACAAACTCTGAACGCCCTGGTAGGTGCCGGCTTCGGCGCGGCCGGCCAGCGTTGCATGGCGACTTCCGTGGTGGTGCTGGTGGGCGCGGCCAAGCAATGGCTGCCGGACCTCAAGGCCCTGGCGCAAAAACTCAAGGTGAACGCCGGCAGCGAAGCGGGCACCGATGTGGGGCCGGTGATCTCCAAGCGCGCCAAGGCACGCATCCTCGACCTGATCGAAAGCGGCGTGAAAGAAGGCGCCAAGCTGGAACTGGATGGCCGTGGCATCAAGGTGCCGGGTTTTGAAGACGGCAACTTCGTCGGCCCAACCCTGTTCTCCGGTGTGACCACCGACATGCAGATCTACACCCAGGAAATTTTCGGCCCTGTGCTGGTGGTGCTGGAAGTCGACACCCTCGACCAGGCCATCGCGCTGGTCAACGCCAACCCGTTCGGCAACGGCACCGGCCTGTTCACCCAGAGCGGTGCGGCGGCGCGTAAATTCCAGAGCGAAATCGATGTGGGCCAGGTCGGTATCAACATCCCGATCCCGGTACCGGTGCCGTTCTTCAGCTTCACCGGTTCACGCGGCTCGAAACTCGGCGACCTGGGCCCGTACGGCAAGCAAGTGGTGCAGTTCTACACCCAGACCAAAACCGTCACCAGCCGCTGGTTCGACGACGACAGCGTCAACGATGGCGTCAACACCACCATCAACTTGCGCTGATCGAGGAGATGACCATGAAGATTGCATTTATTGGCCTGGGCAACATGGGCGCGCCGATGGCGCGCAACCTGATCAAGGCGGGCCATACGCTGAACCTGTTTGACCTGAACCAGACCGTGCTCCAGGAACTGGCCGAGCTGGGCGGCACCATCAGCGCCTCACCGCGCGCCGCAGCAGAAGGCGCCGAGTTGGTGGTAACCATGCTTCCGGCGGCAGCCCACGTGCGCAGCGTATGGCTGGGTGGAGAAGGCGTGCTGGCCGGCATCGGCAAAGGCGTGCCGGCGGTGGATTGCAGCACCATCGACCCGCAGACCGCCCGCGATGTAGCAGCGGCGGCAGCAAAACAGGGCGTGGTGATGGCCGATGCCCCGGTGTCCGGCGGCACCGGCGGCGCCCAGGCCGGGACACTGACCTTCATGGTCGGCGCCACCCCGGAACTGTTCGCCACCCTGCAACCGGTACTGGCGCAGATGGGCCGCAACATCGTGCATTGCGGCGAAGTCGGCACCGGGCAAATCGCCAAGATCTGCAACAACCTGCTGCTGGGCATCACCATGGTCGGCGTCAGCGAAGCCATGGCCCTGGGCGATGCGCTGGGCATCGACACCCAAGTGTTGGCGGGGATTATCAACAGCTCCACCGGGCGCTGCTGGAGTTCGGACACCTACAACCCGTGGCCCGGGATTATCGAAACGGCACCGTCGTCCCGGGGTTATACCGGCGGGTTTGGTGCGGAACTGATGCTCAAGGATCTGGGGCTGGCCACTGAAGCCGCACGCCAGGCGCACCAACCGGTGATCCTCGGCGCAGTGGCGCAGCAGTTGTATCAATCGATGAGCCAGCGTGGGGAAGGGGGCCAGGACTTCTCGGCGATCATCAACAGCTATCGCAAGCCCAGGTAGGGCTGCTGTCTCTCACCACGGTGAGGCCCTGATTTTTACTGCGTAAACCTTTCAGCACCAGCTCACCACTGGTGCTTTTTTTTGCCCTGAATAAACCCCTTTACTACGTTCGTGGGGAGCCGGTATTACTTATCGACTAATGCCTAGGCGTAAAGTCATTTTGCATTGTTATAACTGTGAAATAAAATTTTACAAGTTTGCTGAATAATGGCTGAATATCAAGTTATTGATCATGGGTTATTAATGGGTTTAGTGCTTGCGAAGTGCTCGGTTATAACGCGATTGTAATAAGTTTCGCGATTGTGTGTGCTCGGTTTGTCGTGGGTGTTCGTATTAATTGCCCATGTTTAATGCGTGTTTACTTTTCCCTTTGATGTTGACTATTGCCTCGCTAGTATCGGCTTCGCGAGCGTTGCGATGGTTGCCATGTCTCGATAATTTCCGCCGAAGCGTTGTACTTTTTAAAGTTGTGCAGGTGTGTCAGAGATGGCTAGCGAACGGATGCGTACATCGGGTTTACCAGGGCTGTCGGCCTCATCGGACGAGGCCGCCGTGGAACTCGAAAAAGCCCGCATCCTGGCCTGCCACCTCTCCCGGCTGCTCGACCTCTGGGCTCCCTTGAGGTCCAACCCTAGGCCCGGGCAGGCTTATTCTGATGCGAAGGATGTGCCACTTCATTCGGCGTCAGCGTGTTGCAAGCGCACCCGTGTGGGCCTGCAATTTCGTGAAGAAACCGGCGTGGGTTGATCGCTGTCAATCCTGACGAGTCCTCTATAAACGCAAAAAGAGTTTAGTGCTCGGCGGCAACTACCGTCGTGGGCATTCGCTCGCGCTGAAATACGTGTGTCCATATAAAAAACGGGTGAGAGATGAAAAACATAACAATTGTCGACAAGGCAACGGGGGCGGCGACGGAACATGCCTTTGGTAACGCCAGCCTCAAGGGAACCAGCATTGTAAAACTGCCGTTCGGACAAGAAAGCGTTCAATCGTTTCAACAGTCCGGCCAAAACCTGGTGGTCACTCTGAAGTCTGGAGAAACCATCACCATTCAGAACTTTTTTGTGGTGGGACCCGACGGCGCCGCTAACCAACTGGTCCTGGAAAATGCCGACGGAACATTGTTGCTCGGCAACTATTCCACGCCGTATTCGGGCTTCAACTTCACCGAAATCTCGACCCTGGACGACCTGGGTGTAGCAGCCATTGCTGCTGACAGTGCGGTACCGGACTGGGTGCTGTGGGGCTTGGGCATCCTCGCCGTCGGCGGTACCGCCGCGGCATTGAGCGGTGGTGGCGGTGGTGGTGGCCATCATCAAACGCCAGTCCCTGCACCCGGTGTTGCGACCGGTTTGGCGGTCAATGGCGCGGGAACGGTGGTTAGCGGTAAAGGCCAGGCTGGCACCACGGTCACCGTCAAGGATGCCGCCGGTAATGTACTGGGTACCGGCACTGTGGGCGCCGACGGCAACTTCCAGGTCAACCTGGGCAAGCCGCAAACCAATGGCGAAACCCTGCAAGTTGTCCTCAAGGATGCAGCGGGTCAGGAATCGCCACCTGCTCCTGTGGTAGCGGGTGATACAACAGCCCCCGCCGCACCGACCGGTTTGGCCGTCAGCGCAGACGGTACAACCATCAGCGGTAAGGGCGAGCCTAATTCGACCGTGACCATCAAGGATGCCAACGGCGATACCATCGGCACCGGCACTGTGGATGCTGAAGGCAACTTCCAGGTCACCCTGGAAACGCCGCAAACCAATGGCGAAACCCTGCAAGTCACCCTCAAGGACGCAGCGGGCAATGAATCGCCGGGCAGCCCCGTGGTGGCGGGCGACACCACTGCTCCAGATGCACCGGTCGACCTGGTGATCAGTGCCGATGGCTCAACCGTCAGCGGTAAAGGTGAACCGAACACTACCGTGACCATCAAGGACGCCGGTGGCAACGTGATCGGTACGGGCACCGTCGGCGCGGATGGCAATTTCCAGGCCTCGCTCGACACCCCCGCGACCGAGGGCGAAAGCCTCGCAGTCACGCTCAAGGACGCTGCTGGCAATGAGTCGGCGCCGGGTGCGTTGGTTGTCGCTGATATCGAGACACCGCTGGCGCCGCGCAATCTGGCAATCAGTGATGCCGGTGACACGCTCAGCGGTGAAGGCGCCGCAGCCCATAAGGTCACCATTCTCAACGATGCCGGTGAAGTGGTCGGCACCGGTACGGTGGCAGATGACGGTACATTCCTGGTTCAACTGAACGCGTTGCATATCAATGGTGAGCGGCTACGCGTATTCCTGCGCAATTTCTCGGGCAAAGAATCCCTGCCGGGCACTGCTTTCGCGGGCGACACCACCGCCCCTGACGCCCCAACCAACCTGATAGCTGGCGAAGATGGAAGCATTGTGACCGGCAAGGGGGAGCCAGGTGCGACTGTTACCGTCAAGGATGCTGATGGCAACGTGATCGGTACCGGCACGGTGGGCGACGACGGTAATTTCCAGGTCACCCTCGCCCCGCCTCAGGTTAACGGCGAAACACTGGCTGTCACATTGACCGACGCGGCAGGCAACGAGTCTATTCCCGCTTCTGTGATAGCTATTGATATTGATGATACGGACGCTGATGCGGATGCGGATGCGGATGCCGACGCTGATGCTGACGCAGACGCAGACGCAGACGCAGACGCAGACGCTGATGCCGACGCTGATGCTGATGCTGATGCTGATGCTGATGCCGATGCCGATGCCGATGCCGATGCCGACGCCGATGCGGACGCGGATGCTGACGCTGACGCTGATGCCGACGCGGATGCTGACGCCGACGCCGACGCGGATGCCGACGCTGATGCTGATGCGGACGCAGACGCGGATGCTGATGCCGATGCCGATGCCGATGCCGATGCCGATGCTGATGCCGACGCCGACGCCGACGCCGACGCTGATGCCGACGCCGACGCTGATGCCGACGCGGATGCTGATGCTGATGCTGATGCTGATGCTGATGCTGATGCTGATGCTGATGCCGACGCGGATGCTGATGCTGATGCCGACGCTGATGCTGATGCTGATGCCGACGCTGATGCTGATGCTGATGCTGATGCTGATGCTGATGCTGACGCTGATGCTGATGCTGATGCTGATGCTGATGCTGATGCCGATGCCGATGCCGATGCCGATGCCGATGCTGATGCTGACGCTGACGCTGACGCTGACGCTGATGCTGACGCGGATGCGGATGCCGACGCTGATGCTGACGCGGATGCGGATGCGGATGCGGATGCCGACGCTGATGCTGACGCGGACGCGGATGCGGATGCGGATGCGGATGCGGATGCCGACGCTGATGCCGACGCTGATGCTGATGCTGATGCTGATGCTGATGCTGATGCTGATGCCGACGCTGATGCCGACGCTGATGCTGATGCTGATGCTGATGCCGACGCTGATGCCGATGCCGATGCCGACGCCGATGCCGACGCGGATGCCGACGCTGATGCCGACGCCGATGCCGATGCCGATGCCGATGCTGATGCTGATGCTGATGCTGATGCTGATGCTGATGCGGACGCTGATGCTGATGCTGATGCTGATGCTGATGCTGATGCTGATGCGGACGCTGATGCTGATGCTGATGCTGATGCTGATGCTGATGCTGATGCGGACGCTGATGCTGATGCTGATGCTGATGCTGATGCTGATGCTGATGCGGACGCTGATGCTGATGCTGATGCTGATGCTGATGCTGATGCTGATGCCGACGCTGATGCCGATGCCGACGCCGATGCCGACGCGGATGCCGACGCTGATGCCGACGCCGACGCCGATGCCGATGCCGATGCTGATGCTGATGCTGATGCGGACGCTGATGCTGATGCTGATGCTGATGCTGATGCTGATGCCGATGCCGATGCCGATGCTGACGCTGATGCCGACGCTGATGCTGATGCGGACGCTGACGCTGACGCTGATGCCGATGCCGATGCTGATGCCGATGCTGACGCTGACGCTGACGCTGACGCTGATGCTGATGCTGATGCTGATGCTGATGCTGATGCTGATGCTGATGCTGATGCGGACGCTGACGCTGATGCCGATGCCGATGCCGATGCTGATGCCGATGCTGACGCTGACGCTGACGCTGACGCTGACGCTGATGCTGATGCTGATGCTGATGCTGATGCTGATGCTGATGCTGATGCCGACGCCGACGCCGACGCCGATGCTGACGCTGATGCTGATGCTGATGCTGATGCTGATGCTGATGCCGACGCGGATGCTGACGCTGATGCTGATGCTGACGCTGATGCGGACGCTGATGCTGATGCCGATGCCGATGCTGATGCTGACGCTGACGCTGATGCCGACGCCGACGCCGACGCCGACGCCGATGCAGACGCCGATGCCGACGCGGATGCCGATGCCGACGCCGACGCCGATCTTGAAGCCTTCGATGATCTCGCCACCGGCGAAGTGACCATCAAACCCGTAACGTCCGATACCGCTCTGGCCGATATGCGCGTCTTCACCCTGTTGGGTATCGGCGGCATCATCCTGGGCGATCACACCAAGCAGCAGGAATTCTCGGTTGCCGAGGGCTCCAGCGGGACGTTGAACCTGCAGTTTGCCCAGGCCGACCTGGTCTCGCTATTGGGCGGTGGCTTCACCGCGACGCTGGAAGTGAGCGACGGTGCAGGTGGATGGTTGCCGGTGCAACAAGGCAGTAACGGTTCGGGCCTGCTCGACCTGTTAGGTCTGTTCGGACAAAGCTCCAGCGCCAAAATCGAAGGGCTGGAAGCCGGGCAGTATCGCTTTACGCTCAAGCTCGACCCCAACCTGGTCAGCGTCGGTGCAGGCGCCACGGCCAAGCTGAGCGTCACCAATGAAAGCCTGACCGACTTCACCGGTGTAGCGGGGCCGGATGTCACCGGCAACGTCATCACCGACCCGGGCATCGGCGGTCAACCGGATGAACCGGGAACCGGCGGACCAGTGAAGGTACAGGTTGAGGTTGAAGGCGAATTTGTAGATGCCGACGCCACCACGGGTACGGTGCTGCAGGGCCAATATGGTCAACTGACCATTTTTGCCAACGGCGACTACAAGTACACCCCGAATGGCGATATCGCCAACATCGGCAAGGTGGATGCCTTCGAGTATCACCTGGTCAATGGTTCCGGTGGTTCGGCCTCGGCAACCTTGTATGTACGCATCGACAGCCCAAGTGTCGACGTGGAGTGGAGTGCTACCGATCCGTCGGCGCCAGGCGTGATCAACACGGTCGCCAATGACGACCTGGGTTCGGCACAGATCGACATTGTCAACCTGGTCACCCAGGCCGACCTGGCGACCCTGAGCTACAACCTGGCACTGCTCGGAAGCAGTACGGGTACGGGTGCAGCCATCAACGTTGGCACGGGCACGACCGCAGAGCTTGCGATCAACGTCACCGTCACCGGCATTGCGTTGTTGCCAGGCACGACCGTCAACCTGCAGAAGTTCATCGATAACGCATGGGTCACGCAGCAGACCACTACCCAGGCGAACTACACGTTCAAAGGGCTGGATGCCGGGACCTATCGCGTGACCGGGACGACCGGTGCGGTGCTGTCTCTGAGTGCGCTGCACATCGCTCAGAAGCTCACTACCACCTTCCTCACGGAGTTCGTCACCGGCGCGATGGAAAATGCGACAGGCAACCTGCTGTCCGACAGCTTGTCCGGGCCGGATGTACTCGGTTCGCCGCTGACGGTACTCAGTGTGCTGGTCAACGGGGTCTATGTGATTCCTGGGCAAACGGGGGCGAACATCAACGGTGACCACGGCACATTGACCGTGTTCGCCGATGGCAAGTACGTCTACACCCCGCATGCAGGGCTGACGCTGGACGAGATTGGCCAGGTGGATAAATTCACCTACAAGCTCACCACGCCAACCGGCCAGGAAGACACTGCCGACCTGTACATCCGCATCGACTCACCGGATCGCGACCTGGTCTGGGACGACACCAACCCGGGTGCGCCCGCCACTGAAGGTGCCGGTATTGCCGCTGCCCACAGTGCGGTGGACCAGGTGGTGGATGACGGCGCCAACGTTGACGGCGATCACCACGATGCCGTGGTGGCCGACGACACCGACTTCACCCATGTCGATGCTGGCGCGGGTGCAGACGGGTTGCTGTGGGAGGGTGGCGATGCAGCCATCAACCTCACCGACCTGATTGGCACAGTCAGCGGGGTGCACAGCATCGACCTGAACGATGTCAGCGCCGTTGACCTGACCTTGAGCCTCGAAGACCTGGTGTCCATCACCGGGCCTGAGTCGGATCGCTTGATGATCCAGGGTGACGATCAGGACAGCGTGCATTTGACAGGTGACTGGAGCGCCGGCGCGACCCAGGTAGAGAACGGTCTTGAGTACGTGATCTACACCAGTGCGGAAGATGAAACCCATCAGCTCTGGGTACAGAGCGGCATCAGCGTGGTGTAACGCCACGCCTGGCGACCGGGCCGCAAGGCCCGGTTTTCCTCTCCAACGGTATTGCAGCGATGGGCCATGACGTCAGTCACGGCCCGTTGTTGTACTCATCAGGTTTGACAACAGTCAGGTGACTAGCAGTGAGGCAAAAGAGTTTGGCCAAGCAGCTGTCTGCCGTAATTCTGGCAGTCGCAATGATCGCGCCCGAGAGTGCGCCGGTCATGGCAGCGTCGTATATCGACGATGAAGAACGCGTCAACATCATCAGCCCGAGCAACCTGGGCACACATTTACCCGGCGGGCCAACGAGCGTAAGCGCACCGGTGGCACCCGAGCACGTCATACCGAGCAACCTTGACCTGACACGCGCCATTCAACTGGCGGTGGAATGGCATCCGGCAATTTCCGAGGCGATCGGCCAGCTGTACCAACAAAACGAGAACGTGAACATCGCCCGTTCCGGTTACTACCCGCAAGTCAGCGGCGGCTTCAATTCGGGCTACGACAGTGGCCTGACGGGCAACGGCCAGAGCCGCGCGTTTTCCTTGTCGGCCTCGCAGATGCTGTATGACTTCGGCAAGGTTTCAAGTTCTGTCGACAGCGCCCTGGCACGGGTCAGTGCCAGCCAGGCGTCGGTGTTGCTGTCGATTGATCAGGTGGCCCGGGATACCTCGTTCGCCGTGATCGAATTGCAGCGCTCGCAGTTGCTGGTGCAACTGGCGCGCGAGCAGGTCGACGGCATTTCGGCGATTGCAGAGCTGGCGAAAAAGCGCAGCGACATGGGCGCCAGCACCCGTTCGGACCTCATCCAGGCCCGCTCGCGGGTCGAGGCCTCAATGGCGACGCAACTGCAATTCGCCGCGCAATTCAATCGCTGGCGCAGCACCTTGAGCAGCCTCTTGGGGGCTCAGTCACCGGTGAGTGTTGCCAATGGTTTTCCGGCAAGCCTGGAACAATCCTGCGTAGGCGTGGTGCCCGATACGGCGGTCACGCCGACATTGCTGATCGCCCAGGCGCAGCGTGTCGATGCGCTGGCGCTGATTGCACAAGCCCGTGCCGAGGCGTTGCCGACCGTGTCGCTGGACCCGTCCATCACGCACTACCTGGACAGCAACGACGACAGCAACGTCCCCGGCGGCCGCGACCGTACCCGTTATGGCGTATTTCTCAACGTGAAAATGCCGCTGTACCAGGGCGGCGCAATCACCGCGCGTAAATCTGCGGCGCAACAGGCCCTGCGTTCCGCGGATGCCGCCAATGACGCCGCGCGCCTCGCGGTACGCCAGGGGTTGCTGGAAGCGCGAGACCAGATATCAAGCCTAAGTCAGCGCCTTTCCACCCTGGATTTTCGTGAGCGCAGCATCTCCGAAACCCGCGACCTGTATCGCCAGCAGTACCTCGAACTGGGCACACGGCCGTTGCTCGACCTGCTGAATGCCGAGCAGGAAATTCACCAGGCACGCATGGACCGGGAAAACACCGCCGCTGACCTGCGTCGCCTGAAAATCGATTGCCTCTACAACACGGGTGCACTGCGCACGGCGTTCCACCTGGACAACAGCACCCTGCAAGGTGTGGAGATTCGGCCATGAATGATGCTGTGATGCTTGCGCATGAAACCAACGCAGTACAAACACCGCTGAACCCGGCGCCTGCAGTGGATTATGAAGTGTGGCTGGAGGCCGTCCTGAGCGTGGCCCGGCATTACCGCCTGGAATGCTCGGCCCAAAGCGTGCGAATCGCCGCACAATGGACCGAAGGCGCTTCGGTGGAAGAGGTGGTACGGCAGATGGCCCGCCAGGCGGGGTTGAACTGCGTGATTGCGGACTTCAGCGAAACCACGCTGATGCAGCGTCAATTACCGGTAGTGCTGCAATTTGCCGACGGCCAGGTGGGCGTGCTCGAAACCCTCGGCGACGGCGAAAACCTGGGCATCGCCTACAGCGGCGACGGCGGCCTGCAAAGCCGGCTCACCCGCCAGGACCTGTTGGAGCAAGCGCGCAAGAGCGTGATTCTGCGACCCATGACGGCAGTGCGTGACCGGCGTGTGGACGACTACATCAAGCCTTACGAGAAGGCGTGGTTCAAAAACATCGTGCTGCGCGATCTGCGGCCCTATGGCTACGTCATGCTCGCCTCATTGGTCACCAGCGTGCTCGGTCTGGCCGGCGTGCTGTTTTCGATGCAGGTGTACGACCGGGTGATCCCGGCCGAATCCATGCCCACCCTGTATGTGCTCTTTGGCGGGGTGATGCTGGCGCTGGTGTTTGATTTCATCATGCGCATCACCCGTGTACGCATCACCGACATGCTCGGCAAACGCGCCGATTTGCGTGTCTCCGACCTGGTCTTCGGGCATGCCATTCGCTTGCGTAACAGCGCCCGGCCGAAGTCCACCGGCTCGTTCATTTCGCAGCTCAAGGAGCTGGAACAACTGCGTGAGCTGATCACCTCCAGCACCGCCACGGCGCTGGCCGACCTGCCGTTCTTCCTGCTGTTTCTGGTGATCTACTGGTTGATCGCCGGCCCGCTGGTGGCGGTGCCGATGGTGGCCGTGCTGTTCCTGATAGTCCCGGGGCTGTTGGCGCAGAAAAAACTCGCGGCACTGGCGAATGAATCGATGCGCGAAAGCTCGTTGCGCAGCGCCATGCTGGTGGAAACGGTGCAAGGGCTGGACGATATCAAGGCGCTGCAGGCTGAACAGCGCTTCCAGCAGCAATGGAATCACTACAACGCCACCTGCGGCGATGCCAGTCTGCGCTTGCGCATGCTCACCAACAAACTGGTGACCTGGAGCAACAATGTGCAGGGCTCGGTGTTTGCCGTGGTAGTGGTGTTCGGTGCGCCGATGGTCATGGCCAGCGAAATGACCACCGGTAGCCTGGTGGCCGCCTCCATCCTGGCGTCGCGGATGATGGCGCCGATGTCCCAGATCACCCAGGTGCTGACGCGCTGGCAGCAGGCCAAGGTCGCGCTGCAAGGCCTGAACCGGATCATGGAATTGCCGGTGGATCATCCCGAGGGCAGCAAGCGCGTGCACCTGCCGGTGATCAAAGGCCAATACGCGCTAAGCCAGGCGGCGTTCCAGTATTCCGACGACGCCCCTGTGCCGGCGTTGCGTGTGGCGGACTTGAAGATCCAGCCGGGGGAGCGCATCGCAATTCTGGGGCGTAACGGCGCCGGAAAATCCACATTGTTACAGGCGTTGGCCGGGATGCTTGATCTCAAGGCTGGCACCATCAGCCTCGACGGTGTTGCCCTCAGTCACATCGACCCGGCGGACGTGCGCCGCGATGTGGGGCTGATGACGCAAAACTCGCGGCTGTTCCACGGCACCCTGCGCGACAACCTGATCATGGGGGCCCCGCATGCCAGCGACCAGGAAATCCTCCAGGCTCTGGTGTTGACCGGCGCCGCCGACTTTATCGGCAAGTTCGCCGACGGCATGGACCACATGATCCTGGAGGGCGGCCTCGGTCTGTCGGGCGGGCAGCGTCAGTCGCTGCTGCTGTCGCGGCTGATCATTCGCCAGCCGCATATCGTGCTGCTCGATGAACCCACCGCCTCCCTCGATGAAGCCACCGAGCGCCAGTTGATCCACAACCTCGACCGCTGGGCCGCCCACCGCACGCTGATTATCGCCACGCATCGCATGAGTGTATTGAGCCTGGTGAATCGGGTGATCGTGGTCGACAACGGCCAGATCATCGTTGATGACAGCAAAGACAACGCGATTGCGCGGCTGTCCAAACCCAAGGGGAACACCCAGTGAAAAGCCATGCGCCGAAAACCATTCCCCTGCTCGCCACCGAAGACGAAGGCGCCCGGCATAGCCACGACGGCGTGGATGAGCACACCGTGGTACGCGCCACGCGTGTGGTGGGTTGGGTGTTTGTCATGCTGATTGCGTTTGGTGCCTGGGCTTACTTTTTTGAAGTGGACGAAGTCTCGACGGGCAGCGGCAAAGTCATCCCGACCTCGCGAGAGCAAATTATCCAGTCGCTGGAAGGTGGCATCGTCACTGAGTTGAATGTGGCTGAGGGCGATATTGTCAAAAATGGCCAGACGTTAGCCAAGCTTGACCCGACCAAAACCGAATCCAACTTTGACGAAAGTGCCTCCAAATACCGGGCGTCGCTGGCCAGCGTCGCGCGTTTGCAGGCTGAGGTAGATGGCAAGCCGTTGCTGTTCCCGCCGGAGCTTGAGCGTTACCCGGCACTGGTACGCGCCGAAACCGACCTGTTCAACACACGGCGCAAGGGCCTTGAAGAGTCGTTGGCCGGCGTGCGTTCGTCCCTCGGGCTGGTGCGCAGCGAGCTGGAAATTACCGAAAACCTGGCCAAGGTCGGCGCCGCCAGCAACGTTGAAGTGCTGCGTCTCAAGCGCCAAAAGGCCGAGTTGGAGTTGAAGCTGACCCAGGCTCGCTCCGAGTACATGGTACGAGCCGGTGAGGATCTGGCCAAGGTCAACGCCGACGTCGAGACGCTGTCGTCGGTCATGCGCGGGCGCTCGGATTCGGTGACTCGCCTGACCCTGCGCTCGCCGGTGCGCGGTATCGTCAAGGGCATTGAGGTCACCACCATCGGCGGGATCATCCCGCCCAACGGGCGCTTGATGCAGATTGTGCCGCTGGATGAGCAGTTGTTGATCGAGGCGCGCATCTCCCCGCGGGACATCGCCTTTATCCACCCCGACCAAGTGGCCAAGGTTAAGATCACTGCCTACGACTACTCCATTTATGGTGGCATGGACGGCAAGGTAGTGACCATTTCGCCAGACACCATCCAGGACGAGGTCAAGCCGGAAGTTTTCTACTACCGCGTGTTTATTCGCACCGACGCCGACACCTTGAGAAACAAGGCCGGCAAGTCGTTCTCGATCGTGCCGGGGATGATCGCTTCGGTAGATATCAAGACCGGCCAGAAAACCGTGCTCGACTATTTGATCAAACCCATGAACCGTGCGCGCGAGGCCTTGCGTGAACGCTAGCGGAGGTCGCCGTGATCAGGTTTGCGCTGTGGTGGGGGCTGCTGTTGAGCGGTGTGCCGGGCGCGTGGGCCCTGAGTGACGGTTCGACACCGTTGCTTTGGAACACCCCGGCTGACCAGGCGACCTGCAACCAGGCCGACTCTTCACTTTGGGTTGAGTTTGCCGGGGGCGATGAGTGCATTCGTTATTTTGCCGGGGCGGTGCTGAGCCATGCGCCAGTGGTGATCGTGATGTTTCATGGCGACCGCAACGTGGAAATGCACCGCTCTCCCGAGTCGATCCGTGGCAATAGCCTGGCCGCCAAGGTCACGCAGGCCAAGGCACTCAGCCGGCGCGCGGGCGTGCCGGTGGTGATTGTGGCGCGGCCTGGTACCTACGGGTCCAGCGGCAACCATGGGCAGCGGCGCCAAGCGCGCGAGTTTATTGCGCTGGATGGCGCGCTGAACGAACTGCGAAAACGCTACAGCATCGGGCAGTTTGTGTTGCTGGGGCACAGCGGCGGCGCCACGGTGGCGGCGGCATTGTTAACCTTGGGGCGTACCGATATGAAGTGTGTGGTGATGACTTCCGGGGCGTTCGCTCTGGTGCAGCGCGCGCAGATGTTGCGTCAAAGCAAAGGCTTGCCTTCGCGTCCGGGACGCGACACCAATGGGTTACTGCACCCTTATGATCCCCTCGAACACATCGCCGGCATTGCCGTCGCGCCTGCGCGGCAGTTGTTCGTGATTGGCAGCGTGGACGACCAGGTAACGCCATTCGTGTTGCAGGAACGTTTTTACCAGGCGCTGATTCGCGCCGGGCATCGTGCACAGTTGGTCAAGGCGCAGGGCGTGCCTGCGGTGTTTCACCAACTGCGCAATGAGATTGGCCTGAAGACGGCTGCGGGTTGCGCGGGCTAGCCCGCAGGCACCGCCTGTTCGGCTGTGTTCAGCCAATCACAGATCTGCGACAACCCGGTACCACCGGAGCTCTTGACCAGTACCCAATCCCCCGGCTGGAACCACTGATCGGGGTGGTGTGCCAACGCCTGGCTTAATGCCTTGGCATTCTCGAACCACTGCACTGACAGCTCGTTGCGTAGCTCCCGGTACAGCTCAAGCATCAGCGGCCCGCAGAGCACCAAATGCCTGGGCGCCGCCGTGCGCAGCGAGTCAGCCAAGTCCAGGTGGTAGCGCTGGGCGTCGGGGCCCAGTTCCAGCATGTCGCCCAACACCAACACCCGGTGCCGTGAGGCCACGGGCAGGTCGGTCATCGAACGCAAGGCCGCGACCATCGAACCGGGGTTGGCGTTGTATGCATCGTTGATCAGTTGGAAATGCCCGCCGGTGCACTTGATCGAGAGGATATTGCCGCGACCTTCCACCGCTTTGAAACCGGTCAACACCTCCAGTGCGTGCTCGGCCTCAAGTCCGGCGGCGAACAGCGACGCGAGCACCCCCAGCGCGTTGAGCACCATGTGTCGGCCGCGAGCACTCAGGCTGAAACTCAGCCGTTGCGTGCCACGTTGCGCGGTGACGCAGACCCGGTCGGCCTCGCTGCGCACGTCGAGCAGGCGTACGTCGGCATCGGCATGTTCGCCATAGCTGGTCACGTGCAAGCGCGCCATTTCGGCGGCATGGGCGAACACCTCGTAGTGCGGCATGTCACGGCACAGCACCGCGTGGCCGCCGGGTGCCATCGAGCGGAAGATCGCGCTCTTTTTACGCGCCAGGTTCTCAAGAGTGCCGTGGTATTCCAGGTGCGCCGGAGCCAGCCCGGTCACGATAGCAATGTGTGGGCGCACCAGCTCCGAGTTAATCGGCATGCGGCCCACGGCCATTTCGAGTACCCAGAATCTGGCGGGGCGGGGCATGCTCGCCAGGTTCCAGGCGATGCCATGGGGCAGGTTGGCGTTGGCCTCGGTGTGCCCCACTTCCCCCCAGTGGTTCAGCGCGTGGGCGAGCATGGCGACCACAGTTGTTTTGCCAAAGCTGCCGGTGACGCCGAACACCTGGCCGGCGAATTGCTGCCTGGCGTATCGACCCATTTGCAGCATGGCCTCGCTGGTGTCGGCAACCTGCAACACCGGCAGGCCACTGTTCAGATAGGGCGTCGGGTCTACACACAAGAAAGCCGAAGGGCGCCGCTCAGGGCTCGCCTGAGCCCAGCGCAGTGCCGACTGCTCTTCGTTGGGGCCGACTTTGCCGGGATGCCGATTGAGCATGCGTTGCGGTTTGAAAAACTGCATCGACGGCGTCAAACCCGACGTGTACCAGCCGGCCGGCGGCTGTTTTGCCCAAGTCCCGTGGGTCACACGGGCTAAGGTGTTGGCGTCCCAGGCCCAGTCGAGGGGGGCTGCATCCTGGGCCAGGCTCACCTGCGGCGCGCCGTTGAGCAGGTAGCGGTGGTAGGCAATCAGCCCCGAAAGGTAATGCTCCACGTCGTCGATGCGCACCCTGAACGCGTGGTGACGGATAAAAAACGAACCGACAATGCGCGCAGGGTTGGCGAAGTACATCGCCATCTCCGGCCAGAAATACCCGTTGAGCAGATAGCGCGCACGATGATGCAAGGCTCGGTAAAACGCGTGCAGATCGATCGCGGTGAGCAGATGGCGCAAATCGGATTGTTGGGCGATGCGTTCAAGCATCTGTTGCGCGGCCATCATTAATTCCAGCAGGGTCGGAAAAGTGGTGATTCGCTGCTGCACGAACCCCAGGTAACCCGCAACGTTATTCAGGCCGAAGCGGAAATACTTCTCGTCAGGTCGGTAGCGCGTCAGTTCGTTTACGCAGTAGCTGAGCCAGTGATCGTGCTCGCGCCAGTGCTCTTTTTCGATGAAGTAGTCGAAGGCTTTCTCCACCACGGTCAACCAGCGTTCATCGCGGGTCAGGCCGTAGAGGCGGATCAGCCCGAACGCGGCTTCGCCGTCGTAGTAGATAATCCGGAACGCCTCTTTTACAGCGAGGTCGCGGCCATGCAAGACATGCACGAAGGCGCCGGTGGTCGCGTCCTGCATCCAGGCCATGCCATTGGCCAGGGCTTCCAGCACGGGTAGATAGTGGCGGGTACCGGTGACTTCGCTGTACTTGACCAGAGCCAGCAGGCACACGGCATTGCCGCCCAGTTTGATCTCGTCACCGGTGTCCAGCAGATACGCGGCTACGCTGGCGTCGGGCAGCACGTAGGATTTGATCAGCTCCTGGGTGAGGCAGGCCAGCGAGCGGTCGATGGCGGACTTAAGCGCTTCATCGCCGGTCAGTGCCCAGGCCTCGATCATTGAGTAGGTGGTACTGGCATGGCGCAACGTGTTGTAGTTTTTTATCGCCCGGTCGAAGCACGGGAAATAGCCGTAGACGAACTGTCCGCTGTCCTGCACCTGCGCGCCCAGGTAGTTTGCGGCGCTGGTGATGCTCGCCCTTACCATGCCGGGCTCCAGCGCTGCCAACGTGCGCCAGCCAGTTTCTGCCGGGCCCGGGTTCAGCAAGTGGGGTACGCCGTCTTCTGCACAAAAAACGCCCAGCGTGTCGAACATGAACACCGGTGTTTCAGGTTTCAGCGTGGCGATCAGGTCGGCGGTATTGAGCCCTGTAAAACGACGCCTGGCATACACCGTAAAATTTCCGGCATTGAAGGTCGCGTGATTGATAGCGTTGCCGCCATACAGAATCGCGTTGGCATTCAGTTCCTGCTCGGTGATCGCAATTTGCAGCGTCGCATCGAAGGCAATACCGTGCCGGAAGTAATTACGCTTGTGGCGCTTGAAGCGCGCATTGAGTTGGGCCCAGGTGATAGGGCTTACGTTAATTGCGTATTCGACGCGTATCCATGAACGTTCGGCGATGTTGTCCGACTTCGCACAGTTTCGTTCGTAGCTTTCCTGCACTTGTTGTATGCCGGTTTGCCAGGCGGTTTCGAAGTTATCTGCCGTTACATGAAAAACATGTGCGCGCCGTGTAGTGTCGCTCAGAGAGAAAAACAAGGTACAGGGTGCAGTGTCTGATGATATAGCAGGCCCATTAATTTCCTTGCTCAAATGAGCATAACAAGCAAGCAGTTGCTGTTTCACAGACATAGTTCATCACCAGTCATTAACTTGGACAGGAGGGGGCATGCAGTTCCGCGAATAAACTGCACGCCGAACGATAGATAAGGAGGAAGTTGTGCCGTGTTTTTATAAAGGCAAATCAGCCGAGCTTATATATCAGGAATAGAGTGATGAATCCTCTTTCGCCGGTTCCAGGACGGAAGGAGGGATTTGGCTCTCGTACTGCTGGAGATGGTCGCGAATGAGCTTGCGAATGACCTGAGAAATAGTAAGGTCAACTTCCTCAGACAATGACTCAAGACGCTGCTTGGTCGGATGGTCGATGAGAATGGTCAGACGCGTTGTTTTTTCAGGCATTTTCTTGATCCTTTTACAAAAGCGCGGTCTCGACTGCCGCGTGCAGTAAGTGCTGGAAGACGTATAGGTTCCTTAGAACAAACCAATGGGGTGATCAATTGATTCATTGGAAGTCTAATTCAAATCGATGCGCGTTTTCCATCACTGTGCGGAGAAGGTTGCGATAATGTGAAGTTCTGCACCTTCTTCGCGGCTCTTATTATCATAGGGTTATAATGCTATGAACATCAGATATAGCCGGTTTTCAAGAAAGCTATCTCAAACTGTAGGGGGTGTCAAAAGCCAATATTATCTATAACTAAAGTAGTGGTTGTACTGTTTGGTGAGTTTGATTATGTATTTTCACGCATTACGTCATGACGGCTTTTCAAAAACTTGGCGCTCACAACATTCTGTCACAAAATACCAATTGATTGTTTTGGAATGCAAGGGTTTGTTATTCGCAAATAATAGGGGATGTAATTGGAAGGGGGGTAGGAAGAAGCGGCTTGTAAGTCAGAGGGGAGGCTGGTCGTGGTTCAGGCAAAAGGGGCCAGGGACCCCTTTCCGGGCAGAGTGATCAGGCAAACACAAAATACTTGCGCACCGTCTCGACCACTTCCCACGTCCCCTTCATCCCCGGCTCCACCACAAAGATATCCCCAGCCCGCAAATGGATCGGCTCCAGGCCATCCGGGGTGATCACGCAGTAGCCTTCCTGGAAGTGGCAGTATTCCCACTTCACATACTCCACCCGCCATTTGCCCGGGGTGCAGATCCAGGTGCCCATGATCTTGCTGCCGTCTTCGCTGGTGTAGGCGTTGAGGTTGACGGTGTGCGGGTCGCCTTCGAGTTTTTCCCATTTGCAGGCGTCCAGCACCGGCAGTGGGTGGGTGTCGCGCAGTACGGTGATTGGCTTGGACATGATGATTCCGAGGCAGAGGAAGGGAAGTCCGAACCCTATCGCCTTGGGCCGCCCGCCAATGGTCTGAACTCGACATCGGGATGCCAGGAAGCGCAGTCATTTGCACATCCGTGAGTCACCGCTAACCCCTGTGGGAGCCGGGCTTGCCCGCGATGGCGGAGTGTCAGGCGATGGAAGGGGAAGCTGTGCCGGCCTCATCGCGGGCAAGCCCGGCTCCCACAGGGAATATTTGTTGTTTGAAGGAATGAGTCAGTACGAAATATCTGTGCGCCAATCAGCCATTTCCTCGCAGTAAGTGCGAAAGATTTCCCGCTTTGCGCTGGAATTCGCAAGAATATTTACAGCTGGCCCTCGTATCATTCACCCCAGTAACGACCGAGAGCCTTGAAATGAATCCAATAAAAACGTGGTGGGACATCAGCCCGCCCTTGAGCACCGCGACCCCGACCTGGCCGGGTGATACGCCGTTTCAGGAAGAGCGGGTCTGGCAGTTCGGCCCCGAGTGCCCGGTGAATGTCGGGCGCATCACCCTGTCGCCCCACACCGGCGCCCATGTGGACGCGCCGTTGCACTACAGCGCTGACGGTGCGCCGATCGGCGAAGTGTCCCTGGAGGTATACATGGGCCCGTGCCGGGTGCTGCACTGCCTGGGCAGCGGCTCGCTGGTGCAACCGCATCAGTTGGAAGGCCGCCTGGATAACCTGCCGGAGCGGGTGCTGTTGCGCACTTATCAACAGGCACCGCTGGATACCTGGGATTCGAATTTCACTGCAGTCGCCCCGCAAACCGTCGAACTGCTGGCCAGCCTCGGTGTGCGCCTGATCGGTATCGACACGCCGTCCCTCGACCCGCAACAGTCCAAGACCATGGACTCCCACAACGCCGTCGCCCGGCATGGCATGGCGATTCTCGAAGGCATCGTCCTCGACGACGTGCCGGAGGGCGATTACGAGTTGATCGCGTTGCCGCTGCGGTTTGCCAACCTCGATGCCAGCCCGGTACGAGCCATTCTCCGCCCGCTCAAGGAGCCCACGCGATGAGCCAGTGTCCTTTCTCCCCCGATTACCAGCCGCCGGAAGAATGGCATAACGCCGAGCTGAATTTTTCCGAGTCCATGAGCTATGGCGACTACCTGGACCTGGGCAAAGTGCTCAGCGCCCAACACCCGCTGTCACCGGACCACAACGAGATGCTGTTCATCATCCAGCACCAGACCTCGGAGCTGTGGATGAAGCTGATGCTCCACGAACTCAAGGCTGCCCGCGAACACGTGCGGCTGGGTGAGTTGCCGCCGGCGTTCAAGATGCTGGCGCGGGTGTCGCGGATCTTTGACCAACTGGTGCACGCCTGGGCGGTGCTGGCGACCATGACGCCGTCGGAGTACAAGTCGATTCGTCCGTACCTGGGCCAGTCGTCGGGCTTCCAGTCATTCCAGTACCGGGAAATCGAATTCATCCTCGGCAACAAAAGCGCGGCGCTGTTGCGGCCTCACGCCCATCGCCCGGAGTTATTGAACGAGTTGAAAGTGGCGATTGCCACGCCGTCGCTGTACGACGAGGCGGTCAACCTGATGGCCAAGGCCGGACTGGCGATCGACCCGCAGCGCGCTGAACGCGACCCCACGGCGCCGACGGTTCACGATGACTCAGTGGAGGCGGCGTGGCGCGAGGTTTATCGCGACCCGAGCCGGTATTGGGACCTGTACCAACTGGCCGAAAAGTTTATCGACCTGGAAGATTCCTTCCGTCAGTGGCGCTTCCGCCATGTCACTACCGTGGAGCGGATCATCGGCTTCCAGCCGGGCACCGGCGGCACCGAAGGCGTGGGTTACCTGCGCAAGATGCTCGACACCGTGCTGTTCCCCGAGCTGTGGCGAGTGCGTTCCACGCTGTAATCAAGGCCCAGCAAAAAGCCCCGGCACTCATCGAGTACCGGGGCTTTTTTACAGCTCAAATACGCCACCTGTAGGAGCCGGCTTGCCGGCGATAGCGGCCTTGAGGCTAGCGCAAGGCTACGGTCCTCATCGCCGGCAAGCCGGCTCCTACAAGGGTTAGCGTGCGGCGGCCAAGGCTTTACCCTTGCTCAACCGCAACCGGTACGCCACATAGATAATCCCGACCCAAACCGGAATCGCATACACCGACGCCCGCACACCCGGAATCGCCAGCATCACGCAGATGATCATCAGCATGAACGCCAGGCACAGGTAGTTGCTGAACGGGAACCAGAAGGTCTTGAACGACGGCACCACGCCTTGCTCGCCCATGGCCTTGCGGAACTTGATGTGGGTCAGGCTGATCAGCGCCCAGTTGATCATCAGCGAAGCAACCACCAGCGCGAACAACAGCTCCAGCGCGTCATGCGGCGCGACGTAGTTGATCACCACGCACAACAGCGTCACCAGGGCCGAAATGCCCAGGGCACGCAACGGCACGCCTTGCTTGTTCAACTTCATCAGCGCTTTGGGCGCATCGCCTTGCTCGGCCAGGCCGAACAGCATGCGGCTGTTGCAGTACACGCCGCTGTTGTACACCGACAGCGCCGCGGTCAATACCACGAAGTTGAGGATGTGGGCGGCGGTGTCGTTACCGATCAAGGAAAAGATCTGCACAAACGGGCTGCCGCTGTAGGCATCGCCCGACGCGCCGAGGGTTTGCAGCAGTTGGTCCCATGGGTACAGCGACAGCAGCACGGTGAGGGCGCCGACGTAGAAAATCAGGATCCGGTACACCACCTGGTTGATCGCCTTCGGGATCACCTTGCGTGGCTCGCTGGCTTCGGCGGCGGTAATGCCCACCAGCTCCAGGCCGCCGAACGAGAACATGATGAACGCCATGGACATCAACAGCCCCATGCCGCCATTGGGGAAGAACCCGCCGTGGCTCCACAGGTTGCTCACCGAGGCTTGCGGGCCGCCGGTGCCGCTGAACAGCAGGTAGCAGCCGAGCACGATCATGCCGACAATCGCCACCACCTTGATGATCGCAAACCAGAACTCGGTCTCACCGAAGAACTTCACGTTGAGGGTGTTGATCAGGTTGACCAGCACAAAGAACACCACCGCGCTGACCCAGGTCGGAATCTCCGGCCACCAGAACTGGATGTACTTGCCCACCGCCGTCAGCTCGGCCATGCCCACCAGTACGTAGAGTACCCAGTAGTTCCAGCCGGCGAGGAAGCCTGCGTAACCGCCCCAGTATTTGTGGGCGAAGTGGCTGAAGGAGCCTGCCACCGGTTCCTCGACGATCATCTCGCCCAGCTGGCGCATGATCAGGAACGCGATGAAACCGGCTACCGCATAGCCCAGGATCATCGAGGGGCCAGCCGACTTGAGCACGCCCGCCGAGCCGAGGAACAGCCCGGTCCCGATCGCCCCTCCCAAGGCAATCAGCTGAATATGCCGGTTCTTCAGGCCACGCTTGAGGCCCACCGGGTTAACCATGTCATCCGCCATTAACATTCCCTTCTACTTGTTTTTTTCAGGGTTGATCGCACACCGAACCAGCCCCTCATACCGCTGAGGGGTCAGATATTACTCTCGGTAAACTTTTCGTAATACAGCTGAACGTCATCAAGTGCCTGATCCAGCAGCCATTGTTTGATGGATTCGACCATCGGCGGGGGCCCGCACACGTACATATCTGCCGATTGATCCCGCAATTCGGCCAGGTCGAAATGTTCGGTGAGGTAGCCGCGTTTGCCGGGCCAGTCGGAGGGCGGGTCGCTGAGGACTTCGGTGTAGCGAAACCCCGGGATTTTTTCGGCGTAGGCTTTTATGCGTGCGGCCTCACATAAATCTGCCGCACCGCGTACGCCGTAATACAGGTGCACCGGCTGCTGGCAACCGTTGGCGGCCAGCTCATCAAGCATGCCCAGCAACGCCGACAATCCGGTGCCGCCAGCCACCAGCACCAGCGGTTGGGTGACGTGCCGCAGGTAGAAAGCGCCCAGTGGCGCTTCCAGCAGCAGCTCATCGCCGACCTGGCTGCGTTCGCGGATGTAGTTGCTCATGACGCCATCGGGCAGCAGGCGGATCAGGAACTGCAACCGGTTGCCCGGGCGGTTGGCGAAGGAGTAGGAGCGCCAACTATCGGTGCCGGGAATCGACAGGCGGGCGTACTGGCCGGGCAGGAAGTCCAGCGGGGCTTCAAGCTGCACGTGCAGGATCGCCGTGCTGGCCGAGACTTGCTGCACCTGGCTCACGGTGCTGCGGATCTGCACCGGCCCCGGCGCGTTGCAGAGGCTGGAATCGAAGTCGAAGTAAAACGCCGCGTCGGATTGGACCCGGGTCTGGCAACTGAGCATTTTGCGTTGTTGCAGGTCGAGGCTGGAGAGGGCTTCCTCGTCCACGTAGTCCTGAGTGAACTCGCCCGACTCGCACCGGCCCTGGCAAGTCCCGCACACGCCTTCGCGGCAATCGAGCGGGATCTTGATGCCGTTGCGCAACGCCGCGTCCAGCAGGATCTCATTGGCGCCCACCGGGAAAAACAGGGTCTTGCCGTCGGCAAAACTGAAGGCCACTTTGTGATTCATTCGCAGAGCTCCGCGAGTTTGATTGTTATGCCTGACGAGCAAGCTTTTGTGGTGAGGGGGCTTGTCCCCCGTTGGGCTGCGAAGCGGCCCCAAATCCAGGTACAGCGATCCATCTGTCAGACCGCGTTTACCTTATTGGGGCTGCTGCGCAGCCCAACGGGGGACAAGCCCCCTCGCCACAGGATCGCGCTCGCCACAAAAGCGCGTTGTCACAGGTGATAGAAATCCAGCACCGAGTTGATGGTGTCGTTGAGCAGCAGCGCATGCTTGCGGGTGATCAGCCAACTGTCGCCATTGGGCTTGAGGCTGTAAGTGGCGCTGCCGTAGAACTGCTCCGACATCGCCAGCCGATAGAACAGCGTGTGCCAGTTCAGCTTCACTTCCAGCAGCCCGTCCGGTTGCTCGGCAATCCGCACGTTATTGATCAAATGCAGGGTTCTCGGCATCGGCGTGGCCGACGCCGCCTTGCCGGTGCGCAGGCGAAACACCCGATCCTCCAGCCCCGACCGATTGGCGTAGTAGATCAGCGACATCTCGCGCTTGGGGTCGCGGGTGTAGACGTGTTCCGAGTCCCACTGCGGCAGGTGGAACTCACTCTGCGGGTCGAACAGCTGCACGTAGGCGTCCCAATCCTGGGCATCGCACAGCTCGGATTTACGGTAAAAAAACTGCTCGATCCGGTACTGCAATTGCGCATTCATCATTCCACCTCCCGCAGTTTCAGGGCTTGGGCATCAAGCCCGTTCAGCAGGAATTTCTGCCAGTTGCGATGCTGGTTGACGTACAACCCTTCGTGGGTGAATTCGGTGCCGGTCATTGCCGGCTGGATACCGATGGCTTCGCTGTTGGGCGTCGGCCCGGTTTCCCAGCGATGGCTGCCGCGGGAGATATCGCTCCAGCGCTCCAGGCGGCCCTGGAAGCCGCGCTGGGCTTCGCGAAATTCCACCAGGTCATCCGGCGTGCCCATGCCCGAGACGTTGAAGAAGTCCTCGAACTGGCGAATGCGGTTTTCACGGTCGGCGTCAGACTCGCCCTTCACCCCCAGGCACTGGCTGATGATCTCGGTCTTGTTCCAGGCGATAGGGCGGATGATCCGCAACTGCGAGCTGATCTGGTCGAGAAAGAACAGGCTTGGGTAGATGTTCAGGTTGCGCAGGCGGTGCATCATCCACTCGGCTTTTTGCTGACCGTGTTCTTCGACCAGGCGCGGCATGATGGTGGCGTAGCCCGAACGCACGGTGGGGTTGGGCATGTCGCTGAACAACAGGCTATGGCCATTGTTGAAGGCGAACCAGCCGTCGTCGGTGTTGGCATCACCGGCGCCGAGCTTGCTGTAGTCCAGGGTCGTGCCGGAACCTGTGCCGTTCTCGGTGTTGACCTGCTGGCGGTGCTGCACCGTGGCCACGTAGTTGTAGTGCACGGTGCTGACGTGATAACCGTCCAGGCCGTTTTCGTTTTGCAGTTTCCAGTTGCCGTCGTAGGTGTAGGCGGATTTGCCCGGCAGTACTTCCAGCTCACCGGTGGCCGACTGGGCGACCATCATGTCGAAGAACACTTTGGCGTCGCCCAGGAAGTCTTCCAGGCGGTTAGTGCCGTTCACGTCCAGGCTGATGAATACGAAGCCCTTGTAGCTCTCGATCCGCGCCTTCTTCAGGCCGCGAGTGGCCTTGTCGAAGCCTTCCGGGTATTCCCCCGGCGCCTTGACCTTCACCAGCCGGCCGTCGCTCTTGTAGCACCAGGCGTGGAACGGGCAGGTGAACGTGGACTGGTTGCCCTTGCCGACCCGCGTCAGGGTGGTGCCGCGATGCTGGCAGGCGTTGATCAGTGCGTTGAGCTGGCCTTCGCCGTCGCGGGTGATGATCATCGGCTGGCGCCCGGCACGCATCGTCACGAAGTCATGCTTGTTGGCCAATTCGCTTTCGTGACAGGCGTAGATCCAGTTCTTTTCGAAGATCAGCTCCATCTCCAGATCAAACAGTTCCGGCTCGGTGAACATGTCCCGGGCGATGCGGAACACCTCATCCACCGGACGAAAGTCCAGGCAGCCTTCGATAAAACTTTTCCACTGCTCGACGCTTCTTGCACCACTCATGGGAGGCACCTTTTGGATAATGGCTAAACGGGTAGGCCATTAAGAGGCTGCGGCGGGGCGGCGGGCTATCCGGTTAATGGGGGAAGGTGGGCCACTTAGTTGGGCACGAAATACCCACTGCGGTGCAGAGTGGTGGCGGAATGCGCTACTGTCTTGCAAGGTGATTGTCGGAAAAGTCTGTGGGTTATCCACTTAGTCGACGGTTGCTATCCACCCAGTGGCATTGCTGCCGGCGTGGCGTAAAACTTGCTCTGGATTCAACCAGGACGCGCCGTCAGAGCGCGCCGGCCACAATTGCCGTGGGTGCCCCGTGATGAGTAGCAACACACGCGATATACGTATCGAGCGCTTCGACCTTGAAGGCGCCTGCAGCTGGATGTCCGGCATTTGCGGGCCGCACCGGCTGCAAACCGCGACGCCGGAGCGCATCCGTTTTCACCACAGTGCCAATGTGTTCAAGTCCCGCGCCACGACGCTGGGGATTATCGAATACGGCACCGACGTCACCATCGACATCGAAGACGCCGAGCACTTCAGCAGCTACAGCCTGACCTTGCCGCTGGTGGGCGAGCAGGAGTTGAGCAAGAACGGCGTACGCCTCAGTTCCAATCGTGACCAGGGCGTGATCATCTCGCCCAACGAGCATCAGGTACTGGAGATCTCGGGTGACTGCCGCAAGCTGCAAGTGGTGATCACCCGCGCGGCCATGAGCGAATCCCTGGAAGGCTTGCTGCAGCGGCCGATTGAAGCGCCGCTGCGCTTTGAGTCGGCGATGGACGCGGTGGACGGCGCCTCCGCATCGTGGTGGCGCATGGCGCGGTATTTCATCGCCGAGCTGGAACGCAGCAGCGAGCTGTATGACCAGGTGGCGTTTACCCGGGACCTGGAAAGCTCGCTGATCAAGGGCCTGATCCTGGCCCAGCCAAACAACTATTCCGAAGAACTGCGGGACGTGCTGGGGGTGAAGCTGCCGCACTATCTGATCCGTGCCCGGCAGTACATCCACGACAACGCCCGGGAAGCGGTGCACCTGGAGGATCTGGAGGCGGCGGCAGGCGTGTCGCGGTTCAAGCTGTTCGATGCCTTCCGCAAATACTTTGCTTTGTCGCCCATGGCCTATCTGAAGAAATACCGCCTGGGTGCCGTGCGCCAGCAAATCCTCGAACACGGCTCCACCCGCACCATCTCCGAGATCGCCCTGGGCTGGGGCTTTACCCACCTGGGGCGATTCTCGGCCGAGTACCGCAAGCTGTTCGATGAGTCTCCCAGCCAGACCCTTCAGCGCAACGATGCCCGGCGCATGCGTGGCTGAACACATTACTCAAAAACAACGGAGATCAACTGTAGGAGCTGGCTTGCCTGCGATAGCGGTGGATCAGCTTGCATTTTCTTTTCTGAATCACCGCTATCGCAGGCAAGCCAGCTCCCACAGGGGATTTCTGGTGGTTGTGAGATCTCAGATCAATTCTTCGACCAATTGCAGGCAATGATTAAGCCCCGGCGACTGGTCATTGATCCGCCGGCTGAGAATGATCGGCGAAGTGGCGGTGGCTTCCACCACCGGCGTGTAGCCGATGTCGGCGCGGTGCAGCACCTGCACCGAGGCTGGCACCAGCGTCACGCCCATGCCCGCACCGACCAGGCCGATGGCGGTCTGCAATTCGTTGGTCCATTGCGCAACCTTAAGGCTCAAACCGTGGGCGTCGAACAACGCGATCACATGGTCGGCGTAGCTCGGTCGCGGGTTGCCGGGGTAGAGCACGAACGGTTCTGCGGCCAGCTGCGCAAGCGTTGCCGGAGCACCGAGCAGGGGATGCCCGGCCGGCAGCACCGCCACCAGCCGATCCTCCACCAACACCCGCTGCACGATGGCCGGGTCGTCGATGCGAATCCGCCCGAAGCCCACGTCAATCCGCCCGGCCTTGAGGGCTTCGACTTGTTGCAGGGTGGTCATCTCAGAAAGCCCCAACTCCAGCTCCAGGCCATCGTGGCTGCGCAGCCGGCGAATCAACTCGGGCAGCACGCCATACAGCGTCGACGGCGCAAAACCGATGCCCAGCCAGGTCTTTTGGCCAAGGCCGATGCGCCGGGTGTTGTCGCACACCTTGCCCAGTTGTTCGAGCAGCACATTGGCGTGCTCATAGAAAAACCGCCCGGCTTCGGTCAGGCGCAACGGCCGCCCGCGCTCCAGCAAGACCACGCCCAGTTCGTCCTCCAGTTGCTGGATCTGCCGACTCAACGGCGGCTGGGCAATGTGCAGGCGTTCGGCGGCGCGGGTGAAGTTGAGGGTTTCACCCAGCACCTGGAAGTAACGCAGATGGCGCAGTTCCATAAAGACTCCATTCATACCTTAAGGGTATTGTTCGAGACCCATTCTATATTGGAAGCCAGCAGAGATCCGGAACAGAATCAGGCCAAATCTATAAAGAACCCAACGGGTATTGCCATGCCGATTTGTGCCATCGAGTCGATCGAGACCATCATCGTCGACCTTCCTACCATCCGCCCGCACAAGCTGGCGATGCACACGATGCAGAACCAGACCCTGGTGATCATCCGCGTGCGCTGCGCCGACGGCATCGAAGGCATTGGTGAATCCACCACCATCGGCGGCCTGAGCTACGGCAATGAAAGCCCCGACAGCATCAAAGTCAACATCGACCAGCACTTCGCGCCGCTACTGCTAGGCCAGGACGCGAGCAATATCAACGCCGCCATGTTGCGCCTGGAGCGCAGCATTCGGGGCAACACCTTTGCCAAGTCGGGTATCGAAAGCGCCTTGCTCGATGCCCTCGGCAAACGCCTGAATCTGCCGGTCAGCGAATTGCTCGGCGGTCGTGTGCGGGACGCCCTGCCGGTGGCCTGGACCCTGGCCAGCGGTAACACCGAAAAAGACATCGCCGAAGCCGAGAAGATGCTCGACCTGCGCCGCCACCGCATCTTCAAGCTGAAGATCGGCGCCGGTGACGTCAGCCAAGACCTGGCGCATGTCATCGCGATCAAAAAAGCCCTGGGCGACCGCGCCAGCGTGCGGGTCGACGTCAACCAGGCCTGGGACGAAGCCGTGGCCCTGCGCGCCTGCAAGGTGCTGGGCGACAACGGTATCGACCTGATCGAACAACCGATTTCGCGCAACAACCGTGGCGGCATGGTGCGGCTCAACCTGTCGAGCCCGGCGCCGATCATGGCCGACGAATCGATTGAATGTGTGGAAGACGCCTTCAACCTGGCCCGCGAAGGTGCGGCCTCGGTGTTCGCCCTGAAGATCGCCAAAAACGGCGGCCCGCGTGCGGTGTTGCGTACCGCAGCGATTGCCGAGGCGGCGGGCATCGGCCTGTACGGCGGCACCATGCTCGAAGGCGGTATCGGCACCCTGGCCTCGGCCCATGCCTTTCTCACCTTGAACAAACTGGCGTGGGACACCGAACTGTTCGGCCCGCTGCTGCTCACCGAAGACATCCTGGCCGAGCCGCTGGTGTACCGCGATTTCCACCTGCATGTCTCCACCGCTCCGGGCCTGGGCCTGGCCATCGATGAAGAGCGCCTGGCGTTCTTCCGTCGCGACCAATAACAAGAGGACACCTGCGATGTTGTTCCACGTAAAAATGACCGTGAACCTGCCCGTCGACATGAACCCCGAGCGCGCTGCTGCCCTCAAGGCTGAAGAAAAAGCCTTCTCGCAGCGGCTGCAAGAGCAAGGCAAATGGCGCCACCTGTGGCGCATCGCCGGGCTGTATGCCAACTACAGCGTGTTCGATGTCGACAGCGTGCAGGAACTGCATGACCTGCTGATGCAACTGCCGCTTTATCCTTACATGGCCATCGAAGTGAATGCCCTGTGCCGGCATCCGTCGTCGATCCGTGAGGATGATCGCTGAGTCTGTTTTTTCACCTAATAATTACAAGATGAGGATTGCACCATGTCCATCCGACTTTCCCAGACTGCTCACGCCCAACAGTTTCTCGAAGAAGCCAGCGGCAACCTTAACGACGGCGGCAACCCACGGGCCAAGGCGCTGATCTACCGGATCCTGCGGGACACGGTGAACATCATCGAAGACCTGGAAGTGACCCCGGAAGAGTTCTGGAAGGCGGTCAACTACCTCAACGAACTGGGCAAGAACCAGGAGGCCGGGTTGCTCGCGGCAGGCCTGGGCCTGGAGCATTACCTGGACATGCTGATGGACGCGGCTGACGAGGAAGCCGGCAAATCCGGCGGCACCCCGCGCACCATCGAAGGCCCGCTGTATGTGGCCGGCGCGCCGCTGTCCAAATACGAGGCGCGGCTGGATGACGGGCTGGATCCGGGTGTGCCGCTGTTCATGCAGGGCCAGGTACGCGACACCCACGGCAAACCGCTGGCGGGGGCGATTGTCGATGTGTGGCAGGCCAACACGGGCGGCACGTATTCGTGGTTTGACGGCACGCAGTCGGAGTTCAACCTGCGCCGTCGGATCGAGACCGATGCCCAGGGCAACTATCGTTTTCGCAGCATCGTGCCGTCCGGGTACGGCTGCCCGCCGACCGGTCCGACTCAGCAATTGCTCGACCAGTTGGGGCGCCACGGGCAGCGGCCGGCGCATATCCACTTCTTCATCTCGGCACCGGGCCACCGGCACCTGACCACGCAGATCAACCTGTCGGACGATCCATACCTGCATGATGATTTTGCCTATGCGACGCGGGATGAGTTGATCGCCGAAATTCGCTTCAGCGAGGACGCGAACCTGGCGAAGGAATTTGGCGTGGAAGGGCAGTTTGCGCAGATTGATTTTGACTTTGAGTTGCAGTCGGCGGCTGCGCCGGTAGAGCAGAAGCGCATGCAGCGGGTGCGCGCCCTCGAAGACTGAACGCGGTAAAAAATGTGGGAGCTGGCTTGCTGTGGTGAGGGGGCTTGTCCCCCGTCGGGTTCACTACAGATTGAAGGGGCTGCTTCGCAGCCCAACGCGGGGCAAGCCCGCTCGCCACAGCAAGCCCGCTCCCACATTTGAATCTGCATCGTTTGGCCTATTTGCGAACAACCAGATCCAGCAAATCATCCCGATCCTTGATCTTCTGCAGCACAATCTCCGACCGGATATCCATCACCCCCGCCGTGCGGTTCAGGTGGTTCACGATAAAATCCGAAAAGTGCTTGAGGTTGCGCGCCTGCACCCGCAACACATAGTTGCTCGCCCCGGTGATCACATACGCACTGGCCACCTCCGGCCACCCTTGCACCTTCTTGATGAACGTCTCGTGCCAATCCTCCACGTCCTGGCGCAACGACAGGTGGACGATGGCCTCCAGCTCAATCCCGAGGTGCTCGGCGTTCAACACCGCCCGATAGCCACTGATGATGCCCTCGCTCTCCAGCAGGCGTAAACGCCGCAGGCAGGCCGATGGCGACAGGGCGACTTTCTCCGCCAGTTCCTGGTTGCTGATACGGCCATCCTGTTGCAGGAAATGCAGAAGGCGCAGGTCGGTAGCGTCGAGCATCATGGTTAGAATAAATCCGCGTGTTTGGGGGTTAAATTCGAATTTCCTACAGCTTAATTAGCCTGTTGCCCACCACTTTGCACGAAAATTCTCTAAAGCTTCGTTCATTATTTGGCTCATTGTTACTACAAGAACAGGACTGACCATGACCACCCGCACCCATTGCCTGACCCTCGACGCCCAGGATCCGCTGGCGTCGCTGCGCAACCAATTCGCCTTGCCTGCCGGGGTGATCTACCTCGACGGCAACTCCCTCGGCGCACGCCCGGTGGCAGCGCTGGAGCGGGCGCACGCGGTGATTGCCGAGGAGTGGGGCAATGGGCTGATTCGCAGCTGGAACAGCGCCGGCTGGGCTGACCTGTCCCAGCGCCTGGGCAATCGCCTGGCACCGCTGATCGGGGCCCGCGACGGTGAAGTGGTGATCACCGATACCACCTCCATCAACCTGTTCAAAGTGCTCAGCGCCGCGTTGACCGTGCAGCGCGAGCGGGCGCCAAGCCGCAAGGTGATCGTCAGCGAAGCGAGCAATTTTCCCACCGACCTGTACATCGCCGAAGGCCTGACCGAACTGCTGCAACAGGGCTACTCCCTGCGCCTGGTCAACAGCCCGGACGAACTGCCCAAGGCCATCGACCAGGACACCGCCGTGGTGATGCTTACCCACGTCAACTACAAGACCGGCTACATGTACGACATGCAGGCCCAGACCGCGTTGAGCCATGAATGTGGCGCGCTGGCGATCTGGGACCTGGCGCATTCGGCGGGCGCGGTGCCGATCGACCTGCATCAGGCAGGCGCCGATTACGCGATCGGCTGCACCTACAAATACCTCAACGGCGGGCCCGGCTCCCAGGCGTTTGTGTGGGTCAACCCGGCGCTGGTGGATGTGGTCACGCAGCCGCTGTCGGGCTGGTTCGGGCATACCCGGCAGTTCGCCATGGAATCGCGTTATGCGCCGAGCCAGGGCATTGCGCGCTACCTGTGCGGCACCCAGCCGATAACCTCGCTGGCGATGGTGGAATGTGGCCTGGATATTTTTGCCCAGACCGACATGGCCAGCCTGCGCACTAAATCCCTGGCGTTGACTGACCTGTTTATCGCGTTGGTGGAGTCCCGTTGCGCCGCCCACGAATTGACCCTGATCACCCCGCGTGAACATGCCCGGCGCGGCAGCCACGTCAGCTTTGAACACCCGCAAGGCTATGCGGTTATCCAGGCCCTGATCGCCCGTGGCGTGATTGGTGATTATCGCGAGCCGCGGATAATGCGGTTCGGGTTTACGCCGTTGTACACCAGCTTCACTGAGGTCTGGGACGCGGTGGAAATCCTTGGCGAAATTCTCGACCAGAAAACCTGGGACCAGCCGCAATTCAAAGTTCGCCATAGCGTTACCTGATACAACACAAAACCCCTGTAGGAGCCCGGCTTGCCGGCGATGGCGTCCGTAAGATCGCCATCGCCGGCAAGCCGGACTCCTACAAGGGGCATCAACATCGTGTGCAATCACAATAATAAAGGGGCACGCCACGTGACCACGCCAGACCAAGGCTTTACCGAAATTACCAATCGCGAGTTGGGCCTCAGGCGCCAGCTCACTTCCGGCCAGATGAGCATGATCGCCATCGGTGGCGCCATCGGCACCGGGCTGTTCATGGGCAGCGCCTACGCCATCGGCTATGCCGGGCCCAGCGTGCTGGTCAGCTATGCCATTGGCGCGCTGATCACCTTGCTGTTGATGGGCTGCCTGGCGGAAATGACCGTGGCGCACTCCACCTCGGGCTCGTTCGGCGCGTATGCCGAGTTTTACGTCAGCCCGCTGGCGGGTTTCCTGGTGCGGTATGCGTACTGGGCGGCGATTGTGCTGGCGGTGGGCGCCGAGGTCACGGCGGTGGCGATGTACATGAAGTACTGGTTCGCCAATGTGCCGGAGTGGGTGTGGATCGTGTCGTTTTCCAGCGTGCTGATCGTGCTCAACGCTATCAGCGTCAAGACCTTCGGCAACTTCGAGTACTGGTTCTCCACGATCAAGATCAGCGCCATCGTCGGCTTCATCATCCTCGCGGTGTATGTGGTGTTCGGCTCCGGTAACCCGGATTACGGCGTGCAGCATTACACCGCCCATGGCGGCTTTTTCCCGAACGGGTTGAGCGGCATGTGGATCGCGGTGATTGTCTCGATCTTCAGCTACCTGAGCGTGGAAATGATCGCGGTGGCCGCCGGTGAAGCCGCCGACCCGGAGCAGGCGGTGAAGAAAGCCTTCCGCGCGACCATCGTGCGGCTGGTGGTGTTCTACCTGCTGACCCTGGCGCTGATGTTGGCCATCGTGCCGTGGAACCAGGCCGGGCATGCCCAGAGCCCGTTCGTCACAGTGATGCAGACCATCGGCATTCCTGGCGCCACTGGGGTGATGAACTTCGTGATCCTGATCGCCGCCTTGTCGGCGATGAACAGCCAGCTCTACATCACCACCCGCATGATGTTCAGCCTGTCCCGCGCCGGTTTTGCGCCCAAGTCCATGGGCGCCTTGAGCAAGAGCGGGATCCCGTTGAACGCCTTGCTGCTGTCCAGTTCGGGCATCGCCCTGGCGACGCTGCTGAACGTGGTGTACCCGGAAAGCTCGTTCACCCTGATGATGGCGATCTCGATGTTTGGCGCGATCTTCACCTGGTTCATGATCTTCCTCACGCACCTGTTTTTCCGCCGCTACCGCCAGCGTCATGGCGGGGCGAAGTTGTCGTTTCAACTGGCGCTGTTTCCCTACAGCACCCTGCTGGGCCTGGTGTTGATGGGGGCGGTGATGATCACCACGTTCTTCACCGACGCGTTCAAGATGACGCTGGTGTTCGGGGTGCCGTTCCTGCTGATTCTGTCGCTGGTGTACTACGTATTCTTCCGCAAGGGCGCGGCCAAGGCATCGAACAAGGCTTTGGCATAACCAGGCAATTGCTCGAACTCGCGGGCGCATAACAGCAGTTTGCGACAGGCCCAATCCTCGGTCAGGGGTTGGGCCTTGAAGCGCCGCTCCAACGGCCAGCGTTCCAGCGCCGCCTGGGGCACGATCCCCAGCCCGGCGCCCCGGGCGACCATGCGAATCAACCCGTCAAAGCTGTCCGCGCGGATGCGTGTCTGCAAGCGAAAGCCGGCGTGCAGCGCCTGTTCTTCCAGGTACACCGCCAGCGCGCTGCCGGCGGCCAGGCCCACGTAGTCGTGCTGCAAGCTGTCGATAAAACTCACGGTGCGTTCGGCCAAGGGATGATCCAGCGGCCTGATCAGTACCAGCGGGTCGTCGCGAAAGGGCAGGGTTTGCAGGCCGTGGGTGTCCACCGCATCGGAAATAATCCCGAGGTCTGCGGTGCCCTGGCGCAAGGCGTGGGTGATGCGCAGGCTCGGCAGTTCCTGCAGGTCGATGTCGAGGTTGGCGTGCTCGTGCAGAAAATCCGCCAGCAGTTCCGGCAGGTATTCGCTCAGGGCGGTGGTGTTGCACAGCAGGCGCACCTGGCCTTTGACGCCGTTGGCGTATTCCGCGAGGTCTTGCTGCAGGTGCTCGGCTTGCTGCAACAGCAGGCGGGCGTGACGGGCCAGGGCTTTGCCTGCCGGAGTCGGGGTGACGCCTCGGCGGCCACGCTCCAGGAACTCGATGCCCAGTGAAGCTTCCATCGCCCGGATCCGCGCGCTGGCGGCTGCCAGGGACAAATGGCTGCGGCCGGCGCCGGCGGTGATATTGCCGGTGTCGAGGATGTGCAGGTACAGGCGCAGGTCGATCAGGTCAAAGTGCATGGCGAGTTTCCAGGGTGGCTGTGCCGGCCTCATCGCGGGCAAGCCCGCTCCCACTTTGGAATGCGATCACTGTGGGAGCTGGCTTGCCTGCGATGGGGCCATCAGCCTCAAACAAAACAAGAGGCAAGCTCAGTATATGGCGAATTTCAAATCCCACGCCAAGCCCGCAAAATCAACCCATGAATACTTTTCTCGCGTTCTACCAAAACCTCGGTCCGGCCCTGACATTACTGGTGATCGGCACGTTTATGCTGGCCGGCACGGTCAAGGGCGTGATCGGCCTGGGCCTGCCCACCGTCGCCATTGGCATGCTCGGCCTGGCTATGTTGCCGGCGCAGGCTGCCGCGCTACTGATCATTCCGTCGACGATCACTAACCTCTGGCAACTGGCGTTCGGCGGCCACCTGAGCGCTTTGATCAAACGCCTGTGGCCGATGCTCCTGCTGATTTTCCTCGGCACCGGGCTGGGCTCGTTGTGGCTCGGCATGGACGGCGGGCATTGGGTGGTGCGGGCGTTGGGCGGGGCGTTGCTGGTGTATGCCTTGAGCGGGCTGTTGCTGCCGACGTTCAACGTGAGCCCGACCACCGAGCGCTGGCTGGGGCCGCTGTGCGGGGTGCTGACCGGAGTCATCACCTCGGCCACCGGGGTGTTTGTGATCCCGGCGGTACCGTATCTGCAAGCGTTGGGCTTGAACCGCGACCAACTGGTGCAGGCGCTGGGGCTGTCGTTCACCGTATCGACCCTGGCGCTGGCGGCCGGGCTCTTCTGGCGCGGTAGCCTGGGCGGCGGCGAGTTGAATGCCTCGCTACTGGCGCTGGTCCCCGCGCTGCTCGGCATGTGGCTGGGCCAGGCCCTGCGCCAGCGCATCAGTGCGGTGTTGTTCAAGCGCGTATTTTTTATCGGCATGGCCGCGTTGGGGGGGCATCTGCTGATCAGTGGTTAAGAATGCATTGTAGATTCGTGCTTTACGGTCAAATGTATTTTGCCTGCCCGGCGCTTATTCCAAAGCCCCGGCCTCGTTACCCTGCCTTCAGACATTTTTAATCTTTAGGCACTCCCATGAAGAAAATTCTCCTGCTCAACGGCGGCAAGAAGTTCGCCCACTCCGACGGTCGCTACAACAGCACCCTGCATGAAGCCGCCCTGGCCGTGCTGGACCGTGGCGGCGTCGACGTCAAGGAAACCCACATCGACGCCGGCTACGACGTGGCCGAAGAAGTCGCCAAGTTCCTCTGGGCCGACGTGATCATTTACCAGATGCCCGGCTGGTGGATGGGCGCCCCGTGGATCGTCAAAAAGTACATCGACGAAGTCTTCACCGAAGGCCACGGCAGCCTCTATGCCAGCGACGGCCGCACCCGCTCCGACTCTTCGCAGAAATACGGCAGCGGCGGCCTGATCCAGGGCAAGCAATACATGTTGTCCCTGACCTGGAACGCCCCGCAGCAAGCCTTCGACGACCCTACCGACTTCTTCGAAGCCAAGGGCGTGGACGCGGTGTATTTCCCGTTCCACAAGGCCAACGAATTCCTCGGCATGACCGGCCTGCCGACCTTCCTGTGCGTGGACGTGATGAAGCGCCCGGCCATCGAAGCCGACGTGGCGCGTTATGAGCAGCATCTGGCGCAGGTGTTTAACCTGAGTCTGTAATGCGGCTAGTATCCGTGCAGCCGCTATAAAGAGGATTCACGTTGAAAGCCCGATCCGATGAGCTACAGATCTTCGTCTGCGTGATTGAATGCGGGTCGATTTCCGCCGCCGCCGAACAGGTCGGGCAGACGCCTTCGGCGGTCAGCCGCACCTTGTCGCGCCTGGAAGCCAAGCTCGACACCACCTTGATCAACCGCACCACCCGGCGCATGGACCTGACCGAAGAGGGCAAGTATTTCTTCGAGCGGGCCAAGGTGATCCTCGAACAGATGGACGACCTCGAAGAGCGCCTGTCGTCGCGCCAGCAAACCCCGTCGGGGCGCCTGCGGATCAACGCGGCGTCGCCCTTCATGCTGCACGCGATCGTGCCGTACATCGCCGAGTTTCGTGGCCTGTACCCGGATATCCAGCTGGAGCTGAACAGCAACGACCTGATCATCGACCTGCTGGAGCAGAGCACCGACATCGCGATTCGCATCGGTGCCCTGGCCGACTCGACCCTGCACGCCCGCTCACTGGGTTGCAGCCCGCTGCGTATCCTCGCCAGCCCGGCTTACCTGGAACAGCACGGCACCCCCGGCACCGTTGCCGAACTGGCCGAACACACCTTGCTCGGCTTCACCCAGACCGAAACCCTCAACCACTGGCCATTGCGCCATGTGCACGGGGATCGCTGGCAGATCCAGCCGGGCGTCGCGGCCTCCAGCGGCGAAACCTTGCGCCAGCTGGCGCTGGAAGGGCAGGGCATCACCTGTTTGTCGGACTTCATGACCGCCCAGGACATCAAGACCGGGCGCCTGATACCGGTGTTGGCCGAGTTCAACAGCGGCTATCGCCAGCCGATCAACGCCGTGTACTACCGCAACTCGCAATTGGCCTTGCGCATCCAGTGCTTCCTGGACTTTATCCAGGGCAAGCTGGCCAGCTACGCCAGCTGATTCGTGACCCCTGCGCAAGATTGAATTGGGCAATACGGACTTATTCCGCATGGATAGGTCCGCAATACTGACGCCATCAATTACTCACGCAGGGAGACACCTCCATGAACGTATTCATTACCGGCGCTGCCGGTTTTATCGGCGGCTCCATCGCCACGGGCCTGGTCAAGGCCGGCCATAACGTCACCGGTTTGGTGCGCAGCGCCGAGCAAGCTGCCGAAATGACTGCATTGGGCATCACGCCGGTGACCGGCACGCTGGATGACAGCGCGCTGCTGACCGAGCAAGCGAAGAAGGCTGACGCGGTCATCAACGCCGCCAGCAGCGACCATCGCGGTGCTGTGGAAACCTTGCTGGCCGCCTTGCGCGGTTCCAACAAGCCGTTCCTGCACACCAGCGGTTCGAGCATTGTCGGTGATGCGTCCGGCGGTAAGTCGAGCGACGTCATCTACGTCGAAGACAACCTGCCGGAGCCGACCGTCGACAAGGCCGCCCGCGTGGCCATCGACAATCTGATCCTGGCTGCCGCCCAAGACGGCGTGAACTCGGCGGTGATCTGCAACACCCTGATCTACGGCCACAGCCTGGGCGTGAAGCGCGACAGCGTGCAATTGCCGCGCTTGCTCAAGCAGGCGCGCAAGAGCGGTGTAGTGCGTCATGTGGGCACTGGCCAGAACATCTGGTCCAACGTGCACATCGAAGACGTGGTGGCGCTGTACCTGCTGGCGCTGGAAAAGAATGTGCCGGGTACGTTCTACTTTGTGGAGAGTGGCGAAGCGGCGTTTATCGACATGACCACTGCGATTGCCGAAGCGCTGAAACTGGGCAAGCCACAGGATTGGCCATTGGCGGATGCCGAGGCCGAGTGGGGCTATGAAATGGCCAACTATGGCTTGGGCTCCAACAGCCGGGTGCGTGGCAAGCATGCGCGGGAATTGCTCGGGTGGGCGCCGAAGCGGACCTCTGTAGTCGAGTGGATTCGCAACGAGATGGTGTGATGTTCGCTTGAAACCGAGTTGAGCCCATCGCGGGCAAGCCCGGCTCCCACATTTTGATGTGTGAACGCCCTCAAATGTGGGAGCTGGCTTGCCTGCGATGAAGGCAACCCGGTCTACTTGTCATGACACCGCACTAGCCCCACCTCGCCCAATTCCGTACCATCCCCAGCCTTATCCCCGCGACTCCCCGGTACTTCAATGAACCTCACCCGTCTGCGCGCCGACACCCTGGCCGGACTCACCACGTCTTTCGCCTTGCTGCCTGAATGCATCGCCTTCGCCCTGGTCGCCCACCTCAACCCGCTGATGGGCCTCTACGGCGCGTTCATCATCTGCACCCTCACCGCGTTGTTCGGCGGCCGGCCGGGCATGGTCTCCGGTGCCGCCGGCTCGATGGCGGTGGTGATCGTCGCACTGGTGGTGCAGCACGGCGTGCAGTACTTGCTGGCCACGGTGTTGCTGGGTGGGTTGATCATGGTCGCCTTCGGCCTGTTGCGCCTGGGCAAGCTGGTGCGCATGGTGCCGCACTCGGTAATGCTCGGGTTCGTTAACGGCCTGGCGATCATCATTGCCCTGGCGCAGCTGGAGCACTTCAAGAACGGTGACACCTGGCTCAGCGGCACGCCGCTGTACGTGATGACCGGGCTGGTCGCGGCAACCATGGCCATCGTCTACCTGCTGCCGCGCCTGACCCGCGCCGTGCCGCCGGCCCTGGTGGCGATCCTCGGCGTGGGCCTGGCGGTGTATCTGCTCGGCCTGCCGACCCGCACCCTGGGCGACATGGCCCACATCGCCGGCGGCCTGCCGACCTTCGCGCTGCCGCAGATTCCCTGGACCCTCGAAACCCTGCACATCATCGCGCCCTACGCGATCCTGATGGCCATGGTCGGCCTGCTGGAAACCCTGCTGACCCTCAACCTCACCGACGAAATCACCGAAACCCGTGGCTACCCGGACCGCGAAAGCGTGGCCCTGGGCGCGGCGAATATGGTCTCCGGATTATTCGGCGGCATGGGCGGCTGCGCGATGATCGGGCAAACCGTGATCAACCTCAGCTCCGGCGGGCGCGGGCGCTTCTCCGGGGTATTTGCCGGGGTGATGATCCTGTTGTTCATTCTGTTTCTGTCACCGCTGATCGAGCGTATTCCGCTGGCGGCGCTGGTGGGGGTGATGTTCGTGGTGTCCCAGCAGACGTTTGCCTGGGCTTCGTTGCGGGTGATCAACAAGGTGCCGCTCAACGACGTGCTGGTGATTATGGCGGTGACGGTGATTACCGTGTTCACCGACCTGGCGACGGCAGTGTTGTGCGGGATTGTGATTGCGGCGCTGAACTTCGCCTGGCAGCAAGCGCGTGAGCTGTATGCCGATGAGCATATGGAGCCGGACGGCAGCAAACTCTATCGGGTGCACGGCACGCTGTTCTTTGCCTCGACCACGCCGTTTCTCAACCGGTTCGACCCGGCCAACGACCCGGCCCAGGTGACGCTGGATTGCCGTCACTTGAGCTTTGTTGACTATTCAGCGATTGCCGCCTTGATGACCCTGCGGGAGCGCTACACCAAGGCCGGCAAGCATCTGCGGGTGCTGCACCTGTCCGAACGCTGCCGCAAACTGCTCAAGCGCGCCCGGGTACAGCACGACTAGTATCACGGCCCGACCAGGTTTTCCAACTCCTGGGCGCGGGTCTGGGTCATGTCCAGCACGCAGCCGGAGCCGTTGACCTGATCGATGGTGCCGCCGGTTGCCGAGCCGATGAAGCCGCAATTGGCATCGCGAAACTTGATCCACTGGCGCTGCACATCCTGCAATTGCTGTTTGCGGTTGCCTTCCATCGCCGTCATCGCGGTTTTGTAGGCGGTGTTCAGGCGCGCGTCCTGAACCTTGGTTTCCCTGGCATTGCAATCGACCATGTCGGCGGTGGTGTTGGCGCCGTCCATGCATTTTTTCAGCGCCGGGTTCTCGTCGGCCGAGGCCGTGCCGCACAGGGCCAGCAGCAGTGCGCCGGCGGCGAAGGGAACAAGCAGGTGTTGACGATTCATTCTGGGTTTTCCTGGTCATGAGTCGGTGTGCAGTCTAAGACTCGGCCTGCGCAGTTGAGTTTCCAGCCCCGGCAATCTTCATGTAAGAACGCCCCCCGAATTTTCATCCACTGACCCTGGGCATATCCCTGTGCGACAGGGCTTATCCGTGGGCGAAAATTACTTTCATAAAAATTGAAAATCCACCTCGGTAATGATTTATGACTTTCACAACCTATTCGACGTGACCCTTTCCGAGGAGTACCGCATGGCCGCATCACCGGGGTATTGGCTGTTGATCTACGCCGCCATCGCCATCATTGCATTGATCGTATTGATCGCGCGTTACCGGCTCAACCCGTTTATCGTCATCACCCTGGTGTCCATCGGCCTGGCCCTGTTGGCCGGGATGCCGGCGGACACGATCATGGGCTCCTACGAGGCGGGCGTCGGCAAGACGCTGGGGCATATTGCGCTGGTGGTCGCGCTGGGGACGATGCTCGGCAAGATGATGGCCGAATCCGGCGGCGCCGAGCAGGTGGCGCGCACGCTGATCAACCGCTTCGGCGAGCGTAATGCCCACTGGGCAATGGTGTGCATTGCCTTCCTGGTGGGGCTGCCGCTGTTTTTCGAGGTCGGGTTTGTGTTGCTGGTGCCGATCGCCTTTACCGTGGCACGGCGAGTGGGCGTGTCGATCCTGATGGTCGGTTTGCCGATGGTGGCGGGCTTGTCGGTGGTGCATGCGCTGGTGCCGCCCCATCCGGCGGCCATGATGGCGGTGCTGGCCTATAACGCGTCGGTCGGTCAAACCGTGCTGTATGCGATTCTAGTGGGTATCCCGACGGCAATCATTGCCGGCCCCCTGTACGCCAAGTTCATCGTGCCGCACATCCACCTGCCGGCGGAAAACCCGCTGGAACGTCAGTTCATCGACCGCGAACCGCGCACCCGTTTGCCGAGTTTCGCCCTGACCATGGGCACCATCCTGTTGCCGGTGGTGCTGATGATGATCGGCGGCTGGGCCAACCTGATTTCCACGCCGGGCACCGCGTTCAACCAGTTCCTGTTGTTTATCGGCAACTCGGTGATCGCGCTGCTGGTGGCCACCTTGGTGAGCTTCTGGACCCTGGGCCTGGCCCAGGGCTTCAACCGCGAATCGATCCTCAAGTTCACCAACGAATGCCTGGCACCGACGGCCAGCATCACCTTGCTGGTGGGCGCGGGCGGCGGCTTGAACCGGATTTTGGTGGACGCTGGTGTCACCAATGAAATCCTTGGCCTGGCGCATGCCTTCAACTTGTCGCCGCTGGTGATGGGTTGGCTGTTCGCCGCGTTGATGCGCATCGCCACCGGCTCGGCTACGGTGGCCATGACCACCGCCTCGGGCGTGGTTGCGCCGGTGGCGATGGGCCTGGGTTATCCCCATCCGGAATTGCTGGTGCTGGCTACCGGTGCGGGGTCGGTCATCTTTTCCCACGTGAACGACGGCGGCTTCTGGCTGATCAAGGAATACTTCAATATGACGGTGATCCAGACCTTCAAGACCTGGACCGTGCTGGAGACCCTGATTTCGGTGGTCGCCTTCGGTCTGACTTATGGCCTGTCCTGCATTTTGTAACCCGGAGCCGAACCGATGGACATCCTCTACCAGATCCGCGCCCGCCAGGATTCCTTCAGCGCCGGCGAAGGGCGTATCGCCAAGCTGATGCTGGATGATGTCGGCTTTGCTGCGTCCGCCAGCCTGGAAGAATTGTCCCAGCGGGCCGAGGTCAGCACCGCGACCTTGTCGCGTTTCGCCCGCAGCGTCGGGTGCCGCGACCTGCGTGACCTGCGCCTGCAACTGGCCCAGGCCAGCGGCGTCGGTAGCCGATTCCTCGACCCGGCCGGGTTGCCCGAGCAGTCGGCGTTTCACCGGCAGATTCTCAGCGATATCGAGGCGACGTTGCGCCGGCACTTGTCCGGTTTCAACCAGCGCAGTTTTGTCGACGCCGTGAGCCTGCTGGGCCATGCGCGGATGATCCACGCGTTCGGCATGGGCGGGCCGTCGAGCCTGTGCAGCGACGAGTTGCAAGTGCGCCTGGTGCGCCTGGGCTACTCGATCGCCGCCTGCCACGACCCGGTGATGATGCGCGTGACGGCCGCCACCTTGGGCCCGGAGCATGCGCTGATCGTCTGCTCGCTGACCGGCATCACCCCGGAGGTGTTGGGCGTGGTGGCACTGGCGCGCAACTACGGCGCAAAAATCATCGCCATCACCCTGCCGGACTCCCCGCTGGCGCAGTTGGCCGATGTGTTGCTGCCGCTGCAACCGGCGGAAACCAGTTTTATCTACAAGCCAACGGCGGCGCGCTACGGAATGCTGTTGGCCATCGACGTGCTCGCCACCGAGCTGGCCCTGGCCATGCCGGACGACAACCAGGAACGCCTGCGACGGATCAAGCTGGCCCTGGACGATTATCGCGGCGGCCCCGACAGCCTGCCGCTTGGAGATTGAGATGAAGTACCACACGCTGATCCGCCAGGCTTTGATCATTGATGGCAGCAACACCCCCGGCTATGTCGCCGATGTGGCGTTGCGCGAAGGGCGTATCGAGAAAATCGGCGACCTGTCCCTGGACACTGCCGAGCATGAAATCGACGCCACCGGGCGCGTGCTGGCGCCGGGGTTTATCGACGTGCACACCCACGATGACACGGTGGTGATTCGTCACCCGCAGATGCTGCCCAAGCTCAGCCAGGGCGTGACCACGGTGATCGTCGGCAATTGCGGCATCAGCGCTTCGCCGGTGAGCCTGCGGGCCGATCCGCCGGACCCGATGAACCTGTTGGGCAAGCGTGAGGCCTTCGCCTATCCGCGGTTTGCCGATTACCGAGCGGCGGTGGAAAACGCTCACCCGGCGGTGAACGTAGCGGCGCTGATCGGCCACACGGCGCTGCGCAGCAACCATATGGACGACCTGCACCGCACCGCCACGCCCGGCGAAATCGCCGCCATGCGCGTGCAGTTGCAGGAGAGTCTTGCGGACGGTGCCCTGGGTTTGTCCACCGGCCTTGCGTACGCCAGCGCGTTCAACGCCGAGACCGATGAAGTGCTGCAACTGAGTGAAGAGCTCACGGCGTTCGGCGCGGTGTACACCACCCATTTGCGCAGCGAATTCGAGCCGGTGCTGGAGGCCATGGACGAGGCGTTTCAGATTGGTCGTCACGCCAGGGCACCGGTGATTATTTCCCACCTCAAGTGCGCGGGCGCCGGTAACTGGGGGCGTAGCCCGCAATTGTTGGCTTCACTGGAACACGCAGCGAAGACTCATCCGGTGGGCTGCGATTGCTATCCCTATGCGGCCAGCTCTTCGACCCTGGACCTCAAGCAAGTCACCGATGCGTTTCGCATCACCATCACCTGGTCGACGCCGCACCCGGAAATGGGCGGGCGGGACCTGCAGGACATTGCCGCCGAGTGGGCAGTGCCGCTGATGGACGCGGCCCGTCGCCTGCAACCTGCCGGCGCGGTGTATTACGGGATGGATGAGACCGATGTGCAGCGCATCCTGGCGCATCCGCTGTCGATGATCGGTTCGGATGGTTTGCCGGAAGATCCGTTCCCTCATCCACGGTTGTGGGGCGCGTTTCCGCGGGTGCTGGGGCATTTCAGCCGGGACCTTGGTTTGTTCCCGCTGCACACCGCGGTGCACAAGATGACTGGCTTGTCGGCGGCGCGCTTTGGCTTGGCCGAGCGCGGCGAAATTCGCGAAGGGCACTGGGCGGACCTGGTGTTGTTCGGCCCGTTGCGGGTGCGGGATGTGGCGGACTTCAAGGCGCCCCAGCGCGCGGCGGAAGGGATTGACGGGGTGTGGGTCAACGGCGTGTTGAGCTACAGCGACGGCCAGCCCAACGGCCAGCGGCCCGGACGATTCCTGGCGCGCAGCGGGGATTTGCGTAAAGGGTTCGCGGCTTTATAGTGGCCGCACTCAAACACGGAGCAATCGCCATGCACTTAGGAAAAGTCACCCCCATTCTGCGCAGTTTCGACGAGGCCAGGACGCTGGAGTTCTACGTCGACTTCCTGGGGTTCAAGGTCGATTGGCAGCACCGGTTTGAAGACAATTTCCCGCTGTACCTGCAGGTGTCGCTGGGGGAATGCGTGCTGCACCTGTCCGAGCACCATGGCGATTGCACGCCAGGCGCGGCGGTGCGGATTCAAGCCCAGGGCCTGGAGGCGTACCAGCAGCAGTTGCTGGCCAAAAACTACCGCAACGCCAAGCCCGGGATTGAAGACACGCCGTGGGGCAGTCGCGAAATGAGCATCAGCGACCCGTCGGGGAACCGGTTGGTGTTTGTTGAAGAAGTAGCGGTTTGAACCCGTTCTAATGTGGCGAGGGAGCTTGCTCCCGTTGGGCTGCGCAGCAGCCCCAAAACCAGGCGCCGGGTTTACCTGAACGGTCTCAGTTGTTTGGACTGGGGCCGCTTCGCGGCCCAACGGGAGCAAGCTCCCTCGCCACAGTTTGAAGGTGCTTGCGTTGAAGGTGTGTTTACACCCGGAAATGGCTGACCATCTGCTGCAATTGCCCGCCCAGGCGCGCCAGTTCCACACTCGACTTGGCCGTCTCGTCACTGGCCGCCGCCGTCTGTTCCGACACGTCCCGCACGTTCACAATGCTGCGGCTGATCTCTTCGGCCACGGCACTCTGTTGTTCGGCGGCGGCGGCAATCTGCTGGTTCATCGATTGGATGTTCGACACCGTACGGGTGATGTTTTCCAGTGATACACCGGCCTTGCGGGTCAGTTCGACGCTGCTGTCGGTGAGGCTGCGGCTGTTGTTCATCACGGCGGCCACTTGCTGGGTGCCGTTCTGCAAACCGGCCACCAGGCCTTCGATTTCTTCGGTGGATTTCTGGGTGCGCTGGGCCAGGCCCCGGACTTCATCGGCAACCACCGCAAAACCGCGACCGGCTTCACCGGCACGGGCGGCTTCGATGGCGGCGTTGAGTGCCAGCAGGTTGGTCTGCTCGGCCACGGCCTTGATCACGTCCATCACGCTGCCGATCTTGTTGCTCTCTTGTTGCAGGTGCGTCATGGCGTCGGTGGAGCGCGCCACTTCGGCAGCCAGACGTTCGATCTGGGCGATGGCTTCGGCCACCACCTTGTCACCGGCACGGGCTTCACCGTCGGCGGCCGAGGCGGCCTGGGAAGCTTGTTCGGCGTTGCGTGCGACTTCCTGCACGGTGGCCGTCATTTCGTGCATGGCGGTGGCCACTTGATCGGTCTCGATCTTCTGGCTGTTGACCCCGGCGCTGGTCTGTTCGGTCACGGCCGACAACTCTTCGGCGGCGCTGGCGATCTGGGTCACGCCGTCACGGATGCCGGTGATCAGTTCGCGCAGGGTCACGCCCATCCGCTGGATGCCTTGTTGCAGCACGCCCAGTTCATCTCGGCGGGTAACCTGCAGGTTGTGGCTCAGGTCGCCGGAAGCGATGCGCTCCACCACGGCCAAGGTCTCACGCAGTGGGCGGGTGATCTGGCGGGTGATGATCACGGCGGCCACGATGCCCACCAGCAACGCCAGCAACGTGCTGATCAGTTGCAGGCTGCGGGCCTGGGCGCTCTCGGCGTCACGGCGTTGCAGCTGGATGTCGTACAGCTTGTCGCTGATGGTGACGATATCGGCGCCCTGGGTGGTCATTTCTGCCCGGGCCGAGACGATGTTGGCGTTGGCCGCCTTGTAGTTCTGCACCGCACTGCGATAAGCGCCGAGGGCGGTTTCCAGTGAGCCGAGGGCGGTCTGTTGGCTGGCGCCGAATACGGCATGCAGGCCTTTCAAACCGTCGATGGCTTTCTCGATCTGCGCCGCCGCGCGGGCTTCGGTTTCGGCGTTGACGTTGCCGGTGTAGCCGCGCACTTCGTAGCGGGCCAACTGGAACTGTTCCTTGGCGGTGGCCACCGCCTCGAACTGGGCGAAGCGCTCGGTGCTGTCGGACATCTGGCGCACGCTGGCGTCCAGGGCGCTGATCTGCGCGTTGGCGACGTCGGCCTTGTCACCCATGACTTGGCGTGAGGCGTTGCCGTTGCGATAAGCCTCGCGCATTTTGTTCAAGGACTGCTGGTAGGCGGTGATGATCGCCTTTTGCTCGTTGAGCAGCTTGAGGTTGTCCGGGCTCTTGAAACTGTCCAGCAGCTTCTGTTGCTGGGCCGCAAAACTGTCGAGGTTGGTCTGTACGTTTTGCGCTACGGCTTCGTCACCGTTGGCCAGCATGTATTGCAGGCGCACGATCCGCAATTTGGTCAGCGACGCGTTGAGCTGGGTGATGTCGCTCATCCAATTGCTGCGGTCGATCAGGCCGCCCAGGCTGGTCCAGCCGGTGAGTGCGAGGATTCCGGTGAGCACCAGCACCAGGCCGAAGCCCAGGCCCAGTTTCATATTGACGCTGATATTGCCGAACCAACTATTCATCGAATTCCTCCAGGAACAGATTTGCGTGTGTGTGCTGGAAGAGCGCCCAGCGATGGGTTAGTACGGGTGTATCGGCAGCCCGGGCGAGAGCTGAAACGGTTTTTTCGTGGAGGCTGGATTCACTGATCGTGGCTGACGGACGGTCATTTTTTCGACGAGGGCGCCCCCTCCAGGGAAGGGGCGCCCGAGGAGCGTCAGTCGATTTTTCGCATTTGTTTGTGGGTTTCGATAAAGGTCATCAGGTGTTCCTGGGTGGCGAAGCGCAAGTTGTCGAAATGCCAGCGATTGACGTAATACCCTTTGATGTCGCGGAGTAGCGGGGTGTGGATCAATACGCGGTTGCGGTCCATATGGACGATCTCCTTCGCGTCGTCCGTGGCGCCCTGTATCAAGTAATCGCCAGGGCGCCTCAGGCGCTGTTGCAAGCCGCTCAGCGGGGTGGCGGCTGCGCGGGCTTCGACCGTTTTCCTGAAGTCATAGCGCACCAGCGGCCACTTCTGCTCGGGCGGCAATGTCGCGATGTTGGCGGGCTCCAGCGCAAACCCTTTGCCCGAGCCAGGCGGTACATCCGCAAGCAGCAGGCTTATGCCTTTGTTGAGGTCGGCGACTCCCGGCACACCGTGGTAGGTGTGAAGGTGTGTCTCGCCCACCAGCGCCAGCCACTTGTGCGGGCCGGCGCGCAACTGATCGGCTTTGATCACTTGCGTCGCAAAGTAGTTGAACATTGAGGTTCGAGTCGGGCGCACCCCGTCCACCCGCAAACTGGCGATGCAGTCCAGGGCGCGGATGCGTACTTTGTGTTTGATGGCCACTTGCACCAGGCTGGAGAAGTTATGAGGGCTGCTGGCGGGCACGCCGTGGCCGGTGTCCAGTGCGCGCAGATAGGCCCTCAGCTCGTTCGTCAGGATCCCGGTGCTGTGGGCAATATCCAGGTCGGCCTGATGCAGCTCGGTGGTGAGTTGCTCCAGGTACAGCGTCTTGACGTTGCGTTGGCCCGTCATGTGCTCCATGTGATTGCTCAGGAACGCTTTGCTCGATGTCGCACCATGGGACTCACCCACCACCAGGCCGTCGGCGCTCTCCAGTACCTGATCAATAAAGGCTTTTTCGTCGAGGGTTTCGGCGATCTCGGGCAGGGCGACGCGGGCAGGCGGGGTGTGCTCGCTGAAGAACTGCTGTGCGTCGTCCCGCAGTTTTTTGCGGGTGGTTTCGAAGGTCCTCTGTGCGTTTCGGCGTATGACGGCAAGTTCGGGGTAGGCGGTATTGAACATCGCTTCCTTGCTGCCCAGTGGCAGTGTGATCTCTTGGGCAAACAGTGGGAGGTGTTCCTCGGGCAAGTCAAAGCGATTGAAATGGCTGTGCTCCACCGCCGGCCCGGGGCGCGGCGACGGCGGTTCCAGTGCTTGCACGGAGGTACGCAACGACAGCTTCAGATCACCCTTGGCCAATGGGTCTCCGGGAATGGCGCCGGCCACGTCGGTGACCAATCGAGTGGGCTGACCGAAGGCGTCATCGACCCGCAGCGCAATGCTTTTTTGCAGGTCGGCCATACCCGGCGTGCCCCGGAAGGTACTCATGCGTTTGTGTTCCACCAGTGCGATCCAGCGCTCACCGGGAGCCTTTTCGATATCGGCGTTGAGCACGGTGTGGGAGTAGTAATTCATCAACGATACGGGACGCGTCGCAGCGGGCCGCGAGTCGATCAGGCCGAGGACGTTTTCCAGGTCGTAGCAGCTGGAGGCATTCAGCGACCTGATCTCGACGCCGTTCTGCATTGCGGCCTCCACCAACTTCCAATAGCCATGCTCACTCTCAGGGTCCATGAAGTGGGCTCGGTCGGTGGACTTGAGATGTTTTTTTGCCTGTTTGGAAATGCCCTTGGAAAACCGCGAGTGGGTTTGCAGATGATGCACGTCGCGCCACAGGTGTTCGATGTAGATCGCCTTGACTTGCAACTCCTTGAGCAGCGGCATGTGTTCGATCAGCAGCTGTTTGCTGGCGATGGAAAAATACGTTTCGCCAATCACCAGGCTCTGCGCATCGTCGAGCAGCCGTCGCAGGAGGTCGGCGGGGAGAATGTCTTGTGCCAGGTCCAGGGTCTCGACCCGCTTGACCAGGGGCGGCAGTTTTGCAAAAAAATCATCGGCATCACGGGTCAACAGCTGTACCTGATTCAGGTGCGATTCGAGGGCGGGATGCAACTCGCGCCGCATTGACCAGATCATGTGGGTATTCATCGAGTCGTCCAGGCTTTGTGCCAGGAGGAACATCGCCGTGCGGTCTTCGGACGCCAGGACGCCGGCGACGTTCTCCCCCAGTTTTTCCGATAACTCATAGGGTGTGCGGAGTTTTTCATACTTGGGCGTACCGCCGGTGACCCCGGCACGCAGCCATTGCCCGTCGGCCTTTTTGCTCACCAGTTTGCCGGTGGAGCGCAGTTGGTCCTGGACGGCGTCATACCGAAACAGCAGGAACCGCCCAAGGCTGTCGGGCGTTTGCGCGGCCCACAACGCATCGCCGCCAAACGCCACCGGCTGCATGCCGCGCAGCGCTGTTGGTTCGGGCGGCAACTGTTGGATCAGTGCCATCGCCTGTTGCTCCCGGGGCAGGCGGGCGATATGGCGCAAGGGTTTGTTGGCGAGCTTGCTGGCCGACAACAGCACCGGCCTAAGGTCGGTCAGGACCGCGCCGCCCGCGTTGAGCAGCGCACTCAGATAGTGGTTCAGGGCCGCTTGGGTGTCGCCGCGATTGTAGGCATGCAGGGCCAGCATGGCGTCCTTGAAAACCAGCAGCGTACCCAGCGCCAGGCTCAGGACCGGAAATGGAATCGTGGCGATGGCTATGGTCAGTTCGGCGATCAGGATAACCAGCTCCATGATCATTTCGAGCCGGCTGGTGGTGGTGCTCCTGACGTCGTCGAGCACGTGCCGCAGCGGCTTGTCGTATACGCAGAAACGCAGGTCACGCAGGGGTTCGAAGGGGCGGGGTACGTCGAAGACCGGTTTTGAGTAAACGCCGCGCCGTTGGGGCTCCAGGCGGTTCAGCAGGTCGCGCAAGGTTGACTCGAATGCCCTGCGCTCAAGGCTTGCCACGCGCTTGGTGTAGTAGCTGGCCATGCCGCCGACGTTTTTCAGACGCTCGTTGAATTCTTTTTGCGCGCGAAAATCGATGCCGTCCGGTGATTGCGGGGTGTACAGCAACGGCACGTCATCCAGGTGATGGAAGCGGTAGCAGCCGTCGATGACCTGCCCGCACAGCTCCAGCGGATATACCTGGTACAGCGCGCGCGTGGCAAGACTGCTGTCCCCCAGGCTGTCGATGCTCCTGATCAGCCAGGCCAGGTCGCTGCGCGCAAGATGACCTTGCAGGCAGCTGACCCAGGCGGCCTTTTTCATGCGCAATTGCGTCAGTTCCAGTGCCAGGTTGCGGCGCCACGGGTAGTGAGGCGCCAGGGGATCCAGCAGGGTTTTTTCCACCTGCATGATGTAGCGCGACCCGATCCAGGTACCTCTGACGGATTTGCTCACGGCCTCCGCGTTCAGCCGGCTCAGGTCAACGCCTGGGGGGCCCTTGAACTGCGCCATGGTGTCGGCGGCGGGGTTGAGGAAGCCAAGGCTGTAGTCATAACCGTTGCGGTAGAGCATGGTGTAGGAGACATGCTCGCGGGGCGTGATGACTTGTACCTGATTGGGGTCGACCGCCGGTGTGGGGTTGCCCAGCAATGTGTTGAGCGCCTTGTGCGCCGCTTCATACAGGTAGCTGTCGAAGTCCGGAAACTGCTCCGGGCTGCCAGGGCTGGCGCTATAGGCCTGGGCCGCGCCGGCAGCGTCTTCATCGAGGTCGGCAAGTGTCTGGCGATCAATCTTCGGCGCGCGGCTCAACCAGTCCGGGGTACGGTGCAGGTGTTCATCCGCTTGCATGGCCAGCAGGTTCTCGCTCATTTCCAGCAAACAATCCTGATAGCTGGAGGCCGGGCTGAGGATGATCATCTGATGCTCCAGGGTGTCCGGCCTGAAGCCCAGGGTCGATAGCATGAGGTTGTAGGTGGGGCGGATGCGGCTGACCAGTTGTTCAAGCAGGTATGTCTTTATCGTCACCGGCCGGGTGGGCGACGGTATCTCCTGGCTCCAGCCCAGAATGTGCGCCTGCAATTCCCGCTCGCTGCCAAAGGCCTGGAACTGCTCGGCGCGCGGTGCCTGGGGTGTACACAACAGCAAGCGTTGGGTGGCGCCCTGTTCGTCAAGGTGACGCATTACCCACAGGTCCTTGAGCGGCGCTTCGTGCAGTGCTACGCAACTGGCCTTCAGGGCGGCGGACGGGGTTGCCTTGAGGGTTTCAAACAGCTGGTAATCCGTGGGGCTGATGTGGTTTTGCAGCAGGGCACTGTAGGCCAGCGTCTGTAGCCGAGTGTCGACCATGTCTTGCATCGCGCGCTTGACCACTGTGGAACCGAGTGCGCGGGCCTGCTCGTCGGCAAAGTCAAAGCGTGGTTGCAGGGTGTCGAGCAGTTCGGCCAGGTACTGCGGGGTGACTGCGCTGAGCTCGGGCGGCAGCGGCTGGCCGGCGTAGGTCAGTCGGGTGTGCTTGAGGAACGCTGAGCCTGGCTGTGTATCGCCGACATGCAGGCCACGCACTGCCAATGCCGTCAGGGTGTGCTGTTGTTGATAGGAGTTGCCAGACATCAACGGCCGTTCGGTGCTGATCAGCAACTGCTCGGGCACCAGCGCCTGAATGTCCAGCTCCTGATCGAGGCGTTCGAGCAACTGCGCCCGCGCCAGGTGCTCGGGGGACGCCGCCGGCCCCAGCAGCGCCACCAGGTCCTCGCGCGCCTGTTCGTAGGCCTGCGTATGTCGCACCAGCGTCTGATGTTGCGCGTGGGTGGCGCGGCGAAACCAGTCCGGTGCGGCAGCGTGCAGCAGCTTGTCCAGCAGCTGCTGCGCACGCAGTTCCAGGCGTGTATCGAGGTTCCAGAGCGTGCAGCAGATCGCCTGGTCCATTTCGGCGGTGAGTTGGGCCACGCTGTGTGGCGGCGGGTTGCCGTTCAAGCCCAGCGCAAAGTCGATGTCCAGGCGCTGTTTGGCCTGCAGGGCGTTGTAGGTGTGTTCGGCCAGGGGCATGGAGTCGATGACGTTCAGTTGCAAAGGCCAGAGGCCCGCTGCGCGCAGATGCTGGTCGCGGCGGGGCAGGTGTTGCAGCAACTCCTGGCGCCAGGCGGGATGGTCCATGCGCTCACGCAGGGCGCGGTCCAGTAGGTTGAGCGAGGCGAAGGCCTCCAGGCCACGGGACGGCGTGAACAGCAGCACGCTGCCGACGGTGGTGTCTCCCGTCAGTAGGGTGACGGGTGTCTGCAAGGCGGTCAGGACAAACGCCCCGGCAAACTCGATGGTACGCCCGCGGTGGCTGAAACTCAGCGCATACATCGCGGGACGCAAGGGTGGGCTGCCGGGAATGTTCAGCACCAGGTCACGGTCGCTGGGCAATAACAGTTGGTCCTCCACCTTGAGGTGGGCCTCGGCTTCCAGCGCGGCCTGATGTTGATCGAGTATCCAGCGCTTGAGTACTCGGCCGTCGTGCACACGTTCCGTCTCCAGGGCCTCGAGTTTTTTACGCACGGCGAGATTGATGCGGTTGCGGTTCAGCAGGCCTTGGTCGCCATCGAGGACCCACTTGGCAGGCAGGGTGTAGGGCACTTTGGCCTGCTGGAGCAGGCGCTGCGCTTCGTCGGTCAGTTGGGTGTTGAGCTGCTCCATGGCCTGGAACAGCGCAGAGGGCTTTGTCGCCGATAGCTGGTCGAGTGACTGGCTGGGGGAATCGGAGGGTAGGGTGCTCACGGGGGAAACCTCGGGTGTTGGATAAAACCCGAGGTTGCGGGGTTTGAGCACCCGGCTGGGGGTACTTAGTTAATCCGCTGCCGGCGCCGGCAAAGCCTGGGCGGGCAGCACGGTGAGGATCAGGCGCGAGGCATGGTCGCGGCTCATATGCACGGTGTTGCAGGCCACCCGCGGATGCTGCGCCTGGCCCTGAGCCTCGCCGCTGTTGGGGTTGACGTCAAAGTGCGGGAAGTTGCTGCTGGCAATGTCCAGGCGCAGGCGATGGCCGCGCTTGAACAGGTTGCAGGTGGCGAAGGGCTCGATCACGACCTTGACCCGCTCACCGGGTGTGAGCAGTGTCGGCTGTTCCCAAGAGTCGCGGTAGCGGGCGCGGCGGATTCCGTCGGTGATGTTCATGGCATAGCCGTCGGGATAGACGTCTACCAGTTTTGCGGTGAAGTCGGTATCCGGCGCGTCGCTGTCGATCCACAGCTCGATTTGCAACGGGCCGGCGGCGACCAGGTCTTCGGCCAGGGGCGGCGTCTGAAAACTCAGAATGTCCTCGCGCTCGTTCAGCGGGCGGTTATCACCCCGCGTGCCGAAAAAATCAGCGCGCTCGCGTTGGTCGAACGCACCGCCGACGAACACCGGGCTACCCGAGGTCAGTGCGCCACCGAGGGTCGGCACGGGGTTGGCGGGGTCGGCGTGGTAACTCAGTTGCCCCTCAGCGTTACGTGGGCAGGTGTCTGTCAGCCGCCGGTCTTCCTGTAAATAGAGGGTCAACGGTTGGCTGCCGGGCAGCGGCCATTGGCGGCTTTCGAGCCAGCGGCCACCGTGTTGCAGGCGGCCCTGTTCGTCCCGCGCGCCGGTGCCGCCGCCCATCAAAAACACCTTCACGGGCGCGGGAGCCGGCAGCGAAGCGTCCTTGAGGGCGCGTTCGAACCAGTCCAGGCGACAGCTCAGCCAGTCCCTGGCGACCTGGCCATCGAAGGCGCCCAAGGCGCCGAATTCAACTTCGCCGCTGTGGGTGATGTTGCGATCGCCGTGCAGCCACGGGCCCATGATCAGTTGGTGCCGCGCCTGGGTCCCCGCGCAAAACGCCGAGTAATTGGCCAGGGTCGAACTCACGTAGGCGTCGTACCAACTGGACATGAACAGCACCGGGATATCCGGCAAATCCTGATAATGCCCTTCGGCGTAGATTCCCGGTGACTGCCAGTACGGCCCGAAATCACCCTGTGCCCATTGCTCCAGCAAATAGGCTTCGTATTCCGGCACATGGCGCAGCGGCGACTGCCCGGCCTGCCACGGCATGCGCGTGAACCACTGGTGAATATCTTCCTGTTCCAGCGCCTCAAGGATCGCCGGGTTTGCCAGCGCCGCCGGGCTTTCCTTGGCCTGGCGCCAGGCCCAGGTGGCTTGCTTGAGCTCGAATGCGCCGCCCTGGCGAATCCCGCATTGGTAGGCATTGGCGAAGCCGCCGCTGTCCAGGACCATGCTGCTCAGGCCGGGCGGATGCAGGCAGGCCATCGCCAGTTGGGTGTGGGCAGCGTAGGACAGGCCCATGCTGCCGATCTTGCCGTTGCACCAGGGCTGCTCGACGATCCAGGCCAGGGTGTCGAACCCGTCTTCGCCCTCGGCGGTGTATTTGATGAACACACCTTCGGAGGCGTAGCGCCCGCGGCAATCCTGGAAGATCGCGACAAAGCCCTGGGCCGTGAACCGCGCGGCCATTTGCTCGCGGGAGATGTGCTGGCCGTCGAGCTGTATTTCCGAGCGCGACGGTTTGCTTTTGTCGTAGGGCGTACGTTCGATCACCACCGGAAACGGGCCTGGACCGGGCGGCAAGTAGATGTCGGTGGCCAGGTGGATGCCGTCGCGCATGGCGATCATCTGGTTGTGCAGCGTCTGCATGGAAAAAACACTCATGGGTTCAATATCCGGTCCCAACGGCAATGGCCAACAGCACCATCGCCAGCACGGCATAGATCAGAAACAGCGGCAGGATGTAGCGCGCCCACTGGCCCCAGCCGACGTTGGCGGTGGCCAGCAGCACCAGCAGGCCGCTGGAGGTCGGGGTGATCATGTTGGTCAGGCCGTTGCCCATTAAAAACGCGAACACCGTGGTTTGCGGGCTGACACCGGAGAGTTGCCCCAACGGCCCGAAGATCGGCATGGTCACGGCCGCCTGGCCCGAGGTGGACGGGATCAGCACATCCAGCCCCAGTTGCGCGAAGAACATGCCATAGGCCGAGACTACCGGGCCGTGATCGCCCACCAGGTTGGCCAGGCTGTTGACGATGGTGTCGAGCACCTGGCCGGTGCTGAGGATGATTTCCACGGCGGTTGCCAGGCCGATCAACACACCGGCAATCAGCACCTTTTTCATCCCGTCGACAAAGGCGCTGGCGGCGGTGCTGGCGCCGAGCCCGGCGATCACCGTGAAGGCCACGGTCAGCAGCAGGTAGAACGCCGACAGCTCGTGGTATTTCCACTCCCAGCGGTTGGAGGCGTACACCAGGAAACCAATGCCGGCGCCGAGTACGATCAGGTTCAGCAGGTGGCGCAGGGGCAGCGGCTTGCGTTCGAAGGTGATCTGCGCGCTGGCATCAAAGCCGTGCTTGCGGATGCTCCACAACACGAATGCGATGCCCACCAGCAGGAAGGTGCAGTAGGCCAGGACGCGCATGCTCAAGCCGCTGAAAATCGGCAGCCCCACCATCGGCTGTGCCACGGACAACGCCACCGGGTTGGAGATGGAGGCCAGGTAGCCGATCTTCACCGAGATGGTCACGATGGCCAGCCCGATCAGGTTCGACAGCCCCAGGCGGTTGGCCATGGCCACCATCAACGGCACGATCAGGATGAACTCCTTGGCCAGGCCCATGAAGGTGCTGCCGGCGGAGAACACCAGCATCAGGCTGGGCACCAGCACGTAGATATTGCCCCGGGTCAGCCCCAGCAGGCGCTCAAGGCCGGCGTCGATCACCCCGGCCTTGTTCAGTACGCCGAACATGCCACCGATGAACAGCACCATGAAAATCAGCGCAGCGCGTTTTTCGATGCCTTGTGGAATGGCCATGAAACCCTCCACCAGCGACACCGGCCGGGCGATGGTATCGCCGGCCTTGCGCGGCTCGAGGGAGAACAGTTGGCCGAAGGAGTCGTGTTTCTCCAGCACCTGATAGGAGCCGGGCACCACCAGGCCATTCTGGCGCTGGAACTTGCCCGAGTTCACCGCGTAGGTGAAGGCGACGGCCAGCAGCACGATGCTCAACAGGATGATGGCCGGGTTGATCTGCTTGCGCTGCGCCGGTTTTTCCACCGGCGTTTCAGTGGGCGAGTGGGTACGGACGATCTGCGGTTCGGTCATGCTGGTTGCCCCGGTGTGCGCTGTTATTGTTGTGTCGGGTGACACTTGTGGAGCGGACACTAGGGCAAAGTTTTAGCGGCGACAACGTTATGCGCGGGCTGGGTTGGGCTATGCGTTTTGTGCGGCCAGCCGGTGCTTGAGGTGCTCGGCAAACGCCGTCACCACCTTGGACCTGGGTTCATTCGCGCGAAACGCCAGGCCGAACGCATAGGGCAATGCCGGCCGAAACGGGCGGACCACAATCGGCAAATGCATGAAGTGGCTGGCCAGCAAACCATTGACGATCGACACCCCGAGCCCCTCGGCGACAAAGCTGCACGCGGCGCCCACCGAGTGCACTTCGACCCGCACCTGCGGCGTCAGGTTGGCCGCACGAAACACCTGATTCAACTCGGCCCGCAGCGCCCGTTGCCGGCCCAGCATCACCAGCGGCACGTCCCGCAGGTGCTGCACCTCAATGCAGGCGTGACGGGTCAACGGGTGGTCCGCCGGCATCACGCACACGCCTTCGGTTTCCAGCACCGGTTCAATCTCGAAGTCGGGAATCTCGGTGGGCAAACGCACAAAACCGAGGTCGGCGGAGCGGTCGAGCACGGCCCGTTCGATCATGTCGTAGGAGCCGGTCAGCAACTCGACGACGATGTCTTCACGGCCCTTGAGAAACTCGGCGACGATCCGTGGCAGCAGCTCTTGCGTCATGCTGGTGGGCACCCCGACCTTGATCAGGCTCTTGCGCGAACGGCCCACGCGCATCTCATCCGCCAGGCGCTGGATACGCTGCATGCCGTCCACCAGTCCGGCCACTTCGGTGAGCAGTTCTTCAGCCTCCGGGGTCGCCATCAAGCGGCCCTTTTTGCGCAGGAACAACGCGAAACCCAAGGCCTCCTCCAACTGGCTCAGCAACCGGCTGACCGCCGATTGCGACAGGCCCATGCGGGTCGCCGCACCGATGGTCGAACCGGTGGACATGATCGCCTTGAAGGCTTCGAGCTGCTTGAGATTCACCGTGATGTTCCTGTGGTTTGAGGGCTTTGCGCATAGCCTGATGCGCTTCTCGCATAACGTTGCCGGGCGTTCGATCAGCCGTTAGTGTCCGCCGCAATGCGACACGCCGTCCAGCCTGTCGCAGGCAGCAACTGCCCATAAAAAACCACAATACGGCATTCGGGAGACGGTTATGCGTGAGCTTTTCACGAGGGGAGGAGTGGTGTCTGCAGGCTTGTTGGCGAGCCTGTCACCGGCGTTGATGGCCCAGGGTTTCTGGGAGGACTCCCACGGCAAGCTGACCTTGCGCAATTACTATTTCAACGACGGATACCGTGACGGCGGCGAGGACCGCAAGGAGTGGGCCCAGGGTTTTTTACTCAACCTGCAATCGGGCTATACCGAGGGCACAGTGGGCTTCGGCCTGGATGCATTGGGGTTGTCGGGGATCAAGCTCGACTCCAGTCGCGCCCATGCCGGCACCGGGTTATTGCCGGTGCACGACGATGGCCGCGCGGCCAGTGAATTCTCAAGCCTGGGCGTCACCGCGAAGATGCGCATCGGTGAGGCCGTGGTGAAAACCGGCACGCTGCTGCCGAAAATTCCGGTGCTGGTGTACAACGATGGCCGGCTGTTGCCGCAAACGTTCCAGGGCACTCAAGTCGAGTACAGCGGCATCCGTAACCTGTACGTGCACGCCGGGCACCTGGACAAGTTCAAGCTGCGAAACTCGACCGACAGCGTGGACATTTATCCCCAGGGCTACAGCGGCAAAAAGGGCAGCGACTTTGATTTCGCCGGCGCCACCTACGCCTTCACACCCAAGCTGAGCGGCACCTGGTACTACGGCGAAATGCGCGAATTCTATCGCCAGCAGTTCTTTGGCCTGGTGCATAAACAGCCAGTGGGTGCCGGCAGCCTGACCAGCGACTTGCGTTACTTCATCAGCAACGAAGCGGGCGAGGCACGCAATGGCAAGGTCGACAGCGACATGTTCAGCGGGTTGTTCACCTACCGGCTGGGGCCGCAGGCGTTGGGCGTGGGTTATCAGAAAGTCACCGGCGATACCGCCTTGCCCTATGCCAGCGTGTCGACCGTGTATTCCTTCAGCAACGCCGGCGTCGGCAAATTCATCCAGGCCGGTGAGCAAACCTGGATGCTGCGTTATGACTACGACTTGGTCGCCGTGCTGCCGGGCCTGACCTTCATGACCCGTTACTACAAGGGCCAGAACGGTGATTTCAATGGCCGCGAAGCCCGTGAGTGGGAGTCGGACACCAACCTGCGCTACGTGATCCAGGACAGCACCTTCAAAGGCCTGGGCGTCGAGTTGCGCAAGGCCACGTATCGCTCGACTTATGCGAGCGATCGTGACAACTACCGGGTTTACCTCACGTACGACCTGGCACTGTGGTAACCGGCTTCACTGCTCGACGAAATAGTACGGCTGACGGTTGATCGCCATCTCCTTGACCACCGTCACCGGTACGTTCAGCCGGTCAGTATTGTCCACCAAGGCCACGTTACCGGGCTTGGCCGCGAGGTAGCTTTTGAGTTCCTCCGGCGTCTGCAGAATCGTCAAATAGGCCTGCATGTAGAACACCCCGGCGCCGGCGATTCGCTCGTTGGCCTGATACAGCACCACTTCCTTGCCTTGCGCCTGCATCGCCTGGATCTGGCTGATCACCGGTACAAACGACTGGCGCTTATCGGCCTTTGGCGCGTACCAGAAAGCAGCGATCAGGTAGCAGGCAATCACCACGACGAAAAAGCCACCTACCAGGCCACGGCGATGTTCATAAACATGTTCGGCGACGTGGGAGACCTGTCCGCGACTTTTCAGCCAGCCCAGCAGCACGCCGCCATACTCGGCGGCCAGCACCGCAGCAGCGGGTGTCAGCGCCATCAGGTAAACCGTGCGCTTGCTGGAGGCCAACGTCAGCAAGGTGAATTGCGCTACCAGCCACACGCAGAAAAACAGCCGGTAGCGGTTACGCACCAGGCTTTTGCGGAAGTGCCACAGCCCCAGGTACACCAGGATGTTCCACGGCAAAAACGCTTCGGGCAACTTGACGATGTAGTAATAGAACGGCTCGTAGTGACCGGCTTCGACAAACGAGCCGCTGAAACGCCCGACGCTGTTGGTCAGCAGCACTTCACGTACCGCTTGCAGCCCGTCGCGCTGGTACAGGAAACCCAGCCAGATCATCAGCGGCACCAGCGCCAGCAGCGTGAACAGCCCGGGTTTGATCCAGTCGCCCAGCTTGAATCGTTTGTCCATCAGGCTGGTGCTGGCCAAATAAACAAAGATCACGATGCCCGGCATGGCCAGGCCCAGCACACCTTTGCTCAACGTAGCGATCACCATCCCCAGACTGAACAGCAACCAGGTGCCCAGGTTGGAACTGTCGCGCTCCGACTCGGGGCGGTTCGCCTGATAGAACGCCAGCAGGGCCGTGGTGACCCCGAGGGTGAGCAGCGAGTCTTCACCCACGCCGCGCACGTTGCTCCAGTAACTGGCCATGGTCGCCAGCATCAACGCCGCGATAAACGCCAGGGTCTTGGGCCGGCCAAACTTGCGCAGCATCCCGTACAGCAGCATCACACTGAACAGCCCGGCAAACGCCGACGCCAGGCGCACCGCCCAGGTGGTGCCGCCAAACAGACGGATCGCCCCGGCGTCGAGCCACAGACTCAGCGGTGGTTTCTCAAGGAACGGTTCACGAAACAATCGCGGCACCACCCAGTCGTTATCCAGATGCATGGCCATGGCAATCCCCGCCACACGGGCCTCGGTCGAGCCTTGCAACTCGTGATTGCCAAGGGCAAAGAAAAACAACAGCGCAGCAAGCAGGAGCAGCAGAGGAGCGGAACGCGTCATGGATTCTGGCTACCGGGGCAGGGGACCGTTCGGGGGAACAGTCCGGGCGATCGGTGAGTATACGAGGGCGATTCTTAATAATTCGTGAATGAATGTGAGGTTTTCGCAAGGTCAGGGCTGTTTCAGCAGTGGCCAGCGGGTTAGCCAGCGTTTGGAGGCGATGCGTTGTTGGTAAATGGCGTGTTTTTCTTGGGTGAAGCGGTGTGTGGGGTTGAGTTGGAGGTTGAACAGGTCATCCAGGCCGAGAGGGGCTGATACTTCGCACAGGTCTTCTGCGCTTCTTCTGACGGCTACGGCGGTGGCCGTCTCTGGCCAGAAGCGCATGGCGTCGCTGGCGTTGCAGTAGGGCGCGTCGCCGTTGCGCAGGTGCATGCGGGCCTGGTTTTTGACTGACCAGTCGATAGAGGGTTCTGCTGCGCATAACAGCGCTTCGAGGCGGCGGTCTTCGGCGGGGTCGGTGCAGGTGGCGTCGAACCACAGTACGTCGACGTCGCCGGTCAGTGGTGACAGGGGGCGACCGTGCAGGTGATCCCACACGGCGTTGCGTACGAAGCCGGCGCCGATCCAGCAGTCGGGGAGGGCGAGGGAGCGGACGACGGCCAGTAAGTGCCAGCGTAAAGGATCGCTGCTGATCAGTGTCTGGAGGGCTTTCTCGCTCAAAGGATTACGGCCTCTTTTACAACGATCCCCAGGTCATTGCTGACTTTCACCACTCTTACTTCATCGCGATGACCGATCCACGTGGGGCGGCAGATTTTAATCGTCTTATTCAGCTCAGCATCGAAGACCGTGATTCCGCTGCAGCTTTTACTTCCGCCCGACGAATATTCGTAGTGAGCCGTATAGCTGCTGCGGGTGCCGCCTGAACATAAAATGGCCAACGAAAACAGCGTCACCGATAACAGCGTGCATAGGATGAACATCCCGGCAAACGCCTTAAACAGGGTCCATTTTTTTTCGAGCTGCAGCTGAGGTTTTCTTACACGCCAGACAATCACGGACGCAGCCAGGGTCAGGACGAGCGATACGGATAAACAGGCTTTCCCAGCGATCGGCTTGAAGTGGATGGCCGGCGAAATGCTGAACTGCCATATAAAGAGCAGGGCCAAAAGAAGCTGTACGCCCAGCACGACAGGTATCAGGTAGGCGTAGGAATTCTTGTTCACTGCGGCACACATCCTTATGTTTCAACAAAGGTGGGGCTTATCTTAAAAGAAAATAGACCCTCACCTTTTTCTTGCTGTTGGGGTACTCAAGCGGATCGCTATGTTCCCTGTCAGGAAACGGTCCTTTCCGCAGCTACTGAATCTGCCGTTGGCGCAAGAATGTCCAGTGCGCGCGTCACCAGCAACTCACCCAGAACGCTCAATTGCTGGGTGGCCAGAAGTTTATGGCGAAAGGCGCCATCAAGCTCGAAAGCCAGGTCGGTCGTGAGCGCGTTCAGTGAGGCGAGGGTTTCGCAGGCTTGTACCAGCAGGGTTTCGGGGTCGATGTTTTGGGCGATACAGAAGATATCTGTGCCGGATTGGCTCGGGCATGGGGGGTTGGGGCTGTGCTTTATCATGACTGCAACTCCTTGATTGGTGGAGTCGCCAGACATCGCTGCTAAACGAAAAGGGTGGCGACTGTGCACGGGTTAGCAGACCAGGAATCAAGGAACCCAGCGCACTCGAAAGTGCCCCACGCACAGCCGCCATAACGCGGACTAGCGAACGCGGATGCTCGCTTGAACGGATGGTGGCATTGCATGCCTTGATATTAACCGAGCTGCTAAACCCGGTCGCTGATTTTGCAGCGACGTTTCAAGGCTAGTCGTGTCGATTGATGAGCACCAGTTCACCAAGGGCGCGATGTCTTGCGGGAAAAATCCGAAGGCTCATTCGGCGGTGTGTTTTCAGGAGCCCAGAAACAACAAAACCCGTACAAGGCGGGTTTTGGTGGTGCTTCGTATATGGTGGGCCGGGGTAAGTTGAATTGTTATTACAACTTATTGATATTACTGCTGAAAAAATTATTTTTTATATTTATGGAATACCATTTGGAATACCCCTTTTCCGAGTAGAGGTGCGTCTCCGTCTGTTCACAACTCACATTCTTCGGGACTCATATGTCTCGAGCCAGCACATTAATTTTTTCTAATGATTTCTGCATAGTGCATCAGAGTCTGCCAGCTGACACATATTGCAGATGAGGTTGAAATGATCGATACTGTTATTATGTACAGTGTTTCAGCGCTGACGACTCTTTGTGCTGGGCTCTAGGGCAGTCGGCAAGGATGATGCGAGATTTGAGCTTCCCTGACGCTGGTGGGGACATTTTGCCACTATCGGCGGTAGAGGTTATCCTCCCCGACCCGCTTGATCGTACCGCCTATTTGGTAGACGTTTTCCCATCCTCAAGGAAGTAGTTAGGAATGCACGAGACGCTAAGAATAAAAATTGACTTTTTGAAGGAGCGCCAACGGCCAGCTGAAATTTTCCAGGCTATGAGTAGTTATATTGAGGCCTACGAAGCGATAGGCCAAGTCATGGTCGGAAGCCTTGGTGTGCAGGGAGAATTCGCTCTTCGGCTCGAAGATGTCGAGACCGGTTCAGTTGCTAGTGTGCTCAAGGCCGTTCCTGGACGTCTTAAGGGATGGTTCGAGACTGCTGTTTTTGAATCAAGCATGAAGTTAGCGGAAGACCTAGCCGGTCTCGAAAGTACTACTACTGAAGAGGAGGTTGATCAGCTAGCTTCAGGAGTTGAAGCTGAGCTATCTAAGTTTAATGATGAACAGCTGTTTGCCCCAAAAATTGATCGAAAAGCTTTTGCACACGCATTGAATAAATTGTCAGAAGCAAATAAGAGGCTGCTTCCTGAGGAGAGCGCTTCGGCCAGCATCGTTGAGTCGGAAAATATCACAGCTATCAATACCCACTGGCGTTTTAACGCCAATCCCAAAGAGATGTTTCAAGGAACGACTGAAACTAAAGGCTGCGTGGATAAACTTTACGTCAGAGCGCCAGTAAACATCGGTAAAGGAGCTTGGGCTATGCTCAGCGCCAGTACGAATAATCGCTACAATGCCAAGATCACTGACATGCTGTGGCTTGAGCAGTACCAGGATGGCTCTATAGCACCTATTGGTCCCAGAGACGTTATGGAGGCTGAGGTTTCAATTGAGATTTACTCTCCGCCTCCGGGGAAAGGTAAACCCTTCATTTCGGGTGCGAAAGTCGTAAGAGTTTTGCAAATTCACCGCGATGTTGGATTACAGCATGAAACAAAACCTCTCTTCTAAAAAACGAAATACGATGTGGGCGGAGCTTTTTTCCGAGTACATCTTCATAGTTACACCTTTTGTCTTTCTTGTGGCGATTAAGCTGTATACATCGTCTTGGAAAGATATTTTACTAGCGCCTGATTGGTCGTTAGTGTCCTGTATTATTTTTGGCCAGATTGCGGTGAGAATGTCTCGATCTGCAATTAAATATCGCACCGCGGATGACACGCAGTTTGGACTTTATTCGGCGAAGCGATTTTTCTTAGTTGCAATGTCTTTGCTGTTTTACTTTGGGATGGTGGCGCAGCCCACGATATATCTTGGATGGGGGCAGCTGGTTTTATTTTTAATGGCTAGCTATTTTCATTTTAAAGACGGTCTTGCCGCTCGAATTCTTGAGGGACGTGTCAAAATTTAGTTTTTATCTTGGGAGCGTCGAAGTGCGGGCTGATTATGGCTAGGATGAATAAGGCCACAAGCGAATCGTTGGTACTAAATTAACTTGCGTCGGCGTATATCACTAATTTGACGAATCATGTTCGGATCGTTCCCGGTCCAAATAGACAGCTGGAAACAGTACCGGATCGTAAAAAATGGCGTCCAGCACGTCGATTCCATATTCTACATAAACATATTTGCCGAGCTGTGTCAGGGCTAAGGTCTTAATTCGACGGATATGTTCTGATATGCACCAGTATTCGTCATGGGCGAGCAAGTCGCGTAGGTAGTGATTCGCAGCGCGAATTGCAATCTTGACCCGCACTGATTCCCGGTGCGGTCGATCCTGCCAGTACGCGAATAGCTTAAACAAACGCACCTTCAGGCATGTGATTGGGGTCGATGACGGCGACCTGCACACCTTCGATCATAAATATTTTCTTTGCTTTAAATCGAATAGCAATTGGAAAACATCAGAAATAGACGTCCATTAATCTCACGGTTGAATAGCATCCGTGCAGTGACCTTCTGTGGTAGGCAGTGTCCGCTGACTGTAGACACGAGAAGTGTGCCTACGGTTAGCAACGTCTGAGGATTTCTAGGAGTGGGCCCACTCAAATTCAGGAAGATGGAATCAGACCATCACCCTCGACGTTCCAATTCGCTATGGGGCGGGGGATTGAGATGTCTTTTCGTGTGTCTATGCCAGAGTGTTACATAGCAATGAACTGGATACGAGATGGTGGCAGCCTCCCATATTCTTAGAAAATACAGCCGCTTCCGGTCACTAGGGAAGCGGCTATTTTTATGATGGGCGCAGACATGGTGTCATGTCACATCTGCTTTTCGCGCTTTCCCGATGGAAAGGGCCTAAATATCTCAGCGAGCTTTCATCCAACTGGCCATGGCTTTGAGAGGGCGTCGCTCTAAGTTGAAAGTATCAACGAAGCGTAACTCTGGCGACCAGTCATTTCCCAGTAGGTCAGATAGCGCGCTAGTCTCTAAACTCCAAAGTGGGTGAACAATCACGTATCGGGTTTCACCGCTGCCTTTACGTTCCAGCAGGAAAGGTAGCCCCGAATGGCTCAGTTTGCCGGGAGTTAAGACCCCGGGGCGCATCTGAGCAATGTTTTCTGCTAACCATTCGGCTCGTTCACGCCAGCCTAGGATCTCTGGATAGGCCGCATCCCGCGCGTCTAGGCCACATGAGTAATCCGGCGTGACCATTGAACGTAGATAGGATAATCCCAAGCGCCAATCAAGAAGACCATGATATCGGCGGTTACCAAATCGCTGAATACAACGGTAGCACGACGTATGGCATTGAGCTGAGTGATCCCCATCTGCCGACATACTAAGAAAATCTAGAAGCGGCCATTGATCGTGTTTTTCCAAGGCATCGTGAAGTATATCTAGAATTTTCGGTCGCGAGCCGCCAGGAACCGTTTCACCTAAACGGCGGCAGAGGCCTGATCCATTGATTAGCGTGTCGGCGATCTGTAGGAGAGGTTTTCCGGAACGCACGCGCGGTTCCAGCGCCTCAAACTCATCGGCAGAAACGTCGAGTTCTAGTGCAGCCTTTTGGACTAGTATTTGCGTCGCACTAATCGCAGCAGCTCGGATTGAAAGACGATCATATTTACCTCGTCGCGCTACGTGTGCCAGATCAAGCCGAAAATCAAACCGCCCCAATTCAAGCTGAACAGATTCTGTCTGCTTGCATGAGATCAATCCAAATCGAGGTAATGGATTTCCGATATTTCCCCAGCGAGCCAGTCCTCCACTTGTGCCGCGAGCATTTCCGAGCCAGCCGGCCTCATAAGCCTGGAGCTCACCATCAATTTTAGGGGGCTTTGTGCTGCCCGACGGTATAGTGACCCTCAGATCTGAAGCTTCCTGAACAAGGAAGCCTTCCCCATCTCCATCAATATTTGCGACCCCGTCGTTCATCTGCATGATCGTTATGCCGGCACCGTGCATTACAGTTATGTTCCCATGTTCCAGTCGATCACCTGGACTCACTAAGGTAGCCATGCTGCGAACGGACATTCGCCCAACGTCTTCTTCGCCGTCTTTTGGATTAAAGTCAGTCCGAAATCCAGAGGGAGTTACATATCGTTTCAGTTCTTCAGGAAGAATTTCCGCTTGGCAGTCATCACACCTAAGCGATGCTTGTGGTATCAAATCTCTCCTTGTTGCTGAGCCGCAGTCTTTACAAATAGCTACCCAAGTTTCAGTCTCATACCAACGGGAAAGCGCCCTTATCGATAGATCATTTTTTTTGAAACCCTGAGGAGTAGATAGACTCCCAGTAAAGCCGACAACACGATGCTTCTGCTTATCTTTGACTAGCACCGCACCTGGTGCATACTCGAATACAGCAAGATCAAGGTCACGATCCATAGTGGACCACTCGTAATCCTCTGTAGCGCCTACTTTTATAGAACGAAGGCCCAGGTATAGGTTACGAACACGCGTAGGCATACCATACATAGGTAATAATCCCCACTCAGCCAAGAAGCGTGCAAGTCCCATCTCCGAATTTGGTGCGTACGCTTTAAGGTCGTCGATTTCTTTAATCAGAATATTGACGTCAGATTTGTTTTTGAGGCGATTTTGCTGTTCTGGATCAAAGGATGCTGTTGTAATAAAACTATTACGTTCAGTGATGGTTGTGGTAAGTGCATTATGCAGGCGCCGAGGCCAGTTCGCCGCGGTATTATGAAAATAATCTTGAGTTGATATATATTCACCGTGAACATCAGGCGGCATTACTAGATCGCCTGGATATAGATCGCCAGCTTTTGCACACTCATTACGTAAGTATTTGAATGCGGCACGCAACCAGTTCTTGCGTACTAAACGCAGAGGAATGGGGTCGTGACCAGTAGCAAGGAAAGGTGGGGGCGGTGCGTCGCCAGTAATCGCACGTGGGTGCGCGAAATAATACGCGTCATGACTTCGACCGCGACAGAAGGTAATGACCAGTGAGAATGCTTGACCTCGGCGGCCAGCACGACCAACTCGCTGTTGATAATTGAATCTCTGTGGAGGCATGTTAGCCTGATATACACTCTGCAAGGCTCCTATGTCGATTCCAACCTCCATAGTGGTCGTGACAGATAGCATGTCGATCTCTTGAGCTCGCTTTTGTATTTCACTTTCGCCATCAACAAAGATCCCTTTGAACTTGCGTAGGCGATCCGAAAAATCATCCGTTTGCCCTGTCAGCTCTTCCACGCGCAGACGGAATCGGGCAACTTTTTCTTGTTGCCCACGAACAATCCGGCGACCTAGAAAATTATTACGCCACAACTCTCCTGCTTGCCCCGTCGCCTGCTCGGCAAGTCCTTCTCCGCAGCGAGTACACCTTCCCGGTCCACGGTGAAGATGTACTCGCTCGCAATTGCTGCAGCGCCAATAAGGGTCGTCTTCCTTCGCTATTTTAAGAAATAACTTTCCGACATGGATTATGCCGCTTGGATACCCTAAATTTGAGAACTCATTGAGAATGCTACTAAGGCCATCGATTGAACCGCCTGGAAATACAACCTGGGCAAATCGATGTACTCGTTTATTCTTTATGTCAGTGCCTGAAAGCCATTCTACTACGTCATCGCCTTTAACAAATTTATTATCCAAAACACGATAGGCCCCAGCAAAAACCCGTAACCACGCATCGAGCCGGTCAGCTTTTTCATCATTTCCGTCCATGATGGACGGATATGCCAATCCGGTTTCCTCCAATGCAAAAAAAGTGTTTGCAAAAATTACGTCGTCGATAAGTTCGTATTGGCCTTTAAGTATGTCAGCGTTAAGATCAGCTTTTTGAACGTCGTTTAACTTATGGGAGTAAGCTGATTTCCCTTCGTGCTGAACAAACAAATCGTGCCAAATTTTCCCTTGGAAATGTTTCTTTCCCAAACGATCAAATGGATGGACGCCGAGAGAGACAAAGTCGGATGTAAGGGCCCCAAGACTAGAGTCAGAGCTGCACTGAAGGAGTTTACTGAGGGAAACCCTGTCGCTGTTTTTCTGCGTTCCTGAGGTTATTTGCTTGGTAAACTTTTCGGCAAGCAATTCCATTTCCGACTGCTTCGTAACAAGCGACTGCATAAGCTGCCCAAATTCGAGTGGATCGATCCATTCTTCTTTCGACTTCTTAACCATTTCTCTCGCTGCATTTACTAAGACTTCACGCCGTAGATCTCGCAGATGCAGAGTCTCGATCTCTAACGCCTGATTAGCTGCATCCTGTCGGCTGTCAGAAAAAACAATACCTTTTGGTTCAGCCCCAATCGCGTGCAATAATTCGAAAAGCTCGGTAGCAACCAGTTGAGAGGTTTTAGTCACACCTGTTCTGAATGCTCGAATTGGCGAACGTGAGCGGCTGAAAATCGGGCGGTTGGAGTAATCGGTGCCACATTTCGGACAGCAGAACGGCTGGGCCATTAGAGGTCCCGTGATTTTACCGTTACGACCTTTCACTGCTGTCTCTTGCTGACGATATAAATAACCTCCAATGTGTCCGGAGGGAACATCTGGTTTAATAGACACCAGTCCTGTTTCTGGATTTAAACTTGCAGCCTCCCAGTCATCATAATCTCGATCCGAGGCCGCCCACTGCACCCTGCGAGGCCAAAATACGGCAAACTCATCAAGTGTCATTTTGTCGTAGTATTCAGAACCTACCTTCTCAGGCATATTGTCTAAGTCTGCCGCAGAAGGAAGAAGCTCTGTCTCTATACCGTCTGCGACTTTTTGACCTCGTTGGCCGCCGATCAAAAGATCCCCACAGGCCTCACAGTACAGCAACTCAAACAATCGGCGGCCTCGCCCTCCGTCTATTCGAGGCTTCGCGTGGGTTACGCCACGCTCCACGGTAAAGTCCTCGAACACTGGGGTAATACCGTCAAGCGTGACTGAAGCGAAAAGTCCTTCAATATTTCGGATAAACGTGTGCACGCGAAAGGCTGTAGTGGTGGGAGAAACACTCGAATCCCACGCACCTGATTCCGGGAGCGCGCGAGCCAATAGTAGTCCTCGCAATGCCTTGTCTTCATCACCGGAATCGGGGAGGAAGATACGACTGCCCAAATCTTTCGCTGACGTAGCGCGAACGTCGCTTCCTTCACGGCAGGCTTGCGTCAATACAGCGGCAGCTAACTCGGCTAATGCTTTGACTCGGTCGGCAGCTCCACCTGAGGTACTCCCCAAAGCTCTAGCTGCGTGCTCCACAGCGGGGTTGAGCGCTTCAGCATTAGAAATTCTAGCGACGAACCCGTCTTTGCCTCTTAACGCGGCTTCGAATAAATCAACAAAGGGCTGAGCTTTGATCAACCCTCCAGAAAACTCCGGTAAGTGTGGAGTACCCACGACAATACAGTCTCGCCAGAACTCAGGATCAATGGCACCCGGATCATTTGCGTTTTGGCTCGTACCATATGGAGCGAATAGATCGCGCAGATAAACAAGCGACTGTGCTCCAAGACTCCCGTCTATTGGCATAGACGCGGAGGAGGCGAGTAAGCGCAATTTGTATCGATGAGCTGGTTGGTCAAGTCCCAATCGTTGAATAAGCGTCTTAACTAAAAATGCTGTCTCGGTACCTGCTGAGCCGCGAATTAAGTGCAATTCATCGAATACAAGATAAAAGTAAGAGTCATCATTACTCAACAGCCAGTCTCGCGTCTTAGTGAAAACAGATTCCTCTACTTCTCGCGAGAGCATTGTGCCAAGCATGGAGGCGTTCGTAACCAGAATATCTGGTGGATCTGCCTGCATGTCCCAACGCGAAAGCATTTCACCACCGTCCACGGAAGGGAAGATGTAACGAGTCTTATCTGAAGCCTTTTTCCCCTCTTCGTTAGTTAACTCTGCCTGGCAGTCAAAGGCGAGCGCAGCATCCTGATCACGCTTGAAACCCTGCATAGCATCTCGCAGCCGCGTAATGCGCCGGGTGCGACGCTGTTTCTCCTCTTTATTGTCGGCAATGCGCGGATGACACTCAAAGCCGGTAACAGGCGTGGAGCTGGTGTACTGGCCGAAGTAAAGTCGATTGCCTTTGAAGCGCTCTTGCATCACCTCTCTTGCATCGTCAGAGTCTAGTGTTTTTCGGAGGCGTTGCATTTGGTCCTCTACCAAGGCGTTCATCGGGTAGATCACCAAAGCTCTGACCGCACTTGGACGATTTTCACCATGTCTCCGGGCGGACCACTGCCCTTTATCTTCCAGCCACCAATTTTTCTTTAGATACTCGCTGTCAGGGGCAGCCCAAGACACTGCCTCATTAGTAATTGCAGCTAGTACCGGCAACATGAAGCTTTCTGTTTTTCCGCTGCCGGTACGAGATGTTACGATACCGGGCTTGCCCGGCAGCAATCCGCGCCTTAGCATTTCGACCTGATGGTCGTAAGGTGCAAATAAGGATTTTCGTCTAATCTCGCCCTCGCAACGCGCACCTTGGAATAGCCCGGAAAGCGCTAGCTCGACGAAGGCTCGCCTGCCGTCTTTACTGATCGGCGCGAGCGGACCATCATCCAACTGTGCAAGCTGCTCAAGATTCTTTGAGTGCGACTGATAGCGCAGTACCGGCTCGATAAATGGATCGGTAGCCAACACGTCGACCGTCATCAGAAGCTTCCGACGCGCCTCCGCTGCCGCTTTATTAGAAATGCGGAAACTTGTCTCAACATAGTTGATGACAAAATCTTGGATTCGACGGAAACCACCAATTGGGTCTAACACAGACTCATCTCCTTATGACTTTGATTTCATGCGCCCAGACTGGCCAGACTGATTAATGAAAAATTCGGCAAGAGCTAATGGAATTTGTTCGTATTGATTTCCTGGGTTCAAACGGATCCACTCCGTTGCCGCTCGGGCTAGTCGCAATGAACTTGCCAGTGTGAGCTGGTTTGCAAACCGCGCAACCGTCACCATCGCTGGAGAGACATCCCCGCTACGCGCTCCCGGATCAAGCTGTCGAATATTGCTGGGTGCGAAAACAACCAGCGCCAAGGCCGCCCCCGAAGGAGTAATCGCCCCACTGACGTCGATCCAGGGCGCTTGGCTCCGAATTGCCTGAGCCTCTTCACATTCATCGTCTTCAACCGTTGTGCAAACAAGAAAGCGCCTTGGCAATTCACCCCGACGGCAGCGGTCCGAGAGCGCCGGTAGCCAGAAACGGGCACCAGATCGCTCAGCATGTTCGATAATGGCAAGTACAGTTGTAGGTGACTGTCCGCAGGTGAGTTCTAGTCCATGAGTTAGGCTTGTCGGGAGCTGTGTGCCTGCTCGAAGCCAAAGATCTTCAAAGGTAATTACAGTTGGGTCGGCCTCCAGGCGCATCGATCGTCCGGAAGACAGTAACGTCTCGGCAGTAAGAAGAAAATCCTGCGCTTCCAGTCCATGAATTACCGGCACTTCACCGGCCAGCATCAATGCAAGAAACTGGGACATTCGCTCTTTACCTACAGGCGTAAGTAGCATGCAGCTCGTGATGGCTTGTTGCATGTCCCCGACGCTGAGGATCGGAACGGTCTGCGGCGGATTGAAGCGCAGCACAGACTCAAGCTTGACACTCTTCGGCACCTGGATAGAGGCAGCCTGCTCTTGGAGCGTAGTAATCTCCAGGACTGCTTTAGACTCAAGCAATCGAAGGTCCGACAGGGTAGTTTGGCTGTCCTCTATTTGGGTGCTTAGTGTTCTCAGTTCTCCGAGTGTCGTCTCGCGTTGTGCCGCAAGGATGTCCAAGCCTTGCTGCAGGTTACCGCGCTGCATCTCGAGTTCGCCCTCCATTTCCGCTTGGCGAGCGGCAATCCCGTCGCTCATTGCCAGCAAATTGGAAGTCATATCTTGATTGAGTTGAAGACTCAGTGCGTCGCGCTGCTCAGCCTCAAGCAACTTCAACTCAGAATCAACTGCCAACAAACGCTGTTCGCGTAGTGCGTTAATCTCCCTCTCTAGCTTAATCGAGAGGGAGGCAAAGATGGATCCTCGCTCCTGCTCGGCGATCAATTGAGTTTCGCTTTCAAGACGAGAGCGCAACCGTGGATCAGCCAAAAGCGCTTCAGTCAGTTCCCCAAGTAGTTCTTTGTCAGCCAATAAGCGCTTAGCTAGCTCACCTGATCTCGCGTTTTGTTGGGCTGCAAGGCGATCTACCAGACCGGTCCCTACTTGGCCGGTTGCCTCGTCAGCATGGCGCTTCAACCAATCTATGACTGTGTCAGCACGTGAGTCGTGCACAGCTGCCATAGCGCGCACAATTCGCTTAATGTAATCCTCGTCAGATGCCCAATCTAATTCCTCAAGGCATTCTCCGCCTCTTTTTAGCTCGTAGAGTCCAACATCAGCACCATCTGACGGCACGCTATGCAAATACTCGGGTTCGTAGGCATAGACATTGAAACTGCCGCCAGTCGCCATACGGTACCGATTGTCTGATGAGCGCATGAGGCCGAGCATGAGGATGCGATCTCCGGCATAGCGAATCACCCAATTGCCGCTATGACTTGGTCCATCTAAGCCATCCACAGTCAAACGACTACGCAGTACTTCAAGACTGCCGATATCCTGGAGGTCAAAAAAGGGTATCAGGTGGCGGTAGGTCGAAGCCTTCCATTTCCCACGTGGCTCTCTTTGAGCTACCTGAAAGATAATCCAATCATTTATATGGTGTTCTGAGATGTTCTTTAAGCGAACTTCCACCTCGCCCATTTTTGGAAAAAGCTTTTGTGGATTATCGAGAAGCGACCATCCTTCTTCTGACCTAATGGCAACCACTTTCACTGCCATATTGACATCATGTCGTTTTACGCATTGCCCGATATACCACGCCAAGTTTGCCGCCATGGTGAACCTGATTCCAAATAAATACTAAATTGAGGTTGAACCGTTACGCCACTGTAGACGCAAACGACCTGAGGAGCGACGAGTGACGCCAATAAGGCTCAGCTTAGCCTGCTGCGGGCCATGGAATGAACCGCCAATGCAACCGGGAAGTAGCCTATCTAGCCAGCACACCATCTCGCGATTCGCGGGATATATATATTCCCAGCTAGAAGGCCCCCCATTGCGTAGCATTCGCCGGCGCGTTTCTGCAGCTAGTGCGTCGGGAAGTCCGCCCTCGCGCGTTGTAAGGACGATTAGGTCTTGTTCGGGACTCCATTTAAACAATGGCTTTCGGGCCAGAGCATAGGCCGAGACGATGGCTGCTGTATGCGAGAAATAGTGACGTATGAGCCCATTATGTTCGACGCTGTATACATCGTGGTCACGCTTGCCGGTATGAGTCAGGCGCACTAGACGAACGCTCTCTTGAGTTTCGTCAATAGATACAAAACGACCTTTCGTCCAAGACCAGGCTCTAGTCTGTTCGTAGTGCAGGGCCTGATGCGGTGTTTCCACAAACGCTAGCGGTTTCTCAGATGGCGATAAAGATTCGCTATCGAAGCGCCATCCAAGACGCTTGGCAATGGCTTGACCTTGAACGTTCTGCGCACCGAATAGAGGCACGGCCCAATCTGTAACGCCTAAACGTCGGAAGGGAATCCCGCCCAGTCCTTCAGCAGCTAGCTTGAAGTCGTCAACCATTCGCGTGCAAAGTGCACCTTCCACCAGCACTAAAGTCCTCCCATCGAGATGAACCTCGATGATCACTGGTTCCCTTAATGTCCAAACTCGTCCTTTCCAGCCGCTACGTAGACGCGGCTCAACAATGCCCGCATCTCTGAGGCTACGCAAAAGCAGCCAAGGACTCATAACATCGTCGGCACATCTGAGGAGCGCAATAATCTGCGCCTCCTCCCATCCGCTTTGTCCGCTTGCGTAGACCGCCTCAAGAAGATCTACACAGGCGGGCTCACCCAACTCCCAGCCCAATATGTCCTGAGTACTAACATCGACAGGAAGGCTCTGCTCCGAAATCCAGTCCTTTAATGGCGATAATTTGTAGCGTGCGCCGTCGAGCATCGGGTGAACAAAAGCATTGCGGACGAATTGCAGGCGAATATTCCATGGGGCTTGTTCTTCACCGCGAAGCTTTACAGGATGAATGAAGAAGGCGCCATCAATTGATTTAGGGGCTCTGAGCTGCCCCTTCTCAATTTTCAGCAAACAGCCCGATCCTCGTGGCAATGCATCCCGTATTACATAGTCACAGGTATCGGAATCGAGACTTGGGAAGAAACGAGGACGGCCCAGCCATATACCACCGCTACGAATGCCGCCAGACAGACACGGTCGTACGATCAACTCCTTCTTGGAAGGAAACAGGTTTGCTTGTTTAAGCGCATCCTTGAGCACTTCAAAAGACAGAGGATTAGTTGTGACCGCCCAATCACCACTAGTTGCAAGGGGCCCCAGTCGATCACCTATTTTTCGTTTATGCCTATCAGCAATAGCGATATGCAACCCGAACGCTGAATCGCGTGCCTCGGGCTCTGCTCGCCAACGGCCCGCACCGATCAAGCGGAAGAACACTATCCCCAATGAGCCGGCTGTCGACAAGTTCTCGCTATTTTCAGCGCCGACTGCAACCAGCGCACTATTTAGAGTAGTGAAAGGCGCAACCTCGCTGTGCTCATCACGATAGGCAAAAAAAAGCGCGCACTTATCTGCGTCAAAAAGCATCTCGATCGTGACAGTACTGCGTGCCGGACGACCAATAAGGGTGGAAGCACGCTCCAGGAGTCGCCAGAAGCGAAGGTCGCCCAAGGCGCGGCGTTGCAAATAGTAAGCGCCACGAAACTCTTCAAACGCGTTGCGAAGCCCCCAAGAGGCACGATCATCCACCAGTTCTCTCGGAAACGCTGCGATGCTGATGTGCAGATCTCTATTTGCTCCTGGATGACCCTGACAGAAGTTGGTTACAAGCTTCAGATCTGCCTTGCTCGGAAAGGACAGGCGACGTGTATAACCTATATGTGTCCAATTGCCGGGGTCTGGCAAGACTAGGCGGCGAAACGGTTCGCCTGCTTGAATGCGCTTGTCCAGCCATCGCTCCAAACCCTCCCACATCAGAGCAATGCCTCGCAGGTTGTAGACAGTAGTATTAACCCCAAGCCATTTCACAAGCTTATGACGATATTCACCGCTCTGCGGTGCATTCCCCTCTAGCAGATTGTCGATCAGCAACGTGAATGCCAGGTAGGAAAAGCAGTTGGGCACATTGTTATTTTCAAACCGCTGAGCACCGTCGCGAAGCGAATCCATCAATAGAGGATCACGCGACAGCATTTTGCGGAAGAGCTCTTCAACCGTTGCTTCGTTGCCGCGCTCGGCACCGCAAGCGAGGGTCAACGTGCTCGAGGTGACTTCAAAGGCCCGGATTGGGCTAGCATCGCCATTTGGGCCAATCGCCAGAAAATAATCGACGAGACGCTTCTCCCAAGCGTCAAAAGTACCTGGCAAATCCACTTGATTTCATCCTTGTCGAAATGTAAAACCCAGCTGAATTGAGAACAGCATTTCCATAGGTCTGCCAGATTTTTTGTAACACGAATTTCTACGACGTTCGATTGCTGTCATCGGAACATATTAGGACAGTACAAACTGTACGCCATCTGCCACGATTTAAAAACGCCGTCTACTCATTTTTGAGCATAAGTAACTGAATGTTGCGGCAAGAGGGTCTTGCCGGATTTGTAACCCCCTTATTTCAGAGATCCCATTGAATCAGTCAGGCGAATGCGGCCGCCTGCTTTGCGGCTCCTTCAAAATCGCGCACAATGTCTTCCCGAGCAGCCAGAATTAGAGGCTCAAGCAGTCGCTCAGCGAGAAATCGCACAGGGGGGACAGCGACACCATCCCCTATAACTTTAAAAGCATGTTGATAAGCTTCAGGCAATACGTAGGTATCTTCTAGTCCCATCAACGCTGCGGCCTCCTGAATTGAAAGCAGGCGAGTTCTAACTTGACCATTTCCTGCCACAATTATCCTTGAACGTGAGCCACCACCTCTCGGCGTTCTTAGGCAACCCAAGACGTCAGAGAAAGTTATCTCCGCGCGCTGCTTATTGATGTCCCCCTCTCTTCGCATTCGATAATAAAGGCTACCAACGCTGACATTTTTAGCAGCCATAGCTTTCTCAAGACGTGCTACATGAATGGGAGTCATCCTACTTATTATTTTTGTGGTTTCCTCAGGTGTATGCCAATCAATTCCTTCAAGTTTAACAATGCTCTGTAGAGCATTTTTCTTTAGAGTTGGAACTAATCCCAAATCCCACCAAACCCAGTCTGCATGTATCTGCGGAGATAATGATCTGTATGCACGCATCAAAGTCGGCGTATGCCAAGACTCCGTTGCCATTTCACGATAAAGGTGGCGCGGAGTGTCAATGTTACGTAGCACAGCAATAATGAACACCCGAGGGCGAGATTGGGGCAAAAAGTGTCTGGTATCAATAACTACGGCGCCGTAGCGGTATCCAATTTCACCAAGGCGTGAGCAAATCGCGGAAAAGTCACGCCCACCCTCAAGAGACAGCAAGCCTACGACATTTTCTAATACTAATAGTCGGGGTTGACGTGACTCTTGGCGGAGCCCATCAATCAACTCAAGAAAGGGCCATAAGGCACCAGATCTTGTAACTCCCTCGCTACCAGTATTTCCAATGCCTAAACCATTTCCAGCTACAGATAAATCCTGACAAGGAAATGATGCCCAAGCTAAGTCGACGTGGACTTTCAAGTCCTCAATTTTAACTTCGTGAATATCACGGTTATCAAAATGACTATCTCCCCAGTTTTTTTTATATGTTGTAGCTTTGATCCGATCCATGTCGTTGGCAAACATGCACTCCCACTCGTCACCAAGACCCGATCGAGCCATTCCTCCGCCTGCGAAAAATTCAAAGAAACTATATTTTTCGCTTGTTTTGTCACTGGTATCTAACATCGATCTGGATCTCAGCCTGCCAATTTTATCTGGAAAATAATCTGTTGCTTTTTAGAAGCAGCGCATAGCGTGCAGCTTTATATCGTTCGCCACCAGCTAAGTCGACTCTATCAGCGTGGACGGAATTTGTAGTCGCTACTTTAGACCTGATGCGGTAGATCTGCCATCCGCCAGTAAACGTTAGCTTCTTGCCATCAGATTTCATTCGGTTTCTGAGCTTATTGGTGCCGCACTATTGTTTTGTTCCGGCTTCACATTTACGCTTTGCTCCGTCGCGGTCAATCCCGTGGCCGGGTGTCAGAACCTGAATTGTTCGAGGCGCATAGCGCCATAGCCAGCGATTAAGTGCTTACAGAGGCTTAGCTGCTGCTTTTCTATGGCGGTCCGTGCGGGGCAGGCTTCGGCCTGGCCGGTTCCCTCGGACGCCGGTTTCTGACCCCCGTACGGTCCGCCACCCATTTCGTGTCAGAACGGCTGGGTGGTCGGCTCCTTAACTGTCCGAGGAGATAAGGAAAATGACCTGTCCCCCTTTTAAGCTCGTGCGCCGCCTTTGCCGTTTTTTTAGTACCGCAAACTATCTCGGAGTATTTCGTGATGTTTGATCTCTCGCTTCTCATAGGCCTCCCCAAACCCAACAGCATCGATACCGCGTTGCTTACCCCTGAAGATGCCGCGATTAAACTACGGCAGGCTGCAACTCTTCGGCTTAATGGAGCCCAGAGTATCCTGCTTCATTTTCCGCAAGACGTTGAGTTGGCGGTAGAGTTGTTGGATGACGCGGCAGTGCTGTTCGACAAAGCATTCCGATACCTGTCGGGTATCCCTGCTCAGCGCGTTCATCAACAGATTGGTGAATACGTCTCTGTCTCGTCCGCTGAAGGCTGTCCCGGTATCCGAACACCATGGGGCAATGAATTTCGCCCGATGATTGAGGATGGCGTTCGATGCGCTGAGGCCTGGCTCGATGGCTCATCGTTGCCGCTGTGGTGGGCACTGGCGCAAAACCGAAAGCATCATCGTGCAGGTGATCCCCAAGAAGCATTTGAAGCAGGCTTTCTGCTGCGATTGCAGCAGACGCTGACCATGCGACGTGAAGCCGTCACCTCTCAATCAACCAGCTTTGATGCCTGAGTCTGTAATTGACGTTTGAGATTTTCTTTTCCCGTCAAACCCACCGGTCAAGCGATCTTTGATCGCGCTGATCGGAGGGTTCACTCGCTTTTTTTGAAGCCACGTCGTGCCACCGTCTCATTTTGATATCTGATTAGCGCCACACATTCTTTTACCGTCGTTAATCGCCCGCGATTCTACTAAGCGCAGCGCCGTTTAAGTGTCAGGACGGATCGTTTCTTCGAGGCGTGGATCTAGGTGTAGCGACATCGGCGACACCGGCGACAACCCATGCAGACCGGGCCTGGAGCGTGGCGACACAAGTGGCGACAGTCGCCACTTTCTGAGCGCATTGGCCGGGACGCTTGACCGCCTTTTCGAGTGGGTATAAAAATTGGTGCACGGATCGCTGTCGTTGACAGCACCTGCCCAGGTAGCCAGAACCTTTAAGGCTACGCCCCTCGCGTGGTGGTTCTTCCCCAAGTGCGATTAGCGTCCGGCGGCTCGCACGGTCACTCCCCAAGAGTGATGGATGCCTACTCGACCAATCTGCCCGCTGCGGCAGACGATGGATCTACCTCGCTGCATTGCAGCAACCTCACCTCTTGGCACACTTCGCTGCGCCAGACCGCGCCCGTCTCTTTCTCTTGGAAAGAGACGGGCGCTCGTACCACTGCTGCAAGCCACGTCTTACAAGGCATTGCCGCAACTCTCCTCGTGACAATCGGCCTGACAAATTCGATTCGTCGCCATCCGCAACGACACAGCCACCGGTGCCGCAGCCCATGGAAAGGCTGCACCTGACTGACAGTCAGGCATGCCCCAGGCGTCGATGTTGTTGCCTTCTCCCGCTCAGGATCTCTAGGTGCCGAACTCGTCAGTCGGTACAGCCTTCACCCGCCCGCATCTTCGGAAGCGTCTAAGGAGGCCAGATTCATGGGGTCATGCCCTTGCTCCCGGTCGTAAGGAGTCGTTCGTTCCACGTCAGTGAACACCTCACAGGCCGCAGGGGCCTTGATCCCTGATAACACTCAACAGTCGTGGCGGGACTACGTGAGGATAACCAGCAATGAACGAGGAGAGGGCCCATGCAGCAGTTAGATCCGAAGCTTGAACTACCACGACCACCTCGACCGCTGATCGAGTCGAATCCCTTATCCCAGCCTTATCCGTTGCAGGCACTGGGTGGGATTCTTGGGCCTGCGGTGGAGCGCATGGCCGAGGTTATCGGTGTGCCCCAGGCATTGGCTGCACAATCGGTGTTGGCTGCCTCGGCGCTGGCCACCCAAGGACATGCGGGCTTACAACTCGACGGGAGAAACTATCCCCTGTCGCTGTACCTGATCACAGTGGCCGCATCCGGTGATCGCAAGACCGCGGCAGATCGATGTGCATTGCTGCCTGCACGGCAATGGGAGCGTGAGCAGTGGCAGCGCTACCGCGAACAGCTTGCTCGGTACCGTGCCGCACAGCGACAAGCGCAGCGTATCAATCCTGCCGATCCCGCCCCCACAAACAGCGTACCGCTTGAAGCGGAGCCTTCGGCCCCTCGGCTGATCACCACAGATCCGACGATTGAGGCCCTGATCAAGGGGCTCTGTCACGACCTGCCCAGCATGGGCCTGTTCTGTGACGAAGGCGGGCAGTTCCTAGGCAGCAGCACCATGAGTCGGGACAACCGTTTAAAAGCGGTCACGACCTTGTCGTCACTCTGGGACGGTAGCCCGATTGATCGCGCGCGCTCCATGGCCGGCGAAAGCCTACGGGCTTATGAGCGGCGCTTGAGCCTGCACCTGATGCTGCAACCGTATTTGGCCATGCAGTTACTCAGTGATCCGTTGCTGCAGGGGCAAGGCATTCTCGGACGCTGCCTGATGACCTGGCCCACCAGCCTGGCCGGGCAACGTAGCTACCAGGCTGTCGACTTGTCCAAAGACGCCGCCCTCAAGCGCTATCATCACCGCCTTTCGGCTCTGTTTTATCAGCCTTGGTCACTTTCCGCTGACGGAGCCCTGCAGCTGTCAAAGCTGGTTCTCAGTCCTCTGGCGCGTCGTCGCTGGATTGATTTGCATGATGCTATCGAAGCTCAACTGGGGGAGTTTGGCGAGCTGGCCAGCGTACGGCCCAGCGGATCAAAGGCCGCCGATAACCTGCTGCGCGTCGCCGGCATTCTTGCAGTTGTGGAGGAGAGCAGTGTCGTGGAGGTCGACCATATCCAGCGGGCCTCGGCCTTAGTTGGCTACTACCTCACCGAGATCCAGCGCCTGACCGAGCAGGAGCCGGTGTGCCGGGTAAAAGAAGAGGCGGACCGGCTGTTGCGTTGGCTGCAGGTCAAGGATTGGAAACGCTTCAGTATTCGAGATCTGAATCGCAACGGTCCCCGCTTTGCCCGCAAGAGCAGTCGTCATGCCGCAAAGCTGCTGGTCGAGTTGATTGATCATCAGTGGTTGATCTCCGATGGCCACACCTTTGAGGTGCGCCATGTTTAATCTTGATGAAGCGTTGCGCAACCATCTGGCTCAGCGTCAAAAGGAGCCCAAAGCGCGATTTGTCGCCGCTACTGTCGCCACTTTGTCGCCACGCTCAAAACTAGGCAGGACAAGGGTTGTCGCCGCTGTCGCCAGTGTCGCCACCACCCATAAAGCTATCGCCTCTACGACAGCCATTATTCAATGGTTGAAAGAGGAGGGTGCGCATCTTTACGTCACCGACAACACGCTGTGTTTTCGCCCGACTGATTGGGCTCAGTTCGCGATTGTAAGTGCGCACTGGCGAGCCCTTTTGCATGATCTCGCGGCAGTCGATCAAGAACAGAAAAATGGCTCGGGTCGGTAAGCGAGCGGGGCGCAATTTCGGCTTCGGTCGCCAGCTTAGCTATGCTGGACCGCAAGCACTGAAAGACCTGTTTGGCGACGGCCATTTTGCTACCGTCAAAGCCCACAGTGATCGCTGGCAGGCGTTCGTGCATTGGTGTCGATCCGATGAAGGACCGAGGGTCAACGACGCGCGCCAGATAGATCGCGAGATCCTCATGCGGTACGCCGTCCACGTGCGGGAGCAGGTTGATCAGGGCAACGTCGGCATTGCCACCGCGCAGAACCGACTGTCCAGCGTGAACCGAACGATGGCCGCACTGCGCGGTGATCAGTACGTCAAAATCCCGAGTCCGAGTAAGGCGCTGGGCTTGCAGCGCTCAAGTGTGCGTAGTGAGGCTCCGCAAGGCCAAGACCGTACGCAGGTCAAGTTGATCGCCCGGGCGCTGTCAGATCGTCAGCAATCGAGGGTGAGTGCCATTGTGCTCCTCGCCCGTGAGACTGGTATGCGCCTGCGCGAAGCGATCCTGGCCGATCTGCCCCGACTGCAACGTGAGGTTCGGCAACTGGGCAAGATCAACATCCAGGATGGCACCAAAGGTGGTCGATCAGGGGCCTCGGCACCGCGCTGGATTACGGTAACGGATCAAGTTCGCGATGCCCTGGATTGGGCCAGCGCGACCTCACCCAGTGGCAGCCGGAATTTGTTGGCGCCCGACGAAAGCTACAAAGACTTTATGCAGGCAGTTGTGCGACCGGCACGGGACATCCTGCATGAGCATGGATTGAAAGGTTTTCATGAACTGCGGGCGGCTTATGCCTGTGAGCGCTATGAGCAATTGACCGGTTTCCCTGCACCCGTTAATGGCGCGGGTGGTCATCAAAAAGATCGAGAGCTTGATCAGCGTGCACGACAGCAGATCAGCCACGAATTGGGACATAACCGCATCGATGTGGTGAGTGCCTACATCGGAGGTCGGCGATGACGGCCGAGTTCGACATAGCGTTGTTCCTGCGCCCCGTGCTCAAAGGTGCACATGCCACGCAGCAGCGGCACATCAGGCAAGCAGAAAGGATGCACGAGGTGATTCGTGAGCGCTGGGGCTGTGCGACTCCTTGGTCCTGGAAGGAAAAGCACGTGAGATGGTTTCTGAAGCACTACCTGCGAAGCTCAGCACCAGCGACCGTCTACTACTATGAATTAACAGCAGGGTTGATTCGCTGCAGAAGGCACGAGCTTGATTGGTTGAATAGAATGCCAGCGCCTCTTTGAAATGGTGCCGCACCTTTTTGGGGGGGCGATGATCTTTATATGGATATTATTGGTGCGCCCATTGGGTGCCACCGCTATCGAGATGTGACTCGGAGAATAACCTAATTTAAGGTGGCTCTGCATTAATGCAGTTTGACAGTGCCTTTGAGCGTTCTACGAAAAAATACGAAATACTTCAAAGAACTTTCCTTGTTCTGCGCTTAAATGGTGCAAATCCTGACCTCAGGATGCACCAATAGGGTGAAAAAAGTGCGTAAATGATGTGAGTGCTCAAAGAGATTCTTTCAAAAAAAGGAGTGAGATTTTAATCGCTGCTGAATCGATTTTTTGTCAATGTAAATCAATGTCTTAAATGAGCGGGTTGAAGGTTCACAGTGTTAACTGAGTCCTAAGTGTTCTTTGGGGGGTTTACAGACGATCCAAATCTCAGTAGCTTTTTATGCATGAGATTTTAATGACAGGGAAAGTTATGAGTAATCCTAGGGATGCATATCTCAAGCGTTTGGTCGCACCTCGAAACATTTGGTTGAATGGTAGGAAAGTAAATAATGTTCTCCAAGAGCCTGCGTTTCAGGGGGCTATTGACATTACACTGTCCTATTACGATATGTTGGAAGGTCCAGACTTTCACTTCGATTACAAGGGCAGTCCTGCCGCAATAAGCTTGATGGTTCCAAATACTGTCGATGATCTAGCACGCAAACGTAATGCTTATAAAAAAGTGGCTGATAGTTCATTCGGGATGTTGGGGCGAACTCCCGATTTTATCAATGCCGGGTTGAGCGCTATGTGTTCTCATGCGACGTTCTTCGGGCGTGATGAATATGCGGATTACTCAGCCAATGTTATTGATTTCTATGACCGTTGCGCCAAAGAGCATTTGTTCGTCGGTCACGGTGCTATCAACCCGCAGATTGATCGTTCCAAGCCCATGGGGCTTCAGTCCAACCTGTACGCTGGCGTCAAATGCGTAAACGTCAGTGATCAGGGGATCGAAGTCAGCGGTGCCAAAATGATTGTGACCCTTGCTCCCATCGCTGATCAATTACTGATCTTCAACATGCCCGGACTGACTGAGCATGACGCCGATTATGCGCTGGCTTTCGCTGTCCCGACCGACGCGCATGGCTTGAAGATTATTTGTCGCAAGAGCCTAGTACATCCCGAATCTTCTGAGTTCGATTATCCGCTGTCGAGCAAAATGGATGAGATAGACGCCTATCTGGTGTTTGATCAGGTGCGTATTTCTTGGTCTGATGTGTTCATCTTTCGCGACATTGCCAAATCCAATCAATTCTACGACGTGACTCGCACTCGCCATCATACTGGTCACCAAGGGGTTGTCCGGGGGCTAGCCAAGGCCGAGCTGCTGATTGGCGTTGCGGACAGTCTTGCTCGCAACCTAGGTCTTTCCTCCTACATTAATGTCCAGGAACAACTGGGGGAACTCACCACCGCCTATGAGCTTATCCGCGGTGCCGTAATACTCTCTGAACTCGAAGCTCAAGTTGACGCCGAAGGCGTGTGTAACCCAAGTATTCACGCGATCCAGGCAATTCGCTGTCATTTTCCGAAGTGGTACCAGAAAATGTTGCAGACAGTTCAGTCCCTAGCGGCGGGCTCAATGCTGGCCGTGCCTCACGGTGATGACTTTCATAATGAGAACGAAGCATGCCTGCAACAGGCGTTGCAAAATCCGTTTTTGTCACCGTTGGACAGGGGCAAGCTACTCAACTTGGCCTGGGATGTAAGCGGCGATGGTTTTGGTCAGCGTCAAATGATCTATGAAACCTACCATGCTGGCGATCCCATGCGTATTGCTGCTGCGCACTACAGCAACTACAACAAGCAAGCCATGTCGGACTCGGTGGAGCGTGCGCTTAAAGGCAATCACTAGCTCGTATATATAGGTGGTCGGCCTGGTACGTAATATTATATTAAGTTTTCAGTTTTATGTGTGCCTGTGTCGTCGGTTGCATGATATTTGAAGTCAAAGGAGCTGACTGTTCGTGATTTATAATCTTGGCAAACTCTCCAGTGTCTTGGATTCGCAAGATATTGATATGTTGTTAGTGTCCACTCGCGAAAATATCAACTACTTCACGGGTGTCAGGCCCGTGATCAAGGAATTGAATCCCTATTATGGCGAATGCTACCTCGTCATTTGTCGGCAGCGTCCAGATGTTGTGCATATCGTGCATTCTTGTGGAGAGTGCGATCAGATTACCGAGTCTAAAACCCCCATAGGCCTTGTTCGCACCTACGGTACTTTCTATCGCGAGTTACCCGATGCCAGCGTATTGCGCGGGGACGAAGTCGCCATTCATACATGGACCAGCAACTCGGCTCGTCACTCGAATGCCCAACAGGCGCTTTTTTCTCTGTTGCAAGAATTGGGTCTCACACCGTCGACCCGGGTCGGTTGTGACGAGGACGGCATTGCCCACTCCACCCTGACCTCAATGCAGGAACAGTTCGGTCGAGACACTCTCGTTCTGGCATCAGCACTGATCCGACAGATACGCCGAGTCAAGACCCCTTATGAGGTCGAGATGCTGACCTTGGCGGCCCGCTGTAACGAAGCGGCGATCAAACAGGTGACAGACGCGGTGCATGTGGGCATCAGCGAGGTGCAAATCGGCAAGATCTTCGAGTCCGCCGTAGTCGACCTTGGCGGCCGCCCTGAGCTAACGATGATTAAGATTGGTCGTGACGCTGTCGGCGGGCAGCGCCAACAGAGGGCAGACATTACCTTGCAGCGTGGCGACCTGCTCTGGTTCGACTCCAACACTCGATATCAAGGGTTCTGGGCAGACTTGGCGAGGGTCTACGCCTATGGTGACGTCACCGATGCGACAGCTCGGCGCTATGTCGCGTTGCGTGAAGGGATGCTCCACGCAGAGCGGTTGATCAGGCCCGGGATGTCCGGCAAGGACGTCTTCAACATGACCATGGAATGCGTGAGAAGCAACGGATTTCCTGAATACAGGCGTCATCACGTCGGGCATGGCATAGGCCACGAGGCCTATGAGCGGCCGATCCTGGCCCCTGGCGAAGACGCGCTGGTTGAGCAGGGCATGGTGATCTCGGTAGAGACGCCTTATTACGAGTTCGGCCTAGGAGCCTTGCACCTTGAGGATCCATTACTCATCGGTGTCGAGGGCAACACTTTTCTGACCATGGATCCGTGTCCCGAGCTTGGGATTATCGCTACGTCATCGTTTCGATAGGAAATGAAGGGAGTCGCCTTGTGAAGAGCATTTTGGAAACCATTGGATCGTGTCCAGTCCTTGAGCTTTCCCACTCGCTGGTGCCCAGCGGCAAGAAGCTCTATTTGAAGCTGGAGCAATTTAACCCCAACCACAGCATCAAGGATCGGACCGCCTTGGGCCTAGTGCTGGCAGCCCTGGAGTCCGGTCTTCTGGCGCCTGGTGGCACCTTGATCGAATCCACCTCCGGCAATCTCGGCAAATCCCTGGCGATGATCGGCGCGGCGATGGGCTTGAAAGTGATCGTGGTGGTCGACCCTAAGGTTAGCTCTAGTGCGATCAATTGGTACAAAGCCTATGGCGCGCAGGTTGACTTGGTGACAGCGCCGGACGGTCAGGGAGGCTATCAACGCGCGCGGATCGAAAGGGTCCAGCAACTACTGCACGAGTACCCCGGTGCCTACTGGCCCAACCAGTATGACAATCCGCATAACCCGGCTTATCACGAGAAGGTCTCGGCCAAGGAGTTCGCCAGTCTCGATTACGACGTGTTAGCCGGCTGCGTCAGCACGGGTGGGCATCTGTCCGGTATCGCCAGGGGGATCAAGATCGAACGCCCGCAGGTCAAGGTCCTGGCGTGCGATGTGGTGGGGTCTGCGGTTCTGGGTGGGGCATTTTCGCCTTACTTGCTCAATGGTGTCGGCCTGGCCTGGCGCTCGGCCAATACCCACCTGGATTGCTTTGACTACCACAGCTTGATTGATGATCACCATGCGATCTCGATGTGCCGGATTCTGGCCCGTGAAAACGGTTTGCTGCTGGGCGGTTCGGCAGGGCTGGTGGCCTACGGCGCGCTGCAATGCCTGTATGGCTCCTCGGCGAAAAGTGTCCTGGCAATTATGCCTGACAGCGGCACGAACTACCTCGATACGCTGTATGACGACCGTTGGGTGGACGAAAAACAGATCAAGTTGTACGGCGTCGAGGCAATGCGCCAAGACCTGCAGGCCAGCGATTTCAAAAGGTCCAGGCCGGGAGTGGATGCCGAGCATTTGGCTTCAATGAGCTATTGAGGCGCGACACCTCCATTTGCGTTTCGTTTGCCTGTTCGTCCATGAGGATGCTGCATGTTTGACTTCATTCAAACCGAGGCCATACCCCGGCAGGATTATCACGACGGCATGGCTAGGCTCGCGGCAGGCGTCTGCATCATCACTACGCGCGTCAATGGTCGTCCTGAAGGCATGACCGCCACGTCCGTCTGCAGCGTATCGGATACTCCGCCGACGTTGTTGGTATGCCTCAATCAACGGTCGAGCACTTTCCAGGCGTGTCTGCAGAGCGAAATATTGAGCGTCAATGTACTGGGCCCCCATGCCGCTGAGCTGAGCGAGATATTCGCCAAACCCCGCAGCGCTGTCGAAAAGTTCTCTTTTGGCCAATGGCATACCGGGACCACAGGCTCGCCCTTACTCACGGATGCATTGGTGACTTTTGATTGCCGGATTGTCGCCACTCACCGTGTTCACTCCCACGGAGTGCTGTTCTGCGAGCCGGTGAGTGTGCAGGTAGGTAGTACACAGGAGGGGTTGGGCTACTTCAACCGGCGCTTCATTCGCCTGGCGGCGCTATGAGCCGGCATGCGCTTTTTTAATTGTTCGATGCTTAACGAGTTTCCCTAACACCAGGAGATAACACTATGTGCGGAATGGCGGGTTGGCTTTCTTACTCAAGGGATCTGAGGCAGCACCGGGACACTGTCCAGCGAATGACCGATACCATGTCCCTGCGCGGTCCTGACGGTGAAGGCTTGTGGATCGAGGGGCCAATTGCCCTGGGCCATCGACGTTTGTCGGTGATCGATCTGGAGGGAGGCAGGCAACCCATGGCTGCCAACCAGCCGGGTCACGACAACGATGTAGCGGTCATCAGCTATGTTGGTGAGGTCTACAATTTTCGCGAGTTGCGTGCTGAGTTGGTGAGTAAAGGGCATCATTTCAAAACCAACAGTGATACCGAAGTGGTGTTGCGGGCCTATGTCGAATGGGGAGAACAGTTTGCCGAGCGCCTGAATGGCATGTACGGTTTTGCCTTGTGGGATATACGCAAACAAGAGCTGCTGTTGGTCCGTGACCGGATGGGCGTTAAGCCGCTGTTCTACTTTCCTACCGCTGATGGCGTGATCTTCGGCTCGGAGCCCAAGGCCATCCTGGCCAACGCCCTGGTGCCCCGGCGAATCCAGGCCGACGGCATGCGCGAGCTGTTGGAACTGGTCAAGACGCCGGGGCAGGCGATCTTCGCGGGCATGCGAGAGGTGCTGCCCGGTGAGATTGTCAAGGTCAACCGCGATGGCATCAAGACTCGCCGTTATTGGCAACTAGAAGCCCGCGAGCACGGTGATTCGCTGCAGCAAACCATCCAGCATACCCGTGATTTGCTCGAAGACATTGTAGATCGCCAGATGATCACCGATGTGCCTCTGTGCGTGCTGCTGTCGGGCGGTCTGGATTCTTCGACCATCACATCCCTGGCCTCCAAAAAGCTGTTGGCCCAGGGCAAGGAAAATGTGCGTACGTTCTCCCTCGACTTCAAAGACCACGGTGAAGAGTTCGTTAGTGATGGCTTCCGCCTGACCCCCGACACACCCTTTGTCTGGGACTTGGTCAAGTGGGTGGACTCCAATCACGGCCAGATCATCCTAGACAGCCGAGAGTTGGCCGATCCGGCATTGCGTCTTGCCGTCGTCCGCGCGCTTGACTTGCCGCCGGCCTATTGGGGGGACCTTTATCCTTCGCTTTACCGCCTTTTTGAGGAAGTGCGTAAACAATCCACGGTTGCACTGTCTGGCGAGGCCGCAGACGAGGTCTTCGGTGGGTACCGCTGGTTCCATGACCCGGCTGCCATTCCCGCCGATACCTTCCCGTGGATGTCCATGGCGACGGTCAAGTTGTTCGACGGCAAGAACCTGTTTGATCAGGGCTTGCTGACGAAACTGGATATGCCCGCTTTCGTGCAAGACAGCTACCGTCAAGCACTCGATGCGGTGCCGGAATTGCCGGGAGAGGACGCTACCAACCGGCGGATGCGCCAGATCACCCATATTCACCTGACTCGTTACGTGCAGTCCCTGCTGGACCGCAAGGACCGTATGAGCATGGCGGTGGGGCTCGAACTTCGGGTGCCGTTCTGTGATCACCGGTTGGTTGAGTATGCCTTCAATATTCCCTGGGAAATGAAAACCTTCGACGGCCGGGAGAAGAGTATCTTGCGTGCGGCGGCACGGGACTTGCTTCCGGATTCCATCGTGCAACGAATCAAAAACCCTTATCCGGCAACCCAGGATCCGGCCTACGAAAAAGAATTGCGTTCGGCCATGTCCAGTATCGCGGCGGACCCGAATGCACCGGTGCGCCAGCTATTGGATCTGGGCCGAGTCAAGGACACGCTGGGCAGGGAGGCGGGGAAAGTCTCCCCGTTGCACGAACGCATGGGCATGGAGCGGGTGGTTGGCATGAACAGCTGGCTCGCCGAGTATGATGTGTCCGTGGATATCTAACGCAGAAGGTTTGGAACCCACCCGCGCAGCGCCGGCGACGCGAGTGGGTTCACGATGACTCAGCAGTGAACAGGGATGGACATTACCAATGGTCAGCTCAGCCTTGCGGATATGGTGTGCAGTTAGTGTGTTGTGTATGGCCTCGTTCACGATGGTGACGTCCGAGTTCGCCCCCATTGGTTTGTTGTCGCAGATATCATCCGACCTGGGTCAAACCCCGTCCACCGTCGGGTTGACGGTGACGCTGTACGCATGGATCGGGGCTGCCAGTGGCTTGTTATCCAACTGGCTGAACCGCTGGATTCCCCGCAAGACGCTGCTGATCGCGTTGATGCTGATACTGGCCGTATCCAACGGCCTGGCGGCGTTATCCCCCGAATTTTCGACGCTGCTAGGCGCTCGCGCCTTCGGCGCATTGGCTCATGGTGTGTTTTGGGCAATCGTGGCTGCCACTGCCGCGCATATTGTGCCCCTGCATCGCATGGGGCTAGCCACTTCGATCGTGTTGGGCGGCATTACGATCGCCACGGTCATGGGCGTTCCGTTGATCAATCTGGTGGGCCAATACGATGGTTGGCGCACGGCCTTTGTTTGCCTGGCGTTGATGTGTGTTGCCAGCGCTGGTGCGATAGCACTGGTGCTTCCCTCCATGCAGATTCATTCGCTTGCCAGGGGGGTAGGTTTTGCATCGGTACTGCGGCGGAAGGACCTGTTGATCACTTACGTCATCACCGGGTTGACTGCGGCTGCGCATTTTGGTGCCTACACTTTCGTCGAGCCGTTTATTGGCCAGGTACCTGGGATTACGACGTACTTGATTGCTGTCTTGCTATTCGCCTTCGGGGCCGCAGGTTTCCTGGGTAATCTGCTTAGTGCGCTCTTTATTGATCGCTACTTGAGCGCTTTCATTCTGATAGCGTTGATTGCGATGGCATTGGCCTTGGTTACCTTGGGCATTTACGGTCCTCTTCTGGGTATCGCGCCGGTGGTTGTCTTGCTGGTGATCTGGGGGGTGGCCATTTCCGCTTTGTTTACCGGCCTGCAGACCTGGGTCTTGAGGATTGCCGGTGATCACACGGTACCGGCCACAGCAATCCATACAGCTGTACTGAATAGCGCGATCGGGCTGGGTGTGATTATCGGCGGAGAAGCGCTGAATGTGGCCGGCTTCAAGGGGGCGATGCTATCGGCCAGCGTGGTGATTGTCCCTGCCATCGTCCTGATGGTTGCCGCAGGAGTCCGCGCTCGGACAGAACCCGTGTTCTTGTGAAACGGGAGGACGCTGATATCTCAGTTGCAAAGGCTTAGACGGGCAGATTAGATCGCCCCTTCAAAACGGTCACCCGCCTGCAAGTGGCCACCGGCGTGTTCTTAGGTATCATCTGGGCTATTAAAACCGTGATCGCGGGATCCTCGAGCTGGAACAGTTGGGTCATCGGCGGAGGGTGGAAATTGCTCTCTTGAGGTGAGTACGGCCTTTACAATAGGTTAGATGTTTAGCCGTTCGCCGTCTTTTAAAAGTGAGCCCCTGCACACGGGAATGCGGAGCCTTCCCGTGTGCAGGGGCTTGGCATGAGTAGCACAGCAAGCAGACGATTTGGCGACAGTCGCCAACTCTATCGCCGTCCAGTGATCCCTCAGCGTATCGGGACGACATTGTGATCCCTGATTTGATTGATGGCAGATGCCGACAGGCTGCCGGTGGCCGCCTTCTGGATATGTTCACTCCACCAAGCCATCATTGGGCGCCGGCGTTCGATGTAATCCGCCCGGTTATAAGCGCTTCGAACTTCGTCCTTATCGACATGCGCCAGCGCGACTTCGATTAGCTCCGGATCCCATCCATGCTCGTTGAGGATTGTGCTGGCCATGGAGCGCATGCCGTGGCTGACCAAACGGTCCTGAAAGCCCATTCGTTTCAACGCCATGTTTGCTGTTTGGCTATTCGCGTGGGTGCGCGGGTTCCTATCTGACGGGAACACATATTCCCTGTGGCCGCTATGGGACTTAAGCGTCTCCAATAACGAGAGTGCATGTTCGGTAAGCGGGATTATGTGCGGACGACGCTTTTTCATTCGCTCCGCAGGGATTGTCCAGATGCATTTGTCGAAGTCGATATCTGCCCATCGGGTGGTCGCCGCTTCGGAGGGGCGGGTCATGGTATGAAGCTGCCATTCGATCAGGCAGCGGGTGGTCCGCTTGATGCTGGCGTTCGCGATTTCCATCATGAGTTCCGGAAGCTCGTCAGGTGCTAGCGCGGCCATATTCTCTTTCTTGGGTTTCTTGAAAACCGCCCGAATGCCGCTGAGGGGGTTGGCAAAGATCATCCCGGAATTGACTCCATAGGTCATGATCTCGTTAAGGCGTTGGCTCACTCGCTTAACCGTCTCGAGGCTGCCTTTTGCCTCAATTGGGCGAAGGAGCTTAATGACCATCGGAGCATTCACTTCCGATAACGGCGTTGATCTCATGGTTGGAAATACATGCAGTGTGAGCGAGCGCCAGATGTCTTCGGCATACGCTGGCGTGACCGAGTCCTTCTTCAGTTCGAACCAGGCGGTAGCGACGTTCTCGAACGTGTGCTCCGTTTCCGCTCGTTTGGCTTCTAGCAGCTCATTGCGTTGAGCTTTGGGGTCGATGCCTTGCGCAAGCAGCTCTCTGGCCTCAACGGTTTTCTTTCGCGCTTGCGCAAGAGAAACCTCGGGATAAGAGCCGAGTGCCATGTTGATTCGATTCTTGGTGACGGGGTGCCGGTAGTTGAAATTCCACTGCATTGAGCGATTGACCCTGACTCGCAGCTGGAGCCCGTCGCCATCGGTGAGGACGTAATCCTTGTCTTTCGGTTTGACCGCCTTGAGCTGGCGGTCGGAGAGGCGGGTGGTTTGAGCGCACATGAGAAGTACTCCATGACACCTTTTGGTATTCCCAAGATTAGCTCCGGGTAGCCGGGAATACCATTGGGAATACCAAACCGCCTGGAACTCAAAAAACCTGGAAAGCCCCCCGCAGCCCTGAAACCCCCGTATTCACTGGATTTCAGGCACAAAAAAAGACGTCCGTGGACGTCTTTAGATGATCAAGTGGTGGAGCCGGGGGGATTTGAACCCCCGTCCGCCAGTACTCCGCTGTCGGTACTACATGCGTAGCCGTTTCTATTAAGTTAACCCTCAGCGACCCGAAGGGCAGGGTGCTTTGGGCGAGTTGTGTAAGTTTTAGCCGCTTCGTCCACAACGTACTGCACGGCGATTCTGTTCTATATGACAATCACTTTGGGTTTACAGACATCCCCTGGTGATTGCTGGACCCGAAGGTACCAGGAGGGAAGGGCTAAGGCTGCTTACGCAGCGAGAGCGTATTCCCCGTAGGTTTCGTCATTGGCAACTATAAGAAGTTGCAACAGTGGATTTACGAGTTCTGTTACCAACTCGGCATGCACCTAAAGTTTCGCAACCGGCGTCGAATCCTAAACGGCCCCGTGCTTGTAACTCGTTGTTTCTTAGTGAGTGACAAGCCTGTGCAGTGTACGTCAATCGGTCACAGAAGGCCAACCCGAAGGTTGGCCTTGGGCAATCAGCGAGTTACTGATTGCCGCCTTTGTCCGAGTCTTGCAGGCTTTGCAGGGCCTTGGAGGTGATCTCGATGCATTTCTTGTCATCGCCTGCGGCATGGGCCGCTTTGGCTTGGGAAACGGCGGTGTCGATTTCGCCAGATTTGCCGCTGGTGTCGGTGGCGAGCAACGCTTTACCGTTGTTGATTTTGTCCAGGTTGATTTGGCACAGATCGTCTTTTGTTCCGGCTGCAAACGCGGGGGACGCCAGCATCGCAGCGGTAATGAACAAACCAGCAAGAGCGGAACGCTTCATGGGTATCTCCTTGTGCAAATAGGGCTCGATGCTGCCGGTTTTCCGTGCAGCCAGCGAGGTCACTGATGAGCCTCGTGTGTCGAGGCCTATGCAGATGACTACGCCGGCGCGCAGGGGTTCTGTTTTGTCGCTGGATTAGTCGAAAAACCCCGAAATCATTAGGTTTTGCACCCAAAGAGGGCGGCCCTAGTGGGCGCGCGCCTGGGTTACTCGATCCACCAGGTACACCAGGCCGTGGTAATCAATTCCACCGTGTTGTGTCAGGCCAATCTCACATGTACGGCTGGTGGAGATGCCTTCGCTGCAATATTGCACGGCGTCTTTGAGGCTGCGCAGGGAGTGGGCGTTCAGCTCCGGTGTAGTGAAGCCCTTGTCGCCGGCAAAACCGCAGCAGTGAATGCCTTCGGGGATTACCACGGTTTTGCTGCAACGCCTGGCCAGGTCGATCAGCGCCTGGCTTTCTCCCAGGTGCTGGGTGCTGCAGGTGACGTGCACGGCGATTGGGGCTTCCTGGGGGGTGAAGTCGAGGCGGTCCATCAGGTGGGTGCGGATAAAACGCACGGGGTCGTAGAGGTCGAGGCGGGTTTCGGCCAGGTCCTGGACCAGGCGCAGGGTGCACGGGCTGGTGTCGCAGTAGATCGGGTCAAGTCCGCCACGGCTGGCGTGGAGCAGGGCGCCGATCAGTTCCTGGCGTTTGTGTTCGGCTTGCTCGGCGTAGCCTTTGGACGCGAAAGGCTGGCCGCAGCAGAGGTTGTCCTGATTGTCGGGAAAGACGACCTGGTAACCGGCTTTTTCCAGCAGGCCACGGGTTTTGTCGTACAGCGACATCTGTTCGTTGTCGCCGGCTGCCGGGCCCATCGCGCGTGAGACGCAGGCGGCGAGGTACACCACACGGGGGCGCTCATCGCTCACGGCGGGGCTGAAGCGGATGGCTTTTTCCGGTTGCGGCATGGCGTTGGTCCATTGGGGGATTTGCCCCTTGGACAGCCGGGTCACCGTGGCCGAGAGCTTCGTCAGTCGCGGCGCGCCCAGCAGCATGCGCGCCCCGTTGGCCACGTGCAGGGTGAAGCGCGCGCCTTGCAAGGCGGTGGCGAAATGCGTCGACAGCCATTCGGCGGTTTTCGTACGGTCGGCGTCGCGGCTGCGCAGCTTTTTCACCAGGTCGCCGGTATTGATTCCTACCGGGCAGCGCTGGGCGCAAAGCCCGGTGGCCGCACAGGTATCGATGCCTTGGTATTGATAGGCCGCTTCAAGTTCGGTGGTGTCGATACCTGCGCGCTTTTTGGCCTGGATGTCGCGCCAGATCACAATGCGCTGGCGTGGGCTCAGGGTCAGCCCCTTCGACGGGCAAACCGGCTCGCAGAAGCCACACTCGATGCACTTATCCACAAGCTCGTCGGCGGCAGGCAGCGGCTTGAGGTGCTTGAGGTGGATTTGCGGGTCTTCGCTGAGCACCACGTCGGGGTTGAGAATGCCGTTGGGGTCGAGCAAGCGCTTGAGTTGCCACATCAACTGATAGGCATCGCTGCCCCATTCCAGTTCGACGAAGGGCGCCATGTTGCGACCGGTGCCGTGTTCGGCCTTCAGCGAACCGCCAAACTCCACCGCCACCAACTGGGCGACGTCGTCCATGAACGCCTGGTAGCGTGCGACTTCTTGCGCGCTGTTGAAGCCTTGGGTGAACACGAAGTGCAGATTGCCTTCCAGGGCGTGTCCGAAAAGGATGGCCTCGTCGTAGTGATGTTTGTCGAACAACTCGATCAGGCGATTGACGCCGATGGCCAGTTGTTCCACCGGGAAGGTCACGTCTTCGATGATCACGGTGGTGCCGGTTTTACGCACGGCGCCCACGGCGGGGAAGGTGTCTTTGCGGATTGCCCACAGGCGGGCGTTTTCCACCGGGTCTTCGGTGAAGTCGACTTGTTTCTCCACCGGGAAGCGGGCCAGTGAGGCCATGATCAGCGCCAATTGCTCATGCAGCAACGAAGGCGAGGCTGCGCGGGATTCGATCAGCAGGGCGCAGGCATTTTCCGATAGCTGTTGTACGAAAGCCGGCATGCCGGGTTTGTCCTGCACCGAACGCATGCTGCGGCGGTCCAGCAGTTCGACCGCTGAAACCGGTTGGGTTTTGAGTACAGTCACGGCGTTGCAGCAGGTTTCCACATCCGGGAACACGATCAGGGCCGAGGCTTTGTTCGGGTGATCGATCACCGTGTCGTAGGTCACTGCGCTGATAAAGCCCAGGGTGCCTTCGGAGCCCACCAGCAGGTGGCTGAGGATATCCAGCGGCTCGTCGAAATCGACCAGGGCGTTGAGTGACAAGCCGGTGGTGTTTTTCAGACGGTATTTGTGGCGGATTTTTGCAGCCAATTCGGCGTTTGCCCGCGTCTCGCGACCCAGTGTTGCCAGGCGTTCAAGCAGGTCGCTGTGAAGCTGGCGAAAGGCCGAAACGCTGGCCGGGTCTTCTGTGTCCAGGCGGCTGCCATCGGCCAGTACCAGGCGAATCCCCGCCAGGGTGTGATAAGTGTTCTGGGCCGTGCCACAGCACATGCCGCTGGCATTGTTGGCGACGATGCCGCCGATCTTGCAGGCGTTGATCGATGCCGGGTCCGGTCCGATCTTGCGCCCGAAAGGCGCCAGCCAGGCGTTGGCCTGGGCGCCGATCACGCCGGGTTGCAGGCGGATTTGTGTGCCCTGGCCGCGAATCTCGCGCCCGTTCCAATTGTCCCCCAACACAATCAATACCGAGTCGCTGATGGCCTGCCCGGAAAGGCTGGTGCCCGCCGCGCGAAAGGTCACCGGGACGCGGTCGCGCTGGGCCAGTTGCAGCAGCGCCACTACTTCATCTTCCGATTCAACGCGGATCACCAACTGTGGGATCAGTCGGTAAAAGCTGGCGTCGGTGCCGAAGGCGAGGGTGGAAAGTGGATCGTCGAAACGACGATCTTTCGGGATCAGTTGTGCGGCGTCGCTCAGAAAAGCAGCAGGCAGGCTCATCGGTCCTCCAGAAATAGCAGACGCCGGAATCGCTGTCCGGCGTCGGTTCTTACCCTATTACACGCAGGACTCAGTGCACCAGCATGCCGGTGAACCAGTAGGCCTGGGCCAAGGTGATCAGCCCGACAATCGTCGCGAAAAACAGGCTGTGCTTGAGGGTGAAGCGGAACAGGTCGGATTCCTTGCCCACCAGGCCAGTGGCGGCGCACGCCACGGCGATCGACTGCGGCGAGATCATCTTGCCGGTCACGCCGCCGCTGGTGTTCGCGGCCACCAGCAAGGTGTCGTTGACGCCGATCTGGTGCGCGGTGGTCGCTTGGAGTGAGCTGAACAGGGCGTTGGATGAGGTGTCGGAGCCGGTCAGAAACACCCCTAGCCAGCCGAGGAATGGCGAGAAGAACGGGAATGCCGCGCCGGTAGCCGCCAGTACCAGGGCCATGGTCGATGACATGCCCGAGTAGTTGGTGACGAAGGCAAAGGCCAGCACCATGCCGATGGACAGGATCGGCCAGCGCAGCTCATAGAAGGTTTCTTTTAAGGTGGTCAGACCAGTTTTGAAGTCGATTTTCAAGACCAGCATCGACACCAAGGCGGAGAAGAAAATCGCCGTGCCGGTCGCGGAAATCGGGTCAAGCTTGAACACCGCCGGGATCGCGGTAGGCGCAGCAACGATTGGCGCAACCTTGATCACCAATTGATCCAGGTGCGGGATCGCGAAATTGAACACCGAGCTGTACATCGCGCCCCCCGCGGCGAACATCGCCTTGAAGGGCTTGAGGGTCCAGATGGTGACCAATACGGTCAGGATCAGGAACGGCGACCAGGCCTTGAAAATTTCCCCCAGGCTGTAAGGCGAAGCCAGGGTGTTGCGAGGCAGGCCGAAACCACCGGCGCTGGCAGTGACGGCGGTGCCGGACGTTGCGCCAGCGATTTGCGCATTGGCGCTGCGCTTGGGCTGCCAGACCTTCAGGAACAGGGTCAGGGAAATCAGGCTGGCCAGGGCCGAGGTGATGTCCGGCAGTTCCGGGCCGATGAAGTTCGAGGTGAAGAACTGCGTGACGGCAAAGCTCAGGCCCGCAACCAGTGCGGCTGGCCAGGTTTCTTTGACGCCGCGCAGGCCGTCCATCATGAACACCAGCCAGAACGGCACGAACAAAGACAGCAGCGGCAGTTGGCGACCGGCCATGGCGCCGATCTTGAATGCGTCGATGCCGGTCACCTGGCCGGCCACGATGATTGGAATCCCGAGTGCGCCGAACGCTACAGGTGCGGTGTTGGCAATCAGGCACAGGCCGGCGGCGTACAGCGGGTTGAAGCCCAGTCCTACCAGCAGTGCAGCAGTAATCGCCACAGGTGCTCCGAAACCGGCGGCCCCTTCGAGGAAGGCGCCGAAGCAGAAGCCGATCAGCAGCACTTGCAGGCGTTGGTCATCGGTAATCGACAGCACAGAGCTGCGGATGATTTCGAACTGGCCGCTCTTGACCGTCAATTTGTAGAGGAATACCGCGGCGACGATGATCCAGGCGATTGGCCACAAACCGTAGGCAAAGCCGTAACCGGCGGCGGCGAGCGCCATGTCCACCGGCATCTGGAAGGCAAAGATCGCCACCAGGATCGACAGTGCCAACGTGATGCTGCCCGCAACGTGGCCTTTGAGGCGAAACACGGCCAGGGCCAGGAAGAAAAATACGATGGGAATAACGGCGGCCAGTGCGGACAGGCCGAGGCTGCCGAGCGGGCTGTAGAGCTGTTGCCAGGTTTGCATGTGGGGTGGCCCCTAATTGTTGTTGGTCAGGCACTGCTTGGGTGATTTGGGTAATTGGTATTACCAATTTACAATCACTGTTGGCTAGGTTAAAAGCCTTCAGGGGGATGTGTCAATTTGCCGCTTGTGAATCTTTGGTCGTAGGTCGGCGTGAGCGGGGTCTGATTGGCTGAAACGAGGGTGTTCTGATAGGTGCCGGATGCGCGGCGATAGGCCAGAATAGGGGCCCCGGCGAGTGGTCGGGATGGTGGAGAGTGAGTTATGGGGTTTGATCAGGTGCGTCAGCGCCGTTTGTCTGACGATATCGTCGAGCAGCTTGAGGGCATGATCCTTGAGGGCACGCTGAAGTCGGGCGAGCGCTTGCCGGCCGAGCGCGCACTGGCCGAGCAGTTCGGGGTGTCGCGTCCGTCGCTGCGTGAGGCGATCCAGAAGCTGGCGGCCAAAGGCTTGCTGGTCAGTCGTCAGGGTGGCGGCAATTATGTGGTGGAATCGCTGGGTTCAACCTTCAGTGATCCGCTGCTGCATCTGCTGGAAAATAATCCCGAGGCCCAGCGCGACCTTCTGGAGTTTCGTCAGACCCTGGAAGCCTCGTGCGCGTATTACGCTGCGCTGCGCGCCACTGAAGTGGATCGTGAGCGGCTGACCGCCGCTTTCGAAGAATTGCAGGATTGCTACACGCGGTCAGATGAAGTGAGCCGGGCGGAAGAGGGCGCGGCGGATGCGAAGTTTCACCTGGCCATCGCCGAGGCCAGTCATAACGCGGTACTGCTGCACACCATTCGTGGCCTGTTCGACCTGCTCAAGCGCAACGTGGTGACCAACATTGGCGGCATGTACCAGCAGCGTACCGAGACCCGGGACATGCTGATCAATCAGCATCGTGATTTGTACCTGGCGATTATCGAGGGGCGTGCGGAGCAGGCACGGGAAGTCTCAACACGTCACCTGCTGTATGTGCAGGAAGTGCTGGAGGAAGTGCGTCAGGAGGTTCAGCGCATGGCCCGGGCGGAACGGCGCAAGGGGATGTAGCGATGGTTGTGGCTGAGGGAGTGGGCTCCCTCGGCCACATCAAGTCACAAGAAAGTCAGTCTTCCTTGCCCTTGTTACGCACGGCGCGCTGCAATTCCCGGTTGGAATCGCGCTCGCGCTCGGTGTCACGCTTGTCGTATTCCTTCTTGCCCTTGCCCAGCGCGATCTCGCACTTGACCAGGTGCTTGCTCCAGTACCACGACAGGCAGACACAGGCGTAGCCCTTTTGCTGCACGGCGGCGTGGAGCTTTTCCAGCTCGCGGGCATTGAGCAGCAGCTTGCGCGTACGTACCGGGTCGGCGATCACGTGGGTGCTGGCGGTCATCAGCGGCGTGATATGACTGCCGAGCAGCCATGCCTCACCGTCTTTGAGCAGCACGTAACTGTCGATCAGTTGCAGCTTGCTGGCACGCAGACTTTTTACTTCCCAGCCGGCCAGGACCAGACCAGCCTCGAACCGATGTTCGATGAAGTAATCGTGTCGCGCCTTTTTATTTTGCGCGATGGTCCCTGTTGGGTGTTTCTTTTGTTTAGCCATAGGGGCGGCATTATAGGGAGTTGCGAGCGCGTCGGCTACGGTCAACCTGCGTGCTTGAGCGTGTTGAGTGAATCCCGGACAATGCAGGCTGATTTTTGATTTTTTTCTTTCGCGAATCCTGTTGCCCTTTCGCGATGTTTGCCGCTCAGCTGTGGAAATAACGCTCACATGACGACGCATATTCAACGTTCGGCCCTGCTGCCTTACCCGGCACAGGCGCTCTATGACCTGGTCAACGACGTGGCGCGTTACCCGGAGTTCCTGCCTTGGTGTTCAACTGCCGAGGTGTTGGAGAGCAGTGATGAGCACATGGTCGCCAGCGTGGGAGTCGCGAAGGGCGGCTTGAGCCAGCACTTTGTCACGCGCAACACGCTGGTGCCCGGACAGTCCATCGAGATGAACCTCGAAGAAGGCCCGTTCACTCAGTTGCACGGTGTGTGGGTGTTCAAGGCGTTGAACGAGAAGGCGTGCAAGATCAGCCTGGACCTGTCGTTCGATTATGCTGGCCCTATCGTGCGTGCCACCTTGGGCCCGCTGTTCAATCAAGCGGCTAATACCCTGGTGGACGCGTTCTGCCAACGCGCCAAGCAAATGCATGGCTGAGCCATTGGTTGAGGTTGAGGTGGTGTACGCCGCGGTGGATCGTCAGGTGCTGATGAGTCTGGCAGTAGCGCCGGGCTCGAGCCTGCGGGCGGCAGTGTTGGGCTCGGGAATGGCTGCGCAGTTTCCGGAGCTGGATCTGCAGAGTTGTCCCTTGGGGATCTTCGGCAAAGTGGTGGCGGATGCGGATGTTCGTGCTGTGCGCGCCGGAGACCGAATCGAGATCTATCGGCCATTGCTGGCCGATCCGATGGAGATAAGGCGCTTGCGTGCGGCCAAGGCTGCCAAGGCAAAACAGCAGAGTTCTTAGCTTGCGAAATGGCAGGCAACAAAAAGCCCGGCATGCCGGGCTTTTTATCGAGGGTTACAAACTTATTGCGGGCTCGCGTCCAGAGGTTCTGGAGTCGGCACCGGAACGGTTTGTACGCCGTCGACGCCTTTCTGGATCTGATCGAGCAACGAGCCAGGCTTGGCCGGTACTTCGGACTGGGGCTTCTCCTCGTTCTGCGCGGGCGCAGGCGTGGTGGTGCCGCTGTCCTTGCCCAGCAAGGCTTCATCGCGGCTTACGCCCGGTTTGAAGTCCCCCGACAGGCTGACGAGCTGGTCATTGCCATTGAAGATGACGCTGACCCGCTCCTGCTGACGTTCACCGCCACCAGGTTGGATGCTATAGAGATAATCCCAGCGATCGGCATGGAATGTGTCGGTCAGCAGGGGATTGCCCATGATAAACCGTACTTGCCGTCGGGTCATTCCCGGGCGTAACTGGTCTATCATGTCCTGCGTGACGACATTGCCCTGCTGGATGTCGATTTTGTAAACCCCGGGGAATGAACAACCGGCGAGTGCGAGCAGTCCCACAAAGGTGAAACTGGTTAGCAAGAGCTTGGTGTTTTGCATCGGTGGGCGACTTCCACTATCTTGGCTGGGACAACGTAAACGCCGATCATACCCGTATTAAGAGAAGCTGCGAAGCAGCATCCGCGAGAAAGCTAACCATGGTTGAAAATAGCGAACTACGCAAAGCCGGTCTTAAAGTGACTCTGCCACGAGTCAAGATTCTACAAATGCTCGATTCTGCTGAGCAGCGCCACATGAGTGCCGAGGATGTATACAAGGCACTGATGGAGTCTAACGAGGACGTCGGCCTGGCCACGGTTTACCGTGTACTGACCCAGTTTGAAGCAGCAGGACTGGTGGTTCGTCATAATTTCGACGGCGGTCATGCAGTCTTCGAACTGGCCGACAGCGGCCACCACGACCACATGGTCGATGTGGAAACTGGCGAAGTGGTCGAGTTCGTCAGCCCGGAAATCGAGAAGCTCCAGAAGGCGATCGCCGAAGAGCACGGAGTCGAATTGGTGGATCACAATTTGGTTCTGTACATACGTAAGAAAAAGTAAGAAAGCTACGCAGATTCGCTCTGCGAAACGATCGAAGGCGACCCTAGGGTCGCCTTCGTGCTTTCTATAGAAAGAAAAGGGTCAGTAAGCCGAGCGTTTCAGACCTTCGCAGTCACCACCATTTTCTTCGCGTGAGCCAGGGACTCCTTGGTCAGGTCGATGCCTCCCAGCATTCGCGCCACTTCTTCTACCCGTTCGGTCTTGTTCAGCTTGGACACCGCAGTATGGGTCGCATCACTGCCCCGCACCTTGTGCACGAACAAGTGTTGATGCCCTTGGGCGGCCACTTGTGGCAAATGGGTGACGGTCAGCACCTGGCCGCGATCGCCCAGCCGGCGCAACAGCTGGCCAACGATCTCGGCAGTCGGGCCGCCGATCCCGACGTCCACTTCATCGAATACCAGCGTTGGCACACGGGAGGTCTGCGCGGTGATCACCTGGATCGCGAGGCTGATCCGTGACAGCTCGCCACCGGACGCTACTTTAGCCAATGCCTTGAGGGGTTGGCCCGGGTTCGCACTGACCAGCAGTTCTACCTGTTCAAGGCCGTTGGGCAGAAGCTCGTTGCTGGTGTTGGTGTGCAGCTCGATGGTGAAGCGCCCGCCGGGCATGCCCAGCCGCTGGATTTCCTGTTCCACTGCGCTGGCCAGGCCGGTTGCTGCCTGATGGCGCAGGTCGCTCAGCTCCCGGGCCTTCTCATGATAATGGCGAGCAAAGGAGGCCAACTCTTCACCCAGTCGCTCGATGGATTCATCGTTGGCATTCAGGGTTTCGATCTCATCCAGCAGCTTTTGCTGCAGGGTCGCGACTTCGGTCGGCTGGATCCGGTGTTTGCGCGCCAGGGTGTAGATGGTGTCCAGGCGCTCTTCTATATCTTGCAGGCGAGCCGGGTCGGCATCGAAGTGATCAAGAAAACGGTTCAGCTCGCCCACGGCTTCTTCAACCTGGATTTGCGCGCTGGTCAGCAGCGTAGTGGCTTCATTCAGCGAACCTGAGGCGTTATTCACGCTGGACAGTCGGTTCAGGCTAGCAGTCAGCGCGTTGAGCACATTCCCGGAATCACTTTCGCTGCACTGTTCCACCACTTGCCGGCAGATACCCAGCAGGGTCTCGGCGTTGGTCAGGTTCTTGTGTTCCTGTTCCAGTTGCTCCAGTTCGGTCTCGCCGAGCCCCAGGCTTTCGAGTTCTTCCAGTTGATAGCTGAGCAACTGGTGGCGGGCGCGCTGCTCGTCGCCGGAATTGGAGAGGCGCTCCAGTTCCTGGCGCGTTTGGCGCCAACGCTGGGCGGCCAATTGCACCTGGCGCGCCAGGTCGGTGGCACCGGCGTATTCGTCGAGCAGCCGGCGATGGGTGTCGGTTTTCAGCAGGGATTGGTGTTCATGCTGGCTGTGGATGTCGATCAGCAGCTCGCCCAGGGCTTTCAAATCACCGAGCGGGCAGGGCGTACCGTTTATATAGCCGCGGGAGCGCCCTTCGGCAGTGATCACCCGGCGCAGGATGCACGGCCCGTCATTATTAAGGTCGCGCTCGGCAAGCCAGGCTTCGGCTTCCGGGATGTCAGCCAGGTCAAAGGTGGCGAGGATGTCGGCCTTGTCGGCGCCGGGGCGAACCACGCCGCTGTCGGCGCGGTCGCCGAGGGTCAGCCCCAGGGCGTCGAGCATGATCGACTTGCCGGCGCCGGTTTCGCCTGTGATTACGCTCATCCCGCGATCCAGTTCAAGATCCAGATGTTCAACGATGGCGTAGTTATGTACGGACAGGTGCACCAGCATGACGGCCGCTCCCAGGCTTTAGGTCTGGTTATTTATACAGTGTTTTGTTTGAGGGTGACAATCCTGATGCTTAGTCCGATTTGCTTGAATGAATGTCTTTTTAAGTGCGACGAGGAATGACCGGCGGGAATTGATCCAGGACAAGTGAAAGACTTTTGGTAACGCCTCAACCCTTGAACCTGAAAATTGTGGCCCCATATACCGGAACAGAAGCGCGAGTCGAGTTCGCGCATGATTTTGAAAGGAGAAATCTATGGCTGACGAACAGACGCAGGATACGCAAAATCCAGACGCCAATCAGGCAGCAGGTGAAGACCTTGCCGCTCGTGTGCAAGTGCTCGAAGAGCAATTGGCCGGCGCACAGGATCAATCGTTGCGTGTTGCCGCCGATCTGCAGAACGTCCGCCGCCGCGCCGAGCAGGATGTAGAAAAAGCTCACAAGTTCGCCCTGGAAAAATTTGCCGGTGATCTGTTGCCGATCATCGACAGCCTGGAGCGTGGCCTTGAGCTGTCCAACCCGGACGACGAAAACATCCGCCCAATGCGCGAAGGGATCGAACTGACCCTGAAAATGTTCCAGGACACCCTGAAACGTTATCAGCTGGAAGCCATCGATCCGCAAGGCGGTGAGCCGTTCAATGCCGAGCATCACCAGGCGATGGCGATGCAGGAAAACGCTGATCTTGAGCCGAACAGCGTATTGAAGGTGTTCCAGAAGGGTTACCAGCTCAACGGTCGCCTTCTGCGCCCCGCAATGGTTGTGGTGAGCAAGGCTCCTGCACCGGTTGCACCTTCGATTGATGAGCAGGCTTGAAATAAGTCGTAACGGCCCCATCTATAAGTCAAGCGTTTAAGTACTGCCGCAGTTAGCCACCACTGCTGCGGCAACAAAATCTAAGTTTCGGGAGAGTAAATCATGGGCAAAATTATCGGTATCGACCTGGGGACTACCAACTCCTGCGTCTCCGTGCTGGAAAACGGCGTATCCAAAGTTATTGAAAACGCCGAAGGCGCACGTACCACCCCGTCCATCGTGGCCTATGCCAACGACGGCGAAATCCTGGTGGGCCAGTCCGCCAAGCGTCAAGCTGTGACCAATCCGCATAACACCCTGTACGCGGTGAAGCGTCTGATCGGTCGTAAGTTCGACGAAGAAGTCGTACAGAAAGACATCAAGATGGTCCCGTACAAAATCGCCAAGGCTGACAACGGTGACGCCTGGGTTGAAGTGAACGGCCAAAAAATGTCGCCGCCACAAATCTCGGCTGAAATCTTGAAAAAGATGAAGAAAACCGCCGAAGACTACCTCGGTGAAGCAGTGACTGAAGCGGTGATCACCGTTCCGGCCTACTTCAACGACAGCCAGCGCCAGGCGACCAAAGACGCCGGCCGTATTGCTGGCCTGGACGTAAAACGTATCATCAACGAACCAACCGCAGCCGCTCTGGCCTACGGTATGGACAAGGCCAAGGGCGACCACACCGTGATCGTTTACGACCTGGGTGGCGGTACCTTCGACGTTTCCGTGATCGAAATCGCTGAAGTCGATGGCGAGCACCAGTTTGAAGTGTTGGCCACCAACGGTGACACGTTCCTGGGCGGTGAAGACTTTGACATTCGTCTGATCGACTACCTCGTTGACGAATTCAAGAAAGAAAGCGGCATGAACCTCAAAGGTGACCCGCTGGCCATGCAGCGCCTGAAAGAAGCCGCCGAGAAAGCCAAGATCGAACTGTCTTCGAGCAATTCGACCGACGTGAACCTGCCGTACATCACTGCAGACGCTACCGGTCCTAAGCACTTGAACGTGAAAATCTCCCGCGCCAAGCTGGAAGCGCTGGTAGAAGACCTGGTTCAACGCACCATCGAGCCTTGCCGCATTGCGCTGAAAGACTCGGGTATCGACGTTGGCGCGATCAACGACGTGATCCTGGTAGGCGGTCAGACCCGTATGCCGCTGGTTCAGAAGCTGGTTACCGAGTTCTTCGGTAAAGAAGCGCGTAAAGACGTGAACCCGGACGAAGCTGTTGCCATGGGTGCTGCCATCCAGGGCGCGGTATTGGCCGGCGACGTGAAAGACGTTCTGCTGCTGGACGTAAGCCCGCTGACCCTGGGTATCGAAACCATGGGCGGCGTGATGACCGCGCTGATCGAGAAAAACACCACGATTCCTACCAAGAAATCGCAAGTGTTCTCGACTGCCGACGACAACCAGGGCGCAGTGACCATTCACGTGCTGCAAGGTGAGCGTAAGCAAGCGGGTCAGAACAAGTCCCTGGGCAAGTTCGACCTGGCCGAGATTCCACCAGCACCACGTGGCGTGCCACAAATTGAAGTGACCTTCGACATCGACGCCAACGGCATTCTGCACGTAGGCGCCAAAGACAAGGCCACTGGCAAGACTCAGTCGATCGTGATCAAGGCTAACTCGGGTCTGTCCGAGGAAGAAATCCAGCAGATGATCCGTGATGCTGAAGCCAACGCCGACGAAGACCGCAAGTTCGAAGAGCTGGCCGCAGCCCGCAACCAAGGCGACGCGCTGGTTCACTCGACTCGCAAAATGATCGCTGACGCTGGCGACAAAGTGACTGCCGAAGAGAAAACTGCAATCGAAGCCGCAGTAGTTGCGCTGGAAGCCGCCGTTAAAGGTGACGACAAGGCCGCTATCGAAGCCAAGGTTGAAGAGCTGTCGAAAGTCTCTGCGCCAGTTGCTCAGAAAATGTACGCCGAGCAAGGCCAGCCGGCTGACGGTGCTGCACACCAGGCAGAACCTGAAGCCAAGCACGACGATGTTGTCGATGCCGAGTTCGAAGAAGTTAAAGACCAGAAGTAACTTGGTCGCCCGGTTGACCGCTCATAAGCGGTGACTGGTAGGATGTCGCCGCGCGGGAGCTTGCTCCCGCGTTGGCGTGTCTGGGGTACGCGAATTTTTACAGCATGCGACAACGCTCGGATGCTGGCGGTGTGATCGGGAATGCTCCTGCTTTCCGGACGACATTCACCGCGTTTTTGGCCGGTTGCCGGCTGAAAGCAGTAACGACCAGGATCGTTGAATTGACGTGAGTTGGGTCCGGGCCTGTATTGGGGCTCAACGAGTTTGGCAAGGCTCAGGAGGGTTTTGCCGGACGTCCTTAAGAGTGCAAAGACTTATGGCAAAGCGTGACTATTACGAAGTGTTGGGTGTGGAGCGCGGCTCCAGCGAGGCGGACCTGAAAAAGGCTTACCGTCGCCTGGCAATGAAGCACCACCCGGACCGTAATCCGGATAACAAAGAATCCGAAGACCTGTTCAAAGAGGCCAACGAGGCCTACGAATGCCTGTGTGATCCAAACAAGCGAGCCGCTTACGATCAGTACGGCCATGCCGGCGTCGACCCGAGCATGGGTGGCGGCGGTGCCGGTTTTGGTGGCCAGAACTTCTCCGATATTTTCGGCGACGTGTTCAGCGACTTCTTTGGCGGCGGCCGCGGTGGTCAGCGTGGCGGTGCCCAGCGTGGCAGCGACCTGCGCTATACCCTGGAGCTGAACCTGGAAGAAGCGGTGCGCGGCACCAGCGTTAATATCCGGGTTCCGACGCTGGTCAACTGCAAGCCGTGCGACGGTTCGGGCGCCAAGAAAGGCTCCTCGCCGATCACCTGCCCGACGTGCGGCGGTATCGGCCAGGTACGCATGCAGCAAGGCTTCTTCTCGGTGCAGCAAACCTGCCCGCGTTGCCATGGCCAGGGCAAGATCATTTCCGACCCGTGCGACTCGTGCCATGGCGAAGGGCGTGTCGAAGAGTACAAGACCCTCTCGGTGAAAGTACCGGCGGGTGTTGATACCGGTGACCGCATTCGTCTGTCGGGCGAAGGCGAGGCGGGCACTCAGGGCGGACCGACGGGGGACCTGTACGTGGTGATCAATGTGCGTGAGCACTCGATCTTCCAGCGCGACGGCAAGCATCTGTTCTGTGAAGTGCCGATCAGCTTTGTTGATGCAGCCTTGGGTGGCGAGCTTGAAATCCCGACGCTCGACGGCCGGGTCAAGCTGAAGATTCCTGAGGGCACGCAGACCGGCAAGCAGTTCCGTATCCGTGGCAAAGGCGTTGCGCCGGTGCGCGGTGGCGGTGCTGGCGACTTGATGTGCCGTGTGGCGGTAGAGACGCCGGTGAACCTGGGGCGTCGTCAGCGCGAACTGTTGGAAGAGTTCCGCAGTTCCCTGGCGGGCGACGACACTCATTCGCCCAAAACCACTGGCTGGTTCGAAGGCGTGAAGCGCTTCTTCGGCGACCTGTAAGGAATTGAGTATGCGACGTATCGCGGTGATGGGCGCTGCCGGGCGCATGGGCAAGACCCTGGTCGAGGCCGTACAGGCGCGCTCGCCGGCGTCCGGGCTGACAGCGGCGATTGTTCGTCCCGGCAGCACCTTGATTGGTGCAGATGCGGGTGAGTTGGCGTCCCTGGGGCGGATCGGTGTTTCGTTGTGCGGCAACCTGGAGCAGGTCGCCGACGAGTTCGACGTGCTGATCGACTTTACCCTGCCGGAAGTGATGCTGAAGAACCTGGCGTTCTGCCGCAAGGCGGGCAAGGCCATGGTGATCGGTACGACCGGTCTGAATGCCGAGCAGAAGCAACTGCTGGTGGAGGCGGGCAAGGACATTCCTATCGTGTTCGCGGCCAACTTCAGTGTCGGCGTCAACCTGTCGCTGAAGCTGCTCGACATGGCGGCGCGGGTGATGGGTGATGAGGCTGACATCGAGATCATCGAGACTCATCACCGGCACAAGATCGATGCGCCGTCGGGTACGGCGTTGCGCATGGGCGAGGCGATTGCCGATGCCCTTGGGCGGGATCTGTCGAAGGTCGCGGTGTATGGTCGTGAAGGCCACACTGGCGCTCGTGCTCACGACACCATCGGCTTTGCCACTGTTCGCGGCGGTGACGTGGTGGGCGACCACACGGTGCTGTTCGCAACCGAGGGCGAGCGTCTCGAGATTACTCACAAGGCGTCGAGCCGCATGACATTCGCCAAGGGTGCCGTACGTGCGGCCCTTTGGCTGGAGGGTCGTACGCCGGCCCTGTACGACATGCGTGACGTGCTGGATCTGCATTAAGAAGTAGCTAAAACGGGGCCTCAGGACTATTCTAGGGCCCCGTTTTTACCCGCTAGGCGACGTCCTGTCGCATTCCCCTGCCTTTAAGGCTCATTAGCGGTGGACCAAAAAAGCCTTTTTCTGTAAGCTACAGCTTTAGTGTGTCCACTAAAAGCGCGCAGAATAATTCGGTGAAGAAGCGGGGTGACGTGTCCATACGTCACTCCGCTTTTTTACAACCTGCGATCGCCCTTTCAGGCTTTATTTACGGGAGGTCTTCTTGACTAAGCCAGCCATACTCGCCCTTGCTGATGGCAGCATTTTTCGCGGCGAAGCCATTGGAGCCGACGGTCAGACCGTTGGAGAGGTGGTGTTCAACACCGCCATGACCGGCTATCAGGAAATCCTTACCGATCCTTCCTACGCCCAACAGATCGTTACCCTGACCTATCCGCACATCGGTAACACCGGTACTACACCGGAAGACGCCGAGTCTGATCGTGTCTGGTCGGCGGGTCTGGTAATTCGTGACCTGCCACTGGTTGCGAGCAACTGGCGTAACACGATGTCCCTGTCCGATTACCTGAAAGCCAACAACGTTGTGGCGATCGCCGGTATCGATACGCGTCGCCTGACACGCATCCTGCGTGAAAAAGGTTCGCAGAACGGCTGCATCATGGCCGGTGACAACATCTCCGAAGAAGCGGCGATTGCAGCGGCCCAAGGTTTCCCTGGCCTGAAAGGCATGGACCTGGCGAAAGTCGTCAGCACCAAGGAACAGTACGAGTGGCGCTCCACTGTCTGGGACTTGAAGACCGACAGCCACGCGACTATCGAAGCTTTCGAGTTGCCTTACCACGTCGTGGCATACGACTACGGTATCAAGCACAACATCCTGCGCATGCTGGTCGAGCGCGGTTGCCGCGTGACCGTGGTGCCTGCACAAGCCCCGGCCAGCGATGTGCTGGCCCTGCAGCCGGATGGCGTGTTCCTGTCCAACGGCCCGGGTGACCCTGAGCCTTGCGACTACGCCATCAAGGCGATCAAGGAAGTGCTGGAAACCGAGATCCCGGTATTCGGCATCTGCCTCGGCCACCAACTGCTGGCCCTGGCCTCCGGCGCCAAGACCCTGAAAATGGGTCACGGCCACCACGGTGCCAACCACCCTGTGCAGGATCTGGACACTGGCGTCGTAATGATCACCAGCCAGAACCACGGTTTTGCGGTGGATGAAGCGACTCTGCCGGGCAACGTCCGGGCGATTCACAAGTCGCTGTTCGACGGTTCCCTGCAAGGCATCGAGCGCACCGACAAGAGCGCGTTCAGCTTCCAGGGCCACCCTGAAGCAAGCCCGGGCCCGAACGACGTAGCGCCGCTGTTCGACCGTTTCATCAATGAGATGGCCAAGCGACGCTAACTGAGCGGCCTGAGGGTGGCCCGGGAAACCGGCGGCCCCCTCAGGCTCTTCAAAGATTGTTCAAGACGGCTTGCCGACTGACCTGCGGATTTGAGTGACAAACCCATGCCAAAACGTACAGACATAAAAAGCATCCTGATTCTCGGCGCTGGCCCGATCGTGATCGGCCAGGCCTGCGAATTCGACTACTCCGGCGCCCAGGCCTGTAAAGCCCTGCGCGAAGAGGGTTACCGCGTCATCCTGGTTAACTCCAACCCGGCCACGATCATGACCGACCCGGACATGGCCGACGCCACCTACATCGAGCCGATCAAGTGGCAGACCGTTGCCAAGATCATCGAGAAAGAGCGTCCGGACGCGCTGCTGCCAACCATGGGTGGCCAGACCGCCCTGAACTGCGCACTGGACCTGGAGCGCGAAGGCGTCCTGGAGAAGTTCGGCGTAGAAATGATCGGCGCCAATGCCGACACCATCGACAAGGCTGAAGACCGCTCGCGTTTCGACAAGGCGATGAAATCCATCGGCCTTGACTGCCCGCGCTCGGGTATCGCCCACAGCATGGAAGAGGCCAATGCGGTCCTGGAACGTCTGGGCTTCCCGTGCATCATCCGTCCGTCCTTCACCATGGGCGGCACCGGCGGCGGTATCGCTTACAACCGTGAAGAGTTCGAAGAAATCTGCGCCCGCGGCCTGGACCTGTCTCCGACCAAAGAGCTGCTGATCGACGAATCCCTGATCGGCTGGAAAGAATATGAGATGGAGGTTGTCCGCGATAAGAAGGACAACTGCATCATCGTTTGCTCCATCGAAAACTTTGACCCGATGGGCGTGCACACCGGTGACTCGATCACCGTTGCGCCTGCACAGACCCTGACGGACAAGGAATACCAGATCATGCGTAACGCCTCTTTGGCGGTGCTGCGTGAGATCGGCGTGGAAACCGGTGGCTCCAACGTCCAGTTCGGCATCTGCCCGGACACTGGCCGCATGGTTGTGATCGAGATGAACCCGCGTGTATCGCGTTCTTCGGCGCTGGCATCGAAAGCTACCGGCTTCCCGATTGCGCGCATCGCTGCCAAGCTGGCGATCGGTTACACACTGGACGAGCTGCAGAACGAAATCACTGGCGGCGCAACACCTGCATCCTTCGAGCCGTCGATCGACTACGTCGTCACCAAGCTGCCACGCTTTGCTTTCGAGAAATTCCCGAAAGCCGACGCCCGCCTGACCACGCAGATGAAGTCGGTCGGTGAAGTCATGGCCATCGGCCGGACCTTCCAGGAGTCCTTGCAGAAAGCCCTGCGTGGCCTGGAAGTAGGTGTTTGCGGCCTGGACGAGAAGCTCGACCTGAGCAACCCGGAAAGCATGAGCGTGCTCAAGCGCGAGCTGACCGTGCCGGGTGCCGAGCGTATCTGGTACGTGGCCGATGCTTTCCGCGCCGGCATGACCGTCGAAGACATCTTCGGCATGAACATGATCGACCCGTGGTTCCTGGTGCAGATCGAAGATCTGATCAAGGAAGAAGAGAAGGTCAAGACCCTGGGTCTGTCCTCTATCGATCGCGACCTGATGTTCCGCCTCAAGCGCAAAGGCTTCTCCGACATGCGCCTGGCCAAGCTGCTGGGTGTGACCGAGAAGAACCTGCGCACGCATCGCCACAAGCTGGATATCTTCCCGGTCTACAAGCGCGTTGATACCTGCGCGGCCGAGTTCGCCACCGACACCGCGTATATGTACTCCACCTACGAGGAAGAGTGCGAAGCCGCGCCGTCGGGCCGCGACAAAATCATGATCCTGGGTGGCGGTCCAAACCGTATCGGCCAAGGCATCGAGTTCGATTATTGCTGCGTACACGCCGCTCTCGCCCTGCGCGAAGACGGGTACGAGACCATCATGGTCAACTGCAACCCGGAAACTGTTTCCACCGACTACGACACGTCCGACCGTCTGTACTTCGAGCCGGTAACGCTGGAAGACGTACTGGAAATCTGTCGCGTCGAGAAGCCAAAAGGCGTGATCGTCCAGTACGGCGGCCAAACCCCGTTGAAACTGGCTCGCGCACTCGAAGCTGCTGGCGTGCCGATCATCGGTACCAGCCCTGACGCTATCGACCGTGCCGAAGACCGTGAGCGCTTCCAGCAGATGGTTGAGCGCCTGAACCTGCGTCAGCCGCCAAACGCCACCGTGCGCAGCGAAGACGAAGCGATCCGCGCAGCCAGCAAGATTGGTTACCCGCTGGTGGTGCGTCCGTCCTACGTATTGGGCGGCCGGGCGATGGAAATCGTCTACGAAGAAGAAGAGCTCAAGCGCTACCTGCGTGACGCGGTGAAAGTGTCCAACGACAGCCCGGTGCTGCTGGACCACTTCCTCAACTGCGCCATCGAGATGGACGTGGATGCGGTCTGCGACGGCACCGACGTCGTGATCGGCGCGATCATGCAGCACATCGAACAGGCTGGCGTTCACTCCGGTGACTCCGCTTGCTCGCTGCCGCCTTACTCGCTGCCGGCGCACATCCAGGACGAGATGCGCGAACAGGTCAAGAAAATGGCCCTGGAACTGGGTGTGGTCGGCCTGATGAACGTACAGTTGGCGCTGCAAGGCGAAGACATCTACGTCATCGAAGTCAACCCGCGCGCTTCGCGTACCGTGCCATTTGTTTCCAAGTGCATCGGTGTTTCCCTGGCGATGATTGCCGCTCGTGTGATGGCCGGTAAGACCCTGAAGGAAATCGGCTTCACCAAGGAAATCATTCCGAACTTCTACAGTGTGAAAGAGGCGGTGTTCCCATTCGCCAAATTCCCTGGCGTGGACCCGATCCTGGGCCCAGAGATGAAGTCCACTGGTGAAGTGATGGGCGTGGGCGATACCTTCGGTGAAGCGTTCGCCAAGGCCCAGATGGGCGCCAGCGAAGTGCTGCCGACCGGCGGTACTGCGTTCATCAGCGTGCGTGATGATGACAAGCCACTGGTTGCAGGCGTGGCCCGTGATCTGATCAACTTGGGCTTCGAAGTCGTGGCTACTGCCGGGACCGCCAAGCTGATCGAGGCTGCCGGCCTGAAAGTACGTCGCGTGAACAAGGTGACGGAAGGCCGTCCGCACGTGGTCGACATGATCAAGAATGACGAAGTCACCCTGATCATCAACACCACCGAAGGTCGCCAGTCGATCGCGGACTCCTACTCCATTCGTCGTAACGCCTTGCAGCACAAGATCTACTGCACCACCACCATTGCTGCTGGCGAAGCTATCTGCGAAGCGCTCAAGTTCGGTCCTGAAAAAACCGTGCGCCGCTTGCAGGATCTACACGCAGGATTGAAGGCATGATCAAATACCCAATGACCGTCCAGGGCGCAAAAGCCCTGGAAGAAGAGCACGCCCACCTGACCAAGGTCGTCCGTCCGAAGCTGAGCCAGGACATCGGTACGGCCCGGGAATTGGGTGACCTGAAGGAAAACGCCGAATACCATGCTGCTCGCGAGCAGCAAGGTATGGTCGAGGCGCGGATCCGTGACATCGAAGGCCGCCTGCAGAACTCGGTGGTTATCGACGTCACCACCATCCCGAAGACTGGCAAGGTGATTTTCGGCACCACCGTGGAAATCGCCAACGTCGAGACTGACGAAAGCGTGGTTTACCACATCGTGGGTGAGGACGAGGCCGACTTCAAACTCGGCAAGATCTCTGTCGGTTCGCCGCTGGCCCGCGCCTTGATTGCCAAGGAAGAGGGCGATGTGGTGGCCGTCAAGACGCCTGGTGGCGTGATCGAGTACGAGATTGTCGAAGTTCGTCACATCTGAAAGACGGCGCCCGCTTCATGCGGGCGCCATGCTTTGGCAGTTTGCCCAGATGCTTTGGGTTGGCGGCCTATGGCTGTTACATATTGGTGTACTGCCGGCGCTGGGCCTGATTGGCCTGGCACCGTTGCTGATCGATGAGGTCGGCGGATTATTAAGTGCGTTGCTGGTGGGTTTTGCAGCGGCGTGCGTGACGCTTCAAGCGCTGGTGCTGATCAAGGCCGAAGGCTTGGGGAGTTTGTGGCGGGATATTCGCGGGCAACTGCTGTTGATGGCGCTGTATGCGTGCGCGATGTTTTGCGTGGTGCGCATCTTTCTGCCGGAAGCGTTGCGCTGGCAGTTGTTCAGCTATCTTGTGCTAGGGTTTTCCGGGTTGGTGCTGGTTGTACAGCCGGCGCCAGGATGGAGTGGCAGGGCGCGCGAAGCACGCCCGTGACCCTTGTTTCACTTGAAGCGGTGTACGTTCGACAATTGCTTGTTGACGCTGAAGTTCTTGCGATACAGCAGCGCCATCTTGCCGATGACCTGAACCAGGTCCGCTTTGCCAACCTTGCACAGTTCTGCAATGGCTGCCAGGCGCGCCTCGCGATCAAGGATGCTGACCTTGATCTTAATCAGCTCATGATCGCCCAATGCGCGTTCAAGTTCGGCTAACACACCTTCAGTCAAACCATTGTCTGCCACAATCAAAACTGGTTTCAGATGGTGGCCAATGGATTTGTACTGTTTCTTCTGCTCTTGAGTGAGCGGCATAATCTGACCCCTGCGTCTGATCTTGTAAAAAGCGGCGGCCAGTTTACCCGAGCGAGTCCGGGACCGCCCAGTTAATCACGACCCGTTTTATTTTCGAGGTGGCCCGTGGCCCGTTCCAAAACTAGCCTTAAGTGGCTGCAAGAGCATTTCAACGACCCTTACGTCAAAATGGCGCAAAAGGATGGCTACCGTTCCCGGGCCAGCTACAAGCTGCTGGAGATCCAGGAAAAGGACAAGTTGATCCGTCCTGGCATGAGCGTTATCGACCTTGGTGCCGCCCCGGGTGGCTGGTCCCAGGTGACCAGTCGTCTGATTGGTGGGCAAGGTCGTTTGATCGCTTCCGACATCCTGGAAATGGACAGCATCCCGGATGTGACCTTTGTTCACGGCGATTTTACCCAGGATGAAGTGTTGGCACAGATCCTGGAGGCGGTCGGAAATTCGCAGGTAGACCTTGTGATTTCCGATATGGCCCCCAATATGAGTGGATTACCCGCTGTTGATATGCCGCGGGCCATGTTCCTCTGTGAATTGGCATTGGATCTGGCGGGACGGGTACTGCGTCCGGGTGGTGACTTTCTGGTCAAGGTCTTCCAGGGTGAAGGCTTCGACGAGTATCACAAGAACATCCGCAAGCTGTTCGACAAGGTACAGACACGCAAGCCTGACTCTTCCCGGGACAGGTCTCGCGAGCAGTATTTGCTGGGTCGCGGTTTCCGTGGCATTGAAGGCGCTGCCAGTGAAGAGCGTTTTTGAGAAATTTGACGGAGGCGATAGGTTTTTTTATATCGCTTTCGTCACGAAGCTTTACGAATATTGTGTAGTCAAAGTTTCACAAAGGGTTACAGACGGCGCCTGCCAGAGTTGTAGGTAATGTAGTAAGTTAGGCCGGTGAATATCATGCGAAGCACGCGCCAGTAGCGGAGCTTGCTTCAGAGGGTAGTTAATTGAACGATATGGCAAAGAATCTGATCCTGTGGTTGATCATCGCGGCTGTCCTCGTGACGGTGATGAACAACTTCTCCAGCCCTAACGAGCCGCAGACCCTCAACTATTCCGACTTCATCCAGCAAGTTAAGGATGGCAAGGTCGAGCGCGTAGCAGTTGATGGCTACGTGATTACCGGCAAGCGCAACGATGGTGACAGCTTCAAGACCATCCGTCCGGCAATCCAGGACAATGGCCTGATCGGCGACCTGGTGGATAACCACGTGGTTGTTGAAGGCAAGCAGCCTGAGCAGCAGAGCATCTGGACCCAGTTGCTGGTGGCCAGCTTCCCGATATTGGTGATTATCGCCGTGTTCATGTTCTTCATGCGCCAGATGCAAGGTGGTGCGGGAGGCAAGGGCGGGCCGATGAGCTTCGGCAAGAGCAAGGCACGCCTGCTTTCCGAAGATCAGGTGAAAACCACCCTGGCTGACGTCGCCGGTTGCGACGAAGCCAAGGAAGAAGTAGGCGAGCTGGTTGAATTCCTGCGCGATCCGGGCAAGTTCCAGCGCCTGGGTGGTCGTATTCCTCGCGGCGTGCTGATGGTTGGCCCGCCAGGTACCGGTAAAACCCTGTTGGCGAAGGCCATTGCGGGCGAAGCCAAAGTGCCGTTTTTCACCATTTCCGGTTCCGACTTCGTCGAAATGTTCGTCGGTGTGGGTGCCAGCCGTGTTCGCGATATGTTCGAGCAGGCCAAGAAGCACGCGCCATGCATCATCTTCATCGATGAAATCGACGCCGTTGGTCGCCATCGTGGCGCTGGCATGGGCGGCGGTCATGATGAGCGTGAGCAGACTCTCAACCAGTTGCTGGTTGAGATGGACGGCTTTGAAATGAATGACGGCATCATCGTGATCGCTGCGACCAACCGTCCTGACGTGCTTGACCCTGCGCTGCTGCGTCCGGGCCGTTTTGACCGTCAGGTTGTGGTGGGTCTGCCGGACATTCGTGGTCGCGAACAGATTCTGAAAGTGCACATGCGCAAAGTGCCAATGGGTGACGACGTGGCTCCGGCCGTGATTGCCCGCGGTACTCCAGGCTTTTCCGGTGCCGACCTTGCCAACCTGGTGAACGAAGCTTCGCTGTTCGCTGCCCGTACCGGCAAGCGCATCGTTGAAATGAAAGAGTTTGAGCTGGCGAAAGACAAGATCATGATGGGCGCCGAGCGCAAATCCATGGTCATGTCCGAGAAAGAGAAGCAGAACACCGCTTATCACGAAGCGGGTCACGCCATTGTTGGTCGCGTTGTGCCTGAGCATGACCCGGTCTACAAAGTGTCGATCATTCCACGTGGTCGGGCGCTGGGCGTCACCATGTTCCTGCCGGAAGAGGACCGTTACAGCCTCTCCAAACGTGCGCTGATCAGCCAGATCTGCTCGCTGTATGGCGGCCGGATCGCTGAGGAGATGACCCTGGGCTTCGACGGCGTCACTACCGGTGCCTCCAACGACATCATGCGCGCCAGCCAGATTGCGCGGAACATGGTGACCAAATGGGGTCTGTCGGAAAAACTCGGTCCTTTGATGTACGCCGAGGAAGAAGGCGAAGTGTTCCTGGGGCGCGGTGGTGGCGGTCAAGCTGCCAGCTTCTCCGGTGAGACGGCCAAGTTGATCGACTCGGAAGTGCGCAGCATCATTGATCAATGCTACGGCACGGCCAAGCAGATCCTTACCGACAACCGTGACAAGCTCGACGCCATGGCTGATGCCCTGATGAAGTACGAGACCATTGATGCCGAGCAGATCGACGACATCATGGCTGGTCGTACGCCTCGCGAGCCTCGTGATTGGGAAGGGGGGTCGGGTACTTCGGGCACGCCGCCGGTGGTACAGAACGAACGCCCTGAAACCCCGATCGGCGGCCCGGCTGCTGACCATTAAGGTTTGAAATGACTTCTGCGTTGTCCTTGACCCGGTTGCCTTGCGGCAGCCGGGTTCTTGATTTGGCCCATACACACGTTATGGGCATTCTTAATGTAACCCCTGATTCCTTTTCCGACGGTGGCCGCTTCAGTCAGCTGGATGCTGCGTTGCGTCATGCGGAAGCGATGGTGGCTGCCGGGGCGACCCTGATAGACGTCGGTGGTGAATCGACTCGTCCTGGTGCGCGCGCGGTTTCTCCTCTGGAGGAGTTGGAACGGGTTGCGCCGATTGTCGAGCGCATCCATCGAGAGTTGGACGTCATCATCTCTGTCGACACCTCGACTCCTGCCGTCATGCGCGAAACTGCGCGACTTGGCGCGGGGTTGATCAACGATGTGCGCTCTCTGCAGCGCGACGGCGCCCTTGATGCGGCCGCCGCCACGGGTCTGCCCGTTTGCCTGATGCACATGCTTGGTGAGCCGGGCACGATGCAGGACGATCCGCATTACGACAATCTGGTCGGTGAAGTGAAAGGCTTTCTAGCCGAACGCATGGCTCAATGCGCTGCTGTGGGGATTGCCCCCGAGCGGATCATCCTTGATCCGGGATTTGGTTTTGCCAAGACCCTGCAGCACAATTTGAGCCTGTTCAAGCATATGGAATCCCTGCATGCCCTTGGTCGGCCCCTTTTGGTTGGGGTTTCGCGCAAGAGCATGATAGGTCTGGCGTTGAATCGTCCGGTGGGTGAGCGGCTGCATGGCGGCCTGGCACTCGCGGCACTTGCCGTAGTCAAAGGCGCGCGTATCTTGCGCGTGCATGACGTGGCCGAGACGGTCGATGTCGTGCGAATGATCGCAGCGGTTGAATCAGCCGAATAAGAATGATGGAGCACTTATGACTAAAAAATATTTTGGCACCGATGGCATCCGCGGTCGGGTCGGCGAATTCCCGATTACCCCAGATTTCATGCTCAAGTTGGGTTGGGCCGCCGGTATGGCGTTCCGCAGCATGGGTGCGTGTCGCATCCTGGTGGGCAAGGACACCCGTATCTCGGGTTACATGTTTGAGTCCGCGCTGGAGGCTGGGTTGTCCGCCGCCGGTGCTGATGTGATGCTGCTGGGGCCGATGCCTACGCCGGCGATCGCTTATCTGACGCGTACCTTTCACGCTGAAGCCGGTATCGTGATCAGCGCTTCGCACAATCCTCACGATGACAACGGCATCAAGTTCTTCTCGGGCCAGGGCACCAAGCTGCCGGACGAGATCGAGCACATGATCGAAGAGTTGCTGGATGCGCCGATGACCGTCGTCGAATCGAGCAAGCTGGGCAAGGTGTCGCGGATTAACGACGCTTCCGGCCGTTACATCGAGTTCTGCAAAAGCAGCGTGCCGAGCAGTACCAATTTTGCGGGGCTGAAAGTCGTCATCGACTGTGCGCACGGCGCGACCTACAAGGTTGCGCCAAGCGTGTTCAAAGAGTTGGGCGCGCAGGTGACCGTGCTGTCGGCCCAGCCCAATGGCTTGAATATCAACGACAACTGCGGCTCCACCCATATGGGCCAGTTGCAGGCAGCGGTCCTGGCCGAACATGCTGACCTGGGCATCGCGTTTGATGGCGATGGCGATCGGGTATTGATGGTCGATCACACCGGTGCAATTGTTGATGGCGACGACCTGTTGTTCATCATCGCCCGTGATTTGCACGAACGTAACAAGCTGCAAGGCGGTGTTGTCGGCACCCTGATGAGTAATCTCGGCCTGGAACTGGCCCTGGCAGATCTGGGCATTCCGTTTGTGCGCGCCAATGTCGGTGACCGCTACGTGATCGCTGAGCTGCTGGAGCGCAATTGGCAAGTGGGTGGCGAAAATTCCGGGCATGTCGTCTGCTTCCAGCACACAACTACCGGCGATGCGATCATTGCGGCGCTGCAGGTGCTGTTGGCGCTGCGTCGTCGCGAAGAAAGCCTCGCCCAGGCACGCCAAGCGCTGCGCAAGTGCCCGCAGGTACTGCTGAACGTGCGCTTTGCGGGCGGTGATAACCCTATCGAGCATCCGGCCGTCAAAGAGGCCAGCGAGCGCGTCACTGTGGCCATGGCGGGCCGTGGCCGGGTCTTGCTGCGCAAGTCGGGCACCGAGCCTTTGGTGCGCGTAATGGTCGAAGGCGAGGACGAAACACAGGTTCGCGGCTATGCCGAAGAGCTGGCAAAACTGGTAACTGAAGTTTGCGCCTGAATTCGGCTTGCCAGTGATGATGTGGTTGGGTAACATCTGCGCCCACTTTGACCGACGAGGTACAGCATGCGTCGCACTATGGTAGCTGGTAACTGGAAGATGCACGGTACCCGCGCCAGTGTCGCTGAGCTGATCAACGGCCTTCGTCATTTGGCCTTGCCTGGCGGTGTTGATGTCGCGGTATTCCCACCTTGCTTGTATATCAATCAAGTGATTGATGGCTTGAAAGGCAAGTCGATTCAGGTCGGCGCGCAGAACTCTGCGGTGGAATCCATGCAAGGTGCATTGACCGGTGAGATTGCACCGAGTCAGTTGGTTGATGCGGGTTGTTCCCTGGTGCTTGTTGGGCACTCCGAGCGTCGCCAGATCATGGGTGAGCGCGATGGGACACTCAATCGCAAATTCGCGGCGGCACAGGCTTGCGGCTTGATTCCGGTGTTGTGCATAGGGGAGACCCTTGAGCAGCGTGAGTCCGGTAAAACTCTTGAGGTTGTCGGGCGTCAGCTGGGCAGCATCATCGAGGAGCTGGGAGTCGGTGCCTTTGCAAATGCAGTAATTGCTTACGAGCCGGTCTGGGCCATTGGTACCGGGCTGACTGCTTCGCCGCAACAGGCGCAGGATGTGCACGCAGCCATCCGCGCGCAGTTGGCGGCAGAGAATTCTGAAGTCGCACGAGGTGTGCGGCTTCTATACGGCGGCAGCGTGAAGGCGGCCAATGCGGTCGAACTGTTCGGCATGCCGGATATCGATGGGGGGCTCATTGGTGGAGCTTCCCTGAATGCAGATGAGTTCGGTGCGATTTGTCGCGCCGCGGGAAACTGAAAAAATGCTGGAAACAGTCATCGTTGTTTTTCATCTGCTGGGTGCACTGGGCGTAGTTGCTCTGGTTTTGCTGCAGCAGGGTAAAGGTGCGGACGCTGGTGCGTCTTTCGGGGCAGGTGCTTCAAATACTGTGTTCGGAAGCCAAGGTTCCTCTACCTTTCTTAGTAAGTTTACTGCTATACTTGCCGCCGGTTTCTTCATAACCAGCTTGGGGTTAGGTTACTTTGCTAAAGAGAAAGCTCATGTGCTGACTCAAGTAGGTCTCCCAAATCCAGCAGTGTTGGAAGTTCCAAAAGCAAAACCGGCTTCTGATGATGTCCCGGTGCTTCAAGAGCAAAAGTCGGCTACTCCAGCGACTGACGTACCTCCAGCTCAAGAGCAGAAGTAAGAAGGTTGTAAACGCTGTATTGCCGAGGTGGTGGAATTGGTAGACACGCAACCTTGAGGTGGTTGTGCCCATAGGGTGTAGGGGTTCGAGTCCCCTTCTCGGTACCAATTATCAGGAGAGCCCGCTGTTGCGGGCTTTCTTGTAGGTGGAAGGTTACATTGACCCTGTAAGGGATCGGTCGTATACTTCCGCCCCAGCTTTGTCGCGGGGTGGAGCAGTCTGGTAGCTCGTCGGGCTCATAACCCGAAGGTCGTCGGTTCAAATCCGGCCCCCGCAACCAGTTTTAGCGGAGCCCCTTTTAAGGGGCTTTTTGTTAGCTGGACACTTTCAACGCCGCTGTTCGACGGCGTTTCAAGGATGGGCGTTTCGCCCATTTTTTTATTTTGCACAGCATGCACATACATGCACGAGGGGGTTCAGGTGTCGAGCAAGCTAGAAGAGTTGCAGGCCTTGTTGGCCCCGGTGGTCGTGGCCCTAGGCTATGAATGCTGGGGTATTGAGTTTTCGGCTCAAGGTCGCCACTCAATGTTGCGCGTTTATATCGATAAAGAGGGCGGCGTGCTGGTGGACGATTGTGCCATTGTCAGCCGTCAGATCAGCGGTGTCCTGGATGTTGAAGATCCGATCTCCGTTGAATACACCCTCGAAGTTTCCTCGCCTGGCATGGAACGCCCACTGTTCACTATTGATCAGTTTGCAAAATTTGCCGGTGAACAAGTGAAGATCAAGCTGCGTTCTCCCTTTGAAGGGCGACGCAACTTTCAGGGCCTTCTGCGCGGTGTAGAAGAGCAGGACGTCGTGGTGCAGGTAGAAGACCATGAGTTCCTGTTGCCGATCGATATGATCGACAAGGCCAACATTATTCCCAGTTTTGACTGAGACGCGGATCCCGCGGATCCAATGGCTTGCGAAAGGCGAGGCGTACGATGAGCAAAGAAGTACTGCTGGTTGTTGAGTCGGTATCCAATGAAAAGGGCGTACCGGCAAACGTGATTTTTGAAGCGCTGGAGCTGGCCCTGGCCACTGCTACCAAAAAGCGTTTTGAAGACGAAGTTGATCTGCGTGTGGAAATCAACCGCCACACCGGTGCCTACGAGACTTTCCGTCGCTGGACGGTCGTCGAAGAAGCCGATCTTGATGATCCGGCCATCGAAACCTGGCCGAGCAAGGTTGCTGAAACGCACCCGGGCGCCCAGGTCGGTGATGTCGTCGAAGAAAAGATCGAATCCATCGAGTTCGGCCGCATCGCTGCACAGACTGCCAAGCAAGTCATTGTGCAGAAGGTCCGCGAAGCCGAGCGCGCTCAAGTCGTTGACGCCTATCGCGAGCGCCTGGGGGAAATCATCTCCGGCACCGTGAAAAAAGTCACCCGCGATAACGTGATCGTCGACCTGGGCAACAACGCTGAAGCGTTGCTGGCTCGCGAGGACATCATTTCCCGCGAAACTTTCCGGGTTGGCGTGCGTTTGCGTGCGCTGCTCAAGGAAATCCGCACCGAGAACCGCGGCCCTCAGTTGATCCTGTCGCGTACCGCGCCGGAAATGTTGATTGAATTGTTCCGCATCGAAGTGCCGGAAATTGCCGAAGGCCTGATCGAAGTCATGGCTGCGTCCCGCGACCCGGGTTCGCGCGCCAAGATCGCGGTCCGCTCCAAGGACAAACGCATCGACCCGCAAGGTGCTTGCATTGGTATGCGCGGTTCGCGCGTCCAGGCAGTGTCGGGCGAATTGGGCGGTGAGCGTGTGGACATCGTCCTGTGGGACGATAACCCGGCGCAGTTCGTGATCAACGCAATGTCGCCTGCTGAAGTGGCGGCAATTATCGTTGACGAGGATGCCCATGCAATGGACATCGCCGTTGGCGCAGACAATCTGGCTCAGGCCATCGGTCGCGGTGGTCAGAACGTACGTTTGGCCAGCCAGTTGACCGGCTGGACCCTGAACGTGATGACCGAATCGGACATCCAGGCTAAGCAGCAAGCAGAAACCGGTGACATCCTGCGCAACTTCATCGACGAGCTGGAAGTCGACGAAGACCTGGCGCAGGTGCTGGTAGATGAAGGCTTCACCAGCCTGGAAGAGATTGCCTACGTACCGTTGGAAGAAATGCTCAACATCGACGGCTTTGACGAAGACACCGTCAACGAGCTTCGCGCTCGGGCCAAGGATCGTTTGTTGACTAAAGCCATCGCTACTGAGGAAAAGCTGGCAGACGCCCATCCGGCCGAAGACCTGCTCTCGCTTGAGGGTATGGACAAGGATTTGGCGATGGAACTGGCGGTGCGCGGCGTAATTACCCGCGAAGACCTGGCCGAGCAGTCTATTGACGACCTGCTCGACATCGACGGCATTGACGATGATCGTGCCGGCAAGTTGATCATGGCCGCCCGAGCCCATTGGTTCGAGTAATTAGGCGCGGCCTGAGGAGAGAAGTGCATGACGCAAGTCACGGTGAAACAACTGGCCGATGAGGTCAAAACACCGGTAGAGCGCCTGTTGCAGCAGATGCGTGAGGCAGGTCTGCCGCACACCGCCGCCGATGAAGGTGTGAGCGATAGTGAGAAGCAGTCTTTGCTGACTCACTTGAAGAGCAGCCACAAGGCGAAAGTGGAAGAACCGCGCAAGATTACATTGCAGCGCAAAACCACCAGCACCCTGCGTGTTGCTGGTAGCAAGAGCATCAGCGTTGAAGTACGCAAGAAGAAAGTCTTCGTACAGCGCAGCCCGGAAGAAATCGAAGCCGAGCGCAAACGCGAACTGGAAGAACGTCGCGCAGTAGAAAATGCTGCTCGTCAGAAGGCTGAAGAAGAAGCCAAGCGTCGCGCCGAAGAAGAAGCGCGTCGCCAGCCTGCTGCTGCGCAACCTGCTAACACTGAGGCCGTTGCTGCGCCTAGCGCGCCTGTAGAAGCTGTTCGTGAGGCCACTCCGGTTGCCGCCGCGCCTGCTCCTGCAGCCGACGCTCGCAAACGCGAAGAACCTCGTCGCCCGGACAAACCACGTGCCGACGATAACAATCGTCGTGGCAGTGGCGATGGTGAGCGCAAAAACGCTCCGCATCGTGCTTCGGTCAAAGAGAAGGCGCCAGCGCCACGCGTTGCTCCACGTACTACCGACGAAGAAAGCGACAGCTTCCGTCGCGGTGGTCGCGGCAAGGCCAAGCTGAAGAAGCGCAACGCCCACGGTTTCCAGAGCCCAACCGGCCCTGTCGTGCGTGATGTGCAGATCGGCGAGACCATCACTGTTGGCGATCTCGCCAATCAGATGTCGGTCAAGGCTGCTGAAATCATCAAGTTCATGTTCAAACTGGGTACTCCAGCCACCATCAACCAGGTACTGGATCAGGAAACTGCCCAACTGGTTGCTGAAGAGCTGGGCCACAAAGTGACCCTGGTCAGCGACACCGCCCTGGAAGATTCCCTGGCCGAGTCCCTGAAGTTTGAAGGCGAGACCTTCTCCCGTGCGCCAGTCGTGACCGTAATGGGCCACGTTGACCATGGTAAGACCTCGCTGCTCGACTACATCCGTCGTGCCAAGGTAGCTGCAGGCGAAGCCGGCGGCATCACCCAGCACATCGGTGCGTACCACGTTGAAACCGAACGCGGCATGGTCACCTTCCTCGACACCCCAGGTCACGCCGCGTTTACCGCAATGCGTGCCCGTGGTGCCAAGGCGACTGACATCGTGATCCTGGTAGTTGCAGCGGACGACGGCGTCATGCCGCAGACCATTGAAGCTGTCCAGCACGCCAAGGCCGCTGGTGTTCCACTGGTAGTTGCAGTGAACAAAATCGACAAGCCGGGCGCCGATCTCGATCGCATCCGTAGCGAGTTGTCGGTTCACGGCGTGACGTCCGAAGAGTGGGGCGGTGATACGCCGTTCGTTTCGGTTTCGGCGAAAGTCGGTACCGGTGTAGACGAACTGCTTGAAGCTGTTCTGCTGCAAGCCGAAGTACTCGAACTGAAAGCAACCCCATCGGCCCCGGGTCGTGGTGTTGTGGTTGAATCGCGTCTCGACAAAGGTCGTGGCCCGGTTGCAACCGTTCTGGTTCAAGACGGTACCCTGCGCCAAGGCGACATGGTCCTGGTCGGTTCGAACTACGGCCGTGTGCGTGCCATGCTCGACGAGAACGGCAAGCCAATCAAGGAAGCCGGTCCTTCCATCCCTGTCGAGATCCTCGGCCTGGACGGTACCCCGGACGCTGGCGACGAGATGAGCGTGCTGTCGGACGAGAAGAAAGCCCGTGAAGTGGCTCTGTTCCGTCAAGGCAAGTTCCGCGAAGTCAAGCTGGCCCGTGCTCACGCCGGCAAGCTGGAAAACATCTTCGAGAACATGGGCCAGGCAGAGAAGAAGACGCTTAACATCGTCCTCAAATCTGACGTTCGTGGTTCCCTCGAAGCGTTGAACGGCGCCTTGAACGGCCTGGGTAACGACGAAGTGCAAGTGCGTGTTGTCGGTGGCGGTGTCGGTGGTATCACCGAATCCGACGCCAACCTGGCACTGGCTTCCAACGCTGTACTGTTCGGCTTCAACGTGCGTGCCGATGCTGGCGCACGGAAGATCGTCGAGCAGGAAGGCCTGGACATGCGTTACTACAACGTCATCTACGACATCATCGAAGACGTCAAGAAGGCCCTCACCGGCATGCTTGGCAGCGACGTCCGGGAGAACATCCTGGGTGTGGCTGAGGTGCGTGACGTGTTCCGCTCTCCGAAATTCGGCGCGATCGCCGGTTGCATGGTTATCGAAGGTGTTGTGCACCGTAACCGTCCAATCCGTGTACTGCGTGAAGACATCGTTATCTTCGAAGGCGAGCTGGAATCCCTGCGCCGCTTCAAGGATGACGCTTCCGAAGTACGTGCCGGCATGGAATGCGGTATCGGCGTCAAGAGCTACAACGACGTCAAGGCTGGCGACAAGATCGAAGTCTACGAGAAGGTCCAGGTTGCTCGCAGCCTCTAACTCGCGCACTTCAAGGGCCACGCGGCGCCCAGGCATGCAAATGCCGGGCGCAGCGTCCGGACTCTAAACGCAACGCCCGGTCTGGCTTTTGTCAGGCCGGGCGTTTGCCGCTTTCAGACCCCACGGGTTTCACCGTGTGGCAGTAACAGGTAACAAGACATGGCAAAAGAATACAGCCGTACCCAACGTATCGGCGATCAGATGCAGCGCGAGCTCGCACAGCTGATCCGTCGTGAAGTAAAAGACCCACGTGTTGGCCTCGTCACCATCACCGCCGTTGAAGTCAGCCGTGACGTTGGTCACGCCAAGATCTTCATCACCGTGATGGGCCAGGACAACAGCGAAGAAATCGCGCAAAGCATCAAGGTGCTCAACTCTGCCGCAGGCTTCCTGCGCATGCAGCTGGCCCGCGAAATGAAGCTGCGCAGCGTTCCACAGTTGCACTTCCACTACGACGAAAGCGTCGTGCGTGGCGCGCACCTGTCGGCACTGATCGAGCGGGCCGTGGCTGAAGACAATCAGCACCCGGAATCCGCCACGCCTGAAGACGCCAAGGAGTAATCGGTGGCTCAGGTCAAACGTATCCGTCGTAACGTCAGCGGCATCATTCTGCTCGACAAGCCCATCGGCTTTACCTCCAATGCGGCGTTGCAGAAGGTCCGCTGGCTGCTCAATGCCGAGAAGGCAGGGCACACCGGCAGCCTCGATCCGCTGGCCACCGGCGTGTTGCCGTTGTGTTTTGGCGAGGCCACCAAGTTTTCGCAATACCTGCTCGATTCCGACAAGGGTTACGAAACCCTGATGCAACTGGGCAAGACCACCACCACGGCAGACGCCGAAGGTGATGTTTTGCAGGTTCGCGAGGTGACCGTTGGTCGTGCTGATATCGAAGCTGCCTTACCCGCTTTTCGTGGGCAAATCAGTCAGATACCGCCGATGTACTCGGCTCTCAAGCGTGATGGCCAGCCTCTTTACAAGCTGGCACGTGCAGGTGAAGTGGTGGAGCGCGAACCGCGTTCTGTTACTATTGCGCGCTTGGAATTGCTCGCCGCCGAAGGCGACACTGCCCGGTTGGCGGTGGACTGCAGCAAAGGCACCTATATCCGTACCCTGGTGGAGGATATTGGTGAGCAACTAGGCTGTGGCGCATACGTTGCAGAACTGCGACGCACCCAGGCAGGCCCTTTCACCCTGGCCCAGACGGTCACGCTGGAAGAGCTGGAGGCGGTACATGCCGAAGGCGGCAATGAAGCGGTTGATCGCTTCCTGATGCCATCGGACAGCGGTTTGCTGGATTGGCCACTGCTGCACTTCTCGGAGCACAGCGCGTTCTACTGGCTTAACGGCCAGCCGGTACGTGCACCGGATGCCCCGAAGTTCGGCATGGTGCGGGTACAAGATCACAACGGTCGCTTCATCGGTATCGGTGAAGTGAGCGAAGACGGGCGCATCGCGCCGCGTCGACTGATTCGGTCAGAATGACCGAACGAGGGTGGCTGTTAACAGGCACGGTCACTACTCATTTTTAGATACAGGGATTTGTCCCTGGCCTGTTGAAACCGTCCTTTGGATGGTTTCCTGAAAAAAGGATTGCCTCATGGCTCTCGACGTTCAAGAAAAAGCTCAAATCGTAGCTGACTACCAGCAAGCTGTTGGTGACACTGGTTCGCCAGAAGTGCAAGTTGCACTGCTGACCCACAACATCAACAAGCTGCAAGGTCACTTCAAGGCCAACGGTAAAGATCACCACTCCCGTCGTGGTCTGATCCGCATGGTAAACCAGCGTCGTAAGCTGCTGGACTACCTGAAAGGCAAGGATCTGGGTCGTTATCAGACTCTGATCGGTCGCCTGGGTCTGCGTCGCTAATAAGCGATTGCGCTAGAGGTTGGTTGGCTGTCGTGTGTCAGTGGGTTTCCCGCTGGCCCATGGCAGGCTTCCAGCCTCAAGTTTTATCTGGATACACGTTTTACCCTGGACAGGCGTTGGGCCGATTCCCGACATTGCCCAAGAATTTCGCAAGAAGACAAGTTCCCCAAGAGCCACAAAGAAGGTAGGACACCGTGAACCCGGTTATCAAAAAATTCCAGTTCGGTCAGTCGACCGTTACCCTCGAGACAGGCCGTATTGCCCGTCAAGCCTCCGGCGCAGTGCTGGTCACCGTTGACGACGACGTCACCGTATTGGTGACCGTTGTTGGCGCCAAGACCGCTGACCCGAGCAAAGGCTTTTTCCCTCTTTCCGTTCACTACCAGGAAAAGACTTACGCTGCCGGTAAGATCCCTGGCGGTTTCTTCAAGCGTGAAGGCCGTCCTTCCGAGAAAGAAACCCTGACTTCCCGACTGATCGACCGTCCGATCCGTCCGCTGTTCCCAGAAGGCTTCATGAACGAAGTGCAGGTTGTCTGCACCGTCGTTTCCACCAGCAAGAAGACCGATCCGGACATCGCTGCGATGATCGGTACCTCGGCTGCCCTGGCCATCTCCGGTATTCCTTTCGATGGCCCGATCGGCGCTGCCCGTGTTGCGTTCCACGAAAGCACCGGCTACCTGCTGAACCCGACTTACGAACAACAGAAAGCTTCGAGCCTGGACATGGTCGTTGCCGGTACTTCGGAAGCCGTGTTGATGGTTGAATCGGAAGCCAAAGAGCTGACCGAAGACCAGATGCTGGGCGCGGTACTGTTTGCTCACGACGAGTTCCAGGTTGTGATCAACGCTGTTAAAGAACTGGCTGCTGAAGCTGCCAAGCCAACCTGGACCTGGGCTCCTGCGCCTGAAGCGACTGAACTGCTGGGCGCTATCCGCTCCGAGTTCGGCACCGCCATCTCCGACGCCTACACCATCACCATCAAGGCCGACCGTTACGCTCGCCTGGGTGAGCTGAAGGACCAGGTTGTTGCCAAGCTGTCCGGTGAAGAAGGCCAGCCTTCTTCCAGCGAAGTCAAAGCAGCATTCGGCGAAATCGAATACCGCACCGTTCGCGAAAACATCGTAAACGGCAAGCCACGTATCGACGGTCGCGACACTCGCACCGTACGCCCACTGAACATCGAAGTCGGCGTTCTGCCAAAAACCCACGGCTCGGCCCTGTTCACCCGTGGCGAAACCCAGGCCCTGGTTGTTGCAACACTGGGGACTGCCCGTGACGCACAGCTGCTGGACACCCTGGAAGGCGAGAAAAAAGACCCGTTCATGCTGCACTACAACTTCCCTCCGTTCTCGGTAGGTGAGTGTGGTCGCATGGGTGGCGCTGGTCGTCGCGAAATCGGTCACGGCCGTCTGGCCCGTCGTTCGATTTCGGCCATGCTGCCTGCCGCCGACGTGTTCCCGTACACCATTCGTGTTGTGTCGGAAATCACCGAGTCCAACGGTTCCAGCTCCATGGCTTCGGTCTGCGGTGCTTCCCTGGCGCTGATGGACGCTGGTGTTCCGATGAAGGCACCGGTTGCCGGTATCGCTATGGGTCTGGTTAAAGAAGGCGAGAAGTTCGCCATCCTGACCGACATCCTGGGCGACGAAGACCACCTGGGCGACATGGACTTCAAAGTAGCCGGTACCGCCAAAGGTGTTACCGCGCTGCAGATGGACATCAAGATCAAGGGCATCACCGAAGAAATCATGGAAATCGCTCTGGGCCAAGCCCTGGAAGCGCGCCTGAACATTCTCGGTCAGATGAACCAGATCATTGGTCAGTCCCGTACCGAACTGTCGGAAAATGCTCCGACCATGATCGCGATGAAAATCGACACCGACAAAATCCGTGATGTTATCGGTAAAGGCGGCGCGACCATTCGTGCGATCTGTGAAGAGACCAAGGCTTCGATCGACATCGAAGACGACGGCTCGATCAAGATCTTCGGCGAAACCAAGGAAGCGGCTGAGGCTGCACGCCAGCGCGTTCTGGGTATCACCGCTGAGGCAGAGATCGGCAAGATCTACGTCGGTAAGGTTGAGCGCATCGTCGACTTCGGCGCATTCGTCAACATCCTGCCAGGCAAGGACGGTCTGGTTCACATCTCCATGCTGAGCGACGCTCGCGTTGAGAAAGTGACCGACATCCTGAAAGAAGGCCAGGAAGTGGAAGTGCTGGTACTGGACGTGGACAACCGCGGCCGTATCAAGCTGTCCATCAAGGACGTAGCAGCAGCCAAGGCTTCGGGCGTTTAATCACCCCGTCGCTGCCAGCTGAAAAAAGGGACTCTTCGGAGTCCTTTTTTTATGCCTGTGGGAAAGTGTCGCGAAATCAGGCGTTTAGCCATACCCAAAAGCCGCAACTTGCATGCAGGCACGATCGCCTTCATGCAAGTTGCACGATTTCGAAAATTGGGTATTTTTATAAGGTATTGATTTATAAGGTTTTTATTGGAAATAAAAACTTGGCACAGCGCCTGCAATAGTACTGATAGCCCTGCAGCTTTAACGTTTACACGCTGCAGACTTTTGATAAAACAGGAGTTACTCGTATGAAAAAGTTCGCTATCGCTGCTGCAACTGCCACCGCTCTGACCCTGACCATGGCCAACGTGGCCTTCGCTCAAACTTCCCAGGCGCCTATGGTTGTAGCGGCCGGTGAAGTGACCAAAGCCAAGGAAGCGACCTCCGATACCTGGATCACTACCAAAGTGAAAAGTGACCTGGTTACCGAGAAAGGCATTCCTGGTACCGACATCAAAGTCGAAACCAACAAAGGCGTAGTGTCCCTGTCGTCGACCGTAGCTATCACCGAAGCTCAGAAAACGACTGCTGTTGCCATCGCCAAGAAAATCAAAGGCGTTAAAGCTGTATCGGCCGACGGCCTGAAAGCAGAGTAACGCTTAACGAATCGCCTGAACTAGGCAGAGGCGGCCACGAGCGAGTCAAGACATCCGCTCAATGCACCTCACAGGTTCATGCGACCGGCCACACGGATGTGGTCATTACAGGCCCCGGCACTTGTGCCGGGGCCTGTTCTATTGCGCAAGGGAACTGTAGGAGCGAGCTTGCTCGCGAAAAACCTCAGAACACCGCGTCAATTCAGAAAGTCCGCGTTATCGTTGACGTTCTTCGCGAGCAAGCTCGCTCCTACAGGGGGGCCAGCGTTTGGGTTACTCGGCATCCAGATGCATCGGCGTCACCACCCGACCATCCTTCTCGGCTTCACCCAGGTTTGCATCGATAAAGTAAACCCGGTCATCTTCCAGCTGGCCCTTGTCCACCAGGTAGTCCTTGATCGCGCTGGCGCGGTCCTGGCCCAGTTGGCGTAGCAGCACGTCGCTGCCGCTCCAGAACTTGATCACACCGTCCCGCAGCTTGGCAGTGCGCTCATCGCTGCTCAGGTCCTTCCACTCGGGAGGCGGCTGCAGTTTCAAGCGGGTGCGGTAGATGCCTTCCAGCAGTGGCGCCTTTTCCTTTTCAGGGACTTCAAGCAGCGACGCCTGTGCCGGGACTTTATCGCCACGGCGCTGGAGGATCTTGTAGTAGTTGTACTGGTATTCGCGTTCCAGTCGTTGTGCGGCCAAAAGCGGGCCGTCACTGCTGGCAGCGGCGGTACCTTCGATTTCCAGGCGCAGGGCAGGGCGCTCCTTGAGTGCCTTGGCGAGGCTGTCCAGCGCTGACTCGGAGTCCTTGCTCAGCTCGCTGGAACCCGCCGCAAACGACACGTTGCCGAGGTCCTGGGCGCCGCCACCGCTGATCAGGCCGCCAATAAACTTGAACGGTGCCGTGGCTGCACGTACCACCAGGTTACGCAGGGTCTGCCAGACAATCGGCATCACGCTGAATTGCGGGTTGTTCAAGTCACCGGTTACCGGCAGCTCAATGGAGATCTTGCCGTCGGAATCCTTGAGCAGGGCAATCGCCAGGCGAATCGGCAGGTCCACGGCGTCGGCACTGTCGACCTTCTCACCCAGTTGCAACTGCTCGACCACCACTTTGTTCTCGGCCTTCAACTGGCCCTTGGTGATGACGTAATGCAGGTCCAGGTTGAGCCGGCCCTTGCGGATACGGAACCCGGCGAATTTGCCCGAGTACGGTGTGAGTGTGGTCAGTTCGACACGTTTGAAGCTGGTGGCGATATCCAGTGCGGCCATCGGATCAAACGGATTGACGCTGCCCTTGATGGTGACCGGCGCATAACGGTCAACCTTGCCCTTGACGTCAACGCTCGCCGGTTTCGCCTGGCGACTGTCGATGGTGCCGATCTGGCCGTTAAGCTGTTGAATGGCGGTGGCGAAGTTCGGGGTCAGGCTGAAGTCGGCGAAATTGGCCGAGCCGTCGTTGATCGCAATTTGACCCACGCGGATGCCCAAGGGCTTTTCCTTACCGGCCGCAGGTTTCGCGGCCGACTTGCTGCCGCTGTTGGCCGGCTGCGGAATCAGCAAGTCATCGATGTTGGTGGTGCGGTCATCATTGATCATGAAGCGCACGTAGGGCTGCAACAGGTTGACCTTGTCGATCGACAGGCTGTCGCCGTGTTGATAGTTCACGCCTTCCAGTACCAACCGCTGCCACTTCAGGAAGTCGCGGGTTTTCAGGGTGTCCAGGGTGTGCAACTGGTCGACCTGTGCCCGGCCAGTCACCTGGAACGCCAGGGGCTCGGTACTTTTCAGGTTTACATCCAGGTTGCTGCCGAGCATGCCGCTACGCAGTTCCAGGCGGATAAACGGGCTGATGTAGGACTGCGCGACACGCAGGTCGATGTCTTTGGTATCCACTTTCAGCTTGGCGCTGACCGGGCTCAGGTTGACCTGGCCGGTGGCCTGGAGCTTGCCTTGCTTGCCTACGCCGGTATCGAGCTTGAGGGTAAACGGGCTCTGGTTAAGGCTGTCGAAATCCTGCAGGTCAAGGTTCAGCGGGCCGACTTCCAGGGCCACTGCCGGTTTGGCCGAGCGGTCCGCCAGATGCACTTGATAGTTGCGCAGTTGCACGTCCTTGAGCAGCACTTGCCAAGGCTTGCTCGGCGCGGCCGGCGCAGGTTTTGGCGAGTCGGCAGTGGCGGGGGCGGCAGCGGGTTCGGGCGCGGCTGCCGGTTTGCTCGGCTGGCTGGCGAACAGCTTTTGCCAATCCAGCTGGCCGTCGGCTTCGAGGGCCGCCCAGGTTTCGAGTTTATTGCTACGGATCTTGCCGACGATCACTTGCTGCTTGGCCAGGTCGACGGTGGTTTCGCTGACGTCCAGTTTCTCCAGGCGCGCGAGCGGCCGGCCATCCGGTGCCTTGATCGCAAACGGCGCGACACTCAGGGCGACGTTGGTCAGGTTCAGCTCGGTTTCTTTCGCCAGGCTCAGCTTGTAGTCGGTGCTGAAGTTGAGGACACCGTCTTCCAGAACCAGCGGCACCGCGTCACGCACATACGGCCACCAGACTTTCATCTTGCCGTCGGTAACCTTGAGTTTGCCTTCGGAGGCAATCGGGATAAGGCTGAAATTGCCGGTCCAGTCGATCTGGCCGCCTTCCGGTCCGGCTGCCACCAACGTCATGTCGGCATTGTCTTCGGGCAGGGTGCTGAGGTTTTTCAGCTCGAAATCCAGTTTGTCGTAGAGAAACTCGATCGGCTCGCTAGGGCGCAAATCCTGGAAGTGCACATAGCCGCCCGCCAGCTTGATGTTATCGATGCGCAGGGGGAACGGTTTGGCGTTCGGATCGGTTGGGGTCGGCTCGCTGGCCGGCAATTTGAACAGCTGTGCCAGGTTGAGCTGGCCGGACTTGTCGAACAGCAGCTCGGTCTTTGGCTTGTCGAGTTGGACGTCAGCCAGGTGCAGGGCGCGTGTCCACAAACTGTCGATCTGCAGGTTGGCATAGAGGCGTTCAAAGGCCACTTGCTCCTTGCCGGGCTCACCGATATTCAGGCCCCACACGGTCAATTCGAGACTGAACGGGTTGAGCTCGATACGCTGGATATGCGCCGGCACGGTGGCGTAATTGGCCAACTGTTGATTGGCCACACGAAGGGCAATGCCGGGGAGAATAAGGAAGCCCAGCAAGCTGTACAGGGCAAGGGCGGTCAGCAAGGCGCCGGCGGCGCGAATCAATCCTTTGGGCATATGTGACGCCATCTATGTCGATCAAGAGTGCCTTGGAGTATGGCACGGGTTTACGGTTCCGAAGAACCGGGCCTTTATTACTGAGCCCGGGCCCTTTTGGGACAAGTCTTACAGCTGCAGGATCAGGGTCTTCAGCGGTGGCTGTTGGTCCAGCGACGGGAAGTCTGCGCCGGGTGTCATGACCTGCCAGTCGCGTACCGGGCGACCGGCCTTTTCGGCGCAGCGCAGGACCTGGTCGCGCCAGTCGTCCATGCTGACTTTTGCCAGGTTGTTGCAGCAGATCAGCACACCGTCATCGGCAGTGGCCAGCAGCGCAGGCTTGAGCAGGCTCTGGTAGTCGCGCAGCAGGTCGACGGTGCCGAAAGCGCTCTTGGCCCAGGCGGGAGGGTCGAGCAGCACCAGGTCGTACTGGCGTTGATCCAGGCGTGGATAGCTCGGCAGTTTCTGACCGCGGCGCTGGCTGATGGGCAGGCCCGCCAGTTGGCGGATTGCCGGGAAATAATCCGACTGCACGAATTCCATCGTCGGCAATTGCGGGTTGAGTTGACCGTTTTCGCGACCGACCGCCAGGTTGCCCTCGGCAAAGTCCAGGTTGCACACCTCGCGGGCGCCACCGGCAGCGGCGCTCAGGCCTACGCCGCAGGTGTAGGCAAACAGGTTCAGCACGCTTTTGCCGGCACTGTGTGCCTTGACCCAGCCACGGGTGTTGCGCAGGTCCAGGAACAGCAGCGGGTCTTGCCCGGCGTGCCGCCCGCGTACGCGGTAATTGAGGCCCCATTCGTGGCCGATCAAGTCTTCCAGGGCCGCAGGTTCCGCGCGGTACACCGTGTCTTCACGGTCGATGCGCGAGTTGCCCCGGGAGCGATCGTTGTAGACCAGCAGCAGCTCCAGCCCCAGGTGCTGGTTGATCGCCTGGTGCAATTTCAGCAGGTCTTCACTTTCCAGCGACTGGTGAAAGCTCTGCACCAGCAGTTGCGGGCCATAGCGGTCGATGGTCAGGCCGCCAGCGCCTTCCTGGCTGCCGTGGAACAGGCGATAGCAATCGGTGCCTTGGGCATGCAGCTCGGCAAGCAAGTCCTGGCGATGATCGAGGGCGGCGCGCAGCGCCTGATTCAAGGGAGACATAGTGCGCGCCTTGCAGGGTAATTGGGGCGCGGGAGTTTAACAGTTATGGCTCCAGCAGGCCCATTCGCCTGTGGGCCCGTTGCACCGAACCATTGCGCATGGCCCAGCGCAACAACGGCGCGCTGCGCCTGACCCCGGCACGGATCATCTGGCGCTGGATCGGGCTTTGCTTCTGCCCGAGCATGTCGCTGGCCCAGTCCGGCAGCAGGTCGATGCCGGCCTGCATCATCAACGAGCCAAACGGCTTGGCCAAGGTGCTGGGAGACGGCGCATTAAGCAGCAGGCGCAGGACTTCGTGGCTGCGTTCATCACACAGCAGTTGCGGGCGAATACGCTCAAGGTAATCGGAAACTTCCTGACGTGAGCGCGGCACATGGCGCGCGCCCAATTGCTCGGCCACCAGGGCGATTTCGCTGTAGTACCGGTCTTGATCCCTGGGGGATAAATCCGGGTTGCGATAACGCAGGTGGGCCGCGAGAAAGTTGCTGACCTCTGCCACATGCACCCAGGTCAGCAGTTCGGGGTCACTGGCCGCATACGGTCGTCCGTCCGGGGCATGGCCGACCACTTGCAGGTGAATGGTGCGCACTTTCTCGATCAGCCATTCGGCATCACGCCGCGAACCGAACGTGGTCCCGGAAATAAACTGCGAGGTGCGTCGTAAACGCCCCAGCATGTCCTGCCGAAAGTTCGAGTGGTCCCACACGCCGGCCAGCGCCAGCGGGTGTAATGCCTGCAACATCAATGCGCTGATGCCGCCAATCAACATGCTGCTGAAGTCGCCATGGACCTTCCAGCTCACCGAGTTCGGTCCAAAGAGACCTGGATCGCCCTTGGGGTTTTCCAGGTCGAGTTGGCCCAGCGACAAACCGGTCAGGCTCATCAGCTGGTTTTCGATGCGGCTGCGAATGAATTCCATGGGTTCCTATCGGTTGAGGCGCTTGTCGATCAGGCCGTCCACCACGCTCGGGTCGGCGAGGGTGGAAGTATCCCCCAGGCTGTCCAGTTCGTTGCAGGCAATCTTGCGCAAAATCCGCCGCATGATCTTGCCTGAGCGGGTTTTCGGCAAGGCCGGCGCCCATTGAATCAACTCGGGCTTGGCGAAGCTGCCGATTTCCTTGCTCACCAGGTCCAGCAGGTGCTTTTTCAACGCATCGTCGGGTTCGACGCCATTCATGGGCGTGACGAAGGCATAGATGCCCTGGCCTTTGACGTCGTGGGGATAGCCCACCACCGCAGCCTCGGCGACCTGATCATGCAGCACCAGGGCACTTTCCACCTCGGCGGTGCCGATACGGTGCCCGGACACGTTGATCACATCATCGATGCGCCCGGTGATCCAGTAATCGCCGTCCTCGTCACGCCGAGCACCGTCGCCGGTGAAGTAGTAGCCGGGGTAGGGTTTGAAATAGGTGTCGATCATCCGCTGGGGATCGCCGTACACGCTGCGGATCTGCCCTGGCCAACTGGATTTGATCGCCAGTACGCCGCTGCCGGCGCCGCTGATTTCCTTGCCTTGCTCATCGAGCAGTACCGGCACCACGCCAAACATTGGCTGGGTGGCGCAGCCGGGCTTGATGCGCTGGGCGCTGACCAGCGGGCTGAGCATGATGCCGCCGGTTTCGGTCTGCCACCAGGTGTCGACAATCGGGCAGCGTTGTTCGCCGACCGCGTTGAAGTACCAGTCCCAGGCTTCCGGGTTGATCGGCTCGCCGACGCTGCCCAGCAGGCGCAGGCTGGCGCGGGAAGTGTTTTCCAGCGGGCCATGCCCTTCACGCATCAGCGCGCGCAGGGCGGTGGGTGCGGTGTAGAAGATGTTGACCTGATGTTTGTCGATCACCTGCCAGAAGCGCGAGCTGTCGGGGTAGCTCGGCACGCCTTCGAACATCAGCGAGGTGGCGCCATTGGCCAGCGGGCCGTAGACGATATAGCTGTGGCCGGTCACCCAGCCCACATCGGCAGTGCACCAGAACACTTCGCCGTCGCGGTAGTCGAGCACGTATTTAAAGGTCATTGCAGCTTGCAGCAGGTAGCCGCCGGTGGTGTGCAGCACACCTTTGGGTTTTCCGGTGCTGCCGGAGGTGTAGAGGATAAACAGCGGGTCTTCGGCGTCCATCGGCTCGGGCGGGCAGTCGTCGCTGGCCGCGTCCAGGGCCTGTTGATAGTTGAGGTCGCGCCCTTCAGTCCAACTGACCGCCGCACCGGTGCGCTGCACCACCAGTACCGTGCTGACGCCCGGGCAACTGGCCAGGGCCTTGTCGACATTCTGTTTAAGCGCCACTGGCTTGCCACCGCGCACGCCTTCATCGGCGGTGATCACCGTGTGGCAGTCGGCGTCGAGAATGCGGTCGCGCAGGGCGTCCGGCGAGAATCCACCAAACACCACCGAATGCACCGCACCGATCCGCGTGCAGGCCAGCATCGCGTAGGCCGCCTCGGGAATCATTGGCATGTAGATGCACACGCGGTCGCCTTTCTTCACACCACGGCTTTTCAGCACATTGGCCAGGCGGCTGACGTTTTGGTGGAGTTGGCGGTAGGTGATTTTGGAAGACTTTGCAGGATCATCGCCTTCCCAGATGAAGGCCGGTTGATCGGCGCGTTGTGCCAGGTGACGGTCGATGCAGTTGAAGCTGACGTTCAGTTGGCCGCCGTCAAACCATTGGGCGGCGCCGGTCTTGATGTCGGACTTCTGGACGGTGTGCCAAGGCGTGGTCCAGTCGAGAAAGCGCTTGGCCTGTTCGGCCCAGAACGTGTCGGGTTGCTCGACGGATTGGCGGTAGAGGCGCAGGTAGTCCTCTTGACTGAGTTGCGCAGCCCGGCGGACGGCATCGGCGGTGGGGAACGTGCTGATATCGAACATGAGGGATCCTTATTCTTGTTTTTGCGACAAGCAATAAAGATGCACCCTGTGGCAGGCGGGTTCAAGGCCAACGTCCAAACAGACGTTGGCCTTGCAGGCATACCCTCAACCGCGGTGACGACCGCGGAAGTAGTTGATCAACCCTTGGGTGGATGCATCGTCCGCAGGCTGTTCTTCAGTGCCGGTAAGGCGGTTGTAGACGCCTTTGCCCAGCTCCTTGCCCAGCTCCACGCCCCATTGGTCGAAGGCATTGATGCCCCAGATGACGCTCTGCACGAACACTTTGTGCTCATACATCGCCACCAGCGCGCCGAGGCGGCGAGGGCTGATGCGTTCAACCACAATGGTGTTGCTCGGGCGGTTACCCGGGATCACCTTGTGCGGTGCAAGTTTCTGCACTTCGGCTTCGGCCATGCCTTTTTCGCGCAGTTCGGCTTCAGCTTCGGCGCGGGTCTTGCCCAGCATCAGTGCCTGGCTCTGGGACAGGCAGTTGGCGTACAGCCACTGATGGTGGTCGGAAACCGGGTTGAAGCTGACGATCGGCACGATGAAATCGGCCGGGATCAGTTGGGTGCCTTGGTGCAGCAGTTGGTGATAAGCGTGCTGGCCGTTGCAGCCTACGCCGCCCCAGATAACCGGGCCGGTGTCGGTGGAAACCGGCGTACCGTCCTGGCGCACGCTCTTGCCGTTGGATTCCATGTCCAGCTGTTGCAAGTGCTTGGTGATGTTCCGCAGGTAGTGGTCGTACGGCAGGATCGCATGGCTCTGTGCGCCCCAGAAGTTGCCGTACCACACGCCCAACAGGCCCAGCAGCACCGGCATGTTCGCCTCGAACGGCGCGGTCTGGAAATGCTGGTCCATGGTATAGGCACCGGACAGCAGTTCCTTGAAGTTGGACATGCCGATGGCCAGCGCAATCGGCAGGCCGATGGCCGACCACAGCGAGTAACGACCGCCGACCCAGTCCCACATCGGGAAGATGTTTTCTTCGCGGATACCGAAGGCCACGGCGGCCGCGTTGTTGCTCGATACGGCGATGAAGTGGCGATACAGCTCGGCTTCCGAACCACCCTGGGCCAGGTACCAGGCGCGGGCGGCCTGGGCGTTCTTCAGGGTTTCGAGGGTGTTGAAGGATTTGGACGAGACGATGAACAGCGTGGTCTCGGCGCGCAGCTTCATGGTCAGCTCGTGGAACTCGCTGCCGTCGATGTTCGCCAGGTAATGGCAGCGCACGCCTTTGTGGGCGTAGGACAACAGCGCTTCGGAGACCAGCTCCGGGCCGAGGAACGAGCCACCGATACCGATGTTCACCACGTCGGTGATCGGCTTCTCGGTGTAGCCACGCCACAGGCCGTCGTGGATGCGGCCGACCAGGTCAGTGATCTGGTTCAGCACCTTGTGCACGTCCGGCATGATGTTCACGCCGTTGACCGACAGCTTGTCACCCACCGGACGACGCAGCGCGGTGTGCAGCGCCGGGCGGCCTTCTGAAGAGTTGACCGGCTCGCCGTTGAACAACGACTTGATCGCGCCTTGAAGGTCGACTTCCTTGGCCAGGCCCACCAGCAGGTCGCGGGTTTCGCTGGTGATCAGGTTTTTCGAGTAATCGAGGAAAAGTCCGCAGCTGCTCAAGGTGAACTGGGTAAAGCGCTGGGGATCGGCATTAAAGGCTTCGCGCATGCTGAAATCCTGCATGGCTTGGCGATGTTGATTGAGCGCTTGCCAGGCGGGCAGAGCGGTAACGTCATGAGGAGTGCGGTAGTACGCCATCGCTGCGGGTTTCCTTTTTATTGCTGGGACTGCTTGTAGGACACTTTAAAGCCGGGAATGTCCTGTCTTTGTGAAGATGACAGGCTCCGGTCGACGCCAACGAATAGCGTAGGGCGAATACATTAAACCTAGCGTGTCGATCTGTCTTGGCTTTGTCTGCGCTGTGGCCGGTACTTTTTTATACCGGCCGATCAGGCAGTGCAACAGGCGGGGTGTGTCGCGGGGTCAGTTCAGCTGCAAATGCAGGTTGTCGATCAGGCGGGTGGCGCCGAGGTAGGCAGCGACCAGAATCACCACGTCCCGGTCTTCAGCGGTGGCCGGACGCAGGTGCACGCCCTGGCGGACCTCCAGGTAATCCAGGCGAAAGCCTGCGGCTTCGATCTGCCGGATCTGTGCGGCGCGCAGTGTGGCGAAGTCGCGATCGCCGGCTTCAATCGCCGTCGCAATCTGGCTGAGGCTGCGGTACAGCACCGGTGCGATGGCTCGCTGCTCCTCGGTGAGGTAACCGTTACGCGATGACAGTGCCAGGCCATCATCGGCCCGTACGGTGGGCTCGCCGATAATCTGGATCGGCATGTTCAGGTCATGGACCATGGCGCGAATGACCGCCAGTTGCTGGTAGTCCTTCTGGCCAAAGATCGCCAGGTCGGGCTGGACCATGTTGAACAGCTTGCTGACCACCGTGGCCACACCTTCAAAATGCCCCGGACGGCTGGTGCCGCACAGGCCTTCGGACAGTTGCGGCACGCTGACGCGCGTCTGGCCGGCCATGCCGTCGGGGTACATCTCGTCAACGGTGGGGGCGAACAGCAGGTTGCAGCCGGCCTGCAGAAGTTTCTCCTGGTCGGCAGCGAGGGTACGCGGGTACTTGTCGAGGTCTTCGCCAGCGCCAAATTGCAGCGGGTTGACGAAAATGCTCGCGACCACGAAGTCCGCTTGTTGCGCGGCCTTGGTGACCAGCGTGGCATGGCCGCTGTGCAGGTTGCCCATGGTGGGCACGAAGCCGATGCGTTTGCCCGCACTGCGGGCATGGGCGACGGCGGCGCGCAGTTCGCGCACGGTCTTGACGGTGTTCATGCAGAGAATCCGTGTTCGGCGCCCGGGAAGGTGACGGCTTTGACTTCGCTGACGTAGGCGGCGATTGCCGATTGGATGCTGTCCTGGCCGGTCATGAAGTTTTTCACGAACTTGGGCACGCGGCCGGTGAGGGACAGGCCCAGCATGTCGTGCAGTACCAGAACCTGGCCATCGGTGTCAGCGCCTGCGCCGATACCGATCACCGGTACCTTGACCGCCTGGGTGATTTCCGCTGCCAGCTCGCTGGGTACGCATTCCAGCAAAATCATGCACGCACCGGCCTGTTCCAGGGCGATGGCATCGGCGCGCATCTGGCGCGCCTGAGCTTCGCCGCGGCCTTGCACCTTGTAGCCGCCGAGGATATTGACCGACTGTGGCGTCAGGCCCATGTGCGCGCAAACCGGCACGCCACGCTCGGCCAACAGGCGGATCGACTCGGCAAGCCAGGCGGCACCTTCAACCTTGATCATGTGCGCACCGGCACGCATCAGTTGAGCGCTGTTGGTCAGCGTCTGTTCGATGGTGGCATCGGCCATGAAGGGCAGGTCGGCAATGATGAAGGCGCCCTCGTTGCCGCGTTTGACGCAGGCCGTGTGGTAGGCGATTTCATCGTTTGTCACGGGCAGGGTGCTGTCATTCCCTTGTAGAACCATGCCCAGGGAATCCCCCACCAGCAACACTTCAACTCCTGCCTGGCTGCTGGCCTGGGCAAAAGTGGCGTCGTAACAGGTCAGCATGGTGATCTTTTCACCTTTGAGCTTGAGGCTCTGCAAGGTGCTCAGGGTAACGTTTGGCATGAAAAGGGTCCTCATTCAGGCGCTTGGAAACAGCGAGTAACGCGCGTGAGTCTTCGTTTATACAGGCGCACTTTCTTAAGGATCAGTGCTTATAAGGCCTGGATTGCGCCCTTTAGCGCCGGGTAGGCGGCAGCGGGACGCCTATAGTCGTGAGGAGAACTCTGGAAGTCAATTGGATGTGTTACCGCATTGTTACGGCGGTGGTGTTACCGCTGTTACTGATGCGATTCAGCAGGCGCGAGACGTTCCAGGCCGACAAACGGGCAGGCGTCCAGCAGGTCACTAAGCAAGCGGCCATCGGCCAGTTGCAGGCCGGCGGGGGCGAGTTCTGCCAGCGGGTACAGCACGAATGCCCGCAGGTGCATTTGATAGTGCGGCACCTTCAGGCGTGGCTCATCGATCAGCCGGTCGCCAAACACCAGGATGTCCAGGTCGAGGGTGCGCGGACCCCAGCGCTCAAGACGCTCGCGGCCCTGGTCATTCTCGATGGCTTGCAGCGCATCGAGCAGTTCCAGTGGCGCAAGGGCGCTGTCCAGGGCCGCGACCGCATTGGTGTAGCGCGGTTGGCCCGGGAGCAGGGAATCACTTTGATAGAAGGCAGAGACGCCCGCCAGCGTGGTGTCCGGCAATTGCGCCAAGGCCTCGACGGCATGGCGCAATTGTTGTTCAGGGGCCGCCAGATTGCTGCCCATGCCGATGTAGATACGTTCCACGGGCTTACTCGCCAGACGCGCTCGAGGCGTCGCCAGCGCTGCGTTTGCGCTTGCTGCCACTGCTGCGGCGACGCTTTTTCGGGCCATCGCCAGTGGCTTCGCCTTTGCTGCTGAGCTCTTTGATCATCTCGCGGCGCTGGCTGTCGTTGGCGTCCTGGTAGTCAGTCCACCATTCGCCCAGGCCGTCGGTCTGCTCGCCGGCGCTTTCGCGCAGCAGCAGGAAGTCGTAGCCGGCACGGAAGCGCGGGTTGTCCAGCAGCAGGTCGGCGCGTTTGCCGCTGCGGCGTGGCAGGCGCTCCTGCATGTCCCAGATCTCGCGGATCGGCATGGTGAAGCGTTTCGGGATGGCGATGCGCTGGCATTGCTCGGCGATCAGCTCGTGAGCGGCCTCCTGCATGGCAGGAATTGCCGGCATGCCACGGTCTTGCAGGCGCATGACGCGTTTTGGAAGCGCTGGCCACAACAGGGCGGCAAACAGGAACGCCGGGGTGACCGGTTTGTTCTGCTTGATGCGCAGGTCGGTGTTGATCAAGGCTTCGCTGATCAGCGTGTGGGTGTAGGTCGGGTTGTACTCCAGTGCTTCGGCGCTGGCCGGGAACAAGGGGTCGAACAACTGCAGGTCCACCAGCATTTCGAAGGTGTCGGCGGCATAACCGGAGAGGAACAGCTTGAGCACCTCTTCGAACAACCGGGCCGAGGGGATTTCCCGCAGCATCGGTGCCAGGTCGCGAATCGGCGCGGCCGTGTGCTTCTCGATCCCGAAGTTCAGCTTCGCGGCAAAACGCACCGCCCGCAGCATGCGCACCGGGTCTTCCTGGTAGCGTTGCGTCGGGTCGCCGATCAGGCGCAGCAGGTTATTGCGGATGTCGTGTACGCCATTGGCGTAATCGAGAATGCGCTCGCTGACCGGGTCGTAATACAAGGCATTGATGGTGAAGTCGCGGCGTTGCGCGTCTTCTTCCAGCGTGCCGTAGACATTGTCCCGCAGGATGCGTCCGCTTTCATTGCGGGAAGACTGGTTAGTGTCTTCTTCTTCATCGTTTTGCGGGTGGTTGGCGCGGAAGGTCGCGACCTCGATGATCTCGCGACCAAAGTGGATATGCACCAACTTGAAGCGCCGGCCGATGATCCGCGCATTGCGGAATTCGGCACGCACCTGTTCCGGCGTGGCGCTGGTGGCGACGTCGAAATCCTTGGGAGTGATATTGAGCAGCATGTCGCGCACGCAACCGCCAACCAGGTAAGCCTGGTAGCCGGCGTTCTGCAAACGTTCGACGATGTTCACCGCATAACGGCTGAACTGGGCGCGTTGCAGCGAATGCTGGCTGCTGTTGAGCACTTCAGGCGTGCTGCGTTTGTGTTGCGTACGACGCAAGGGAGAACGGAATGACTGGAACAACTTCTTCAGCATGGGATGCACTGTTTGAAGGAATGTTCGGCCATAACGAAGAATGACCGCATGATGGGCGGGGATTCTAGCATTTAGTCAGGGGATGGTGTAGGAACTAGCTGCAAGGCTTGAGCCAGAAGCTTAAAAGAAGGGTGGCAAGCGCCAAATCGCGGAAACTACAAGGGGAGCCGAAGCTCCCCCAGAAGTAGTTGCGTGCTCTATTTTTATTATTGGTTTCGGGCTTCTTGTTTTTGTTGATCGCCCTCGCCATGAAGTTTCACCTTCATGACACTCCCAATCGGGAGCCAAGAGCAAACGGATTGCTTTGGTCGCTGTGTTGCTGATCTACGATCCAACCAGTTCAGGCTCTGCCTTAGGGCAGTTTTTGTTGTTCTCGGCCTGGTTGCGGGGCAAGCCCCAAATGCAACGCCTCTCCAAAAGAATCAGTTAGCTGCGCCTCCGCCGTGTTGTTTTTGTTATGCGTGAGTCGATTCGTCTTATTTTTATTGTCTTGTACATTTGCTTGTTATTGTTTTTGTACTAAGCATATAGCAGGGTGCGTGCCAACTTTTGCGAGGCCCAGCAAAATAAGGGGTTCGAGGCGTTTTCGGCTTTTCTGAGGGCGAAAAAAAGCCGGGGCTTCGTTACCGTAAGCCCCGGCTTTTGTTACGTGAAAAATCAGCGGTAACAGTTTTTTCACATCTGAGGGTGTTACCTGTGGGGGCGATCCACTCAGCTTTCGCTGGCAACCCCGGTTTTACGCCGCGGGATACCCAGGCGCTGGCGCCGTTCCCACAGGCATTTACGGCTGACGCCCAGTTTGCGTGCCAGTTCGGTCTCGGTCATGTGGTCCTGGTGCTCGAGGACGAAATGCTGGAAGTAATCTTCCAGTGACAAATCTTCCGTCGGCTCGTGGCTGTTGTTACTGCCACCCTGCTGCGGCGGCAGGCCGATGAAGTCGTCGTCATCCAGGTCGCTGAGTTCGATATCGATCCCCAGCAGCTCGGCGGAAATTTCCGGGCTCTCCGACAGAATCACCGCGCGCTCTACCGCGTTCTCCAGCTCCCGCACGTTACCGGGCCAGGAGTAGTGGCGGATAGCCTGTTCGGCATCGGCGGCAAACTTCAGGTCGGTTCGGTTGATGCGCGCACTCTGGCGCGCCAGGAAGGCGGTGGCGATCTCGTTGACGTCGGCGCCGCGTTCACGCAGGGCCGGCAGTTTGAGTGCGATCACGTGCAGGCGGTAATAAAGGTCTTCACGGAACTGGCCGATCTTGGCCAGGCTTTTCAGGTCACGGTGTGTGGCCGCGATCAGTCGTACATCGACCTTCTGCGACTGAACCGAGCCGACGCGGCGGATTTCACCTTCCTGGAGTACCCGCAGCAAGCGTGCCTGGGCTTCCAGTGGCAGTTCGCCAATTTCGTCGAGGAACAACGTGCCGCCGTCGGCGGCTTCAACCAAACCCGCGCGGCCAGCGCTGGCGCCGGTAAAAGCGCCTTTTTCATGGCCGAACAATTCGGATTCGATCAGGGATTCCGGGATCGCCGCGCAGTTCACCGAGATCATCGGTGCCTTCGCGCGCTTGGACAGGTTGTGCAGGGCGCGGGCCACCAGTTCTTTACCGGTACCCGACTCGCCCTGGATCAATACATTGGAGTCGGTTGGCGCCACTTTGCGGATCTTGCTGTACAGGTCCTGCATCGGTGGGCAGGAGCCGATGATGCCGATTTCGCCATTACTGTTATCAACGCCGGGCTTTTCAGCACCGTTGACGGCCTTGCCCGCTGCCGGGCGCTCAGCCGGTGCGCTGCTGGCGGATTGGCGGTCACGCAGGATACGGGCCACGGCCTGGAGCATTTCGTCGTGGTCGAAAGGCTTGGCGATGTAGTCCACCGCGCCCATCTTCATCGAATCCACAGCAGAACGCAGGCTGGCGTAGCTGGTCATGATCAGCACCGGGGTGCCTTGGCCGAGTTTGATCAACTCGGTGCCAGGGGCGCCCGGCAAACGTAGGTCACTGACGATCAGGTCGAACGTGGGAATGCTGAAACGCTCTTGGGCTTCCTGCACCGAGCCGGCTTCGCTGACCTGGTACTGATTACGTTCAAGCAGGCGACGCAAGGCAGAGCGGATAATGGTTTCGTCTTCGACGATCAAAATGTGCGGCATTGATTCAACTCTCTCGACGGTCTCAGTTCACAGCGGACGTCGCTTCGACATGACGCGGCAAGGTCACCCGAATACGGGTGCCGCGTTGGCTTTCGGTGTCAGCCGGGCTGTCGATGGTGATTTGTCCATAATGCTCTTCAACGATGGAATAGACCAGTGCAAGGCCCAGACCGGTACCTTCACCCGGATCCTTGGTGGTGAAGAAGGGTTCGAACAATCGATCCATGATGTTCTGTGGAATGCCGCTGCCTTCGTCCTCCACGATCAAATCGACCGTGTGCTCGAAAGCCTCGCTCTTGACCCGTACTGCGCTGCCGGCCGGCGATGCGTCGCGGGCGTTGGACAGCAGGTTGATCAGCACCTGGGCCAGGCGTTGTGAGTCACCGTCGACCCAGTGTTCCGGATCGCACAGGTTGAAGAACTGTACTTCGAAATTGCGCCGGTTCAAGGCCAGCAGCCCAATGGCATCCTGGGCGACTTCAGCCAGGCACACGGCTTCGTCGTGATTCTGGTGGGCGCCCGCGTGGGCAAAGCTCATCAGCGACTGCACGATGCGGGAAACGCGCTTGGTCTGCTCGAGAATCTGCCCGCTGATTTCGGTGATCTCGCCGTCTTCTTCGCGCTCTTCCCGCAGGTTTTGCGCGAGGCAGGCGATACCGGTGATCGGATTGCCGATTTCATGGGCCACGCCGGCAGCCAAGCGCCCGATGCTGGCCAGGCGCTCGGAGTGCACCAGCTTGTCTTCGAGCATCTGGGTTTCGGTCAGGTCTTCCACCAGCAGCACCAGGCCGCTGTTACCGGGCGCCAGGGGCTCGTCGATGGCGGCCTTGTGCAGGTTGAGCCAGCGGGTCTGGCCGTCGAGGGCCAAGTGCTGTTTGTGCAAGTGCTCGTCGGGCAGGTTGATGAAGCCCTGGAGCAATTCTTTCCACGGGTCGCCAATGGTGTTCAGGCGCGAGCCCACCACGCGCTGGGCGGCGATGCCGGTGAGTTCTTCCATGGCCTTGTTCCACATCAGGATCTCTTGATCCTTGGCCAGGGAGCAGACGCCCATCGGCAGTTCCTGCAACGTCTGGCGGTGATAGCGGCGCAGGGCGTCGAGTTCGGCGGCAAGGCCGGTGAGGCGGGAGTGGTAGTCCTCCAGTCGGCTCTCGATGAAGTGGATGTCTTCGGTCACGTAGTTTTCGCCGCCAGCCTTGTAGGGCAGGAAGGTCTCGACCATGTCCTGGGACACGCTTGGGCCCATCAAGCCGGAAAGGTTGGCTTCGATGCGGTCCCGCAGGCGGCGCAACGCGTAAGGCCGGCGCTCGTCGAACGGCAGGTAGAGATCGCGCAGGGCCTGTTCGACTTCCTTTTGCGCAGCCTTGGCGCCCAGCGGCTTGGCCAGTTGCGTGGCAAATTCCTGAGGGGAGGCGGCGTGCAGTTCGCGGCGTTGCGGGCGGCGTACGTTGTCTACCGCGCAGGCTTCGGCCGCGCTGGTTTCTTCAGGGCTGGCGTTGGTAAACAGCGAGATCAGGGTGAACATCAGCACGTTGGCCGCCAAGGAAGCAATCGCCGCCATGTGCCAACTGGTGTCATCCAGCACGTAGATCATGTTCAACAGCGGGATGTAGAAGCCCTGCAAGTTGCCCACCAGCGGCAACAGCATGGTCACGGTCCACACCAGGATCCCGGCCAGCAGCCCGGCGATAAACCCACGGCGGTTGGCGGTCGGCCAGTACAGCACCGACAGCACGCCCGGCAGGAACTGCAACGTGGCCACAAAGGCGACGATGCCCAGGTTGGCCAAGTCTTGCTCGGCACCCAGCAACAGGTAGAAGCCATACCCGGCCATGATGATCGCGACGATCAGGGCCCGGCGGGTCCATTTCAGCCAGCGGTAGATATTGCCTTCGGCCGGCGGCTGGTAGAGCGGCAGCACCAGGTGATTGAGCGCCATCCCCGACAGCGCCAGGGTGCTGACGATGATCAGCCCGCTGGAGGCTGATAACCCGCCGACATACGCCAGCAGCGCCAGGGACTTGCTGTTCGCGGCAATGCCGACACCCAGGGTGAAGTATTCCGGATTAGTGGTGGCGCCAAGCTTCAGGCCGGCCCACAGGATCAGCGGCACCGCCAGGCTCATCAGCAGCAGGAACAGCGGCAAGCCCCAACTGGCGCTGACCAGCGAGCGCGGGTTGAGGTTTTCGGTGAAGGTCATGTGGTACATGTGCGGCATCACGATGGCCGAGGCGAAAAACACCAGCAGCAGCGTGCGCCATGGGCCTTCCTGCAATGGTGTGTGCAGCGCGGCCAGGGCCGTCTGGTTTTGCAGCAGCCAGAGTTCCAGCTGTTGCGGGCCGTCGAATACGCCATAGAGCGCGTACAGGCCGACGCCGCCAATGGCGATCAGCTTGATCACCGATTCAAATGCGATGGCGAACACCAGGCCTTCATGTTTCTCACGGGTGGCGATATGCCGTGAGCCGAAGAAGATCGTGAACAGGGTAATCAGCGCGCAGAAGCTCAATGCAACCCGGTGCTGCACCGGCTCGCGGGTCAGGATGCTGATGGAGTCGGCCACGGCCTGAATCTGCAAGGCCAGCAACGGCAGCACGCCAATCAGCATGAAAATTGTGGTCAGCGCACCGGCCCAGGTGCTGCGAAAACGGAACGCAAACAGGTCGGCCAGGGACGACAGCTGATAGGTGCGGGTGATTTTCAGGATCGGATACAAGAGCACCGGCGCCAGTAAAAACGCCCCCGACACCCCGAGATAACTGGAAAGAAAGCCGTAACCGTACTGATAGGCCAGGCCCACCGTGCCATAAAACGCCCAGGCGCTGGCGTACACGCCCAGCGACAAGGTGTAGGTCAACGGATGGCGAATGATCGCCCGCGGAATCATTCCACGTTCACTGATCCAGGCCACCCCGAACAGCGCGGCCAGGTAGGCGGCGCTGATCAGCAGCATCTCGGTCAGGCTAAAGCTCATCGGCATCTTTTTGGCTCTGCAGGATGAAAGTCACGACGATCAGAATCAGCCAAAGCAGATAGGGCCGGTACCAGGCGCCTGTGGCGTCGATCCACCAATCCATGATGGCGGGAGAAAACAGGTAGATCCCGACGACCAGCAGCAGGACCAATCGATAGATGTACATGTTGGCCTCTGATTGAAAAACTGCGGCGATGGTAACGGATGGCTCACAAGCTGCAAGCGCCTTCAGCGCAATTGCGCTTCTGCCAGCGTGAGTGTGCGCGGGATCTGTGCGGCGTCCCAGTGTCGAATGCCCCAATCCAGCAGTTCCCGTGGGCTGGCGTGGTTCAGTTCGTTGCCCGCTTGCTGGCCCAGGGCACGCAGCGCTCTTAACAGCAAAGGCGTGGCTTGGTCGGTGGTCAAGGGCGGTGAGCGGTAGGATTTGCCCAGTTTGTTACCGTCTGGCTGGACGATCAGCGGTACGTGCAGGTAGCGCGGTTGGCGCAGGCCGAGCAGCTCTTGCAGGTACAGCTGACGCGGTGTGGAGTCGAGCAGGTCGGCACCACGCACGATGTCGGTCACCCCTTGCCAGGCATCATCGAGGACTACCGCCAGTTGGTAGGCATACAGGCCGTCCCGGCGGCGGATGATGAAGTCGCCTGCGTCGCGGCCCAGATGCTGTCGGAATTCGCCTTGTACACGGTCGGTGAAATGATATTCCAGCTCCGGTACCCGCAGGCGGATGGCGGCATCTTGCTGGCCATGGCCGGCATTGCGGCACAGTCCCGGATAAATCCCGTTGTAGGGTTCCAGTCGCTTGCGCGAACAGGTGCAGGCGTAGGCCAGGCCATGATTGAACAGGCGATTGAGCACCTCGGCGTAGGCATCGTGACGTTCGCTTTGTCGGACCAGTTCCCCGTCCCATTCGAAGCCGTAGCTTTCCAGGGCATTGAGGATGGCTGCCTGGGCGCCAGGCTCTTCCCGAGGCGGATCGAGGTCTTCCATGCGCATCAGCCAGCGGCCTTGATTGGCGCGGGCGTCGAGATAGGAGGCGAGGGCGGCGACCAGGGAACCGAAATGCAGGTGTCCGCTGGGCGTGGGGGCGAAACGCCCGATATAGGAGGAGGCAGTCATGGGCCGGATATTACTGGAAAACCGGCAAACGCCAGAAACAAAAATGAGGCGTTCGCACGCCCCATTTGTTCAGCCCGGCAATGATTATTTGCCGACCTGTTTTTCCTTGATTTCAGCCAAGGTCTTGCAGTCCACGCACAGGTCGGCGGTAGGACGCGCTTCCAGGCGACGAATACCGATCTCGACGCCGCAAGACTCGCACCAGCCATACTCTTCGTCTTCGATGAGTTGCAGGGTCTTGTCGATTTTCTTGATCAGCTTGCGCTCGCGATCACGGGCGCGCAGTTCAAGGGCGAACTCTTCTTCCTGGCTGGCACGGTCTGCCGGGTCCGGGAAGTTGGCCGCTTCGTCCTTCATATGGTCAACGGTACGGTCAACCTCTTGCATCAAGTCCTGTTTCCACTGCTTCAGGATCTTGGAGAAGTGTTCGCGCATGGGCTTGCCCATGTATTCCTCACCCTTCGATTCGACGTAGGGTTGGAAGCCGCTGATGCTCTGTTGCTTTGCTTGGGTGGGCATGAATGGACCGCCTCTCACTCTTCTAATCCATTGCGCAGGATTGCAACATCACCGACACCTGCCGGCCCTGCGGCTGCAAGCGGGCGAACTTACCAGATAGATTCGGGGTGCGCCACTCCCGGTTGTCGAGGTCCCGTCTCCTGAGGGTTGCAAACCGCCGCAGGCCCCAGCAGGGCGGGCTTGTACGGTCTCGAATGTAGATTTTAGCTGTTTTGCAGGTAGTTGCCCGCGGCGCTTGCTACATCTCTTGCGGCAATAGAGCGGGTTTTACGCGGCGGGTTGGGTAGAATCGGGGTTTGTCCTCACAGTTAAGGAAGGCTAATGGCTCAGCCCTACAGTGCGCGCAGCCGCGCTATCGAACCTTTCCATGTCATGGCGTTGCTGGCGCGGGCCAATGAGTTGCAGGCCGCCGGCCATGACGTGATTCACCTGGAAATCGGCGAGCCGGACTTCACCACCGCCGAGCCCATCATCAAGGCCGGGCAGGCGGCGCTGGCCAACGGCAAGACCCGCTATACCGCGGCCCGCGGGCTGCCGGAGTTGCGTGAAGCCATCAGCGGTTTCTACCAGCAGCGCTATGGGTTGAGCGTCGATCCTGAGCGAATTCTGATCACCCCCGGCGGCTCCGGTGCTCTGCTGCTGGCGAGCAGTTTGCTGGTGGATCCTGGCAAGCACTGGCTGCTGGCGGACCCCGGCTACCCGTGCAACCGGCACTTCCTGCGACTGGTGGAAGGCGCGGCCCAACTGGTTCCGGTCGGCCCCGACGTGCGTTATCAATTGACCGCCGACCTGGTTGCGCGCCATTGGGACCAGGACAGTGTGGGCGCGTTGGTTGCCTCGCCCGCGAACCCGACTGGCACCATCCTGACGCGGGATGAGTTGGCGGGGTTGTCGAGCGCCATCAAGGCGCGCAACGGGCACCTGGTGGTGGACGAGATCTATCACGGCCTGACCTACGGCACCGATGCCGCCAGTGTGCTGGAGGTCGACGATGAAGCCTTCGTTCTAAATAGTTTTTCGAAGTATTTCGGAATGACCGGCTGGCGCCTGGGCTGGCTGGTAGCGCCGCCTGCAGCGGTCGGTGAATTGGAGAAGCTCGCGCAGAATCTCTACATCAGTGCGCCGAGCATGGCCCAGCATGCGGCCCTGGCCTGTTTTACCCCGGAAACGTTGAACATTCTTGAGGATCGCCGGGCCGAGTTTGGTCGGCGCCGCGACTTCCTGCTGCCCGCCTTGCGGGAGCTGGGGTTTGGTATCGCCGTTGAGCCGGAAGGTGCGTTCTACCTGTATGCCGATATCAGCGCATTCGGCGGAGATGCCTTCGCTTTTTGCCGGCACTTCCTCGAAACCGAGCACGTGGCGTTCACGCCGGGCCTGGATTTCGGCCGTTATCAAGCCGGTCACCATGTGCGTTTTGCCTACACCCAAAACCTTGATCGCCTACAGGAGGCCGTTGAGCGGATTGCCCGTGGCTTGCGGAGCTGGCAAGGCTGATGCGCTTTAATCCTCCCCTCGAAGAAGGCCGGCTGATCCGCCGTTACAAGCGTTTTCTCGCCGATATCGAAACCGTTACCGGCGAGTTGCTGACCATTCACTGCCCGAACACCGGCTCGATGTTCAACTGCATGGTGGAAGGTGGCCAGGTCTGGTTCAGCCGCTCCAATGACCCCAAGCGCAAGCTGCCCGGCACTTGGGAAATCAGCGAAACCCCTCAAGGGCGCCTGGCGTGTGTGAACACGGCGCGGGCCAATCAGTTGGTGGAAGAAGCGCTGCGGGCCGGGCTGATCACCGAACTCAATGGCTTTACGGCGCTCAAGCGTGAAGTGCCTTACGGTCAGGAAAACAGCCGGATCGACTTCCGCCTGGATTACCCGACGGGCGCGGCGTATGTCGAGGTAAAAAGCGTCACCCTCGGGTTTGACGGGACTTCGACTGCGGCGTTTCCCGATGCCGTGACCCAGCGTGGAGCCAAGCATCTACGGGAGTTGGCACACCTGGCGCGTGAAGGCGTGCGGGCGGTGCAACTGTATTGCGTCAACCTCTCGGGGATCGACTCGGTGCGTCCTGCCGAAGAAATTGATGCCGGTTATGCGGCGGCGTTGCGGGAAGCCAAGGCGGCAGGTGTTGAGGTGTTGGCGTATGGCGTGCGGGTGACGTCAGAGGAAATCTGCGTCGATCGTCGCCTGGAAGTGCTGCTCGGCGACTAGATTTGCACCCACAGGCCCTGTTCGTCCTCGCGGCCGGGCAGGGCGGTCAGGCTCTGTCCGGCGCAAGGTCCGGCAACGCACTCACCGCTCTCGATCAAGAACAGCGCACCATGGGTGGCGCACTGGATCAGGCTGGCGCTGGGGTCGAGAAACTGGTGCGGCTGCCATTCCAGCGGTACCCCGCGATGTGGGCAACGGTTGATATAGAAGTAGGCAACGCCTTCACGGCGCACTGCCAACAACTTGCGGCCGTCGATATCGAAGCCGAGGCTCGCGTTGGGGGCGAGTTCGCTGGAGGCGCAGAGAAACTTCATATAGGTCCTTAAGTGCCGCCGTTTGCGGGCTGCAAGGCTATCCTGGTTTTGCCGGAGAGCCCGGTGCTTGACGTGCAAATGCAAACAATTATCAAATGCCGGCTTCGCCCATAAGCTGACTGGGCGCTCTGTACGATGTCGGGCAGCCTGGATCTGTCACATTGCGAGTGTTTCAGCGGGCCCACCCCTTGGAAGGAAACCCTTTTATGCGCCTGAGTGCCAGTGCTATTGCGCTCGTTGTCGGACTGCTGGTCAACGCAGGGGCCCAGGCCTCTGAACTGCCACAACGCTGGGTCAGTGCCGGTGGTGCGTTGTCGGAGTGGGTGACGGCCCTGGGCGGTGAGTCAAAGTTGGTGGGCGTGGATACCACCAGTCAGCACCCTGAATCCCTCAAGGCGCTGCCGAGCATCGGTTATCAGCGTCAGTTATCGGCGGAAGGCATTCTCAGCCTGCGTCCGCAAATCCTGGTGGGCACCGAGGAAATGGGCCCGCCGCCGGTTCTGGCGCAAATCCGCAATGCCGGTGTGAAAGTGGAGCTGTTTTCGGCCGAGCCGGACCTGCCGACTCTGCAAGGCAACCTTCAGCATTTGGGCAAATTGCTGGGCAGTGAGGCCAAGGCTGCGGAGCTGTTCAGCGACTATCAGCAACAGTTGGATCAACAAAAGACCTGGGTGACCAAGGCCCAGGCGACTCAAAAGGCGCCTGGCGTGCTGTTGTTGCTGGGGCATGCAGGTGGCAAGCCGCTGATTGCGGGTAAAGACACGGCGGCTGACTGGATGCTGCAACAGGCCGGCGGCCATAACCTGGCGACCCACAGTGGTTACAAACCGTTTTCCGTGGAGTCCCTGGCGGGGCTCAATCCTGAAGTGTTGGTGTTTGCCGACCGTGCGCTGACGGGCGATGCGGCCCGCGCGGCGCTGTTCAAGGAGAACCCGATCCTGGCGTCAACGCCGGCGGCCAAGAACGGTCGCGTCTATGAGCTGGACCCCACGTTGCTGGTCGGCGGGCTTGGGCCGCGTCTGCCACAAAGCCTGGTCAAGCTGTCTGCCGGGTTCTATCCGTCCCAGGCTAAAACCGCCCCATGACCACTCTGGTTAAACCGCGCACCCTGTTTATCGGCTTGAGCCTGTTGTGTGTGTTGGCGATCTGGTTGTCACTGGCGCTGGGGCCCGTCAGCTTGCCGTTGATGGACACACTGCGGGCAGCCCTGCGCTTGCTGGGTGTGCCGATCGAGGCTCAGGGGCTGGAACAGGCTGAGCTGATTCTCGGGCAGATTCGCCTGCCCCGCACGCTGTTGGGTCTGGCTGTGGGAGGCGTGTTGGCGCTTTCGGGCGTGGCCATGCAGGGGCTGTTTCGCAACCCCTTGGCCGACCCCGGCCTGGTCGGGGTTTCCAGTGGTGCGGCGCTGGGCGCGGCGATTGCGATTGTCGGCGGATCATTCTTTGGAGGTTTGCCGGATGCCTTCGGGCCTTACTTGTTGTCGCTGTGCGCCTTTCTCGGCGGCCTGGGAGTGACGGCGCTGGTCTATCGCCTGGGGCGGCGCAACGGCCAAACCAATGTCGCGACCATGCTGCTGGCCGGTATTGCCCTGACGGCCCTCGCCAGTTCGGCGGTGGGCCTGTTCACCTACCTGGCAGACGACGCCACCTTGCGCACCCTGACGTTCTGGAACCTGGGCAGCCTGAATGGCGCCAGTTATTCGCGCTTATGGCCGCTGCTGCTGGTGAGCGCCGCCGTCGCCCTGTGGCTGCCGCGCCGGGCCAAGGCGCTGAATGCGCTGCTGCTGGGCGAGTCGGAAGCGAGCCACTTGGGCATTGATGTTGAGGGTCTCAAGCGCGAACTGGTGTTCTGCACCGCGCTGGGTGTGGGCGCCGCCGTGGCGGCGGCGGGGATGATCGGCTTTGTCGGGCTGGTGGTGCCGCATCTGGTCCGCCTGTTGGCGGGGCCTGATCATCGGGTATTGCTGCCGGCTTCCGTGCTGGCGGGGGCGAGTTTGCTGTTGTTTGCCGATCTGGTGGCACGCCTGGCCTTGGCGCCGGCGGAGTTGCCGATCGGCATTGTTACCGCGTTTATCGGTGCGCCGTTTTTTCTCTACCTGTTATTGCGAGGGCGCGCCTGATGCTGCGAGTAGAAGAGCTGCAGATTCGCCGAGGGCGCAAAACCGTATTGGCGGACGTCACCCTGGATCTGCTGCCGGGTGAAGTGCTCGGTGTATTGGGTCCCAACGGTGCGGGAAAAAGTACCTTGCTCGGTGCGTTATGCGGCGAGCTGCAGCCTGATCAGGGTCGTGTGTGGCTGGATCAGCGCGAGTTGAAGGACTGGGGCGGCGCACAACGTGCCCAGCGCCTGGCGGTCCTGCCGCAGACCTCGACCCTGGATTTTGCCTTTCGTGTCGAAGAGGTTGTCGGCATGGGCCGCTTGCCCCATCAAACCGGCCGTGTGCGTGACGACGAAATCATCGACGCCGCCCTGCAGGCCGCCGATGTCGGACACCTGAGCGGGCGCAGCTACCTGGCGTTGTCGGGCGGCGAGCGCCAGCGCGTGCACCTGGCGCGGGTGCTGGCGCAGCTGTGGCCGGGGGAAGCAGGGCAGACCCTGTTGCTGGATGAGCCGACGTCGATGCTTGATCCGCTGCACCAGCACACCACGTTGCAAGCGATACGCACCTTTGCCGACCGTGGCGCGGCAGTGCTGGTGATCCTTCACGACCTGAACCTGGCGGCGCGCTACTGTGATCGCATTCTGTTGCTGGAGGATGGGCGACCCCATGCGCTGGATACACCTGCGCAGGTCTTGCGTCCGGAGCCGCTCAAGGCAGTGTTCGGGCTGGATGTGTTGGTGCAGCCGCATCCGGAGCGCGGGCATCCGTTGATCATTGCACGCTGAAAATCACCGCTTTTTTACGGGCAAAAAAAGACCCGGCAAGAGCCGGGTCAAATAACCGTGATTAGCCTGATGAGGAGATAATCTGAGAGTCCGAACCAATGGTCTTTCAGTTATCGGCTGATCTCGCGATCAGTTGTGATAATCATAACGATTCTCATTTGAGAGTCAACATTTGTTTTTGCCGGCTTTTTGAATTTCCTCAAACATGTGTTCGGAATCCCCGGAAACGCGGGGGGAAATTGCCGTCTCAATTCTTTTGGCGAGCGGAAAGAGCGTCCAGCTGACGGTTCAATGCCTCCTTGCGCTCAACGGGAATGTCATTCCAGTGCACATCCATCAGTGCGCCTTCAATCGCATACAGCAGCACTTTGGATGCCCTGAAGCCACGGGTGCGTACAGCACGGTAAGCGTCGACTGCCCCCAGGCGGCGTAGATCAGAGGCGCTGTGGATGCCCACCGCATGCAGCCATTGCGCCGATGTCTTGCCAAGGTTTTTCAGGTGTTGCAACTCATCATTCATCAAGCCTCCTTGCGACGGCCGAATGGTTCGGTGGGTATCGTGACCAGGCAAGCCTGAAAGGAGTGTAGCGCTCAGTAGGAAAAGCGTAGTTCTTTGGTCGGCAACGACCTAAAAGCTTCTAAGGCGGGCGGGGATTCTGGCGTAGGAAAGGGTGATGCCCCCGGTACGCTTTGCGCGTAGCCGGGGGCAGATGCTACTTACCGTGTGCGATAGCGCAAACGTGTGCCGAAGTTGACGGACATCAGGATCTCGTCGGCGCTCAACTCGGGTGGGAAGTAAGCACCGGAGATCTGTGCGTGCGCCAGGCTCGCACCTTCCAGCGGGCACCCACGCAAATCCAGGCCGCGCAAGTCGGCGGAGCGGAAATAAGCGTCGGTAAAGTCCACACCTTCGGCATTCAGGTCGCGCAGGTCCAGGCCGCGAAAGTCGCCGCCACGCATATCGATAGTGCCGCCTTTAGGGCGCTCCTGGTTGAAGCCGCGGATGTCATCTTTATGCAGAAGCGCGTAAAGCGGGGTATCAAGTAGCTTCGGCTGGCTCACAATGGCGACTCCCGTGTTGGAATTATGACGCCATTATAGTGCCACTATTGCTTGATCGTGAGCCCCGGAAGGCTACACGACCAAGAAATATTTCTTACAGGCCCGGCAAGCGCTGGCGAATATGTGCCACCAGTGCGTCCAGGGTCCCGCTTTCGTTGGTCTCCACGCGCTTGCTAAGCAGCAGCTCTTCGGCGCTGAGTGGGTCACGGGTGGCCTGTTGCTCTTCGATGATGGTCAGGGTGGCGTCGGATGGATCGTTCTTGTCCGCCTGACGTTGTGCCAACCACGCGGCGATAACGGCCTGTGGCGCATTGCAATCGAGGATCAGGAACGGCGCGCCGGTGGCCTCGGCGATTTTGGCCGCAGCATCGCGTTGCTCGCGCTTGAGGAAGGTGGCATCCAGTACCACCGGGAAACCAGCGCGCAGTACAGTGTCGGCGATTTCGTTCAAGCGCGCGTAGGTCGCGGCGCTGGCATCTGCTGCGTAGATTCCGGCCTGCGGGGTGTTCTCGACCTTCTGCTCACCGAACAAGCGCTTGCGCTCTACGTCCGACCGCAGGCGAATTGCCCCCAGTGCTTCTACCAGGCGCATGGACACATGGCTTTTGCCGACGGCCGATACGCCGTGGGTGATGGCCAGGAAACGCGACGGGATGGTGCTGTAGCTTTCCGCCAGGTTGGCGTAGTTGCGGTATTGGCGCAGGGTGGTCGCGCGCTGCACTGCGTCCGCTTCGGAAGGCATGCTGAACAGGGCGACCTTGGCGCGTACCAGCGCGCGATAGGCTTTGTAGAAGTTCAGCACCTCCAGGCCCTGATAGTCGCCGGTCAGCTCCAGGTACTGGCTGATGAAACGTCGCGCCAGGCTCTTGAGGCCACGGTCTTCCAGGTCCATCGCCAGAAAGCCGGTGTCGGCATACACGTCGGTAAAACGGAACGGTTCGTTGAACTCGATGCAGTCGAAGATCACCACGTGGCCATCAATCATCGTGGCGTTGCCCAAGTGGATATCACCGTGGCATTCGCGAGTGAAGCCATTGAGCTTGCGTTGTTCGAACAATGGTTTCAGGCGCTCGAAGCTGCTTTCGGCCCAGGCCTGCAGGGCTTCCAGTTGTGCCAGGTCGGCCTTGTCGCTGAGGAACGGGCGGATCTGCTCGAAGTTCTGCAGCACCGGTGCCATGACATCGTGCGGTGTGCCGGCGGAGTGGGTGGCAGGCACTTTGGGGGCATTCAGGTGAAAGTGCGCAATCTGCCTGGCCATTTCGTCGATGTGCGCGCTGGTCAGCTCGCCGTTGGCTTGCAGGGTGCTAAGCAGCTGGCTTTGCGGGAACTGGCGCATCTTCAGCACATAGTCGAGCACCGGGCCGTCGCCGCCCACTTGCGGTGCTTCGGCACTGCCGGTGATTGGCAACACTTCCAGATACAAATCGTCGGTCAGACGCTGGTTGAGGCGAAGCTCTTCATTGCAGAAGTGGCCGCGGGCTTCCAGGGAGGTGAAATCGAGGAAGCCGAAATTGACCGGTTTCTTCATTTTATAGGCGTAGTCACCCGTGAGCAGAACCCAGGAAATATGGGTTTCGATGACTTGGAACTTATCCACAGGATGGGGAAACAGGGCCGGGTTTTGTAGGGCTGCAATCAGGGACTGGCTCACGGGCGATCCTTCAGAGTCTGGGAAAATTCATGGCGGGCATTATGGCTCCTACAAGCGGTCGTGCAAACCGCTGTCCGGCTCATGTTGGTCATCAATAAAGTGCGTATAATCCGCCGCCATGACTCGTACCCGATCTCCCCGTTCCCGTAAAAAACCTCCTTCCCGCGGCCTGCGCCCATGGCTGGGCTGGGCGCTTAAGCTCAGTCTGGTAGGGCTTGTAGTGATCGCCGGCTTCGCGGTTTACCTTGATGCTGTGGTCCAGGAGAAGTTCTCTGGCAAGCGCTGGACCATTCCGGCCAAGGTCTATGCACGCCCGCTGGAGCTGTTCACCGGCCAGAAGCTGAGCAAGGATGACTTCCTCACCGAGCTCGATGCCCTGGGCTATCGCCGCGAGGCCGTGAGCAATGGCCCCGGCGCCGCAGCCGTTACCGGCAACACCGTCGACTTGAACACCCGCGGCTTCCAGTTCTATGAAGGCCTGGAAAAACCCCAGCCGGTCCGCGTGCGTTTCTCTGGCGACTATGTGGCCGAACTGTCCTCGCTCAACGGCTCGAAACTGCCGGTGGTGCGACTGGAACCCTTATTGATCGGTGGGATTTATCCTAAAAACCTGGAAGACCGCATTCTGATCAAGATCGATCAGGTGCCGCCTTACCTGCTGGATACCCTGATCGCAGTGGAAGACCGGGACTACTACAGCCACTGGGGTGTATCGCCCAAATCCATCGCGCGTGCCATTTGGGTCAACACCTCTGGCGGCAAGATGACCCAGGGCGGCAGTACGCTGACGCAACAATTGGTCAAGAACTTCTACCTGACCAACGAACGCAGCCTGACCCGTAAACTCACCGAAGCCATGATGGCGATGCTGCTGGAGTTGCATTACAGCAAGCAGGAAATTCTTGAGGCCTACCTCAACGAAGTGTTCGTCGGTCAGGACGGTCAGCGTGCCGTGCACGGTTTCGGTCTGGCCAGCCAGTTCTTCTTCGGCCAGCCGTTGTCCGAGCTGAAGTTGCATCAGGTGGCGTTGCTGGTGGGCATGGTCAAGGGGCCTTCCTACTACAATCCGCGCCGCAACCCGGAGCGTGCGCTGGAGCGGCGCAACCTGGTGCTCGACGTGCTTGAACAGCAAGGTGTCGCCACCCCTGAGCAAGTGGCTGCCGCGAAGAAAATGCCACTGGGTGTAACCACCCGTGGCAAGCTTGCCGACAGTTCCTTCCCCGGCTTTATCGACCTGGTCAAACGCCAGTTGCGTGACGACTACCGCGACGAAGATTTGACCGAAGAGGGCCTGCGAATTTTCACCAGTTTCGACCCGATCCTGCAGATGAAAGCCGAAGCCTCGGTCAATGACACCTTCAAACGCCTGGCGGGCCGTAAAGGCGCTGATGACGTCGAGGCGGCGATGGTGGTGACCAATCCGGAAACCGGTGAAGTCCAGGCCATGATCGGCAGCCGGCAGGCCAGCTTTGCCGGGTTCAACCGGGCGCTGGACGCGGTGCGGCCGATCGGCTCGCTGGTCAAGCCGGCGGTGTACCTGACCGCGCTGGAAAAACCGAGCAAGTACACGCTGACCAGTTGGCTGTCCGATGACCCATTGTCGGTCAAAGGTGCCGATGGCCAGATGTGGACGCCGCATAACTTTGATCGTCGTTCCCACGGTACGATTTTCCTGTACCAGGGGTTGGCGCATTCCTACAACATTTCGACTTCCCGCCTCGGCCTTGAGCTGGGTGTGCCGAATGTCCTCAAGACGCTCGGCCGTTTGGGCATCACTCGCGAGTTCCCGGCGTTCCCGTCGATGCTGCTGGGCGCTGGCGCGATGAGCCCGATGGAAGTGGCCACCATGTACCAGACCCTGGCCAACGGTGGTTTCAATACACCGATGCGCGGGATCCGTAGCGTACTGACGGCTGAGGGCGAACCCCTCAAGCGTTATCCGTTCCAGATTCAGCAACGCTTTGACCCTGCCTCGATCTATCTGATCCAGAACGCCATGCAGCGCGTGATGCGTGAGGGTACCGGGCGCTCGGCCTACAACGTGCTGCCGGCCAACCTGACGCTGGCAGGCAAGAGCGGCACCAGTAACGATTCCCGCGACAGCTGGTTCGCCGGTTTCAGTCAGGACCTGCTGGCGGTGGTTTGGCTGGGGCGTGATGACAACGGCAAGACACCCTTCACCGGTGCCACCGGCGCGTTGCAGGTATGGACCAGTTTCATGAAGAAGGCCGATCCACTGCCGTTGAACATGCCGCAGCCGGACAATATCGTTCAGGCCTGGATTGATCCGCATACGGGGCAGGGCTCCGATGCCAACTGTCCGGGCGCGGTGCAGATGCCGTATATTCGCGGCAGCGAACCACCTCCCGGTGCAGCGTGCGGCGCCAGTGCGCCTGCCAGCGCTGAATCGGTGATGGATTGGGTCAAGGGCTGGATGAATTAAGCAAAGAGGGTTTCACGTGAACAAGTTGTTGATTCCAGCTATTACAGTTTTGGCTTTGCTCGGTGGTTGCGCCAGTGTGGAGCGGGGTTCTATCCCGGTGGTGGACTCCAGTACAACGGTGTCCAACAACGACCGGATCTCGGCCAACGGCGGCTTCCGTCAAACCGTCACCAACCGTCCAACTCAGGCCCGCGCTCAGGCGCAGGCCGTGCCTCAGGATTCGGGTGTAGTGGTAATGATCCCGGGCGGTGGTGCGGCCACCTCCGCACCGATCAGTACTCAGCCATGGACTCCAGGCCCAAGCACCTCGGGTCCGATCGACACCACGCCGGTTCAAGCGGCACCGATCAACCAGGGCACCTACAACATGCCGTCGACGCCAAGCGGGATTCCGTCTGCCAGCAGCGCTGGTGGCTTGTCGGCTGATGAGCAACTGGATGGCCCGGTGCTGGCCTTGCTGACTACTGCTCAGCAGCAGCAGTCTGGCGGCGACTTAAACGGTGCATCGTCGAGCCTTGAGCGCGCCCAGCGTGTGGCGCCTCGTGAGCCGCAAGTGCTTTACCGCCTGGCTCAGGTTCGCATGGCCCAGGGCGATGCCCCGCAAGCTGAACAATTTGCACGTCGCGGCCTGACCCTGGCCAATGGCCGTCCTGATCTGCAGGCCAGCCTGTGGAGCCTGATCGGTGATGCCCGTGAGAAACAGGGCGATGCCGCCGGTGCTGCCCAGGCTCGGCAAAAAGCCAAGGTAAGCCTCTGATGGATGCACGCTTTCCGGCGATTGCCGAACAGTTGTTGTTGATCGAGCGCGAACTGCGCCTGCAGGGCTGGTGGGACGAAGTCTCCCCCAGCGCTGAAGTCTTGAGCAGCGTTGAACCCTTTTCCGTCGACACCCTGGACTTTCACCAGTGGCTGCAATGGATATTCCTGACAAGGATGAAGCAAATCCTTGAGCAGGACCTGCCGCTGCCCAATGCGTCGGGGATTCTGGAGATGGCCGAGATGGTATACGCCGATCGGCCGCTTGAGAGCCTCGGCCTGCGGACTGCGCTGAAAAAGTTCGATCAACTGATCGTCGACGCTCGTTAATTGCCTGGCTGCCGGTTTTTCCGGCAGTCTTGCGCATATTTCTACCGCTTTGCGCCATTCAGGCGAGTTTTATCCCTCCTCAAGCCCCTTTCTTCTACGTTCTCATGCGCTTAGTTGGAAAAAAGCGCAATTATTGCTTGACTTGGAGAGGCTGAAACAGAAGAATCCAAAGTCCGCTGTAGAGGGACTGCCAGAAGCAGACCCACTCAGCAGATCATGAGGCGCACACCCGCGCCGACCTGTTACACCCGCAACGCGTTACCTCGCGCTGGGTGGGAAAATCCCGCAACACTTGGGACGCTCCCAATACTTGCTCAGTCAGTGCTGACGTAGTCGGCGACCACCGTCGCTCATGCTCTGCTGAGAAGTAAACCTATTAAGACCCGTCGGTTTTTAACGGACGGTATTCTGGCGTTTTAGAGGTGAACAACGTGGAGCTTTTATCTGGCGGTGAGATGCTCGTCCGCTTTTTGCGTGACGAAGGCGTCGACTATATCTACGGGTACCCAGGTGGTGCTCTGCTGCATGTCTACGACGCACTGTTCAAGGAACCGGCTGTTACCCACATCCTGGTTCGCCACGAACAAGCTGCTACCCATATGGCTGACGGTTACGCCCGTGCCACCGGTAAAGCCGGTGTGGTACTGGTGACTTCCGGCCCTGGCGCGACCAATGCCATCACCGGCATCGCGACGGCCTATATGGACTCCATTCCGATGGTGATCATTTCTGGCCAGGTGGCGAGCACCATGGTCGGTACCGATGCATTTCAGGAAACCGACATGATCGGTATCTCCCGGCCGATCGTGAAACACAGCTTCATGATCAAGCATGCGTCGGAAATCCCGGAAGTCATGAAGAAGGCGTTCTACCTCGCACAGTCCGGTCGCCCGGGCCCTGTCGTGGTCGATATCCCGAAAGACATGACCAACCCGGCTGAGAAATTCGAATACGTCTTCCCGAAGAAAGCCAAGCTGCGTTCCTACAGCCCGGCCGTTCGCGGGCACTCGGGGCAAATCCGCAAGGCGGCAGAAATGCTGTTGGCGGCCAAGCGTCCGGTGCTCTACTCGGGCGGTGGGGTGATTCTGGGCGGCGGTTCCGCACCGTTGACCGAACTGGCCAAGATGCTCAACCTGCCGGTAACCAACACCTTGATGGGCCTCGGCGCGTTTCCGGGTTCGGATCGTCAGTTCGTCGGCATGCTCGGCATGCACGGCAGCTACACCGCCAACCTGGCCATGCACCACGCTGACGTGATCCTCGCCGTCGGTGCGCGGTTCGATGACCGGGTGATCAACGGCGCGAGCAAATTCTGCCCGAATGCCAAGATCATCCACATCGATATCGACCCGGCGTCCATCTCCAAGACCATCAAGGCCGACGTGCCTATCGTAGGTCCGGTGGAAAGCGTGTTGACCGAAATGGTCGCTGCGCTCAAGGAAATCGGCGAAGCCCCGAACAAGGACTCCGTTGCCAGTTGGTGGAAGCAGATCGACGAGTGGCGCGGTGACCGCGGCCTGTTCCCTTACGACAAGGGCGACGGCAGCGTCATCAAGCCGCAAACCGTGATCGAAACCCTGTGCGAAGTGACCAAGGGCGACGCCTTTGTGACCTCCGACGTGGGCCAGCACCAGATGTTCGCGGCGCAGTACTACAAGTTCGACAAGCCTAACCGCTGGATCAACTCCGGTGGCCTGGGCACGATGGGCTTTGGTTTCCCTGCGGCGATGGGTGTGAAGCTGAGCTTCCCGGATACCGACGTTGCGTGCGTCACCGGCGAAGGCAGTATCCAGATGAACATCCAGGAGCTGTCGACCTGCCTGCAATATGGTTTGCCGGTGAAGATCGTCTGCCTGAACAACGGTGTACTGGGCATGGTTCGCCAGTGGCAGGACATGAGCTACGGTAGCCGTCACTCGCACTCCTACATGGAATCTCTGCCCGATTTCGTCAAGTTGGTTGAAGCCTATGGCCATGTCGGCATGCGCATCACCGATTTGAAGGATTTGAAGCCGATGATGGAAGAGGCGTTCGCCATGAAGGACCGCCTGGTGTTCCTCGATATTCAGGTCGACACCAGCGAGCACGTCTACCCGATGCAGATCAAAGACGGCTCCATGCGCGATATGTGGCTGAACAAGACGGAGCGGACCTAATCATGCGGCACATTATCTCCCTGCTTCTGGAGAACGAACCGGGTGCTCTGTCACGTGTGGTCGGTCTGTTTTCGCAACGCAACTACAACATCGAAAGCCTGACCGTGGCGCCAACCGAAGACCCGACCCTGTCGCGCCTGACGTTGACTACCGTTGGCCATGATGAGGTGATCGAGCAGATCACCAAAAACCTCAACAAGCTGATCGAAGTGGTCAAGCTGGTCGACTTGTCGGAAAGTGCCCACATCGAGCGTGAGCTGATGCTGGTAAAAGTGAAGGCTACGGGTGCACAACGGGCCGAGATCAAGCGCACTACCGACATTTATCGCGGGCAGATCGTCGATGTGAGCGCCAGTGTTTATACCGTTCAATTGACCGGTACAAGCGACAAGCTGGACAGCTTCATCCAGTCGATCGGGACGGCCTCGATTCTGGAAACTGTACGCAGTGGCGTCACCGGGATTGCTCGTGGCGACAAAGTACTCAGCATCTAACTCAAATTTAGCGAATGGCCTTAAACGGCCTGGATATATAGAGGAACCTCATGAAAGTTTATTACGATAAAGATTGTGACCTGTCGATCATCCAGGGCAAAAAAGTCGCCATCATCGGCTACGGTTCCCAGGGCCACGCTCAAGCGTGCAACCTGAAAGATTCCGGCGTTGACGTGACTGTTGGCCTGCGCAAAGGCTCGGCTACTGTTGCCAAGGCTGAAGCTCACGGTCTGAAAGTAACTGACGTGGCTTCCGCTGTTGCTGCTGCCGACCTGGTCATGATCCTGACCCCGGACGAGTTCCAGTCCGCGCTGTACAAGAACGAAATCGAGCCGAACATCAAGAAGGGCGCCACCCTGGCCTTCTCCCACGGCTTCGCGATCCACTACAACCAGGTTGTGCCGCGCGCTGACCTCGACGTGATCATGATCGCGCCGAAAGCACCGGGCCACACCGTGCGTTCCGAGTTCGTCAAAGGCGGCGGTATTCCTGACCTGATCGCGATCTACCAGGACGCCTCGGGCAACGCCAAAAACGTTGCGCTGTCCTACGCTGCCGGCGTTGGTGGCGGTCGTACCGGCATCATCGAAACCACCTTCAAGGACGAGACTGAAACCGACCTGTTCGGCGAACAAGCCGTACTGTGCGGCGGTACCGTTGAGCTGGTTAAAGCTGGTTTCGAAACTCTGGTTGAAGCTGGCTACGCGCCAGAAATGGCCTACTTCGAATGCTTGCACGAACTGAAGCTGATCGTTGACCTCATGTACGAAGGCGGTATCGCCAACATGAACTACTCGATCTCCAACAACGCCGAATACGGCGAGTACGTGACTGGCCCGGAAGTGATCAACGCCGAGTCCCGTCAGGCCATGCGCAACGCCCTGAAACGTATTCAGGACGGCGAGTACGCCAAAATGTTCATCAGCGAAGGCGCAACCGGCTACCCTTCGATGACCGCCAAGCGTCGTAACAACGCCGCTCACGGTATCGAGATCATCGGCGAGCAACTGCGCTCCATGATGCCGTGGATCGGTGCCAACAAGATCGTCGACAAAGCCAAAAACTAAGTCGTACGTATCAAGGGAAAACGCGGCTTAGGCCGCGTTTTTTCGTTTGCGGGGCAGGTTCTGGTATAAAGCTGCATCGTTTGCGGGCGAACACTCGCCGCAAGTTTCTGTCGAAATTTTTCACACCGTTGCAAGGTAAAGTCCATGAGCGAACGTCCCGAAGAGCCAAACCAGGCCTCTGACGCCGAAAGCCTGCTACCGATCGATGAACATGTCGAAGAAGGGCATGATGCTGAAGGCCGTAAAGTCCGGCATCGTGGTATCTACCTCCTGCCCAATTTGTTCACCACAGCGAACCTGTTCGCAGGGTTCTATTCCATCATCAACTCGATGAGTGCCCAGAGCGCGCTGGCGGCCGGCGATGCTGCCGGGGCGAGCAAGTATTTTGGTTTTGCCGCGATTGCGATTTTTGTCGCCATGGTCCTTGATGGCCTGGACGGACGGGTGGCGCGCATGACCAACACCCAGAGTGCCTTCGGCGCCGAATATGACTCGCTGTCGGATATGGTGGCCTTTGGTGTGGCGCCGGCGTTGCTCGCATTTGCGTGGGCGCTGGGAGATATGGGCAAGGTCGGCTGGATGGTTGCCTTCATCTATGTGGCGGGTGCGGCATTGCGCCTGGCACGTTTCAATACCCAGGTGGGGACTGCTGACAAGCGTTACTTCATTGGCCTGGCCAGCCCGGCTGCGGCGGGGGTAGTGGCCGGTATTGTCTGGGCGTTCAGTGACTACGGCATACAGGGCTCCAAGATGTCGTTCCTGGTGGCCTTGATGGTCGCGGCGGCCGGCATGCTGATGGTCAGCAACATCAAGTACAACAGCTTCAAGGAGCTGGACCTCAAGGGGCGTGTACCGTTTGTGGCTATCCTGGCAGTGGTGCTGGTGTTCGCCGTGGTCTTCAGCGACCCGCCGCGAATCCTGCTGCTGGCGTTCCTCGTCTATGCCGCGTCAGGCCCGGTGCAGTATTTGCTGCATCTTCGTCAGCGCAAAACGTTGCCTTAATGTAATTTCCCCCATACTCCGCAGTCTATTGGTGCATCTGTTCTCCAAAAGCTGCGGAGTTGCCATGTTAATCAAGTTCCCCAAAGCGTCTGATTGCAAAGAATCGGACGTTACGCCTGAATCCCTCTATTTCTCTCGCCGCAGCTTGCTCGGCGGTGCGCTTGCCGGCATGGCTGCCAGCAGTCTGCCGCGTTGGGCCAGTGCGGATGATGCTGCGCGTTATGCGGATGTCGAGCCGGGCAAGGCGCCCGGATGGTTTGCCGAAAAGTTGCCGGGTACGAAATGGCAGGCGGTAACCGTCAAGGATGAGGCGATCACTCCATTCAAGGACGCGACTCACTACAACAACTTCTACGAGTTTGGTACGGACAAGGGCGACCCGGCGGCCAATGCCGGGTCTCTGAAGACTGAGCCGTGGAGTGTGGTGATTGATGGTGAGGTTGCCAAACCAGGGCGCTATGCGCTTGAAGACTTCATGAAGCCCTATCAGCTGGAGGAGCGAATCTATCGTCTGCGCTGTGTGGAGGCGTGGTCGATGGTCATTCCCTGGATAGGTTTCCCTATTTCTGAATTGCTCAAGCACGTTGAGCCAACATCCAATGCCAAGTACATCCGTTTCGAAACCCTGCAAGATCCCAAGAGCATGCCGGGGCAGCGGTCCAACTTCGCCTTGATCGACTGGCCTTATGTCGAAGGACTGCGACTGGATGAAGCGATGAATCCCTTGGCGATCCTGGCTGTGGGGATGTATGGCCGGGAGCTGCCAAACCAGAATGGCGCTCCGCTGCGGTTGGTGGTGCCGTGGAAATATGGGTTCAAGAGCGTCAAGTCGATCGTGCGCATCAGTCTTGTCAGCGAGCAGCCTAAAACCACCTGGCAAAGCATTGCGGCGAGTGAGTATGGGTTTTATGCGAACGTGAATCCTACCGTCGACCATCCGCGCTGGACCCAGGCACGCGAGCGGCGCCTGCCTAGTGGTTTGTTCAGTCCCAATGTACGTGAGACGCAAATGTTCAACGGCTACTCCGATGAAGTCGCCTCTCTCTATACGGGCCTCGATCTGCGGAAGAACTATTGATGCGCTACCCGATCTGGCGCGTCGGCGTCTTTATAGCAGCGGCGGTGTGGCCGCTGTTCTGGTTATACGAGGCCTGGAGCTTTGCGCTGGGGCCTGACCCGGGCAAAGTGCTGATGGATCGGCTGGGACTTGGCACCTTGATTCTGTTGTTGATCACCCTGGGCATGACGCCGCTGCAGAAACTCAGTGGTTGGGCGGGGTGGATCGCTGTGCGACGGCAGCTGGGGTTGTGGTGCTTCGCGTATGTTGTTTTGCATCTTGCGGCTTACTGTGTGTTCATCCTTGGGTTGGACTGGTCGCAGTTGGGTGTCGAGCTGCGTAAGCGGCCCTACATTATAGTGGGGGCCCTGGGCTTCCTTTCTTTGTTGGTACTGGCGGTAACTTCCAATCGATACAGTCAGCGACGCCTTGGTTCGCGCTGGAAGAAGCTGCATCGGTTGGTTTACGTGATCCTCGGGCTTGGTTTGCTGCATATGTTGTGGATCGTGCGGGCTGATCTGAAGGAGTGGGCTATCTATGCATCTATAGGGGCGCTGCTTCTGGTGCTGCGTGTACCGCCTGTGATGCGCCGAATTCCTCGTCTTATTGCTAAAAAACCATCATCTGCAACAAAAGCGTAATTAACCCTTGACGGCAGATTCTGGAAGTCTATAATTCGCCCCACTTCCGGCGCAGTCGAAACGGAAAACTCCTTGGTAAACAAAGAGTTATGTAGGTTTCGACAGCGAGCTGCTTCAGATCATCGAAGCCTGGAAGGAGTTGATAGAGCGGTGTAGTTTGGCTCTGTTAACGGTTCGATCTTCTCGGTCGAAAGCGGAGAAAAAGAGGTGTTGACAGCAGCGTGTAACGCTGTAGAATTCGCCTCCCGCTAACGAGAGATCGGAAGCGCAAGTGGTTGAAGTTACAAAGGAAACTTTGAAAACTTCTGAAAATAATCACTTGACAGCAAATGAGGCTGCTGTAGAATGCGCGCCTCGGTTGAGACGAAAGATCTTAACCAACCGCTCTTTAACAACTGAATCAAGCAATTCGTGTGGGTGCTTGTGGAGTCAGACTGATAGTCAGCAAGATTATCAGCATCACAAGTTACTCCGCGAGAAATCAAAGATGTAACCAACGATTGCTGAGCCAAGTTTAGGGTTTCTTAAAAACCCAAAGATGTTTGAACTGAAGAGTTTGATCATGGCTCAGATTGAACGCTGGCGGCAGGCCTAACACATGCAAGTCGAGCGGTAGAGAGAAGCTTGCTTCTCTTGAGAGCGGCGGACGGGTGAGTAATGCCTAGGAATCTGCCTGGTAGTGGGGGATAACGTCCGGAAACGGACGCTAATACCGCATACGTCCTACGGGAGAAAGCAGGGGACCTTCGGGCCTTGCGCTATCAGATGAGCCTAGGTCGGATTAGCTAGTTGGTGGGGTAATGGCTCACCAAGGCGACGATCCGTAACTGGTCTGAGAGGATGATCAGTCACACTGGAACTGAGACACGGTCCAGACTCCTACGGGAGGCAGCAGTGGGGAATATTGGACAATGGGCGAAAGCCTGATCCAGCCATGCCGCGTGTGTGAAGAAGGTCTTCGGATTGTAAAGCACTTTAAGTTGGGAGGAAGGGCAGTAAATTAATACTTTGCTGTTTTGACGTTACCGACAGAATAAGCACCGGCTAACTCTGTGCCAGCAGCCGCGGTAATACAGAGGGTGCAAGCGTTAATCGGAATTACTGGGCGTAAAGCGCGCGTAGGTGGTTCGTTAAGTTGGATGTGAAATCCCCGGGCTCAACCTGGGAACTGCATTCAAAACTGACGAGCTAGAGTATGGTAGAGGGTGGTGGAATTTCCTGTGTAGCGGTGAAATGCGTAGATATAGGAAGGAACACCAGTGGCGAAGGCGACCACCTGGACTGATACTGACACTGAGGTGCGAAAGCGTGGGGAGCAAACAGGATTAGATACCCTGGTAGTCCACGCCGTAAACGATGTCAACTAGCCGTTGGGAGCCTTGAGCTCTTAGTGGCGCAGCTAACGCATTAAGTTGACCGCCTGGGGAGTACGGCCGCAAGGTTAAAACTCAAATGAATTGACGGGGGCCCGCACAAGCGGTGGAGCATGTGGTTTAATTCGAAGCAACGCGAAGAACCTTACCAGGCCTTGACATCCAATGAACTTTCTAGAGATAGATTGGTGCCTTCGGGAACATTGAGACAGGTGCTGCATGGCTGTCGTCAGCTCGTGTCGTGAGATGTTGGGTTAAGTCCCGTAACGAGCGCAACCCTTGTCCTTAATTACCAGCACGTAATGGTGGGCACTCTAAGGAGACTGCCGGTGACAAACCGGAGGAAGGTGGGGATGACGTCAAGTCATCATGGCCCTTACGGCCTGGGCTACACACGTGCTACAATGGTCGGTACAGAGGGTTGCCAAGCCGCGAGGTGGAGCTAATCCCAGAAAACCGATCGTAGTCCGGATCGCAGTCTGCAACTCGACTGCGTGAAGTCGGAATCGCTAGTAATCGCGAATCAGAATGTCGCGGTGAATACGTTCCCGGGCCTTGTACACACCGCCCGTCACACCATGGGAGTGGGTTGCACCAGAAGTAGCTAGTCTAACCTTCGGGAGGACGGTTACCACGGTGTGATTCATGACTGGGGTGAAGTCGTAACAAGGTAGCCGTAGGGGAACCTGCGGCTGGATCACCTCCTTAATCGACGACATCAGCTGCTCCATAAGTTCCCACACGAATTGCTTGATTCATTGAAGAAGACGATAAAGAAGCAGCCCGAAATTGGGTCTGTAGCTCAGTTGGTTAGAGCGCACCCCTGATAAGGGTGAGGTCGGCAGTTCGAATCTGCCCAGACCCACCAATTTTGTGTGGGAAACGCCTGTAGAAATACGGGGCCATAGCTCAGCTGGGAGAGCGCCTGCCTTGCACGCAGGAGGTCAACGGTTCGATCCCGTTTGGCTCCACCACTAACTGCTTCTGTCATGAAAGCTTAGAAATGAGCATTCCATCAATGCGATGGTGAATGTTGATTTCTAGTCTTTGATTAGATCGTTCTTTAAAAATTTGGGTATGTGATAGAAAGATAGACTGAACGTTACTTTCACTGGTAACGGATCAGGCTAAGGTAAAATTTGTGAGTTCTCTTAGTTGAGAAATTCGAATTTTCGGCGAATGTCGTCTTCACAGTATAACCAGATTGCTTGGGGTTATATGGTCAAGTGAAGAAGCGCATACGGTGGATGCCTTGGCAGTCAGAGGCGATGAAAGACGTGGTAGCCTGCGAAAAGCTTCGGGGAGTCGGCAAACAGACTTTGATCCGGAGATGTCTGAATGGGGGAACCCAGCCATCATAAGATGGTTACCTTACACTGAATACATAGGTGTATGGAGCGAACCAGGGGAACTGAAACATCTAAGTACCCTGAGGAAAAGAAATCAACCGAGATTCCCTTAGTAGTGGCGAGCGAACGGGGACTAGCCCTTAAGTGGCTTTGAGATTAGCGGAACGCTCTGGAAAGTGCGGCCATAGTGGGTGATAGCCCTGTACGCGAAAATCTCTTAGTCATGAAATCGAGTAGGACGGAGCACGAGAAACTTTGTCTGAATATGGGGGGACCATCCTCCAAGGCTAAATACTACTGACTGACCGATAGTGAACTAGTACCGTGAGGGAAAGGCGAAAAGAACCCCGGAGAGGGGAGTGAAATAGATCCTGAAACCGTATGCGTACAAGCAGTGGGAGCAGACTTTGTTCTGTGACTGCGTACCTTTTGTATAATGGGTCAGCGACTTATTTTCAGTGGCGAGCTTAACCGAATAGGGGAGGCGTAGCGAAAGCGAGTCTTAATAGGGCGTCTAGTCGCTGGGAATAGACCCGAAACCGGGCGATCTATCCATGGGCAGGTTGAAGGTTGGGTAACACTAACTGGAGGACCGAACCGACTACCGTTGAAAAGTTAGCGGATGACCTGTGGATCGGAGTGAAAGGCTAATCAAGCTCGGAGATAGCTGGTTCTCCTCGAAAGCTATTTAGGTAGCGCCTCATGTATCACTGTAGGGGGTAGAGCACTGTTTCGGCTAGGGGGTCATCCCGACTTACCAAACCGATGCAAACTCCGAATACCTACAAGTGCCGAGCATGGGAGACACACGGCGGGTGCTAACGTCCGTCGTGAAAAGGGAAACAACCCAGACCGTCAGCTAAGGTCCCAAAGTTATGGTTAAGTGGGAAACGATGTGGGAAGGCTTAGACAGCTAGGAGGTTGGCTTAGAAGCAGCCACCCTTTAAAGAAAGCGTAATAGCTCACTAGTCGAGTCGGCCTGCGCGGAAGATGTAACGGGGCTCAAACCATACACCGAAGCTACGGGTATCATCTTCGGATGATGCGGTAGAGGAGCGTTCTGTAAGCCTGTGAAGGTGAGTTGAGAAGCTTGCTGGAGGTATCAGAAGTGCGAATGCTGACATGAGTAACGATAATGGGTGTGAAAAACACCCACGCCGAAAGACCAAGGTTTCCTGCGCAACGTTAATCGACGCAGGGTTAGTCGGTCCCTAAGGCGAGGCTGAAAAGCGTAGTCGATGGAAAACAGGTTAATATTCCTGTACTTCTGGTTATTGCGATGGAGGGACGGAGAAGGCTAGGCCAGCTTGGCGTTGGTTGTCCAAGTTTAAGGTGGTAGGCTGGAATCTTAGGTAAATCCGGGATTCTAAGGCCGAGAGCTGATGACGAGTTAACTTTTAGTTAACGAAGTGGTTGATGCCATGCTTCCAAGAAAAGCTTCTAAGCTTCAGGTAACCAGGAACCGTACCCCAAACCGACACAGGTGGTTGGGTAGAGAATACCAAGGCGCTTGAGAGAACTCGGGTGAAGGAACTAGGCAAAATGGCACCGTAACTTCGGGAGAAGGTGCGCCGGTGAGGGTGAAGGACTTGCTCCGTAAGCTCATGCCGGTCGAAGATACCAGGCCGCTGCGACTGTTTATTAAAAACACAGCACTCTGCAAACACGAAAGTGGACGTATAGGGTGTGACGCCTGCCCGGTGCCGGAAGGTTAATTGATGGGGTTAGCTAACGCGAAGCTCTTGATCGAAGCCCCGGTAAACGGCGGCCGTAACTATAACGGTCCTAAGGTAGCGAAATTCCTTGTCGGGTAAGTTCCGACCTGCACGAATGGCGTAACGATGGCGGCGCTGTCTCCACCCGAGACTCAGTGAAATTGAAATCGCTGTGAAGATGCAGTGTATCCGCGGCTAGACGGAAAGACCCCGTGAACCTTTACTATAGCTTTGCACTGGACTTTGAATTTGCTTGTGTAGGATAGGTGGGAGGCTTTGAAGCGTGGACGCCAGTTCGCGTGGAGCCAACCTTGAAATACCACCCTGGCAACTTTGAGGTTCTAACTCAGGTCCGTTATCCGGATCGAGGACAGTGTATGGTGGGTAGTTTGACTGGGGCGGTCTCCTCCTAAAGAGTAACGGAGGAGTACGAAGGTGCGCTCAGACCGGTCGGAAATCGGTCGTAGAGTATAAAGGCAAAAGCGCGCTTGACTGCGAGACAGACACGTCGAGCAGGTACGAAAGTAGGTCTTAGTGATCCGGTGGTTCTGTATGGAAGGGCCATCGCTCAACGGATAAAAGGTACTCCGGGGATAACAGGCTGATACCGCCCAAGAGTTCATATCGACGGCGGTGTTTGGCACCTCGATGTCGGCTCATCACATCCTGGGGCTGAAGCCGGTCCCAAGGGTATGGCTGTTCGCCATTTAAAGTGGTACGCGAGCTGGGTTTAGAACGTCGTGAGACAGTTCGGTCCCTATCTGCCGTGGACGTTTGAGATTTGAGAGGGGCTGCTCCTAGTACGAGAGGACCGGAGTGGACGAACCTCTGGTGTTCCGGTTGTCACGCCAGTGGCATTGCCGGGTAGCTATGTTCGGAATAGATAACCGCTGAAAGCATCTAAGCGGGAAACTAGCCTCAAGATGAGATCTCACTGGAACCTTGAGTTCCCTGAAGGGCCGTCGAAGACTACGACGTTGATAGGTTGGGTGTGTAAGCGCTGTGAGGCGTTGAGCTAACCAATACTAATTGCCCGTGAGGCTTGACCATATAACACCCAAGCAATTTGCTGACCTGAAAAGGCACCAGATTGCGGTGTGTGAAGACGAAATGAACCGAAAGTTCGATTCTTGCAAATACCGAAAGCTGTCACATACCCAATTTGCTGAAGCGAGGCCAGCTGGCCACGACTCAGTACCCGAATTTCTTGACGACCATAGAGCATTGGAACCACCTGATCCCATCCCGAACTCAGCAGTGAAACGATGCATCGCCGATGGTAGTGTGGGGTTTCCCCATGTGAGAGTAGGTCATCGTCAAGATTAAATTCCAGAACCCCTGATTGCTAACGCGATCAGGGGTTTTGTTTTGGGCGGTCGAAAAGTTACACGTAGCACCATGCTTGATCTGCAGCGGCGCCCCGACAAATTTGCACAGTTATTTCTGAACCAGAACACTAGAATAGGCACCTAATCTTTTTTAGAGTCCGAGCCCTATATGCCCGACCCGGTTGATACCCTCGAGGTGTCAGACTTACCGCTGGACGAACTGGTGGCATGCCATGAGTGTGACTTGCTGATGCGTAAGCCAGAGCTTGCCCGTGGTGAAAAGGCCCAATGCCCACGCTGCGGTTACGAGTTGTACGCGCACCGCCACAACGTCGTGGAGCGGAGCCTGGCTTTAGTGCTTGCCGCGCTGTTGTTGTACGTCCCCGCGAACTTTTTACCCATCATGCAGCTCAATCTACTCGGGCAGTCTTCGCAGGACACCGTATGGACCGGCGTTGTCGGCCTGTTCGACACCGGCATGCAAGGCGTCGCCGTGGTGGTGTTCCTCTGCAGCATGGGCATTCCATTGCTCAAGCTCCTGTGCCAACTGGCGGTATTGCTAAGCATCCGCTGGAACATTGGCCGCAGTTACGGCTTGTTGTTTTATCGCATCTACCACCACCTGAAGGACTGGGGAATGCTCGAGGTCTACCTGATGGGGGTGCTGGTGGCGATCGTAAAACTGGCTGACATGGCCTCCATCACCGTCGGGCTGGGCCTGGCCTGCTTCGTAAGTCTGTTAATGGTCCAGGTTCTGCTGGAAGTGGTGATGTCACCTCACCAGATCTGGGAAGCGCTGTCAGGAGAGGATGCTCATGCGGGCGATTGATGCGGGCATTCTGATTTGTACTGAATGCCACGAGTTGAACAAACAAGACCCGGACGCCGACGAGCAAACCTGCACCCGTTGCGGTGCGTTGGTCCACGCTCGCCGTCCGAACAGCCTGACACGCACTTGGGCGTTGCTGGTCACTGCGGCCATCTTGTACATCCCGGCCAACCTGTTGCCGATCATGACCGTCAGCTCCCTGGGGCAGGGCGATCCGAGCACCATCATGTCCGGCGTGATCCAATTGATGCAGCACGGCATGTTCCCCATCGCTGCGGTGGTGTTTATTGCGAGCATCCTGGTGCCAACCTTCAAGCTGGTGGGCATCGGCCTGCTGCTGTTTTCAGTGCAACGTCACCAGCCACTTTCCGCGCAACAACGCATTATCATGTACCGCTTTATCGAGTTCATTGGCCGCTGGTCCATGCTGGATATCTTCGTGATCGCCATCCTGGTGGCGGTTGTAAATTTTGGGCGACTTGCCAGTGTCGAGGCCAATCTCGGCGCCGTGGCGTTCGCCAGTGTGGTGATCTTGACGATGCTTGCCGCAGTAACTTTTGATCCCCGACTGATTTGGGATAACACGGAGTCGGACGACGACCATGAGTGATTTGCCTAAGGCTAAAACCCGCCCAGCTTCCAACTGGTCGGCCATTTGGGTGCTGCCCCTGATTGCCCTGATCATCGGCGGCTGGCTGGGATGGCGTGCCTACAACCAGCAAGGTATCGAGATTCAAGTTCGCTTTGAAAGCGGCGAAGGTATCCAGGCCAACAAGACCGAAGTGGTCTACAAAGGCATGTCCGTGGGCAAGGTCAAAGCCCTGGCCCTGGACGACGAAGGTAACAATCGCGGGGTGATTGCCACCATCGAGATGAACAAGGACGTCGAGCAATACCTCAAGACCAACACCCGCTTCTGGCTGGTTAAACCGAGTGTCAGCCTGGCCGGTATCACTGGCCTGGAAACCCTGGTTTCCGGCAACTACATCGCCGCCAGCCCGGGCGATGGTGAACCCACACGCAAGTTCAAAGCCCTGTCCGAAGAACCGCCTTTATCCGACGCCAAGCCCGGCCTGCACCTGACCATCAAAGCTGATCGCCTCGGCTCGCTGAATCGTGGCAGCCCGGTGTTCTACAAACAGATCCAGGTGGGCCAGGTCAAAAGCTACCTGCTCTCCGAAGACCAGACCACCGTTGAGATCAAGGTCTACATCGAACCGACCTACGCCAGCCTGGTGCGCAAACACACGCGTTTCTGGAACGCCAGTGGCATCAGCATCGACGCCAACCTCTCCGGCGTAAAAGTCCGCAGTGAGTCCTTGGCCAGCATCGTTGCCGGCGGTATCGCCTTCGCCACGCCAGAGAACCGCAAGGACAGCCCGCCGACCGACCCAAGCCTGCCGTTCCGCCTGTACGAAGACTTCGATGCCGCCGCCGCGGGCATCAAGGTCAAGGTCAAACTCACCGACTTCGAAGGCCTCCAGGCTGGCCGCACGCCAGTGATGTACAAAGGCATCCAGGTCGGCAGCCTGAAAACCCTGAAGATCGACCCGGACCTGTCCAGCGCCAATGCCGAGCTGACCCTCGACCCGCTGGCCGAAGACTACCTGGTTCAGGACACCCAATTCTGGGTGGTCAAACCGTCCATTTCCCTGGCCGGCATCACCGGGCTGGAAGCCCTGGTGAAAGGTAACTACATCGCGATCCGCCCCGGCGACAAGGGCAGTGCGCCACAACGGGAATTCGTGGCTCGGGCCAAGGCGCCACCACTGGACCTGCGTTCCCCAGGCCTGCACATGGTGCTGTTCACCGACAACCTCGGTTCCCTGGATGTGGGCAGCCCAATCCTCTACAAGCAGGTCAAGGTGGGCTCCGTGCAGAGCTACCAGTTCTCCCGCAAGTCCAAGCAACTGGTGATCGGTGTCCACATCGAGAAGGAATACGAAGGGTTGGTCAACGGTTCGACGCGTTTCTGGAATGCCAGCGGCGTGACCCTGACGGGTGGACTGACTGGCGGTATCCAGGTGAAAAGCGAATCGTTGGCCAGTCTGATGGCAGGCGGTATCGCCTTCGAAACCCCGGAGCAGAATGTGCCGCTGAAAAAGCGTATTCCGCGTTTCCGCTTGTTCGCGGATCGTGAGGCCGCCAACCAGCACGGTACGCTGGTGACCATCAAGGTCGACCGCGCCGATGGCTTGCGCCCAGGTACGCCGGTGCGCTTCAAGGGCCTGGACGTCGGCAAGATCGAAAGCGTCGACCTGAGTGCCGACATGCAATCGGTACTGCTCAGCGCGCGCATCACTCAAGTGGCCGACCGCATCGCCCGGGCCGGCAGTCAGTTCTGGGTGGTCAAGCCTGAGCTGGGCCTGATGAAAACCTCCAACCTGGAAACCCTGGTGACCGGCCAGTACATCGAAGTACAGCCGTCAGCGAAAAACGCCGGCCCACAAAAGAGCTTTGTCGCGTTGGACAAGCCACCAGAGGCTGTACATCAGGAGGAAGGCCTCAGCCTGGTACTCAGCGCCGCACGCCGCGGCTCGTTGAAGGAAGGTGTGCCGGTCACTTACCGCGAAGTCACCGTAGGCAAGGTCACAGGCTACGAACTGGGCCAGACCGCCGACCGCGTGCTGATCCACATCCTGATCGAGCCCAAGTACGCGCCGCTGGTGCGCAGCGGCAGCCGGTTCTGGAACACCAGCGGCTTCGGTCTCGACTTCGGCCTGTTCAAGGGCGCGACGGTGCGTACCGAGTCCCTGGAGACCCTGGTCGCCGGCGGTATCGCCTTTGCTACGCCAGACGGCGAGCGTATGGGCAACGCCGCTCGACCGCAGCAAACCTTCCCGCTGTTCGATAAGTTTGAAGACGAATGGCTGACCTGGGCCCCTAAAATCCCACTCGGCAAATAGACCGAGGCGCGTCCATCGCGGGCAAGCCCGGCTCCCACATTAGAGATGCATTGTCAGGAAGAATGCATTCCAAGTGTAGGAGCCGGGCTTGCCCGCGATGAGGCCCTCGGCAGCCCCACACAATCCAAGCCACAAAAAAGGCCGCGATCCAAAAGATCGCGGCCTTTTTGCATTTCAGCGGGGCAGGTTAAACCTCATCCAGCTCCGGCTCATCCGCCTGCACATTCACGGTCGCTTTCACCACATCGTGACGGCGAATGTACTTCCAGTCCGCCTCATCGATGTAGATCCCGTTCGGCCCACTTCCGCCTTCCAGGTCAATTGCCACCTGGGCGGACACCTGCGGCTTCACACTGGCCAGAATCGGCACGAAGCCCAACTGCAAGCTGGTCTCCAGCAACGCTGCCTGGTTCTTCTCGTCGATGTCCGCGGCCTCGTCGAGGTAGTACGGCAAGCGCACGCGCCCGGCCTGGTCGCGGTCCATCAAGTGCAGCAACAAGTACATGTTGGTCAGCGCCTTGATGGTCATGGTGGTGCCGTTGGAGGCGGCGCCATCGATGTCGGTGTGAATGATCGGCTGGCCGTTGACCTTGGTGATCTCGAACGCCAGCTCGAACAAGTCCTTGAGGCCCAACTGGTTGTGGTTGGCCGCTACCAGGCGCGCCAGGTACTCCTTGGCTTCCTCGTTCTTGTTGTCCTGCTCGGCACTTTGGCTGAGGTCGAACACCGAGAGGGTTTCGCCTTCTTCATATTGGCCGGCACTGTGGATGATCTGGTCGATATGCTTGAGGGCTTCCTTGTTCGGCGCGAGCACGATGCGGAAGCTTTGCAGGTTGGACACCTGGCGCTTGTTGATCTCGCGGTTGAACAACGCCAGCTGGTGCTCAAGGCTGTCGTAGTCACTGCGGATATTGCGCAAGGTGCGCGCGATATCGGTAACCGCCGCACGCCGTGCCTTGCCCAGGGTCAGGGCTTCATCGGTACGGTGCGCGTACGCGTTGATCAGCAGGTGCAGGCGACGCTCCATATCGTCTTCGCTGTCGAACTTGGCCACGCCCTTGAGGCGTACCTGTGCATACAGTGCATCGATCTGACCATCCGCGCGCAGCAAACCCTGCCAGCTGTCCTGATAGTCATTGAGCAGCGGCAGCAGGTTTTCCATGGAGTCGTCGACCGGGTCCATGAATGGCGTGCCAAACGGCAAGTCCGCCGGCAGCAACTGACGACGACGCAACGCGTCATCCAGCGTGCGCTGCTTGGCTTCCATGTCGCCAATCTGGCGGCCCACCAGTTGCAGCTTGGCCGACAGTTGCTGGACGCGTTCGGTGAACGCATCACTGGAGCGTTTCAACTCGTCCTGGGCGGCTTCCATCTGCGCCAGGTTTTCCAGCTTCTCGCCTTCCTCGGCGCTCAGGGTTTGTGCACGACGGAAATCTTCCAGCGCCTTTTGCGCGTCCAGTACCTGTTGGTACAACGCTTCGGTCTGGGTCTTGCTCGCCGCGCGGTCGGCCGCCACGGCTTGCTGGGTTTTCAGTTGCTTGAGTTCTTTTTCCAGGCGCTCTTTCTGGTCGCGCAATGCGGCGCGGTCAGCCAGCGCCTGCAACGCCGGCGGCTCGATGTGCGAGATATCGATGGCCAGCCCTGGTACTTCAAAGCGTTCGCCCTTGAAGCCATCGAGGATCTGCTCCAGTGACTTCACCCACAGGCCGTCCTCGTCCAGCGTGATACCATGCTCACCCAGCGGCAAGCTGAACAGCGAACTGTTGAACAGGCGCATCAGACGCTCGACATCCTGCTGCGAGAATTCTTCCCGCAGCTTGGCGTAGCTGTTGTTGTCGGCGTGATCGAGTTGCTGCTTCACCGACTTCAGGCGTTTTTCCAGGTCACGCAGACGCTCGTCCAGATCCTCGGCGCTGAACTGACGCGACTGCGCCAAGGCGCCGGCCAATTCATCGTGAGCATCCTTGGCCGCCAGCAGTTGCTGCTCCAGCACCTTGACGTCATCCACCAGCGCGAAGCGATGCTTGAGCACCGATAACTCACCGAGCCAACGCTGAATGCCGCTGATTTCCCGCTCCAGGCGCATCAGCTCCTGAGTGCCGCCGCGCTGGTCGTTCTGCAGCGCGTCTTGCTCGTTGCGGTAATGCTCGGCCTGGATCGTCAGCTCTTCCTTGCGCGCACTGGCGTAGTCCGACCAGGTGCCCAGCAGCGAATCCAGCAGCGGCGACAGGCGATGCAGTTTGCCGCGCAGAATTTCCCGCTGTTTCACGCCATTGGAAAGCGCTTCCACCAATGGCCCGGCGGCCACCAGCGAGTTGTAGTCTTGCTCCATGCGTCGTACATCACGGAAGGCTTCTTCGCACGCCGCGATGTAATCGACACTGCCGGAACGCAGGCTGTGTTCGAACGCATCCAGAAACAGCTGCTTCAACTTGGCGGCGGTAATTTCCCGCATGTGCAGCAAGTTGATAAACAGCGCGCGGAAGGTCTTCAGGCTCTGCTCGCTGGTGGAGCGCAGCGGAATCAGGGTCAGGTCCAGCGGGATCGACGTGTGGCCACCCACCAGCAAACGGCGCAGTTCATCGGGCTTCAGCTCATAGGCTTTCAGGCCTTCGCGCTCAAGGTTGGTGAACAGCTCTTTCTGGCGCAGGCAGGTGTCGTTCTTCTGGTAGTGCGCCAGGTCCAGCTTGCCGGCGTAGGCAAAGAACTGGTGACCGAAACCACCGCCCGGGCCACGCCCGACCACGCCGATCACGTGCGGGCCGTGGGGCAGCGCGACTTCCACCAGGATGTAGCTGGTGTCGGTGGCAAAGTAGAAGCGCCGGGATTGTTCCAGGGTGTACTTGCCGAAACTCATGTCCGACATGCGCGCCAGAATCGGGAATTGCAAGGCGTTGATCGAAGCCGATTTACCGAGGTTGTTCGCGCCATACACCGACAGCGGTTCTTCCAGCGGGAACAACCCCAGGCTGTAACCGGCCGTGTTCAAAAGGGCGAAGCGGCGAATGCCGTAGCGTTCCTTGCTCATGCGTCGGTCTCCTGTTCTTCGGCAATGGCACGGGCCAGGGCGTCTTCTTCGCTCTCATCAGAGAAGTCACTGAGATCGAGCGGGTCATCGGTCTTCAGCAGTTTTTCATCGCTGTCTTCGTCGATGATCACCGGGGCCGGCAGCGGCAATACGCTGTGGATGCTCGCGGCGAGATCACGGTCCTGCTGGACCGAGAGGCACACATCGAGGAAACGGTGCATCGGCGGCAGGAAGCGGTAGATACCGGTCTCTTCACTGGCAAAACCCAGCTGCGTCATACGACGCATGATTTTTTCTTCCAGCTCCTCAACGGTCTGCACTTCGGCCTGGATAAACAGGTCGCGGTACTTTTCCAGCAGGGAGGGCAACTCGTCACGGCCCAGGCTGCCACCGTCGAGCACGGCGATCGGGTCGCGGCCCTGGTCGGCCAGGTGCTCGACGATGATGAAGGTGAACAACGCCAGGCGCTGGGCGGTCTTGTTGACCTGCGCGGCGGCCACGGCCGAGTCCGGCACGAAGTAGTAGAAACCCCGGGTGTCGCACACCAGCTCAAAGCCCAGGGCCTTGAACAGCGTGCGGTACTGGTCCTGGAAGTTCGACAGTTGGGCGTACAGCTCCGGGTCGCGGCGGCTGACGTGGTAACCCTTGAACAGCTCGCGAAAGATCGGCGCCAGCTGGGACAGTTCGGATAGATCAAGATGCATTAGGTGTGCTCGCAGAATTCCCGTGCGCATCAACGCTGGCCGGGAGCAGGGCGAATGAGCGCAGGCTGACCTGATGCTCGTGAGTGTGGTAATCCCGTCGTTCCAGGCGTTCACGCTTGAAGCGTTTCTCCCGCGACAGGCGTGAAAACCAATACAGCAACTCGTCGGTTGCGCCGTCCGGCTCCTGCTCCAGCAGCCAGGTCATCAGGTCGGGCATCGGCAGTGCGTCTTCGCAGCGCTCGAGCATTTCCTTGACCGTGCGCGGGGCGCGAGGGGCTTCGCCCTTGTGGGATTTGTGCGCCTTGGGGAAACGCGCCGGCTTCGGTTCGAAGTTGGCCAGGGCGTACACATAGGCTTCGACCTGGCTGGCACTGCCGAGGAAGGTGCTTTGCGGCCGGGTAAACATCGGCATCGCCGCTTGTGGCACCGCGTCCAGGCCTTTGCGGCGAATCGCCGACAGGGCCAGGGCCGCGCCACGGGTCACGGCGTTGTGCCGGCGCGCTTCTTCACGCAGTGGCAGCAGCAGTTCACGGGCGTGACGCAAGGTCAACTGGGCGCTGGTCTGCATTTCGAGGATGCGCGCGTGGGTGCGCAGCAGCATGTCGTCGTCCACCAGGTGGCCGAGGCGCTGCTGCTCGGTGAGCATGCGCAGCAACACGTTTTCGACCTTGCGCACGCCTTGTTCGAAGGCGCCGTCGGCGTTCACCAGCTGGATCATCGGCTCGACGTATTCGTCCCACGTCGCCAGTACTTCGGCGTAGCGCTGGCGCAACGGGATCTGCCGGTCGCTGGTCTTGGCGCGGTCGGCCACGGCCGCGAGGGCTTGCTCGTCGTTGGCGAGTTTTTTCAGCACGTCGCGCACGCGCATGTCCAGCAGGCGCAGTTGGCGCGCCAGGTCATGGCCGTCACGGATGTCGAAGGCGTCCTGGATATAACCCGCCAGGCGCTCAAGGTGGCGCAGGTAGGCTTCGATTTCCAGGCACAGGCCTAGCCGGTGCTCCTTGCGAAGATAAGCCAGGAAGTCGTGGATCTGTGCGTTGAGCTCGAAACGGTTCGGGCTCTTGGCGACAGGCACCAGGATATCCAGGCGAATCCACACGTCCAGCAGGCTGGTGATGTCCTGTGGCGTGCTGTCCAGTTGTTGGGCGGCCAGTTGCGCGCGCAATTCGCTGAGGCTCAGGGTGCCTTGGTCGAAGTGTTCGCACAGTGGCTCAAGCAGGGCCCAGTGTTCGGCGAGGGCGCGCAAGACGCGCTTGGGTTCGATCATCGGAATGGCCGGCTGGTTAGCGATTAAAAGCAGCGATTGTACTGCATCGGTGCCGGGATTTATCCACAGCCGGTCGTGAGGCGCTCGGCAAAACGATCAACTGCGGGCGATCTTCGTCGAAGGGCGGTAGAATCCCTGTTCTTTAGTTATCCACAAGTGGCCGACCTTTGCTTATCGAGTCCCGACGTCGCGCTTACTTGACCGCCATGCAGGTGGTCAACTGGCTGCCGCGCACTGAATTACCGTTCGCCGCACCCTCGCGGCCCGAGCTGCTGGAGGCCCCGGAACCGTTCGAGGCCTTCGAGCCTTCGGGTGAGGAGGCGGCTGCGCCGGTGCCTCTGGTCAAACCCGTGGCAGACGCCCCAGCGGTTCGGCCAAAAGTCGAAGTCCCGCGCCCGTCGCCGGTGGCCAAGCCGGTCGTCGCCGAGGAGGCGCCTGCCGTGGCCAAGGCCCCGGTGGTACCGCCGCCGCGCTTCGCCCTGCAACTGCTGCGGGCCGGGCGTTGCCTGTTGCTGGTAGAGCTGCCCACCGGCGAGCGCTTCCAGAGCCGCGACCCCGCGTATTTGTTGCTTAAAGACATGCTGCGCGCCGCCGGCCTGCCCGACAGCCCGCAAATTGTCGGCGAACCGGTGCGCTGGCCACTGCTGGTCCGGGGCACGATGGACCAGGGCCCGGAAGCCGCGCGGGATTTTGTGCAAGGTTTTGTGTCGGCGCGCCTGGAAGACGAACCCTGTGTGTGCCTGTGGCTGATCGGCCTGCCCGCGGTGCGGTTTGCCGGCGAAGCCAACGCCGAAGCCTGGTACCGCGAACTGCAGGTCGAGGGCCTCGGCTCCGTCTGGGCCCTGCCGGGCCTGGAACTATTAATGGAAGAGCCACAGCGTAAGGCTGATGTCTGGCAAGCCATGCGCCGGCTGATGGCGCGCTGGAAAAGTACCGATGAGTGAAGCTTTATCCTTCCGCCCGATGACCGAGGCGGACCTCGACGCCGTACTGAAGATCGAATACGCAGCGTTCAGCCACCCCTGGACCCGCGGGATTTTTCTCGACGGGCTGGGCAAGTACCAGATCTGGCTGATGTTCGAAGGAGAGCAGCAGGTGGGCCACGGAGTGGTGCAGATCATCCTTGATGAAGCCCATTTGCTGAACATCACCGTCAAGCCGGAAAACCAGGGCCGTGGCCTGGGTTTGAGCTTGCTGGAGCACCTGATGTCGCGGGCCTACGAGGCCAAGGCGCGGGAATGTTTCCTGGAAGTGCGCGATAGCAACACCGGCGCGTTCCGGCTCTATGAGCGTTATGGTTTCAACGAAATTGGCCGCCGGCGGGATTATTACCCCGCCGTCGGTGGTCGCGAAGATGCGGTCGTGATGGCCTGCACCCTGGTGGATTAACGCGTTGGCCTAGCGGTTTCCGTCCACCGGATCCCGCTCCGCCAGCTCGGCCTCATCCAGGCCATTGCCGCCGCCAATCTCATCTTCATCGACGATGCTCAGGTCCCAGTCGGCCGGTTCACCTTCACCTTCTTCCCGTGCGTCCCGTGCGCCATCCTCGCGGATCAGCGTTTCCGGGCTCATGTCATCATCGGTTGATTCATGATCATCGGTGGACGCCCCGGTCATCCCGGCCTCGCGCACCCGTTCGTCGGGCATCAGATGCTCGCGCTCGCGGGGCGGAATCTCGTCGCCGATTTCCGCCGTGGGCTCTTCCTCGTCAAAATCCAGTTCCCGCATCGAACCCATGCGGTCTTCGTTGTCATCAATCGGCTCCGGTTGGGTGGCGCCGAAAGGACGTCGTGAATCAGTCATGGCGATTCCTCATACTGTGGGGCTTATAGTGTGTGGACAGGCATGGCCCCCCAAGATTCAAGTAATTGCCCGCCGGCTATCTTTATTCCCGGCGTGACCCGGACGGGCGGTCGAGTGTCAAAACTGCGCATCATTCCTGAGGCTTTCCCTGATGAACGAACTACAAGACCTGCTTGATAACAACGAACGCTGGGCAGATGCGATCAAACAGGAAGATCCCGAATTCTTCGCCAAGCTCGCCCGCCAGCAAACCCCGGAATACCTGTGGATCGGCTGTTCCGACGCTCGCGTACCGGCCAACGAGATCGTCGGCATGCTGCCGGGCGACCTGTTTGTACACCGCAACGTGGCCAACGTAGTGCTGCACACCGACCTCAATTGCCTGTCGGTGATCCAGTACGCCGTCGACGTGCTCAAGGTCAAACACATCCTCGTCACCGGCCACTACGGCTGTGGCGGCGTGCGCGCCTCGATGCAGGACAACCAGTTGGGCCTGATCGACGGCTGGCTGCGCACCATCCGTGACCTGTACTACGAAAACCGCGACGTGCTGGCCCAGTTGCCCACCGAAGAAGAACGCGTCGACCGCCTGTGTGAGCTGAACGTGATCCAGCAAGTGGCCAACGTCGGCCATACCAGCATTGTGCAAAACGCCTGGCATCGCGGGCAGAGCCTGTCGGTTCACGGCTGCATCTACGGGATCAAGGACGGTCGCTGGAAAAGCCTGAACACCACCATCAGTGGTTTCGAGCAGTTGCCGCCGCAATACCGCCTGCGCCCGCTGGGTGCGGTCTAAGGGCTTTTGCGCTGGCGCCACTGCTCCATGAACTGCTGACCTTCGGTGTTCAGAGGCTCGTTCATGCCGGTGATCCAGCCCCGACAGTTGAGCTCGCCACATTGGCAGCGAAACTGTCGGAACAACACGTCCTCGGTGTGGGCGTAATCCATGGTCAGCAGGGCGCCGGCGGCAACGGATTGAACCGACCACAGTTCCAGGTACGTCATGTCGAGGAACACGTTCGGGTTGCATGAGTGCGACAGCAGGCCGCTGAACCATGGGTCGTACAAGTGGATGCGCGAGGACATCTGCAACGTATGCAGGCGTCGTTCGCTCAGCGCATAGCCGGACACCTTGGCAATGCACAGGCGGCTGTCAAAGGCGACGCGGGTCTTGATCCCTTCGCCTGAACCGTCCCGTGTACGCACCACCTCGTAATCGCGGGTGGACGGGTAGCCGTGTTCGCCCTGCAACATCACAAACGGGTAAAGGCAGTCATTCACGCAGGCGTTAGCCTTATCCATGGCTTGAGTTTTCATGACTCTCCAAGGGGGGCTGCATCGACCTGTCGGTGGTGGCTGGACTGCCAGTCTTGCAGCGGATGGGCGCGGCTCAAGACTCGCTGAAGTGGGATCCAATTTCTACTGTCAAATATGACAGTAGAAATTGGCTATCTTTCATGTAGGAAAATGTCCTGTCTGCAGCTCGGGTCAAGGTGCCGGTGCATCTACCGACGGTGCTGGCACTGCGCTTTTCAATTGCCTCAACTGGGTTTTGATCGCCGGTTGGGCGCACTTGGCGTTCGCTTGTTCGGGCGTCAGTTCACGGATCGACGTATAGAACAGCTCGCAGGTCTGCTCCTTGCGCGTCACCTGCCAGGTGTTCATGCAGCCTTTGAGCTGCACATTCGGATCACTGGCCGGCTTCTGGCCCATCGCGGCCTGCCAGCAGGCGGCGCTCAAATCCTGGCCCATCACCTTTAAACCGGCCTCATCGGCCTTTTGCTCGTCACCGTCATACGTGTCGGGGTTGGCGGCATACCAGATGTAGCTCGGGTGGTTGGCCCCCAGCACCGCGACCTGGCTCCCGGCGGCCGGGCTGATCTGCGCCAGGCCCAGTACGGCCACGGTTTGCCCGTATTGCTGCTTGATCCAGCTGCGCACCGGCGCCCCGAAGGCCACCATCGGCAGCGCGCCGCCCGCGTGCAGGCTCAGTTCCTTGACCATGCGTGTCTGGTAGTCGGTGAAATAGCTGTAGACGCCTTCCAGGTCCTTGCCCGCCGTGGCGGGGGCGGCGATCGGGGCGATGTCGATGATGGTCTGGTATTCCGGCGTCTGGGTCGCCGGGATGCCGTTGGCGGTGAGCAAGGTCGCCCAGCGGTCGGTGGTGGCCGACTCCAGGTAATCCTGGAAATGGGTCAGGGAGTAATCCGGCGGAAAGTGCAGCAGTTCGATGCTCTTGCGGTTCTCCAGGGCCATGCCCAGCGGCAGGAACAGGTACCAGTTGAACTGCCATTTGCCATCACTGTTGAGTTTGCTGGCGCCCTGGTAAGCCAGGTCGGCCGTGTCGAGCAAGGTGGTCAACGGCTGGCCATAACCGTCCGGTACCCCGCTGAAGGTGGCAAGCACTTGGTCATGGTCGGTCTTGACGCTGACTTTGCCCCGGCTGTAACCGTCTCGCTGCAGGCTCTGGTTCAGGTAGTGCTCGACGGTCTGTTCCAGCGTCCAGGGACGAAAACAGATGACGTTGCAATTGTTCGGGTAAGCGAACAACTGGGTGACCCGTTGCGGGGTACCCAGCGGTATGGTGATGTCAGCCTGAACGACCGCACTCAAGGTCAGTGCGGCCAGGGTGAAAGACAACCTGGAGAGTTTGAACATGGATGGTTCCCTGTCAGCGAAAGCCCGTCTGCGCGGGGTGAATGCCCACCTTCACACAGTAGCGGTTGACCGGGAAAAGCGCGTAGAAAAACTGCGCGCTTGTCGCTTTTGAGTAAGTGCGTCTACACCGGGAAGTGCAGGGCGTTGCTCAAATCCCCCATGGGCTTTTGGCCGCGCGCGGTCATGGCGTCGTCACGCTGCTTGAGCCCGTCGAGGGTTTCCAGCTGGAACACCCGGGTGATCAGACGCAGGATCGACGCGGTGTCGTAGACGGTATGGTCCACCGTGCCCTTGCGCGCGAACGGCGAGACCACCAGTGCCGGAATCCGCGTGCCCGGGCCCCAACGATCGCCTTTTGGCGGTGCAACGTGGTCCCACCAGCCGCCGTTTTCATCGACCGTGACGATCACCACCATGTTCTTCCATTGCGGGCTTTCCTGCAGCACCTTCAAGGCGCGGGTGATATGCCGGTCGCCCGAAGCGACGTCGGCGTAACCGGCGTGCATATTCAGGTTGCCCTGGGGTTTGTAGAAGGTCACCGCAGGCAGCTTGCCGGCCTGGGCATCGGCGAAGAACTTGTTGGTGCTGGCGTCATCCCCCAGGCCGCCATCGCGCAGGCGTTTATTGCGCTCAGCCGGGTTTTCCGGGCCTTGCTGCTTGAAGTAGTTGAAGGGCTGGTGGTGGTACTGGAAATTCGGAATCTTCGGAATGCCGCCCGAGTCCTTGAACTGATCCAGGGTTGCTTGCCACGCACCGGCGTACCAGGCCCAGTCGACGTTCTTTTTCGACAGTTTGTCGCCGATGTGCTCGTGGGTTTGTGGCACCAGCACGTTAGGCAAGTCGGGCTTGGAGTAATCCGGGCGCTCGGGGTCGCGAATCCAGGTCGGCCAGTAAGGCGGGGCCAGGGTGTTCACGCCGAAACCGTCCGGGGTCAGTGCGCTGGGGCCGAATTGCGGCGGGCCGGTCATGGCGCTGGCCGGGGATTTGTCCAGAGGCTTGAGGCGCGGGTCGGTCGGGTCGTCACTTTGCAGCGTGGCGATCTGTGCCTTGGCCACCGATTGCGCAGCGTTTGGGTACACCGGCGGGGTGGCGCTGATCAGGTATTGGTGGTTGAGGAACGATCCGCCAAACGCGCCCTGGAAGAAGTTATCGCAGAGCACAAACTCCTTCGCCACGTCCCACAAGCGCAGGGCGTAACGACTCTGGGCGTAATGGCCCATCAGCAGGCCGCCGGAGTCGCCCCAGGCGACGAACGCATCGTTTTTACCGCCATTGATCTGCATCTGGTTCTGATAGAACACGTGCCACAAATCCCGGGTGACCAGGCTCAGCGGCTGGTCTTCGCCGTTCGGGCCCTTCAGGGCGTAGGGGGCGTTGGGCAGGTTTTCCTGGTATTGCACTTCGCTGGGGTACGTCACGCCGTCCACGGTCTGCGGGCCGATTTGCAACACGCCGCCCCAGGTCGGGGGCAGCGTGCTCAGCAGGCTGCCGTCGCGGTCGCGTTGTTGATACTCAGCGGCGGTCAGGGCCGACAGGGGTTTCTCGACGCCGGGGAAATCAGCAAACAGGTTGTTGAAACTGCGGTTTTCGGCGTAGATCACCACCACGGTTTTAACCTGTTCGTGCAGGGCCTTGTCCAGCTCTTGCGGCGTCAGCGGGCGCTCCACCGGCTTGCCGGGTGCCTCGCTGGTATTGCCGCAGGCACTCAGGGTCGCACCCACGCCCAGCACGGCCGCGCCTCCCAGGAAGCGCCGCCGGCTGGTGTCGACTGGCGGTTTGGCTTCAATGTCTTGGGAAGGGCGGTCTTCGTGCTCGTCGCTCATTGCTGGGAGTCCCTGCTGGTTGAATGTTGCAAGATATTTCGCAGGACGGTAGCAATGCAATGTGACGGAACGAAGACAGTGCCTTGAACGCTACAGGCCACTCATAACAAGCGCAGTGCCAATTGGCTGCCGGCGCGCAAGTATTCTACCTGGGACGCCAGCGCATCCTTGACGATGGCCTCGCCCGTGTCAGTCAGCTTGGCTTTCTTGGCATCGATGACGCAGGACTGCAGCAGTTGCATGGCCACGTCCATGGCTTTCTGGAACGCCGTCACGTTGTTGTGCAGGCCAAACTCCTTGATAACCGTGGCCATGCGGCAATCGGCATTGTCGCGCAGGCCCTGGTACTCAACGAACGACACGTTGCCGTCCTTGTAAATAGCATTGATCAACTCTTCCAGCGATTTGGATAGGGGCGTCATCGGATTTTCCTTGGGGGGGTGTGAGGCGTTATCCGAATCAGGTTAATCAAAGGCGTTGGCGGTAGATATCAGGGGTTGCCACCGTAGTGAGTGGGACAACCCCGACGCGTTTGATCAGAAAGGTTACTGGCAGCTGCCCTATGGCATCACTGGCGGCAAATATTTAAGCGTCGTGCCCAGCGCCCACAGCAAAAACAGCACCAGCGGCGTGTGCACCAGCAGCTGCACAAACGAAAAGCCGATCAAATCCCGCGCCTTCAACCCCAGTACCCCCAGCAGCGGCAACATATAGAACGGGTTGATCAGGTTCGGCAGCGCCTCGGCAGCGTTGTAGATCTGCACCGCCCAGCCCAGGTGGTATTCCAGGTCATTGGCGACCTGCATCACGTACGGCGCCTCGATGATCCACTTGCCGCCGCCCGACGGGATAAAGAAGCCCAGCACCGCCGAATACACGCCCATCATCAGCGCGTAGGTGTCATGGGATGCGATGGAGGTGAAGAAGGTCGAGATATGGTGAGCCAATGTCTGACCGTCGCCGCCTTTCACCACCGTCATCAACGCCGCAATCGAGCCATACAACGGGAACTGGATCAGCACCCCGGTGGTGGTCGGCACCGCGCGGGCCACGGCGTCGAGGAAGCTGCGCGGGCGCCAGTGCAGCAATGCGCCCACCATCAGGAACAGGAAGTTGTAGGTGTTGAGCCCCGAGATCGCGCTGATCGCCGGCTTGGTCGAGAATTCATGGAACAGCCACCCTGCGGCCAGCAACGCCAGCAGGATAGTCAGCAGCGGGCTGTGTTCCAGCCACTCGCCCGGGCGGTTCGGCGGCTGTGGCTTGGGCAGGTTGAAGGCCGGGTCGACACCGCAGGCCTTGGCATCACGGGCGGAGTTCGGCCCGGGTGCAGTGGCGTAGGCGATGATCAGCGAGACCACGATCAGTGCCAGCAACAGCACGCCGGATTGCCACAGGAAGATGGTGTCGGTAAACGGGATCATCCCGGTGATCGACAAAATCGACGGCGGCAAACTCGCCGGGTTGGCCTGCAACTGCGCCGCCGACGACGACAGCCCCAGCGCCCATACCGCGCCCAGGCCCAGATAGGCCGCAGCACCGGCCGCGCGGTAATCCATACGCAAATCCGTACGACGGGCCAGTGCCCGCACCAGCAAGCCGCCGAACACCAGGGACAAGCCCCAGTTGAGCAACGAGGCGACCATCGAAATCAGCGCCACCCAGGCCACGGCAGAACGGCCGTTTTTCGGGATGCGTGCGAGGCGATCGATCAATTTCACAGCGGGCGGGGAGCTGGCGACCACATAACCGCCAATCACCACGAAGGCCATTTGCATGGTGAACGGGATCAAACTCCAGAACCCGTCACCAAACGCCTTGGCGGCCTCGGTCGGCGCGGCGCCCATGCCCAGGGTCGCCACGGCGACGATGATCACGGCGAGGGCGGCAAACACCCAGGAGTCCGGGAACCAGCGCTCGGCGAAGTTGGAACAACGCAGGGCAAATCGGGCGTAGCGGCTTTCTTCGATAGCATCGGCCACGTTCAGTACCTCTATTTGTATTTATTATGGGGGCGGCAGTTTTGCTGCATGTTCCTCTACGGTTATTCATTTGGGAATGTAGTTATCTTCATTGATCAATGAGTAAAGCAAATATATCCAGCGTGATTGCCATCACCCGGCCCAGCTCATAACCTGCAGGCCATTTTGTTTGTCTGCCGAGCTTGCACATGACTGCCACCTCTTATCCACAGGCGCAGCGTTTCTCCCGCTCCGACTACAAAACCCTGGGCCTGGCTGCCTTGGGCGGGGCCCTGGAAATCTACGACTTCATCATCTTCGTGTTTTTCGCGCTGACCCTGAGCCAACTGTTCTTCCCGCCGGAAATGCCCGAATGGCTGCGCCTGCTGCAAAGCTTCGGCATCTTCGTCACCGGCTACCTCGCGCGCCCGCTGGGCGGGATCCTGATGGCGCATTTCGCCGATCACTTGGGCCGCAAACGGGTGTTCAGCCTGAGCATCCTGATGATGGCGCTGCCGTGCCTGCTGATCGGGATCATGCCCACCTACGCACACATTGGTTATTTCGCGCCCTTGATCCTGCTGGCGTTGCGCATCCTCCAGGGCGCGGCGGTGGGTGGGGAAGTGCCCAGCGCCTGGGTATTTGTCGCCGAGCACGCCCCGGACAACCATCGCGGTTACGCCTTGGGCTTCCTGCAGGCCGGGCTGACCTTCGGCTACCTGCTCGGCGCGCTGACCGCGACGTTGCTGGCGCAAGTCTTCACCCCGGAAGAAATCCTCGACTACGCCTGGCGCTTCCCGTTCCTGCTCGGCGGCGTGTTTGGCGTGATCGGCGTCTGGCTGCGGCGCTGGCTCAGCGAAACCCCGGTGTTCCTGCAGATGCAGGCCCGCCGCCAGGCTGGCGCCGAATTACCCCTGCGCACCGTCCTGCGGGAACACCGCAACGCGCTGCTGCCGGCCATGATCCTCACCTGCGTGCTCACCTCAGCCGTGGTGGTATTGGTCGTTATCACCCCGACCATGATGCAGAAAACCTTCGGCATGAGCCCCAGCCACACCTTCGCCCTGAGTGCGTTGGGCATCGTGTTCCTGAACATCGGTTGCGTGCTGGCCGGCCTGCTGGTGGACCGCATCGGCGCGTGGCGCGCGGTGTTGGTTTACAGCCTGTTGCTGCCGGTGGGGATTGCCGTGCTGTATGCCAGCCTGATTGCGGGCGGCGTGTGGCTGGGCGCGGCGTATGCGATTGCCGGTTTGAGTTGCGGGGTGGTGGGGGCTGTGCCGTCGGTGATGGTCAGCCTGTTCCCGGCGCAGGTGCGCGTGTCGGGGATTTCCTTCACCTACAACATTGCGTATGCGCTGTGGGCGAGTACCACGCCGTTGATGTTGATCGCGTTGATGCCTGCCAGCCCGTGGATCTGCGTGGTGTATTGCGTGGTGATGGGCGCGGTGGGCGCAGTGAGTGCGGCGCATTTTGGCAAGCGCCAACCCACCTGATCGTTCCTACGCTCAGCGTGGGAACGCCTCACTGGACGCTCCGCGTCGGCTCTGGTGACGCGGAGCGTCACGGGCTGCATTCCCACGCGGAGCGTGGGAACGATCATCAGATCCTCAGGTGAGGAAGTGCCACATCAGCAGTGTGCCGACCAGGCCGACCACCGACACGATGGTCTGCAACACCGACCACACCCAAATCGTCTGCTTCAGCTGCAAGCCGAAGTACTCACGCACCATCCAGAAGCCCGCGTCGTTGACGTGGCAGAAGAACACCGAGCCGGCACCAATCGCCAGGGCCACCAGTGAGCTTTGCGTCGCCGCCAGACCCGCCATCATCGGCGCCAGAATGCCCGCCGTTGTCGTCGTGGCAACGGTCGCCGAACCGGTGGCCTGACGCAGCGCCACGGCAATCAGCCAAGCCAGCAACAGGTACGGCATGTGCGCGCCTTCGGCCACTTTGCTGATGGTCTGGCTCACGCCGGCATCCAGCAACGTTTGCTTCAACCCGCCACCCGCGCCGATGGTCAGCAGCAGTACCGCGATCGGCGCCAGCGCTTTACGCAAGGTATTGCCCACATCGGCCCGCGGCATGCCGCTGGCCCAACCCAGGCAAATCACCGCCGCAATCACCGCCAGGCCCAGCGCGATCAGTGGCTCACCGAGGAACTTCAAGGTCAGCGCCACCGGGCTTTCCGGCGACATGGCGACCTTGGCCAGGGTGCTGCCGAGCATCAGGATCACCGGCAACAGAATGATCAGCAGCGACACACCAAAACTCGGCTGGCGTGGCGCCTTGGGCGGTGCACTGAACAGTGCGCCAATATCGGCCGGCTCATCCACGTGCATGCGCTTGGACAGCCAGTTGCCGTACAACGGGCCGGCCAGAATCACGGCCGGCACGGCGAGGCAAAAGCCCAGCAACATGGTCAGGCCCAGGTCGGCGTGCAAGGCGCTGACTGCAATCAACGGCCCTGGATGCGGAGGCATCAGGGCGTGCAGGGTGGTCATGCCCGCCAGCGCCGGGATCGCGATTTTCAGCAGCGGCTGGTTCGAGCGCTTGGCCATCACAAAGATGATCGGCACCATCATCACCAGGCCCACTTCGAAGAACAGCGGCAAGCCAATCACCATTGCCACCAGCGCCATCACCCAGGGCAACGACTTGCCCTTGCCCAGGCCGAGCAGGGTAGTGGCGATACGGTCGGCAGCCCCGGACTCGGCCATCAACGCGCCGAGCATCGAGCCCAGGGCAATGATGATCCCGGCTTCACCGAGGATCGCCCCGGCGCCTTTGCTGAACGCCTTGGCCACTTCTTCCGGCGGCAAGCCCGCGCCGACACCGGCGATAAACGTGCCGATCAGGATCGACAGGAACGGCGGCAGCTTGGTGGCGCTGATCAACACAATGATGCTGGCGATGGCCAGCAGAACGCAGAACATGAGGCGGGTGTCGTGAACCATCCACGCGGCAGTCGATAACTCCAAAACGGGGCTCCTTATCGAACAGGTTGGCTAATATGTTTCTTTTTGTTTCCTGCTCGAAAAGCATACCTGATAGAACGGTTCCAGAGCGTTCATGTTCAATTTTGGTGCGCACCGCTTAACGCCTGCCTGACGAGGTGATGACAATTTCGTAACCCATGCCGGTGGTTTTGGCCTATAGCTCTATGATCAACCGGACGACGACCCACGAGGACATTTCATGAGCGCAGGACACAGCCACGCCCAAGTACGCGCCGGCCACGAACGCAAGTTATGGATCGCCCTGGGGCTGACCTCGAGTTTCATGATTGCCGAGGTGATCGGTGCCTTTATCACCGGCAGCCTGGCGCTGTTGTCCGACGCCGCCCACATGATGACCGACGCCCTGGCCCTGGCAATTTCCCTGGTGGCGATCCAGGTGGCCAAGCGCCCCGCCGACCGCAAGCGCACCTTTGGCTATGCGCGTTTCGAGATTCTGGCGGCGGCGTTTAACGCGCTGCTGCTGTTCGCCGTGGCGTTCTACATCCTTTATGAGGCGTATCAACGGCTGCAGGCGCCCGCCGAGATCCAGTCCACCGGCATGCTGGTGATCGCCGTGCTGGGGCTGATCGTTAACCTGATTTCCATGCGGTTGCTGAGTGCGGCCAGCGGCGAAAGCCTCAACGTGAAGGGCGCTTACCTGGAGGTCTGGAGCGACATGCTCGGCTCCATCGGCGTGATCATCGCGGCGCTGGTGATCATGTTCACCGGCTGGGGCTGGGTCGATTCGGTGGTGGCTGCGGCGATTGGCTTCTGGGTGTTGCCACGCACCTGGACCCTGCTCAAGGAAAGCATGAACGTGCTGCTGCAAGGTGTGCCGGATGGCATCGATATCGACAAGGTCGAGCAGGCGCTTCGTGGTGTGCCCGGAGTAAAGGACGTACACGATCTGCATATCTGGGCGCTCACCAGCGGCAAGAATGTGCTGAGTACTCACTTGGTGGCGGATTCGGCGCAAGGCTCCGAGCAACAGATCCTCAGCCAGGTGACGGAATTACTGCATGAACAATTCGATATCTCCCACGCCACCATTCAGGTGGAGGGCGACGGCTTTCACCACGATGAGCATGACGAGGTGCACGCCTGAGGACTACTCACGGTCTTCCAGCACATAACCCACGCCGCGCAGGGTGTGGATCAACTTGCGTTCGAACGGGTCATCAATCTTCGCCCGCAGGCGGCGGATCGACACTTCCACCACATTGGTGTCGCAATCAAAATTCATGTCCCACACGAACGAGATAATTTGCGTGCGGGACAGCACCACGCCGCTCTGGCGCATCAGCAAATGCAGCAGGGCGAATTCCTTGGTGGTCAGGTCGATGCGCTGCAAGCCGCGAAATGCCCGGTGGCGGCCCTGATCCAGTTCCAGGTCGGCCACCCGCAACACATCCGGCACCGGCGAGTGCGTGCTGCGGCGCATCAAGGTGCGCACCCGCGCCAGTAATTCGGGGAATTCAAACGGCTTGACCAGGTAATCATCGGCGCCCAGGTCCAGGCCCTTGATCCGGTCGGCGAGGCGGCCCTGGGCGGTCAACATCATGATGCGCGTGCTGCTGTTCTGGCGGATGCGCTGCAGCACGTCCCAGCCATCCATCAACGGCAGGTTTACGTCCAACATCACCAGGTCGTAGGCGTGCTGGCGGGACAAATGCAAGCCGTCGGCACCGGTGGCGGCACAGTCGACGATATAGCCACTTTCGCTCAACCCCTGATGTAAGTAATCGGCGGTTTTAGGTTCGTCTTCGATAACCAGAATACGCATGTCGAGGATCCAGCCGGGCAGTGGAAAAGTTGGCCGCAGCTTAAAGCAAAAGCCCGGGGCAGAGCCGTTGCTAACGGATTTGTAATGTTCTGGCCACTCCTCTGATAAGTACCGAAAGTTACATTGCCCACCTGTTAATTCATGGGCATGGAACTCTTGTTATGCCAACGTTCATACGCAAATTACTGTGGGTGGCAGGCGCCTTGTCGACTGTCTTTTTATTGGCCACTGCGACGGTTCAAGAGGCGTCGGCGCAAACCCTGACCCTCGAATCGGCCCTGCAAACCGCCTTCGCCAATAACCCGGAGATGGCCGCCGCCCAATGGGAAATCGACATCGCCCAGGGCGGTCGCCAGCAGGCTGGGTTGATCCCCAACCCGGTCGCTTCCTGGGATGCCGAAGACACCCGCCGCAACTCGCGCACCACCACCGTCAAACTGAGCCAAACCCTGGAGTTGGGTGGCAAGCGCGGCGCCCGGATTGACGTGGCCACCCGCGCCCAGGAAGCCGCCGCATTGACCCTGGAACAGCGCCGCAACGTGCTGCGGGCAGAGGTCATCGACGGTTACTACGGCGCGCTTCGGGCCCAGGAACGCCTCGACCTGGCCCAACGCTCACTGGCACTGGCCGAGCGCGGCCTGGTGGTTGCCAACGGTCGCGTTACCGCCGGTAAATCGTCCCCGGTGGAAGCCACACGCGCCCAGGTGCAGCTCTCGGAAATTCGCCTGGAATTCAACCGCGCGCAAATGGGCCTGACCGACGCCTATCGTCGCCTCGCCGCCAGCACCGGCGCGGCCAGCACCGACTTCCAGGCCGTGGCCGCCCAGTCCCAGGCGGCGCCGACATTACCGTCGCCCGCGCAGTTGCTGGGGCGGCTGGAACAAACTGCCGAACTGCGCCTGGCCGAACTGCAAATCGTCCAGGGCGAGGCGGCCCTGGGCCTGGAAAAAGCCCAGCGCATTCCCGACCTCGACGTGTCCATCGGCAGCCAATACGACGCCAGCGTACGTGAGCGGGTCAACGTGGTGGGGGTGTCGATGCCGATCCCGCTGTTCAACCGCAACCAGGGCAATGTGCTCGCCGCCAGCCGCCGCGCCGACCAGGCCCGCGACCTGCGCAACGCCGCCGAGCTGCGCCTGCGCACCGAGACTCGCCAGGCCCTGGACCTGTGGCAAACCGCGAATACCGAAGTGCGCTCGTTCAACCAACAGATCCTGCCCGCCGCCCAAAGCGCGGTGGACAGCGCCACCCGTGGCTTCGAAATGGGCAAGTTCAATTTCCTCGACGTGCTCGACGCCCAGCGCACCTTGATTGCGGCCCGTACCCAATACCTCACGGCCACCGCTCAGGCGACTGACGCCTGGGTGCGCATCGAACGGATTTACGGCGACCTCGCCCGGTTTTGATTTTTTCAGGAGCGTTCCATGAACCATAAACACAGGATGGCGCTGGCCGTTGCGCTGATGCTGGCGTGGCCGACCCTCAGCGGTGCGGCAGAGGCGGAAGAAGAAGGCAAACTTGAGTTGACCGACCAGCAAATCCAGGCCGCCGGCATTCAACTCGCGCCCGCCCAATCCCGGCAGATCAGCACCGTGCTGTCACTGCCGGGCGAGGTGCGTTTCGACGAAGACCGTACCTCCCACATCGTGCCGCGTGCCGCCGGCGTGGTGGAGTCGGTGAAGGTCAACCTCGGGCAATCAGTGAAGAAGGGCGAGCTGCTGGCGGTGATCGCCAGCCAGCAGATTTCCGATCAGCGCAGCGAACTGGCGGCCAGCCAGCGCCGGGTCGAACTCGCCCGCACCACCTTCCAGCGCGAGCGCCAGTTGTGGCAGGACAAGATCTCCGCCGAACAGGATTACCTGCTGGCGCGCCAGGCGCTGCAAGAGGCCGAAATCGCCCTGAACAACGCCCGGCAAAAGATGAACGCCCTGAGCGGCAGCGCCGTATTGGTGGGCGGCAATCGCTACGAACTGCGTGCGCCGTTCGACGGCGTGGTGGTGGAAAAACACCTCGGCGTCGGCGAGGTGGTGAGCGAGACCAGCAACGCCTTCACCCTGTCGGACCTGTCCCAGGTGTGGGTCACCTTCGGCGTGTTTCCCAAAGACTTGAACAAGGTCCAGGTCGGCAAGCCGGTGAAGGTCACCTCCTCGGAAATGGGCACCGAAGTGCTCGGCACCGTGGCCTATGTCGGCAACTTGCTGGGGGAGCAGACCCGCACCGCCACCGTGCGCGTCACGGTGCAGAACCCTGACGACTCGTGGCGCCCAGGCTTGTTCGTCGCCGTGCAGGTCGCTACCGATACATATCAGGCCAAGGTGACGGTGCCGCAGGAAGCAATCCAGACCGTCGAGGACAAACCCTCGGTGTTTGTGCGAACCCCCGACGGCTTCATGACGCGCCATCTCGAATTGGGCGTCAGCGAAAACGGTTTTGTCGAAGTGCGCCAGGGCCTCGACGCCGGAGCGCAGGTGGCCACGGTCGGCAGCTTCATCCTCAAGTCCGAATTGGGCAAGGCCTCGGCCGAGCACGCCCATTGATCCTGCGAGTGATTTCCCATGTTTGAGCGCCTTATCCAATTCGCTATCGAGCAGCGCATCATCGTGCTGTTGGCGGTGCTGTTGATGGCCGGTGTCGGCATCGCCAGCTATCAGAAACTGCCCATCGACGCGGTGCCCGACATCACCAACGTGCAGGTGCAGATCAACTCGGCGGCGGCGGGGTTTTCGCCGCTGGAAACCGAGCAGCGCATCACCTTTCCGATTGAAACCGCCATGGCCGGGCTGCCGGGTTTACAGCAGACCCGCTCGCTGTCGCGCTCGGGTTTGTCCCAGGTCACGGTGATTTTCAAGGACGGCACCGACCTGTTCTTCGCCCGCCAACTGGTCAACGAGCGCTTGCAGGTGGCCCGCGAGCAACTGCCGGATGGCATCGAAACCATGATGGGGCCGATTTCCACCGGGCTCGGGGAAATTTTCCTGTGGACCGTGGAAGCGAAAGACGGCGCGCGCAAGGAAGACGGCTCAGCCTACACGCCGACCGATCTGCGGGTGATCCAGGACTGGATCATCAAGCCGCAACTGCGCAACGTGCCGGGCGTGGCCGAGATCAATACCATCGGCGGCTTTGCCAAGGAATACCAGATCGCTCCGGACCCCAAGCGGCTGGCGGCCTATAACCTGACATTGAGTGACCTGGTCACTGCGCTGGAGCGCAACAACGCCAACGTCGGCGCCGGCTACATCGAACGCAGCGGCGAGCAATTGCTGATCCGCGCGCCGGGGCAAGTCGGGTCCATCGACGACATTGCCAACATTGTGATCACCACGTCCGACGGTACGCCGATTCGGGTGCGCAACGTCGCGCAAGTCGATATCGGCCGTGAGTTGCGTACCGGCGCCGCCACCGAAAATGGCCGCGAAGTGGTGCTGGGTACGGTGTTCATGTTGATCGGCGAAAACAGCCGCACCGTGTCCCTGGCGGTCGCGAAAAAACTCGAAGAGATCAACCGCTCACTGCCGGAAGGCGTGGTCGCCGTCACCGTCTACGACCGCACCAACCTGGTGGAAAAAGCCATCAGCACGGTGAAGAAAAACCTCTTCGAAGGGGCGCTGCTGGTGGTGGCGGTGCTGTTTCTGTTCCTCGGCAATATCCGCGCCGCGCTGATCACCGCGATGGTGATTCCCCTGGCCATGTTGTTCACCTTTACCGGGATGTTCACCAACAAGGTCAGCGCCAACCTGATGAGCCTCGGCGCCCTGGATTTCGGGATTATCGTCGACGGCGCAGTGGTGATCGTCGAGAACGCCATCCGCCGCCTGGCCCACGCCCAGCAGCGCCATGGGCGGTTGTTGACCCGCAGCGAGCGCCTGCATGAAGTGTTTGCGGCGGCCAAGGAAGCGCGGCGTGCGCTGATCTTCGGGCAGTTGATCATCATGGTGGTGTACCTGCCGATCTTTGCCCTTACCGGCGTTGCCGGGAAGATGTTCCACCCGATGGCCTTCACCGTGGTGATCGCGCTGCTGGGGGCGATGATTCTGTCTGTCACCTTTGTGCCGGCGGCGATTGCGTTGTTCGTGACCGGCAAGGTCAAGGAAGAAGAAAACCTGGTGATGCGCACCGCACGGCGTGTCTACGCGCCAGTGTTGGATTGGGTGATGACGCGCCGGCCGCTGGTGTTCGGCCTGGCGGTGTTGACCATCGTTGCGTCGGGCCTGGTGGCCAGTCGCATGGGCAGCGAATTTATTCCCAGCCTCAGCGAAGGTGACTTCGCCCAACAAGCGTTGCGCGTGCCGGGCACCAGCCTGACGCAATCGGTGCACATGCAGCAGCAACTGGAAAAAACCTTGATGGCCGAGGTGCCGGAAATCGAACGGGTATTTGCCCGCACCGGCACCGCGGAAATCGCCTCCGATCCGATGCCGCCAAACATCTCCGACAGCTACGTGATGCTCAAACCCAAGGACCAGTGGCCCGACCCGAAGAAGTCCCGCGAGGCAATCATCGCCGACATCCAGCGCGCCAGTGCGATTGTGCCGGGCAGCGTGTATGAGTTGTCGCAACCGATCCAGTTGCGCTTCAACGAGCTGATTTCCGGGGTGCGCAGTGACGTGGCGGTGAAGGTGTTTGGTGACGACATGGCGGTGCTCAACAAGACCGCCGGGGAAATTGCCGAGACCTTGCAAACCCTCCAGGGCGCCTCGGAAGTGAAGGTGGAACAGACCTCCGGCCTGCCGGTGCTGACCATCAATATCGACCGCGACAAGGCCGCGCGTTTTGGCCTGAATGTGGGCGATGTGCAAGACACGATTGCCGTTGCCGTGGGTGGGCGCCAGGCCGGGACGATGTACGAAGGCGACCGGCGTTTCGACATGGTCGTGCGGTTGTCCGACGCGCTGCGCACCGACATCGAAGGCTTGTCGCGGTTGCTGATCCCGATTCCGGCGCTGGCGAACAACGCGGCGGGGCAGTTGGGGTTTATCGCACTGTCGGAAGTCGCCAGCCTGGACCTGGTGCTCGGCCCCAACCAGATCAGCCGCGAAAACGGCAAGCGCCTGGTGATCGTCAGCGCCAACGTGCGTGGGCGGGACATCGGTTCGTTTGTCGAGGAGGCCGGGGCTGCCATCGACACCCAGGTGAAAATCCCTGCGGGTTACTGGACCACCTGGGGCGGCCAGTTCGAACAGTTGAAGGAAGCCTCCGAGCGCTTGCGCATCGTGGTGCCGGTGGCGTTGCTGCTGGTGTTCGGGCTGCTGTTCATGATGTTCAACAACCTCAAGGACGGGCTGCTGGTGTTCACCGGGATTCCCTTCGCGTTGACCGGCGGGATCATGGCGCTGTGGCTGCGGGACATTCCGCTGTCGATCTCGGCGGGTGTGGGCTTTATCGCGCTGTCGGGGGTGGCGGTGCTGAACGGGCTGGTGATGATTGCCTTCATTCGCAACCTGCGGGAAGAGGGCCGCTCATTGTCGGTAGCGATCAACGAAGGCGCCCTGACGCGCTTGCGCCCGGTGTTGATGACGGCGTTGGTGGCGTCGCTGGGGTTTATCCCCATGGCCCTGGCCACCGGCACCGGCGCCGAAGTGCAGCGCCCGTTGGCGACGGTGGTGATTGGCGGGATTATCTCCTCGACGCTGCTGACCCTGCTGGTATTGCCGGCGCTGTATCACTGGGCACATCGGCGTGAAGAGTTTCAGGATCCTGGCGAATAACCTGTGGCTGAGGGGATTGTCCTGTGGACCAAGAGGCTTGTCCTGTGGCGAGGGGGCTTGTCCCCCGTTGGAGTGCGTAGCACTCCTGCTTTTTTTAGGGCCGCTACGCAGCCCAACGGGGGACAAGCCCCCTCGCCACAGAAGTTCCTGCCACAACAGGCAGGTCCACTACAGGGGAAACACCAACCGAAACACAGTGAAATCTCCGGGCTCGCTGCTGACTTCTGCCCGGCCTTGATGCAGGGTCATGATCGACCGCACGATGGCCAGACCCAGCCCGGTCCCCCCTTCGGAGCGGGCGCGGCTGCTGTCGACGCGGTAGAAACGCTCGAACAGGTTCGGCAGGTGGTGCGCTTCAATCCCCGGGCCCGGGTTGCCCACCGACAGCGACACCTGCTGCCCGTGGGTTTCCACCTGCAACGACACCGTGGAAGCGTGCCGGGTATGCCGGATGGCATTGGACAACAAGTTGGAAATCGCCCGCTGAATCATCAGGCGGTCGCCATGCACCGAGGCATCGCCGTTGAGGCTCAGGGTCAGGTGCTTGTCTTCGGCACTCAAGGCAAACAATTCCATGACCCGGCGCGCTTCGTCGGCCAGGGACACCGGCGCAAACGAAACCCGCGCCGCCGGGTGGCTGACCTGCGCCAGAAACAGCATGTCGGAGACGATCCGTGCCAGGCGTTCCATCTCCTCGGTGCTGGATTCCAGCACCGCCTTGTACTCCTGAGGCGGTCGCTCACGGGACAACGTCACCTGCGCCTTGCCCATCAAGTTGGTCAGCGGCGCACGGAGTTCATGGGCCAGGTCATCGGAGAACTGCGACAACTGCTGCACCCCGCCGTCCAGGCGCTGCAGCATGAAGTTGATGCCTTGCGCCAGCTCGCCCAGCTCCTTGGGCAAGTTATCCACAGCCAGCCGATGAGTCAGGTCCTGAGTGGTGACCTTGGCGGCGACGCGGCTGAACTGTTGCAGCGGCGCCAGCCCGCGTTGCACCACCCACCAGGCGCCAATGCCGATCAGCAGCAACAGCAGCGGCAGGGCGATCACCGTGGAGCGCAGGTAAGCACTGAGCAAGGCCTGATCGTCCATGCGGTCGAGCGACAGCAACACCCGCACGCGTTCGCCGCTGGCCAGGCGCATCAGGCTGGAGGCACTCAGCACTTGGTTGCCGTTGCTGTCGTCCCAGTTCAGGTAGCCGAGGTTTTGCCGCGGGGCGAAGTCGGTCAGCAACGGTTCCTGGGGCTTGGCGCCGACACTGAGCAGCACCGCGTCATCGGGCGCGGTGGCGACGATGGTCAGGTAAAAATTGTCATGCCCCATGACCAGGTCCATCAGCGAGTGCGGGCGGGCCCGGATGGCGCGGGTGTCCAGGCCCAGGGCCAGGCTGTGCTGGATCTGCTCCATCTTGCTTTCCAGGCCCTTGCGCGCCAGGTTCTCAAGCTCGTGGGTCAGCGCCAGGTACGCCAGCGTCGCGAGCAACACCACCAGGCCCGCGCCCATCAGGCTCACCGTCAGCCCCAGGCGCATCGACAGGCTGCTGGATCTCATTGGCGGGCCTCCAGCACATAGCCCACGCCACGAATGGTGTGGATCAGCTTGACGTCACTCTGGTCATCGACCTTGGCCCGCAAGCGGCTGATGGAGACTTCCACCACGTTGGTGTCGCAGTCGAAATTCATGTCCCAGACCAGGGAAATAATCTGCGTGCGGGTCAGCACTTCGCCGGACTGGCGCATCAACACATGCAGCAGGGCGAACTCTTTGGTGGTCAGGTCGATGCGCCGAGTGCCGCGGTACGCGCGGTGGCGGCGCGGGTCCAGTTCCAGGTCCGACACACGAAATACGTCCGGCACCGGTATGTGTTCACTGCGACGCAACAGGGTACGCACGCGGGCCAGCAGCTCGGGAAACTCGAAGGGTTTGACCAGGTAATCGTCGGCGCCCATGTCCAGGCCCTTGATCTTGTCGGTCAGCCGGCCACGCGCGGTCAGCATCATCACCCGTTGGTTGCTGTCGCGGCGCAGCTGCTCCAGCACGTCCCAGCCGTCCCTGGCCGGCAGGTTTACATCGAGAATCACCAGTTCATAGGCGTGTTGCCCGGCCAGGTGCAGGCCGTCCACGCCGCTGGCCGCACAGTCGACCACGTAACCGCTTTCGGTCAGGCCTTGCTGCAGGTAGGCAGCAGTCTTTTGCTCGTCCTCAACCACAAGGATACGCATGGGGATTTACCTTTTATTGATAGAGAGAGGCTGGGATTGGAATTTTCGGAAGCCTGAAGGCTGAAGTAGCTTCAGGGTCAATCAACCAGTTTGTGACTGGTTGTTGCGCTGCAATCCTGCGGACAAAAAAAACGCCCCATCCGGGGCGTTAAAAATTCATCTCTTTCCAAAGGAGCTACACAAAAGCTTCAGAGATGAATGTGCTCGGTGTGCGCCGTTCAGATCGACTGCTTCTGTGCGTCGGCGGGCGCGGCCTCGGCCACGGACTGTTCGCCGTGGACCTGCTGCTGTTGCTGGCGGAACTCGGCGAGAAATTGCCGGGAACGGTCGGCACCGTCGTCGGCCAGGGCGACGGTGGATGTAGCGCCGAGAAAGCTGATCAATAACACGTAAGATGGCTTCATGACTGTTCTCCAATTAAGGCGTGTGCCGTTAGTTGGGTCCAGTATATGAAGTTCAACTTAACGAGAAGGTGAGGCGCATATTACAGTTCTGACAGACTTCAAATTGTGAACAGATGTTAGTCAACGGCAAGTGAATGTAAGCACCTGCCGTTGTGACGGTTTAAAGGATCGCCAGCGGATACTCCACAATCAACCGGACTTCTTCCAGGTCTGACTCAAACGCACTTGAACGAACGGTCGCCTGACGCAACCGCAGCGACAGGTCTTTCAAGTTGCCGCCCTGCACCACGTACTTGGCCTCGATATCCCGTTCCCAGCGGCGTTGATCGGTCAGCGGGTCGCCGGCCGCGTCCCGGCGCATGTACACCGCGTTGGCGTTGCTGTAGTCGGCGCCGGTGCCTTTGCCGTAGCGGGTCATGAACGAAAGGCCGGGAATGCCGAAGGGCTGCATGTCGAGGTTATAGGTGAGCATCCACGAGCGTTCCTTGGGCGAGTTGAAGTCGCTGTACTGGATCGAGTTGTTGAGGAAGATCGAGTCGGACATGCGCAGGTAGTCAAAGTCGTCATCCCCGTTGTTGCGCTGGTGGGACAAGGCCAGGCTGTGGGCGCCCACCTTGACCCCGAGCCTCGCGCTCCAGATGTTGTTATCGAACTCGCCCAGGCGTTTTTTGCCCTCGTCCACGGCCTTGTAATAGTTGAAGTCGCCAAACAGTGACACGTCATCGTTCAGCGGGTAGCTGGCGGCGCTGCCGAAGTAGTACTGGTCCCAGGCATCCTTCAGGCGGCTGGTGTACAGGCTGAGGCTGAGGTGCTTGTTCACCTGGTAGTCGCCACCGGCATAGCCGATCCAGGGTGAATCCACCTTGCCCGCATAAAAGGTCGCAAAGCCTTTGTCCATGCCGCTCTGGGTCGGCTGGCTCATGCCGTTCAGGTGCCCGGCCTGCAAGCTCAGGCCCTCGATACTGGTGTTTTGCGCGGTGACGCCGCGAAAGCTTTGCGGCAATACGCGCGCGTCGCCGTAGGCCACCACCGGGGTCAGCGGGAACACATCACCGGCCTTGATCACGGTATCCAGCAGGCGCACTTTTACCGCGCCACCGAGCTTGCTGTAGCCGTCTTCGGGGTGATTGTCGCTGTCCACCGGCAGCACGCCGAACGAGCCCTTGCCGCCGCTGCGGCCGGTGCCGGAGTCGAGTTTCAGGCCATACATCGCAAAGGCGTCCAGGCCGAAACCCACCGACCCCTGGGTAAAACCGGACTCGAATTTGCCGATAAACCCCTGGGCCCAGGCTTCGGAGTAGCCATTGCCGGTGGGGCTCGACTGGCCTTTGCGGTCGTCACGGTTGAAATAGAAGTTACGGGCCAGCACGTTCACCGTGCTGCCTTCGATAAAACCTTCGGGTTTGTCTTCCACGGCCATGCCTGAAAGCGGTGCAAGGCCCGCCAGGGCGGCAATCATGGAAACGGAAAGTGTGCGGTTAGTGCTCATGTAGCGCTCCTCGGTTTTGGCAGCTATTAGCTTCTTATCGATGGGGCATTCTTGTTGTGGTGTTGCCCAAGCAGATAGTTGCAAACACGAGATAACGACGAGGTGGCGCACAGATTACAATTTTGGAATTTCAATAAAACATAACCAATAAGTAATCTTTCGGTGAACTTTACGACAGGCTTGGTTAGTTACCCTTGCTCTGAACTTTTAATTCAATAAGTCAGACGAGGAAGCCCTCATGAACACCCTGAAAACCACGGTTGCGGCACTGGCCCTGATCTTTTCCGTCGGCGCGATGGCTGAAGGCGGAGGTGATCGCACCTTCGCCCAGATGATGCAAAACAACGAGCAGGCGATGGCCGCCTACGCCGCGAAAAAGGGCCTGCCTGCGCCCGTCGTCCAGAGCTATCGCTACGGCATGAAGCTGGACATTGCCAAGGTGGTCAACGTGACGCCGCCGATCCGCTCGTGCACCGCAGTGCCGTCGCGCATGACCTATGAAGACTCCACCGGCAAACTCAATACGCTCCAGTATCAGGTCATGGGTATCTGCCGTAACAACGGCAGTTGAGGTCTCGAAAAATATAATTGAGCAACGGGCTAAAGCGCTCTTAAGAAAACGCCGGTAGCGCCGATGCAGGTCAGATCCCGTCCTCATTTGCCCACCGGTGCCTCCATGTTCAACACCCGTCTCAAGCAGGAGCTGTCTGCTCTTCGCGAAGAATTATCAAGCCTGCAGCAGGTCAAGGAGAGCCTGGACAGTGAAATGATGACCCTGACACTGGATCCCGAAGGGCGCATCGAGTCGGTCAATGCCATCTTTCTTCAGGAGATGGGTTACCAGGCAAGCCAACTGCAAGGTCGCTTGATCGACGATATGGTGCCGGCGCACGTCAAGCAGGACACGTTTCAACTGCGTTTCAAAAACGCCCTGGTGCGTGGCGAGCACTTCGCCGGTACCGTGCGCCTGAACCGGGGCAACGGCGACGAGGCGTGGCTGCGCTCCATCGTGCAGCCGGTGCGCAGTTCGGACGGACGCATCAAGCATTTTTCGGTGTACTCCAGCGACCTGACGCGCACCATCGAGGCGTCTCGTGAACACGAAAACCTGATCACTGCGCTGGTGCGCTCCACGGCGGTGATCGAGTTTGACCTCAACGGTAATGTGTTGACGGCCAATGACCGTTTCCTCAACGGCATGGGTTACAGCCTGGCGCAGATCCAGGGCAAGCATCACCGGATATTCTGTGAGTCGCAGGACGCCAACAGCGTCGAGTACCAACAGTTCTGGAAGCGCCTGAACGCCGGCGAATTCGTCGCCGGCCGCTTCAAGCGTATCGACAGTCATGGCCGCACCGTGTGGCTGGAGGCTTCCTACAACCCGGTACTCGACGCCAATGAGCGGCTGTACAAAGTGGTCAAGTTCGCCACGGTGATCACCGACCAGGTCAACCAGGAGCAGGCCGTGGCCGACGCGGCCAACATCGCCTACAGCACCTCGCTGCAAACCGACAGCAGCGCCCAGCGCGGCACCACCGTGGTCACCCAGGCGGTGGACGTGATGCGCGACCTGGCCAAGCACATGCAACAGGCGGGCGAGGGCATCGAAGCGCTGAACGCCCAGTCCCAGGTGATCGGCAGCATCGTCAAGACCATCAGCGGCATCGCCGAACAGACCAACCTGCTGGCCCTCAACGCCGCCATCGAAGCCGCCCGCGCCGGTGAACAAGGCCGTGGTTTTGCGGTGGTGGCCGATGAGGTTCGGCAACTGGCGTCGCGCACCAGCAAGGCCACCGAGGAAATCGTCGGCGTGGTGCGCCAGAACCAGGACATGGCCCGCGACGCCGTGGCGCTGATGACCGATGGCCGCCTGCAAGCCGAACAAGGCCTGGCCCTGGCGGCCGAGGCGGGCACGGTGATCGTGGAGATCCAGGACGGTGCGCAGAAAGTGGTCAGCGCAGTAGGGCAATTCGCCAATCAACTGAGCAGCTAGTCACCGGGGCTCATGCTTGAGGTATCGTAGGTTTTTTTCCGAGCCTTTCGTCCATGAGCCCAAACCATCGCCGTCCCGTCCCGCTGTCCAAGGCCTACCGCTTGCTCAACCACGGCCCGACCGTGCTGGTCAGCGCCGCGCACAACGGCCAGCGCAACATCATGGCGGCCGCGTGGGCCATGCCGCTGGATTTCGAACCGCCCAAAGTTGCCGTCGTGCTGGACAAGGCCACCTGGACCCGGCAACTGCTGGAAGGCGCCGGCACCTTTGTGCTCAACGTGCCGTGTGCGGCCCAGGCCGATATCGTGCAGACGGTGGGCAACACCACCGGCAGCGAGACCGACAAGTTCGCAGCGTATGGCTTGCAGACGTTCAGTGGTGAACACACTGATGCGCCGATGCTCGAAGGCTGCGTAGCGTGGCTGGAGTGCCGGTTGCTGCCGGAGCCGCATAACCAGCAGACCTACGATTTGTTCCTCGCCGAAGTGGTAGCGGCCGAGGCGGATGAGCGGGTGTTCAGTGATGGCCGCTGGCATTTCGAAGGGCAGGATGCGCTGCGTACCTTGCACCATGTGGCGGGTGGGCATTTCTTGACGATTGGCGAGCCGCTGGAAGGCAAGAACCTGGCGTGAGGCTGTACATCAAACCCTGTGGCTAGCGGGCTTGTCCTGTGGCTATGGGGGTTGTCCTGTGGTGAGGGGCTGTCCTGTGGTGAGGGGGGCTTGTCCTGTGGTGAGGGGGCTTGTCCCCCGCTGGAGTGCGTAGCGCTCCCGCTTTTTTTGGGGCCGCTACGCAGCCCAGCGGGGGACAAGCCCCCTCACCACAGACAAGCCTCCCTGCAACAGGACAGCCCCCTCACCACAATGGGTGTGTTACCACTGCGCCTTGTTGAGTGCCTCGGCAAACGCCATCAACTTCGGCGAGTACTGCCGCGACGGCGGATACACCAGCGATATCGCCCGGCTGCGCCCGGCAAAATCCTCCAGCAAGGGCACCAGGCGCCCGGCCGCCAGATCGTCTCTCACCGCAAAATCCATCACCTGGGCGATGCCAAACCCACCCACTGCACCGTCCACCAGCGCGTCGCCGATATCAAAGATCAGCCTTCCTTCGACGCTTACGTCCTGCACCTTGCCATCGAGCATGAATTGCCAGTCCACCAGCCGGCTGGTGCGCAAGTTGCGCACGGTCAGGCAGTTGTGGTCCTTGAGTTCATCGACGGTCTGCGGTGCTCCAAAACGCGCAAGGTACGCCGGGGCGGCAACGGTGACCCAGCGCAGCGGCGGCAGCGCCCGGGCGATCAGGCGCTGATCCTGGATATCGCCGGTGCGCAGCAAGGCGTCAAAGCCTTCATCGACGATGTCCACCAGGCGGTCGGTCATTACCGCTTCGATGCGCAGGTCGGGGTATTGCAGGGTCAATTCGCCGATTACCGGCATCACCACCTTGCGACCGAACAACGACGGCGTGCTGATTTTCAGCAGGCCGGACGGCGAACTGCGGCGGTCGAGCATCTGCTGCTCGGCTTCGGCCAGTTCCGCCAGCAGCGGCGCGCTGCGTTCATAGAGCATTTGCCCGTCGGGCGTGAGGCTGACGCTGCGGGTGTTGCGTTGCAGCAGGCGCACGCCCAACTGGTTTTCCAGCCGGGAAATGGCCCGGGACAATCCGGATTGAGTCAGCCCCAGGTCCCCGGCGGCGCGGGTGAAGCTGCGGGTTTCGGCGACCCGCACCAGCAGGCGAACAGCGTTCAGGTCCATGATTAAAGTCATTACTGAAAGAGTGATAAGGCTATTTATCATCTGTTGAGCATGAAAGACACTGGCGCCTCTCATTTTCTGGCAGGACGCTGTGATGTCTCTCTCTCGACCCTCAGGCTGGATGCTGTTGCTGCTGGCGACCGCGCAATTGATCATCGCCCTGGACGCGACCATCGTGTTTGTCGCGCTGCCGCAGATCGGCAGCCACCTGGGTTTTTCCGCCCAGCAATTGCAGTGGGTGGTCAGCGCCTACAGCGTGGCGTTCGGCGGCTTCCTGCTGCTGGGCGGCCGGGCGGCCGACCTGTTGGGCAAGCGGCGCTTGTACATCCTCGGCCAGTCGCTGTACGCGCTGTCATCCCTGGCGGCGGTGCTCGGTGGCAGCGCATTGTTGCTGGTGCTGGCCCGGGCGGTGCAGGGCGTGGGCGGGGCGCTGTTGTTCCCGGCCACGTTGGCGCTGATCAACACTCACTACGCCGAAGGCCCGGCCCGCAACCGTGCGTTTGCGGTATGGAGCGCGGCGTCGGCGGCGGGCCTGGCCTTGGGTGCGTTGCTCGGCGGCGTGCTGACCCAGGCCTGGGGCTGGGAAGCGGTCTTCCTGGTGAACGTGCCATTGGCCGGCGCCTGCGCTTTGGCGGCGCGCTACTGGATCCCCGCCGATGGCGAGCGGGCCCGTGGGCGCAATTTTGATATCAGCGGCGCGTTGACCGTGACGCTGGGCGGCACGTTGCTGGTGTTCGCCCTGGTGCAAGGGCCGGAGTGGGGCTGGGCGGCGCCGTCGACCCTCGGCTGCATGGCCGTGGCGTTGGCGCTGCTGGGGTTGTTCGCCTGGATCGAACACCGGGGCCGTGACCCCTTGATGCCGCTGCGGCTGCTGGGCTATCGCGAGTTGCGCATGGCCATGGTGTTGACCGCGGTATTCATGAGCAGCTTTGGCGTGCAGTACTACTTTCTGGCGGTGTATTACCAGCAGGTCTACGGCTACAGCGTGTTGCAGGCGGGGTTGGCATTTTTGCCGGCGACCCTGGTGTGCACCGGCGGTATCTGGCTGGCTGAACGATCATTGGCGCGCCTGGGCTTGCGCACCACCCTGGTCAGCGGCCTGTTGGCGGGGGCGGTGGGCATCGCCATGGTGTGCGTGGCGTTGCCGACGGGGGCGGGGTTCTGGTCGCTGCTGCCGGGGATTTTCATCCTGAGTATCGGCCAGGGCATGACCTGGACGGCAATGTGGGTGGCTGCCGGCCTGGGCATCCGGCCAGGAGAGCAGGGCGTGGCGGCGGGCATGGCGTCCACCAGCCAGCAGATTGGCGGCGCATTGGGGCTGGCGTTGCTGGTGTCGTTGGCGAATGCCGGCGGGTCGACGGGTGCGGCACAGGCGGGTGGGATCGAACTGGCGTTGTGGTGGAGTGCGGCGATTGCCCTGGCGGGAGCGGTGCTGGCGTTGGCCCTTAAAGAACGAGCTCCAGCGTCGAATACGATTTCGGCAGCGACATAGTTCAATGGTAGGAGCTGGCTTGCTGTGGTGAGGGGGCTTGCCCCCCCGACGGGTTCACCACAGATTGATGGGGCTGCTTCGCAGCCCAACGCGGGGCAAGCCCGCTCGCCACAACAAGCCCGCTCACCACAGCAAGCCCGCTCCCACGTTTTTGGTTGTATTCCAAAGGCGGGATTTTCAGCGCCCGAGCATCTTCACCCAGCGCGACGGCGGCATGCCGAAGGTGCTGCGAAACTGGCGGGTCATGTGGCTCTGGTCGGTGAAGCCCGCAGTCAGCGCCGCATCCACCAGTAACTGGCCCTGGCCCAGCAGGCTGCGCACCAGGTCCAGGCGACGCATGGTCAGGTAGCGATAAGGGCTGGTACCAAACAACAATCGAAAATCCCGCGACAACGCCCAGCGGTCGCGGTTGGCGTATTCCGCCATTTCATCGAGGGTGATCGGGCGGCCGAGCGCGCTGTGGATAAATTCCCGCGCGCGCTCGGCGGCGCGGTAGTCGAAGGTCTTGCGGTTCACCGTGATGCCCGACGCATTGTTCAGCGCCTGGGCCAGGTCAAACATCGCATCCTGTTCCTGCAACGGATCAATCGGGCAATCCAGGCTTTGCAGCAACACTTCGCTGGCGCGGTACAGCCACGGGTCGCTGGACAGCCCGCCGGGAATAAACGGCAACGGCTTGCCGCCGAGCACCTGCTGGATCAGCGCCGGCTCCACGTAAATCATCCGGTATTTGAAGCCTTCCTCGCTGCCGGCCCAACCGTCATGCACTTCGTCGGGATGGATCACCATGGTCCGCCCCGGCAGGCTATGGGTCATGCCGCCGCGATAGTGAAAGCTCTGCACGCCAAACAGGGTGCGGCCGATGGCGTAGGTGTCGTGGCGATGGGGGTCGAAGCCAAACCCGGCAAAATACGCCTCGATACGCTCCAGGCCACTGGCGTGGGGCGCGCGGTGCAGCCAGTCGAGAGAGGGTTTGGTCATGGTGAAAGCCGCAAGTCGGGACGCAAATACGTTAACCCAGTGTGACCGGGCTGTCTGCCGTGGTCTTGAACGATTGTGCCAGCACCGGAACGACGGCGGCAGGGATTCGGTTTATGCGTTGATATCGCAGTTCATTAAAAAATGATTGTTTTACGATAAGTTATCGTTTATTTTTCGCCTCACATTAACCCCCGAGGCTTACCCATGAATTCCCAACGTCTTGCCCAGCTTAGCCAGCGCATGGCACTGCTCACCCTGCTGTTGATTGTCGCGATGCTGCTGCTCAATACCACCGCGTGGCTTTACCCGGTACAAAGCGCTTCGGTCGGGTTTGGTTTCGCCTTGAGTGCTCAACAGATCGAGGGGCGGGCCGAGATGGTGGCGGCGTTCCCTTGGTGGCAGACCCTGGGCGGTGTCCTGCTCTCCAGCATTCCCCTGATGGCGCTGGTGTCGGGCTTGAATCATTTGCGCCAGCTGTTTCAGAACTATGCCCGTGGCGAGTATTTTTCCAGCGCCGCCGCCCAGCACTTGGGTAAAGTAGGCCGGGCCGTGGCACTGTGGGTGTTGCTGGATTTTCTGTGCGAGCCATTGCTCAGTGTCTGGGTCACGATGAATGAGCCGGTTGGCCAGCGGCTGCTCACCTTGAGTTTTACCCCGCCCAGCATCGTTGCGCTGTTTCTCGCCGGCTGCATCTCGGTGATCGCGCGTATCCTGTGGCAGGCCAGTGAAGTGGATTCTGAAAACCGCACGTTTGTTTGAGAACAGCATGTCTATTGTCATTGAGTTGGACGTTATGCTCGCCCGGCGCAAGGTCAAGTCCAAGGACCTGGCCGCCGCCATTGGTATCACCGAACAAAACCTGTCATTGCTCAAGCAAGGCAAGGTCAAGGGCATACGGCTGGCGACCCTGGACGCAATCTGCAAGTATCTGGAGTGTCAGCCGGGCGACCTGTTGGTGCACGAACCCGAACCTGAGCTGTAAACGGCAAGGCTCTTTTAATTCCCTTAAGGATGGATCAATCGATGCTTTTCCCCAGCCTGCCGTATGCCGCGCCGTTGTTGTCGCTGGCCTTGCTCTGGACCGTCGCGGTGGTGACGCCCGGCCCGAACTTCTTCAACACCGCGCAACTGGCCGCCAGTTGTTCACGCCGCCATGGCGTGGTGGCGTCGGCTGGCGTGGCCACCGGCACCGTGATGTGGGGCCTGGCAGGCGGCTTGGGGATCAAGTCGTTGTTCACTGCCGCGCCCATGTTGTACCTGGCGTTCAAGATCATCGGCGGCTGCTACCTGATTTACCTGGGGTTGAAGCTGTTCAAACGCTCGGCACCGTCGATGGCCCAGAACCTGTTGCCCGACGAACCGCGTCGCTCGTTGTTCTCCGCCTGGCGCCTGGGTCTGCTGGGCAACCTGTCCAACCCCAAGGCGGCGTTGTTCGTCGCGACGATCTTTGCGTCTACCATGCCGCAGTCACCGTCGCCGATGCTGTTGACCCTGGCTGTGATCACCATGGCGACGCTGTCGTTCAGTTGGTATTCCTGCGTGGCGCTGGTGTTTTCCAGTGAGCGGATGGCCAACGTCTACAGCCGCTCGCGCAAGTGGCTGGACCGGTTTGCCGGTGGTTGTTATGTGCTGTTCGGGGCCACGCTGGTAGCGAATCGCTGACGGCTCATGGTAAGAAGCCTTACTTTCAAACGTGAGGCCGATCATGAGCAAGCTGCGGGTAGGGATTATTTTTGGTGGCCGTTCGGCCGAGCACGAAGTGTCGCTGCAATCGGCGCGCAACATCGTCGATGCACTGGACCGTTCGCGCTTCGAGCCGATCCTGATCGGCATCGACAAGGCCGGCCACTGGCACCTCAACGACACCTCGGGCTTTTTGCTCAACGAGGAAAACCCGGCGCTGATCGCCCTCAATCAATCCAACCGCGAACTGGCCGTGGTGCCGGGCAAGGCCAGCCAGCAGCTGGTGGAAACGGCCAGCCAGGCCACCCTGGAACATGTCGACGTGATCTTCCCGATCGTCCACGGCACCCTCGGCGAAGATGGCTGCCTGCAAGGCCTGCTGCGCATGGCGGACTTGCCGTTTGTCGGCTCCGATGTGCTGGGGTCGGCCGTGTGCATGGACAAGGACATCAGCAAACGCCTGCTGCGCGATGCCGGGATTGCCGTGACACCGTTCATCACCCTCAACCGTCGCACGGCGGCGCGAACCACCTTCGAGCAAGCCCGGCAGAAACTCGGAGTGCCGATGTTCGTGAAACCCGCGAACCAGGGTTCATCCGTGGGCGTGAGCAAGGTGAGCAGCGAGGCTGAATATCAGGCCGCCGTAGAACTGGCCCTCGGGTTTGATGAAAAGGTGCTGGTGGAGTCGGCGGTAAAAGGCCGGGAAATCGAATGCGCCGTGTTGGGCAACGAGAATCCCATCGCCAGTGGTTGCGGCGAGATCGTGGTACGGGACGGTTTCTACTCCTACGACAGCAAATACATCGATGACCAGGCGGCCCAGGTGGTGGTGCCGGCGGACATCAGTGTTGAAGACAGCGAGCGCATTCGCGCCTTGGCTATCGAAGCGTTTGAGACGTTGGGCTGTGCCGGGCTGGCGCGGGTGGATGTGTTTCTGACGGACGAGGGCGAGGTGCTGATCAACGAGATCAACTCGTTGCCGGGTTTTACCCGCATCAGCATGTACCCCAAGTTGTGGCAGGCGGCGGGCATGAGCTACAGCGAGCTGGTGAGCCGATTGATCGAGCTGGCGCTGGAGCGGCATGCGGGGCGTAAGGGGTTGAAGATCAGCCGGTAGCCCAGGAATGCCATCAGGCGTTACTGAGGACTTCTCGAAAAACGTCCGGCCTGATGGCTGCTATATGCAGCAATGAACGTGCTGCGCCGGACGGAGAGCGGCGGCCTTGCTCCCATTCTTGAAGCGTTCGTACAGAGACTCCCAGCAATTCGGCGAACTTGGGTTGCGACAGCCCAGTTTTACTTCGGGCCTCGGCGGCTTGGGTGATTTCGACGTGATGGACCTGGCCATGACGGCCTTCCTTGACATCAATAACGGCAGCCAGCAATTCCTCGCCGATGTTGCGTTTGGCGTCACGTTCCTTAAGTTGTTTCTCAGTGAGTGGCATGGTTCATTTCCTTGGCGATTTTGTAGAGGACATGCGCGGGAATATTCTCGGTGGCACCTTTGCCATAAATCAGCAGGGCAACCAGTGCACCACACGCCAATTGTGTTGTGTAGATGATCCGCACTGAGCTGCTCTTGCCTCGGCCTTCAAGGCTCCAGCGTACTTTTCGGCAACCACCAGAGCCTGGAATGATAGTTCCTGAGCCGGGGTGGTTGGCGAGAAAAGCCATAAAAATACCCCGTTCTTCTTCGGTCCAGTAATCGGGCCATAGCTTGCTGAATAGTGGCGACTCGATGATCGTTAACACGCAAAATTCTACGTCTTTGACGTAGCCTCTGGCAAGGAATGGCGGGGCCAGAAAATGTCAGCGGATGAAGTGGTATTCAAGAAGCGTTGTATCGCAAAAGATGACAGCCTATGGGCTCCCCAAGGCTAGTAGCTACGAGAACTGTAGGGGGCTTCCCATCACTCTGCGCGAGCAATCCACGAATACAACAACGTCTTGCGCTCCGTACTGTCATGCGTCCTTCGGCGATAACTCGCAAACGCCGGCGAGGTGCAATACGTGCACACCTCGCTCACCTCGACCTGCTCACGCTTTATGCCGGCGGCCTCCAGCAAGATCAGCGCATAACGACTCAAATCAAACCACGCACTCAAGGCCTGCCTGGGTTCTGGCGGCTGAATCTCCGGTGCCAACAACGGCCCCGGCTGCTCGAACGTCCACGGCGCATTTCCGTCCGGCCATAAGTGACCCTGACTCGCCTGCAACTGCGCGACAAACTCGCCGCTCACCTCATAGCAACACGGCTTGATCGACGGCCCGATCGCAACCCGCAATTGGTCCAGCGCCACTCCCTCGGCGCTGAACCGTTGCATGGCATTGGCGATGATCCCGCCTTGCAGCCCCTTCCAGCCGCCATGAATTGCCGCGACAAAATCTCCGCTCTCCGAAGCCATCAGCAGCGGCAAACAGTCGGCCGTGATCACCGCGATCGGCTGCACATCCCGGCTGAAAACCCCATCGGCCTCAACCGTATTGGCCGTAAGCTCCGCGCTCCATTCAATGGTCGTGGCGCTGTGCACCTGCTTGCAGATGAACACGTCGTCAGGCCGCAATGGATCGTCAATCGAACAGAACCCATGATCGACGCCAACCAGGGCGCCGAGGTTATTTGCCTTGTGCACGCGCAGCTCTCCAGTGAGTCACATCAGTCCCCGAGGGCCTCGCCTTCACGGCGTGGGTCCGCACCGCCGACCAACGATACCTTGCCCTGGGCATCACGCACCCGAACGATTGCCTGGGCGCCGCTGGTCATGTCGATTTCACTCAGGGCGTGGCCCTTGTCCTTCAGCGCCTGTTTCAACGGCGCACTGAACAAGCCGGCTTCCAGTTCGGTCGCCCCGTTGCGGCTGCCGAAGTTGGGCAGGCCGACGGCGGCTTGCGGGTCGAGGTTCCAGTCGAGCATGGCCACCAGGGCTTTGCTCACGTATTCGATGATCTGCGAACCGCCCGGGGAACCGACCGTGGCCACCAGCTCGCCGCTCTGGCGATCAAACACCAGCGTCGGTGCCATCGACGAACGCGGGCGTTTGCCGGGCTCAATCCGGTTGGCCACCGGCTGGCCGTTCTCTTCGGGGATGAACGAGAAGTCGGTCATCTGGTTGTTCAGCAAAAAGCCCTGGACCATCACATGGGAGCCGAATGCCGACTCCACGGTAGTGGTCATCGACACCGCGCCACCCACGTCATCCACCGCCACCACTTGCGAGGTGGAAATGCGCAGTGGCGAGCGATCCGGCGCGTAGGCCACCTGAATGCCCGCAGGCTTGCCCGGCTTGGCGACGCCCATGCTGCGCTCACCAATCAGCGCGGCACGGCCGGCCAGGTAATCCGGCGCCACCAGCCCGGCAACCGGCACCGGCACGTAGTCCGAGTCGGCCACGTATTGGGCGCGGTCGGCATAGGCCAGGCGGTCGGCTTCAGCGATCAGGTGCACCGCGTCGGGTACCGGCTCCAGGCCTGCGGGAGAGTCGTTCTTCACCGGCTTCAATAGCGCCAGCGTCATACGCGGGTCGCGGGCTTCCAGGGCCTGCAACGTACCGAGGATCTGCGCGATGGCGATCCCGCCCGACGACGGTGGCGGCATGCCGCAGACTTTCCAGCGCTTGTAGTCGGTGCACAGCGGCGCCCGCTCAACCGCGCTGTAGCCCTTGAGGTCAGTCAGGGTCAGGCTGCCGGCGTTGCTGTTGCCCTGCACCTTGCGGGAGATTTCTTCGGCAATCGGGCCGTAGTACAGCGCGTCCGGCCCTTCCTTGGCGATGCGCTTGAAGACGTTGGCCAGCGCCGGGTTTTTCAGCAGCGTGCCGGTGGCCTTGGGGCTGCCGTCGGCGTTCAGGAAGTAGGCGGTCATTTCCGGCGAGCGGCTCATGTAACGGTCGGCGGCGATCAGGCTGTGCAGGCGCGCCGAGATCGGGAAGCCCTGTTCGGCCAGGCGAATGGCCGGCTCGAACAGCGTTGCCCACTGCAGGTGACCGGTCTTTTTGTGGGCCATTTCCAGGGCGCGCAACACGCCCGGGGTGGCCACCGAGCGCCCGCCAATCTGTGCCTGCGGGAACGCCATCGGCGTGCCGTCGGCGTTGAGGAACAACCGCTCGGTAGCGCCCGCCGGTGCGGTTTCGCGACCGTCATAGGCCTGCACCTTTTTGCCGTCCCACAGCATGATAAACGCGCCGCCGCCGATTCCGGACGACTGCGGCTCCACCAGGGTCAGCACGGCTTGCATGGCAATCGCTGCGTCGATGGCCGAGCCGCCCTTGCGCAGGATCTCGCGCCCGGCTTCAGCCGCCAGCGGGTTGGCGGCCGCCGCCATATGGCGCTCGGCGTGGCGGGTGCTCATGTCGGTGCGATAGCCCGAGCCGAGTTCCGGGGCGGGCGGCAGTTCGGGCGCGGTGGCGCTGTGGCAGGCGGCGAGGGTGAGGGCAGTGGTAATCAGTGAGAGGGCGGTAAGGCGTTGACGGTGGAAAATCGAAAACACGCGATGACTCCGTTCATTTGAGAATGATCTGTTGTCCGTGGGGAGGGAATGTACCTCAGCGGTTTGCGAGAGGGGAGATTGATCTGTATTTGGTTGTGCGGTACAACTATATACCTCTTCAATCGGGCAAGAGGTTTTCCCGTGAACCGTTCCAGGCCAGACCTTATCGATCAGATCCGCTCTGCCTCGCGCCTGATGGTGCGAGAGCTGGGCTTTATGCAGCCGAAGTTGGCGGCCAGCAGTTATCCACCATCATCGGTGCACACGATTGTTGAAATTGGCGAGCGCGGCGCGCTGACGGCGGCGGAACTGGTCACCTTGCTGGGGCTGGAAAAGTCGTCCGTGAGCCGTATGGTGCGCAAGCTGATCGAGGCGGGCGAACTGGAAGAGTTTGCCAACGAGGACGATGCCCGCTCGAAAAAACTGCGGCTCACCGCGCGAGGCCAAAAGACGCTGGGCGAGATCGAAGCGTTTGCCCGGCGCCAGGTGGGCGATGCGATTGCCGACCTGTCCAGCGAGCAGCAACAGGCCGTCAGCCGGGGGCTGGATCAATACGCCGGCGCCCTGCAAACCCAGCGCACCGGCGCCCGGCAACCCCGGCACTACCGCATTGCCCGTGGCTACCGGCCGGGCGTGATCGGGCGCATCGCGCAGATGCATGCCGAGTACTACGCCAAACACGCCAATTTTGGCCAGCCATTCGAAAGCCTGGTGGCGGCGGACATGGCCGAGCTGATGGGGCGCCTGGCCAACCCGCGCAACGAAGTGTGGACGGTGCTGGATGGCGCGCAGATCGTCGGCTCGATTGCCATTGATGGCGAGGGCGAAAACGGCGAGGCGATCCTGCGCTGCTTTATTTTGGACCCGTCGGCCCATGGTCAGGGGTTGGGTAAACGGCTGCTGAAAGCAGCGCTGGATTTCTGTGATGAACACCGGTTCCCGGCGGTGCGGTTGTGGACATTCAAGGGCCTGGACGTGGCGCGCAAGCTGTATGAAAACGCGGGCTTTGTGCTGGTGTCGGAGCAGGAAGGGCAGCAGTGGGGCAAGTCGGTGGTGGAGCAGTGTTTTGTGCGGCAAGGGGGTTGATGCAACAGCGCCCCAGTCAGCGGGGCACCGTTGCGGTCTGAAGATCACTCGTCGAGATTGCCCATGGCGGTGGTATTAAAACCGCCGTCCACGTACATGATTTCCCCACTGATGCCCGACGCCAGGTCCGAGCACAGGAAGGCGCCCGCGTTGCCGACCTCCTCAATGGCGACGTTACGCCGCAACGGCGTTTGCGCCTCGTTGGCCGCCAGCATCTTGCGGAAATTCTTGATGCCGGAAGCGGCGAGGGTGCGAATCGGCCCGGCAGACACCGCGTTAACCCGCGTACCTTCAGGGCCCAGGGAACCGGCGAGAAAACCCATGTGTAGCTCCTTTTTTCAGGTTGTTCGGCAGTAGTGGAATTTCGGCGGCGGGGGAATATTGCGAGGCACATGGGCGGGAAGCGATACTTTGCGGGGTGATGGCATTAAGCTATCCAGCACTTAACCTTCATGGCATTTAACAGAGTCTGAATTTATCTATGGGTCGCTCCTTTGCTTGGGTCCTTGCGTTGTGTCTGGTGGCTGTTTTTGGAGCGGGTTGTTCTTCTCATAAAGGCCCGCCCCCGGCCAAACCCAAGCCGGTCGTACTGACGGCAGACGACCACCATGCGAAAGTCATTTTCAGAATGCTCAGCACTGAATCACAGGTGCATTTCAGCGTTGGCCCGGCGGGAAACCTGAGCAGCGTGGGGAATGTTTACAATGATGCCCAAGAGCAACAAATGCCGGCGTTTGCCCGCGGGTTGTACAAGGGGCTGGCCCACGGGCTCTATCAGGTCCGGCCGTTCCGGGAGACGCTGGTGCCGGCGGATCAGGTGACCGTGGTAGAGGGCGTTGCGAACTGGCGCAACGATCGCGGCACGTCCTATACCCTGGAAAAGTGCGGACCGTTATCCCGCAGCTTCCTGCCGAAGGCTAACAAAACCTATCTGGTGGAGTTTGATTTGCAGGGCTTCTCGGTGTGCAGCGAGAAGATTTATGACGTGACAGTGGAAGGGCAAAAGGACCTGGTTTTACCGGTAGAGATTTAATGGATTGCCACGCCTCATCTTTTTTTGGAGTTTTCATGCGTACTTTACCGCTGGTTTTCGTCGTTGCCGCACTGCTGTTGAGCGGCTGCAGCATCCCCTACCAAACCCCTGAAGCCCGCGCGCAGATACAGCAGGACCTGGGCGTTTCCGGCAGTGACATCATCGACATCTCCTACACCAACTTCTGCAAACTGAAGTATGGCGACGAGGCGATCTGCCATGCCGAGCAAGGCATAGCGGTGCTGACCCGCAAAGGGCTGATCCTGAGCAAGTACCAAAGCAGCCGGTACGTGCCGGCCTACACCCTGAAAACCGCCGAAGTGCTGTGCGGCCATACCGCCACCTCCCGGGAAGCGGCGGAAGCGCTGAACATGTTCACGGCGGACTCCAACTTCGTGTTGCTGCCGCTGAATGCCGACAAGCAATGGAACGGCGCGATGCACCGAGAGATGGTGGATTATTTGCTGGCGGATGGTCAGCCGTTGTTGATCGGTGCCGGCGCGAAAGCAGTCAGGCCGAGCGGCAAGAAGAAGTACGGCGGAGGGATGATCCCGGGGACAAAGATTCCGTACTTCACGGAGTTTGAGTATTCGGAGTTGGTGAATCCTTGTCCGGGTGCACCAAGCGATGCCGCCCACAGCGACTGAGTGGTTTAAATATCGTTGGGGTTGATCAGGGCGGTCAGTACATGGTCCGCCCAAACCCCGTTGATCTTGAGATACGCCCGCGCTTCACCCTCGCGTTCAAACCCCAGCCGCGCCAGCAGGCGCGCGCTGCGCTCATTCTCTGGCCGGTAGTTGGCCATGATGCGGTGCAACTGCATTGCGTCGAACACGTGAGCAATCGCCGCCGTCAGCGCTTCATGCATCAGGCCCTCGCCTTGGGCGGACTCGCTCAGCGCGTAACCCAGGTGACAGGCCTGGAACGCACCGCGTACGACATTGCTGAAGTTACAGGCGCCGATGATGTTGCCGTGGCTGAATATCAGCAGGTGCAACGCTTCACCGCTGGCGGTTTTGTCGGCCAGGGTTTCGAGGCGTTCGGTGATGGCGGCCAGTTCGAAAAAGGCGTCATCACGCGATGGCTCCCAAGGCTGGAGGAAATCGCGGTTTTGCAGCAGGTACGCTTGCACGGCGCGTGCGTGGGAAGGGTGGGCGGGGAGCAGTAAAAGCCGGTCGGTGTGGATGCCGGTGGCGGGGAATGTCATGCGTCACCTCCATGTGGTGGGGCAGTGTACTTTTCTTCAGGCATAAAAAAACGGCCTACCTTTCGGTAAGCCGTTTTTAGTACTTGGTGGCTACACAGGGACTTGAACCCCGGACCCCAGCATTATGAATGCTATGCTCTAACCAACTGAGCTATGTAGCCAAGTGGCGCGCATTATTCGCGGAGAACGGGAATGCGTCAAGCGCTTTTTTTGAAAATTTATCTACGCTATCAACTGTTTAACGGGAAACACCGGGTTTGGTGACGAGCGGTTGGGGTTTGCGTGGGTCCCGGCCTCACAAAAATCTTCTGTAGGAGCTGGCTTGCCGGCGATACAGGCACCTCGGTGTATCCCTGATACCGAGGTGATGTTATCGCCGGCAAGCCGGCTCCTACATTTGTTCGGTGTTAGTCGTCAGGTTTTGCGCGGGTGCAGGCACTCTATCGAGCGGTCGACCATGGCCTTGGCGATTTCCAGCAGGTGCCACACGGCGAGGACTTTCGCACGCTCGGGGCTTTGCAGCTGTTCGCCGCAGTCGAGCGCGGTGGCCGAGGCGCTGTGCAGCAGGTCGGCGGTGTAGAGCAGGGAGTCTTCGAAGCTGATGTCGTCGCTGATGGCGTAGAAGTTCGTCGACGGTTGCGGCGGGTCGGTCGGCAAGTAGTGGTCGAGCGCTCGGTTGAAGGCGGCGCGGTCTTTGGCTTGGTCACGGGGTGGATCGGGGACAATTTTAAACATGGCATAGCTCCTGATTAACTGGGAGCCGTACCGTTCGCGACTAAACGAAGGGTGGCGGCTGTACGCAGGTTAGTCGACCGGCTAATCAGGAAAACCCGGCGCACCCGAAGGTGCCCTGCGCACAGCCACCATGAAACCTCATGAGAGCATGCGCCTGATATAAGTCCGGGCGACTAAACCCGATCACTGAAAACCAGCGACGGACCGAAGACTAGCCACCGACTCCCCCAGGCACAAGGCCGAAAGATTCTCTAGGAAACGTCCCGCAAATTAAAGGGATTCATCTTGCTGGCCCTTTACAAACCATGACCGCTGCATCGATTCATCTAGTCGTTAGCCTGCTAACGGGATAGCCTTCCTGCCCCCAAAAGTGGCACATTGTCGCACCTGCACCTGTGCATCCATCTGCTGTACGGAAAACCTCCCATGGCTCTGAGCAATTCCCAGCCCTCCGTGGCTACGACGCCTGCTGCCGGGCAAACCAGCCCGTTGGTGATGCGTGTGATCGGCGCGGTGGCGCTGGCGCATTTGATCAATGACTTGATCCAGTCGGTACTGCCCTCGATCTACCCGATGCTCAAGGCCAATTACGGCCTGACGTTCACCCAGGTCGGCCTGATCACCCTCACGTTCCAGCTCACCGCATCCCTGTTGCAGCCATGGGTGGGTTATTACACCGACCGCCATCCCAAGCCGTACCTGTTGCCCTGCGGGATGATCTGCACACTGGTGGGCATCTTGATGATGTCCCAGGTGGGCAGCTTCCCGTTGATCCTGCTGGCGGCGGGGTTGATTGGTATCGGGTCGTCGACCTTCCACCCGGAAGCCTCCCGCGTGGCGCGCCTGGCGTCGGGCGGTCGTTATGGTCTGGCGCAGTCGACCTTCCAGGTGGGCGGTAACGCCGGCTCGGCCTTTGGTCCGTTGCTGGCGGCGGCGATCATCATTCCGTTCGGCCAGGGCAATGTGGCCTGGTTCGGCCTGTTCGCGGTGTTTGCGTTGTTTGTGCTGTATGCGATCAGCCGTTGGTACGCCAATCACTTGAACCTGTTCAAGCTCAAGCAAGGCCAGGCGGCCACTCATGGCCTGTCTAAGGGGCGGGTGCTGAGTGCGCTGGTGGTGCTGGGCCTGCTGGTGTTTTCCAAGTACTTCTACATGGCCAGTTTCACCAGTTACTTCACCTTCTACTTGATCGAGAAGTTCGACCTGTCGGTGGCCAGTTCCCAGCTGCATCTGTTCCTGTTCCTGGGCGCGGTGGCGGCCGGGACGTTCTTTGGCGGGCCGATTGGCGACAAGATCGGCCGTAAGGCGGTGATCTGGTTCTCGATTCTCGGCGTTGCACCGTTCACCCTGATCTTGCCCCATGTGGACCTGTTCTGGACGAGCATCCTGAGTGTGGTGATCGGCTTTATCCTGGCCTCGGCGTTCTCGGCGATTGTGGTGTACGCGCAGGAGCTGGTGCCGGGCAATGTGGGGATGATCGCCGGGGTGTTCTTCGGCTTGATGTTCGGTTTTGGCGGGATTGGTGCGGCGCTGCTGGGGCACCTGGCAGACATCCACGGCATCGAGTACGTGTACACGCTGTGCTCGTTCCTGCCGCTGTTCGGGGTGTTGGCGATTCTGTTGCCGCGTACCAAAAAGGCCTGACTTCTAGCCAATCGAGTCGGGCAGATATCCTTGCTGCCCAACGCTTGCATCAAACGGGTAAATCAGTTGCTCCTGCAAAGGGTATCGGCGTTACGTCGGTGCCCTGATTTACGGCTGCAGTGGGTTGTAGGTGGCCCGCTTCAGTTGTTCGCGCGCCCGGGACAACCGTGAGCGCACGGTGCCAGTGGGGATGTCCATGGCGTCGGCGGTGTCTTGGGCGTTTCCATCGGCAAGTGCTTGTTGCTCTACTACGTCAGCAGGTTTCAGCCGCCGGTAGACATGCTTTTCATGAGGGTGATTCCGAGTGATTGAGGCGTCGGTGCTACGCTTCCTCAAAACACGGAGAGCCGCCATGACGGATACCAAACTGATTGCTAGCTTGTTTGATCGCATTAATCAGAACCAACTCGCCCTAGGCGCTGCTGTAGAGGAGCTTTCCAAGTGGGTCGAACAACGTGGGTCGGCAGAAATTGCCAACAACGTGCGCGGTGCGCTCGAAACACTGGATGAGAACCTTGTGTTTATTCGTCAGGGAATTGCTGAGCTAACAGTCACAGGGAGTTTAGGAAAGCGGTGATGGTCTAGAGCAGCAGAAGATCCGGCTATCTAACATCGAGGTAAGTAGTCCGATTCCGCCCAGACGCCGTCGTTAGCAATAAGGGCAGGGTAGGGCTCTACTAGCTTACAACGACGCCCTATCGCCGGGAGGCGCTTCCTCAGCGGCATGCGCACGTAGGTGGCGTGCTGGACTGCGTACCGGGCTGGTGATTTTTCATATCTACTGAATCGAATTCTGAAGTTGTCGCTACTAATTTTAGAGATGGGACTGGCCCTAACAATATTGAACACCGAAGTTTTTATCGGTGGAGGGGAAGTGAGCGCCCACAAAAAAGCCGATGCACTGCATCGGCTTTTTGTTTTGCGGCATGGGCCGCAGATGACGCTTAGACGTTGAAACGGAAGTGCATCACGTCGCCATCCTTGACGATGTATTCCTTGCCTTCCAGGCGCCATTTACCGGCTTCCTTGGCACCGGCTTCACCCTTGAACTGGATGAAGTCGTTGTAGGCGATGACTTCGGCGCGGATAAAGCCTTTTTCGAAGTCGGTGTGGATCACGCCAGCCGCTTGCGGGGCAGTGGCACCGACCTTGACGGTCCAGGCGCGTACTTCTTCAACACCGGCGGTGAAGTAGGTCTGCAGGTGCAGCATTTCGTAGCCGGCACGGATCACGCGGTTCAGGCCAGGCTCTTCCAGGCCCAGGGCCTCAAGGAACATGTCTTTCTCTTCGCCGTCTTCCAGCTCGGCGATTTCCGCTTCGATCTTGTTGCACACCGGAACAACCATCGCGCCTTCTTCTTCGGCAATGGCCATGACCACGTCGAGCAGCGGGTTGTTCTCGAAACCGTCTTCAGCCACGTTGGCGATGTACATCACCGGCTTGGTGGTCAGCAGGTGGAAGCCCTTGATCACCGCCTTTTCGTCGGTGCTCATGTTCTTCATCAGGCTGCGTGCCGGCTTGCCCAGGGTGAAGTGAGCAATCAACTGCTCCAGCAAGGCTTTCTGGACCACTGCGTCCTTGTCGCCGCCCTTGGCGTTACGCGTGACCTTTTGCAGTTGCTTCTCGCAGCTGTCGAGGTCGGCGAAGATCAGTTCCAGGTCGATGATCTCGATGTCGCGTTTCGGGTCGACGCTGTTGGAGACGTGAATCACGTTCTCGTCTTCGAAGCAGCGGACCACGTGAGCGATGGCATCGGTCTCACGGATGTTGGCGAGGAACTTGTTGCCCAGGCCTTCACCTTTCGACGCGCCGGCTACCAGGCCTGCGATGTCGACGAACTCCATGGTGGTCGGCAGGATGCGCTTTGGATTCACGATGGCCGCCAGGGCGTCCAGGCGTGTATCGGGCATCGGCACGATACCGGTGTTCGGTTCGATGGTGCAGAAGGGGAAGTTCTCCGCCGCAATGCCGGACTTGGTCAGGGCGTTGAACAGGGTGGACTTGCCGACGTTAGGTAGGCCGACGATGCCGCAATTGAATCCCATGGTGTTTCCCCTCGGGTAAAGAGTCAGGCCTTCTGGCTGTGCAGGTTTTTCATCGCACGGTTCCATTCACCGGCGAAGATATCCGGCAGCACGCCGAGGGCAAAATCGATGCTGGCATCGAGTTTTTCCTGTTCGGCGCGTGGCGCACGACCCAGGACGAAATTTGAAACCATACTGGCAACGCCCGGGTGGCCAATGCCAAGCCGCAAGCGGTAGAACGTATTCTGATTGCCCAACTGCGCGATGATGTCGCGCAGGCCATTATGCCCGCCATGGCCGCCGCCTTGCTTGAGCTTGGCAACGCCGGGTGGCAGGTCAAGTTCGTCATGGGCCACCAGGATTTCTTCGGGTTTGATCCGGAAGAAGCCCGCAAGCGCCGCGACAGCCTGGCCGCTGCGGTTCATGTAGGTGGTGGGAATCAACAGACGAACATCCTGACCCTGGTGCGAAAAGCGCCCGGTCAGGCCGAAATATTTGCGATCGGCCACAAGATTGACGCCTTGGGCGTGGGCGATACGCTCAACAAAAAGGGCCCCCGCGTTATGCCGGGTCTGTTCGTATTCGGCGCCTGGATTTCCCAGGCCAACGATCAGTTTAATGGCAGTCACGACAGGGGCCCTTCCTTTGGAGTTGTGGATAACATCGCCGTTGGTGCGGCGAAAGTGGACGACAAACGCTGATTAACCGTTAGAGGCCAACTTCGCATTCTCGCCCGCTTTCTCGCTACGTTCCGGTCCGCGATGTTTCCTCAAGCTCCGGCATTACAGAGTGAATTACTCTGCAGCGCCTTCTTCAGCTTCTGGTGCAACGCGTGGAGCGTGTACGTTTGCAACAGCTTTGTCATCACCGTGAGCCAGTGCAACAAACTCAACGCCTTTAGGGGCTTTGAGGTCGGACAGGTGGATGATGTCGCCGATTTCAGCAGCCGACAGGTCGACTTCGATGAACTCAGGCAGGTCTTTCGGCAGGCAGGTCACTTCGATCTCGGCTACAACGTGCGAAATTTCGCCGCCTTTCTTGATCGGAGCAGCTTCGCCAACGAAGTGCACAGGCACGACAGCGGTCAGTTTCTGACCGGCAACTACGCGAACGAAGTCAGCGTGCAGCACGTGGCCTTTAGCTGGGTGACGTTGCAGTGCCTTGATGATGACGTTCTGCTTGGTGCCACCAACGTTCAGCTCGATGATGTGGCTGTAGGCCGCATCGTTTTCGAGCAGTTTGGCGATTTCTTTAGCCAGCATGCTGATGGATTCAGGGGCTTTTTCGCCACCGTAAACTACAGCTGGAACCAGGCTTGCGAGACGACGCAGGCGGCGGCTCGCACCTTTCCCCAGGTCGGAACGCAGTTCAGCATTCAAAGTAAAATCGTTCATGTTGTATCTCCAAAATAACCACATTCGCCCTAGCGTTTGCGACCAGCGCTAAAGGCGATATGGGCAAAAAAGCCCCGCCCCAACAGAATGCTGGGGCGGGGCGCTTTTCGTCAGGTTGATGTCGCTAAGGTCTGACCCTTAACGGAACATCGCGCTGATCGATTCTTCGTTGCTGATGCGGCGAACCGCTTCGGCAACTACCGGTGCGATATCCAGTTGACGGATACGCGAACAGGCTTGAGCTGCAGCGGACAACGGGATGGTGTTGGTCACCACCAGTTCGTCCAGCATTGAGTTCTCGATGTTCTCGATCGCTCGGCCCGACAGCACAGGGTGTGTGCAGTAGGCGAAGACTTTTGCTGCACCGTGCTCTTTCAGGGCTTTCGCCGCGTGGCACAGGGTGCCGGCGGTGTCGACCATGTCATCAACCAGAATACAGGTACGCCCTTCGACATCACCGATGATATGCATCACTTCAGAGTGATTGGCTTTCTCACGGCGTTTGTCGATGATCCCGAGATCTACGCCCAGGGATTTGGCAACAGCCCGTGCACGCACGACGCCACCAATGTCCGGGGACACGATCATCAGGTTTTCAAAGCGCTGGTCTTCGATGTCATCCACCAGGACGGGGGAGCCGTAGATGTTATCTACCGGAATATCGAAGAACCCCTGGATTTGGTCAGCGTGCAGGTCAACCGTGAGAACACGGTCGATGCCTACCACGGTCAGCATGTCAGCAACGACTTTCGCGCTGATAGCCACACGTGCGGAACGCGGACGGCGATCCTGACGGGCATAACCAAAGTAAGGGATTACAGCTGTGATTCGAGTCGCTGAGGAGCGGCGGAAGGCATCAGCCATCACGACGAGTTCCATCAGGTTATCGTTGGTCGGAGCGCAAGTCGGCTGAATAATGAAGACGTCTTTACCGCGGACGTTTTCATTGATCTCGGCTGTAATTTCGCCGTCGGAGAACTTACCGACAGAGATGTCACCGAGAGGGATATGCAGCTGACGTACAACACGCCGAGCCAGATCGGGGTTAGCATTCCCCGTAAAGACCATCATCTTGGACACGCGCAGTACCTAGAGGCTGAGGGTAACCTGGATGAGTATAGAAAATGGCAGGGGCGGCTGGATTCGAACCAACGCATGGCAGGATCAAAACCTGCTGCCTTACCGCTTGGCGACGCCCCTGTATCTGTTGCAACGAGTACCCAGTACTCGGTTCCTTTAGAGCAGACTTTGCAGCTTGCGATGCAACATCGAAACGTTGCTTCCCTTTGCTACAAACCCTGTAAGGGTCTCTGTAAGAAGGGCCGAGACTTTATCAGCTTCAGCTTTGCTTGGGAAGCCCCCAAACACACAACTTCCAGTTCCGGTTAATTTTGCTTCGGTAAAATTACCTAACAAATTCAAAGCGTTACGTACATCTGGATAACGCCTTGCTACAACCGGTAAGCAGTCATTTCGACTGTTTCCCTTGGGAACGGGGCGCACTTTAATGGGAGGAGAGTTACGTGTCAACAGTGGATCTGAAAAAATTTCTGCTGTACTTACAGATACTTGCGGAACAAGCACGACATACCACGGCTCTTCGGGGTCTACAGGGGTGAGTTTCTCCCCCACGCCCTCGGCAAAAGCGGCGTGCCCACGCACGAAAACCGGGACGTCGGCGCCGAGCGTCAGGCCCAGCGCGGCCAGGCGATCGTGGTCCCAGCCCAGCTGCCACAAGTGATTCAGGCCGAGCAACGTCGTCGCGGCATTCGAGCTGCCGCCGCCGATGCCGCCGCCCATGGGCAGGATTTTTTCGATCCAGATGTCGATGCCCAGCGGGCAACCGGATTGTTCCTGAAGTTTTTTCGCGGCCTTCACAATCAGGTTGCTGTCGTGAGGCACGCCTTCGAATTCGGTGTGCAGTCGGATCACGCCGTCATCGCGAACGGCGAAGGTCAGCTCATCGCCGTAGTCGAGAAACTGAAAAATCGTCTGCAACTCGTGATAGCCGTCCTCACGGCGACCGAGAATGTGCAGCATCAGATTGAGTTTGGCCGGGGAGGGCAGGGTCAAGCGTTGCACGGTCATGTCACTGCCCCAGTTTGCGAGGTTGCCAGTCCTTGATCACCAGCGTGACGTCAAGGTCGGTGCCATGCAGCTTGATGCGCTCGGGCAGCCAGTAACCGTTCTGTTGCACATAACTCAGGTACTCGACCTGCCAGCCATCCTGTTCCAGCGAGGCCAGGCGGCTGTCGCCGTTGAGGCTCAGGCGGCTCTTGCTGTCCGGTGCGGGCAGGCCACGTACCCACCACACCAGGTGCGAGACGGGCAGTTTCCAACCCATCTGTTCTTCCAGCAGGGCTTCCGGCGTCGGGGCTTCATAGCGGCCCTGATTGGCCACTTCCAGGCTGACTTGCCCCGGTCGGCCGGTCAGGCGTGCCGCACCGCGGCCCAGCGGGCCAGACAGGCGAATATCGTAATAGTCCTGGCGTTGCAGCCAGAACAAGGTGCCGCTGCCCGAATCCTTCGGGGCGCGAATGCCGACCTTGCCTTCAATCTGCCAGCCATCGAGGCTGCTCAGTTGATCCTTGTGTTGCTGCCATTGCGCCGGGTTGCCCGGGCCTTCGACAGATTCACGGGTGCCAAGGCCCGAACAGCCGGCGAGCAGGGCGATAAAGCTGAAAACGATGACGTGGCGCAAAAACATAAAATTAAAGGGTCTCGGATCCGGTCAGGCGCTTGATGGTGCTGCGCAGGATTGGGCTTTCGGGTTGTTCCTTGAGGAACTTCTCCCAGATTTGTCGTGCTTCGCGTTGCTTGCCATTGGCCCAGAGCACTTCGCCCAGGTGCGCGGCCACTTCCTGATCGGGAAAGCGTTCCAGCGCCTGGCGCAGCAAGCGTTCGGCTTCATCCAGGTTGCCCAGGCGGTAGTTCACCCAGCCGAGGCTGTCGAGTACGGCCGGGTCTTCCGGGTTGAGCTGGTGAGCCTTTTCAATCAGCTCCTTGGCTTCGGCGTAACGCGTTGTACGGTCGGACAAGGTGTAACCCAGGGCGTTCAGTGCCATGGCGTTGTCCGGGTCGCGCTTGATGATCAGGCGCAGGTCTTTTTCCATCTGCGCCAGGTCATTGCGTTTTTCAGCCTGCATGGCGCGGGTGTACAGCAGGTTCAAGTCGTCCGGGTATTGCAGCAAGGCTTGCTGCAGGATTTTCCAGGCGCGATCACCCTGCTTGTTGGCCGACAAGGTCTCGGCCTGGATCAGGTACAGCTGGATCGCGTAGTCCGGTTCGGCATCCCGTGCGGCGGCCAGGCGTTTTTCGGCCTCGTCGGTGCGGCCGTTGTTCATCAGGATATCGGCCTGGCGCAGCTGCGCCGGCAGGTAGTCGTTGCCGGGACCAACCTGGGCGTACTCCAGCAGCGCGGCTTGCGGATCGTTGCGCTCTTCAGCGATACGGCCCAGGTTCAGGTGCGCCGAATCAACGTGGCTTTCGCGGGCGATCAGGTCTTCCAGGTAACCCTTGGCTTCATCCCACGCCTTGGCTTCCAGGCACACCAGCGCCAGGGAGTAACGCAATTCGTCGTCGTCCGGGTATTGCTGGACGAGGTTGGCGAACTGCACCTTGGCGTCTTCCATGCGGTCCTGTTCGACCAGCGTGCGCGCATAGGTCAGCAGCAGACGCTTGTCGCCCGGGTACTTCTTGATGCTTTTTTCCAGCAGCGGAACCGCTTCCTTGCCGCGGTTGAGGTTTTGCAGCAGGCGCGCACGCAGCAGGATCGGCGCTATCTCGCCGTCTTCCGGCGGGTGTTGCTCCAGCAGCTTCAAGGCTGCCTCGGGCTCATCATCCTGTTGCAGCAACAGCGCCTTGCCGAAAATCAGCTGGCTGTTGTTCGGGTGTTTTTGCAGCAGGCGGTCGAAACTCTTCATCAGGCCGTTGCGGGTGTCCTGATCGGTGTCCGCGGCCGACAGCGCGAGGAAGTCGAAATGCGTGTCGCCCTTGCCCTGCAGGACTTTCTCCATATACACCATGGAGTCGTCATAGCGCCCGGCGCGAGCCAGTTGAATGGCCGCTGCCCGTTGCGCTTCGAGATCGTCCGGGGCGTTTTTCGCCCAGATCAGCGAGGTGTCCAGGGCCGCCTGATCGGCGCCCAGGTACTCGGCGATGCGAAACGCCCGCTCCGAAATCCCCGGATCCTGAGTATTGATGGCCTGGGTCACGTAGTTGTCCAGGGCAATGTCGAAACGATTGCGCTGGCCGGCCAGCTCCGCGCTCAGCAGACTGAAGACCGTCTCTTCACTGAACGAGGAATAAACCTTGGGCTTTTCAGGGGCGGGGGTGCTGTCTTCTACCGGCGGCGTACCGTCCGGCGACACGGGTGCCAAGGCCTGGCAGCCGCTGAGGAAGACAAAAGCAAGGAGCAACGCGGAAGATCTATTCATATAGGAAGAGGACGACTAACCTGCGGTCGGATCATCATGACACAAGCCTTCGGCCAAACATAACCGTGTAGGAGCGAGCTTGCTCGCGAAGAACCAGAGGACAACGCGTTTTATCCCGTAAGCCAGCGTTATCGTTAACGACCATCGCGAGCAAGCTCGCTCCTACAGATGGCCTTTATAGGCGTAAGCTACTAGGACAATAGCCTACGGTGGTTGTTCTGAATCATTCGAAGTAGGACAATTGTCGGCTTCCCGACATCATCAGCGATATTGAATGGCCTTCCTTGCACTCGGTATTAACCACAAGACTGCTTCTGTAGACGTCCGCGAGCGCGTGGCTTTTACTCCAGAGCAGTTGGTTGAGGCCTTGCAGCAGCTCTGCCGGCTTACCGACAGTCGCGAAGCTGCGATCCTTTCGACCTGCAATCGCAGCGAGCTCTATATAGAGCAGGAACATCTTTCAGCGGATGTGGTGCTGCGCTGGCTGGCCGATTACCACCATTTGAGCCTCGATGAGCTGCGCCAAAGCTCATATGTGCACGAAGAGGATGCGGCAGTTCGTCACATGATGCGCGTCGCTTCCGGGCTCGACTCGCTGGTGTTGGGCGAACCGCAGATCCTCGGCCAGATGAAGTCGGCCTACGCCGTGGCTCGCGAGGCCGGCACCATCGGCCCGTTGCTGGGGCGCCTGTTCCAGGCCACCTTCAATTCGGCCAAACAGGTGCGCACCGACACCGCCATCGGTGAAAACCCGGTGTCCGTGGCGTTTGCCGCCGTCAGTCTGGCCAAACAGATTTTCAGTGACTTGCAACGCAGCCAGGCCCTGCTGATCGGCGCCGGCGAGACCATCACCCTGGTCGCCCGCCATCTGCACGAGCTGGGGGTGAAGCGCATCGTCGTCGCCAACCGTACCCTGGAGCGTGCGAGCATCCTTGCCGAGCAGTTCGGGGCCCACGCGGTGTTGCTCTCCGACATCCCGGCAGAACTGGTGCGCAGCGACATCGTCATCAGTTCCACCGCCAGCCAGTTGCCGATCCTGGGTAAAGGCGCGGTGGAAAGCGCCCTTAAACTGCGCAAGCACAAGCCGATCTTCATGGTGGACATCGCCGTTCCCCGGGATATCGAGCCTGAAGTCGGCGAGTTGGACGACGTTTACCTCTACAGCGTCGACGACCTGCACGAAGTGGTCGCCGAAAACCTCAAGAGTCGCCAGGGTGCAGCCCAGGCCGCCGAGGAAATGGTCAGCACCGGTGCCGACGATTTCATGGTGCGCCTGCGTGAACTGGCGGCGGTGGACGTGCTCAAGGCCTATCGTCAGCAGGGCGAACGCTTGCGGGACGAGGAATTGATCAAGGCCCAGCGTATGCTCGCCAACGGCAGCAGCGCCGAAGACGTGCTGATGCAACTGGCGCGCGGCCTGACCAACAAATTGCTGCATGCCCCCAGTGTTCAGTTGAAAAAGCTTACCGCCGAAGGCCGCCTCGATGCGCTGGCCATGGCCCAGGAACTCTTTGCCCTCGGTGAGGGCGCGACAGAAAGCTCTTCGGATAAAAAACCGCAATGAAAGCGTCACTGCTCAATAAACTGGACGTCCTTCAGGACCGTTTCGAAGAACTGACCGCCTTGCTCGGCGACGGCGAGGTCATCTCCGATCAGACCAAGTTCCGCACCTATTCCAAGGAGTACGCGGAAGTTGAACCGATTGTGGCCACCTATACACAGTTGCTCAAGGTTCAGGCTGACCTCGAAGGCGCCCAGGCGCTGCTCAAGGACAGTGACCCGGACATGCGCGAAATGGCCGTTGAAGAAGTGCGTGAAGCCAAGGACAAGCTGATCGAACTGGAAGGCGACCTGCAACGCATGCTGCTGCCCAAGGACCCCAACGACGGGCGCAACGTGTTCCTTGAAATCCGCGCCGGCACTGGCGGTGACGAGGCGGCGATTTTCTCCGGCGACCTGTTCCGCATGTACTCGCGCTATGCCGAACGTCGTGGCTGGCGGGTCGAGATCCTGTCCGAGAACGAAGGCGAACACGGCGGCTATAAAGAAGTCATCGCCCGGGTCGAAGGCGAGAATGTCTACGGCAAGCTGAAGTTCGAGTCTGGCGTACACCGCGTGCAGCGGGTGCCGGCCACCGAATCCCAGGGCCGTATCCACACCTCCGCGTGCACCGTGGCCGTGTTGCCCGAGCCGGACGAACAGGAAGCCATCGAGATCAACCCGGCAGACCTGCGGGTCGACACCTACCGTTCATCGGGCGCCGGTGGCCAGCACGTCAACAAGACCGACTCGGCGATTCGCATCACCCACTTGCCTTCGGGCATCGTGGTGGAGTGCCAGGAAGAACGTTCCCAGCACAAGAACCGTGCGCGGGCCATGTCCTGGCTGTCGGCCAAGCTCAACGACCAACAGACCAGCGCCGCCGCCAACGCAATTGCCAGCGAGCGTAAATTGCTGGTGGGCTCGGGCGACCGTTCCGAGCGTATCCGTACCTACAACTTTGCCCAGGGCCGGGTCACCGACCACCGCGTCAACCTGACGCTGTACTCCCTGGATGAAATCCTTGCCGGTGGCGTTGATGCGGTGATCGAGCCGTTGTTGGCCGAGTACCAGGCCGACCAGTTGGCGGCGATAGGTGAATAAATGACCATTATTGCCAGCCTGTTACGCGCCGCCGACCTGCCGGACTCGCCCACTGCGCGCCTGGATGTGGAATTGTTGCTGGCCGCGGCCCTGGGCAAGTCCCGCAGCTACCTGCACACCTGGCCGGAAAAAATCGTCAGCAGCGAAGACGCACTGACCTTTGCCGACTACCTGCAACGCCGCCGCACCGGCGAGCCCGTGGCCTACATCCTCGGCCAGCAAGGCTTCTGGAAGCTCGACCTGGAAGTGGCTCCGCACACGCTGATCCCGCGTCCGGAAACCGAGATGCTGGTGGAAGCCGCCCTGGAATTGCTGCCGGCCACCCCGGCCAAGGTCCTCGACCTGGGTACCGGCAGCGGCGCGATTGCCCTGGCCCTGGCCAGCGAACGCCCGGCTTGGCAAGTCACCGCCGTCGACCGCGTGCTGGAAGCCGTCGCGCTGGCCGAGCGCAACCGTCAGCGCCTGCACCTGAACAACGCCACCGTGCTGAACAGCCACTGGTTCAGCGCCCTCGAAGGCCGCACCTACAACCTGATCATCAGCAACCCGCCTTATATAGCCGACACCGACCCCCATCTGGTGGCCGGTGATGTGCGCTTTGAACCCGCCAGTGCGCTGGTGGCCGGGCACGATGGCCTGGACGACCTGCGGTTGATCATCGCCCAGGCGCCTGCGCACCTCGACGCCGCGGGCTGGTTGCTGCTGGAACACGGTTACGACCAGGCGCCCGCCGTGCGCGACCTGCTGCTGGGCGAAGGTTTCGAAGACGTCCATAGCCGCATCGACCTGGGTGGCCACGGACGCATCACTCTGGGACGCCGGCCGTGATGAATGATCAGGAGCTGTTGCGCTATAGCCGGCAGATTCTGTTGCAGCATGTCGACATTGAAGGCCAGTTGCGCCTGAAAAACAGCCGCGCGCTGATCGTCGGGCTCGGTGGCCTCGGTTCCCCGGTGGCGCTGTACCTGGCAGCGGCGGGCGTGGGTGAGCTGCATTTGGCGGACTTCGACAGCGTCGACCTGACCAACCTGCAACGCCAGATCATCCATGACACCGACAGTGTCGGCCTGAGCAAGGTCGACTCGGCGATTCGCCGCCTGAGCGCGATCAATCCTGAAATACAGTTGGTTGCCCATCGCAGCGCGCTGGATGAGGATTCTCTCGCGGCCGCCGTGACGGCGGTCGACGTCGTACTGGATTGCAGCGATAACTTCTCCACCCGCGAAGCGGTCAATGCTGCGTGTGTCGCCGCCGGCAAACCGCTGGTCAGCGGCGCCGCGATTCGCCTGGAAGGCCAGTTGTCGGTGTTCGACCCGCGCCGCGCCGAAAGCCCGTGCTACCACTGTTTATACGGGCACGGCAGCGAGGCCGAACTGACCTGCAGCGAAGCCGGCGTCATCGGCCCGCTGGTGGGGTTGGTGGGAAGCCTGCAAGCCCTGGAAGCCTTGAAATTGCTGGCCGGTTTCGGCGAGCCACTGGTGGGGCGGCTGTTGTTGATCGACGCCCTGACCACGCGTTTTCGCGAGTTGCGGGTCAAGCGCGATCCCGGTTGCAGCGTCTGCGGTAGCCAACATGGTTAAGGACGCGCCCATTGGTGTGTTCGACTCCGGTGTCGGCGGCCTGTCGGTGCTGGACGAAATCCAGCGGCTGCTGCCCCATGAGTCGCTGCTGTACGTGGCGGATGGCGGGAATATCCCCTACGGCGAGAAAACCCCGGCATTTATCCTTGATCGTTCGCGACGGGTGGCGGAGTTTTTTCGTGAGAAGGGCGCCAAGGCCTTTGTGATTGCCTGCAACACGGCGACCGTCGCCGCCGTCGCCGATTTGCGCCAGGACTATCCCGACTGGCCATTGGTGGGCATGGAGCCTGCGGTTAAACCCGCCGCCGCCGCGACCCGCAGTGGCGTGGTCGGCGTGCTGGCGACCACCGGCACCCTGCAAAGCGCCAAGTTCGCCGCCTTGCTCGACCGTTTCGCCACCGATGTGCGTGTGATCACCCAGCCGTGCCCAGGCCTGGTGGAGCTGATCGAAACCGGCGACTTGAACAGCCCGGCGTTGCGCCTGCTGTTGCAGGGCTATGTCGAACCGCTGATTGCGGCCGGTTGCGACACCATCATCCTTGGCTGCACCCACTATCCCTTCCTCAAGCCATTGCTCGCCGAGATGCTCCCGCCGACGATCATTCTGATCGACACCGGCGCTGCGGTAGCGCGTCAATTGCAGCGCCTTTTGGGCGAGCGCGAGCTGCTGGCCTCCGGCAATCCCGAGCCTGCGCAGTTCTGGACCAGCGGCGATCCAGAGCACTTCAGAAATATCCTACCGACCCTATGGAAATCCCCCGGCGTTGTGCGTAATTTTGGCATGTGAAAAAAACGTGAAATAGCTCGTTTTTCGCTGAACTTCCGCGTGTGCGACAGCTTCTATAGCGAGTTAGCCTGTACAAAATCATACAACTTCGTTCGGAAAGGATGTTTCTATATGAAGCGCTTGTTCTGTTTGGCTGCGATTGCGGCCGCAATGTTGGGGCACTCTTTTTCTGCGCAGGCCGCGGGCCTGGAATTTGGAGTGGGGAGTACCAGCGATTCGACCATGACCTATCGGTTGGGGCTGACCTCGGATTGGGATAAAAGCTGGTGGCAGACCGATACGGGCCGCGTGACCGGTTACTGGAGCGGCGCCTACACCTACTGGGACGGTGACAAGCGCGCCAGTGTCAGCAGCTTGTCGTTCTCGCCGGTGTTTGTGTATGAGTTTGCCGGGGAGAAGGTGAAGCCGTACATCGAGGCTGGGGTTGGCGTGGCGGTGTTCTCCCGCACGCGGGTTGAAGACAACAACATCGGCCAGGCTTTCCAGTTTGAAGACCGACTGGGCTTTGGCTTGCGCTTTGTCGGTGGGAGCGAAGTGGGCATTCGGGCCACCCATTACTCCAATGCCGGGATCAGCAGCAATAACGATGGTGTCGAGAGCTATTCGCTGCACTACACGATGCCGTTGTAATTCTCAAGAACACCGCAAAACCCCTGTAGGAGCTGGCTAGCCAGCGATGCAGGCACCTCGGTGCATCAGTTACACCGAGTTGACGCTATCGCAGGCGAGCCAGCTCCCACAGTTGATCTGTATCGGTTTCAAAATCAGCGATACACCGTCGCAATCCCCTGGCGCTCATCAATGCACTCCGGCGCGCCCATCTCGAATTCCCGGCAGATCAGCGGCCGCTTCTCATAAATCGTGCACATCATCGTGTCGCGATCCAGCGCCGCGCACCAGCCGTCATCCAGGCGCAGCATGACTTCGCCGCCCCAATCGTCGGTATCGATAAAGCGATCAGGCACGCCGGTGTCGGTGATCAGCATGACTTCCAACTGGCAGCAGCATGCGGCGCAGGTGGAGCAGGTGACGGCAGGTTCGGCGATTTGGGTGTGGGGGATGTTGGTCATAGGCGCGCAGTGTAAGGCAAGCGGCTTATGCGTGTGTGAAAGGCCTGACGGACGTCAGTGTGCCAACTGCCTGGCGACCCAGTGCAGCCATGGAAAGATCATGCCCCAAAGCAACGCCAGCCCGAGGAGGGTCGCCACGGTGCCATAGCCGAAACTGACCCCGGCCAACTGGCTGCCGGCGTAATAAGACAATGGCCCGCCCACCGCGCCCAGCAGGCTTGCACGCCACCAGGGCTGTGCGCTCCAGGCCAGGCAATGGCGCAGCGTGGTCGCCAGCAATGCCCACAACAGGATCAGCCACACCGGCGCCAACGGCCCGGGCAGGCTGAAGTGAAACACGCCAAACGCGCGCAGCGCGGTGTCGATCACCGTGCCCAGCAGGGTGACGGCCAGGACCACCTGGCCTTCCTCGGACCACGAACTTATCCACAGCAGGTGGACCGCCAGCACGGCCACTCCCACCAATAGCCACAGGCTGTCGCCGCCCAGCACACAGGCAAACCAGCCGCACTGGAACAGTACGGCATTCGCCAGCGGTTTAAGCATCAAAACGCCCGAGCAGCGGCTGGGTCAGCGCCGCCGGCTTGGCCAGCAGCATCTGTGCGGTGCCGATGGTGCGCTCCATAAAACCGCCTTCGCAGTAGCACAGGTAAAACTCCCACAGCCGCAGGAAGTATTCGTCGTAGCCCATTTCCGTCAGGCGGCTGTGGGCGCGGCGAAAGTTCTCATGCCACAGGCGCAGGGTTCGCGCGTAGTGCAGGCCGAAATCCTCCATGTGCAGCAGGTTCATGTCGGTGTCGCGGCTGACGATCTCGAGCATCTTCTGCACGCAGGGCAGGGCGCCGCCGGGGAAGATGTAGCGCTGGATAAAGTCCACGCTGCTCTTGGCCTGTTCGTAGCGTTGTTCACGAATGGTGATGGCTTGCAGCAACATCAGGCCGTTGCCCTTGAGCAACTGCGCGCACTGCTTGAAATAGGTCGGCAGGAAGCGATGGCCCACCGCTTCGATCATCTCGATGGACACCAGCTTGTCGTACTGCCCGGTCAGGTCGCGGTAGTCCTCCAGCAGCAGCGTCACCTGGTTCTGCAAACCCAGGGCCTCGATGCGTTTTTCAGTGTAGGCAAACTGCTCCTTGGACAAGGTCGTGGTGGTGACCTTGCAGCCATATTGCTGCGCCGCATAAATCGCCATGCTGCCCCAGCCGGTGCCGATTTCCAGCAGGTGATCGGACGGTTTCAGCGCGAGTTTCTGGCAGATGCGTTCCAGTTTGTTCAACTGGGCCTGTTCCAGGGTGTCGTCGGCGGTGAGGAATTGTGCGGCCGAATACATCATGGTCGGGTCGAGGAATTCCTCGAACAGGTCGTTGCCCAGGTCGTAATGGGCGGCGATGTTTTTCTGCGAGCCCTTGCGCGTATTGCGGTTGAGCCAGTGCAGGCTTTGGGTGAAGGGCCGCGCGAGTTTGGCCAGACCACCTTCCAGCGCATCGAGCACGTCGAGGTTACTGACCATCACCCGCACCACGGCGGTGAGGTCCGGGCTGCTCCAGTAACCATGAATAAACGCCTCGCCCGCGCCGATGGAACCGTTGGCCGCCACCAGCCCCCACACCGCCGAGTCGAGGATCTGGATTTCCCCCAGCAGGTGCGCTTCCCGTGCGCCGAAGACTTGCCGTTCGCCGTCCTCAATCACCACCAACTGGCCGTGGCGCAGTTGGCCGAGCTGGCGCAGCACCGCTTTACGCAGCAGTGCGGCGGTCATGCCGTTGACGTTCAAGCGGTTGGATTTGACCGATAAGCTAGGGGATTTCATGGCGGCGATCCTTGGTGTACCCGACTGCGGTGCGAGAAGCGCCTTCGGCGGCGTGATGGGAAAAAATCGGCGTGCGTTTAAGTAAAAGGCGCAGGGCCTGCCAGTAAATGGCCAGGCAAGTCTTGGCGGTCATCCACGGGAAGCGCCACAGGTAACGGTGCAGGCTGGCCCGGTTCAAAGCTTCGCGTTGCAGGCTCAACGTGGCGTCGAAGACTTTCAGCTCGCCCTGCCAGTCGGCCATGTGCACGCCGAGTTTCGCGGCGGGCGGGCTGAAGCTCATGCGGTATTCCAGGTCCCGGGGCAAAAACGGCGACACATGAAACGCCTTGGCCACGGCGAAGTGCTGGTGCTCGTCGGCAGGCAACGCCTGGGCCGGCAGTACGTAGTGATAGCGCTCGCGCCACGGGGTGTTGGTCACTTCACAGAGGATCGCGGCCAGTGTTCCATCGGCCTCGAAGCAGTAGAAGAAACTCACCGGATTAAAAGCCAGGCCCCAACTGCGAGCCTGGGTCAGCAGGCAGATTGCGCCCAGGGGTATGCGCCCCAGGGCCTTGCCGACTTCTTGGCGTACGGCATCGGTCAAGCTCATGCCGTGACGGGTCAATTCACGCAGGTAATCCTGCTGGCGAAACGCGAACGGCGCCCAGCGCTCGCCCGCCAGTGGCGACAAACCGAACACTTCGTGCTGTTCGCTGAGGTCCAGGTACAGCAGGCCGATCCGGTAGCGAAAGGCATGGCCCTTGGGCGTAAACCGCCGATGGGCGATCCAGCCGCTGTAGAGGGCGCTGTTCACAGGATTTCCCCAAACGCCTTGGCTACACGCAACGCGCTGACCACGCCGTCTTCGTGGAAACCGTTGGCCCAGTAGGCACCGCAATAGTAGGTGTGCTGCGCGCCGTGCAGTTCTTCCCAGCGCGCTTGTGCGGCCACGGCGGCCAGGCTGTATTGCGGGTGGGCGTAGGTGTAGCGGGCAAGGACTTTGAGCGGGTTGATCATCGCTGTCTGGTTGAGGCTCACGCAAAAAGTCGTGGCGCTGTCGATGCCCTGCAGGATGTTCATGTCGTAGGTCACGGCAGCCTGTTTTTGCGCGCTGCCGTCGAGGCGATAGTTCCAGCTGGCCCAGGCCAGTCTGCGGTCGGGCAGCAAACGGGTGTCGGTGTGCAGGACCACGTCGTTGTCGGCGTAGGGCAGGGCGCCGAGGATCTGTTGCTCGGCCGGGCTCGCGTCGCCCAGCAGCGCCAGGGCCTGGTCGCTGTGGCAGGCGAACACCACCTTGTCGAAAACCTCGCTGCCGGCGGCGCTGTGGATAACCACGCCGATCGCTGAGCGTTCAACCCGGGTAACCGGGCAATTGAGGCGAATTTTTTCGCGGAAGGACTGGGTCAGCGGCTCGATATAGCGGCTGGAGCCGCCTTCGATCACGCACCATTGCGGCCGGTTACTCACCGACAACAAACCATGGTTCTTGAAGAACCGTACGAAGAATTGCAGGGGAAACCCGAGCATGTCCGCCAGGGACATCGACCAGATCGCCGCCCCCATCGGCACGATGTAGTGCTGGATAAACCGCTGGCCGTAGCCGCCGGCTTGCAGGTATTCACCCAGGGTCATCTCGGCGCTGATGCGTTGCTCTTGCAGGTCCAGCGGCGCCTGGCGGTTGAAGCGCAGGATGTCGCGCAACATGCCCCAGAAACCCGGCGATAGAATGTTGCGGCGCTGGGCGAACAGGCTGTTGAGGTTGTTGCCGTTGTATTCGAACCCGGCGCTCGGGTCGCACACCGAAAAGCTCATCTCGGTGGGTTTGAACGTCACGCCGATCTGCCCCAGCAGCTTGATGAAGTTGGGGTAGGTCCAGTTGTTGAACACGATAAAGCCGGTGTCCACCGCATAGCTTTTGCCCTCCACCGTGACATTGGCTGTATGGGTGTGCCCGCCAATGCAGTCGCTCGCTTCGAACAACGTGATGTCATGGCGGCGACTGAGCAGATAAGCACTGGTCAGCCCGGCGATGCCGCTGCCGATGATGGCGATCTTCACAGGTCGTCCTTCCTCGGTGGCGGGCTGCGCAGCATGCGTTTGCCGATGATCAGCTTGGCGCGGTTCGGCAGTTTCGACAGCGGCCACAGTGCAGCAATGAACAGCGCCGGGAAGGCGATTTCCAGTGGACGGTTTTGCAGCTTGGCGAAGATATGCCGCGCGGCCTTGTCTGCGGGCCAGCTCAGGGGCATCGGGAAATCGTTGCGGGCGGTCAGCGGCGTGTCGACAAACCCCGGGCTGACCACGGTCACATCGATGCCTTCGGGCGACAGGTCGATACGTAGGGATTCAAACAGGTAGCGCAGGCCGGCCTTGGAGGCGCCGTAGGCTTCCGCCCGGGGCATCGGCAGGTACGTCACGGCACTGGCCACGCCGACCAGGTGCGGGCTATGACCGGCGCGCAACAGCGGCAGGGCGGCCTCGATGCAGTAACTGCTGGCCAACAGGTTGGTGCGCACCACGTGTTCGATGATCGAGGCGTCGAACTGTTTGGCATCCACGTATTCGCAGGTGCCGGCGTTGAGGATCACCGTGTCCAGCGAGCCCCAGACCACGGCGATGTGCTCACCGATTTCGCGCACGGTCTGGCTGTTGGTCAGGTCGCCTGCCACCACCAGCACTTGCCCCGGATATTGCTGGGCGAGTTGCTCCAGCGGCGCCTTGGAGCGGGAGCTGACGGCCACATGGGCGCCGCTGTCGAGCAGCGCTTTGGCCAGTTCGGCACCGATGCCACTGCTGGCACCGGTCAACCAATAACGACGGGGCGGCACAAGGTTCATCCCATTCTCCTTTTCAGCCAACGGACCACGCCGCCGAGGACCGGCACGTGCTCATACAGCAGTGCACCTGCGTCGAAATAATCTCGATGCTGGTACACCTTGTCGCGCCACAGCAGGTGCGAGCAGCCTTCGACGCGAATCACTTCGCCCTTGGCCAGGCGCGGGTGGCAGAAGCTCATTTTCCAGCGCAGGTAGCCTTCGCCTTCAGCCACTTGATCGAAGCCATGGAAGTCAAAGCGCAGCTGGGTGACGTTGTCGTACAGCTCGGCGAAGTAACGGTGCAGCGCCGTCAGCCCATGCACCTCGTGCAGCGGGTCGGTGAAGCTGATGTCCTTGCTGTACAGGCTGTCGAGCAGGTGCAGGTTGTGCTTGTCCACACTGGCAAAGGCCTGGGCGAAGCGGCGCAGGAAATCACTCATAGCTGCCTCCAGCCGCCTGGCGTGGCGGCAGGCTACGGAAGGCGGCGAGGGCGCGGTCGCGGGATTTTTTCAAATCGACGATAGGACGAGGATAGTCCGCCACGCCAAACAGGCCGCCCACGGCGTCGGGGTTGTGCACTTCTTTTTTGTTCAGCGCCGCCAGCTGCGGCAGCCAGTGCTTGATAAACACGCCTTCGCCGTCGAATTTTTCCGACTGGCTCAAGGGGCTGAAAATCCGGAAGTACGGCGCCGAATCGGTGCCGGTGGACGAGCTCCACTGCCAGCCGCCGTTGTTGGCCGCCAGGTCACCGTCGATCAGGTGGCGCATGAAAAAACGCTCGCCTTCACGCCAGTCGATCAGCAGGTTTTTGGTCAGGAACATCGCCACCACCATGCGCAGGCGGTTGTGCATCCAGCCGGTTTCCAGCAATTGGCGCATGGCCGCATCGATGATCGGCAGGCCGGTGCGGGCTTCCTGCCAGGCCTTCAAGTCTTCGGGGCTGTTGCGCCAGGCCACGGCTTCGGTCTCGGGGCGGAAGGCGCGGTGGCGGGAGACCCGTGGGTAGCCCACCAGGATATGTTTGTAGAACTCGCGCCACAGCAGCTCGTTGATCCAGGTGATGGCGCCAATGTCGCCGCTTTCGAATTCGCCCTGGTTGCTTTGCAGCGCGGCGTGCAGGCACTGGCGCGGCGAAACCACACCGGCGGCCAGGTAAGCCGAGAGCTGGCTGGTGCCGGGCTTGGCCGGGAAGTCGCGTTCGTCCTTGTAGTAGCTGATTTGTGCGTCGGCAAACTGGTCGAGACGGCGCCGGGCTTCGGTTTCACCGGCAGGCCACAGCGCGCGCAAGGCTTCGCTCGGGGTAACAAAACCGTCGACCTGATCGGGGATCGGGTCACTTTTGAGTTTGAGCGGCGCCTGCGCCTTGGGGGCGGCGATCAGGCGGGGAAGCGCGCCGTGCAAGCGGCTGTAGCAGACCTTGCGAAACTGGCTGAACACCTGGAAGTACGTGCCGGTCTTGGTCAGTACGCTGCCGGGCTGGAACAGCAATTGGTCCAGGTAATTGTGGAAGGTCACGCCCTGGGCTTCGAGGGCCGTGGCCACCGCTGCGTCGCGACGCTCTTCGTGGATGCCGTATTCGTCATTGACGTGCACCGACTCCACCGACAGTTCCTGGCACAGGTCTGCCAGGGCTTGCGGTGCCTGGTCCCAGGTCGAGGCATGGCGGATCAACAGCGGAATGTTCAGCTCGCCCAGTGCCACGCTCAAGCTCTGCAGATTGCGCAGCCAGAAGTCGACTTTGCACGGCGCGTCATCGTGGGCCAGCCATTGCCCGGGGCTGATCAGGTAGACAGCCGCTGTCGGGCCGCGCTGTGCAGCGGCGGCGAGGGCGGTGTTGTCATGTAGGCGCAGGTCGGTGCGCAGCCAGATCAAGTGCATTTAAATAAGTCCACGCTGGATCAGTACCTGATGGGCCGACAACGGGTCTTCGGCCAGGAGCAGTTCAGGAATGTCTTGGGTTAATACGGACAGCTCGGCCTGGTGGATGCATACCGTTGGTCCGGTTATCAGTTTTGGGCAACTGAAACCGCTCAACAGTTTGCCCAGCGCCGGCACATGCAGGGCCTTGCTCGAATACAGCAACACCGCGCGGGGTTGCAGGTGCTCGACGGCCAGGGCCAGTTCGCCGGCCGGCAAGGGCCAGTCGAAGACTTCCACCGGGCAATCAGCGCTGCTGGCCAGCCAGGCGGTGAGCCACAGGTGCGGCTCCAGCGGCAGGTCGGAATGATTGACCAGCAGCAACGGCGCACCGTTGAGCTGGCGGTTGTTGTGATACATCCGCGCACCGAATTTGCTGCGCAGCCAGGAATAGAAAAACACCCGTTCCATCTGCGCGCCGAATTGGCCTTGCCAGCGCAGTTCAAGCTCCTTGAGCAACGGCAGCAGAAGTTGCTCGCACAGGGTGCGCGGCGGGTACAGCGCCATGGCCTGGTTGAAGGCGTCATCCACCCGGCGCTCGGCCAGTTCGCTGATGGCCTGCAACAGCTGCTGGCGCCGGTTGTGCCATTCGTTTTCCACCGGCGGTTCGCTGGTGCTGTGCGCGGTGTCGATCAGGCCCTTGACCTGGCTGACCGGCACACCGCGGTTTAGCCAGGTCAGGATGGTATGGATGCGCTGCACGTGCTCGGCGGAAAACAGCCGGTGCCCCTTGGGCGTGCGCTGGGGCACGATCAGGCCGTAACGCCGTTCCCAGGCGCGCAGGGTCACCGCGTTGACGCCGGTCTGGCGCGCCACTTCGCGGATCGGCAGCCAGCCTTCTTGCAGGGCTTGGGCGAAATCTTCGCCGGGGTCATTGTCGTCTTGCAGGGAAACATTCATGGGTTAAATCGCATTACGCAGGCTGAGGTTTTCCGGGTGCGGTTGCAGGTAGGCCTGCTGCGCGATGTAGCGGTCCGGATGCTGGCGAAAGTGGTGCTTGAGCAGGGTCAGCGGCACCACCAGCGGCACGATGCCCTGGCGGTATTGGCCTATGAGGGTCTGCACTTCCTGTTTGTCTTCGGCGCTGATGGCTTGCTTGAGGTAGCCGCTGATGTGTTGCAGCACGTTGGTGTGGGTGCCGCGCGTGGCGCACTTGCTGAGGGCCGTCATCAATTCGCTGAAATAGCCGGTGGCCAGGGCATCGAGGTCGACGTCCTTGCGCATGCCGCCCAGCAGGTTGCCGAGGCTTTTGTAATGCACCGGGCTGTGGGCCATCAGCAGGTATTTGTAGCGGGAGTGAAATTCCAGCAGGCGGTGACGGGTCAGGCCTTCGGCGAGCAGGTGCTGCCAGGTGGCGTAGACGAACACCCGGGTCAGGAAATTTTCCCGTAGCACCGGGTCGTTCAGCCGACCGTCTTCTTCCACGGGCAGGTTGGGGTGGCGTGCGCAAAACGCCTGGGCGTAGATGCCGCGCCCGCCGCCGTCGATGGGCATGCCGTTGTCTTGATAGACCTTGACCCGCTCCAGGCCGCAGGACGGGGATTTCTGCATGAAGATGTAGCCGCAGAGGTCGGTGTGTTCAGCGGCCATTTGTTGGCCGTAATCGTCCAGCGGCCGGGTCACGTTGAGTTCGCGGTGCACGGTGCCGACGGCCTGAGGGTTCAGCGGGTCGCCCACCAGGCGGATGGGCTCGCGGGGAATGCCCAGGCCGATGGCGACTTCAGGGCACAGCGGCACGAAATCGAAGTACTCGGCGAGGGTCTGGCTGCACAGCTGGGATTGTTTATGCCCGCCGTTGAAGCGCACGTTCTCGCCCAGCAGGCAGGCGCTGATGGCGATTTTCGGTTTGCCGGTGGCGGGCAGGGTGCTGGGCATGGCCAAACCTCTATGAAAAATCCTGTACAGAGTTAAATTCCTGTACAACTTAATCTCATCATAGGTTTGAAGCTGTACAAGTCAAATAATTTGTACAGGTATTTTCGGAATGGCTATTTCCAGCCGATTTTCCAGTCTTCGGCGTTTTGCAGGGTTTGCCAAGGCAGGCGCTGCACGCGATGGCTGATCACGGCTTCCAGCTCGATTTCCTGCACATCGCCTTCGTCGTCGCGCAGCAACTGGGTCACCAGGAAGTGTTTTTCCTTGTGCTGCGGGCGGGCTGCTGTCCACTTCGACAGCAGCAATTTGGCGGGATTGATGCGGTTCACTGCAGGTGCTCGATCAATCGCCGTGCCGCTTCCTGGCCGCTGAGCCAGGCGCCCTCCACACGGCCCGACAGGCACCAGTCACCGCACACGTACAAGCCCAGGTCGGCGTCGGCCAGCACGCCAAATTCGTGGCTGGTGGACGGCCGCGCATACAGCCAGCGGTGGGCGAGGGTGAAGGACGGCGCCGGCATGGCGCTGTGCAGCAGTTCGGCGAAGGCACCGTGCAGGTGTTCGATCACCGCTTCCTTGGACAGGTCCAGGTGTTGCTTGCTCCAGGTGCTGGTGGCGTGCAGCACCCAGGTGTCGAGGGTGGTGTCGCGCCCGGGTTTGCTGCGGTTGCGGGCCAGCCAGTCCAGCGGGCTGTCTTGCACGAAGCAGCCTTCCATGGGGGTGTCCAACGGCTTGTCGAAGGCCAGCGCGATGGCCCAGGTCGGGTCCATCTTCACCCCGGCGGCGGCACTTGCCAGCTTGGGCGCGGCGGCCAGCAAAGCGGTGGCTTGCGGCGCCGGGGTGGCGATGATCACGTGGCTGAACGGGCCGTGGTTTTCACCGTCGGCGTCCAGCAGGTTCCAGTGGTGTTTGCCCTGAAACACTTCGGTGATGCGGCAACCGAAGTGCACCGGCAAGTCATCCAGCAGGGCGCGGGTGATCGCGCTCATGCGCGGCGTGCCGACCCAGCGGATCTGTTCATCGGGGGAGGGCGTGAGTTGCCCGGACTTGAAGTTGTACAGCTGCGGTTTCCATTGCTCGGCGCAACCCTGGGCCTGCCAGCGTTGCACTTCGTTGACGAAGCGCCGGTCGCGGGCGGTGAAGTACTGCGCGCCCATGTCCAGTGCCCCGGCATCGCTGCGCTTGCTGGACATGCGACCGCCACTGCCGCGGCTTTTATCGAAGAGTTGTACAGCGTGCCCCGCGTCTTTTAACGCTCGGGCGGCGGAGAGACCGGCGATGCCGGTGCCAATGATCGCGATGGGAACAGTCATGGGAGGCCTCGTTTTACCGTTGGGTACAGACTACGCCGACACCAATAGCTGTACAATATTGTTTTTTGGTATAAGTTTTGGCGTACCTGATCGTTTGGCGTGACCTATGGTTAAACCTGAAGGTTTAACCAGCGTTGCGCCCGATTAAAACATCCCTGTCTATAAAATAGACTAACGGTGGTCGGCGAACGTTACACGAGGAACAACTCATGCACATTTTGCTGACCGGCGGTACGGGTTTGATCGGCCGTCAACTCTGCCAATACTGGCTTGCCCAGGGCCATCGCCTTACGGTCTGGAGCCGCCATCCCGAACAAGTGGCTAAATTGTGCGGTGCCCAGGTGCACGGCATTGCCCGCCTGCAAGATGTAAACGAGCCGGTGGATGCCGTGGTCAACCTGGCCGGCGCGCCGATTGCCGACCGCCCCTGGACCCATAAACGCAAGGCGCTGCTGTGGAGCAGCCGTATCGGTCTCACCGAAACGTTGTTGGCCTGGCTTGAGGGCCTTGAGCAAAAACCGGCGGTGTTGATCTCCGGCTCTGCGGTGGGTTGGTACGGCGACGGCGGCGAGCGTGAGCTGACCGAAGACAGTGGCCCGGTGCAGGACGACTTTGGCAGCCAGTTATCGATCGCCTGGGAAGAAACGGCCCAGCGCGCCGAAGCATTGGGGATCCGTGTGGTACTGGTGCGAACCGGGTTGGTGCTGGCAGCCGAGGGCGGCTTTTTGTCGCGGCTGTTGCTGCCGTTCAAACTGGCGCTGGGCGGGCCTATCGGCAATGGTCGGCAGTGGATGCCGTGGGTCCATATAAAGGATCAAATCGCCCTGATTGATTTTCTTCTGCACAAGGAAGGCGCCAGCGGTCCTTATAATGCCTGCGCGCCACACCCGGTGCGCAACCTTGAGTTCGCCAAGACCCTGGGCAAGGTGCTGCACCGCCCGGCGTTCATGCCCATGCCGGCGTTTGCCTTGCGCATCGGCCTGGGTGAGTTGTCGGGCTTGTTGCTGGGTGGCCAGCGGGCGTTGCCGCAGCGGCTGTTGGCAGCCGGTTTCACTTTCCAGTTCACTGAGTTGCACGCGGCCCTGGACGACTTGTCCAGCCGCCTCTAGAAATAGGATGTTGCATGACGGATCACGCGTTGTTATTGGTCAACCTGGGTTCACCGGCGTCCACTTCGGTGGCGGATGTGCGCAGCTACCTTAATCAATTCCTGATGGACCCTTACGTCATCGACCTGCCGTGGCCGGTGCGGCGTTTGCTGGTGTCGCTGATCCTGATCAAGCGCCCCGAGCAGTCGGCCCACGCCTACGCCTCGATCTGGTGGGACGAAGGCTCGCCGCTGGTGGTCCTCAGCCGTCGCCTGCAACAACAAATGACTTCGCAATGGACCCAGGGCCCGGTGGAACTGGCGATGCGTTATGGCGAACCGTCGATTGAAACGGTGCTTGTGCGATTGGCCGGCCAGGGCATCAGGAAAGTCACCCTGGCGCCGTTGTACCCACAGTTTGCCGACAGCACCGTGACCACGGTGATTGAAGAAGCCCGGCGCGTGGTGCGGGACAAAAAGCTGGCGATCGAATTTTCGATTCTGCAGCCGTTTTACGATCAGCCGGAATACCTTGATGCGCTGGCCAACAGTGCCAGGGCCTACGTGGAGCAGGATTTCGATCATCTGCTGCTGAGTTTCCACGGCTTGCCCGAGCGTCACCTGAAAAAGCTCGACCCTACCGGGCAACACTGTTTCAAGGACGCCAACTGTTGCCAGAACGCCTCTCCCGAGGTGCTTGCCACCTGCTATCGCGCCCAATGCTTCAGCGTTGCGCGGGATTTTGCCGAGCGCCTGGGCTTGCCGGAGGGCAAGTGGTCGGTGGCGTTCCAGTCGCGATTGGGGCGGGCCAAGTGGATCGAACCCTACACCGAGGCACGCCTTGAAGCGTTGGCTCAACAAGGCGTTAAGAAGCTGCTGGTGATGTGCCCGGCGTTTGTCGCGGACTGCATCGAGACGCTGGAAGAGATTGGTGACCGCGGGCTGGAACAGTTCCGCGAGGCGGGGGGCGAGGAGTTGGTGTTGGTGCCTTGCTTGAATGACGACCCGCAGTGGGCGGTGGCGCTCAATACCTTGTGTGAAAGAGCGCCGGTTGCACTGTGATCCGATTGTCGAAACGATAGAGATCAAATGTGGGAGCCGGGCTTGCCCGCGATAGCGGTGGATCAGTCACCAGATGCCTCGACTGAAAAATCGCCATCGCGGGCAAGCCCGGCTCCTACATTGTTTTGCGGGGTTATTCGTGATGCGGCTCGCCCAGGAAGGTCAGTGAACTGAACAGTTCGCGAGTCGCTACATCAGCATTGTCCTTCAGCGGGATCTCCACCTGCGCCGCAATCACGTTCAGCCCTTCATTCCTCACCAGCACCTGGGCGCGGCCGTCCTTATCGGTCTCTGTGCTCAAGGTGTTCGGTGCATTGCGATAATCCCCAATCAATTTGATCCCCGCCGCCGGCTTGCCATCCAGCAGCACCCGCACCGGCAGTGACTTGCCCGGTCCTACGGTCAGCGGATCAACTTCCGGCAAGATCAGCAGCTTGATCTGTTCCAGCTTCGGCAACTTCGCCCCCGGCTGGTAAATCGCCAGGCTGTACTTGAAGGTTTGGGTCGACTCGATCGCCCCCGGCACTTTGCTGCGGCCTTGGTTGATCCACTTCTTGTCAGCAGTCTGCGACCACATTCCGTTATCCAGCGCCACGGCCAAGACGGCCGGCGACTTGAGCGGCTTCAGGCGCGCATGGTCGGGCAGGCGTTCCACGGTCACCGGGATCATTTTGCCGCTGGCGTCATAAGCCCAGGCGCCGCTGATTTTCTGCGCCTTGAACGCATTGTCTTCGGCACCGTGGCCGTAGATCACTTCGATATTGCCGCGTCGTTGTTCGGTCCACAGGCCGTGGGCCGAGACCTGGGTGGCAAACAGCAGGCCGAGCACGGCCAGGGATTTGAAGGCTTGCATGGGTGACGTCCTTTTACAGGTTGAGGGTCAGGCTGACGGTGAAATTGCGCGGCTCACCGGGATTGACCCAGTAATTGCTGTAGGAGCGCTCGTAGTACTTTTCATCGAACAGGTTGTTGAGGTTCAGGCCCACGGTGACGTTATCGCTGGCCTTGTAGTGAGCCAGCAGGTCAACGGTGTGGTAAGCCGGTAACTCAAAGCGCCCACCGGCTTCACCCGAGCGATCGCCCACGTAGGTAAAGGCCGCGCCAAGGTCTGAGCCACGCAGCAGGCCATCTTGGAATTCATACACCCCCAGCAAGCTGGCGCTGCGTTTGGCCACGCCGAGAATCCGGCTGCCGGTGGGGATGACTTTGTCGCCTTTGGTCACTTCGGCGTCGATGTAGGCAAAGGCGCCGATCACCCGTACGGCGTCGGTCACTTGCCCGGTCAGTTGCAGGTCAAAGCCCTGGCTGCGGGCCTTGCCCATGGCGCGCTGGGTGTCGGTGGCCGGGTCCAGGGCCAGGACATTTTCCTTCTCGATATGGAAGGCGGCGAGGGTGGTGCTCAGGCGGTCGTCGAACAGTTCGCTCTTGATCCCGATTTCATAGCCCACGCCTTCTTCCGGCTTGAAGGATTTGCCGCCGGCGTCCAGGCCGTTGTTGGGTTTGAACGAAGTGGAGGCATTGGCGAATAGGCCCACCTCAGGCGTCAGCTGGTAGAGCAGGCCGGCGCGTTGGGTCAGGGCGTCGTGGGTTTGCCGGCTTTTCGCATGGTTGCGGGCGAAGTCGTCGGTGTGTTGCTCAACGTGTTCGAAACGCGCGCCAATCATCCCGCGCAGGCGGTCGGTGAAGACGATCTGGTCCTGCAGGTTCAGCGCCTGGCTTTTCACCTGTTCGAAGAAGTCGGTGCCTGAGCGTTTGCCGTTGGGTTTTGGCTGGCCGTAGACCGGGTTATAGAGGTCGACGGCATAGGGACCGCCGGCGATGGTGGTTACCCGTTCTTTCTTGCGGTAGTCCTCGTACTCGGTGCCGATCAGCAACTCATGCTGCCAGCTGCCGATGTCGAACCGCCCGCGCAGTTCGAGTTGGGTGATGCTGTCGTGCCAACCGGTGGAGCGTTCCCGGTAGCGGCGGCTGAGGGTGTGGCCATCGGCATCCAGCGGGCGGTTTTCCGAAGCATCGCCCCACAGGCTGCCTTGTTTGTAATGACTGGCCAGGCGCAGTTGCCAGGCATCGTTGAGGTGGTGTTCGAGGGTGGCTTGCAGGCGGTTGTTGTGGTTGCGGATATCGCCGTCGTTGGGTTCGCCGAGGAAGGTCGAACGGGAGACGCCGCTCCAGTGGTTATTCGGGGCGACGATGCCACGGTCGAAAGTGGAACGGTGGCGCACGAATTCGCTTTCCACCAGCAGGCGGGTGTCCGGGTCCAGTTGCCAGCTGATGGAGGGCGCGACGAACACCCGCTTGGCCTGCACGTGGTCGCGGAAGCTGTGGTTGTCTTCCACCGCCAGGTTGACCCGCGACAAGACGTTACCCTCGCTGTCCAGCGGTGTGTTCACGTCCAGCGCGGTGCGATAGCGGTCCCAGCTGCCGGCGCTGGTCTGCACGGTGGTGAAGGCCTCGGGCTGCGGCTTTTTGCTGACAATGTTCACCGTGCCGCCCGGATCGCCCCGGCCATACAGGCTGGCGGCGGGGCCTTTGAGCACTTCGATGCGTTCGATATTGGCCGTGTCCGGCGTGCTCGGGTAACCGCGGTTGGCGCTGAAACCGTCCACGTAGAACTCTGACGTGGTGAAGCCGCGAACGCTGTATTCGTAAAGCGTCAGGCCGCCGAAGTTGTTCTGTTTGGACACGCCACCGGCAAACTCCAGGGCACGCTCGACGTGGGTGCTGCCCAGGTCCTTGAGCACCGAGGCGGGAATCACGCTGATGGACTGTGGGATATCGCGCAGGGCGGTGTCGGTCTTGGTAGCGCTGGCGGAGCGGGTGGCGCGATAGCCCTTGACCGGGCCGGTGGCCGATTCGTACGCCTCGCTGGTGATGCGGGTGGCGTCCAGTTCAAGCGGGGTGTTGTCTTCGGCGTAGGCTGGTTCTACCAGTAAACCCAAGGCGATTCCGGCCAGTGGGGCAAATCTTCGAGACGGCATTATAGAGCGTTCCAATAGCGATATTGAAACAATATAACATCTCTAATGAGAATAATTTTCTTCTGAAATATTAGGTAACAGGAGCCCGCGAGCGGGCTCCCGAAGCCGTTATTCTTCTTCTTTCACCGGCGCAGGCGGCGGACGCAGGCCCACTTCTGCCTGCAGCTTGATTTCCTTGCCATTGCGCATCACCTGGATCGCCACCTTGTCGGTCGGCTTGATCCGCGCCACCTGGTTCATCGACTTGCGGCCATCGCCGGCCGGTTCGCCGTCGATGCTGAGGATCACGTCACCCAGTTGCAGGCCGGCTTTCTGCGCCGGGCCGTCGCGGAAGATCCCGGCGACCACGATGCCAGGGCGCCCGGTCAGGCCAAACGACTCGGCCAGTTCCTTGGTCAGCGGCTGCACTTCAATCCCCAGCCAGCCGCGAATCACCTGGCCATGCTCGATGATCGACTTCATCACCTCAGTGGCCAGCTTCACCGGGATGGCGAAGCCGATCCCCTGGGAGCCGCCGGACTTGGAGAAGATCGCGGTGTTGATGCCCGTCAGGTTGCCGTTGGCATCCACCAGCGCGCCGCCGGAGTTGCCCGGGTTGATCGCCGCGTCGGTCTGGATAAAGTCTTCGTAGCTGTTGAGGCCCAGCTGGTTACGCCCGGTGGCGCTGATGATGCCCATGGTCACCGTCTGGCCGACGCCGAACGGGTTGCCGATGGCCAGTGCCACGTCACCCACGCGCAGCCCTTCGGAGCGGCCGATGGTGATCGAAGGCAGGCCTTTCAAATCGATTTTCAGTACCGCGAGGTCGGTTTCCGGGTCGCTGCCGACCACACGGGCCAGGGTTTCCCGGCCATCGCGCAGGGCCACCACGATCTGGTCCGCGCCGGTGGTCACGTGGTTGTTGGTGAGGATGTAGCCTTCCGGGCTCATGATCACGCCGGAGCCGAGGCTGGATTCCATGCGCCGCTGCTTGGGCCCGTTGTCGCCGAAATAGCGGCGAAATTGCGGGTCTTCAAACAGCGGGTGCGCCGGCTTGTTGATGACTTTGGTGGTGTACAGGTTGACCACGGCGGGCGCGGCGATCACCACCGCGTCGGCGTAAGTCACCGGGCCCTGTACCACCGCGCTGGTTTGTGGTGCCTGTTGCAGGTTGACATCGAAAGTCGGCAGGCCGACCAGTTGTGGATAACGCTGAATAATCAGCATCGCGATCAGCACGCCAGCCAACAATGGCCATCCAAAAAAACGCAGTGCCTTGAGCATTAAGAAAAATCCTGACAGGTTGCAGGGGACGGGAGAGCGCCCATAATGTCGCGCATTATACGAGGCCGTGAGCGCCTCTGAACGGGATATTTAGGAGTCTTTTATGGCCGTAGCCCTGAGCACCTTAGTCGAGGAAGCGGACCGCTACCTTAATAGTGCAAAAATCGCCGATTACTGCCCCAACGGCCTGCAGGTCGAGGGTCGGCCGCAGGTGCTGCGCATCGTCAGCGGCGTGACCGCCAGCCAGGCATTGCTGGACGCGGCGGTCGAAGCCCAGGCCGACCTGGTGCTGGTGCACCACGGTTATTTCTGGAAAGGCGAAAGCCCCTGCATCACCGGCATGAAGCAGCGCCGCCTGAAAACCCTGCTCAAGCACGACATCAGCCTGCTGGCCTACCACTTGCCCCTGGACCTGCACCCGGAAGTCGGCAACAACGTGCAACTGGCCCGGCAACTGGACATCACCGTCGAAGGCCCGCTGGACCCGGACAACCTCAAGGTCGTCGGGCTGGTGGGTTCCCTGGCCGAGCCGGTGTCGCCCCGCGACTTTGCCCGCCGTGTGCAGGAAGCCATGGGCCGCGAGCCCCTGCTGATCGAAGGCAGCGAGATGATCCGCCGCGTCGGCTGGTGCACCGGGGGTGGCCAGGGGTATATCGACCAGGCGGTACTGGCCGGGGTGGACTTGTACCTGAGTGGCGAAGCGTCGGAGCAGACGTTCCACAGTGCCCGGGAAAACGACATCAGCTTTATCGCGGCCGGGCATCACGCCACTGAGCGATATGGTGTGCAGGCGCTGGGTGACTATCTGGCGCGGCGTTTTGCCCTGGAACATCTGTTCATTGATTGCCCTAACCCGATCTGACAAACACCACCAAACAATGGGGAATCTCCAATCCTTGTGGGAGCTGTGCCCCAAACCCCGGGGCATATTCATATACCGTTTCGATCTAGCTGGCTCCCTCAATAGAATCAGGCGCTGTGCTAGCATGCCCCGCTCGAACACGGCCCGCTGGCCGTCCATAAGATCGTTTTTCCGTGAGTAACCATGGTCGACAAACTGACGCATCTGAAACAGCTGGAGGCGGAAAGCATCCACATCATCCGCGAGGTCGCCGCCGAGTTCGATAACCCGGTGATGCTCTACTCGATCGGTAAAGACTCCGCCGTGATGCTGCACCTGGCGCGCAAGGCATTTTTCCCGGGCAAGCTGCCGTTTCCGGTGATGCACGTCGACACCCGCTGGAAATTCCAGGAGATGTACAAGTTCCGCGACAAAATGGTCGAAGAGCTGGGCCTGGACCTGATCACCCACGTGAACCCGGACGGTGTGGCGCAGGGCATCAACCCGTTCACCCACGGCAGCGCCAAGCACACCGACATCATGAAGACCGAGGGCCTGAAACAGGCGCTCGACAAGCATGGTTTCGACGCTGCATTCGGCGGTGCCCGTCGTGATGAAGAGAAGTCCCGCGCCAAAGAGCGCGTGTACTCGTTCCGCGACAGCAAGCACCGCTGGGACCCGAAGAACCAGCGCCCGGAGCTGTGGAACGTCTACAACGGCAACGTCAACAAGGGCGAGTCGATCCGTGTGTTCCCGCTGTCCAACTGGACCGAGCTGGACATCTGGCAGTACATCTACCTGGAAGGTATCCCGATTGTTCCGCTGTACTTCGCCGCCGAACGCGAAGTGATCGAGAAGAACGGCACGTTGATCATGATCGACGACGACCGGATCCTCGAGCACCTGTCCGACGAAGACAAAGCCCGAATCGTCAAAAAGAAAGTACGTTTCCGTACCCTTGGCTGCTACCCGTTGACGGGCGCGGTGGAGTCCGAAGCCGAGACGCTGACGGACATCATTCAGGAAATGCTCCTGACGCGAACTTCCGAGCGCCAGGGCCGTGTCATCGACCACGATGGTGCAGGCTCGATGGAAGATAAAAAACGTCAAGGCTATTTCTAAGGGGCTGTCATGTCGCATCAATCTGATTTGATCAGCGAGGACATCCTCGCCTACCTGGGCCAGCACGAGCGCAAGGAAATGTTGCGCTTCCTGACCTGTGGCAACGTCGACGACGGCAAGAGCACCCTGATCGGGCGCCTGCTGCACGACTCCAAGATGATCTACGAAGACCATCTGGAAGCCATCACCCGCGATTCGAAGAAATCCGGCACCACTGGCGACGATATCGACCTGGCTTTGCTGGTCGACGGCCTGCAGGCCGAGCGTGAGCAGGGCATCACCATCGATGTTGCCTACCGCTACTTCTCCACCGCCAAGCGCAAATTCATCATCGCCGACACCCCCGGCCATGAGCAGTACACCCGCAACATGGCCACCGGTGCGTCTACCTGTGACCTGGCGATCATCCTGATCGACGCCCGCTACGGCGTGCAGACCCAGACCCGTCGCCACAGCTTTATCGCTTCGTTGCTGGGCATCAAACACATCGTGGTGGCCATCAACAAGATGGACATCAACGGCTTTGACCAAAGCGTGTTCGAGTCGATCAAGGCCGATTACCTGAAGTTCGCCGACGGTATCGCGTTCAAGCCGAGCACCCTGGCCTTCGTACCCATGTCGGCGCTCAAGGGCGACAACGTGGTGAACAAGAGCGAGCGTTCGCCCTGGTACACCGGCCAGTCGCTGATGGAAATCCTCGAGACCGTCGAGATCGCCAACGACCGCAACTACACCGACCTGCGTTTCCCGGTGCAATACGTCAACCGTCCGAACCTGAACTTCCGTGGTTTCGCCGGCACCCTGGCCAGCGGCATCGTGCACAAGGGCGACGAAGTCGTGGTGCTGCCGTCGGGCAAGAGCAGCCGCGTCAAATCCATCGTCACCTTTGAAGGTGAACTGGAAAACGCAGGTCCTGGCCAGGCCGTGACCCTGACCATGGAAGACGAGATCGACATTTCCCGTGGCGACCTGTTGGTACACGCCGACAACGTGCCGCAAGTGACCGACGCCTTCGACGCCATGCTGGTGTGGATGGCTGAAGAACCGATGCTGCCGGGCAAGAAATACGACATCAAGCGCGCCACCAGCTACGTGCCGGGTTCCATCACCAGCATCGTGCATCGCGTGGACGTGAACACCCTGGAAGAAGGCCCGGCGAGCGCCTTGCAGTTGAACGAGATCGGCCGGGTGAAGGTCAGCCTCGACGCTGTCATCGCCCTGGACGGTTACGCGAGCAACCGCACCACCGGTTCGTTCATCGTCATCGACCGTTTGACCAACGGCACTGTGGCCGCGGGCATGATCATCGCGCCGCCGGTGACCCATGGCAGCGCGGCTCAGCATGGCAAGCTGGCCCACGTGGCCACCGAAGAACGTGCCCAGCGCTTCGGCCAGCAACCGGCGACCGTGTTGTTCAGCGGTTTGTCGGGCGCCGGCAAAAGCACCCTGGCCTACGCGGTCGAGCGCAAGCTGTTCGACATGGGCCGTGCGGTGTTTGTGCTGGATGGCCAGAACCTGCGCCATGACCTGAACAAGGGCCTGCCGCAGGACCGTTCCGGGCGTACCGAGAACTGGCGTCGTGCCGCGCACGTGGCGCGTCAGTTCAACGAAGCGGGCTTGCTGACCCTGGCTGCGTTCGTTGCCCCGGATGCCGAAGGCCGTGAGCAGGCCAAGGCACTGATCGGCGGTGATCGTCTGCTGACCGTGTACGTGCAGGCTTCGCCGCTGGTGTGTGCCGAGCGCGATCCGCAAGGCTTGTACGCGGCGGGCGGGGATAACATCCCGGGCGAGTCCTTCCCGTATGACGTGCCGTTGAACGCCGATTTGGTGATCGACACCCAGGCCCTGTCGCTGGAAGACAGCGTCAAGCAAGTGCTGGAGCTGCTGCGTCAGCGCGGCGCGATCTAAGCTTTAGATCTGCACAAAAAAGCCCGCCACGTTGGCGGGCTTTTTTATGGGGTCTTGAAAACAACTCGGTCAAATGTGGGCGCGAGCAAGCCCGCTCCCACAGGTTGATCAGTGACTGGCGGGATAATCTGTGTGCAATTTGGCGAGCAATTCGTCCTTCTCTTCCCACAACCGGTTGATCCAGCCCTGGAACGCCAACCGATACTCCCCATCCTGCTCATAATTCTTGCCGATAAAACCGGCCGGAATCTGCACCTCTTCAAACTGCACGACAACGTCCTTCACATTGCCGCAGAGCAAAGCCCAATAACCCGGGCGCCCGGCAGGGTAGTGAATGGTCACGTTCACCAGCGACTTCAACTGCTCGCCCATGGCATCCAGCACAAACGCAATGCCGCCCGCCTTGGGCTTGAGCAGATAACGAAACGGTGACTTCTGCTGCGCATGCTTGCCGGGGGTAAATCGCGTGCCTTCGGCAAAGTTGAAGATGCCCACCGGGTTGTGGCGAAACTTCGCGCAGGTCTTGCGGGTGGTTTCCAGGTCTTTGCCTTTCTTGTCCGGGTGCTTTTCCAGGTACGCCTTGGTGTAGCGCTTCATGAACGGGAAGCCCAGGGCCCACCACGCCAGGCCGATCACCGGGACCCAGATCAGCTCTTGCTTGAGGAAAAACTTCAGCGGGCGAATACGCCGGTTGAGCACGTATTGGAGCACCATGATATCGACCCAGCTCTGGTGGTTACTGGTCACCAGGTACGAGTGCTGGTAGTCCAGGCCTTCGAGGCCCTTGATGTGCCAGCGGGTGCGGCGCACCAGGTTCATCCAGGCCTTGTTGTTGCTGATCCAGGCCTCGTGGGTCTGGTTCATCAGCCACTCGCTGAAGCGCTTGGCAAACGGCAACGCCTTGAACAGCGCCACGATAAACAGGAACGAGCACAGCAGGATCGTGTTCAACGCCAGCAACAGCGAGGCGATCACCCCGCGCACGGCGGCAGGTAGAAAATCCAGCATTTAGACATCCATAGGTCGGTTGGCGGCTTGAATCGCGGTCAATGCGATCGTGTACACGATGTCGTCCACCTGCGCCCCTCGGGGCAGGTCGTTGACCGGTTTGCGCAGGCCTTGCAGCATCGGCCCGAGGCTCACGCAATCGGCGCTGCGCTGCACCGCCTTGTGGGTGGTGTTGCCGGTGTTCAGGTCGGGGAACACGAACACCGTGGCCTTGCCCGCCACCAGGCTGTTGGGCGCCAGTTGCCGGGCCACGGTTTCGTTGGCGGCGGCGTCGTATTGCAACGGGCCGTCGATCAGCAGCGAACTTTGGGCTTCGTGGGCGAGCAGCGTGGCTTCGCGGACCTTCTCGACTTCTTCACCCGTGGCGGAGTCACCACTGGAATAACTGATCATCGCCACTCGCGGCGTGATACCGAATGCGGCGGCCGAGTCGGCGCTTTGCAGGGCGATTTCCGCCAGCTCTGCCGCGCTGGGGTGCGGGTTCATCACGCAGTCGCCGTACACCAGCACTTGCTCCGGGAACAGCATGAAGAACACCGACGAAACCAGGGTGCAGCCCGGCGCCGTCTTGATCAGCTGCAAGGCCGGGCGAATGGTGTTGGCGGTGGAGTGGATGACGCCGGAGACCAGGCCGTCGACTTCATCCAGCGCAAGCATCATGGTGGCGATCACCACGGTGTCTTCCAGTTGCTGCTCGGCCATCGGCGCGTTGAGGCTTTTGGTTTTGCGCAGAGCTACCATCGGTTCGACGTAGCGCTGGCGAATCAGGTCGGGGTCGAGAATCTCCAGGCCTTCGGGCAGCTCGATGCCATGGGCGCGGGCCACGGCTTCCACGTCGGCCGGCTTGGCCAGCAGCACGCAACGGGCAATCCCGCGTGCCTGGCAGATGGCCGCGGCCTGCACGGTCAGCGGCTCGCTGCCTTCGGGCAACACGATGCGCTTGTTGGCAGCCTGGGCGCGCTGGATCAGTTGATAACGGAACACCGCCGGCGACAGGCGCATTTCCCGCGGCGTGCCGCAGCGTTGGTGCAGCCAGCGGGCGTCGAGGTGGCTGGCGACGAAATCGGTGATGATCTCTGCACGTTCGCGGTCATCAATCGGGATTTCCTTGTTCAGGCTGTTGAGCTGGTTGGCGGTGTCGTAGGAGCCGGTGCTCACCGACAACACTGGCAGCCCAGCCTGGAACGCGCCCCGGCACAGGTCCATGATCCGTGGGTCGGGCAGGGTGTCACTGGTCAGTAGCAAACCGGCCAGCGGCACGCCGTTGATGGCGGCCAGGCTGACGGCGAGGATGATGTCGTCGCGGTCGCCGGGCGTCACGACCAATACGCCGGGTTTGAGCAGCTCCACGGTATTGCGCATGGTGCGCGCACAGATGATGATTTTGGTCATGCGCCGGCTTTCGTAATCACCGGCGTTGAGGATCTGCGCGCCCATCAGGTCGGCCACGTCGCGGGTGCGCGGGGCGTTGAGTTCCGGCTGGTACGGGATGCAGCCCAACAGGCGGAAATCGCCGCTGCGCAACAACGGCGAATGCTCTTTGAGCCGCGCCGAGAACGCTTCCATGCTTTCGTCGGTGCGCACCTTGTTGAGGATCACCCCCAGCACTTTTGGATCTTTCGGGCCGCCGAACAGCTGGGCCTGCAGTTCCACGCGGCCGGAGAGTTCGGTGAGCACTTCGTTTTCCGGGGCCGAGACCAGGATCACTTCGGCGTCCAGGCTCTTGGCCAGGTGCAGGTTGACCCGGGCCGCATAGCTGGCGCTGCGGGTCGGCACCATGCCTTCGACGATCAACACGTCCTTGCCCACGGCGGCTTGCTGGTAAAGGGTGATGATTTCTTCCAGCAGCTCATCCAGCTGGCCGTCGCCGAGCATCCGCTCTACATGGGCCAGGCCCAGGGGTTGGGGCGGTTTGAGGCCGTGGGTACGGGCCACCAGCTCGGTGGAGCGCTCGGGGCCGGTGTCGCCGGGGTGCGGCTGGGCAATCGGTTTGAAGAAGCCGACTTTCAGCCCGGCCCGTTCAAGGGTACGCACCAGCCCAAGGCTGATGGAGGTCAGACCCACACCAAAATCGGTGGGCGCGATAAAAAAAGTCTGCATGCGAATTCTCTGGAGGTGCATGGCTTCGGTGGCGGCCTATGGCTGGCTGCCTACCGGGAATCAGGTGCCAAGGTTATCTTTATCTGAGCCTTGCGCACACCAGCCGCACGTAAAGGGCTTGTCTATTTTTTCAAGGCGTTGCGCCGGGTCCGTGACCCAGGCCCGGGATTGCCACGGTGGCTGGTGGCGCAGGTGCTGGGTGTGGCCGCAGGAAAGCTCGACGACCCAGTGCCGGTCTTCGTCCTGGTGAAATCCGACGACCGTCGGGTCAGTTGTTCGACCCCGTCCGTCCGGGTTGTGTTCGCTTTCGGGCAAATCCTTGTTTAGACTTGTCCGTTCTTCATTCTTCTGCAAAAGGTCTCGCCCCATGCCGATCGCCGCCAATAAGGCTGTCTCCATTGACTATACCCTGACCAACGACGCTGGTGAGGTCATCGACAGTTCTGCCGGCGGCGCGCCGCTGGTCTACCTGCAAGGTGCAGGTAACATCATCCCGGGCCTGGAAAAGGCCCTGGAAGGCAAAGAGGTCGGTGACGAACTGACCGTTGCCGTAGAACCTGAAGATGCCTACGGCGAATACGCTGCCGAACTGGTCAGCACCCTGAGCCGCAGCATGTTCGAAGGCGTCGACGAGCTGGAAGTGGGCATGCAGTTCCACGCTTCCGCTCCGGACGGCCAGATGCAAATCGTCACCATCCGTGACCTGGACGGCGACGACGTGACCGTCGACGGCAACCACCCGCTGGCTGGCCAGCGCCTGAACTTCCAGGTGAAGATCGTCGCTATCCGTGACGCTTCCCAGGAAGAAGTGGCCCACGGCCACGTGCACGGCGAAGGTGGTCACCACCATTAATTGACTGAGCGACGCTCTGTCAGTTGGAAAAAGGCGCCTTCGGGCGCCTTTTTCATTTGGCGGCTATTCTTGCCGACTTGGCGGCTGTAATCTCGAATGGCCGTTACGAAGAACATGGGATATCTGGAGTTCGTCATGAGTGCTTTCCACGACCTTAAACTCAAAGCCCTGGATGGTCAGGAGCTGCCTCTGGCGCCCTTCAAGGGGCAAGTCGTGCTGGTGGTCAACGTCGCCTCCAAATGTGGTTTGACACCACAGTACGCAGCGCTGGAAAACCTCTATCAGCAATACAAAGCCCAGGGTTTTACCGTACTGGGGCTGCCGTGCAATCAATTTGCCGGGCAGGAACCGGGCACCGAAGAAGAAATTCAGGAATTTTGCAGCCTCAACTATGGCGTGACCTTTCCCCTGGGCAGCAAGCTTGAGGTGAATGGCCACGATCGCCACCAGCTGTATCGGTTGCTGGCGGGCGAGGGCGCGGAGTTTCCAGGGGACATCACCTGGAACTTTGAAAAATTCCTGCTGGGCAAAGACGGCCGGGTATTGGCGCGTTTCTCGCCGCGTACGCCGCCGGATGACCCTGCCATCATCCAGGCGATCGAAAAAGCCTTGAGCTGATACACGCTCTCTTGTTGTGAGAGAGCTTGTTGTGGCGAGGGGGCTTGTCCCCCGTTGGGCTGCGCAGCAGCCCTAAAACCTGACACTGATCTCTATCTGGCTATCCTCTTGGCATTGCTGGGGCCGCTACGCAGCCTAACGGGGGACAAGCCCCTTGCCACAAAAGCCAGTCACCAAAGTCTTCCCGCTTTTACCCCTTAATCACCCTAATCAATAGTGCTATCCAGCACGCTGCACACTCCATATTATCCACATCATAAATTCCTTTTCTTATGGAGTGCTCCCATGCCTGTCCAAGCCTTGTTCAAACCGTTCCAGCTCGGCGCACTGCAACTGCCGACCCGTGTGGTCATGGCGCCGATGACCCGTTCGTTCTCCCCGGGTGGCGTACCTAATTCCAAGGTGATCGAGTACTACCGCCGCCGCGCCGCCGCCGGTGTAGGCCTGATCATCACCGAAGGCACTGTGGTCGGGCACCCGGCTTCCAACGGCTACCCGAACGTCCCGCATTTCTACGGTGAAGCCGCCCTGGCCGGCTGGAAGAAAGTGGTCGACGCGGTGCACGCCGAAGGCGGCAAGATCGTCCCGCAACTGTGGCACGTGGGCAGCGTACGGCGCATCGGCACCGAGCCGGATGCCAGCGTGCCGGCCTACGGCCCCACCGAAAAACTCAAGGACGGCAACGTCGTCGTCCACGGCATGACCGTGCAAGACATCAAGGACGTGATCGCCGCCTTCGCCCAAGCCGCCAAGGATGCCCAGAGCATCGGCATGGACGGCGTGGAAATCCACGGCGCCCACGGCTACCTGGTGGACCAGTTCTTCTGGGAAGGCACCAACCAGCGCACCGACGAATACGGCGGCAGCCTGGCCAACCGTTCGCGTTTTGCCATCGAATTGATCCAGGCCATCCGCGCCGCCGTTGGGCCGGACTTCCCGATCATCCTGCGTTTCTCCCAGTGGAAGCAGCAGGACTACACCGCGCGCCTGGTGCAAACCCCCGAAGCGCTGGGTGAATTCCTCAAGCCGTTGTCTGACGCCGGCGTGGATATATTCCACTGCTCCACCCGTCGTTTCTGGGAGCCGGAGTTCGACGGCTCCGAACTCAACCTGGCCGGCTGGACCCGCAAGCTCACTGGCAAACCGACCATCACCGTGGGCAGCGTCGGCCTGGATGGCGAGTTCCTGCAGTTCATGGTCAACACCGATAAGGTCGCGCAACCGGCCAGCCTGGAAAAACTGCTGGAGCGCCTGAACAACGACGAGTTTGACCTGGTCGCCGTGGGCCGTGCGCTGTTGGTGGATCCGGATTGGGCGCTGAAGGTTCGCGAAGGCCGTGAAGGCGACATCCTGCCGTTCAGTCGTGAGGCGTTGACGACGTTGGTGTAAGGGGCGACAGGGCGGGCACCGGTTGCTCGTCCTCGCACACCCCGCGTAACTGCCGCTCAAACTGCTCGATAATCGCCGGCCAACCCTGACGGCTGGCGTGTTGCCGGGCATTGAGCCGCACCCGGCGCAAGCTCTCGCGCTCTTCCAGCAGCCAATTGGCTGCATCGCAAAACGCCTCCTCATCCCCCGGCATCGCCAGCACACCGCTATAGCCATGGCGAATATGCTGGGTCGCGGCTGCCTGGTCGTACGCCACCACACCCAATCCGGACGCCATGGCCTCCAGCACCACGTTGCCGAAGGTTTCAGTCAGGCTGGGGAACAGGAACAGGTCCCCGGACGCATAGTGCCTGGCCAGTTCTTCGCCGCGCAGGGTGCCGCAGAAAATCGCCTCCGGCAGTTCCTTCTCCAGCATTGCCCGTTGCGGGCCGTCACCGACGATGATCAGTTTCATCTGGCGCAGTGGATAGGTTTCCTGCAGCGTTTCGAAACAGCGCTTGAGTAACCCGAGGTTTTTTTCCTGGGCCAGGCGGCCGACATGCAGCACGGCAGTTTGCTCACTGGTCAGTGCCCAACTTTCACGCAACGCATTGTCGCGTTTGGCCGGGTGAAACAGCTGGCTGTCGACACCGCGTGCGAGCATGCCCAGACGCTCGAAATGACGCCGCTCCAGCTCCAGGCGCTGGCTGGCGCTGGGCACCAGGGTCAGGGTGGAGCGGTTATGGAACCAGCGCAGATAGTGGGTCAGCACCCGGCTCAGCATGCCCAGGCCGTACTGGTTGGAATACTGCTGGAAGTTGGTATGAAAGCCACTCACCACGCTGATCCCCAGGCGCCGCGCCGCCCGCAACGCCGACAGACCCAGCGGGCCTTCCGTGGCGATATACAGCACATCCGGACGCTGGCGGGTCCAGCGCCGCAACAGCTTGTGCATCGACGACTGGCCCCATTGCAGCCCCGGATAACCCGGCAATGGCCAGCCGCGGCACAGCATCAGGCCGTCGTCGCTGGGCCGGCTCTGGTCGCTGCCCTGGCGCGGGCGAACCAGTTCGACTTGATGCCCGCGCGCGCGCAAACCATCACACAGGCGGCCAAGGGTATTGGCCACCCCGTTGATCTCTGGCGGGAAGGTTTCGGTGATCAGGGTGATGTGGAGCGAAGCTGTCGTCATGACCCACAGTGTCGGCGCGGGCCATGTCGTCATTGTGTCTTTTGGATGATGGATTTGTGACGGCTCAGGGCTTTTTAACGAGCATCGCCTCGGCGCCCTGTTCACGCACCCAGAACAGCGTGGCCCCGGCCACCGCTGCCGGCATCATCAGCAGGTTGACCACCGGCACCAGCAACACCAGGTAGACGATCCCGCCAAAGCTCATACTCTGCCAGCGCTTCTGGCGCAGCCAGGCGAGCATTTCGTTCCAGCCCAGCTTGTGGTTGTCGGCCGGGTAGTCGATGTACTGGATCGCCATCATCCACACGCCAAACAACAGCCACAGCGGCGCAGCCACCAGGTTGACCACCGGAATGAACGACAGGATAAACAGGCCGATGGCCCGGGGCAGGAAGTAGCCCAGCTTGCGCATTTCCCGGGCCAGGGTACGCGGCACCATGGCCGCCAACTCAGCCCAGCTGAACGCCGGGAAATCATCGGTGCCGCGTACCACGACTTCGACCTTTTCCGACAGAAAGCCGTTGAACGGCGCGGCAATGATGTTGGCAAGCATGGTGAAGGTGAAAAACACCATCAGCACCACCAGCACCACGAACAAAGGCCACAACAGATAATTGAGGAAGCTCAGCCAGCTCGGCAAGGTGGGCATCAGCGTGTCGACCCACAGGCTGAACTGATGGCCGGCGAAGTAGATCAACCCGACGAACAGTATCAGATTGATTGCCAGCGGCAGCAGGACGAACAGGCGCAGGCCGGGGCTGAGCACCAGTTTGAGGCCTTCGCGCAGGTATTGTGGGCCTGAAAGAACGGGGGCGGGCATGGATAACTCCGGGCAATGGGGGCGAACGCGCCGACCTTACCGGCTTTGCGAAGACCGGGAAAGCACGGCCCGCATCACGACATTAACGGTAACAAAGGTGTCGATTAATAGAGGGCACGGGATAGAGACCACCTATGAGCTGGATTGTTATTCCGTATTTCCTTAATCTTGCCTCCCTCTATACGCTGCACCCATTATTTTCAGGATCTGCGAGTTCAAGCCTTCCCCAAGTGCTTCGCGGTCCTTTTTTATTCCAGCCGTTCTGTAGTCCGGGCGGTCGATAGGAGTGAGTCATGTCTGATACCCGTCATTCGCGAGTGATTATTCTCGGTTCCGGCCCTGCCGGTTACAGCGCTGCCGTCTACGCTGCCCGGGCCAACCTCAAGCCGTTGCTGATCACCGGCATGCAAGCGGGCGGTCAGTTGACCACCACCACCGAAGTCGACAACTGGCCGGGCGACGTCCACGGCCTGACCGGCCCGGTGCTGATGGAACGCATGAAAGAACACGCCGAGCGTTTCGAAACCGAAATCGTGTTTGATCACATCAACAAGGTCGACTTCTCCAAGAAGCCTTACAGCCTGACCGGCGACAGCGGCGTGTACACCTGTGACGCGCTGATCATCGCCACCGGCGCCAGCGCTCGTTACCTGGGCCTGCCGTCGGAAGAAGCGTTCATGGGCAAGGGCGTTTCTGCCTGCGCGACCTGCGACGGTTTCTTCTACCGCAACAAGCCGGTGGCTGTGGTCGGTGGCGGCAACACCGCCGTGGAAGAGGCGCTGTACCTGGCCAACATCGCCAGCACCGTGACCCTGGTTCACCGCCGCGAGACTTTCCGCGCCGAGAAGATCCTGATCGACAAGCTGCATGCCCGCGTGGCCGAAGGCAAGATCATCCTCAAGCTCAACGCCACCCTGGATGAAGTCCTGGGCGACAACATGGGCGTGACCGGTGCTCGCCTGAAAAACAACGACGGCAGCTTCGACGAGCTGAAAGTCGACGGCGTGTTCATCGCCATCGGCCACACCCCGAACACCTCGTTGTTCGAAGGCGTGCTGGATGCCAAAGACGGCTACCTGATCGTGCAGGGCGGCCGTGAAGGCAACGCGACGGCCACCAACATCGAAGGCATCTTCGCTGCCGGTGACGTGGCTGACCACGTGTACCGTCAGGCGATCACCTCCGCCGGCGCTGGCTGCATGGCGGCACTGGATGCCGAGCGTTACCTCGACGGTTTGAAGGACGCTGCGTTCTAAACCGTAGAAACAAAAAAACCGGCTGCGAGGCCGGTTTTTTTATGCGCGCGATGTATGCCGCACCGCAGTCCAGAAGTGTTAACCCAATCACTGTGGGAGCTGGCTTGCCTGCGATAGCGGCGTTGGCTGACACACCGCTATCGCAGGCAAGCCAGCTCCCACATTAAACCGGGTTATCCAATTGAATCAGCGGCGGGTCAGTGGCTGCCGAGTGAACTTCACACCCGCCAACCCATGCTCAATCAGCGCACGAATATTGCCGTGGTCACTGCCCTCAGGCGTGGCCTGCACCGAACGGTAATGCTCACCGAACGCCAACAGCGCTTCCTGGTCATTCAAGCCTTCCAGCAACGCCAGGCCGAGGGTCTTGCACGAACCTTCGTTCTGCCCGGCGGCGTTTTCCACGCTGCCGTTGGTGAAGGCTTGTGGCTGGTAGTCATAACCGGCGGCAACAAAGGCCAGGGTGTCGGCGAAGACGTGTTCGCCGCTGTTGAGGCTGGCGCGCAGGGTGTTCAGGTCAGTCATGTTTTTTTCCTTTGGCGAATGCCGCTTGCTGTTCGGCACTGGCTTCTTGCTGGTATTGGGCTTTCCACTCGGCGTACGGCATGCCGTACACCACTTCACGGGCGTCATCGAGGCTGAGCTCGATCTGGCGCTCGTCGGCCTCGGCCTTGTACCACTTGGACAAGCAGTTGCGGCAGAAGCCCGAGAGGTTCATCAGGTCGATGTTCTGCACATCCTTGCGGCTGTCCAGGTGTGCCACCAGCCGGCGGAAGGCGGCGGCTTCGAGTTCGAGGCGTTGTTGATCAGTCATGGGGCTCACTACGGATTCAATAGGGTTAGCGGCTCGCCGCAAGGGTGATCGACACCGATTCGGCAAAACGCAACGCATGGGGTTTATCGACTTCGACTTCGGCGTACAGCACCGACGCATTGCCCATCACCAGGTCGAGGATTTCCTGGGTCAGGCGCTCCAGCAGGGCAAAGCGGTTGCCTTCCACATGAGCGATGATGGCCTTGGTGATGGTGCGGTAGTTCAGCGCGTGGTCGATGTCGTTGTCGCGTACGGCTTCCTGGGCGGCATACAGGATGGTCAGGTTGATCAACACATCCTGCTTGTTGAGGATTTCATCCTCGTTGATCCCGATAAACGTGCGCAGGCACAGGTCTTTGACCCGGATGCGCGCCATGCCTGGCTGAAGTTGTGGCATTGCTACTTGCTCCGTCCAATCAGTTGCAGGAACTCCATGCGCGTGGTGTTCGACTCGCGGAAGGCGCCGAGCATCACCGAGGTGTTCATGGTTGAATTCTGTTTTTCGACACCGCGCATCATCATGCACATGTGCCTGGCTTCGATCACCACGGCCACGCCGGCGGCCTGGGTCACGGTCTGGATGGCGTCGGCGATTTCCCGCGTGAGGTTTTCCTGGATCTGCAGGCGCCGGGCGAACATGTCGACGATACGCGCCAGCTTCGACAGGCCGAGCACCTTGCCGGTCGGAATATAGGCCACATGGGCTTTGCCGATAAAGGGCAGCAGGTGATGCTCGCACAGCGAATACAACTCGATGTCCTTGAGGATCACCATCTCGTCGTTGTCGGAGGCAAACAGCGCACCGTTGACGATTTCTTCCAGGTTCTGCTCGTAGCCATGACACAGGTACTGCATGGCCTTGGCGGCCCGCTTTGGTGTGTCGAGCAACCCTTCGCGCTCCGGGTCTTCACCCAGGCCCTTGAGAATCTCGCGGTAGTGGTGGGGCAGGGATAAAGTCATACAACATCCTCGCAAACGGCTTACTTGATATGCCGCCCGCCGTTGACGGTCAGGGTGGTACCGGTGACATAAGGGTTATCCAGCAGGTAACGCACGCTCTGGTAAATCACCTCGGGGCCGGGTTCGATGCCCAGTGCCGCCTTGGCCAGGACCTTGGCGCGGTAGGCCGCGTCGTCGCCCTCGTTGAACATCACCATCGCCGGGGCAATGCCGTTCACCTTGATATCCGGTGCAAGCTGCGCGGCAAACGACAAGGTCAGGCTGTCGAGCCCGGCCTTGGTGGCGCAGTAGGCAATGTGCTGGCGGCTGCCCTTTCGGGTCACGTCGTCACTGATGTGCACGATATCCGCAGGCGTGGAGCGTTGCAGCAAGTGCGCACAATGCAGGTTGATCAGGTACGGCGCAAGCATGTGCACGCTGAACATGTCGGCAAAGGCGCGGCTCTCGTCGCCGGGCGTTTCCGCTTCCCAGGCCGAGGCATTATGGATGATCGCCCGCAGGCTTTGGGTGTGCTTTTGCAGTTCGTCGATGAAGCCGAGAATGCCGGCCTCGGAAGAAAAATCGGCAAACACGCCAATCGCGCCGCGCTCGCGCAAGGTCTGCACGCCGGGACGGTCGCTGCGGTAGCTGAAAATCACCGGCTGCCCTTCGTCCAGCAGGCGCAGGGCGCAATGCAGGCCGACACGCTGGCCGGCACCGGTGATCAGGATCGGGGCGGGAGTGGAAGACATGGGAGGCTCGGGTCGCTGGCAGGCTAAAACTATACCAGCGAGCGGCCTCCCTTGTACTCAAGCGGTGGCTTCGGTGGCCTTTACCCGGGCCGGAGCCGGATGCAACCAGCCGGCCAGCAGGTGGGTCGACAACGGGATAAAGAAGTAAACCATCAGCGGTGTGAGCGCCAGGGTGCTGACCAGCACGCGGCTCAACAAACCCAGCTCGCTGAGCAGCGGCTCAAGGCCGAAATTGAACAGCAGCGACACCGGGAAAAATGCCAGCCAGATGGCCACGGCCTGCTTCCAGCGCGGTGGTCGTGCGGCGGCGGCGCCAAACCAGCCGTCTATGCCGCGTACGCGATGTTCCGACGGCGCGGCAAACAGTTCGCTGCCACGACCGAGCCATGCACCACGGGATGCGGAAAACTCCCACGCATGCAGGGTCTTTTCGTCGGCGAAGCGGAAAATAATCTGGAATTCATCATCGTTGGGCGGCGGTGCAAGCACGCCGGAGCCCAGGTAACCGGGGAAGTCTGTGGCCAATTGCTCGCCTTCGCGCAGCCAGGCCATCAACTCTTCATAACGACCCTTGGCCACGCGGCGCGCAACCATCAGGGTGACAGGGGAGGTAGACATTGTGTATCTCCATAAGGATCAGGTGCGCCGGGCCGGGTAGGGGGCGCACGAACGAAGCTGCGGGGTAAGCAGCCACGTTGAAAAAACAGGCAAGGATTATTCCTGTTTTGAAAAAATACGCCAGCGGCATTGGTCGGCTCGCCGCAGAACTTGAAACAGACAGCTGTATGGGCGTTAAATGGGATCCAACTTCTCATCGATGATTCAGTGCCCAGATGTCCGTAATGACTGCTCCCTCTCCTGATATGGCGCTTGGCAACCCCGCTGATTCCGATGAACTGTTTCCGATTCGCGAAGTGGCAAGATTGACAGGCATCAACCCGGTCACGCTGCGTGCGTGGGAGCGTCGTTACGGGCTGATCCAGCCGGTTCGCACCGAAAGTGGGCACCGCCTGTATTCGCGCACCGATATCGAGACCGTTCATCGCATTCTTGACTGGATCGAGCGTGGCGTTGCGGTGAGCAAGGTCGGGAAAATCCTGGCCCGTGATGATCAGCCAGTGGAAGTGGCTGCCGCTGTGCCGACAGGCGCTGAACATGAATGGAATCAGTGGCAGCAGCAATTGCGAACGGCCGTCGGAGCCTTCGACGACCGGCAGCTGGACCGGTTGTATGGCCAGATTTTCGCGGCCTATCCAGTCTCGGTGGTTTTCCAGGACATCCTGATGCCTCTCTGGCAGCAGCTGTTGCGGCACCAGGGGCTTTTTGGCCAAGCCAGTGAATGGCTGTTTTTTGATGGCTTCCTGCGCAGCCGCACCTGGAAGCGCCTGCAGACAGGCTGTGCCTCAGCCGCACCGCGGGTGTTGCTGGCGGCCATCGCCGGGGAATGCCGAGAGCTGGAGTTGCTTGTCGCAGGCCTGCTGATGAGCGGTGACGACTTGGCGGTCAAGGTCCTGGCCGTGGGGCAGCCGATGGATGAATTGACACTGATCTGCGAAAAAACCAGACCACAGGCCCTCGTGGTGTTCTCCAACCACTCGCCTACCCAGGAATTGCCCCGGCGCCTTGAGCGGCTGGCCTTGACCCTGGATTGCCCGCTCTTGCTGGCGGGCGATGCGGCGGAGTTGGCGCAGGAGCAATTGAGGGGGTCGACCGTCGGTTGCCTGGGCAACGAAGGCCGACTGATGCAGCGCCGCCTGCAGCAGTTTCTGCGCGGCAGCCTGGATACCTGACTTCAGGCGTGGACTTCGGGGTGAAACAAGCGGTGTTGCTGCAGGATAAACTGGCGCAGGCGCTCGGTTTCATCCACATCACTCTGGCTTAAACGGTAGGCGAACAACCCTCGGGCATTTTCCCGTTCCAGGGTGCCGCGCACCGAGATGCGCTCGTAGCCGGAAGGGCTGAACCACAGGGAAAAGGTTTTTGGGGCCTTGATCCGCCCGCGGATTTCCACCAGCAACCCCTTGAACGACACCTCATGCACCCACAGTGCTCCGGGCTGCCCTTTGATATTTTCCAGCGCGACCGGCTCTTCAAGCGCCAGGCGCCACGGTCGAATCATCGGCCCGTCTTCGAAAATGCTCGGTACACCCAGCCGCAAATGCACGGCATGAAACTCGTCTTCCACCAATTGCAGCGGAAAGGTCATTTGCTGGTTGTCGAATTGTGCCTGGAGGGTGACATGGTCATGGGCGGCCAAGCGGGTGAGCAGATCACGAATCTGCGCACCGCCGTTGACCGTCAGGCTCGACGACGCATCCCGCACGTTGAGCTGCGGGTTATGGTGCATGGTCTGAATAAAATCCAGCTCGTCCTGCGTCAAAAGCGCGTCGCGTTGCATTGATCTTGCTCAAGGGAGAGGTATTAAAACGCCATTATCTCTCTAAAGACCGCGTTTTCTAGTTTTTGTTAGATCCGCTCGTCGCCTTGAGTGCTGCAAGCTCCGCCCTGAGGTCTGCCAATTGGCCTTCCAATTGCGCCACACGCTGCTGAGCCTTGACCTGTACCGTCACGTCTTTTTGCACGCCGACGAAATAGGTCTGCTTGTCGGCCTGGTTATAAACCGTCGATAACGACAGCTCGTTCCAGAAATGCGTGCCGTCCTTGCGGTAGTTGCGCAGGATTTCCCGGCAGGCGCCGCCGCTGTCCAGGGCTTCGCGAATCGCCATCAGCCCCGGCTGGTCACGGTCACCCGATTGCAGGAAGCGGCAGTCCTGGTAGAGGATTTCGTCGAGGGTGTAGCCGGTCAGCCGTTCGAAGGCCGGGTTTACGTAGATCAGTGGCTTGTCCTTGCCTTCGCGCTCGGCAACCACGATGCCGTCGTTGGAAGCGTTGATCACCAGTTGCATCAGCTTGGCGTTAATCATTGAGCGGTCCATGGCTTATTGTTGGAGTTTGCAGTTTAAGACATGCCGGCCGCCTGTCCACTTGCCCCAGCTGTTAATATCCCAGGCTTTTAGTCAGCTACAGGATCAGATTGATGAAAGTCGCCATCCTTTCCGGCTCGGTTTACGGCACCGCTGAAGAAGTCGCCCGTCACGCTGCCAGCATCCTCAACGCGGCCGGCTTCGACGCCTGGCACAACCCGCGTGCAACCCTCGCCGACGTACAGGGCTTTGCCCCTGAAGCCTTTTTGGCCGTGACCTCCACCACCGGCATGGGCGAACTGCCCGACAACCTGCAGCCGCTGTATTCGACCATTCGCGACCAACTGCCGGCCGCCTGGCGCGGGCTGCCTGGCGCGGTGATCGGCCTGGGCGACGCCAGCTATGGCGACACTTTCTGCGGCGGCGGCGAGCAAATGCGCGAGCTGTTTGCGGAGTTGGGCGTACATGAAGTGCTGCCGATGCTGCGCCTGGACGCCAGCGAAAGCGTGACCCCGGAAGCCGACGCCGAACCGTGGCTGGCCGAGTTGGTCACTGCACTGCGCGGTTGACCGGGAATTCGCGTAGCAATGCCAGCCAGGCCTGGGCGGCTTTCGACAGATAGGCGCCCTCACGCCAGATAAAGGCAATGTCCCAGCGCAGGTATTCCGGCGCCTTGAGCGTGAGGCGCACCACCCCGGGCCGCACCAGGCCCCGGGCCACCACGCTGGGCAACAACACCACGCCTTGGCCGGCGGCCACCAGGGCCGCGAGAAAATCTGCTTGGCCGCTGCGCCCGCTTTCCTTCGGGGTGAACCCCAGTTGCTGACAGGCCTGTAGCAGGCGGTCGTTCAACACAAAACTGCGTTGGTACATCAGGAACGGCGTGTCAGCCAATTCCTCCAGGCGGATCTGCGCGTTCTCGGCCAGCGGATGGTCCATCGGCAGCAGGGCGTCGAGCGGCTCATCGCAGAAGGCTTGCCAGGCGAATGCCGGGTCACTGGGCATCAGGCTGCCACCCACTTCCAGCTCCCCGCTCAAGATCGCCTGCTCGATGTTGCGACTGCCGCCTTCCAGCAACTGGATGGTGACGTTCGGGTAGCGCCGCCGGTATTCGGCAAACAGCCCGGCGAACAGCGTGTCGCCGCCCAATTGCGGCAGGCCCATGCGCAGCTCGCCACGAGTCAACTGATTCAAGTCATCCAGCTCACTGAGCAACTCGGCTTGCTGGCGCAGCATCGCCTCTGCCCGCTGCAACACCACCTGCCCGGCAGCCGTCAGGCGAATCTGCGAACCCAGGCGATCCAGCAGCGGCGTGCCCAGGCTTTGCTCCAGTTGGGCCACCTGCTTGCTCACGGCGGACTGGCTGATGTGCAGGGTTTTGCCGGCCTGGGTAAAACCGCCCCGGTGGATGACTTCGACAAAGCTGCGCAGCTGTTTAAATTCCATCGACCTGATTCCAGTTTGGAATAGCTTGCAGTCTAACAATTCGCTGTGGGGATGCCAGGGGCCTCTTTAAAATGGGAGCCCTGCGAGGACCCAAAGCTCATGAAACGTTTCACCTTCAAACTCGTCGGTCGGTTGCTGGCTGAACTGATCGTCCTGCTGGCCATTTACTTCCTGGGGTGCCAATTGGCGGCCTGGCTGAGCTGGCCTATTCCTGGCGGTGTGGTCGGCCTGGGCTTGTTGTTGCTGACCTTCGCCACTGGCCTGGTGAAACCGGCGGCCCTGCAACTGGGCGCCGGCGTGCTGATGGCGGAGATGCTGCTGTTCTTTATTCCTGCATTGATGAGCCTCCTGGACTACGGCGGCCTGGTGCGCCATGACGGTTGGCGGATCATGCTGGTGATCGGCTTCAGCACCTTGTCGGTGATGCTGGTGACGGCCTTTACCGTGGAATTCGTGTGCCGCTGGAAGCTGCGCCATGAAGCTTGAGCTGATGCCGATGTTCTGGTTGGCGCTGACCCTGGGGGCCTACGGCTTCAGCCGCTGGATCTATCGGCGCACCGGGCGTTACCTGCTGTCACCGCTGATTCTGGTCCCGGCACTGTTGCTGGCGGTGGCCGTGCCGATGAAAACCGCCTACGCCGAATACTCCACCGACACCCACTGGCTGATGCTGGTGCTGGGCCCGGTGACGGTGGCGTTTGCCATTCCGATCTGGCAACAGCGCCAATTGTTGATGCGCCATTGGTCTGCCCTGTTGCTGGGGATGGTGGCGGGCAGTGTGGCGTCTATCGCCACCTCCTATGGCCTGGCCAGGGCCCTGGCGCTGGACAGTTCGGTCACGATGTCGCTGGTGCCCCGTTCCATCACCACGCCGTTCGCCATGCCGGTGTCTTCCGACCTGGGCGGCGTGCCGGAACTGACGGCCGTGTTCGTGATGTTTACCGGTGTGTTCGGTGCCATGCTCGGCGGAGTACTGCTCAAGTGGTTGCCGCTGCGCACGCCGTTGGCACGCGGTGCGTTATTCGGCGTGGGCGCCCATGGCGCGGGCGTCAGCCGGGCCCATGAAGTGGGCGGCGAGGAAGGCTCTGTGGCGGGGCTGGTGATGGTACTGACCGGGTTGCTCAACCTGTTTGCCGCGCCTTTATTGGCGTCGCTTCTCTGACACGCACAGAACAAAATCGAACTATCCTCAGGACTGACCCGCTCGGTCATCAAGCTGGCTGCCAATGCAACTACGGCGGCCTCGAGGTCTGACTAGACTGCCTCTTCTGCCTGGATTGCCCCTTCACTTAAAAAAATAATAAAACGCGCCAAGGAGGTCATTGCCGTGAGCCTAGCCACAGTTCAATCGACACACAGCGTAAAAGATCAGGTCAGTGCGGCCGAATGGCAGGCCCGCGTCGACCTCGCCGCGTGCTACCGGCTGGTAGCGATGCATGGCTGGGACGACCTGATTTTCACCCACATCTCGGCCAAGGTGCCGGGCACCGAAGATTTCCTGATCAACCCCTACGGGTTGATGTTTCACGAGATCACCGCATCCAGCCTGGTGAAGGTCGACCAGGCGGGCAACAAGCTGATGGACAGCCCCTACGAGGTCAACCCGGCCGGCTACACCATCCACAGCGCGGTCCACGAAGTACGCCACGACGTGGTCTGCGTACTGCACACCCACACCGCTTCCGGCATCGCCGTTTCCGCGCAGAAGCAGGGCGTGCTGCCCATCAGCCAGCAATCCTTGTTCGTGCTCTCCAGCCTGGCCTATCACGCCTACGAAGGGGTGGCGCTGAACCACGAGGAAAAGGCCCGCTTGCAGGCCGACCTTGGGCAAAACAATTTCCTGATGCTGCACAACCACGGTCTGTTGACCTGTGGCGCCAGCATCGCCGACACCTTCCTGATGATGTTCATCTTCCAGCGCACCTGCGACATCCAGGTGATGGCGCAGAGCGGTGGCGCCGAATTGATCAGCATCGCTCCACCGATACTGGCCGGTGCCCGGGCGATGATCGCCGGGGTCACCAAAAGCGCCCAAGGCATGGGCGGCGCGCTGGCATGGCCGGCGTTGCTGCGCAAACTCGATGCACTCGACCCCGGGTATAAAAGCTGATGCCACTCGCCGAGATCCCACTGCGTATCTGGCGCCAGCGCGCCCAGAGTTTCGAGTTCCGCGGCCGCACCATTCGTTACTGGGTGGCGGGGCAGGGCGAGCCGTTGCTGCTGATCCATGGGTTCCCCACGGCCAGCTGGGACTGGCATTACCTGTGGCAGCCGCTGGCCCAACGTTACCAGGTGATTGCCTGCGACATGCTGGGGTTTGGCGATTCGGCCAAGCCGCTGGATCACACCTATTGCCTGCTGGAGCAGGCGGATTTGCAGCAGGCGCTGCTTGAGCATCTCTGGGTGCAGCAGCCGGTGCATGTGCTGGCCCATGATTACGGTGACAGCGTTGCGCAGGAGTTGTTGGCGCGGCATTACGAAGGTCGGTTTCAGATGGCCAGTGGTGTGTTTCTCAACGGTGGGTTGTTTCCGGAGACGCATCGTCCGGCGTTGGTGCAGAAGCTGTTGCTGAGCCCGTTGGGCTGGATGATCGGGCGTACGTTTGGGCGTAATGCATTGGCCAACAGTTTTGGGCAAATTTTCGGGCCGGCGACTCGGCCCAGTGAAAGTGCGCTGGATGATTTCTGGAGTTTGATTGAGAGCCAGGATGGGCCACGGATTTTGCACAAGTTGATTGCGTACATTCCTCAGCGTCGGCAGCAACGGGATCGCTGGGTGGCTGCGATGCAGCGGGGGGAGGTGCCGTTGCGGGTGATTGATGGGGAGGTTGATCCGATTTCCGGTGGGCATATGGTGGAGCGATATCGTGAGTTGGTGCCGCATGCGGATACGGTGGTGTTGGCGAATATTGGGCACTACCCGCAGATTGAGGCGCCGGTGCAGGTGTTGAAGCATTACTTGGCGTTTCGGGAGGGGCTTGGGGTAGGGGTTTCCCGAGTGGCTTATTCTTGATTTTGGTTTGAGTGCATATCCGTTATTTAGGTAACGGCTACTTATGGTTTCGCTCTTACAGCGACTCACTTTGGAAAAGCCCCAAAGTAAGCAAAGGGCTCTGCCCCGCCTGTCGGCACCTCGCCTAGGCTCGGTGTTCCCTCACTCCGGCATTGCTCCGCGGGCCGCCGCGACGGGGCGTCCCTGCCCCGTCGCGGCTAAACCGGCGTCCTGCCGGTTTACCCGCTCCTCAATCCCTGCGTTCGGCCTCGGGCTGAGTGGGGCAGTCAGAGCCAGATCAAGATCAAAAGCAAGAGCACAGCGGCCTACAGGCCGGCTTGAGTGGTAGAAGCCAGATCAAAAGCGAAAGCCAAATCTGAAACTGATGCAGCTCTGCTTTTCTGTGGGAGCTGGCTTGCCTGCGATGCAGACACCTCGGTTTTTCAGATGCACCGAGGCGAGGCCATCGCAGGCAAGCCAGCTCCTACAGTTGGACCGTGCCCGCTGTAGCTTTTGATCTTGATGTTGCCTTTGCTTCACACCACTCAAGCCGGCCTGTAGGCCGCTGTGCTGTTGATCTGCTTTTGATCTTGATCTTAGGCGCCCCGTTAAACCACGCTGGCCGAACGCAGGTAGTACGGAGCGGGTAAACCGGCAGGACGCCGGTTTAGCCGCGACGGGGCAGGGACGCCCCGTCGCGGCGGCCCGCGGAGTAGTACCGGAGTGAGGGCACACCGAGCATTAGCGAGGTGCCGAGTGGTGGGGCAAGAGCCTTTTGGTTACTTTTGGGCTCCTTTCAAAAGTGACCCGCTGTAAGAGCGGAACCCATACCAGCCATCACCCAAATAACGGATATGTACCCACCCCCAGGCAACACCAATCATCCCCCAGCCTTATCGCACACCATTCACCCCCAACCGTATTTATTGTGACCAAAAGCCCCGTGCCTGACACTCCACTCATCTATCCCTAACCGCCCCTGGAGTTCCCAATGAGTGAGCCTGTGCAGTTCCAAGACAAGGTCGTGATCGTCACCGGCGCCGGCGGCGGATTGGGTCGCGCCCACGCACTGCTGTTCGCCAAACACGGCGCCAAAGTGCTGGTGAATGATCTTGGCGGCTCAACCCAGGGCGAAGGCGCCAACGCCTCGGCGGCCGATCGCGTGGTGGCCGAAATCCGTGAGGCCGGCGGTATCGCCGAGGCCAACCACGACTCCGTCACCGACGGTGACAAAATCGTCCAGAACGCCCTCGACGCCTTCGGTCGCATCGACGTCGTCGTCAATAACGCCGGGATCCTGCGGGACAAAACCTTCCACAAGATGGAAGACAGCGACTGGGACCTGGTTTACCGCGTGCACGTCGAAGGCGCCTACAAAGTCACTCGCGCCGCCTGGCCCCACCTGCGCGAACAAGCCTACGGCCGGGTGATCTTCACCGCCTCCACCTCGGGCATCTACGGTAACTTCGGCCAGTCCAACTACGGCATGGCCAAGCTCGGCCTGTACGGCCTGACCCGCACCCTGGCGCTGGAAGGCCGCAAGAACAACATCCTGGTCAACGCCATCGCCCCCACCGGCGGTACACGCATGACCGAGGGCTTGATCCCGCCGCAAGTCTTCGAGCGCCTCAAACCGGAACTGATCAGCCCGCTGGTGGTGTACCTGGGCAGCGAAGCGTGCCAGGAAACCTCCGGGCTGTTTGAGGTGGGCGGTGGCTGGATCGGCAAGACCCGCTGGGAGCGCAGCCTGGGAGTGGGGTTCGACCCTGAAGCCGGTTTCTCGCCGGATGATGTCGCCGCTCACTGGCAGCAAATCTGCGACTTTGAAGGGGCCGCTCACCCCAAGGACACTATCGAGGCATTGAAGGAGATGATGGCCAACCTGCAGAAGTACAGCCTCTGATCGTTGCATGAAAAAGTTTTAATCAACCCGGGGCGCCATGGCGCCCCGCTTTATTTCGGGCAAAAAAAAGCCACTGCAAAGGCAGCGGCTGAAGTAAGACGTTTGATCAAGGAGCAATAAATCAACGTCAGTGAACACCGGTAACAGATTGAAAACAGTGATCAATCCATAAAATCTGGCTGTTCTTCCCGGGAGGGGAAGCGGGCGGTTTGCCCTGAAAGCCAAGCAAGAATAGGCTTTTGTTACAGAATGAAAAATAGCGATTCAGGACAAGGACTGTTACCAAACCGGCAACAGTGACGTTAGCGCTTCATCCATCCTCCTGATAACCCTTCATCCATCTCGTCCATGCCCCCGCCAATACCCCGCCCAGAGCGGCCCGTCATCCTTTCGGGCGACAACACGAATACCTCCTTGGTGCGCTTATCGCTCCTGATGGCGGGCAGTAGGGTGGGGCCTTCTGTCACACCACCGGGGAAGACGCATGACAAGAACAACAATGCGCGCCATCTTCAGGCCACAGGCGCTGGCCGCTGCGGTTGCTTTGGGTTGCTGTGCCCAGGCGCAGGCTGTTTCATTCAACATCGGCGAGATCGAAGGGCAATTCGACTCCTCGCTGTCGGTCGGTGCCAGCTGGGGCATGCGCGACGCCGACAAAAAGCTGGTGGGCATTCCCAACGGCGGCACGGGGCAAGCCTCAACCGGTGATGACGGTCGCCTGAACTTCAAGAAGGGCGAGACGTTCTCCAAAATCTTCAAGGGCATCCACGACCTGGAGCTCAAGTACGGCGACAGCGGCGTGTTCGTGCGCGGCAAGTACTGGTACGACTTCGAACTGCAGGACGAAGACCGCGAATTCAAGCAGATCAGCAACAACCACCGCGACGAGGGCGCGCGCTCTTCCGGTTACGAGTTGCTGGATGCGTTCGTCTACCACAACTATTCCATCGGTGATTTGCCGGGCAACGTGCGTGTCGGCAAACAGGTGGTCAGCTGGGGCGAAAGTACGTTCATCGGCAACTCCATCAACAGCATCAACCCGATTGACGTCTCAGCCTTTCGCCGGCCCGGTGCCGAGATCAAGGAAGGCCTGATTCCGGTCAACATGGTGTTTGCATCCCAGAGCCTCACCAACCAACTGAGCGTGGAAGGCTTCTACCAGTTGAACTGGGAAAACACCGTGGTGGATAACTGCGGCACCTTCTTCGGTAACGACGTGGTGGCCCACGGTTGTAACGGTAACTACACCGTTGGCAGCCCGGCAATTGCACCGTTGCAACCCGTGGCGGCGGCGTTTGGCCAGGGCTTCCAGGTCACCAACGAAGGCGTGGTGGTTCAGCGTGCAAAAGACCGCGAGGCACGCGATGGCGGCCAGTTCGGGATGGCCTTGCGCTGGCTGGGCGATGACACGGAGTACGGCCTGTACTTCATGAACTATCACAGTCGCACGCCCACGGTCGGTACCATCACCGCCAACACCAACCTGGCAACCATTGGCCGCATCGTCAACGCGGCCAATGGTATCGCCCCGGGCTCCGGCTCCGGCCTGGCGCAAAGCACGATGCTCGGCCGTGGCCAGTATTACCTCGACTACCCGGAAAATATCCGCCTGTTCGGCGCCAGCTTTTCCACCACCTTGCCCACCGGCACGGCCTGGACCGGCGAAATCAGCTACCGCCCGAATGCGCCCGTACAGCTCAACACCACCGACCTGACGCTGGCCCTGGTCAACCCGATTGCCGGGAACGCCGCCTCACCGATCAGCAGTTCCTTCGGTGCCGATAACGCTGGCTACCGCCGCAAGGAAATCACCCAGATCCAGAGCACCATGACCCAGTTCTTCGACCAGGTCCTGGGCGCTGAACGCCTGACGTTGGTGGGCGAAGCGGCCTTCGTGCATGTCGGCGGGCTGGAGGCGAAATCCAAGCTGCGTTACGGCCGCGATTCGGTCTACGGCCAATACGGCTTCGGCGGCGACACCGACGGTTTTGTCACGGCCAATTCCTGGGGTTATCGCGCCCGGGCCATCCTCGATTACAACAACGTGTTTGCCGGGGTCAACCTCAAGCCCAACGTGTCGTGGTCCCAGGACGTCAGCGGCTACGGGCCCAACGGCCTGTTCAACGAAGGGGCCAAGGCCATCAGCGTGGGCGTGGATGCGGACTACCGCAACACCTACACCGCGAGCCTGAGCTACACCGACTTTTTTGGCGGGGACTACAACACCCTCACCGACCGCGACTTCATCGCCCTGAGTTTTGGCGTGAACTTCTGATTTGGCTTAAAGAAGGACAAGAGACTATGCGCAAGATGATTCTGCAATGCGGCGTATTGGCACTGAGCCTGTTGGCGGCCAACGTGATGGCCGCGGTGTCGCCGGAAGAAGCGGCCAAGCTGGGCACCACCCTGACCCCGGTAGGCGCCGAGAAGGCCGGCAACGCCGACGGTTCGATCCCTCCATGGACCGGCGGCATTCCGAAAAACGCCGGCGCAGTGGACAGCAAGGGCTTCCTCGCCGACCCGTTCGCCAATGAAAAACCGCTGTTCGTGATCACCGCGGCCACGGTCGACAAGTACAAGGACAAGCTCTCCGAAGGCCAGGTGGCGATGTTCAAGCGCTACCCCGAGACTTACAAAATCCCGGTCTACCCGACCCACCGCACGGTCAACCTGCCGCCGGAAATCTATGACTCGATCAAGCGCAGCGCGCTCAACGTGCATGCGATCAACGACGGCAACGGCCTGGAGAATTTCACCGGCAATCGCTACTACGCCTTCCCGATTCCGAAGAACGGCGTGGAGGTGCTGTGGAACCACATCACCCGTTACCACGGGGGCAACCTGCGGCGCATCATTACCCAGGCTACGCCGCAGACCAACGGGAGCTACACGCCGATCCGTTTCGAAGAAGAAGTGGCCGTGCCGCAACTGATCCCGGACATGGACCCGGTCAAGGGCGCCAACGTCCTGACCTTCTTCAAACAATCGGTGACTGCCCCGGCACGCCTGGCGGGCAACGTACTGCTGGTGCATGAAACCCTCGACCAGGTGAAGGAACCGCGCCTGGCCTGGGTGTACAACGCGGGCCAGCGTCGGGTGCGCCGTGCGCCGCAAGTGGCCTATGACGGTCCCGGCACCGCGGCCGACGGCCTGCGTACCTCGGACAACTTCGACATGTTCTCCGGCGCCCCCGATCGCTACGACTGGAAGCTGGTGGGCAAGAAGGAAATGTACATTCCCTACAACAGCTACAAGCTCGACTCGCCGACCCTCAAGTACGACGACATCATCAAGGCCGGGCACATCAACCAGGATTTGACCCGCTACGAGCTGCACCGGGTCTGGGAAGTGATCGGTACCGTCAAGCCAAGCGAGCGGCACATCTACGCCAAGCGCCACATGTACATCGACGAAGACAGCTGGCAAGTCGCGCTGGTGGATCACTACGACGGTCGCGGCCAACTGTGGCGCGTCGCCGAAGGGCATGCGCAGTTCTACTATGACCACCAAGTGCCGGCCTACACCGTCGAGACCCTGTACGACATCATCGCCGGGCGCTACATCGCGCTGGGCATGAAGAACGAAGAGAAGAGCAGCTTCGTGTTCGGCTTTGCGGCCAAGGCGGCCGACTACACGCCGGCAGCCTTGCGCTCTGAAGGCGTGCGCTAAAAGCTGATTGAGATGCGCTCAAACTGTGGGAGCGGGCTTGCCTGCGATAGCGGTGTATCAGTAACAGATACCTGACCTGACACACCGCTATCGCAGGCAAGCCAGCTCCCACACGGGAACGCATTTCAACGCTGAGTCTCATGCCGGGTGGCCGTTTGCGCTCCCGGCTTTTTTATGCCCGGCAATCAGCCTGCTGAATACTCCTCAACAACCGCCAACCACAGGACTAGGGTAGGGGGCACGCCGCCTAATAATAAAAAACAGGGACGCAGTAATGACCGCCATGACCCGTTGTCTGGATCGTCCTGGATTCATGCCACGCTTGTCGCCCCATCACCTGTTGCGCCCACGCCTGGCCGGGCCATTGCTCAGCGCTCCCGCGCGGGTGAAGTTGCTCTGCGCCCCGGCTGGCAGTGGCAAGAGTGCGCTGCTCGCCGAGTGCGCGTTGCAAGCGCCTGCGGATTGCCAGGTGCATTGGTTGCCGTTGAACGGCGCGGCCCTGGATTTATGTCAGCGCCTGGCCCAAAGCCTCGGCCTCGATTTTGTCGATGAACCCACGCTGCTGCTGGCCCTGAACCGCTGGCAAGCACCTGCCTGGCTGTTTCTCGATGACTTTTGCCGGGCGCCGGCGCCTGAACTGGATGCGTTACTCGATCGCATCCTGGCGGCCAGCAGTCCCGTTTTAACCTGGTGGATCGGCGCGCGGCGGCGCCCGGCGTGTAACTGGCCCCGGCTGTTGCTCGACGATGAACTGTGGGAATGCAGCGCGGCCGAGTTGGCGTTTGACCACACCGAGCTCCAGCACCTGGCCGGGCCCCGCGCCGACAAGGTGCTGGCGTTCAGCGCCGGCTGGTGCGCCGGTGTGCGTATCGCCTTGCTTGAAAGCGACGGGCACCCCGACAAAACCTTGCTCGACTACCTGCAACACGAGCTGTTCAGTGGCCTGGCCCCGGAACTGGCCGAAGCCTGGCGCGTGCTTGCGCACCTGCCACGTTTCAACCCGAGCCTGTGCGACCACCTGTTCGGTTTTGGCGACGGGGGCGCCTACCTGCGTGACTTGCAGACGTTGGGCGCCTTTATCGAGCCCTGGGAAGACGCCACCGACTGGCTGCAAATTTTCCCGCCGCTGGCGCAACTGCTGCGCGACGAACCCTGGCCGGCCAAGCGCTCCTGGCACCGTCGCGCCTGCCAATGGTTTACCGCCGCCGAGGACTGGCAGGCGGCGTTTGAACAGGCGCTGCTGGCCGAAGAGTACGAAGTGGCCGTGAGCCTGTTGCAGCATTTCAGTTTCGAAGACCTGTTCCGCCAGCAAAACGCCGTGCTCTTGTTGCGCCTGCATGAGCAACATGGCGATGAATTGATGCTGGGTTCGGCGCAACTGGTGGGCTTGGTGACGGCGGCGTTGTTGTTTGCCGGGCGCTTCGATCAGGCGGCGTTGTGCATCGATCAACTGGCACGTTTCACCCCGCAACCGACCGCGCACCTGCAGCGCTACCTGTTGGCCCGCTGGCAGGCGCAATGGGGTTGGCTGCTGCATCTGGGCGGCGAAGCTGTGCGGGCCCGCGAGCATTTTCTCGAAGCCCTGCAAGACTTGCCCGAGAGCGCCTGGACCTCGCGCCTGATGTGCCTGTCGGGCTTGACCCAGCAGGCTCTGCTGCGTGGCGAACTGGACGTGGCCCAGGCGCTGAACCGCGAGGCATTGTGCCTGGCGCGGTCCCATGGCTCATTGCTGCTGGAGGCGTTGCTGGAGCTGGATCATGCGCAGTTGCTGGAGCAACGTGGCGCACCCTATCGGGCCCAGAGCCTGTTGGAAAACGTGCAACGGATGCTGGTGCAACAGCGGCTCAAGGCCGGGCCGTTGGTAGGCCGGATTTCGTTGCGACGTGGTCACTTGGCCCTGCGCCAGGGGCACGATGCGGTGGCCGCCGAATGCTTCGAATCCGGCCTGGGCATGTGCCTGCACAGCCAGGACAAACGCGTGCTCTATGGCTACCTCGGCCTGGCGTTATTGGCGGCCAACAAGGGCGATTACGCCGAGGCCTTTATCCAGTTGCGGGACGCCGAGCGCCTGATGCAACAACGCCAGGTGCCCGACACCGTGTACCGCGCTGTGCTGCTATTGCTCAGCGGGCATTTCTGGCTGCAACAGGGCCGCGCCGAGCTGACCCTGGAAGCAGTGACCCGCGTGCTGCGCCACTACCGAGGGCCCAAGGCCAAACAGGCGCCGCCGGCCACCCTTGAATTGATCCCGCGCCTTGAGTATTTGCAGGTGTTGGCCGAAGTGAAATTGCGCCGCGCCGAAGAACCCGTCGCCCGCCTGAGCGCGTTACTGGAGACCGCCCGGCAGCGGGGCATGCTGTGCCTGGAGGCGGAGTTGCAGTTGGTGCTGGGGGAAGTGGCCTGGCAAGTCGGTGATCGACCGTTGGCCGTGCGCTCGCTGGAAGCCGGGTTGGAACTCGCGGGGCGTTGCCAGGTGCAGCAGGCGATTCGCGAGTTGCGGCTCAGGCAACCGGGGTTGTTGAGCGCGTTGGGGCTGGAGCCGCAGGAATGCCCGGCGGCGGCGGGGGAAAATCCCCTTAGCCAGCGTGAGCTTGAGGTGCTGCAGTTGATTGCCCAGGGCAATTCCAATCTGGAAATTGCCGGCCAATTGTTTATCTCGCTGCACACGGTGAAGACCCATGCGCGGCGCATTCACAGCAAGTTGGGCGTAGAGCGGCGCACCCAGGCAGTGGCCAAGGCCAAGACGCTGGGATTGATGGCTTGAACTCTAATCTCGAAATCAACGCAGGCTAATGTGGGAGCCGGGCTTGCCCGCGATGACGGTGTGTCAGTGGCAGATAGCTAACCTGATGCACCGCTATCGCAGGCAAGCCAGCTCCCACAGTTGAACGGCGTTGTGTCAGGGAAGCTGATAACCCATGCGCCAACTCACCGCCTGGGTCGCCGCCAACAAACGCTTCGCCGCCGGCCCGTCTTCATCGGCATGGAACAACGACGTCGGCCCCACCACGGTCAACACCGCCGCCACTTGCCCGACCGCGTTAAACACCGGCGCCGACAACGCGTCCACGCCGGGCATCAGCAAACCGTGCACAAAATGCAGGCCGCGCTGGCGGATCTGCGCGCAGGTGGTGGCGTACGCCTGGTCATCCGCCAACGCATGGGCGACGCCCGCCTGAATCTCCCGCTCACGCAACTCCACGGTTTCCCGCGACGGCAGGAAGGCGCTGAACACCAAGCCGGTGGACGAACTGAGCAACGGCAACACCGACCCCAATTGCGTGACTACCGTCACCGCGCGCACTGCCGGCTCGATATGCACCACCGTTGCGCCCTGGTTGCCCCAGACGGCCAGGAAGCAGGTTTCATTCAGTTCATCCCGCAGTTCCGCCAGGGGCAGGGCGGCGACTTTCAGCACGTCCATGCTGCCCAGCGCGGCCAGCCCCACACGCAAGGCTTCGCGGCCCAGCCCGTAATGGTTGGTGGCGGTGTTCTGTTCGGCAAAGCCTGAGGCAATCAGCGCCTGCAAGTAGCGGTGGACCTTGCTCGCCGGCATTTGCACATGCTCGGCCAGGCGCGACAACGAGGTGGCCGGCGACATTTCAGCCAGGGCCTTGAGGATGTCGGTGCCCACTTCAGCCGAGCGGACTTTCTGTTTACCGGTGTCGCGGGGAGCGGGCGGCTTTTCCATGGAGGGCATGAATCCGAAAGACGAATGGGCGTCTTTATAGCTTGACGGTCAACAGGTATCAAATTACGTTATGCGTAACTGGATTACGATAAAAACAACTTCCGCTCAGAGGATGATCCATGACCCTCGAATACCAATCGGGTTTTGGCAATGAATTTGCCACTGAAGCCTTGCCCGGTGCATTGCCCGTCGGCCAGAACGCCCCGCAAAAAGCGCCCTACGGGCTGTACACCGAACTCTTCTCCGGCACCGCCTTCACGATGGCCCGCAGCGAAGCCCGGCGCACCTGGCTGTATCGTATCCAGCCGTCGGCCAATCACCCGGCGTTCGTCAAGCTGGAGCGGCAACTGGCCGGTGGCCCGCTGGGCGCCGTGACGCCCAATCGCTTGCGCTGGAACCCGCTGGATATTCCGGATGAGCCGACAGACTTCATCGACGGGCTTGTCGGCATGGTCGCCAACGCCGGGTCGGAAAAAACCTCAGGCATCAGTATCTACACCTACCGCGCCAACCGCTCCATGGACCGCGTGTTCTTCAACGCCGACGGCGAACTGTTGATCGTTCCCGAGCAGGGCCGCCTGCGCATCGCCACTGAACTGGGCGTGCTGGACGTGGAGCCGCTGGAAATTGTCGTGCTGCCACGCGGCCTGAAATTCCGCATCGAGCTGCTGGATACCCAGGCCCGCGGCTACGTCGCCGAAAACCACGGCGCACCGCTGCGCCTGCCGGACCTCGGCCCGATCGGCAGCAATGGCCTGGCCAACCCACGGGATTTCCTCACGCCCGTCGCCCATTACGAAGACCTCAAGCAACCGACCACACTGGTGCAGAAATTCCTCGGCGAACTGTGGGGCTGCGAGCTGGATCATTCACCGCTGAACGTGGTGGCGTGGCACGGTAACAACGTGCCGTACAAATATGACCTGCGCCGCTTCAACACCATTGGCACCGTGAGTTTCGATCACCCCGACCCGTCGATCTTCACCGTATTGACCTCGCCCACCAGCGTGCACGGCCTGGCCAACCTCGACTTCGTGATTTTCCCGCCCCGCTGGATGGTCGCCGAAAACACCTTCCGGCCACCGTGGTTCCACCGCAACCTGATGAACGAATACATGGGCCTGATCCAGGGCGCCTACGACGCCAAGGCCGAAGGCTTCCTGCCCGGCGGCGCGTCGCTGCACAGTTGCATGAGCGCCCATGGCCCGGATGGCGAGACCTGCACCAAGGCCATCAACGCGACGCTTGAACCCCACAAGATTGATAACACCATGGCGTTCATGTTCGAGACCAGCCAGGTGCTGCGTCCTACACAGTTCGCGCTGGAATGCCCGCAACTGCAACCTTCCTACGACGCTTGCTGGGCCTCGCTGCCTGCAACCTTCAACCCGAATCGGAGATAACCCATGACTCAGCCTAATCTCACCCGCAGTTGGGTGGCCTCCGCCAACGGTCACCGGGATTTCCCGCTGCAAAACCTGCCGCTGGGTGTGTTCAGCCTCAACGGTTCGGCACCGCGCAGTGGCGTGGCGATTGGCGAGCAGATTCTTGATCTGCAGGCCGCTGTGGAATGCTTTGAGGGCGAAGCCCGGCGTGCCGTTGAAGCCACTGCTGGCGGTCAACTGAATGCGTTTTTCGAACTCGGCCGTGGCCCGCGCGTGGCCCTGCGTGAGCGCCTGTTGGAACTGCTGGCAGAAGGCAGCAGCCTGCAAGGCAAACTGGAAAGTGCGCTGCACCTGGCGGCCGATTGCGAGATGCACCTGCCAGCCAAAATCAACGATTACACCGACTTCTACGTGGGCATCGAGCACGCGCAAAACGTCGGCAAACTGTTCCGTCCCGACAACCCGCTGCTGCCCAACTACAAGTACGTGCCGATCGGCTACCACGGGCGCGCGTCGACGATTCGCCCGTCGGGCAGCGACGTCCGCCGCCCGAAAGGCCAGACCCTGCCAGCCGGTCAAACCGAGCCGACCTTCGGCCCCTGCGCCCGCCTGGATTACGAACTGGAACTGGGCATCTGGATCGGCCAGGGCAATGCCATGGGCGACTCGATTGCCATCGGCGACGCCGCTGATCACATCGCCGGTTTCTGCCTGCTCAACGACTGGTCGGCGCGGGATATCCAGGCCTGGGAATACCAGCCGCTGGGCCCGTTCCTGTCCAAGAGTTTTATCACCAGCATTTCACCTTGGGTGGTGACGGCTGAAGCCCTGGAGCCGTTCCGCAAGGCACAACCGGCGCGCCCTGAAGGCGACCCGCAACCGCTGCCCTACCTGCTGGACAAGCGCGACCAGGCTGCCGGTGGTTTTGATATCGAACTGGAAGTGCTGCTGACCACCGCCTCGATGCGTGAGCAGAACCTGCCGGCCCATCGCCTGACCCTCAGCAACACCCAACACATGTACTGGACCGTGGCGCAAATGGTGGCGCACCACAGCGTCAACGGCTGCCAGTTGCAGGCCGGCGACCTGTTTGGTTCGGGCACCTTGTCGGGGCCAGAGGCGGGTCAGTTTGGCAGCCTGCTGGAGATCACCGAAGGCGGTAAAAAACCGATCGAGCTGGCCTCCGGTGAAGTGCGTAAATTCCTCGAAGACGGCGACGAAATCATCCTGCGTGCCCGCTGCACCCGCGACGGGTTTGCCTCCATCGGCTTCGGCGAATGCCGGGGCACCGTGGTCGCGGCGCGCTGAGAGGGCAGGGCCATGGAACTCTATACCTACTACCGCTCCACTTCGTCGTACCGGGTGCGCATCGCGTTGGCCTTGAAGGGCCTGGATTTCACCGCGGTGCCGGTCAACCTGCTGGTGCCCAAGGGCGGCGCCAATCACCAGCCGGAGTACCTGGCGATCAACCCCCAGGGTCGCGTGCCGGCCTTGCGTACCGATGACGGCGATGTGCTGATTCAGTCGCCGGCGATCATCGAGTACCTGGAGGAACGTTATCCACAGGTGCCGCTGCTTTCCAGGGACCTGGCGACCCGTGCCCATGAGCGCGCGGTGGCGTCGATTATCGGTTGCGACATTCATCCGCTGCACAACTCCAGCACCCAGAACTTGCTCAAGCAATGGGGGCACGATGAAGCGCAGGTGCTGGAGTGGATCGGGCACTGGATCAGCCAGGGCCTGGCGGCGGTGGAGCAGTTGATCGGTGATCAGGGCTATTGCTTTGGCGACCAGCCGGGGATGGCGGATACGTTTTTGATTCCGCAGTTGTATGCGGCGGAGCGGTTCAAGGTGTCGTTGGCGGCGTATCCGCGCATTCAGCGGGTGGCGGCCTTGGCGGCGCAGCATCCGGCGTTCATGCAGGCACATCCGGCGAATCAACCCGATACCCCTGACACGCCATAAATCAATGTGGGAGCTGGCTTGCCTGCGATAGCGATGTGTCAGGTTAGGTATCTGTTACTGATACACCGCCATCGCAGGCAAGCCAGCTCCCACAGTTGATCTACAGCGTGTCCAAAAAAATATAAAAACAACACAGGTCCCTTGCGATGCACAATCAGATTGCCAGCTTTCGTGCGGCACTCGACGCCCGTCCGGTGTCGCGCTATCAGTGGTTGATTCTCTTGTTGCTGGCTCTGTTGCTGGTCACCGACGGCTACGACGCCCAGGTCCTGGGCTACGTGGTCCCGGCGCTGGCCAAGGACTGGGGCCTGGAAAAAGCCGCGTTCGGCCCGGTGTTCAGCGCCAACCTGTTGGGGCTGACCCTCGGTTCCCTGGCCGTCACGCCACTGGCGGATCGTTTTGGTGTGCGGCGCATCCTGCTGTGCTGCGTGCTGATCTACGCCAGCCTCACGGTGCTGATGGTGTTCGCCAATTCCCTGAATACCTTGATGGCCGCCCGCTTTATCTGCGGCATCGGCATGGGCGGCGCGATGCCCAGCGCCATGGCCTTGATGTCGGAATATTCGCCCCCGCGCCTGCGCACGTTGATGGTGACGCTCGCGGCCTGTGGTTTCTCCTTTGGCGGCGCGGCGGGCGGTTTCGTGGCCGCCGGGTTTATCGACAGCTTTGGCTGGCAGGCGGTGTTCCTGGCCGGCGGCGTGACGCCGTTGTTGCTGTTCCCGTTTCTCGCCTGGATGTTGCCCGAATCCCTGCCGCGCCTGCTGCGTGACGCACCGCCGTATACGCGCCTGCAAAAAGTCACCGCGCGGATGTTGCCGGGCTGGCAACCGCCGCCAGCGAGCGAGGCAGAAAACCGACAGGAGCAAGGTAGCAAACTGACGGTGGTGGAGCTGTTCCGCCATGGTTACGCACGCCCGACCTTGCTGCTGTGGGCGACGTTTTTTGTCAGCCTGATCCTGCTGTATTTCATGATCAGCTGGCTGCCTTCGCTGTTGCTGGAAAGCGGCCTGGGCCTGAACGAAGCCAACCTCGTGACCTCGATGTTCCTGTTCGCCGGGACCTTGGGCGCCATCGGCATGGCCTGGTTTGCCGACCGGCTGAAAAGCAAAGTGCGCCTGCTGTCCGGCGTGCTCGCGGCGGCCGCGGTGTGCACCATTCTGTTGGGCCTGAACCACGACAATCCGCGCTATCTGGTGGCCTGCGTGTTCGCGGCGGGTTTCTGCATCATCGGCGGCCAACTGACCCTGAATGCGTTCGCCAGTAACTTCTACCCGGCTCACGTGCGAGCGACCGGTACCGGTTGGGCATTGGGCGTCGGCCGGTTTGGTTCGATCCTGGGGCCGCTGTTTGGCAGCCTGCTGCTGGCGATGCACATTCCGGTGCAGCAGATTTTCTTCTTCTGTGCGATTCCGGCGGTGATTGCTGCGTTGTTGATTATCCAGGTGCGCTCGCCAAAGAGCACGGTGTCACAAGGCGCTGATGCGTTAGCGGCGCCGGGCGCTGATCACGCGTAACCCCCACCCGGTGGACACGCTGCCATCACGCTGCCGAAGGTGGGTGATGGTGGCCAGGAAACGCTCTTTCAGGCGGGCCTTGGCGGGCGGTGTCAGCCGGTCGATATCGTAGGTTTCTTTTAATGACGTCCATAGTTCCTCTGGCTGAGGCTGCCAATGGACGTCGATATCTTCGACGCTGAGGTCGCTGAAGTGGTCTTCCAGCAACGTGTGCCAGCCGGCTTCATTGCGGGTGCGCGGGTCGCCCATCGGCAGGTTGGGCAGGCGGTCTTCCTCGGCGATTGGACGAAAGGCTTCCAGAAACGCCACGCCGACTGGGCCCAGTAGAAAGCTTCTGCCAATCAGCACTGCCAATGTGCCACTGCTGCGCAGGACTCGCTGCACCTCTTGCAGCACCTGGTCGAGGTCATCCATCAGCATGATCGCCATGTGCGACAGCAGCACGTCGACACTGGCTGTAGCCACACTCAATGATTGGGCGCGTTCCTTGAGCAGGGTGACCTCAACTGGAAGACGCTCGCGGGCGGCGTCGAGTTCTGCCTGGCTCATGTCGACACCGATCAGTTGCAAGCCGGGTTGCTGACGGTCGGCCAGCAGCTTGAGCAGATAACCATCGCCGCAGGCCAGGTCCAGGACGGTGAGTGGGCTGTGTGTTGCCGGCACGTGCGCCGTCAACGCGGCATAGGAAGAGCTGTATTTCACCGCCCTCAGTTCGGCGAACGCCGCGCTGGTGGTGCCGGGCTGGCGCTGGTGGAAATCTTCGAGGTAACGTTCGGCGGGGGAGCGCAGGGGCATGACAACCTCATCCATGGGGCGGTACAGCTTACGCCAAGCCGGTCAATGCACCACAGAGTTAGGCGGCAAATGCCCCAGCCGCTCGGTCAGGCGCAGGCGCTGGATCGGGTCTTCGCTGAGCATCAATGCATGCTCAAGGTCAAAACGCTCGGCATTCGGGCAATCCAGGCGCTGATACAAACTGGCCCGGGCCAGGTAATCGGCGGCGCTGGCATTGCCCAGCTCCAGCACCCGCTCGGCATCCACCAGCGCAGCCAAGTGCTCGTCGTTGGACAGGTGCAACTGGCGCAGATTGCGTGACAGCCGTTGCAGGATCGAACGCGGTTCTGCGGTGTGCAGGTGGTCGGCCTGCAATTTGAGATTGGGCCCGTACTGGCGAGTCAGCAGTTCGCGGCAGTCGTTGGGGTACAGCCGTCGGCCGCCGCAGGGGTCGAGCAGATGATCGGCCCCCGGTACGCGCAACAGGAAGTGTCCCGGAAAGTTGACGCCCACCAGGGGAATGTCCAGGCGTCGGGCCAGTTCCAGGGCAATCAGCCCCAATGCCAGAGGCTGCCCGCGCTTGCGCTTCAACACCTTGTCCAGCAGGGCGGCGGCGGGGCGCAGTGGCGTGTGGTCATCCTGGGCAAACCCCAGGTCGTTCATGCGCCGTAGCAGTGGTTGCCCCAGTTCATCCGGCGGCAGCATCGGCATGCTGAGGCTGACCAACTGTTGCAACACCTTGAAGTCCTGCAGGATGGCCAAAGGATCGACTGCCGGGTCGTGCTCGGCCGCCATCCACAGCGCAGCTTCAAACAGCGCGGGCGGTGACCGTTCCAGGCAGGCGAAAAAGGCTTTGCGGGGATTCATTGGGTTCTCCGGCGGATGTCTCGTTTTAGCCTTGCTGTGCACTTTCGTCCAGTACCTTGAGAAACGCCCTGCCTGTTTATGTCGCAAACCCTTTAAAACCGGTGGCCTTATTCCTGCGCGCTTCAGCAGGCTTTCGCTGGCAGTCCTATACTTGGCGCCTACAAGAAGTGATTCGGGAGCTCGACGATGTTTGCGCTCATGCACAGCACCCGCCTTGAATCGCTGCACCTGAGCGTCGACCCGGCCACCGGGTTGAAGGCGGTCATTGCCATCCACAACAGCCGCCTGGGCCCCGCCCTCGGAGGTTGCCGCTACCTCTCTTACCCCGACGATGAAAGTGCCGTGGCGGATGCCGCGCGCCTGGCCCAAGGCATGAGCTACAAGGCTGCCCTGGCCGGTTTGCCGGTGGGTGGCGGCAACGCGGTGATCATCCGCCCCGCCCATGTCGAAAGCCGCGCCGCGCTGTTTGAAGCCTTTGGGCGCTGCATCGAGCAGCTTGATGGCCGCTACATCACCGCCATCGACAGCGGCACCTCCGTGGCCGACATGGATTGCATCGCCCAGCAGACCCGCTATGTCACCAGCACCACAGCGGCCGGCGACCCGTCGCCTCACGCCGCCATGGGGGTATTCGCCGGCATCCGCACCACCGCCATGGCCCGCCTGGGCAGCGATAATCTTGAAGGTTTGCGCGTGGCGATCCAGGGCCTGGGCAACGTCGGTTATGCCCTGGCCGAGCAACTGCACGCCGCCGGGGCCGAATTGCTGGTGAGCGACATCGACCACGGCAAGGTGCAACTGGCCATGGAACAACTGGGCGCGCACCCGATTGCCAACGAAGCCTTGCTCAGCACCCCGTGCGACATCCTTGCGCCCTGTGGCGTGGGCGCGGTGTTCAACCGCTACACGGTCGCGCAGTTGCGCTGCGCGGCGGTAGCCGGCTCTGCGAGTGCGCAACTGACCAACCTGCAAGTGGCCGATCAACTGGAAGGGCGTGGGATTCTTTACGCGCCGGACTACGTGATCAACTCCGGCGGCCTGATCTACGTCGCCCTCAAGCACGGTGGCGCAGAGCTGGAAACCATCACCGCGCACCTGTCGAACATCGGCACCCGCCTGACCGAAATCTTCGCCCACGCCCAGGCGGAAAAACGCTCACCCGCGCGGGTGGCGGATGAGCTGGCGGAGCGGTTGCTGTACCGCTGAAGCGGGTCAACGCTGATATTTCTCCCGGGCCAATTGGCCCACGCCCATACGATCAAGGATGTGCATCGGGCACAGAATCGTGACCCGCACGGTTCCCGGCAGGCGACTGATTTCGATGGAACCGTTGATGGTCGCGCGGTTGCGCACTTCGTCGATCGGCAGCCCGGTCACGGCGGCGGCGCGTTCCAGTCCGTTTTCTGTCGCGACATTAAGATTTGTCCCACTGCCGATAAAGGTGATGGGGGCGTTCTCCTCGATCTCCACCTGGCCCCAGCGCTCGCCCAATGCCTTCACCCGCAGGCGTTGTTCCGCGTTCATCGGGCGCGCCATGGGCGGCAGGTCATCGAGGTTTTGCAGCAGGATCGGACCGTCCAGGCTCAGGCCTTTGATCACGTGCACCGTCAGTTCGGTTTCTCCCGACACATCGGTGGCATGCCCGGCAATTTCGCCGTTGCCCTGCTGGGCATGCATATCACCCATGTACACCCCGGCGCCGGGGACTTTCACCGGGCAGATCAGGATGCAGCCCTCGCGCACCGAATTGGTGTCCATGTGGCCATCGGTTTTCGCGGCGTGCAGTTCTTCGTGGGTCATGCTGTAGCGATGGGGCGCGCCCACCAGGTACTGGCCGAAGTCGCCGCAGTTGTGGGAGTCCGGCAGATCCCGTGAAGGCGTGGTGCCGATATTGCCCAGGAACGGGCGCATATGCGCAGCCAGGCCGGGGATGTCGGCGCGCGCCAGGGACAGGATCGAATGCTGGGCCGACAGTTCGGGCAGCGCCGACAGGTCCGAGGCCTTGCCGGCCAGGCGGTCTGCCACGGCCTGGTTGACCGTCAAACTCACCTGATGCTCGGCATCCAGGACGATCACGTAGCCATTGCTGAAGCGGAATGCACTGACTTCGGCGCCGCAGGCATTGCAGCGGATAGCGTCTTCGCCAATGCCTTCGACGTGGCTGGCGGGGTGCTCTTGCCCGCAGTTGGAGCAGAACTTCGCGACAAACGGGTCGCCGTGGTAGCGCCCCTCGACAAAACTCATGACCCCCGAGGACGTGGCCAGGGAGGTGACCCGCATGCGTGTGATCTTCAGCGCCACCGCGTCCCCAACTTCTGCCCCGGCGATGAACACCGGCTGGGTGACTTCATGGCCGCCCTCGAAGGCCGGGGTGATCATCGGGCCCCAGCAGCCGGGCGGGGTGCCGGTGATCAAGGTGCCCCCGTCGGCCAGTGGCCCGAGCATTTTCTGGCTGGGGCCGAGCAGGCCGTTGGTGTAGGACGTGACGCTGAGGCGGTCGACAGCTGGGAGGTTATTCATTTTGTTTTCCTGGCCCTGGGTGATTGAATGTTCAACAGGCTTCATCACTTAACCGCCGGTGTGTATCTGTCGTGTGTCGCGCTGCCGCGATTGCCGGTCCGTGTGTATCTGAGGCGCATCCATACACACTCTGATACACCCGCAGTGGCGGACACGGGCAAATACAGATATCTCTGTTATCAAACCCATCAGAACGAGGTTGGCATGTCCAAACAAACAGCAGGGCGCTCCAGCGGGCGCATGATCACCTTCAAACGTCCGGATGGCGGGGACGTCAACGGCTACTTGGCCAGCCCGGCAGTACTCGAAGGCGCGCCGGCGATCGTGGTGATCCAGGAGTGGTGGGGCGTCAACGATCAGATCAAGGGCGTGGCCAACCGCTTGGCGGAATGCGGTTACCGGGTGCTGGTGCCGGACCTTTATCGCGGCGCCTCCACGGTGGAAGAGGAAGAAGCTCACCACCTGATGGATGGTCTGGATTTTGGCGATGCGGTTTCCCAGGACATCAAGGGCGCTGTGCAGTACCTGCAGGCAGACTCGAAAAAAGTCGGCGTGACCGGTTACTGCATGGGCGGGGCGTTGACGTTGTTGGCGCTGAACGCAATTGCGGAAGTGGCTGCGGGCGTGGTGTGGTACGGCTTCCCGCCGCTGGAGTATCTGGATGCGTCGAAAATCAAGGCGCCGCTGATTGGGCACTGGGGCACGCAGGATGCCTTCTTCAACATTGACACCGTGGCTGAGCTGGAGTCAAAACTGCACGCAGCGGGTGTGGACGCGACTTTCCATCGCTACCTGGCGCGCCATGCGTTTGCCAACGAGACGGCGATTGGTGATGGTCGGATTGCAGACACGCAATACGATGCCGCCTGGTCGCAACTGGCGTGGGACCGCACGTTGACGTTCTTTGGCAAGACCTTGTGGTAGGCATAAAACACGCTTTACCGGCCTACACATAACCCTGTGGTGAGGGCTTTCTATGGTGAAAGGGCTGGTCCTGTGGTGAGGGGGCTTGTCCCCCGCTGGGCTGCGAAGCGGCCCCAAAACAAGCAATGGTGTACCTGCTGAAGGAATGCGGTGCTCTTACTGGGGCTGCTGCGCAGCCCAGCGGGGGACAAGCCCCCTCACCACAGGACAAGCCCCCTCACCACAATAAACTCCAGCTACAACAATCCCGCTGACAAACGGCAACGCATCACTCAGCCTCTGGCTGCCCAATCTCGGCCAATACACTCGCATTGTTCTTGAACGCCGCCGCAAACGCCGCGCGGTTCTTGGCCATGAAAATACCGGCATCTTCAGCCTGCTTCTCGCTCAAGCCTTCGACGTTTTTCAGCAGCACTTCCATCAGGGACTCTGCCAGTTCAAGCATCTGGTCGTGTGCGTCGGCAAGTTTGCGATCCACGAATGTAGTCTCCAGGTCACGGGTACTGCGATACAGGGTTTCAACAGCCATTTTTCGGCCTCGTCATCGGTGCAGTATTGAAGGGAGTTGCCCTTGGTTCGGGTGTCGCCAAGTGTTCTCGCGACTACTGTATTTATATACAGCTAAAAGCATAAGCCAATCCATGGGCTTTGGGTAGTGGCTTTTTAATGTAGCTGGCAAATGCTGGTTTGCCCTATCGGAAACTTCTCACAGGTTGCTGGGGTTGCAGGGGCGTCGTTCAGTGGCTTACCTTCTCCGGGCTTCGCTTATGCGGTACACGAGTTTGGCGGCTCGAATTTAAGGAGCAAACATCTTGTAAATCCAAGGAATTGCACCATGGTAAAAATGACTGCCTGTTTTTCTGAATCGCCTCTAAAACCGCCTACCGCGCTTTTCGCTGTGACCCCAAATACTGACACCGAAACGTTACTCGCCAACGCCAGCGAAACGTTGAACAGTGCCCGTGAAATGGCCAGCAGTTTGGCTTTTGAGCTTGAGGGTCCACAGCGAAGTTTGCTTCTGGCGATCCATCAACTGCTGGAAATGAGTGGTTTATTGGTCGATCAAGCGTTGGATCAAGTCGCCCCGACCTGACCTAAATCCCCCGGTCACCGGGATCGTTGGATCGTTCCCACGCTCTGCGTGGGAATGCATACCGTGACGCTCCGCGTCACCTCTGCGCGAAACCATGGGGCATGGGACGCGGAGCGTCCGGGGCGGCATTCCCACGCAGAGCGTGGGAACGATCATCACACCCGGCAAGCAGCAAGATAAGTGCCTAATGTCACCCCGCCACCATCTCACTCCCTGTTCCCTGGCCTTTTTTCTGCATGCAGAGAAACCGTCACGTCCAACCCGCATTATCCGGTCGAGCCGACCTAAGGAAGCATCATCGTGAAAATCAACTGGGCTGAAAACCTGCGCAAGACCGTGCACCAACTGGCCGAGTCCTTGGGAAATCTGTTCGTCGAGACCTTCCACTACCTGGCGCTGTTCGCCATTGGTGCGGTGACCGCCTATGCAGCGGTGATGGAATTTCTGGGGATGCTGGAAACGGGGCACATCAAGATCGATGACATCTTGCTGCTGTTCATCTACCTGGAACTGGGGGCGATGGTCGGGATTTACTTCAAGACCAACCACATGCCGGTGCGCTTCCTGATCTACGTGGCGATCACCGCGCTGACCCGCCTGCTGATCTCCAACGTGTCCCACCACAACCCGCCCGACATCGGCATCATCTACCTGTGCGGTGGGATTCTGCTGTTGGCGTTCGCGATTCTGGTGGTGCGGTATGCATCGTCGGCGTTTCCGTCGGTGAAGGTCGAAGGCCCGCGCCGCAAGGGCGAGGCGAGCCTTGAAACAGAGAAAGGCGAGCTTTAAAGCCCGGCACTCAGCGGCGGCCGGCTGACCGGCGGCCGCTGCAACACTTTGTGGCTGTCCCCGTCGGTCATCACCGCCAATATCTCAATCGCGCTGTGCCCCTGCTCAATCGCAATCCCGAACTGCACACTTTGCACCAGCCGTTTCAGCCGCTGCGGGTCGTTGCGTTGTTCGGCGCTGATCATGCGTTTGGCCACTACGCCGTCTTCGTCGGACAGGGTCAGCATGATGCTGCCGTCCAGCCGTTGGATGCTCAAGTTGACCCGGTATTTCGGGGCGAAGGTGTCGGTGATGATCTGAAAAGGATTGTCCATGGTGCGTTACCGCCTGATAAGAACATGCAGTCATTGACGACCGGTGTCGGGATTAGTTCGCGTTTCCTGACCACCGGCCATTCTCTCGCTGAGGTTTTCACAAGGTCCGTTTTCCTCAGTAGCTGTACAGCAAGGGGCGTGCCGTACAAGCGTTCAGCATTGCCTTGAATTAACTGTGGGAGCTGGCTTGCCTGCGATTGCGGAGGATCAGCCGGCATTTATACCCACTGATCCACCGCCATCGCGGGCAAGCCCGGCTCCCACAGGGTGCGGCGTTCACTCAAGTCGTGGTGAGTGTGTCCTGTTTCAGGGCATGACCGAAAAAACGATCGCAGACAGCGCAATCAAGCCGATCAATACCACAAACACGTTGGACACCTGGCCCGAGTACTGGCGTAAAGATGGCACTCGACGGATGGCGTACATCGGCATCAGGAACAACAGGCAGGCGATGATCGGCCCGCCCATGGTTTCGATCATGCCCAGGATGCTCGGGTTGAACGTGGCCACGGCCCAGCAGGTGAGCACCATGAACAGTGCGGTGCAGCGCTCCAGCCACTTGGCCGACATGCTGCGGTTGCGCCCGCGCAGGGATTTGACGATCAGGCCCTGGAAGCCCTCGCTGGCGCCGATGTAGTGGCCCAGGAAGGATTTGGTGATGGCCACCAGCGCGATCAACGGTGCCGCGTAGGCAATCACCGGCGTTTGGAAATGGTTGGCCAGGTACGACAGGATCGAGATGTTCTGCGCCTTGGCTGCTGCCAGGTCAGCCGGCGACAGAGCCAGTACGCAGCTGAAGCAGAAGAACATCACCGTCAGCACCATCATGCTGTGGGCCATGGCCAGGATGCCGCTGCTTTTGCGCTCGGCCTGCGGGCCGTACACGCGTTTTTGATCGACGGCGAAGGCGGAGATGATCGGCGAGTGGTTGAAGGAAAACACCATCACCGGGATCGCCAGCCACAAGGTCTTGAAGAACACCGGCAGGGGCATGCCTTCGCTGGCGGAGGCGAAGAAGGCGCCGTTCCAGTTGGGGATCAGGCTTACCGCCAACAGCAGCAGGGCGGCGACGAACGGGTACACCAGCACGCTCATGGCCTTGACGATCACGCCCTGGCCGCAGCGCACGATGGCCATCAGGCCGAGGATCAGCACCAGCGACAAGATCGCCCGGGGCGGCGCTGCCATGTGCAGTTGGTGTTCCATGAAGCTGGTCAGGGTGTTGGTCAGCGCCACGCTGTACACCAGCAAAATCGGGAAGATCGCGAAGAAGTACAGCAAGGTGATCAGCTTGCCGGCGCCGATGCCGAAATGTTCTTCCACTACATCGGTGATGTCGCCGGATTTGCCCGACAACACAAAGCGCGTCAGCCCACGGTGGGCGAAGAAGGTCATCGGGAAGGCCAGCAACGCCAGCACGATCAACGGCCAGAAGCCGCCGACGCCGGCGTTGATCGGCAGGAACAAGGTGCCGGCACCGATGGCGGTGCCGTAGAGGCCCAGCATCCAGGTGGTGTCGTGTTTGTTCCAGCCGGTTGTTACGGTGGTCGTGGTCAGGTCTACAGCGGGATTTTCGGCAGCAGGTGTACGTACATCGGTCATCGTTATTGCCTCGTTATTATTTTTGCGCGGGCTCACGTTGGGACGGTCAGGGAATGCTCCTCAGCATTCCACCCAGCTAACGGCCAGGCCGCCCCGTGAAGTTTCTTTGTATTTGTCGTGCATGTCGGCGCCGGTGTCGCGCATGGTGCGGATCACCCGGTCCAGGGAGATGAAGTGTTTGCCGTCGCCGCGCAGGGCCATTTGCGTGGCGTTGATTGCCTTGACCGCCGCGATGGCATTGCGCTCGATGCACGGCACCTGAACCAGCCCGCCGACCGGGTCGCAGGTCAGGCCCAGGTTATGCTCCAGTCCGATTTCGGCGGCGTTTTCCAGTTGCTCCGGGGTCGCACCCAGCACGTCGGCCAGGCCCGCAGCAGCCATGGCGCAGGCGGAACCGACTTCGCCCTGGCAGCCGACTTCGGCGCCGGAGATCGAGGCGTTTTTCTTGCAGAGGATGCCGACGGCGGCGGCAGCCAGGAAGAAATTCACTACGTCATCGTCGGACGCGTCCGGGTTGAACTTCATGTAGTAGTGCAACACCGCCGGGATGATCCCCGCCGCGCCATTGGTAGGTGCGGTGACCATGCGCCCGCCGGCCGCGTTTTCTTCGTTGACGGCGAGGGCGAACAGGTTGACCCATTCCATGGCCGACAAGGTTGAAGTGATGACGTTGGGTTTGCCGATTTCCAACAGGCTGCGGTGCAATTTCGCCGCGCGCCGTGGCACATCCAGGCCGCCGGGCAGGATGCCTTCGTGGCGCAGGCCTTGTTCGACGCATTCACGCATCACCGACCAGATATGCAGCAGGCCGTTACGGATCTCGGCATCGCTGCGCCAAGCCCGCTCGTTGGCCATCATCAATTCGGAAACCCGCAGGCCGTGTTTGTTGCACAAGGCCAGCAGTTCGACGGCGCTGGAGAAGTCGTAGGGCAATTGCACTTCGCTGGTAGGCGCAATGCCGGATTCAGCTTCCGCCGCTTCGATGATGAACCCGCCGCCCACCGAGTAGTACGTCTGTTCGCTCAACAGGCCGTTTTTGCCGTAGGCGTGCAGGGACATGGCGTTGGGGTGGTAGGGCAGGCTTTCGTCCAGCAGCAGGAGGTCGTGTTGCCAGTTGAAGGCAATCGAGTGGCGGCCGGCGAGCAGCAATTGGCCGGACTCGCGAAGTTGATGGATGCGTGGGCCGATGCTGGTGGGGTCGATGCTGTCTGGCCATTCGCCCATCAGGCCCATTACGCAGGCGCGGTCGGTGGCATGGCCGACGCCGGTGGCGGACAGCGAGCCGTACAAACGCACTTCGACGCGACGGGTTTCGTCGAGCAATTGCTGGTCGGTCAGCGCCTGGACGAAGGTCGCCGCCGCCCGCATTGGGCCGACGGTATGGGAGCTGGAAGGACCAATGCCCACCTTGAATAGATCGAAAACACTGATAGCCATGCTAAACCCTTACAAGCAATGGAGTAGGAATCGCTGCCATCTTTTGTAGGACAAGCGGAATTGGCGCGATACTGAGCCTCTGGATCGGCACTGACCAACGAATTATCCTAAGACACCCTTTAGCAGGACTAAACCCTATGGCTCGCCCGCTTCATGGCCAGACTTACGTCTGGTTGCACGTTTTTTCCTGCGCCGCGCGGCATTTGTCGTTCACCCGCTGCGCCGAAGAACTGCACATCACCCCGGGCGCGGTCAGCCAGCAAATCCGCCAGTTGGAAGAGCGTTTGGGCTTCCGGCTGTTCCACCGACGCGCACGCGGGGTTGAGCTGAGTGCAGAGGGCCAGCGGCTGGCGATCACCGTGGGCGAGGCCTATGGCAGCATCGATGCCGAGTTGCAGCGGCTGGATGCGGGGATGATCAGCGGTACGTTGCGCCTGCGCTCGATTCCGTCGTTTCTCGGCAAATGGCTGACCCCGCGCCTGCCGCGTTTGCAGCAGCGCTTCCCGGATATTCAACTGCGCATGGTGGCCGAAGACAGCAGCATCGCCCTGCACGAGGGCGACTTCGACCTGGCCATCGACCTGAACGACGGCAGCTACCCCGGGTTGTTATCCACAGCCCTGTTGGACGAGCAGATCTTCCCGGTGTGCGCACCCAGCCTGTTGCGCGGGAGACCGCCGCTGCATGGCCCCGCTGACCTGGTGCATTTCCCGCTGTTGCACGACATTACCGCCTGGCGTGGGAGTTATGAGTACGCAGAGTGGGAGTTTTACCTGAATGCCATCGGCTACGACGCTGCCGACGTGCGGCGCGGGCATACCTTCAACCGTAACCACCTGACCATCGAAGCGGCGATTGCCGGCATGGGTGTGGCGATTGCCCGGCGCACCTTGCTCAATGACGAACTGGAGCGTGGCACGTTGATCGTGCCGTTCGGCCTGGCGGTGCCTAATCACAAACGGTATGTGCTGCTGTATGCGCCGGGCGCGCTGAGCCATCCGGGCGTGCGGGCGGTGCATGACTGGCTGGTGGAGGAAGCCGGGATTTTTCGCGGATTGCACCCGTTGGGAGAGGGGCAATTGTAAGGAAGTTGGCGGTAAGAAGATGTAACCAACTCCCCACCCTAACAGCGTTTTTGGTTGTAGTCAGGGTTAATTTGTAATGTGGGATTTATCTTTGCAAAGGGCTTGAAATGTTCCTCTGTCTGCTCAATTGTGTAATCAGGAGGTCATGGTTTTCACCCATCCGGTGAAGCAGGAATGGCCTTCCGCGAGCTAGCTGAAATAAGGGAAAACTATGCAAATCCAAGTCAATAGCGATAACCATATTGAAAGCAGCATCCGACTGGAGGAGTGGGTACGTACCACCATTGAGAGCACGCTCGAACGTTATGAAGAAGATCTGACCCGCGTCGAGGTTTATCTGCGGGACGAAAACGGTGACAAGCCCGGTCCACATGATCTGAGTTGCCGACTGGAAGCACGGCCAAAAGGCCATCAACCGATTTCGGTCCTCCATAAAGCCGATACGCTGGAACAGGCGATCGATGGTGCGGCCACCAAGCTGGAGCATGCGCTGGAGCATCTGTACGGCAAACTGCGCGGCAAACCACGCGCCGCGGGTCAAAGCCTGCCCAATACCAAGGCTGACGAGGCCGAGCTTGAAGAGGAATTCCTGGAAAACGAACAGGCTGCGCTTAACGGCTGATAGCTGATACTTTTTCAACCCCACTGAAAACGGGCCTGCAGATGCAGGCCCGTTTTTTTATGCGCAAAAGGTCAGCGCGAGCTGCGTCGGAAAAAGCTGCGGCTCAAGACCGCCAGTGCGCACGCACCCAAACCGGCGTACACCATGGCCCAACCGGCACCGTTGCGCAGCGCGGCCTGGGCGATCACCTGGCCCTGGGGCAACACCTCCAGCTTGCCGGCGGCGATGTCCTGGCTGAGGGTGGCCAGTTGTGCGGTGTCGGGCAATGCGCCCGCCAGGTAATGAGCGATCCCGAGGATCAATACCAATCCCATCAATGCGATATTGAGCGCCAGGGTGATCAGCCGCGCACTGAAGTCGATGCCCGAGGCCATGCCCGCGCGGTCGGACGACACCGAGCCGGTGGTGGTGTTGGTGGTGGGCGAGTTGGTCAGCGCCAAGCCGCTGCCAGCAATCCCACAGGCGATCAGGATCAATACCACACTGGGCTGGTCGCTATGGTTGATCGCGGCCATGGCCATAAACCCCACGCCCATCAAGCCCAGGCCCAACGGGATGATGCGTTCGGCGCCGTAGCGCAGGGCCAGGCGTTCGGCCAGCGGCGGTACCACCAGCGTGGGTAGGGTGTAGGCGAGCAGGGCGAGCCCGGTGAGCATTGTGTCGTAACCCAGGCCGGCCTGGAAATACAGTGGCAGGTAGATCATGAAGGGCCAGAAGCTGAAGTTCATGCCGATCGAGCCCATCAGAGCGCCGTTGAAGTGCGGGATGCGAAACACCGAGAAGTCGAACATTGGGTGCGGGCTGCGCCGCTCAATCACCACGAACAACAGCAAGCCAGCCACCGACAGTCCGGCCCAACCCAGCATGGCCGGTGTGGCAAAGCCGCTCGCGGTGCCTTGGGTGATGAAGTAGACCAGGGCAAACACCGCCAGGGTCAGGGTGGTCATGCCGGCGATGTCGAGGCGATGGGACGCTGGGTCACGGGATTCCTGCACGCTGATGCGCAGCAAGGCCAGGGTGACCAACGTGAGCGGCACATGCACCAGGAACACCCAGCGCCAATCCGCGACGGCCAGAATCAACGCGCCCACCATCGGCCCGAAACCCAGGCCCACACCGGCGATCACGCCCCACACCGCAAACGCCCGTGCCCGCGCCGCCGGCTCGCTGAACTGGTGTGACAGGATCGCGAACTGGCAGATCATCATGGCCCCGGCACCCACGCCCTGGACAAAACGCGCCGCAATCAGCGTGGAGGCGTCGTTGGCCAGCCCGCAGGCCAGCGACGCCAGCCCGAATACCCACAGGCACAGCACCAGCATGCGTCGGCGGCCAAAACGATCGGCCAATGTGCCGGCGGCCATCAGCACGCTGGTGCAGGCCAGGGTGTAGGCGTTCATGATCCATTGGGCGTCCTGGAAGCCGGTGCCCAATTGCTGTTCAAGGGTGGGCAGGATGACCGGCACGCTGGAAATCTCCAGCCCGAACATCAGCGCCACCAGGCACACGGCGGTGAGCGCGAGGCCGTCCCTGGCGGTACGCGGCGGGCTGATGGCGGATACAACGGCGTCGGATGGCATGGCCTCTTCCTTTCGATGGGGGAAGGTGTCATTTTTACGGGAATAGGATTCTTTATTGGCGATACTTCTTCCTGTAATAAGGGAATTAAGGGCGACAAACTACGATGGCTACCCCGCGCTTTGATGGTGTTGAACTGTTTTTGCAGATCGTCGAAAGCGGCAATCTGACGGAGGCCGCCGAACGGCTGAACCTCACGCGCTCGGCGGTGGGCAAGGGCCTGGCTCGCCTGGAGGCGCGGCTGGGCACGTCTTTATTGCAACGCTCGACCCGGCGCCAGCGTTTGACCGAAGACGGGCAGGCCTATTACGAGCATTGCCTGCGTGCGCTGGCCGAGCTGGAAGCCGCCGAATCCGTGCTGGAAAGCGGCCGCCAGCAACCCCGTGGACGGTTGCGTGCGAGCTTGCCGCTGGCGTTCGGTCACCATTATGCGGCGCCGGCGTTGTGGGGGCTGATGGACCGTTTTCCGCAGTTGGAGATCGAGATTTCCTTCTCCGACCGGCTGATCGACCTGGCCCAGGAAGGCTTCGACCTGGCGGTACGCATCGGCGCGTTGCCCGACACCGACCGCCTGAGCGCCCGCCGCCTGGGCGAACAGGCGATTGCCCTTGCGGCGTCACCCGCGTACTTGCAGCGCACACCCAGAATCGACTCCATCGACGACCTGGCCGGGCACCGGGGCATTGCCTATCGCAGCAATGCCTCGCACCGGGAGCGGGTGGCCTCGCCGTTGATCCTCGATGACCTGCAGGCCGTGGCCGATGCCGCCATTGCCGGGGTCGGCCTGGCCTGGTTGCCCAGTTGGCTGATCGCCCACTACGTGTTGCGCGGGCAACTGCAGGCGGTACTGCCGGGCCACCGCGAGCAGCCGATGCCGATCCATGTCATCTGGCCCACGGCGACGCACATGCCGGCCAAGACCCGCTGTGCCATCGACGCGTTGGTGGCCGGCACACCGTCGTGCCTGGCGGGCAGTTGATCAGAACGCGATGGACGTCTGCAGATACAGCGTGCGCGGCTCACCGACGTATTTGCCCTTGTTGTTGTCGTCAAACGAGCGGGTGTAGTACTGCTTGTTGAAGATGTTTTTCACACCGACCGCCACGTTCAAGTCCGACAGCTGCGGGCCAAAGTCGTACGCCGCGCGGCTGCTGAACAGCATGTAGCCAGGGATGCGTCCGGTGCTGCCATCGGCACTTTCCGCTTCAGTGTTGGCGTTGTCGGCGAACTGGCTGCTCTGGTAGCTGCTGTCCACATTCAACTTCCAGCGACCTTCGGTGTAACCCACGCCCAGCGTGCCTTTGTGCCTGGAAGAGAAGGGCACGCGGTTGCCTTTGTTCGGGCCGTCTTCGCGGATGGTGGCGTCGACGTAGGCGTAGGTGGCGTACACATCAAAACCGGCGAGCGCGGGGCTCAAGCCGTCGAGGGCATAATTGATGCTGGACTCGATGCCCTGGTGACGGGTCTCGCCACGGGCGATCACGGTGTCGTTGGTCTGGTTGCTGTCGTACTGGTTGTCGAAGTTGATCAGGAATGCGCCGATTTCCGCGCGCAAGGTGCCGTTGTCATAGCGCGTGCCGAGTTCCCAGGTACGGGCCTTTTCCGGCTTCACTTCGCCGCTGGTCACGCGGTTGGGCATCTGGCTGTACTGCACGCTGCCGAACGAACCTTCGGTATTGGCGTAGAGGTTCCAGTCATCGGTCAGGTGGTAGAGCACGTTCAACGCCGGCAGGGCAGTGTTGTAGTCACCCTTGTATTTGACGTTGCTGAGGTTGTTGGTCTGCTGGGACTCGATCATCTCGTAGCGGATGCCCGGGGTGATGGTCCACTTGCCGATATCAATCCGGTCGTCGACGAAGAATGCGTTGGCTTCGGTGCTGCCCCGGGTGTCGCGGTCGTTGCGGCTGTCGGTGGTGGGCAGTTGCTGGTTGGCGGCAATCGGCGTGCGGTAGCGCAGTTCGTGGCCGGCTTCGTTGATGTAGCGGTAGCCCACGCCCACTTCGTGGCTGGTTGGGCCGAGGTCGAAGCCTTGGGCAAAGCGGGTTTCGAGGCCGCGTACCCAATACTCGCGGGGCGACAGGGAGAGGAAGCTGCCCTGGTCCAGGTAACCACTGCGCAGGGTGGTGGTGAAGAAGCTGTTGACGGTGAATTCCCGGCGGTCTTCCTGGTAGCGATAGCCCGCGTTGAACATCGTGCGGCGGCCCCAGAACTGGTCGTAGGGGCGGGTGGACTGATACGGGTCGGCCTTGTAGGCCGCGGTGCTCAAACCACCGGGCATATCGGCCTTGCCTTCGTAGTACTGCGCCATGGCGTTGAAGCTGTTGGCGTCGTCCAGCTGGTATTTGCCCTTGAGGATCAGGTCGTCGATGCGGGTGTCGCTGTTTTCGCGCCAGTCACCGCCACGGGTGCCGGAATACAGGATCGCGCCGCCCAGGCCGTTGTCTGCCGTGCCGCCGGCCAGCAGGTTGCCGGTGGTTTTGAAGCCGTCGTGGCTGGAAGACGGGCTGGTTTCGGTCTGCAGGCCACCTTTCACCGTCGGCGCATCGGGAATCGCGCGGGTGACGAAGTTGACGATGCCGCCGACGTTCTGTGGGCCATAACGCACGGCGCCGCCGCCGCGCACCACGTCCACCGCGTCCATGTTGCCCATGCTGATGGGCGCGAACGACAACTGTGGCTGGCCATACGGCGCGAACGGCACCGGGATGCCGTCCATCAAGACCGTGGAGCGCGAGGCCAGGCGAGGATTGAGCCCGCGAATGCCGAAGTTCAGCGCCATGTCGTGGCTGCCGGTGCCGTTGTTTTCCGGGGCGTTGACCCCGGGAATGCGGTTGAGCACGTCGCGGGCCTGGGTGGCGCCCTGGCGTTCGAATTCTTCGCGGCGGATCACGTCCCGTGCGCCCGGGTGTTCGAAGACGTTGGTTTGTGCCGCATCTCCCAGCCAGTCACCCACCACGTTGGAGGTGCCCAGCTCAAGGGTGGCCGGGGCATTGGCCGGTTGCAGACTGAAGGCATTGTTGCCCTCGGCGCGGGCTTGCAGGCCGCTGCCTTTGAGCAAGGCGTTCAAGCCTTCCTCGGCGGTGTAGTTGCCCGACAGGCCGTGGCTTTGCACACCGGCCGTCACGTCCGAGCCAAACGAAATCAGTACGCCGGCTTCCCGGCCAAATTGATTCAATGCCGCTTCCAGCGACGTGGGGGCGATGCGGTAGGGCTTGGCATCAGCCGCCATCACGTAGGGCACGGCGCTGAAACTGAGGCTGGCCCCCAGCAACAAGTGGCGCAGGGTGCGGGCGAGGGGCGTCAGGCGGGTCGGTTGCTGGGGCATGAAGTGCGGTCCTGAGAAGGAAGGATCAAGGGGGCTTTCCTTCTCTGTCACGCGAGGGCTGGAAAACGGCTCACGGGTTTTGAAAATAATTCAGGCACGGGCTTCGACGGTCACCCAGTAGCGGGTAAACCGCCGGACCTTGACCGGCAGGCTGACCTGCAGCAGGTCCAGAATCCGCTCGCTGTCGTCCAGCGGGTAACTGCCGGAGATCAGCAGGTTGGCCACTTGCGGGTCGCAGTTGAGCTGGCCACGGCGATAACGGCTCAGTTCGGCGAGGAAATCTTCCAGGCGCATGTGGGCTGCCACGAGCATGCCATCGGCCCAGGCACCGCTGCCGGCATCCGTGGAGCGGGCGGTATCCCAGCCTTTGCGGGTGAAATTGACCTGATGGGCCTTCTCCACCGACAGCGGCAAACCGCTATAGGTGTTGGGCATCACGTCAACGTGCCCATCAAACACCGCCAGCTGCGTGTGATCGTTGAACTGCCGCACGTTCAGCCGCGCGGCCTGGGCGCTGAGCAAGCCCTGGGTCGTGATCACCCGCAGCGGGGTGTTGCCGGGTTTGGCGGTCAGCAGGATTTCGCCTTCGAGCAAGCGGATCAAGCGTTGCTGGCCATCAAAGTGCACATCCACCGCGCTGCCGGTGTTGAGCTGCAACTGGCTGCCATCGGCCAACTGGAACTTGCGCCGCTGGCCGATGGGGCTGCGGTAATCGGCGCTCAACGGCGGCAGGATATGTTGCTGGCGCAGGCCCCAGGCCGCTGCCGAGCCGGCGCCGAGGATCAGCAACAGTTTCAGCGCCTGACGGCGGCTGCCGGATTTCGGCGCATTCAACGCGGCGTGAGCCAGGGGCGAGGGCATCCCGCGCAACCGCTGGTTGACCCGCTGGATTTGCTCCCAGGCCCGCTGATGTTCGCTGTGGGCGTCCAGCCATTGTTGCCAGGCTGCCTGTTTGCGCGGGTTGAGCGGGCCCTGCTGCATTTCCATCAGCCAGTGCACCGCTTGTTCGGCGACGTGGGTAGAGAAGCTCATAAGGCGAAGTAGCAGCGCATGGCCGCTTTATTCAGGTGGCGCTTGACCGTGGCGATGGAGATCCCCAGTTCCGCGCCGATTTGCGCGTAGGTCAGGCCGTCGAGCTGGGACAGCAGGAACGCGCGTTTAACCACGGGCGCCAGGCCATCCAGCAGTTGGTCCAGCTCCATCAGGGTTTGCAGGATGATTGCTCGCTCTTCCTCCGACGGCGCCACGTGCTCGGGCATTTGCGCCAGGGCGTCGAGGTAGGCGCGCTCCAGGTCCTGGCGGCGATAATGGTTGAACAGCACGCGCTTGGCGATGGTGGTGAGGAAGGCGCGGGGTTCGATCAGCGTCGGGGTTTCCCGTGCTGTGAGCACGCGAATGAAGGTGTCCTGGGCCAGGTCGGCGGCGCTTTCCGGGCAGCCGAGCTTGCGTCGCAACCAGCCGGTGAGCCAGTGGTGATGGTCTTGGTACAGGACTTCGACGGTGTTGGACGGCTGCAACGCGAACACTCCGGCAGCATGCGCATGCTTTAGAGAACAAGAATTGTTCGCATTGTAGGGCGAGTAGGACGGTTCGGCAATTGCCAGGGATGCGTTCTCTTTTGCTTATGAGAATATTTATCATTAATATTGCGCACTGACGATCCTGGCGCCCTGTGCATGAAACGCAAAACCTCACTTCCCGTGTCCTACCGTCTGGCCGTGACTTCGCGCGTGCTGGCGGCGGTGGTCGGCGGTTACCTGCTGGCCTCGCTGGCCAGCGTGTGCATGACGTTGTGGCTGCCCACCGGCCGCGCCGATGCAGTGATCAGCGGCATGCTCAGTTCGTTTGTCTTCTATCTGTTGGCGGTGATCTGGTGTTTTGCCTGCCGTACCGCCTGGCGCGCCTGGTTTGGCGTGTTGCTGCCCAGCGCTATTCTGGCCACATTCGCCGGGTTGACGTATTGGATGGCGCGCACATGAAAGAGGGCTTTCGCCAGGCCATGGCCTGGTTGCACACCTGGGCCGGGCTGATTTTTGGCTGGCTGCTGTTTGCGATTTTTCTGACGGGCACCTTGTCGTATTTCAAAGACGAAATTACCCACTGGATGCAGCCCGAAGTGCAGGCGCATCCCGTCGACGACGCCCGTAGCCTGGCCGCCGCCCAAACGTATTTGCAGCAACAGGCGCCCAACGCCGCGCGCTGGTTTATTACCTTGCCGAGCAGCCGTGAGCCGGGTTTGTCGGTGATGTGGCAAGACAAGGTCGACCCAGGCAAGCGCGGCAACTTCGTCGAAAAACTCCTCGATCCCGTCAGCGGCCAGCAGGTCCAGGCCCGGGAAAGCAGGGGTGGCGAATTCTTCTACCGCTTCCACTTCCAGTTGCAAATGCCGTATCCGTGGGGTCGCTGGCTGTCGACTATTGCGGCGATGGTGATGTTGGTGGCGTTGATCACCGGGATCATCACCCACAAGAAAATCTTCAAGGACTTCTTCACCTTCCGCCCGCGCAAGGGCCAGCGCTCCTGGCTCGACGGCCACAACGCCGTGGGTGTGCTGGTGCTGCCATTCCACTTGATGATCACCTACAGCAGCCTGGTGATTTTCATGAGCATGGTGATGCCGGCGAGCATCCTCGCTTCTTACGGCAACGACACCCGGGCGTTCTTCAATGATGTGTTCCCGGCCACCGACAATGCGCCGGCCCTTGGCCAGCCGGGGCAGTTATTGCCGCTGGGCCCGATGTACGAACAGGCGCGCGAGCAGTGGGCCGGCGGCCATGTCGGACGGCTGGTGGTGAATAACCCAAGCGACGTGAATGCCTCGGTCAATGTGTTCCGCGCCGGGTCGGATCGCGTGGTGCACGACTTTGGCAGCACCGTCTCATTCAACGGCACCACCGGCGAGCTGTTGCGGGTCAGCGGCGAGCAGTCGTTGCCGGCGGCGATCGGCGGCAGCTTCTACGGCTTGCACATGGGCCATTTCGCTGGCCCGGTATTGCGCTGGTTGTATTTCATCTGCGGCCTGGCGGGCACGGCGATGATCGGCACCGGGCTGGTGATGTGGCTGGGCAAGCGTCAGCTCAAACACACCAAAACCGGGGTGATGCCGTTTGAACTGCGGCTGGTGGAAGTGCTGAACATCGCCAGCATGTCGGGCTTGATGATCGCCATCGCGGTGTTTTTCTGGGCCAATCGTCTGTTGCCGGCAAGCTTTGTCGGGCGCTCGGACTGGGAAGTAAACGCGTTCTTTATTGCCTGGGGCTTGAGCGTTTTGCACGCCATTGTCCGCCAGGGGCGCCGTGGTTGGATCGAGCAATTGAGCGTGGGCGCGATGTTGTTTATCGGTGTGCCGGTGCTCAACGCATTGACCACATCGCAGCACTTGGGTGTGTCGCTGGCCAACGGCGACTGGGCCATGGCCGGCTTCGACCTGACGTGCCTGGGCAGCGGCGTGTTCCTCGCGTGGGCTGCCTGGAAAATGCAGCACCGACGCGCCCCTCAGCCCAAGGCCGAACGTGCCCGGCCGTTGACCCTCAAGGGCGAGGTGAACTGAATGCTGTTGGCGCTGCTGCTGTGTTACGCAGGGTTTACCACGTTGTGCCTGTCCATGGACCGCCACCATGGCGAACTGCTGCACAGTAAACCCTCGCCCCGTCGGCGTCTGGGTTTGCGCGTGGGCGGCTGGCTGCTGCTGATCGTCTCGATCTGGCCGGCGGTGCTCGCGGCCGGTTGGAGCCAGGGTTTGGTGGAGTGGTGCGCGGTACTGATGCTCAGCGGGTTGCTGCTGGTGTTGCTGTTGCCGTATCGGCCAAGGCTGGCCTTGATTCTGGCGGGCGTCGGCCTGCTGGCCAGCCCGGTTGCGGCCTTCGCCACCCTTTGAGTTCATCCTTGATGATCACCACGCCACCCGAACCCAACGAACAGCACGCAGACGCGGCAGGCGGGCGGGCGCATTTTCTGCAGGTGTTCCTGTCCCAGCGTTCGCAGATGGAAGCCTTGGTCAGCCGTCGCGTGGGTTGCCGTGCGACGGCGGCGGACCTGGTGCAGGATTTGTTCCTGCGTTTCTGGCGCCGGCCGCTGGTGCAGGTCGAGGAACTCAGCACCTACTTGCTGCGCTGCGCGGGCAATATCGCCATCGACCACCTGCGCAGCGAAGGCGCCCGGGTGCGCAGCAGTGAAGGCTGGCTGCCCGAGCAGCAGGATAACCAGGGTTCCGAACCCCAGGCTGCGCTGGAAGCGGGCAATGACTTGCGCCATGTCGAAGCAGCCTTGCGCAGCCTGCCGGAACGGACCCGGCAGATTTTCCTGCTCAACCGCATCCATGGCCGCAAGTACGCGGAAATCGCCAAGGCCATGGGGCTGTCCCAAAGTGCCGTGGAAAAACATATGATGCGTGCCCTCGAAGCCTGCAAGGCCAGCCTTCGTGACCCATCGCCAAGGAAAGCACCGTGAATTCCACTGCCAGCGTCACCCCGACGCCCGACCAGGAACAGGCCGCACTGGCGTGGCTGAGTCTGTTGCACGACCAGCCCTGCAGCGGCGACCAGGCCACCTTCAGCCGTTGGCTGCGGGCCGACCCGGCGCACGTGGAGGCCTACGCCCAGGCCCAGGTGCTGTGGGAACTGAGTGAAGTGCCGGCGAGAAAGTTGGCCGGTGAGGACGCCTTGGCGTTGCAAGGCTACTTGAGCGCGATGAACACCTCGAAGCGCTCCAGCGTGCGGCGTTGGTCCGGCGCGCTGGCGATGGCCGCCTGCCTGCTTGTGATGCTCTCGATGGGGGCCGGGTGGCAGCCGTCGCGCTGGGTCGATGACTTCGGTGCCGATTACGTCACCGCGCCGGGGGAGGTGAAGACCGTCACCCTGGCCGACCAAAGCCAGGTCACTCTGGACGCGGACAGCGCCATCGCCGTGGATTTCAAGCATGGCGAGCGCCATGTCCAGTTGCGCCGTGGCGCCGGCTTTTTCAGCGTGACCCACACCGGCGAGTCCTTTGTGGTCGAGGCCGGCAGTGGCGAAGCGCGGGTGCTGGGCACGCAATTCGAAGTGCGCCTGCAGCCGGCGGGCGCCCAGGTGACGGTGTTGTCCGGGCGGGTCGGCGTGACGCCGTCCAAAGATGGCCAGCAACAGATTCTGACGGCCGGCCAGCAAGTGGCCTACGCCGATGGTGTCGCCGATGAGCTGCACGCGGTCGACAGCGAATCGCGACTGACCTGGCGTGACGGTTGGCTCAATTATTACAAGGCGCCCCTGGCCGATGTGGTGCAAGACCTCGGTCGTTACTACCCCGGGCGTATTCTCCTGCTCAATGACGACCTCGCCGCCCGGCGTGTCAGCGGCAGTTTCCCGAGCAAGGACCCCCAGGCGGTGCTCAATGCCCTGCAGGCGGTGTTGGGGTTCGAACAACACTCGCTGCTCGGTCGGATGATCGTATTGCGCTAGGTACAGAGCGCTACGCTGCAATGGCGTAGCGCTGTCATTACTTGCACCGATTTCCCTTGAAAGTCCCCCAGCCTTGGCACATCCGTGTTTGCGGACCTTTCATTTAACCTTCATCGCAATCGCCAAAACCTGTAACCAAATCGTTACGTGATGCACGGATGATCCTCGGATTCCTGAGCAGGTGGTCAGGAAGATTGGCGGCGCTGTTCACCCGGCCGAAATCGCCAATACCTCCCCCATAACAACAGATAGATGCATGTAAGGGATCTACTCGTGACCTACAACAAACTCTATGCCCTGCTTTTAGCATCGGGCCTGGGCGGCTTTGCGCCGCTGGTTTTGGCAGACGACTCCCAGGACGTCGGTTCGGTGCACGTCGCCGGCGAACGTACCCTGGGTACCGGCCACATGATTCAGGAAGAAAGTGCCAAGGCCCGGTCCACCGTGACCAAGGAAGCCATGGACGAAATGTCCCCGACGGCCAACGCCATCGACAAGCTCAAGTACACGCCAGGCATCAACGTTTCCAACGATGACGCCAGCGGCATGAGCGGCACCAGCTTCACCATGCGCGGCATGAACTCCGACCAGGTCGGGGTTTCCATGGACGGCGTACCGATCAACGACTCCGGCAGTTATGGCGTGTACGCCAACCAGTTGGGCGACCCGGAAAACGTCGGCGAAGTGTTTGTCACCCAAGGCTCCTCTGAAGCGGACGGCCCGCACATCGGTTCCAGCGGCGGCAACATCGGCATGGTCACGATCCGGCCGACCAAAGAGCCAGGGTTATTCGTCAAGCAGTCCATGGGCTCGAACAACCTGACAAAGTCCTTCGCCCGCATCAACACCGGCGACCTGGGCGGCTTCAAGACCTGGGTGTCGGCCTCTCACACCGAGGGCGACAAGTGGCGCGGCAAGGGCACCCTGCGCGGCGACAAGGTGGAGTGGAGCACGCTGTTCGAAGACGACAACGGCAACACCAGCAACTTCACCATGAAGTACAACACCCAGGAAAACTACAACTACAACACCCTGAGCAAGAGCCAGTTCCAGCAACAGGGTCGCCGTCTGGATTACGCGGAAACGCCGGTCTACAAGAACGGCTTGCTGTCGTCCTCCTACAAGCTCAACCGCAACCCGTTCGAAAGTGTCATGACCACCTTCACCCAGCGTTGGCGCCTGCGTGATGACCTGGCCCTGACGGTTGCGCCTTACTACTACTGGGGCAACGGCGGCAGCTTCAGCGGCCAGACCGCGACCAACCTGGGGCCGAAGTCCGACAAGGCCGGCAACTACGACCTGAGCAATCTCAAGTCGGCCAACTACTATCGCCCTTCATGGACCGAGACCTGGCGCCCTGGCGTTACCGTCAAAATGAAATGGGACATCAACGAGGAGCACAGCCTGGACTACGGCTACTGGTACGAGCGCGCTCGCCAGCGCCAGACCCAGCCGTATATCGGGATCAACAGCGAGGGGGCACCGGACGACGTCTGGGGCGATTACAACAGCGGCGGCCAGGTGGTCGACAAGAACGGCAAGACTGTCCAGGGTCGTCATCAATACACCGTCACCCCGGCCCAGAAACTGTGGGTGCAGGACAGCTGGCAAGCCACGCCAGACCTGAGCTTTGTCGGCGGCCTGGCGTACCAGTACGTCGAGCGTGACGGCGACAACCTCGGCAGCCTGTACGACAAGCCGGAAAAACGTAACGCCCGCTACCATCAGTTCCTGCCGAACTTCAGTGCCAAGTACCAGGTCGACGAGAGCAACCAGGCGTTCTACAACGTCACCCGCAACATGCGTACCCCGCAGAACTACGTGCTGTACAACAAGGGTGACTCCCTCAACCTCAACCCCGAGTTGAGCTGGAACCAGGAGCTGGGCTGGCGCTACACCGAAGAGAAAATGGCCCTGAGCGCCACCCTGTTCTACATCACCTTCAAGGACCGTCAGCTGTCGACCACCGACTTGAACGGTGACTACGTGATGGCCAACGTGGGTGACGTGACCAACAAAGGCCTGGAGCTGGAGTGGAGCGGCCTGCTTCCGTACAACTTCAACTATTACGCGTCGTACACCTACACCAAGTCCGAGCAGCAAGACGACTTTGTCAGCAAGAACGTACTGTTGCCGACCAAGGGCAACCAGTTGGCCAACGTCCCGGAGAACATGTTGAACCTGGTATTCGGGTATGACGACAAGCGCTACTACGGCAACATTGCCGGCAAGTACGTCGGTGCGTTCTACGGCGACTTGACCAACAACGAGAAAATCTCCGGGCGCACGGTGTTTGACCTCAACGCCGGTATTTACCTGCCGGTGGACAAAAAGGTCTTCAAGTCGGCCGCGCTGCGGTTCTCGATGCTCAACGTGTTCGACAAGGAATACCTGAGCTCGGCGCGTACCGTGTCGTTCAACTCGGCGCCGGTGAATGGCCTGGCGGCCAGTTCGGCGTACTACAACGTGGGCGAAGAGCGTACGGCGATGGTTTCCCTGGAGGCCAATTTCTAAGCCACACACCTTCCTGGGTGGGAATGGGCTTTTGTGGGAGCCGGGCTTGCCCGCGATGCAGGCGCCTCGGTCAGTCAGTTGCACTGAGGTGATGCTATCGCAGGCAAGCCAGCTCCCACACAAGCCTGTTCCCACACTGGGTGGGGCTGGATTACTTCAGGGCCGCCATGATCGCTTCCGGGTTGTAGTCCCGAATCAGCGTGCCGTTCACGTCCACGAACGGAATCCCGCCACCCCCCAACGCCTCGTACGTCTTGCGCGCCTGGGCGTCCTTCTCGATATCAAACGCCTGGTAGGGAATCCCTTTGGAATCCAGAAAGCGCCGGATCTGTTTGCAGTAGCCGCACCACTCGGTGGAATACAGCACCACGCGCGCCGCTGCGCGTGTCTGCTCCGGCACCACCTGGGAGGGGTTGAACAACCGCTCGATCTTGCCCCAGTTCTGGAAAACCACCACCACCAGCAATACCAGCAGGACTTTCTTCAGAACCCCGCCCAGCATCAGTTGCGACGCTTGAGCTGATCGGTCAACTGGGTCGGCAGGCCCTTGATGATCAAGGTGCCGGCAGCTTCGTCGTATTCGATCTTGTCGCCCAGCAGGTGCGCTTCAAAGCTGATGGACAGGCCTTCGGCGCGCCCGGTGAAGCGGCGGAACTGGTTCAGGGTGCGTTTATCCGCCGGGATTTCCGGCGACAGGCCGTAATCCTTGTTGCGGATGTGGTCGTAGAAGGCTTTTGGCCGCTCTTCGTCGATCAGCCCCGACAGCTCTTCCAGGCCCATTGGCTCGCCGAGCTTGGCCTGGCTGCTGGCGTAGTCCACCAGGGTCTTGGTTTTTTCGCGGGCCGACTCGTCCGGCAGGTCTTCGCTTTCCACAAAGTCGCTGAAGGCCTTGAGCAGGGTGCGGGTCTCGCCCGGGCCGTCGACGCCTTCCTGGCAGCCGATAAAGTCACGGAAGTACTCCGAGACCTTCTTGCCGTTCTTGCCCTTGATAAACGAGATGTACTGCTTGGACTGCTTGTTGTTCTGCCACTCGGAGACGTTGATCCGCGCGGCGAGGTGCAACTGGCCCAGGTCCAGGTGGCGCGACGGGGTCACGTCCAGCTGGTCGGTCACCGCCACGCCTTCGCTGTGGTGCAGCAGGGCGATCGCCAGGTAATCGGTCATGCCCTGTTGGTAGTGGGCAAACAGCACGTGGCCGCCGGTGGAGAGGTTGGACTCTTCCATCAGCTTTTGCAGGTGTTCCACCGCGATGCGGCTGAAGGCGGTGAAATCCTTGCCGCCGTCGAAATATTCCTTCAACCAGCCGCTGAACGGGTGCGCGCCGGACTCGGCATGGAAAAAGCCCCAGGCCTTGCCTTGTTTGGCGTTATAGCTCTCGTTGAGGTCGGCAAGCATGTTCTCGATCGCAGCCGACTCGGCAAGCTCGGAGTCGCGGGCGTGGAGAACTGCGGGTGTGCCGTCGGGTTTTTTGTCGATCAGGTGGACGATGCAATGACGGATCGGCATGGGCTTCTCGGCTGGTTGAAGGGGAGTGGTGAGGCTCCCGGAAAAAGTCGCCAGTGTACCGCACCCGCTGGGGATGGCGCTGTTCGGAGGGCATTTTGGGCACCCTCCGACGGTCCATATGCCTTTTTTTCACGGTTTAGAGCGATAAAGCTGACCAAATGGGTATGTTGAGGCGGATATTTCCCCGTCTCTGTGCTAGTTTTGCCCCGTCTTACGCGCAGTCTGGGCGTTAAGCGTGCATTCAGCATTTGTCAGGTCGAACCAAACCCGGTTTCAGGTATCTATAACCCCGATCTTCGTGGTTATAGCCCTTGGGTGCCAGGCCTTGATGGCAGGGCTCGATGGCTGACACTGCACTCTGCAATCCAAATGAATTTGATAGGGAAGGAACACCACAATGGCTATTACTAAAGACCAACTGATCGCTGATCTGGCTGAAGCTGTAGACGCACCGAAAACCACCGTGCGCGCTCTGCTGGACCAACTGAGCCAGATCGTTGCTGATCAGCTGGAAAACGGCGGCGAAATCACTCTGCCAGGCGTTGGCAAACTGAAAGTGACCGAGCGTCCTGCCCGTACTGGCCGTAACCCTTCGACTGGCGCCGCCATCGAAATCGCTGCCAAGAAAGTTATCAAGCTGGTTGTGGCCAAAGGCCTGACCGACGCTGTTAACAAGTAAGACGCAGCAAAAAAAAACCGCGCTCCGGAGTGATCCGGGCGCGGTTTTTTGTTGCCCGCGATTTATCAGTCTTTACGCGCCCAACGCTGGCGCCACACCTGTTGCTCGCTCGGGGTCTGGAAGGTCCAGGCGACGAAGCGGCTTTGCTTCTGGCCCTGGGACATCTCCACCACCTGGCTCTCCAGCACACCGGCTTTTTTCAGCGCAGTCTGGATCGCCGGCAGGTTCGACGCCTTTGACACCAGGGTGCTGAACCACAGCACTTTATGCTGGAAATGCGCGCTTTCAGCGATCAGCTGGGTCACAAACCGCGCTTCACCGCCTTCACACCACAATTCGGCCGACTGGCCACCGAAGTTCAGCACCGGCAACTTGCGTTTCGGATCCGCCTTGCCCAGTGCACGCCATTTGCGCTCGCTGCCCTTGGTCGCTTCATCCATCGAGGCGTGGAAGGGCGGGTTGCACATGGTCAGGTCAAACCGCTCGCCCGGCTCCAGCAGGCCCAGCAGGATCTGCTTGGGGTTGGTTTGCTGGCGTAACTGGATGGCCTTGTTCAGCCCGTTGGACTGCACGATCGCCTTGGCGGCGGCCACGGCGGTGGGGTCGACTTCCGACCCGAGGAAGTGCCAGCGGTATTCGCTGTAGCCGATCAACGGGTAGACGCAGTTGGCGCCCATGCCGATGTCCAGCACCTTCACCGGCGCACCACGAGGGATCACGCCTTCGTTGACGCTGGCCAGCAGGTCGGCAAGGAAGTGCACGTAGTCGGCACGGCCCGGGACCGGTGGGCACAGGTAGTCAGCCGGGATGTCCCAGTGATTGATGCCATAGAACGCCTTGAGCAACGCCCGGTTGAACACCCGTACCGCGTCGGGGCTGGCGAAGTCGATGCTTTCCTTGCCGTACGGGTTGATGATCACGAATTGCGCCAGTTCTGGCGTGGTCTTGATCAGCGCCGGGAAGTCGTAACGGCCCTGGTGGCGGTTACGCGGGTGCAAGGTGGCCTCTTTCCGCGGAACGACGGGCTTGGCCGGGGTCGTGGATTTTGGCTTCTTGCGCGGTGCTTTGGGTGTGCTGGGGGCGGTCATGGGCTGCGTCGATTCTGGGGTTGTTTCAAAAGTGGCGGGTATTGTCACACATTCCTTGGTCGAACTCGGTCAAATGTGGGAGCTGGCTTGCCTGCGATGCAGGCGACGCGGTGTACCTGTCGGACCGAGGCGACGCCATCGCAGGCAAGCCAGCTCCCACAATGATCGGGTTTCCAAAGAGAAATAGCAGTGTTCTGCGGGCAAAAAAAAGAGACCCGAAGGTCTCTTTTTTCACACGGGCTGCCCCTTACAGGCTGGAAATCCGTGCGTGCTGCTCGGCCAGCTTGCCCAAAGCCTGTTCAGCTTCGGCCAGTTTGGCGCGTTCTTTCTCGATGACTTCAGCCGGGGCCTTGTCGACGAACGCGGCGTTGGACAGCTTGCCGCCCACCCGCTGCACTTCGCCTTGCAGGCGCAGGATTTCCTTGTCCAGGCGCGCCAGCTCGGCACCTTTGTCGATCAGGCCGGCCATCGGCACCAGCACTTCCATCTCGCCCACCAGAGCGGTAGCGGACAGCGGTGCTTCGGCGTCTGCGGCCAATACAGTGATCGACTCCAGCTTCGCCAGCTTCTTGAGCAGCGCATCGTTCTCGGTGAGACGGCGCTGGTCTTCGCTGCTGGCGTTCTTCACGAACACCGCCAATGGCTTGCCCGGACCGATGTTCATCTCGGCGCGGATGTTGCGCGTGCCGAGCATCAAGGTCTTGAGCCATTCGATGTCGCTTTCGGCGGCCTCATCGATGCGCGCTTCGTTGGCCACTGGCCAGGGTTGCAGCATGATGGTCTTGCCGTCTTTGCCAGCCAGCGGCGCGAGGCGCTGCCAGATTTCTTCGGTGATGAACGGCATGAACGGGTGCGCCAGGCGCAGGGCCACTTCCAGCACGCGGACCAGGGTGTGACGGGTGCCGCGCTGGCGTTCGATCGGCGCGTTTTCGTCCCACAGCACCGGCTTGGACAGTTCCAGGTACCAGTCGCAATACTGGTTCCAGATGAACTCGTACAGGGCCTGTGCTGCCAGGTCGAAGCGGAACTGGTCGAGTTGACGGGTCACTTCGGCTTCGGTGCGCTGCAACTGGGAGATGATCCAGCGGTCCGCCAGGGACAACTCGATGGCCTCGCCGTTCTGGCCGCAGTCTTCGCCTTTATCCAGCACGTAGCGCGCGGCGTTCCAGATCTTGTTGCAGAAGTTGCGATAGCCTTCGACGCGGCCCATGTCGAACTTGATGTCGCGACCGGTGGACGCCAGCGAGCAGAAGGTGAAGCGCAGGGCGTCGGTGCCGTAGCTGGCGATGCCGTCGGCGAATTCGTCGCGGGTCTGCTTCTCGATCTTCTTCGCCAGTTTCGGCTGCATCAGGCCCGAGGTGCGTTTCTGCACCAGGGTTTCCAGGTCGATGCCGTCGATTATGTCCAGCGGGTCCAGGACGTTGCCTTTGGACTTGGACATCTTCTGGCCCTGGCCATCACGTACCAGGCCGTGCACGTACACGGTCTTGAACGGAACCTGCGGGGTGCCGTCGTCGTTTTTCACCAAGTGCATGGTGAGCATGATCATCCGGGCAACCCAGAAGAAAATGATGTCGAAGCCGGTCACCAGCACGTCAGTCGGGTGGAATTTCTCGAGGAACTCGGTTTTTTCCGGCCAGCCCAAGGTGGAGAACGTCCACAGGCCCGAGCTGAACCAGGTGTCCAGTACGTCGTTATCCTGTTGCAGCGCCACGTCCGGGCCGAGGTTGTGCTTGGCACGCACTTCGGCTTCATCGCGGCCAACGTAGACCTTGCCCGACTCGTCGTACCAGGCCGGGATCCGGTGGCCCCACCACAGCTGACGGCTGATGCACCAATCCTGGATGTCGCGCATCCACGAGAAGTACATGTTTTCGTACTGTTTCGGCACGAACGCGATGCGGCCGTCTTCCACGGCAGCAATCGCCGGCTCGGCCAGAGGTTTGGTGGACACGTACCACTGGTCGGTCAGCCAAGGCTCGATGACGGTGCCGGAGCGGTCGCCTTTCGGTACTTTCAGGCCGTGGTCGTCAACGCTCACCAGCAGATCGGCAGCGTCGAAGGCAGCAACGATCTGCTTGCGCGCTTCAAAACGGTCGAGGCCGGCGTATTCGGCCGGGATCTTGCCGTCGATGCTTTCGTTCAGCGTGCCGTCGAGGTTGAACACTTGGCAGGCCGGCAGAACGGCGGCGTTCTTGTCGAAAATGTTCAGCAGCGGCAGGTTGTGGCGCTTGCCGACTTCATAGTCGTTGAAATCGTGGGCCGGGGTGATCTTCACGCAGCCGGTGCCGAATTCAGGGTCGCAGTAGTCGTCTGCAATGATCGGAATGCGGCGGCCGACCAGCGGCAGCTCAACGAACTTGCCGATCAGCGCCTGGTAGCGCTCATCGTTCGGGTTAACCGCGACAGCGGCGTCGCCGAGCATGGTTTCCGGGCGGGTGGTGGCGACGATCAGGTAATCGTTGCCTTCGGCGGTCTTGGCGCCGTCAGCCAGCGGGTATTTCAGGTTCCACAGGAAACCTTTCTCGTCGTGGTTTTCCACTTCAAGGTCGGAAATCGCCGTGTGCAGCTTGGTGTCCCAGTTGACCAGGCGCTTGCCGCGGTAGATCAGGCCGTCTTCATGCAGGCGCACGAAGGCTTCTTTCACGGCTTCCGACAGGCCGTCGTCCATGGTGAAGCGCTCGCGGCTCCAGTCGACGGACGAACCCAGGCGACGGATCTGACGGCTGATGTTGCCGCCGGACTGATCCTTCCATTCCCAGATTTTCTCGAGGAATTTCTCGCGACCCAGGTCGTGACGGTTCTGGCCGGTGGCTTCCAGTTGGCGTTCCACCAGCATCTGGGTGGCGATACCGGCGTGGTCGGTGCCTGGCTGCCACAGGGTGTTGCGACCCTGCATGCGGCGGAAACGAATCAGGGCATCCATGATCGCATTGTTGAAGCCATGGCCCATGTGCAGGCTGCCAGTGACGTTCGGTGGCGGAATCATGATGGTGTAGGAATCGCCCGCGCCTTGCGGAGCGAAATAATTCTCGGACTCCCAGGTCTGGTACCAGGAAGTTTCAATAGCGTGCGGCTGGTAGGTCTTATCCATGCGCGGCGGGACCCTAGTTGGCATTAATTCAGGAAAGCCGGCAAGTATAGCGGGGGAGGGAGCGCAGGGGTAGGAGCGAGAAAGCCCGCTCCTTTATGGAAGCTCAGTTCTGGTACTGGCTCAACAACCGCTCCATGCGCGCATCCAGCCGGCGCTTGATCTCGGTTTCGATATGCGGGGCAAAATCGTCGATCACGTCTTGCATGATCAGTTGCGCGGCGGCGCGCAGTTCGTTGTCTAGGTGCAGCAGCAGGGCGTCGGGGGCTTTTTCGGCGGCAGGTACGGCAACAGCCACAGCGGGCACAGCTTGCACCACGGGCGTTTCGACAGGTTCCGGCGCCACGGGCTTGCCACCGACCATATCGAATAGCAAAGGAATTTGGACGTCACCGTTGACCGCATCGGTCAGCAGCGGTGGTTGCAGGTCATCATCACCGAGCAGCTTGCGGATCGACTCAAGGTCATCCAGCAGGTGGTCAGAGTCTTTTAGCGGGTTTGGAGTATCCATCATGTGCTCAAAGTCGTTGTAGCCGGTGATCTTGCAGAGAATAGCCCTGTTCGCGGTAGAAACGGAAACTCTCCCGCGCGGCCTGACGAATAGCCGGATCTTCCACCACCACTTCCGCCACACGGGCGAAACCTTTGGCGAAGGCCGGTACTTTCAGGTCGAGGTTGACCAGCAGGTCGGTGTGATCGCCACAGCTGTCGCCCAAACCCAGCACCACTAGGCCTTCCGGCTCTGATTCAGCGGGGCCGTGTGGCACGAAGCTTTCGCCCTTGAAGCGCCAGAGGCGGGTGTCGAGGTCGTCACGCTGGGCAGCGTCGCTGCAATGCAGGTAGATGCGATGGCCCATGCGCCAGGCTTTTTCGGTGAGCTTGCAGGCAAAGTCCAGGCGCGCGGAAGGATCGGCGCTGGGCAAGATATAGAAGTCGACTTGGGTCATTGCGGTTCCTGAGTAGCCGCACCCGCCTGTGTAGGGGCCGGCTTGCCGGCGATGGCGTCCGTGGGATCAGCGCAGGGCTGACGGGCCTCATCGCCGGCAAGCCGGCTCCTACAAGGGGCGGGGCGTTTAGGCTTTGGCGCGGTCCAGCAGGTACTGGGTCAGCAATGGAACCGGACGGCCAGTGGCGCCCTTGTCCTTGCCGCCGCTGGTCCAGGCAGTGCCGGCGATGTCCAGGTGAGCCCAGTTGAAGTTCTTGGCAAAACGCGACAGGAAGCAGGCCGCCGTGATGGTGCCGGCTTTCGGGCCGCCAATGTTGGCGATGTCGGCGAACGGGCTGTCCAGCTGTTCCTGGTACTCATCGAACAGCGGCAGTTGCCAGGCGCGATCGTCAGCCGCCTGGCCGGCGCTGAGCAGTTGGCCGATCAGTTCGTCGTTGTTGCCCAGCAGGCCCGACGTATGGGCGCCCAGGGCGACCACGCAGGCACCGGTCAGGGTGGCGATGTCGATCACGGCTTGCGGCTTGAAGCGTTCGGCGTAGGTCAGGGCGTCGCACAGCACCAGGCGGCCTTCGGCGTCGGTGTTGAGGATTTCCACGGTCTGGCCGCTGAGGGTGGTGACGATGTCGCCCGGACGGGTCGCGCCGCCGCTTGGCATGTTCTCGGCGCAGGCCAGGATGCACACCAGGTTGATCGGCAGCTTGAGTTCCAGCACGGCACGCAGGGTACCGAAGACACTGGCGGCGCCGCCCATGTCGTACTTCATCTCGTCCATGCCCAGGCCCGGCTTGAGGCTGATGCCGCCGGTGTCGAAGGTGATGCCTTTGCCGACCAGGGCAAAGGGCTTCTCGGACTTCTTGCCGCCGTTGTATTGCATCACGATCAGGCGTGGCGGCTGGTCGCTGCCCTGGCCCACGGCATAGAACGAGCCCATGCCCAGTTCCTTGATCTTCTTCTCATCCAGGACTTCGACTTTCAGGCCCTTGAACTCCTTGCCCAGCGCCTTGGCTTGTTCGCCCAGGTAGGTGGGGTGGCAGATGTTCGGTGGCAGGTTGCCCAAGTCACGGGTGAACGCCATGCCGCCGGCGATGGCCTGGGCGTGGGTCACGGCGCGTTCGACTTCAGCCTGGGCGGCCTTGATGGTCAGCAGGGTAACTTTCTTCAGGGCGCGGGGTTCGGCTTTGGTGCTCTTGAACTGGTCGAAGACGTATTCGCCGTCCAGCAGGCTTTCGGCCAGCAGGCGGGTCTTGCCGTAGCTGTCGCGGCCCTTGACCACGATTTCGTCCAGTGCCAGGGCTGCATCGGTGCCGCCCAGGCCCTTGAGGGTGTTGAGGATGCCGCTGATGATCTTGCGGAACGGGCGGTCGCCCAGTTCGGCGTCCTTGCCCACGCCCACCAGCAATACGCGGTCGGCTTTAAGGTTAGGCAGGCTTTGCAGCAGCAGGCTCTGGCCCACTTTGCCGGCCAGGTCGCCGCGCTTGAGGACCGCGCTGATGGCGCCGCCGCTCAGTTCGTCCAGTTGCTTGGCGGCAACGCCCAGCTTGCGGCCTTCGCCGACAGCGACCACGAGGGTGGCGGTTTTCAACGTTTCGGGGCTAACGCTTTTTACAACCAGTTCCATTTTCGGGTCCCTTATAAAGGTCAGTGAGCCAGGAGTCTGTACTCCGGCTTGTAAGCTTGGCAGCCTGTAGGCCGCCCGCGACAAAGGCCGCAGTTTGAACCTCGCCGGCCGAGCCTGACAACCCTTGCGGACAGCTTTGTGCACGCGTATGAGCAAGCTCCGTGACAGGTGCGGTCAATCACAGGATAATGCGGCATCTTTTTAGCCGGCCTGCAGCAATGGGTCGACTCGATATGCTTGCTTGTTTGGCCGCCTTAGCCTGACAACCCTGGAGTGTCTGGTTTGATCGTCTTCCGTTATCTGTCCCGCGAAGTCCTGTTGACCCTGAGTGCCGTGAGTGCGGTATTGCTGGTCATCATCATGAGTGGTCGCTTCGTCAAATACCTCGCCCAGGCTGCCTCGGGCGCCCTGGATCCGGGCTCGCTGTTCCTGATCATGGGCTTTCGCCTGCCAGGTTTCTTGCAACTGATCCTGCCATTGGGCCTGTTTCTCGGGATCCTGCTGGCTTATGGTCGCTTGTACCTCGAAAGCGAAATGACCGTACTGTCGGCCACCGGCATGAGCCAGCAACGTTTGCTGGCCATGACCATGGTTCCTGCCACCGGTATCGCGCTGGTCGTGGCCTGGTTGAGCCTGAGCCTGGCACCCCAGGGAGCCTTGCAGTTCCAGCTGGTGCTCAATAAACAGGACGCCATGACCGAATTCGACACCCTGGAGCCGGGCCGCTTTCAAGCGCTCAACGACGGCACCCGGGTGACGTACACCGAACAACTGTCGGATGACCGTGCCAACCTGGGCGGTGTGTTCATCTCCCAGAAAAACCTCGGTCAGAACCAGAAAGACCGTGGCATTTCGATCTTGGTGGCCGACAGCGGCCGGCAGGAAGTGCGTCCGGACGGCAGCCGTTACCTGATCCTGGAAAACGGCTATCGCTATGACGGCAGCCCCGGGCAGGCCGATTACCGCGCAATCAAATACGACACTTATGGCGTGATGCTGGCCCGGCCGGATGTCAGCGACGAAGTCACCGACCGTGACGCGATCCCGACGCCAGACCTGATCGGCAGCAAGGAACTGCGCTCGATTGCCGAGCTGCAATGGCGGATTTCCCTGCCGCTGCTGGTGTTTATCGTGACCTTGATGGCCGTGCCGCTGTCCCGGGTCAACCCGCGCCAGGGCCGCTTCCTCAAGCTGTTGCCGGCGATCCTGCTTTATATGGCTTACCTGACCATCCTGATTTCCGCCCGCGGCTCCCTGGAGAAGGGCAAGCTGCCGCCGGCCCTTGGGCTGTGGTGGGTCCACGGGATCTTCCTGGCGATTGGCCTGGGCCTGCTTTATTGGGAACCGTTGCGCTTGAAGATGCAGAGTCGTCGCAGCATGAAGGAGATGGCTCGTGGTTAAGCTCGACCGCTACATTGGTAGCAGCGTCCTGGTCGCAATCCTTGCGGTATTGGGCATTATTCTGGGTTTGGCCTCGTTGTTCGCCTTCATTGATGAGGTCGGCAACGTCAGTGATACCTACACCGTCACCGACGTTCTGAGCTACGTGGCGCTGACCGCGCCCCGTCGTCTCTACGACATGATGCCGATGGCTGCGCTGATCGGTTGCCTGATCGGCCTGGGCAGCCTGGCCAGCAACAGCGAACTGACCATCATGCGTGCGGCGGGTGTTTCCATCGGCCGCATCGTGTGGGCGGTCATGAAGCCCATGCTGTTGCTGATGCTGGTCAGCGTGCTGATCGGTGAATACGTGGCGCCTCCGGCCGAATCCACGGCCCAGGCCAATCGTGCCCTGGCCCAGGGCTCGGGTGATGCGCAGAGTTCCAAGCATGGCTTGTGGCACCGTCAGGGTGGTGAATTCATCCACATCAACGCCGTGCAACCGGGCGGCCTGTTGATCGGTGTCACCCGTTACCACTTCGATAAGGAACGTCACCTGCTGTCGTCCAGCTTCGCCAAACGTGCGCAGTACGCCGACGAAAAGTGGCAACTGAGCGAGGTGAGCACCACCTATTTCCGCGATATCGGCAAGGGCGCGGCGTCGAGCACTGAAGTGATCAATGTGCCGACGGAGCAGTGGGATATTTCCCTCAAGCCTGAATTGCTGAACACCGTGGTGATGATCCCCGAAAGCCTGCCGATCTCCGGCCTGTGGGGTTATATCCACTACCTCAAGGACCAGGGCTTGAACAACGGTCGTTACTGGCTGGCGTTTTGGGTCAAGGTGTTGCAGCCGGTGGTGACCGCTGCGCTGGTACTGATGGCGATCTCGTTCATCTTCGGCCCGCTGCGCTCGGTAACCCTCGGCCAGCGCGTGTTTACCGGCGTATTGGTGGGGTTCACCTTCCGTATTGCCCAGGACTTGCTGGGGCCATCCAGCCTGGTATTCGGCTTCTCGCCGCTGTTTGCGGTGCTGGTGCCGACCGCGATCTGCGCCGTGGCCGGCTTCTGGCTGTTGCGCCGGGCAGGTTGAGCCCGCGCTTATGAACAAAAAATGCCCCGCTCGAACGATCGGGGCATTTTTGTTCTTGGTCACCATGGATGACGTCTGGTCTGCGCATCAGGTACAATTCCCGGCTATTTTTCAGCGGGCAGTCTGCCTGCAGCCTTTTTGAGTGTTGATCCGTGAGTGATTTGAGTCATATCCGCAATTTCTCCATCATCGCCCACATTGACCATGGCAAGTCGACGCTGGCCGATCGATTCATCCAGATGTGCGGCGGCCTTGCCGAGCGTGAAATGGAAGCCCAGGTGCTGGACTCCATGGACCTCGAGCGCGAGCGCGGGATCACCATCAAGGCCCACAGCGTTACTCTGTATTACACCGCCAAAGACGGTATCAAGTACCAGCTCAACTTCATTGACACCCCGGGCCACGTCGACTTCACCTATGAAGTCAGCCGTTCGCTTGCGGCCTGTGAAGGTGCGTTGCTGGTGGTGGACGCGGGCCAGGGTGTTGAAGCCCAGTCTGTAGCCAACTGCTACACCGCCATCGAGCAAGGCCTGGAAGTGATGCCGGTGCTGAACAAGATCGACCTGCCACAGGCCGATCCGGACCGCGTCAAGGAAGAGATCGAGAAGATCATCGGCATTGACGCCACCGACGCCGTCGAGTGCAGCGCCAAGACCGGCCTGGGTGTCGACGAAGTGCTCGAGCGCCTGGTCAAGACCATTCCAGCCCCCACCGGCAACTACGAAGATCCGCTGCAAGCGTTGATCATCGACTCCTGGTTCGACAACTACCTGGGCGTTGTTTCCCTGGTACGCGTGCGCCACGGCCGTGTGAAGAAGGGCGACAAGATCCTGGTCAAATCCACCGGCAAGATCCACCTGGTGGACAGCGTCGGTGTTTTCAACCCGAAGCACACCGCAACCGCTGATCTGAAAGCCGGTGAAGTGGGCTTCATCATCGCCGGTATCAAGGACATCCACGGTGCACCGGTAGGTGACACCCTGACCTTGAGCTCCACCCCTGACGTCGACGTGCTGCCGGGCTTCAAACGCATCCAGCCGCAGGTTTACGCCGGCCTGTTCCCGGTCAGCTCCGACGACTTCGAGGATTTCCGCGAAGCCCTGCAGAAGCTGACCCTCAACGACTCGTCGTTGCAGTACACCCCGGAAAGCTCCGACGCCCTGGGCTTCGGCTTCCGCTGTGGTTTCCTGGGCATGCTGCACATGGAAATCATCCAGGAGCGCCTCGAGCGCGAATACGACCTGGACCTGATCACCACCGCGCCGACGGTTATTTTTGAGCTGGCGCTGAAAACCGGTGAAACGATTTACGTCGACAACCCGTCCAAGCTTCCGGATCTGTCTTCCATCGAGGACATGCGCGAACCGATCGTGCGGGCCAATATTCTTGTGCCGCAAGAGCACCTGGGCAACGTCATTACCCTGTGTATTGAAAAGCGTGGCGTACAACACGACATGCTCTTCCTCGGTACCCAGGTGCAAGTGACCTACGATTTGCCGATGAACGAAGTGGTCCTCGACTTCTTTGACCGTCTCAAATCCACCAGCCGCGGCTATGCTTCGCTGGATTACCATTTTGATCGTTACCAATCAGCTAATCTGGTGAAGCTGGATGTGCTGATCAACGGCGACAAGGTGGATGCCTTGGCGCTGATCGTGCACAAGGACAACGCGCACTACAAAGGTCGCCAGTTGACCGAAAAGATGAAAGAACTGATTCCGCGCCAGATGTTCGACGTCGCGATCCAGGCCGCCATTGGCGGGCAGATCATTGCACGGACCTCCGTCAAGGCACTCAGAAAGAACGTACTGGCCAAATGCTATGGCGGCGACGTCAGCCGTAAGCGCAAGCTGCTCGAGAAGCAAAAGGCCGGTAAAAAACGCATGAAGCAAGTGGGCAACGTGGAAATTCCACAAGAAGCCTTCCTTGCGGTGCTCAGGTTGGATAGTTAGGTCCTATGTCACTAAATTTCCCGCTGTTGCTGGTCATCGCCGTTGCCGTTTGCGGTCTATTGGCGTTGCTCGATCTGGTGTTCTTCGCCCCGCGTCGCCGGGCAGCCATCGCGTCCTATCAGGGCAGCGTCAGCCAGCCCGATGTGGCGGTGATCGAGAAACTGAACAAAGAGCCAATGCTGGTTGAATACGGCAAGTCGTTCTTCCCGGTGTTGTTCATCGTGCTGGTGTTGCGTTCGTTCCTGGTGGAGCCGTTTCAGATCCCGTCGGGCTCGATGAAACCTACCCTGGACGTGGGCGACTTCATCCTGGTGAACAAGTTTTCTTACGGGATCCGCTTGCCGGTGATCGACAAGAAAGTGATCGAGATCGGTGACCCGCAGCGCGGCGATGTGATGGTGTTTCGCTACCCAAGCGACCCGAACGTCAACTACATCAAGCGTGTAGTGGGCCTGCCGGGCGACGTGATTCGCTACACCAGCGACAAGCGCCTGTTCGTCAACGGCGAGTCGGTGGCAGAAAAACTGATCGGTTCCGAGCCGAACACCCTGGGCAGCGCCGAGCTGTACCAGGAGAAACTCGGAGCGGTAGAGCACGAAATCCGCAAGGAAATGAGCCGCTACCGTTCGCCGCCTGACAACCAGTGGACAGTGCCTGCCGGGCACTACTTCATGATGGGCGACAACCGCGACAACTCCAATGACAGCCGCTACTGGGATGACCCCAATATTCCCAAGGACCTGCTGGGCATGGTCCCCGACCAGAATATCGTCGGCAAGGCCTTCGCGGTCTGGATGAGTTGGCCGGAACCCAAGCTCAGCCACCTGCCGAACTTCTCGCGGGTCGGGCTGATCAAGTAATCCATGCGGCGCTGTGAACACAGCGCCGAATGCTTTTCTGGGGCTTGGACAAAGTCCGGCTCCATGCAGCAACCACCAGGATTTGAATTTGAACACAGCGTTAATCGTCGCAGGCCACCGGTGCCTCGAACTGAATGTGGGTAAACCGTGAGCGTTTCTCTAAGCCGTCTCGAGCGTCAGCTCGGCTACACCTTCAAGGATCAGGAATTGATGATCCTTGCCCTTACACACCGCAGTTTTGCCGGGCGTAACAACGAGCGCCTGGAATTCCTCGGTGATGCCATCCTCAATTTCGTCGCCGGTGAAGCCCTGTTCAATCGCTTCCCCCTGGCCCGCGAAGGCCAGTTGTCGCGCTTGCGTGCGCGCCTGGTGAAAGGTGAGACCCTGGCCGTACTGGCCCGTGGTTTCGACCTGGGTGATTACCTGCGCCTGGGCTCCGGCGAGTTGAAGAGCGGCGGTTTCCGTCGCGAGTCGATCCTGGCCGACGCCCTTGAAGCGCTGATCGGCGCGATCTACCTCGATGCGGGCATGGAAGCGGCCAAAGAGCGCGTCGTCGCCTGGCTGTCGACCGAGATCGAAAGCCTGACGCTGGTAGACACCAACAAAGATCCCAAGACCCGCCTGCAGGAATTCCTGCAGTCCCGTGGTTGCGACCTGCCGCGTTACGAAGTGGTGGATATCCAGGGTGAGCCGCATTGCCGAGTCTTCTTCGTCGAATGTGAAATCACCTTACTGAATGAAAAAAGCCGAGGTCAGGGTGTGAGCCGTCGTATTGCCGAACAGGTAGCGGCCGCTGCAGCACTGATTGCCCTGGGCGTGGAGAATGGCCATGACTGATTCAACCGCAACTCGCTGTGGCTATGTTGCCATCGTCGGCCGTCCGAACGTGGGCAAGTCCACGTTGCTGAACCACATCCTGGGACAGAAGCTGGCGATCACTTCGCGCAAGCCTCAGACCACCCGCCACAACATGCTGGGCATCAAGACCGAAGGCGCCGTCCAGGCGGTGTACGTTGATACCCCGGGCATGCACAAAGGCGGCGAAAAGGCCCTTAACCGCTACATGAACAAAACCGCTTCGGCGGCGTTGAAAGACGTCGACGTGGTGATCTTCGTGGTCGACCGCACCAAGTGGACCGACGAAGACCAGATGGTTCTGGAGCGCGTGCAGTACGTCACCGGCCCGTTGATCGTCGCGTTGAACAAGACCGACCGTATCGAAGACAAAGCCGAGCTGATGCCGCACCTGAGCTGGCTGCAGGAACAACTGCCGAACGCCCAGATCATGCCGATCTCGGCCCAGCACGGGCACAACCTCGAAGCCCTGGAGCGCGTGATCGCCGGTTACCTGCCGGAGAACGAGCACTTCTTCCCGGAAGACCAGATCACCGACCGCAGCAGCCGTTTCCTCGCCGCCGAACTGGTACGCGAGAAAATCATGCGCCAGATGGGCGCCGAGCTGCCGTACCAGATCACCGTCGAAATCGAAGAGTTCAAGCAGCAGGGCAAGACCTTGCACATCCACGCGCTGATCCTCGTTGAACGTGACGGCCAGAAGAAAATCATCATTGGCGACAAGGGCGAGCGCATCAAGCGCATCGGCACCGAAGCGCGCAAGGACATGGAATTGCTGTTCGATTCCAAGATCATGCTCAACCTGTGGGTGAAGGTTAAGGGTGGTTGGTCCGATGATGAGCGTGCGTTGCGTTCGTTGGGTTACGGCGACCTGTAAGCCCTGACCGGATTTGTGGGTGAGGGGCTTGTTGTGGCGAGGGGGCTTGTCCCCCGTTGGGCTGCGAAGCAGCCCTAAAAGCAAACAATGAGGTCTTTCTGAAAGACTGCAGCTACTTTGTTTGGGGCTGCTGCGCAGCCCAACGGGGGACAAGCCCCCTCGCCACAGGAAAAGCTCCCGTCTCATGTCCTCCACCCCACCCACCGGCCAACCCGCCTACGTCTTGCACAGCCGCGCCTACCGCGAGACCAGCGCCCTGGTGGACTTCCTCACACCCCAAGGCCGTCTGCGCGCGGTCTTGCGCAGTGCGCGCGGCAAGGCCGGCACCCTGGCGCGGCCCTTTGTGGCCCTGGAAGTGGAGTTTCGCGGACGCGGTGAGCTGAAGAACGTCGGCCGCATGGAAGCCGCCGGTGCCTCCAATTGGCTCAACGGTGAGGCGCTGTTCAGCGGCCTCTACCTCAACGAATTGCTGATTCGCCTGCTCCCCGCCGAAGACCCGCACCCCGGCGTCTTCGATCATTACGCCGCCACTTTGCTCGCCCTCGCCGAAGGCCGCCCTTTGGAGCCGCTGTTGCGCGCGTTCGAATGGCGCCTGCTGGACGACCTCGGCTACGGCTTCGAATTGAGCAACGACTTGCACGGCGACCCCATCGCCGCCGACGGCATGTACCGCCTGCAAGTCGACGCGGGCCTGGAGCGTGTCTACCTGCTGCAACCCGGCCTGTTCCAGGGCACCGAGTTGCTGGCCATGAGCGAAGCCGACTGGACCGCCCCCGGCGCGTTGTCCGCCGCCAAGCGCCTGATGCGCCAGGCCCTGGCCGTGCATTTGGGCGGTCGGCCATTGGTCAGTCGCGAGTTGTTTCGAAAGCCCTGACATCCCCGTGTATGCTGTGCAGCGATTCCTTCCCTCTTCAGGAGCGCTTTTCGTGACCACCAGCAATCGCATTCTTCTCGGCGTGAACATCGACCACGTAGCCACCCTGCGCCAGGCCCGGGGCACCCGTTACCCGGACCCGGTCAAGGCCGCGCTGGACGCCGAAGAAGCGGGTGCCGACGGCATTACCGTGCACCTGCGCGAAGACCGCCGCCACATCCAGGAACGCGACGTACTGCTGCTCAAGGACGTGCTGCAAACCCGCATGAACTTCGAAATGGGCGTCACCGAAGAAATGATGGCGTTCGCCGAGCGTATCCGCCCGGCGCATATCTGCCTGGTGCCGGAAACCCGCCAGGAACTGACCACCGAAGGCGGCCTCGATGTGGCCGGCCAGGAAGCGCGGATCAAGGCCGCGGTGGAGCGCCTGTCGAAGATCGGCAGTGAAGTCTCGCTGTTCATCGACGCCGACGAGCGCCAGATCGAAGCCTCGCGCCGTGTCGGTGCCCCGGCCATCGAACTGCACACTGGCCGTTACGCCGACGCCACCACGCCGACCGAAGTCGCTGATGAATTGCAGCGCATCATCGACGGCGTCAAATGCGGCCTGGGCGAAGGCCTGATCGTCAACGCCGGCCACGGTCTGCACTACCACAACGTCGAAGCCGTGGCCGCGATCAAGGGCATCAATGAGCTGAACATCGGCCATGCGCTGGTGGCCCATGCGCTGTTCGTCGGATTCAAAGGTGCCGTCGCCGAGATGAAAGCCTTGATTCTGGCTGCTGCCAAACATTAAAAAAGCGCTGAAGATCCAATGTGGGAGCGGGCTGTGGTGAGGGGGCTTGTCCCCCGTCGGGTTCACCACCGATTGATGGGGCTGCTTCGCAGCCCAACGCGGGGCAAGCCCGCTCACCACAGCAAGCCCGCTTGTATGCTAGGACTTGAAGGGAGGAGGAGGGACAAAGCCCGATTCTGACTGTTGGCGCAGTACAGACCGTGGGAGATTTCGCCCCTCCTCCTTTCACCCAAGCGCCGATAAAGAATGCATCTGGCTATGACCGACGATAGGAACAAGCCTGCGCCTCTGGGTGAGCCCTTCAAGTGCTCAAAACCATAGCCCGGAGGAAGTCCCATGGCAATGCCAGTTCCTGTCTCAAAGCCGATCATTGGCGTCGATGTTGCTAAAAATGAGCTGGTGATTTACCACGCCGAGCTCGACCTGTTGGAAGTGATCCCCAACAACAAAACCGCCATTAAAAAATGGCTGAAAGCCCTGCCGGGCGCTGTGTCCGTTGCGATTGAAGCGACCAACATATATCACCTGGAGTTCGCTGACCTGGCCTATGAAGCTGGTTGCGTGATCTACATGGTGGGCGGTTATGAGCTCAGCCATTATCGTAAAGGTGTGAATATCCGGGCTAAGACCGACGCCCAGGATGCCAAGTTGCTTGCTCGCTATCTAAAAAACGAAGCCGATGAACTTCGCCCCTGGACGCCGCCATCTCCCCTGTATCGCCAGCTTTTGAGTCTTTTTCGTCGCCGGGCGGCGCTGGTTCAGGCACGCGTCAGCCTGACTCAAAGTTGGGCGAATGAGCCGTTGCTGAAGGCCTCTTTTGCCGAGCAAATGAAGTCGATGCAAAAGCTAGAAAGCCTGATTGAAAAGATGATCGCTGATCGGCTGAAAGAAGCTGGACTATCGGATCAACTAAAGCGTTGCCTGAAAGTTGAAGGTATCGGCTTTTTGACTGGAGCCCGTTTGGTTACCAGCTTCCAACGCGGTGATTTTAGAAACGCGGACGCGTTTATCGCTTTCTTGGGTATGGATTTACGCGTTTCTAAGTCAGGACAGAAAGATAATCGTCGCAGCTTGAGCAAGCGTGGCGACTCAGAAGCGCGTCGTCTTTTGCACAACGCAGCAATGGCGGCCAGCCGAACGGCTGCATGGAAGGAGTTTTATCAAGCACAACGGGCGCGGGGTTATAGCACCACTCAGGTACTGGTAATGCTGGCCCGTAAGCTTGCTCGAGTGGTATTTGCATTGCTGAAAGGACAAAGCGAATACCAACCAAAGGTTGGTTGAAGGTTGCCCCTCAACCATAGAATCTCCCACACAACCCTCGTTCCCCACATGTGGCAATGCGAACCCTTACTGTTTAGGTGATGCCGGTGTATGGTATCTGCCCTTTGCGGGTCTCGGACCCGCGGCAGATACGTGAGGTTGTTGTGTCCCAATCGTTTTCCCGTCGACAAATCCTGGGTGGTCTTGCCGGTCTTGCCGTGGTGGGCGTCGGTGCCGGTGGCGCCTACCGCTATTGGCTGGGTAAAGTCACCGATGCCGAGGCGGGGCACGATTACGAGTTGATCGCCGCACCGCTGGACGTGGAATTGGTGCCGGGGCACAAGACCCAAGCCTGGGCATTCGGCCCATCGGCGCCGGGCACCGAGCTGCGGGTGCGCCAGGGTGAGTGGCTGCGGGTGCGGTTTATCAACCACCTGCCGGTGGCCACCACCATCCATTGGCACGGCATTCGCCTGCCGCTGGAAATGGACGGCGTGCCGTACGTCTCGCAGCTGCCGGTGCTGCCGGGCGAATACTTCGACTACAAATTCCGCGTGCCCGATGCCGGCAGCTACTGGTATCACCCCCACGTGAACAGCAGCGAAGAGCTGGGCCGTGGCCTGGTGGGCCCGCTGATCATCGAAGAGCGCGACCCCACCGGTTTCAAACACGAACGCACCCTGAGCCTGAAAAGCTGGCACGTGGACGAAGAGGGCGCCTTTGTCGCCTTCAGCATTCCCCGCGAAGCAGCCCGGGGCGGCACCGCCGGGCGCCTGTCGACCATCAATGGCGTGTCCCAGGCGGTGATCGATTTGCCGGCCGGGCAGATCACCCGGGTGCGCCTGCTCAACCTCGATAACACCCTGACCTATCGCATCAACATCCCCGACGTTGAAGCGCAGATCTATGCCCTGGACGGCAATCCCGTGGAGCCGCGCCCGTTGGGCAAAGAATACTGGCTGGGCCCGGGCATGCGCATTTGCCTGGCGATCAAGGCGCCTCCCGTCGGTGAAGAATTGTCGATCCGCAACGGACCGGTGCGCCTGGGCACCTTCCGCTCGGTGGCCAGCACCGACGCGCCCACCGAGTGGCCGCCTGCGCTGCCCGCCAACCCGATTGCCGAGCCGGACCTGGCCAATGCCGAGAAACTCAACTTCAATTTCGAATGGGTTGGATCGGTCTCGGTGAACGTGGACAATGGCAAGCCACCGAGCCTGTGGCAGATCAACGGCCAGGCCTGGGACATCACCGACAAGACCTGCGCCGACCGCCCGATCGCCAAGCTTGAAAAGGGCAAGAGCTACATTTTCGAATTGAAGAACATGACCCAGTACCAACACCCGATCCACCTGCACGGCATGAGTTTCAAGGTCATCGCCTCGAACCGCCACAAGGTGATTCCGTACTTCACCGACACCTACCTGCTGGGCAAGAACGAACGTGCCCGGGTGGCGCTGGTGGCGGATAACCCGGGTGTCTGGATGTTCCACTGCCATGTGATCGACCACATGGAAACCGGCCTGATGGCCGCCATCGAGGTGGCGTAATGCGCCAGTTTCGCCCCACGGCGATTATCGACCGCAGCCGCGATCAGGACTTCATGCGTGAAGCGCTGGCCCTGGCTGCCCAAGGCGCGGCATTGGGTGAAGTGCCGGTGGGCGCGGTACTGGTGCAGGATGGAGAGATCATCGGGCGCGGCTTTAACTGCCCCATCAGTGGCAACGACCCCAGTGCGCATGCCGAGATGGTCGCGATCCGCGCGGCCGCCCAGGCCGTGAGCAATTACCGGCTGCCGGGCAGTACGCTGTACGTCACGCTGGAACCGTGCAGCATGTGCGCCGGGCTGATCGTGCATTCACGAATTGCCCGGGTGGTGTACGGCGCGCTGGAGCCGAAGGCGGGGATCGTGCAAAGCCAGGGGCAGTTTTTTACCCAGGGCTTTCTCAATCATCGGGTGCTGTATGAAGGCGGGGTGCTGGCCGAAGAGTGCGGGACGGTGTTGAGCGAGTTCTTCAAGGCACGTCGCGCCAAAGGCTGACGCGATACCCTGTGGCGAGGGAGCTTGCTCCCGTTGGGCTGCGTAGCGGCCCCAAAATCTGGGGAGCGCTGCGCACTCCAGCGGGAGCAAGCTCCCTCGCCACAACAGCAGTCTTATTTCTTCAACACAACAGCAGTCTTATTTCTTCGCGACAATCACCGCACGCATCGGCGCCGGCAGCCCTTCGACGGTCTTGCTGTGATCCTCAGGGTCCAGGAAGTCGCTGAGGGACTGGTACTTCATCCACTCCGTGCCGCGCTGTTCCTCGACCGTGGTCACGCTCACATCCACACAGCGCACATCGCTGAAGCCGGCACGGCGCAGCCACAGCATCAGCGCCGGCACCGACGGCAGGAACCACACGTTGCGCATCTGCGCGTAGCGGTCTTCCGGCACCAGCACTTGTTGCTGATCGCCCTCAACCACCAACGTTTCCAACACCAGTTCGCCACCCTTTACCAGGCAATCCTTCAGCGCCAGCAAATGCTCGATGGGCGAACGACGGTGATAAAACACGCCCATGGAAAATACCGTGTCGAAGCCTTCCATGTTCGGCGGCAGGTCTTCAAACGGGAACGGCAGGTGCCAGGCCTTCGGTGCGGACAGGTAGCGTTGCACCGCCTGGAACTGGCAGAAGAACAGCCAGTTCGGGTCGACGCCAATCACGCTGTCGGCCCCGGCGCCGAGCATGCGCCACATGTAGTAACCGTTGCCGCAACCCACATCGAGAATGCGCTTGCCCTTGAGGTCCAGGTGCGGCGCGACCCGTGACCACTTCCAGTCCGAGCGCCATTCGGTGTCGACGTGCACGCCGAACAGATCGAACGGGCCCTTGCGCCACGGGCACAGGCCCATCAGCGCGGTACGCATTTGTGCGCGAGTGTCGTCGTCGCAATCGGTGTCGAGCACCAGGCCGTTCAGCAGGTCGATTTCGCTGGGCATGATCTTCGGCAGCGCGTCCAGCGCGCTTTGCCAGCGTTCCAAGTCGCCGTGACCCTTTTCCATCTTTGCATCGAGTTGCGCTTGCAGGCCCTGGGCCCATACGGCCAGGGGAGTGCCGACCAGATGGCGGGCGAGGGGAGACAGATCAATCATGGCAAGGCAATCAACGAGGCAAAGTTAAGACACTGGAACCACGGCACGACTTTCGAGAACCCGGCCGCCAGCAGGCGTTCGCGGTGTTCTTCGAGGCTGTCGGGCTTCATGACGTTTTCGATGGCGCTGCGCTTCTGGGCGATTTCCAGTTCGCTGTAGCCGTTGGCGCGTTTGAAGGCGATGTGCAAATCGGTGAGCAGTGCGTGTTCTTCCGAATCATTGAAGCGCAGCTTTTCCGAAAGGATCAACGCGCCGCCCGGCAGCAGTGACTGACGAATGCGCGAGAGCAAAGCCAGGCGCTGTTCGGGGGCGATGAATTGCAGGGTGAAGTTCAGCGCCACCACGGACGCCGGCTGGAATTGCAGGGCGAGGATATCGCCCTCGATGACGTCTACCGGCAGCAACTCCTGGAACATCGAGTCCTGGCCGTTGAGGTATTCGCGGCAACGCTCGACCATCGCCGCCGAGTTATCCACCGCGATCACCCGGCAACCGTCGGTGCGCACGTGACGGCGCAGGGCCTGGGTCACGGCGCCGAGGGAGGAACCGAGGTCGTAGAGCACGCTATTGGGCTGGGCAAACTGCGCCGCGAGCACGCCGAGGTTTTCGACGATGGTCGGGTAACCGGGCACCGAGCGCTTGATCATGTCCGGGAAAACCCGCACCACGTCTTCGTTGAAGGCGAAGTCCGGCACCTGGGGCAGGGGCTGGGCGAATAGGCGATCGGGTTCTTTGCTCACGGCTGTTCCGGTGACGAGGGGGAAAAGGCCGGCATTTTAGCCAAATTGGCCTTCGGATGCGCGGGTTGTCTGATGGAACGCCGATGCGGTAATGCCCCACTGCCCGAGCCAATAGCTGACGATCAGCAAATACGGCGCCGCTTCAAACGCCACCACAAACCGATTGATCCCAATCAGCGTGTCGGAAAACACAAACGACACCGCGCCTGCCGCCGCCAGGTACGCCGAGCGCTTGGGCACTGCGCTGCCCAACCGTGCCAGCGCTCGCCAGAGCATCGCGCTGATCACCAGCGCATACACCACCACCGGCACCAGCAATGGGCCCAGGCCATGGGAAATCAGGATGCTCAGCAAGATCGCGCCCACCACCAGCGCCAGTACCAGCGGCAAAATCGCCGGGCGGCGGCAGTCGCTCAAGTAGGCTTTCAGGTACGCCAGGTGCGCGAACAAAAACGCACCGAGGCCGAAGATGAACAAGTCGCCGGGCCAGGCCAGCAGCACGTCGCCCACCAGGGAAAAAATCAGCCCGAGGCTGATCCAGCGTCGATAGTCGGTGGGCGGCGCATCATGCAGCCACCCCAGCAGCGCCAGCACCGGCAACGGCTTTACCAACAGGCAGAGCAGGGTGGCGTGGGTGCTCAGGCCGTAGATAAAGGTCACCGCCCCCATCAACGCAAGGATCATCCATGGCATATCAGTTCACCGTAATGGCGCAGTCGAAGGTTTCGGCCGGTTCTGCTTCCGGCTCCCAGGGTTGTTGTGAGGTGAGGCGCAAGCGGCCCTGGCCCGCGTTGAAGGCCTGGAAACGCCAGGTGGATTGACCGCCACTGCCGACCACGCCGGTGTCTTCGGTGTTGCTGTAGACCTCGGGGCTCAGGCTGCGCAGCACGCCGCCCGCCGAGTCCTGGATGGCCCAGCGGTAACCGGTGGTGGGGTTGCTGGGCAGGGTCAGGATCAGGTTTTGCCCGGTTTTGAGTTGCAGGGGGCAAGCGCTCTGTTTTTCCACGGTGACGTTTTGCTTCGGCGCACTGGCACAGGCGGCGAGCAGGCAAAGGCTCAGGGGGAGAAGCAGGCGGGCAGCGGTCATGGGGGCTCCGTTGTTTGGCGACGAAGGGCGAGCATAACCGAAGATGAGACAAGGTGTGACAGGAAGGCAAACACCACTTAATAGTGGTGAGCGGGCTTGCTTGTGGTGAGCGGGGCAAGCCCGCTCACCACAGGGGCCAGTTCAGGCGCTACATAACGGTCAGAACAACACCTTCGCCACATCCGCAAAGCGCTTGGCAAAGTGCACCGTCATCCCTTCCTTCAGGTACTCAGGTAACTCCTCAAAACTCCCGCGATTGGGCTCCGGCAAGATCAACTCGTGAATCTTCTGGCGCCGCGCCGCAATCACCTTCTCGCGCACCCCGCCAATCGGCAGTACATGCCCGGTCAACGTCAGTTCGCCGGTCATGGCCACGCCTTTTTTCGGCGGCTGGTTACGCGCCAGCGACAGCAGCGCACTGGCCATGGTCACGCCCGCGCTCGGGCCGTCTTTCGGTGTGGCGCCTTCCGGCACGTGCAGGTGCACGAAGGCTTCGTCGAAGAACTTCGGGTCACCGCCAAACGACTTCAGGTTCGAGCTGATGTAGCTGTAGGCAATCTCGGCCGACTCCTTCATCACGTCGCCCAGTTGCCCGGTGAGCTTGAAGCCCCGGTTGAGCGTGTGAATGCGCGTCGCCTCGATCGGCAAGGTCGCGCCGCCCATGCTGGTCCAGGCCAGGCCGGTAATCACACCGGTGCCCGACAGTACCTGTTCGTTACGGAACACCGGCATGCCCAGGGAAGCTTCCAGGTCCTTGTTGCCGATCTTGATCACCGAGTCCGGCTCATCCAGCAGCTTGACCACGGCCTTGCGCACCAGTTTGCCCAGCTGTTTTTCCAACTGGCGCACACCGGCTTCGCGAGCGTAACCATCGATCAGGGCGCGCAGGGCGCCGTCGCTGATGGACAGGCTGTTTTTCGACACGCCGGCTTTTTCCAACTGCTTGGGCCACAGGTGGCGCTTGGCGATGGCGACTTTTTCTTCGGTGATATAGCCCGACAGGCGAATCACTTCCATCCGGTCCAGCAACGGGCCGGGGATTGAGTCCAGGGTGTTGGCGGTGCACACGAACAGCACTTTGGACAGGTCCAGACGCAGGTCCAGATAGTGGTCGAGGAATTCGACGTTCTGTTCCGGGTCCAGGGTTTCGAGCAGCGCCGAGGCCGGGTCGCCCTGGTAGCTCTGGCCCATCTTGTCGATCTCGTCGAGCATGATCACCGGGTTCATCACTTCCACGTCTTTGAGCGCTTGCACCAGCTTGCCCGGCATGGCGCCGATGTAGGTGCGGCGATGGCCCTTGATCTCGGCCTCGTCACGCATGCCGCCGACGCTGAAACGGTAGAACGGCCGGCCAAGGGACTCGGCAATCGATTTGCCCACGCTGGTCTTGCCTACGCCCGGCGGGCCTACCAGCAACACGATGGAGCCGGCGACTTCGCCTTTATAGGCGCCCACCGCGAGGAATTCGAGGATGCGACTCTTGATGTCGTCCAGGCCGGCGTGGTGTTTGTCGAGCACCTTGCGGGCGTGCTTGAGGTCGAGCTTGTCCTCGCCATACACGCCCCACGGCACCGAGGTAGCCCAGTCCAGGTAGTTGCGGGTGACCGCGTACTCCGGCGAACCCGTCTCCAGGATCGACAGCTTGTTCATTTCTTCGGTGATGCGTTTCTGCGCCTGGGTCGGCAGCACCTTGTCCACCAGGCGTTGTTCGAACTGCTCGACGTCGGCGCTGCGGTCGTCCTTGGTCAGCCCCAGTTCTTGCTGGATGACCTTGAGTTGTTCCTTGAGGAAGAACTCGCGCTGGTGCTCGCCGATCTTGCGGTTCACTTCGGCGGAGATTTCTTTTTGCAGGCGCGCGACTTCGACTTCCTTGCGCAGCATCGGCAGGACTTTTTCCATGCGCTTGAGCATGGGCACGCAGTCCAGCACTTGCTGCAGCTCGGTGCCGGTGGCCGAGGTGAGGGCGGCGGCGAAGTCGGTCAGCGGCGACGGGTCGTTGGGGCTGAAGCGGTTGAGGTAGTTCTTCAGCTCTTCGCTGTACAGCGGGTTGAGCGGCAGCAGTTCCTTGATCGCATTGATCAGCGCCATGCCGTAGGCCTTGACCTCGTCGGTCGGCTGAGTCGGCTGGTGCGGGTATTCGACCTCCACCAGGTACGGTGGGCGGTGATGCTTGAGCCAGGTCTTGATCCGCACGCGGGTCAGGCCCTGGGCGACGAATTGCAGCTTGCCGTTTTCACGGCTGGCGTGATGCACCTTCACCAGGGTGCCGTACAGCGGCAGGCTGGAGGTGTCGAAGTGGCGCGGGTCTTCAGGAGGCGTCTCCATGAAGAACAGGGCAAGGGAGTGGTGCTCGGATTTGCTCACCAGTTCCAGGGTTTCGGCCCACGGCTCTTCATTGACGATCACCGGCAACACTTGCGCCGGGAAGAAAGGCCGGTTGTGGATCGGGATGATGTAGACCTTGTCGGGCAGGTTTTGCCCAGGCAGCGCCAATCCAGTGTTGGCGGAAGTGTGTTCAGCGTTTTCCGGGTCGGCGTAGTCGTCGAGGTCGATGTCCGGGAATTCTTGCTGGTCGCTCATGGGGCACCTGCATCAGGAAGTATGCAGGTTAGATGGGGCGGGTCGGCAGTGGTTTCAATGGGCGAGGGCGGTTAGCAACAAATTGCACACTATTTTCGAAACGCTGCTGGACCAATGTGGGAGCGTTTCGTCAGCTGAGTTTGTGCAGGTAGGCCGGCAACGGCTGTTCGGGCAATACCGACAGCACCTTCAACCGTTGCAACATGCGCTGCCGGGCCCGTTGCAGGTGCTCGCGCAGGTTCAGCGCGGCGGCGTCGAAGGCGCCGTGCAGCAACAGCTCCAGGATCAACCGATGCTCGGCCAGCATCGCCGGATCGGCGCCGATACCCAGCAGTCGGTAGAAAATCCTGCTGATGATCATCGGGCTTTGCCCCTGGCGGATCAGCGCGGCGATCTTGCGGTTTTGCAGGCCCGCGAGGCAGTGCTGGTGCAGGTCTTCCTCGATCTGCTCGATCTCTTCCAGGCTGCAGTGGGCGCTGTTCTGCGCGTCGAGCACGCGCTGCAACATGGCTTGCAGCAGGTCGCGGTCGAGGTTCGGTGCGCTCTGGCGCAGGGCTTCGGGCTCCAGGCAGGCGCGCAGTTCGTAGTCTTCGGTGACTTCCCGGGCGGTCAGCGGCCCGGCCAGCCATTGGGAATAGGGTTCTTTTTCTACCAGGCCACGGTCCCGCAGGCGCATCAGGGCTTCACGCACCACCGCGCGGCTGACGTTGTAGTGCTCGGCGGCGGCCTGTTCGTCGAGGCGGTAATGGCCGAAAGCGATGCAGGTCGACAGCGCTGCGCCGATTTCCTCGACAATGCGCTCCCCGAGTGGCCGGGTGTCCACCAGCTCATCTTCACCGTTGAGGCCCAGGTGTGCATGGCTCAAGGGCAGTCGCAGCGGCTCCAGGTCGAGGCCTTCGGGGTTGATCAGGTAGCCCCGGCCATCGAAGCGGCAAATCAGGCCTTCGTCATGCAACAGGTTCAGGGCCTTGCGCACCGGCACCCGGCTGGTGCCGAACAGCTCGGCCAGCGGCGCTTCCAGCAACACCAGGCCATGACGGGCAGTGCCGTGGGTGATGGCGTCGCGCAAAACCTGGTGAATCATCGCGTAACGGGAAGCCGAGGCTGACACTGCTTTCATCGGGTTCTCTGGAGCAAACGGGTCGGTGGCCGGGGATTCTCTCATAGTTGCGCCTGTCACTCTGCGCCACGTCGGTGGCACTTTTTTGGGGCCTTCAGAGGGTGGTTGTTACTTTTCTGCACCAAAATGTATTTATTAATAAAAGATACATTATTTCATTGTGGGCGAGTATTGAACGCCGCCGAATATTTCTTTTGATGTCAACAACCCATCTATCCCGTGGGTCTGACCCAAAGTGCCAGATGCTTCAAACATCACCCCTGAGAGACTGGCACGAAAGCTGCCTTTGTAAAATGTACATTTTATTAATATGTACGTTTTCAGAAGGTCATTCCCATGTCAGACGCCACTTCACTGGCCGAGGATTTCGCCAGCGGTCGCAGCGACCCGGTGCACGCCCTCGAACAGGCACTCGCTCGCGCGAGCCAGGCCCCCAGCGTATTCATCTCCCTGACCGCCGAGCGCGCTCGGCGTGAGGCCGAAGCGTCGGCTGCCCGCTGGCGTGCCGGCCAGCCATTGAGCGTGTTCGATGGCGTGCCCCTGGCCTGGAAAGACCTGTTTGATGTGGCCGGCAGCATTACCACGGCAGGCGCGGCCCATCGTCGCGACGCGCCGGCGGCTTTGCTGGACGCGCCGAGTGTAGGTCTGTTGTGCCGCGCCGGGATGGTCAGCGTGGGCAAGACCAACCTCAGCGAGCTGGCGTACTCCGGCCTTGGGCTGAACCCGCACTTCGGCACCCCGCACAATCCGCGCGGCATCGATCAACCGCGGATCCCCGGTGGCTCGTCGTCGGGGTCGGCGGTCGCCGTGGCGGCCGATATCGTGCCGATCGCCATGGGCACCGACACCGCGGGCTCTATCCGTATTCCTGCGGCACTGAATGGCGTGGTGGGTTATCGCAGCAGTTGCCGGCGTTACAGCCGCGATGGCGTTTTCCCGCTGGCCCATACCCTCGACAGCCTCGGCCCGCTGACCCGCAGCGTGCGCGATGCGCTGGCCATTGATGATTTGCTCAACGGTCGCGACCAGCGCCAGCCACGCCAGGCCCGCAGCCTCAATGGCCAGCGTTTTTGGGTTGAACAAAGTGTGCTGGAAGACGCCCGCGTCGAGCCCGGCGTGCGCAACAACCTGCTGTATTGCGTGGACCGATTGAAAGCCGAAGGCGCGCTGATTGATGTGCGCCCCTCGAAGACCTTCCAGGCCACCCTCGACCTGATCCAGCACCAGGGCTGGCTCGGCTCCTTCGAAGCCTTCGCGCTCCACGAAGCCCTGCTCGACAGCCCCGAAGCCAGCCAGCTCGACCCTCGGGTACGCCGTCGCCTTGAAGCGGCCCGCACGCTGCCGGCCAGCCAACTGCTGGCGTTGTACGAAGCGCGCCGGCGCCTGCAACAGCAGCTTGTCGACGAGCTCGACGGCGCGATTCTCATCACCCCCACCGTGGCCCACGTGGCCCCGGCCCTGGCGCCACTGGAAGCCGACGATCAACTGTTCGTCAGCACCAACCTCGCCACCCTGCGCCTGACCATGCCCGGCAGCTTGCTGGACATGCCCGGCGTCAGCCTGCCCAGCGGCCGCGATGCCCTGGGCCTGCCCACCGGCCTGCTGCTCAGCGCCCCCAGCGGCGAAGACGCGCGCCTGCTTCGGGCTGCCCTGTCAGCCGAAACAGCACTCATTTTTTAAGGAGACACATCATGGCTAAAGACATCCTCTGTGCATTTGGCGTCGACGTTGACGCGGTCGCCGGCTGGCTCGGTTCCTATGGCGGCGAAGACTCCCCGGACGACATTTCCCGTGGCCTGTTCGCCGGTGAAATCGGTGCGCCGCGCCTGCTCAAACTGTTCGAGCGCTATGGCCTGCGCACCACCTGGTTTATCCCCGGCCACTCGATGGAAACCTTCCCCGAGCAAATGAAGGCGGTCGCCGACGCCGGCCACGAAATCGGTGTGCACGGCTACAGCCACGAAAACCCGATTGCGATGACGGCCGAGCAGGAAGAAATCGTTCTCGACAAGTCCATCGAACTGATCACCAACGTCACCGGCAAACGCCCCACCGGCTACGTCGCGCCATGGTGGGAATTCAGCAAGGTCACCAACGAGCTGCTGCTGAAAAAAGGCATCAAGTACGACCACAGCCTGATGCACAACGACTTCCACCCCTACTACGTACGCAAGGGCGACAGCTGGACCAAGATCGACTACAGCCAGCACCCCGACACCTGGATGAAACCCTTGGTGCGCGGCGAAGAAACCGACTTGGTGGAGATCCCGGCCAACTGGTACCTCGACGACCTGCCGCCAATGATGTTCATCAAGAAAGCCCCCAACAGCCACGGCTTCGTCAACCCGCGTCACCTGGAAGAAATGTGGCGCGACCAGTTCGACTGGGTCTACCGCGAGCACGAGCACGCGGTGTTCACCATGACCATCCACCCCGACGTGTCCGGCCGCCCGCAAGTACTGCTGATGCTTGAGCGCCTGATCGAACACATCCAGAGCCATGCCGGCGTGCGCTTCGTCACCTTCGACGAAATCGCCGATGACTTTATCCGCCGCCAACCGCGTACCTGATACCTGTAACCAACCCCTGGCCAACCTCCCGAGGCGCGATTCATGTCTATCTACAACAAGCTTGATCTGACTGGCTGGAAACCCCGGCAACTGACGCCCAAGGAAGTGCGTTTCGCCACCTGGATCGCGTTTTTCGCCTGGGTGTTTGCGGTGTATGACTTCATTCTTTTCGGCACCTTGCTGCCGGAAATCGGGCGGCACTTTAACTGGGGTGAAGTGGAGCAAGCGGAGATTGCGACATGGGTGGCGGTAGGCACCGCCGTAGTCGCGCTGGCCATCGGTCCGATCGTGGACAAACTGGGCCGGCGCAAAGGGATTATTTTCACCGTGGCCGGTTCGGCGATCTGCTCGGCGCTGACCGCCATTGGCGGCGCGTGGGGCAAGTCGTCGCTGATCCTGATCCGTTCGCTGGGCGGCCTGGGGTATGCCGAGGAAACCGTCAACGCGACCTATCTGAGCGAGCTGTACGCCGCCTCCGATGACCCGAAACTGGCCAAGCGTCGCGGCTTTATCTACAGCCTGGTGCAGGGCGGCTGGCCGGTGGGCGCGCTGATTGCGGCGGGGTTGACCGCGCTGTTGCTGCCGGTGATTGGCTGGCAGGGCTGCTTTGTGTTTGCGGCGATTCCGGCGATTGTCATTGCGGTCATGGCGCGCAAGCTCAAGGAGAGCCCGCAGTTCCAGATTCACCAGCGCATCAGCGAGCTGCGCAAAAGCGGCTCGGTGAAAGAAGCGCAGAACGTCGCCGTGACCTACGGCGTGGACTATGACGAACACAGCAAGGCCGGCCTCAAGGCCGCGTTCCGTGGCCCGGCCCGCCGTGCAACCCTGGTGATTGGTGCGGCGCTGCTGCTCAACTGGGCGGCGATCCAGGTGTTCAGCGTGCTGGGTACATCGGTGATCGTCAGCGTGCACCACATCTCGTTCGAGAACTCGCTGATCATCCTGGTGCTGTCGAACCTGGTGGGTTACTGCGGTTACCTCAGCCACGGCTGGATGGGCGACAAGATCGGTCGGCGCAACGTGATCGGCCTGGGCTGGATGCTCGGCGGGCTGTCGTTTGCCGGGATGCTGTTTGGCCCGAGCAACATGGCGATGGTGGTCGGGCTCTATAGCCTGGGCCTGTTCTTCCTGATCGGGCCGTACTCGGCGGCGCTGTTTTTCATCAGCGAAAGTTTTCCCACCAGCATCCGTGCCACCGGCGGCGCGATCATTCATGCCATGGGGCCGATTGGTGCGGTAGTCGCCGGGTTTGGCGCGACCCAAGTGTTGTCGGCCGGCAGTGACTGGCAGACCGCCGCGCTGTGGTTTGGCGCAGTGCCGTGCTTTTTGTCCGGTGCGCTGATGTTTGCCGCACGCCATGTGCGTCCGGAAACCGTCCAGTAAGGAGTCAGTTGATGAGTCGTAAAGTTGCGTTGATTACCGGTGCCGCCAGCGGCATCGGCCAGGCCCTGGCGGTGGCGTATGCCCGCAGCGGCGTGGCGGTGGTGGGCGGCTATTACCCGGCCGATCCCCACGACCCGCACCACACCGTTTTACTAGTGGAAGAAGCCGGCGGTGAATGCCTGATGCTGCCGCTGGACGTGGGCGACACCGCCTCTGTGGATAACCTGGCCGCGCAGGCGATCCAGCATTTTGGTCGCCTCGATTACGCGGTGGCCAACGCAGGGTTGTTGCGGCGTGCGCCGTTGCTGGAGATGACCGACGAGCTGTGGAACGAGATGCTCAACGTCGACCTCACTGGGGTGATGCGCACCTTCCGGGCGGCGACCCGGCACATGCAGGAAGGCGGCGCGCTGGTGGCGATTTCATCTATTGCCGGTGGCGTGTATGGCTGGCAGGACCACGCGCACTACGCAGCGGCCAAGGCCGGTGTGCCGGGGTTGTGCCGGTCGCTGGCGGTGGAATTGGCGCCGCTGGGGATTCGCTGCAATGCGGTGATTCCGGGGTTGATCGAGACGCCGCAGTCGCTGGATGCGAAGAACTCACTCGGCCCGGAAGGGCTGGCGAAAGCCGCGCGGGCGATTCCGCTGGGCCGGGTAGGGCGGGCGGATGAAGTGGCGTCCCTGGTGCGGTTCTTGACCAGTGAGGAATCGAGTTACCTGACCGGGCAGAGCATTGTGATTGATGGTGGGTTGACCGTGCGCTGGCCGGACTGACCCACGCAGCGTGGAAATGAAGGCTTAAGCGGTGAGGGCTTGTTGTGGCGAGGGGGCTTGTCCCCCGTTGGAGTGCGCAGCGCTCCCGCTTTTTTGGGGCGGCTGCGCAGCCCAACGGGGGACAAGCCCCCTCACCACAGGTCCAGTGTTGTCATCAGGAGTTTTTTGTATGTCCCAACTGCATAACCGCCGCGCCGTGATCACCGGCGCCGGCAGCGGCATCGGTGCCGCCATCGCCCGCGCCTACGCCGTCGAAGGCGTGCGTCTGTTATTGGCCGACCGCGACGCCGCAACCCTCGCCGAAACCGCCATCACCTGCCGCAACCTCGGCGTCGAAGTCCTCGAATGCGTGGCCGACGTCGGCACCGTCGACGGCGCCCGGGCCAGCGTCGATGCCTGCGTCGCCCACTACGGCGGCATTGATATTCTGGTCAACAACGCCGGCATGCTGACCCAGGCCCGTTGCGGGGGACAAGCCCCCTCACCACAGGTCCAGTGTTGTCATCAGGAGTTTTTTGTATGTCCCAACTGCATAACCGCCGCGCCGTGATCACCGGCGCCGGCAGCGGCATCGGTGCCGCCATCGCCCGCGCCTACGCCGTCGAAGGCGTGCGTCTGTTATTGGCCGACCGCGACGCCGCAACCCTCGCCGAAACCGCCATCACCTGCCGCAACCTCGGCGTCGAAGTCCTCGAATGCGTGGCCGACGTCGGCACCGTCGACGGCGCCCGGGCCAGCGTCGATGCCTGCGTCGCCCACTACGGCGGCATTGATATTCTGGTCAACAACGCCGGCATGCTGACCCAGGCCCGTTGCGTCGACCTGACCATCGATATGTGGAACGACATGCTGCGCGTCGACCTCACCAGTGTGTTCGTCGCCAGCCAGCGTGCGTTGCCCCACATGATCGCCCAGCGCTGGGGCCGGATCATCAACGTCGCCTCGCAACTGGGCATCAAGGGCGGCGCCGAGCTGACGCACTATGCGGCGGCCAAGGCCGGCGTCATCGGCTTCACAAAATCCCTGGCGCTGGAAGTGGCCAAGGACAACGTGCTGGTCAACGCCATTGCGCCCGGGCCGATTGAGACGCCATTGGTAGGCGGCATCAGCGACACCTGGAAACGCGCCAAGGCCGCCGAGTTGCCCCTGGGCCGTTTCGGCCTGGCAGACGAAGTGGCGCCCACCGCCGTGCTGTTGGCCAGTGAGCCCGGCGGTAATCTGTTCGTTGGCCAGACCCTCGGCCCGAACTCCGGCGATGTCATGCCATGAGCGGGCACTAAGCATGTGCGGACTCTGCGGCCTGCTGGGCGAAGACTTGCATTGGAGCGATCCGCTGGACGATGAACTGCCGCGCCGGCGCGAACGCCTGCGCCGAATCGCGGCGATCAATCAGGTGCTGGCGGTGTTCCGGCTCAAGGTCGAAGACTTCCAGGGCGCGTCCTATCTGCTGCTGGGTGCCACCGGCAAACAGGAACTGGCCAGCGGCCTGGATCAACTGTGGCGGGCGGCGGAGGCCATGCTCGGTCGGCCGCTGGATCCGTTGGACCCGCGCCTGCTGGATCATCTGGAACTGTAGGAGCCCGGCTTGCCGGCGATGGCGTCCTTCATATCGTCATCGCCGGCAAGCCGGGCTCCCACAGGGGCATCATTGAGGTAGAAATATGAGCATCGCTCTAAACGTGATCACTGGCTTCCTCGGCAGCGGCAAGACCACCTTGCTCAAGCGCCTGCTGCAAGGCGAAAGCCTCGGCGATACGGCGTTGCTGATCAACGAATTCGGCGACGTTGGCATCGACCATCTGTTGGTGGAAGAAGTGGCGCCGGACACGGTGCTGCTGCCCAGCGGTTGCGTTTGCTGTTCGATTCGCGGCGAGTTGAAAGACGCCTTGCTCGGCCTGTTGCAGCGCCGCGAGCGCGGCGAGATTCCCGCCTTCAAGCGGGTGATCCTGGAAACCACCGGCCTGGCCGACCCGGCGCCGATCCTTGCCACCTTGAACAACGACGTTCAACTGCGCGGGCGCTTTCATATCGGCCTGGTGGTGACACTGGTAGACGCCAGTCACGCTGCCTTGCAAGAACGCCTGCACCCGGAATGGCTGGCGCAGGTGGCCGCCGCCGATCGCCTGCTGTTGAGCAAGACCGACCTCGTCGAAGACTGCGACTCGCTGCGGGCGCACTTGCAGGCGCTGAACGCCGGTACGCCGATCCTCAATACCTGCGATATCGACAGCGGTGAACAACTGCTGCTCGGCGAGGGCCTGCGCAGCACCGAACCGGCGGCTGAAGTCAGACGCTGGAAACTCCATCAAACCACCGCCGCCAACCATGGCGCGGCGCAGGTCTGCTGCCTGACCTTCGATCAGCCGCTGGATTGGGTCGGCTTCGGGGTCTGGTTATCGATGCTGTTAAGATGCCACGGCGAACGTATTCTTCGCGTCAAAGGACTGCTCAACGTGAACGCAAGTTTGGCTCCCATCGTTATCCATGGCGTGCAGCATTGCTTGCATGCACCGGTTCACCTGCCTGCCTGGCCGGGTACCGACCGGCAATCGCGCCTGGTGTTTATCCTGCGTGGCCTCGACCCCGCGTTGCTGCGCCGCTCCTTTGAAGTGTTCTCCAGAAGGTTCGCCGCATGATCACGCTTCGCGTCCTCGGCACGTCGGTGACCTTGCTGGAAACCTTGCGTGTGCGCGCCGAACAGGAGCTGGGCATTCGCCTGGTGTACCAGGTGCACGATGTCGAGCAGGCGCAGCGCATCGCGGTGATGCAGCCCGACAGCTACGACCTCTACGACCAGTGGTTTCACAACGTCGACTTCGTGTGGCCGGCGCGGGCGATCCAGCCGATCGACACCCGGCGCATCGCGCTGTGGCACGAGATCAACGACCTGCCCAAGCGCGGCCGCCTGTCTGCCAACGACCGCCTGGGCAGCGGCAGTGTGCCCAGCGAGCGCTTGTTCGTGCAGCACGACGGCAGCCTCGGCAGCACCGTCACCGAACGCATCAGCATGCTGCCCCTGACCCACAACGCCGACAGTTTTGCCTACCGTCCCGAGCGCCTGCCTGAGGGGTTCAACCGCGCCAACGAGAGCTGGGGCTGGCTGCTGGACCCGGCCTGGGGGGCGCGTACCGCGCTGCAAAGTGACGCCGCCATCGGTGCCCTCGACGCCGCGCTGGCGGTGCAGGGCGCGGGGCTGGCGAGCTTCAAGGACATCGGCAACATGAGCATCGAAGAGATCGATGTGCTGGCCGATATCCTGGTGCGCAAGCAGAAGGAAGGGCACTTCGCGGCGTTCTGGTCCGACGACGAAGAAGCGGCGCAACTGATGCTCAGCCCGAGCATCGACATCCAGAGTTTGTGGTCTCCGACCTTGATGCGCCTGCACCGGGCCGGGGTCAAATACCGCCTGGCGGTGCCCCGTGAAGGCTATCGCGCCTGGTTCGGCGGGTTGTCGTTGTCGCGCCATGCCAAGGGCCCGGTGCTGGACGCGGCCTATGCCTACCTCAACTGGTGGCTGTCCGGCTGGCCCGGCGCGGTGATGGCGCGCCAGGGGTATTACATTGGCAACCCGGCCCGTAGCCGCGATCACCTGAGCAGTGCCGAATGGGACTACTGGTACGCCGGCCTGCCTGCGCGGGAGGAACTGTTGGGCAGCGACGGCTTGCCGCTGATCGATGTGGGCGAGGTGCGTGACGGCGGCTCCTATGAGCAGCGCATGGGGCATATCGCGGTGTGGAACTCGGTGATGGACGAGCACAACTACCTGGTGCGGCGCTGGGGCGACTTCATGCGGGCGCGGACGTAAGTACAGCGCTATGTCGCCAAATTAATGGCACTTAAGCTCCCGTATTTATTGGGTGCACTTCTGCTCTTGCACAGCTAATCTGGATAATTCAAATATCCCTTCAAAAAGGATATTTATTTGACGCCGGTCAGCTATCGCGAGGGACGCGCATGACGAAGGGACGTTTCGGCTGGAGGGGGCAGGCGCTGCCAGAGGGCAACAAAATGAGGTGGCGCCATACGTTTCAAACCCGGATCGCCGGGGTGCTGGCGCTGCTGTTGCTGGTGGTCGTGGCCGCGGTGTATTTCGCGGTGAAGACCGCGACCAACCGCGCCGTGGAAAACCAGGCCCAGGTGCAACTGGAAACCGGCAGCCAGGTGTTCGAACGTTTGCTCGACCTGCGGGGCCGGCGCCTGCAATACGGCTTGAACTGGCTGACGGCAGACTTGCCCTTCCGCCAGTCGGTCACCGAGGGCGAGCCCGCCGCGATTCTCGCTGCCCTGCGCCGGCACGGCACCGGCCTGACGTCCAGTGAAGTGTTTGTGCTGGGCCTCGACGGCCAGGTGATGATCAGCACGTTACAGGCGCTGACGCCCGGCCAGGCCTTTCCCTACAACGATGCCTTGCGCCAGGCCCGGCGCAGTGGCCTGCAAATGTTGATCGTGGCCCTCGATGGCCGGCCTTTTCTGCTGGTGCAGCAGGAAGTGGTCGATCTGGCACCGATTGCCCGTGTCGCCATGGGCTTTCCCATGGACGAAGTGTTTGCCAGTGAATTGCGCTCCATGAGCAACCTGGAAGTCTCGTTCATCAGTGTGCAGCAGGGCCAGCCCGGCGAATTGTTCAGCACCCAGCCCGAGGCGTTCCAGGCCTCGATTGCCAGCGACTTGCAGGCCCCGTACATCAACCCTGTGCCGCAACTGAACCTGTTTCACGGCCAGCGTTATCTCAGCCAGGTACTGCCCCTGGGCAACACCGCAGACGGCGGTGAAGTGCGGGTGCTTCTGCAAAGTCCGCTGGACCACGCCCTCGAATCCTTCGCGCCGCTGGACCGGCAGTTTCTCGCGATCGCCCTGGTGGTGCTGCTGGTGTCACTGGCGGGCGCGTTGTTTCTGGCACGGCGGGTGTCGCGCCCGCTCAATGCGCTGGTCGAGGCGGCCGAACGTATCGGCGCCGGTGACTACCGCACGCCGGTGCGGGTTCGCAGCCATGATGAGTTCGGCCTGCTGGCCCAGGCCTTCAACGCCATGCAAACCGGGATCGCCGTGCGCGAGCGGCAACTGGCCCACAACGCCCTGCACGACCCGCTTACCGGCCTGCCCAACCGCGCGCTGGCCATGGAGCGCCTGGGCAGCGCTATCAGCGCGGGCCGGCCCGTGGTGTTGCTGTACCTGGGCATTGAAAACTACCGGGTGATCAACGAAGGCTATGGCCCGGAAGGCGTGGAAGAGATGCTCCGCGAAGCCAGCCGCTGCCTGCTGTCGAGCCTGTCGGCCAGCGACACCGCCGCACGCATCACCGGCAGCGAGTTCTTGCTGCTGCTGGAAAACACCGAGATCGACCGTGTCGTGGCCCTGGCTGACCGCTTGTATGGGCTGCTGACCGAGCCCCAGCGCATCGGCGGCGATGAACTGCGCCACGAAGTGAGCATCGGCATCGCCGCTTACCCGGCCGACGGCCAGCAGGTTGAAGAACTGATCAGCCGCGCCGCTATTGCCCGTCACGATGCAGCGGCGTTGCCGGGCTATTTGCAGATCTACCAACAGGACCGCGACCTCGCTCACCAACGCCAGATCAGCCTGATCCGCGACCTGCGCCGGGCGGCGGCGGAGGGCGAGTTGTACCTGTGTTATCAGCCCAAGCTCGACCTGACCCACGGCCATGTGCGCCAGGCCGAAGCGCTGCTGCGCTGGCAGCATCCGACCCTCGGGCTGGTGTCGCCCGCCGAATTCATTCCCCTGGCCGAGCGCACCGGCAGCATGGGCAGCCTGACCCACTGGGTGATCGAAGAAGCCATTCGGCAACTGGCCGAGTGGGAGGTGCGCGGATTGCAGGTGCAGTTGTCGGTGAACATCTCGGTGGACGACCTGGCCGATGACGGCCTGGCCCTGCGGGTGACTGAGTTGTTGGCACACTACCGCGTATCGGCCCGGCAACTGATTTTCGAAATCACCGAAAGCGCGATCATGCACAACCCGGCCCAGGCCCTCAGCGTGCTCGAGCAACTTCGCGGCTGTGGCATCAGCCTGTCGGTGGACGACTTCGGCACCGGCTATTCATCGCTGGCGCAACTGCAACGCCTGCCGGTGCAGGAGCTGAAGATCGACCAGTCGTTCGTGCGCAACCTCGACAGCACCTCCGGCGACGGCGTTATCGTGCGTTCGACCATCGAGATGAGCCACAACCTGGGGCTCAAGGTGGTGGCCGAAGGTGTGGAGTTCGAGCCGAGCCTCAAGCTGCTCAAGCTCTGGAAGTGCGACACGGCACAGGGTTATCTGATCAGCCGGCCGCTGAATGCCATGGCGTTTGAAATGTGGATGCGCCGCGAGCGGGTGCCGGTTTAGAGCGTCGGCGGTTACACCGACGCAGGTGCTGTCAACGCTGGGCCGTTTCATCGACCAGGGTTTGCAACAGTTCCCACAAGCCTTCGATGTGGTGGCGCTCCGTCCCCAGCGCGCCGATGGACACGCGTACCATCCAGCGCTCGCCCAGAATGGCGGGGGTGACGTAGGCTTTGCCTGATTGATTGAGTTTTTCCGCCCAGGCGCGGGTGTGGTTGTCCAGCGCCTCACCACCAAGGCCTGGCGGCTCGTGCCGGATGCACAGCGTTTGCAGGGCGACGGCGGCCACCAGTTTCCAGTGCTTGCTGCCTTCAATCTGTTCTGCCAGCCAGCGGGCATTGGCGAGGTCACGTCGCAGCCGGGCCTGCAGGCCGCTGACGCCTTGCTCGCGGATCAGGAACCACAGCTTCAGGGCGCGGAAGCGGCTGCCCAGGGAGATTCGCCAGTCGCGGTAGTTTCTGACCTGGCCATCAGCCTTGGACTGCAGATAGCTGGGGTTGGTGGTCATGATGCGAATCAGGTGCTCGGGGTCGCGTACGAAGTACACCGAGCAATCAAACGCTGCCCCTAGCCATTTGTGAGGGTTGAGGACCAGCGAGTCGGCTTTCTCGATGCCGCTCCACAGAGCCCGGCATTCCGGGAGGATCATCGCGGCACCGGCCATGGCCGAGTCGACATGCAGCCAGAGGCCGTGACGCTGAGTCAGGGCGCCGATGGCTTCCAGAGGGTCGATGGCCATGGCTGCCGTTGTGCCGGTGGTCGCAATCACCACACAGGGTCTGTTCCCGGCAGTCAGGTCTTGTTCGATGGCCTGCTCCAATGCCTGCGGTGACATCGCATTGTGTTCGTCGGTGGCCACGATACGGATATTGTTCTGGCCGAACCCGGCCAGGATGGCGGCTTTGTTCACTGAACTATGGGCGTGGGCCGAGGTGTAGACGATGAGTGGTGCGCCGCTGTTTTGCAGGCCATCGTGCATCAGCGCGTAGTTGGAACTGCGTTCGCGAGCGCTGATCAGCGCCACCAGGGTGGAGGTCGAGGCCGAATCCTGGATCACTCCGCTCCAGTTGGCGCTCAGGCCGATCATGTCGCGCAGCCAATCGGTGGTGACTTCCTCGATTTCGGTCAGGGCCGGGCTCGATTGCCACGACAATCCCACCACGCCCAGGCCGGTACTCAAGCAATCGCCGAGGACGGAGGACAGTTCCACATTGGACGGGAAAAAACCGAAGAAGCTCGGATGCTGCCAGTGCAACAGACCGGGCATGATCAGTTTTTCGACGTCGCCCATGATCTGTTCGAACGGTTCGGCTGTTTCAGGCGGGCTGGCCGGCAGGGCGGATTTGATTTCGCCGGGGGTCGTGGTGGGTTGCACACCGCGCTGCTCGATGTTTTGTCGATAGTCTGCAATCAGGTCGATCATGGCGTGGCCATGTTGGCGGAATTCTTCAGGTGTCATATAAGAGTGTCCATCAGGAAAAAAATAAGGGCGTTAGCACCAGAAGTAAAACGGCTCACCAGTGGTATAGCCGATAAACGATTGGATACTGATGCGTTTGCCTGAATCGAATCCGCAAATGGCGTGAGGGCGGCGGGTATTGATGATGATCAGTTCGTTTTTTCGCGGCTGGATGTGCAGTGGCTTTTGCAAGCGGTCTTCGGGAAGTAGTGCGCCTTCAAAGCGCTCGACGTCTTCGTAGGCAAACGCTTCGGTATCCCAGATGATCAACTCTCCTCCCGAAGGTGGAGTATCAATGTAAATGTTGGCGCTGAATTGATGTTCCAGTTTGGCAATGGAAATAGGCAGGCAATCAACATGGGGCACGGTTTCCGAGAGGTGAGCTGTCTCCGGGAACATGGCGCGGATAATACCGCAGAACATTGGCTGGCCCTGGAATGCGGCGGTGGTCGCACCTTCTGGCCAAACCTGCTGCAGGTGCTCCATCAGCAGGTGGATGGGCGGCTTCTGCGGGGCGCATAGGCTGTCGATCAAGCCGCGCATATGGGCTGCGTCGGCATAGTATTGCTGTTGGGCGTCACTGCCTGCGCTCTTGCCGTAGGTAGAGTTGAACGGTGTTCCCCAGCGATGGACACCATAGAATTGCTGGACAACTTTCCCGCTCTCATAGGTTTCGTGGTTGTACTCCTGAAGAATCGCCGTTTCGTCTATATATTTATTTAATACTGCGCTGGTTTGTTCATTCGCAAAATCAGCTATTCGAATGGCGAGTACTTCACCCGTGATGAGCTTTTTTAAGCTGGCTGCATCGAGTTGTGTGAGCTCTAAGATGGCAGGTGTTTTGATTTGCAATGCGGCGGGCGTTAGTTCGCTGTTGTTCAGGTCCGTCATAATGAATAACTCCATGTTGAATATTGTGGGTAACGTTTAATTGAACGGGATTTGCCCGGTACTAAAGTAGAGTGAAATATTTGGAGGGTGGTATAGGACTTTTCTTAGTGTTTATTTAAGTGCATAGGCCGTCTCGCTTTACTTTATTGCCCACATAAAAAAAGGCGGCTACCCATGAGGTAGCCGCCTTTTTCTTACCGCCGGTTTTACTTAATCCGGCAGTTTGAACGCCATCACATAGTCACCCTGCTTGGTGCCCAGGGAACCATGACCGCCGGCCATGACCAGCACGTACTGCTTGCCGTCCTTGCCGGTGTAGGTCATCGGTGTGGTTTGCGCGCCTGCTGGCAGGCGGCCTTCCCACAACTGCTTGCCGTTTTTCACGTCATAGGCACGCAGGTACTGGTCAAGGGTACCGCTGAGGAAGGACACGCCACCGGCAGTGGTGAAGGTCCCGCCCAGGCTTGGTACGCCCATGGTCAGTGGGATCGGAACCGGCGAGCTGTCACGCACGGTGCCGTTTTTGTGCATCCAGATGGTCTGGTGGTTGGTCAGATCGACCGCGGCCACATAACCCCACGCCGGCGCCTGGCACGGCAGGCCCAGTGGCGACAGCATGGCTTCGAGGATCACACCGTAAGGCGCGCCTTTGTTTGGCTGCACGCCTTCGGTTTCGCTGACACGCGGACCTTGCTTGGCAATGTCGGCGGCCGGGATCAGTTTCGATTTGAACGCCATGTAGCTCGGGTTCACGAAGGCAATCTGGCGAACCGGGTCGACCGAAATGCCGCCCCAATCGAACACACCGAAGTTACCCGGGTAAACGATCGAACCTTGCAGCGATGGCGGAGTGAACGGACCGTCGTAGCGCATGGATTTGAAGTCAATCCGGCACAGCATCTGGTCGAACGGCGTCACGCCCCACATGTCACGCTCCTTGAGGGGCGGTGGCATGAAGTTCAGGTCGGATTTCGGTTGGGTCGGTGCGGTGTGATCGCCAGCCACTGCGCCTTGCGGTACAGGGATTTCATTGATCGGCACTACAGGCTGACCGTTCGAACGGTCGATCACATAGATGCTGCCTTGTTTGGTCGACGCCATTACCGCTTGCTTCACGCCGTCAGCGGTCTTGATGTCGATCAGCGAAGGCTGGCCGCCCACGTCCATGTCCCACAGGTCATGGTGAGTGAACTGGAAGGTCCACTTCACGTGGCCACTGTCGATGTCCAGGGCGGTGAGGCCGGCGCTGTACTTCTCGGAGTCCGGAGTCCGGTCGCCGCCGTACTGGTCGGGCATCTGGTTACCCATCGGCAGGTAGAGCATGCCGAGTTTTTCGTCGACCGCGAACATCGACCACATGTTGGGCGAGTTGCGGGTGTAGGTCTTGCCCTCGGCCAACGGGGTGGTGTCGTCCGGGTTGCCGCTGTCCCAGTTCCACACCAGCTTGCCGGTGTGCACGTCGAACGCGCGGATCACGCCGCTAGGCTCGTCGGTGGAGACGTTGTCGGTCACGTGACCGCCGATCACCACCAGGTTCTTGGTAACGGCCGGTGGCGAGGTGGAGTAGTAACCGCCCGGGGCGAAGGTGCCGATGTTGGCACGCAGGTCGATCTGGCCTTTATCACCGAAGTCTTCGCACATCTTGCCGGTGTCGGCGTTCAGGGCGATCAGACGGGTGTCGGCGGTCGGTACGAAGATGCGTTTCGGGCAGGCATTCGGCGCGGCGGCCGGGCTGGCGCTGCCAGTCGGGCTCTGCTCGGAAGCGTAGACCGCGTCATCGTGATACGACACGCCACGGCAGGTCATGTGCGCCCAACCCTTGAAGTTGGCAGCCCCTTCGCTGCTGATCTTCGGGTCGAAACGCCAGATTTCCTTGCCGGTGTCCGGGTCCAGGGCAATCACCTGGCTGTGCGGGGTGCACACGTAGAGCATGCCGTTGACTTTCAGCGGGGTGTTTTCCGCGGTGGTTTCACCGGGATCGCCTGGGCCAGGAATGTCGCCCGTACGGTACGTCCAGGCTGGCACCAGCTTGTGGGCGTTTTCCGGGGTGATCTGCGCCAGAGGCGAGTAGCGATCACCAAAGGCCGAGCGGCCATAAGAGTTCCAGTCACCATCAGCCTGGGCGGGAGCAGCGCTCGCCATGCCCGGTACCGCGTCGCGGTCCAGTTGGCCTTTCTTGACCAGTGCACCCGGGTCGGTGAATTGGCTGGCCAAGGCAGCGGCGCCTGCCAGCACGACAGCGACGCTCAGGGCGCCAGTGCCCAGCGGCGCGGCTTGGCCACGCAGCAACGGACGGCGGAACCACGGGAGCAGCATGACGATGCCGAGGGCGAACAGCAGGGCCAGGCGCGGCACCAGTTGCCACCAGTCCAGGCCGACTTCCCACAGCGCCCAGACGGTGCTGGCAAACAGCACCAGTGCGTACAAGCCCAGCGCCGCGCGGCGTGTCGCCAGCAGCAACAGGCCTGTAACGGTGATGCCGAGACCGGCCAGCAGGTAATACAGCGACCCGCCGAGCATGCTCAGCTTGATCCCCCCGGCCAACAAGGCCAGGCCCATTATCAGCAGCAAGATCCCCAGCAGCCTGGGCAGCAGGCGACTTGGACTTGAAGCACCATCAGTGCTCATAGTGTGGTTCTCCGTTACGTTTTGAATTGATTGCGCACAGTTCACTGTAGATGACGTTCCGGCGCAGGCATGGTTCAGGGCAAATAAGGTTTATTCAGAAATCAGAAGGAACTTTGCAGCTTGATCCCGCCGATCAGCGCGTCATCCACCTGGGCCACGGCCCCGGGATGACGGATGTATTGCAGGTTCGGGCGCACCGTCAGCCAGTTCGTGACGTGCACGCCGTAATAGAGTTCGGCGCTGTATTCGGTGTGTTGCAGGGGCAGGTAGGCCGGGTCATCGAAGTTGAAGACGGCGCGGGCCTGGTTGCTGGCCTCGGCGTTCTTGCGATAGGCCGGGTTGACGTGCACCCGCGCCACGGCAAAGCCGATATCGTCCTTCGCGCGGGCGTCGAACAGGCCCTTGTAGACCACGCCGGCCTGCACGTAGTTATCCACAGCGTTGGTTTTCTTGTCGTGCATCGTGCCGTTGGCGAACACGCTCAGGCCCCGCGAGTGGTCGCTGGCCAGGCTGGTGACTTGCTGCTGCACGCCCAGCCACACCCCGTGCTTGCTGGAGGCGCTGCGGTAGGCTTCGCCGCTGAGGGCCGCCGGCTGGTCGTTGCGGTCTTTATAGACATCGCTGGCCTTGGCGCTGCTGTAGTAGTACCCGGCGCGGTATTCGCCGGGCAGGCCGTTGAGCGTGGGGGTCCACACCAGTTCAACCGGGAGCAGGGTGCCCTGGGTGCCGCTGCCACTGAGCTTGAAGCCATTGCCGCGATCCAGGTTGGACGGGTTCTGTTCATAGGCGCCGACCTGGGCGTAAAGCTCGGGCGTCAGGTGATATTTGACCCGCAGTGCCCACTGGCTCACCGGCCAGTTGTACCAGATGCTGCCCACCCAGTTGCCGACCTGCGAGCCGCAGAACGCCAGGTTCTGGAAGTCGCAGGGGAAGCTGTTGAAGTCTTCGCCTTCGCCAAAACGGCCGGCCTTGATGTCGAGCTTCTGGTCGAAGAATTTCTGCTGGTACCACATCTGCGTCAGGCGCCAGGTCTGGCCGCGCCCCCAGACTTCCTGGGACGAGGTGAACCCGCCCACACGTGGATCGTTGACCCGGTCATTGGTGATGTTGTTGCCGCTGCGCTCGGTCACCGTCAACTGGAACTCGGCGTCGTGCCAGCCGAGGATTTTCTGCAGGTCCAGGTGCGTGCCCAGGCCGAACTGATCGCTGTAGCGTGCGGTGCGGTCATGGTTCGAGCCGCCGTGCAGGTTGCTGCCCATCTCGCCGGTGTAGTCGAATTTGAAGTCGTAGCCCTGTTGAGACAGCGCTGTCCGGGTGCCGCCGAAATCACCCAGCATCCACGGTGATTCAGCGTCAAAGGCAGGTGCAGCCTGGGCACAGGTGGCCAGACCGAAAGGCAGCAGCGCAGCGCACAGGCGCAGATTTTGGAAAGCAGGCATAGGCAAAATGGGGTCTTAATATTTTATGGTTTTGAAACGCAAACAGCGGCCTGGCGCGTTCGCACAAAGGCGCTGGACGCGGGCAGTCGATGGTTGGATGAGAATGATGAAACGTTTCAGTTTGTTACTGACAAGGATAATGCCCCGACGCGGGGAGAGAAAGGGCTAAACGGAAGATGGATTCTTTCGGATTTGGTAATAGTGGGCTGGGTTGTTGGATTTGGTATCAAACTGTTCATTGGTTTGGGGTTGATAGCGTGGTTATCTGCGTCACCAAAACGGATGGGGGCGACATGGATGCGAAAGCAACACGGGGTGAACAAGGGGCATATTCGTCATGAGTATCGGCAAGCCTCGTTACCCGAGAATATCCACAAAGGCAGAGGAGGAAACGACTTGGAAAAGCGTATTGATACGATTGAAAAAGCACTCCCTGATATACGTGATCGGCTTTCGCGAGTAGAGACGAAGCTCGATGGCATAAAAGAACAGATGGTGACCAAGGCTGACCTGATCGCCACAAGGGCCGACTTTCGTGAAGACACATCAGGGCTGCGTCTTGAGATCTCCAATTTCAGGACAGACATGCAATCAATGGAAACCCGTGTCCTCAAATGGTTTGTCGGAACCGCTGGCGTTCTGTCTGCCATTGCATTTGGCGTCGCTCGACTTGTCCACTGACGCTTTCCTTTTGAAGCCGGGCTCCCTGCCGGGCTTTTTGGTTGCTAAGCCAACTTCACCAAACACCCCTCAAGAATATCCAGCCCTTCCTCCAGCACTGCCGCCTCAATGGTCAACGGCGCCAGCAGCCGAATGATGTGCCGCGATTTGCCACTGGGCATCAGCAGCAAACCCGCGTCGCGAGCGAGGGCCAGCAGTTGGGTGAGTTGTTGTGGCGCCGGGCTGCCGTCGGCATTGGCCAGCTCGATGCCGCGCATGGCACCGACACCCGTCAATCGACCGAGATACGGGGAGAGTTTTTTCGAACGCCACGCTTCATATCGGCTGACGATGGCTTCTTCCTGTTGCGCGCCCCAATTTTGCAGGTGCTCGTCAGTCATTTCATCCAGGGTGGCCAACGCCGCCGCGCAGGCGATAGGGTTGCCGGAGTAGGTGCCGCCCAGGCCGCCTTTGGGCAGGTTGTCGAGCAACGATTTGCGCCCGACCACCGCGCCCAGTGGTACGCCGCCGGCGATGCTTTTGCCCAGTAGGATCAGGTCCGGCTCGATGCCCAGGCGAGAGAAGGCAAAACGCTGGCCGGTACGACCGAAGCCGGACTGGATTTCATCGGCAATCAGCAGGATGTTTTTCTCGTCGCAGAAGCGTCGCAGGGCCTGGGCGAATTCCACGTCCAGGGTCAGGAAGCCGCCTTCACCCTGCACCGGCTCGATGATGAAACACGCCACATCGTTGACGTCGATTTCCACGCTGAACAGCCGGTCCATCGCCTTGAGTGCTTCGTTGCAGGTCACGCCGTTGTCGCGGCTGGGGTAGGGCAGATGGAACACCGGCCCCGGCAGCACGCCGACTTTTTGCTTGTAGGGCGCGACCTTGCCATTGAGGTTCAAGGTGGCCAGTGTGCGCCCGTGAAACGCACCGTCAAAGGCAATCACAGCGGTCCGGCCCGTGGCGCCCCGGACTATTTTCAAGGCGTTTTCCGCAGCTTCCGCCCCACTGTTGGTGAGCATGCCGCTGACTGGGTAATCCACCGGGATGAAGGCAGTGAGGCGATCCATCAGTTCGATGTACGGCGCGTGAGGCACAGCGTTGAAGGCGTAGTGGGTGAGCTTGGTCGCCTGCTCGCGAATCGCCTCGACCACACGCGGGTTGCAGTGGCCGAGGTTGAGCACGCCGATGCCGCCGATGAAATCGATGAAGCGCTTGCCGGTGGTGTCCCAGACTTCGGCGTTCTTGCCATGGCTGAGGCTGATGGGGTGGACGATGGAAATCGACTGGCTGATGGTTTCGCGGCTCATGGATCCGGGACTCAAGAAGGGGATGCGTCCTTTTATCTAAGCCGTGAGCCGCCTCGCCCCGCAAACGAAATAAAGTCGCCGGGTCATTATTAAAAGTCGGGATGTGCTGTGGCGTACTCCACCATCCAGTTCAAAAACGCCTTCACTTTCGGGATCTCCCCGGCATGTTCGGCGTGGGCGATAAAGTGCGCGCCGGCGCTGGGCATCGTGTAGTCCCAGGGGATCATCAGGCTGCCGTTCGCCAATTCCTCGGCCACCAGGTACTGCGGCACCAACGCCACGCCATACCCGGATTGCGCCGCGCGGATGCACATGTAGAACGTGTCAAAACGCGGCCCGTGGTAGCTGTTCTGCGAGTGCAGGCCTTGTTCCAGAAACCACGCGTGCCAGGCCTCGGGACGCGAGGTGCATTGCAGCAACGTGTGGCGGGAGGAGGCGTCGCTGCCGGCGGCGACAAACCCGGGGGCGCACACCGGCACCACGGCTTCGCGAAACAACTCGATGCAGGTCGCCCCCGGCCACGATCCCTGGCCGAAGAAAAACGCGATATCCGCCTTGGCCTGCAACACGTCGAAGGGCTCCAGTTCGTTGCGCACGTCCAGGTGGATAGTGGGATGGCGCGCAGCGAAGTCCTTGAGCTTGGGCACCAGCCAGCGGTCACCGAAGGTCGGCTGGGTGGCGATCCGCAGCACTTCGGTCTCGCCACCGTAGGTCAGGATGTAGCGGCTGGAAATATCCACCTGGTTCAGGATCTTGCGCACTTCTTCCAGGTACAGCGAGCCCGCCGGCGACAGGTACAAACGCTGGCGAACCCGCTGGAACAGCGGATGGCAGAGCATCTCTTCCAGCTGCGCCACCTGTTTGCTCACCGCACTCTGGGTCAGGTGCAGTTCTTCGGCGGCGCGGGTGAAACTCAGGTGGCGGGCGGCGGCTTCGAAGCACTGCAGGGCCGTCATCGAAGGGGTCAAGCGTTTGGATATCACGGGATCGCAGATCCTTTTAAATAGCCGAGTTCATTCCAAATCGGAAGGAGCCTAAGCCTAAACGTCGTTTGTGGCCAAGGTGTAAAGCCGTTGATACTGACCGGCAACACTATAAACCGGCGCGGGTTTTTGGCGCCGAATAATAAAGATCGACAGGGAGTGCCTTGCATGAAGAACGTGAAATCCACTTTGGCGGCATTCACCGCCGCCGCCGTATTGGGCCTGACCGGGACTGCTCACGCAGGGGCGACCCTGGACGCGATCCAGAAGAAAGGGTTTATCCAGTGCGGCGTCAGCGACGGCTTGCCGGGCTTCGGCGTGCCGGACGCCAATGGCAAGATGACCGGCATCGATGTGGACGTGTGCCACGCCGTCGCCGCCGCGCTGTTCGGTGATGCGTCGAAAGTGAAGTTCAGCCAGTTGACCGCCAAGGAGCGGTTCACTGCGCTGCAGTCCGGCGAGATCGACCTGATTTCCCGTAACACCACCTGGACCAGTTCCCGCGACGCCGGCATGGGCATGGTGTTCACTGGCGTAACCTACTACGACGGCATCGGGTTTCTGGTGAACACCAAACTCGGCGTGAAGAGTGCCAAGGACCTGGACGGCGCGACCATCTGCATCCAGGCCGGTACCACCACCGAGCTGAACGTCTCGGACTACTTCCGCTCCAACGGCCTGAAGTACACGCCGATCACCTTCGACACCGCCGACGAAAGCGCCAAGGGCCTCGAAGCCGGCCGCTGCGACGTGCTCACCACTGACCAGTCGGGCCTGTACGCCCAGCGGATCAAGATGGCTCACCCGGATGAGTTCGTCGTATTGCCGGAAGTCATTTCCAAGGAGCCGCTGGGGCCACTGGTGCGTAAAGGCGATGACGAGTGGTTCAGCATCGTCAAGTGGACCTTGTTCGCCATGCTCAATGCCGAGGAAATGGGCATCACCTCGCAGAACGTCGAGGAGCAGGCCAAGTCCAGCAAGAACCCGGACGTCGCCCGCCTGCTGGGTGCAGACGGTGACTACGGCAAGGACCTGAAACTGCGCAAGGACTGGGTGGTGCAGATCGTCAAGCAAGTGGGCAACTACAGCGAAGTGTTCGAGCGCAATATCGGCCAGGGTAGCGTGCTGAAGATCAAGCGTGGTCTGAACGCCTTGTGGAGTAACGGCGGGATCCAGTACGCGCCGCCGGTTCGTTGAGGCGTCACGAAGACACGGTGTCTTTACCCGCCGCCTTGGAGCGATACAACGCCTGATCGGCCCTGGCCATCAGGCTTGTGGTTGACTCATCGGTGCGCCGTTCCACCACGCCCTGGCTCAACGTCACCTTGAAGCTGCCCACGGCGGGCAGCGCCTTGAGTGCCGTGCGCAACTGCTCGGCCAGTTCCCGGGCAGTTTCCAGCGTGCTTTTGGGGGCGATCACCATAAACTCATCGCCTCCCCAGCGTGCCAGCAAGTCGCCGGGACGCAGGCAGGCTTCGAGGCATTCCACTACATGCACCAGGGCTTCATCGCCGACGGCGTGGCCGTGCTGGTCGTTGATGGGTTTGAAGTCATCAATGTCCATGGCGATCAGCGACAGCGGCAGGCGAAACCGTTGGGCCCGATCGCATTCTTCCACCAGGGCCCGCTCCAGGCGGTAACGATTGGCCACACGGGTCAGGGCGTCGCGTTCGGCCAGGGAGCGGTTTTCATCCAGTTGCAACTGCAGTTGTTGATTGACCCGCGACAGCTCGCGCGTGCGCTCGGCCACCAGGGCTTCCAGGGATTGGTTACGTCGCTCCAGCTGTTCGATGGACTGCTTGCGTGCCTGGATGCTGCGGTGGGCGCCGAGCATACGGGCCACCGAGCCATCATCGTTACGTGCAATCACGTAGCCCCGGTCTTCTATCCACAGGTAGGAGCCGTCTTTCTTGCGGCAGCGATATTCGGCTTGATAGTGAGTGGTGCGGCGGTTGATGTAGTCATCAAACAGCACCATCACATTCGGATAGTCCTCGGGGTGAATCACGTTTTCCCAGGTAAACACGCTGTTTTCCAGGGAGTGATGGGCGTAGCCGAGCATTTCGTACCAGCCGGGGTTGCGGTAGACGAACCCGGTGTTGGCGTTCCAGTCCCAGATCCCGTCGCTGACCAACTCCATGATTGCGTGCAGCATGTCGGCGTTAAGGTCGCAAAAGTCTTTCCTTGACGGTCCGCTGGCGGATGTATCGTCCATTGCGCACTCCCTGCGTGGACTGGCCCCCATGGCCAGCCTAAGTTGACGCCGATACTCCGTGGCTGGCGGTACTGTACAACGGCGCTTTGGCGCTTAGAAGGGGGGCTTTGGTCTAGGCTGGAAGGTGGCTATGAGCCACTATTTTTTGCTGTTTAGTCTGTAGTTCTACGAACTGGCAGTGTTCAAATTATTGCCGGCGCTGCGTCCGGATTCGGCACAAGACGCACTTCAACCCGTTGCCCCAACGCTCGTGCTGCGCTTGCCAGGGTGGCAAGTGTCATGCCTGCATCGTTCTGATCCAGGGCTCTGTCCACTGCCGTACGACTGGTGTGCATACGCTCAGCCAGTGCCTTTTTGCTGATGTGCTGGGCTTTCATGGCCTCTGCCAGTTGCCAGGCGATCACTCGCTTCAGCGCTGCGGCGGAAACCTCCTCAATGAGTCCTTGTTCGTTAAGGAATTCATCAAAGTCGGAACCGATATGTTTTTTCATGAATTGTTCCTCAAAGTTTGGCTTTGCGTCGCTTTGGGCAGTTCCATCAACCACTCACGAACAGGCTCATTTCCGGCATCTGTGCGAAAAAAACTTACGTTTAGTACAAGAGGAATGTCGTTCACAGGCGAGTGTACCAAAAAAGGTTCATCTGACAATCGGCGATTAAAGAGGCTTTTTTCGAAAAAGCCGACCAAAGCGTCGCACGTTGTTCTGTGAGCGAAAGGGACTGAAATATTGCCAAAAATGGCGCGAGAAACTGCGTGTTAAGCAGCTTCCTCAAATTACATGGGAAGGTTGTTTGGCATGAGTAGGAAAGCTTACTTCGGTGCCACCATCCTCGTCCGTGGCGCCCCATTCGCATTGTGCTGATAAATCGCCTCAGGCTGCCCTTGCTGATTAAAAAACACCTGCCCGATACCGGCAGAATTCCACAACCGCTCACCCGCTTCGGCGTGTTCCGGAATATGCGGCACCACCTGCATGGGACGGCGTCGAGTCAGCCAGTTCAGGGGGGAGCGCGGCGAATAGAGCCAGCGATTGAGGCGGTCGAACCATTCCAGCAGGCGCGGGGGGAATTCGTTCTTGATGCCGCTGCTGGTGATCTGCCAGATCTTCGGGCCCGCGTTGCGGTGGCGGATCAGCACTTCGTAGACGAACGAGTAGTGCACGTCCCCCGACAGGATCACGTAGTTGCCCGGGGTGCGGGAGTGGCGAAAAATGTTGAGGATCACCTGTGCCGCGCCGCGGTGGGCCATCCAGTTTTCCGCGTCCACCAGCAGCGGGTAGCCGCACCAGCTGAAGGCTTTCTGTACGGTCTCGATCAGCTTGACGCCGAAGATCGGTGCCGGCGACACGATGATTGCCGATGGGTGATCCAGCAGTTCCTGTTGCAGTTCGCTCAAGCCTTCCCAGTCCAGCAGGCCGGACGGTTGCTTGAGGGTGAATTCACTGCGCCAGCGTCGGGTGCGGGTGTCGATCACCACCAGCGCGGGTGTGGTGGGCAGCACGTAATGCCAGTGCTGGAACTTCAGCAGTTCATCCACCAGTTCATCCTGGGCCACGGCATCCAGAGAGTTGCCATGGGCTTGCGTAGTCAGCGCCAGGGTGTTGCCCAACACGGTGCCAAACGCATCCGGGTTGTTGCCCCAGCCCTGGCAGAGCATGTAGGCCAGCAGGGCGTTGCCGATGATGCGCTTGGAGAACGGGTGGCCATAGGCGGTTTCCTCCCACTGGGCGCTGAGGTTCCAGTCGTCGGTGATGTCGTGATCATCGAAGATCATCAGGCAGGAAAGGTGGGCAAACACCCGGGCCACGCCGCCCAGGCCGTCACGAAACTTGTCGATCTGCACCTGCTCGTGTGCATAGCGTACGTGCTCTTCGGCACGCAGTTGCGGTGCTTGCGGGGTGATCAGTTGCCACGGTGTGGGTGACCAGGCCAGCAGGTACATCGCCATGACTTCGGCGAAGGTCACCAGGTGGTTGTCGGCGCTGCTGCTGGTGAAAATCGGCTTCTTCACGCCGCCAAAAAAACGCTCACGCAGGGTCTCGTTGCTTTCCAGGGCGGGCAACAGATCGGCCCGATGGTAGTAGCTGGCGGCGTGCTCGTAGAGTGCTGCGCTGTTGTCGACGACGGCACCGTCGAGGTGCTCGTCGAACAGGCCGAGGCGGCTGATCAACGCATGAATGGCCCGCAGCATCGGCCCCGCGACATCGTCGGCGTAGACCTGGTCGCCGCTCATCATCAACAAGGCCGGGCGGTCTTCGACCGTGGTCGACTCGGCCAGCAGCCGGTCGACACACAACAACCCTTCGTCGGCGCTGTGGTGGGGTTTGCGGCACGAGCCGTGTACCAACTGGTGGATGCGGCTGTGCAGGACAAAGTTCGGGCCTTGGGCGCCGGGGTACAGCAGATGGGGCGCCCACTCGGCGATACTGGCACTCTCGACCAGCAGGTCGTAGCCGATGCTCACGTCCTGGGGCAGGGCGTGCGCCAGTTCAACGTCGATCAGGTGGATAAACGCCTGGCGCCCGACGGGCACGACCTGGCAGCGGCTCGCGTCCAGTTCGATGTCGAACGCCTCGCCTTGGGCGGGTTGCAGTCTCAGGGTCAATGCCAGGGCGCGACTTCCCACCAGCCACATCACCAGGCGCCGGGGTTCCAGGCGTCGCAGCAACGGGCCGGCGAGTACAGCGGGAAGTGTGTCGGGGTGCGGCATCAAGGCAACGGCTCTGGGCAGGGTTGGGCCGAAAAGGTAACGCATTGAATGTCAGCGTTTTGTTAAGGCGCGATACCCGGGCGAGCCGCAAATTACCCGGCACCTGCGAGCCCTGGCTATACACCTTTCATCTCAAATCATGACCGGCTGGCCGTGGGTTCACCTTCAGCGATCATCCAGCGCAGTACTTCGCCCAGCGCCACGCTGTGCTGCCGCTCAACCCAGCGCACGCCCTGCGGGCTGTACTGTTCGACGTAGCGGCTGAGTACCAGGCGGCCCTGCTCCGACGACAGGCTCAAGCGGATTTCCCGGCAGAGCAGGGCGTGGGCTCCGCGTTTACGCACCTGATGTTGCAAAACCAGTGAGCCTGAATCAGAAATCATCGCCGGCTCCCTGTGCGCAACTATCGGCCTGGGGCGACGTCGCTCCCTGTTTGCCTTCCAGTACAAAGGCCGCACGGTGTTCGGCCACCACATTACGCAGGGCGCTGTAGTAGTCCGGCAACTTTTGCAGGCTGTCGGTCAGTGGCAGCAACGACGCCCGGGTATCGACGGTACCGCCCACCAGGCTGATGGTGCCCAGGGTCTGCACGGTGTCGCTGTCGCCCAGCGGCGCCACCAGGAAGTTCAGGACTTTGCCTGCCGCATCGCGGCTGTTGCCGGTGCCCAGCAACGGCAGCTCGACAATCGGCCCGTTGCCAATCCCCCACACGCCAAAGGTCTGGCCGAAGTCGGCGGTGTGGCGAGGGATGCCCAGCGGGTCCGAAACATCGATCAGCCCGACAATCCCCACGGTGGTGTTCACCGCAAAGCGTCCCAGGGTATTGATCGAACGCCGTGGGTTGCCTTGCAGCAGGTCGTTGATAAATACCTTGGGCTCGCTGAAGTTGCTGGCGAAGTTATGCACACCCTGCTGGAAAAAATCCGGCAGGTATCGGTAACCACGAGCCACAGGCGCCAGGGCATAGTCATCGACGGCGCGGTTGAAGGCGAACACGCCCCGGTTGACCGGCTCGGCGGGGTCATACACCGGGTAGGAAACCTGTGCGCAGCGTGTCGTACTCGTCACGTTGGCCGGGCTCGCGCAGCCTGTGAGGTAAGACACGGTCAGCAGCAACACGGCCTGGCGAGCCAGGTGCTGGGGGTACGTCAGCGAGCGCATAGGGTCAGTCTCCGGGAAAAGGAGGCCGATGCTGGCAGCCGCAGCTTGCGCAAAGATGTCTGCTTTATTGCGCCGTTGACGCTTTATTGCACGATTGAAATATATGACGGGCCGCGTCGAATGGTTTTAGATGGCGCATCGACAAGACCAAGTGATGCCCGCCGGTGAGCCATCTTTTAATCGTGGACGATGACCTTGAGGTCCTCGCCCTGCTGAAGAAATTTTTTCTGCAACATGGCTACACGGTCGAGACCGCCGCCAATGGCACCGAACTGTGGGCGGCCATGGAGCGTACGCCTGCCGACCTGATTATCCTCGACCTGATGCTGCCGGGGGATAACGGCCTGTTGCTGTGCCAACGCCTGCGCCAGCAATACGCAACGCCGGTGATCATGCTGACCGCCATGGGCGAGTTGAGTGATCGCGTGGTGGGCCTGGAAATGGGCGCCGACGATTACTTGAGCAAGCCCTTCGACGCCCGTGAGTTACTCGCCCGGGTGCGCGCAGTACTGCGCCGGGCCGGAGAAAACCGGCCAACCCTGGGTGACGCTTCGCGCCCGCTGATCCGCTTTGCCGGCTGGCAGCTGGACCTGACGCGCCGCGAGCTGCGCTCGCCGGATCAGGTGATGATCCCGTTGTCGTCCGGGGAGTTTGACCTGCTGCTGGTGTTCGTCGAGCACCCGCAACGGGTGCTGACCCGCGAGCAATTGCTCAACCTGGCGCGGGGTCATAGCCATGACGCGTTCGACCGCAGCATCGACGTGCAAGTCAGCCGCCTGCGACGCAAGCTGGAGTTTGACACCAAGCGCCCGGCGATGATTCGCACGGTGCGCAACGGTGGTTACCAGTTCACCGTCGCCGTGACCCGCTCATGAGTCGCTTCAAACCCCGGGACACCGTGGCCCGCTGGATCGCCCTGACCATCCTGATTGCGATGCTCACGGCGCTGGCCTTCAACGCGCTGTTTGTGCAACTGGCGGGCGTTTGGGCCAGGCCGCCGCTGGGTGAGACCGGCCTGCTGGAAAAAGTGGCGGTGATCGTGCGGATGATTGAGGCGGCAGAGCCGTCACAGCGAGCACAGCTGACGCAGGCAGTGGGCGATGACAGTTTCAGTGTGAGTTGGTCGGCCACCCGTGGGGGCATTGATGTGCCGATTCTGGAAGACCCGGGTTTTCATTCCGATCAGGTGTTCAAACAACTGCTCAAGGGACCGGAACGGCGAATGGAAGCCTACGAACCGTCCGACTGGCCAGGCCCCGGCGGGCACTATGCGCTGGTGGTGCAACTGGTTGACCAGTCCTGGCTGATGTTCAGTGCACCGTCGCGCAGTTGGGGCCTGGCGGAAGGCCCGCGAAGCCTGGTGGTGCTGATGCTGGTGCTGGTCTCGACTGCGCTGGTCACGCTGATCGCCACCCGGCGCCTGGCCCGGCCGCTTCAACATTTCGCCCAGGGTGTGCGGCGCTTCGGCGCTGACTTTCGTGCGCCGCCCATCGAACCGGTCGGCCCCCACGAAATCCGCCAGGCGATCCTCGCGTTCAACGGCATGCAGGCGCAGTTGCAGCACTTCATCCAGGACCGTACCCAGATGCTTGCCGCGATTTCCCATGACCTGCGGGCGCCGCTGACCCGCCTGCGCCTGCGGGGAGAATTCATCGAGGATGCCGACCAGCAGCACCGCCTGTTCCGGGATGTCGATGAGATGCAGGCGATGATCAACACCGCGCTGGAATTCTTCCGCGACGATGCACGCCTGGAGCAGGCCACCCAACTGGACCTCGCCGAGTTGCTGCAAACCTTGATTGATGACTACCGTGACCAGTCCATCGACATCACCTTCAACGGCCCGCCGCGGCTGGTTTACTTCGGCCGACCGCTGGGGCTCAAACGGGTGATGACCAACCTTGTGGACAACGCGATTCACTACGGGCTGGCGCCGGAAGTTGAACTGCAACAGAGTCCAGGAAGGGTGACGGTGCGGGTGCTGGACCGCGGCCCCGGCATCCCGGTGGAGCAGCACGAACAGGTGTTCCTGCCGTTCTTCCGGCTGGAGGGCTCACGCAATAAAAGTACGGGCGGTGTCGGTTTGGGGCTCTCCACGGCACGGGCGATTGTGCTGGAACACGGTGGGACGCTGACCTTGGAAAATCGCCCGTGCGGCGGGTTGGCCGCCGTGGTGGTGTTGCCGGTTTAGGAGGGCTTAAGCGGTCATGGCAGCTTGCCGTTTCCCAGGTTGCTCAAAGAGCCGCCATTCGACTGGGCGTGTTGTTGATTGAAGCCGTCACGCGATGGCTCCTCCTTCGGTTTGGACGCAGGTTGAACAGGCTGGACGGGTTGAAGTGCCTGGATCAGGTTTTGGGTATGAAAAACGCTGCCGATCATCATGGATGTACCTCTCGTTCAATAGGAAGTTTGCCGTGCGCATCAACTCCCTCTGAGTGCGTCCTGATCAGTGGCTTTGGCCCGGTCCAGCGTTCCGGGCCATCGGGTTTCCATTTGCTTCGCCGTCTCAACAGGGCCGGTTTCAAGCCGGCTTGGGCACCGTAAACCGAAACTCGCTGCCCCGGCCCAACTCACTTTCAGCCTCGATCCGCCCGCCGTGGGCCTGCACGATGCCTTGGGTGATGTACAGCCCGAGGCCGCTGCCGGTGGGGTTGTTTTCGGTCTGGGTCCAGTAGCGATCAAACACGTGGGGCAATTGTTCAGGCGCAATTCCTTCGCCGGAATCCCGCACCGAAAACACAATCTCTTCGCCGGTACTCATCGCACTGATGCCGATATTGCCCTGGCGTGGCGTGAACTTGATGGCGTTGCCGATCAGGTTCGACAACACCTGGAACAGCCGCTCCGGGTCCGCATTGATTTGCAGCCCGGGTTCGGCGTTGAACGACAAATCGATGCCCTTTTCCATCGCCAGGGGCGCCAGCAATGAATAGGCCTCCTCGAACATCTGGCTCACGTCCAGGGCTACCGGCTTGACGGTGTAGCGCCCGGCCTCAATCTTCGAGGTGTCGAGCAAATCCTCCAGCAGTACATTCATGCGCCCGGCGGCTTGTTGCATGGTGTCGATGGCCGAGGAAATCCGCCGCGAGGTGTGCGGGCCGTCGGAGCTGAAGGCCTTTTGCATCATGCCGCAGAGCATCGAGATGACCGTCATCGGGTTGCGCAGGTCGTGGGAAACCACCGCCACCAGTTCATCCCGGGCGCGCACCGCTTGTTGCTCACGCAGCACCTGGCGGGCCAGGTCATTTTCCAGGGCCGAGCGACGCAGGTCGTTGGCGGCAAAGTGGTCGCCGTGGCTCCATTTAGTGGAAATGCCGGCCATTTCGACCTTCCAGATTTCAAACGAGGTGCGTGGGCGCAGGCGCAGGCCTGCGTCGGAAGTTTCCAGGTTCAGTGGTTTATTGGGATCGCCGCTCCAGTTGATGTTTTCCTTGGCCTCGGGGCGAAACCACAGCACGCCGTTATCCACCGGCTTGGGCAAGTTCATGGCCAGCACGCCACTGGCTACGTGCTGGTACTCCGCCGCCGGCGGGTACACCGACGCCAGGTGATGGCTGGCAAATACCGGCTGCCCGGTCTCTTGCAGCCACTTGTGCAGGGCACGGATTTGCCCGGGTTCCGGGCAGTTGCCATAGCGGTGCAGTTGCTTGTCTTCGATGATCGCCACACCGCAGGCCTGGGTCAGGTCCATCAGCAGTTGCGGACGTTGCGCCAGGCCGTCGAAAACATTGGCGGGCGAGGCCTGCATGGCCTGGCTGAGGAGGGCCAGGGCCTCGACCTTTTCTTCGCGCTGGCGGCTCAGGTCCAGGGCCTCCATGGCGCTGATCTGCAACGACAGCACCTGGCCGATGGTCTGGCAGGCCGTGCGCAACTCATTGGGCACCATCAGCGGCTGGCGGTTGCCGCAACTGATCAGGCCCCAGAGTTTGTCGCCGGCCATCAGGGAAATGCTCATGGACGACAGCACGCCCATGTTCTGCATGTACTGGCAGTGAATCGGCGACACGCTGCGCAGGGTGGCGAAGCTCAGGTCCAGGGGCTGGCCGGTGTCCGGGCGCAATCTGGGCACCAGTGGTACCGGCTCATAATCGGCGTTGGGGATGATCCGCAGCCAGTTGGTGCGATACAGCTCCCGGGCTTGTTCGGGGATGTCGGAGGCGGGGAAGAACAGGCCGTTGAACAGTTCCATCGACGGCGCGGACGCTTCGGCGATCACCTGGCCGTGGCCTTCTTCCTCGAAGCGATAAATCAGCACGCGGTCGTAGCCGGTCATGGCCTGGATTTCGTTGACGCTGATTTCATACAAGGCCTGCAGGGTTTTCGCCGCTTGCAGACGTTGCAGCATCTTGCCCAGGTTGCTGGTCCGGCCATTGAGCGCCTTGGGCTGAAAATCCTTGAGGCGCGGCTCGAACTCCAGCACCAGCACACCCTGATGGCGGTGAAGCAACCCTTCGAACTCGGCGCCGTTGAGCGTCACGTGCAAGGGTGGGGCGTCGAAAAAACTATTGTGCGTGACCATGGCCTGGACGGCTTCGGCATGTTCCGTGCCGATCAATGTGTGCAGTGGCTGGCCCAGCAGGGACTCGGGCGCGTGATTGAACAGCCCGGCCACGTTGGCGCTGACCTGCACGATATGCAGGCCTGGCTCAGACAAGGTCAGCAGCGCGCCGTGGGGCTGGATGGCCCCCGGGAAGCGGATGGGCTCGTCCGCACAGTTGGCAAGCAGTTCTTCAAAGTCATCGGGTTTCATAGCAGTACCTCCTGGCTGTCGAGCCATTGCTCAAAGCAGCTGAATGTTGAGCGGGCCGCGTTTACAGCGCGCAGTTTGGCGTGCGCGTCGAGGGGCACATGGCTCAGGTAATCGAGAAAGTCTTTCCAGCGCCGGCCGGTTTCGGCGCCATACACGTTGAGAAACGCACCACCGTTGTCGGCGTCCAGCCCCAGGCGCTGCGCCATTTCCCTGCGCAGAATTTGCCCGCCCAGGGTGGCGCCCTCCAGCACGTACAGCGCACCCAGGCAGGCGGCAGGTGTGTCGAGGGGCGGTAGCGACGTGCAGCGGGGAAGGGCGGTAATGGCCGGATCGTCCAGGCCCAGGGCGTGGAGGTCTGTCAGCAAGGTAGGCGTTTTCAGACGCAGTGCCTGATCGAATCCTACCGGGATCAAGCCGCTGTCGTTCAGCGTTGCTTCCAGAGGGTCGTAGAACCCGTAGTAGGCCTGGAGCAGGCGTCGGTACCCGTCGTGATCCAGCTGCGGGGAGAAAAACGGCAAGCGTTTTTCCAGGGCGACGTGCAGTAAAGCGGTACCTGAGCGCAGGGCTTCAAGCACGGGGGGCGCACCAACGTCATGGGCCTGTGAATGCATTCAGTAAACTCGAACTGGGGGCCTGCTGGCCATGTAGGGTTGCCTGATCATTGACCGCAGGAGCTGTCGCGAAGTTCGCTGCAGCTGATGTCGCGACGCTATCAATGCATGGGCGGGCCCTGTACCAGCGCCGATTGCACGCAATCGAGCAAGCGCTCGGCGCTCCACGGTTTGGGCAAGAAGCGCACCGTGCCGCCCAGTTGCGACGCCATTGCGGTATTGCCCGAGGTCAGCAGCACCGGCAGCGACGGCCAGCGATGGGCGACCACCTTGCTCAAGTCGTACCCATTGAGCAGGCCGGGCATCTGGATATCGCTCACGATCAGGTCCACCGGATCATTGGCCCGTTCAAGAAAAATCATCCCTTCGTCTGCGGAGGGAAACGAGGTCACCACCGCACCGAAATCCTCCAGTACATCCACCATCAACGCGCGAATGATTTCGTCGTCTTCCAGCACCAATATCGATGGCTGAGCCATGATCACCACTCCACCATCCGGGATAAGTAAGGTGGAGTGGACGGCGGTTGATTAGGTTCGATTGGATGTTTTTTTTGCGATGGGTGGTCATTTGGTGGGTGTGCTTGCGAGTAACGGGCGGGATACGTCACGATGCCGTCCCCCACGCTATGGAAGGCAATCCCGTGTTGAGCACGACCGATATCGGTGGCCGCATGATCAAGGTCGACCACGCCGGCGAACATGGCGCGATCTGCATCTACAGCGGCCAACTGTTCATGGCACGCCTGGTTGCCCCTGGCCTGGTAGAGGAACTCAGGGAGCTGCGTTCCCACGAGTTGCGCCATCGCGCAGTGTTCCAGTCCGAATTGCAGCGCCGTGGCCGGCGGCGTTGCCGCAGCTACTGGCTATGCGGCCTCGGCGGCCTGGTATTGGGGTTGGTGACCGGGCTTTGCGGGCGCAAGGCGATCCTGGCCACCACCGTCGCGGTCGAAAGCGTGGTGCTCAAGCATTTGGCCCATCAACTTCACGTTTTACGCGACAGCGACCCGCAAGCGGTGGTGGCGATTGCCTCGATTGTGGAAGAAGAGCAGCAGCACCATGACCAGTCGGCGGCGCAGATCGACCCGCGCGATCCGTGGAGCCGGGCGTTGAACCCGGTGGTGACGGCCTGGACAGAGGCGGTGATCTGGATGGGCATGCGTTCGTGAGTAACTGCAGTCTCATCTCTGTCGTTATTAGGACCGCTATCTCTGAGGATGCAGCGTTTTTGCCTGCGATAGAAGCATCTGCGGCCCAATCCTTCCGCACCATCGAATCGTTGGGCTGGCTTGCCGATGCCGAGCTCATGAGTGTTGGGCGCCATCTGCAGGTCATCGCGTTGGGTACGTGTTGGGTGGCGGTGGATGCTACTGGCCAACTCCAGGGGTTCCTCAGTGCAGAGGTATTTGATGATGACCTGCACATCCATGAACTGTCAGTGGCGCAGGCCATGCAAGGCCGTGGCGCAGGGCGGCAATTGCTTGAAACCGTGATGAATGAAGCACGTTCGCGCCAGTTGCGGGGCGTCACCCTCACCACGTTTCGCGATGTGCCCTGGAACGCCCCGTTTTACCAGCGGCTGGGATTTCGGCAAGAGCACTCCCTGGCGCCGGATCATCGTTTGGCAGAGGCTTTGCGTGAGGAGTATCGTCACGGTTTTGCGCCGGGCAGTCGTTGCGCCATGTCGTGGCAAATCACCACCTGAACCGGCACACCGGATGGAACGCTAGTTATGAAGCACGTTGTTTTACTCACCCTTGCCTTGATGTCCGGTTTTGTCAGTGCCCAGGCAATGGCGGAAGGCGACGCCGAAGCCGGTGGAAAGTTATTCAGTAAAACCTGCGGCGGTTGCCATAGCGTCGGCGAAAACGCCCGGGGCGGTTTTGGACCTCAGCTCAACGGCATCATTGGCCGTCCGGCCGGGACCACCACTGACTATCAGTATTCAGATGCGATGAAGAACTCCGGCGTGGTCTGGACGCGGGACAAACTGGCCGCCTATATCGAGGCGCCGAAAAAGGTGGTGAGCGGCACCCGGATGATTTTCTGGGGGATCAGTGACCAGGAGAAGATCGATAACTTGTTGGCGTATCTTGCGACGTTTCAGGCGCAGTAATGCAGGTTGATTGACGGCACGCATCCCGATAATGCCTCGGTGCCTTCCCAATCACTCGCTTGAAGGCATTGCTGAACGCGCTTTCAGACCCGTACCCCAATGACTGCGCCAAGACCCCAACGGAAAGATTCCCCTCGCGCAACGCCCGTTGCGCAAGGCGCATGCGCCATTCGGTCAAGTACGTCAGCGGTGGCACGCCGGCGACGTTCTTGAAGTGTTGCGAAAAGGTGGTGCGCGACATTGCAGCGGCGGCAGCCAAGGCTTCCAGCGACCAGGCATTCCCCGGCTCGCTGTGCATCAAGCGCAGCGCGGGCGCCAGGCGCTTGTCGCTGACCGTGCGCAGCCAGCCTTCGGGTAATGCGCCCGAGGTTTCGACGTAAGCCCGCAGGATCTGGATAAACATCAACTGCGCCAGATGCGCCGATGCCAGGCTCGCCCCCAGCAAATTGGATTCGCCCTCATGAGCCAACTGGCCAAGCAGCCATTGCACGATTGCCGCTTGCGGCGCCGTGGCCCGCACGTGGATCAGGGGCGGGAGTGCATTGGCCAACAGCCCGCCACTTTCCGGGTCCAGGCGCACGTAGCCGCCGATTTGCACACAGCCCTGGCCGTCACCGATTTGCGGGAAGCGGCCGGCGTCAGCGAATAATTGCCGCGCTTCCAAAGGCGCTACCGACACATCGCCTGCAAGCACAAACGGGCGTTGCGCACTCAGCAGGAACACATCTCCCGCTTCAATCAATACCGGCGCTGGCTCGCCCTCGAGCCACAACCAGCACTGTCCTTTCACCACACCGAAAAACTTGATCTTGTCTGGCGCCGGAAAACGCAGGGCCCAGGCGCCGCCCGCGCTGAAACCGCCAGTCATCACCGATTGGGCGTTCACGAAGGTGAGTATCTCGGAAAACGGATCGCTGTGCATATTCGTACTTTCACGCAGGTAAACGGGATGTTCGAGTATTCAGAGTACGGCTTTCGGGGCGTAGCGTGGTAACCACACGTCTAATGGAGACTTTGTCATGCCCACTGCACAAAACCCCATCCATAGCGGCTACGGCGCGGCGACTACCGCCGCCGAAGTGATCCGAGGTGCCGACCTTTCCGGCAAGGTGGCGATTGTCACGGGCGGTTACTCCGGCATTGGCCTGGTCACCGCCCGCACGCTGGCTGCCGCTGGCGCCCACGTGATCGTCCCGGCCCGTGACCCGGCCAAGGCTCGCGCTGCACTCAACGCTTATCCACAGCTGCAACTTGAATCCCTGGACCTGATGGATGCCGGTTCCATCGACCAGTTTGCCGAGCGCGTTCTGGCGACAGGCCGCCCGTTGCACCTGCTGATCAACAACGCGGGCATCATGGCGCCACCGCTGAGCCGCAATGCACAGGGTTACGAGTCCCAGTTCGCCACTAATCACCTCGGGCATTTTCAGCTTACCCAGCGCCTGTGGCCAGCCCTGCAACGTGCCGAAGGTGCGCGGGTGGTGGCGTTGTCTTCACGGGGCCACGTACACGGCGCTGTCGATTTTGATGACTGGAACTTCGAGCGTCAGGCCTACGATCCATGGAAGGCCTACGGTCAGTCAAAAACCGCTAACGCGCTGTTCGCCGTGCATCTGGACACACTCGGCGCAGCCAGCGGTGTGAGGGCTTTTGCGGTTCATCCCGGCGGAATCATTACTGACCTTGTGCGGCACATGAAGGCAGAAGTCTTGCAGGCATCAGGCTACGTAGACGAGCACGGGCAACCGGTGATCGACCCCGAACGGAATATGAAAACCCCGGAGCAAGGCGCAGCCACCAGTGTGTGGTGTGCGGTGAGCGAGCAGTTAGCGGGAATGGGCGGGGTGTATTGCGAGAACTGTGATGTGGCAGTTGCGGTGAGCGCGGAATCAGAAGAACAGCTGGGTGTCAGGCCGTGGGCGGTGGATGCCGAGTTGGCGCAACGGTTGTGGACGTTAAGTGAACAATTGATCGGCGAACGCTAGGCCGCAGTGTGGGGTCAGCTCACTGACCCCATCGGCCCATCAAGAACCCTGCGGCGTTTCCCCGCGCGCCAAACGCGCATTGATATCGTCTATCACCGCCGGCAGTTCGACGATGGTATCGATCAGGTAATGCGGCCGGGAGCCTTCGAACATCTGGGCGATGCGCGCACGCTCCAGCGCCAACTCTGCAGCGGGCAGCGCCTTGTATTGCTCGTAGGTCAAGCCCAGAGCGTTGCCCGAACAGGTCAACGCCACCGTCCACATGCCAGCGCTGCGGCCTTCCAGAATCCCGGGCCAGGTGTCGTCGACCTTCACGCAGGCGGCCACATCACTGATGCCCAGCGCAATCACGTTGGCCAACGCCTGCGCCGGATGCGGACGCCCGTTGGGCACTTCGTCAGTCGCCACCACATGGTCGGCGACGTAGCCATTCTGCCGTGCCAGCTCGACCACCTTGGCCATCACCACCGCCGGATAGCCCGAGCAGGAGCCAATCTTCAAGCCTTGGCCACGCAGGGTTTTGATTGCCTCAAGAGCACCGGGAATGACCGCTGAATGCAGCGCGATTTTCTCGATCTGCAACGGCATGAAGCGTTCGTAGAGGGCCGTGACGTCCTCGTCGGTGGGCAGTCGATCAAACACCGCCCGATAACGCTCGGCAATATGCGGCAGGTTGCACAAGGTGCGGATGTGATCCCACTTGCCCATGCCCATCGGGCCGCGTGCTTCCTCCAGGGACACGGCAACGCCGAACTCGCCGAACGCCTCGACAAAAATCTGCGTGGGGGCGAAGGAGCCGAAGTCGACAACGGTGCCGGCCCAATCCAGGACCACGGCTTGCAGCTTGGAAGGTTGTTGGTAGTGCATGGCAAGTCTCCATTTTCAGGTGTGAGCAGGCCGTCCCTCTGCCGAAGAAGAGGTAAGCGCCTGGTGAGGGTTTAAACGGGTAAGGCGATCAGGTGGCCGGGATCGGGCTGGCCTCGAACAGCTCCGCGATCATCGGTCGGTTGCGCCGGATGCCCAGGCAACACAAGTGGTAGTCGATGAAAAGCGGATGGTCGACGAAGGTGATCGGCGTGGTGCCCGGGGTTTCGGCGTATTCCACGGCGGACACAAAGCCGATGCCGATGCCCTTGGTGATGGCGTGCACGATGGCTTCACGACTGTTCAACTGCATCACGCAGTTCACGGCAATTCCCTGGCGCTTGCAGCTTTCTTCCACCAGTTGCCGGGTGCGTGAGCTTTTCTCGCGCATCACCCACTTTTCGCGGCTGATCTGTTCCACGTGCACCTCTTTCTGTTGCGCCCATGGGTGGTCATCGCGCACCACCGCAATAATCGGATAGCGCCGGTACAGCTGGGTATCGAAGCGCTGGTCGAACTCCGAGAGGGCCAGGATTGCCACGTCGATATCGAAGTTGAAGAGCCGGTCCAGGGTTTCCTTTTCCGGGGAAAACGAGGTTTCCAGTTCGATGTCCGGGTGGCGCTGCATCAGTTCGTAAGTCAGGTTCATCGCAATCGGCGGCGACACCGCGCCCAGGCGCAACAACCCTGTCTTGCGCTGCTTGAAACTCTGCAACAGTTGCATGGCTTCATCCTCCTGGCCGAACAGCCCCTGGGTGATCCCGTAAAGGGCGTGCCCGGCCGCACTCATCTCGATAAACCGCCCGCGACGGTGGAACAACTCCACCGAGAACTGCTTCTCCAAACCGTTGACCTGCTCGCTGACCGTCGGCTGGCCGACGCTCAGGTACTCGGCGGCGAGGGTGAAACTGCCGGTCTTCGCCACCGCATGAAACGAGCGCAGCCACTTGTGGTACTGGTACATAAAAAGTCCTGTTCCTGAGGTCCGCCGGGCCGGTCATCAACGTCGGATAAACAACGCCACCGCCGCGCTGCACAGGCAGGCCGAGGTCACGACGATGAAGATCAGCGAGGTATTGCCGGTACTGTCGAGCATACTGCCGATCAGCGGTTCCGCCAGGCCGGCGAACAGATAGGATGAGAAGTTCATCACGCCGGTGGCCGTACCCGCACGCTTGGCGCCGACCAGGTCCGGGCACAGCGCCCAGAAACTCGATGCCGGCCCGTACACAAAGAACCCGCAAAGGAACAATGCCACCAGGCCGATTGCGCTGTGGGGTGGCAGGCTCCACATCCACAGGCTGGTGGCGGCACCGAGGAACATGTAGAGCATGATCGCCAGGTAGCGTTTGGAGCCGAACAGCTTGTCCGAGACCCAACCATTGCTCAGGGCGCCGATGGCCATGCCCACCGGCAGGGCCACGGTGATCCACTTCGGATCGATCATGCTGTCGCCGCTTTTCCAGTTGGCGCCCAGGAAGTGCACCGGCACCCAGACGATCAGCCCGTAGCGGGCAGCGTTCTGGAAGCCCAGGGAGAGGGCGGCGATGATCAGGCGCGGGTTTTTCAGGACAGCCTTGTAGCGCTGTGCCGAGGTTTCGACTTCGCCGTGGGCCACTTCATGATTCTTGTCTTCGGCGTTGGCCACGCCGGTATCGGCCAGGGGTTCGAAGCCCAGGTCCTGAGGCCGTTCCCGGGCTACCAGATAGAAGATGATGCCGCCTGCCAGCATCAAGAGTACCGGCAGGCGGAAGATCCAGCGCCACTCCAGTTGAAACACTTCCAGCACCACGATCGAGGTCACATACGACAGGACCGAGGCGCAGCCGGCGGCGAACACATAAAAGCCGTACACCTTGCCGCGCTCACCGGCGCTCCACCAATTGGAAATCAGCCGGCTGCCGGGCGCCCAACCGAGGGCCTGGAAGTAACCGTTGATGCCCCACGGCAGGATCAACCCGGCAAAGCCGCTGGCGAAACTGGTGACCCAGTTGGCCCCGCAGGACAGCACCGCGCCCAGGGTCATGATGCGCCGCCCGCCGAACTTGTCGGCGAGGTTGCCGTTGATGGCCTGTCCAATCGCATAGGCCCAGAGCATGGCGGCCGAGGCCCAGCCGAGGGTTTCCTTGGTCAGGCCGAACTCGGCCTGGATCCCGGGGATGGCAAAACCGAAGGTCTGGCGACCGGTATAGAAAAACAGATAACAAAACATCGCCGCCAGCAGCATGCGCCACTGGGCAACACGGAAAGACGAGGTACGGACGGCAGGAACAGGCAGCACGTGTGCACGATTCATGATGTTTTCCTTATTGTTATTCGCCCCGGCGACCGCAGCCGCAGGGGGGCACTCTTGATAGGTGCAACAGGAAACGACCGAATTACGGTGAGTCTAGGCCGCTTGCGCGCCGATGAAGTTCTTGCCGCGTGCGCCTTGCAGGGCGAAGCGGATCATCGCTTCGGCTTCGCTGGCATTCACGCCGTAGTCGGCAAATTCGGTCTTCACGTCCAGGCTGTGGAGGAAGTCGCGCAACTGCGCCTGGGCCTGGTGCAGGTCGGTGCCGAATACCCGTTGCAGGGTGCGGTCCCGCGCGGCGTCATGCCCCCACGCCAGGCCCAGCACCAGCGGCAAGGTGAAGGAACAGGCGATGCCGTGGGGCAGGCCGTGGTGCAGGGTCATCTCGTAGGAGATGGAGTGGGCGAGGGCGGTCTTGGTATTGGAAAAGGCCAGGCCGGCTTTCAGTGCCGCCAACGCCATCCGTGAGCGTAATTCCTGATTGCCGAGATCACGCCGCAAGCGCGGCAGGCATTCCAGGATGTCTTCGATGGCGGAGATGGCGAAGGTGTCCGAGACCGGGTTGGCGTTGATATTCCAGATCGACTCCAGTGCATGGGACAAGGCATCCAGGCCGGTAGAGACGGTGACGCCACCCGGTACCGTCAGCATCAACTGCGGGTCGATGATCGCCACTTTCGGCCAGGTGCAGTCCAGGTGCAGCGAGTATTTCTTGAGGCTGGCGGAATCCCAGATCGTCGCCCATGGCGTGACTTCGCTGCCGGTGCCGGCGGTGGTCGGTGCGGCAATCAATTGCTTGTGGCGGGCCGGCACGAAAGGTTTGCCGGTGGCCAGCAGCGCCAGCAATTCGTCGAAATCCCCCGACTCGGTGCCGACGATCAGCGCCTTGGCCGTATCGATCGCACTGCCGCCGCCAACGGCGACCACCACCTGACAATCACCGGCCTGCTCCCAGAAGTGCTCGTACGTGTCGCGCAGTTGGGCCACGTCGGGGTTGGGTTGCACATCTTCGATCACATACACGAGGCGGTCACCCAGCAGGGTCTGGATGCGGTCTACCAAACCGAGCCCACGGGCTTCGGGGAAGGTCACGAGGGCGACGCGCTGGCCTTCGGTGAGGGCGGCAAGTTCTTGCAGGCAGCCCCAGCCGAAGCGGGTGTCTACCGGGTTGTGGAATCGGGCAGTCATGGCGGGTTCCTGGTTTTTGTTATTGGAAGTGGCGCCATAGTCGGGGACGGTGAGAGGGACCTCAAATCGATAGATTGGGGGGATGGATTGGCTGGGCCGATAGTAAGGCCCAGCCGCGGGGTACCTTTAACGAACGTTTCTGAACAACATCAACCGTGCACTTTCATGCAACCCCCGAGTCAGCCCCTGCAACCGCTGAAACTCCTCGGGGTACTGCTGAGCCACATCGTCCCTCGGCGTTTGCGACGCCAGGTCGTGCAGGGTCGGCGAACTGCCGTCGTGTTCCATCTGCAGCAGGAAGTCTTTGGTCACGCCGCCGATCAGCGGGAACGTGCCCTCGCGCAGTACCAGCGGCACCACCCGCTCGCCTTCCGGCGCAGGCTGCTGGATATCGCGGCCCATGGCGCCATTGTGGAACGCAATGCCCGCCATGCCGGCGACCGTGGGCAGCAAGTCCGCCAGGCCGACCGCTTCTTCGATCACCCGGGGTTCCAGGCCGGGTGCATGGATCATCATCGGTACGTTGTTGCTTTCCAAGCCGAGCTGTTCGAACGCTGGCGCCATGTGCGGGATCTGGCTGATGCGGGTGTTGTGGTCGCCGAAGAACACGAAGATGGTGTTGTCGTAGTAACCCCCGGCCTTGGCGATTTCCATCAGGCGGCCGATGTTGAAATCCAGCAGGCGCACGGCGTTGTATTGCTCGACGCTGCGACTGCCTGCAGCCTGGACTTGCTCCACGGTGAGGTCATGCACCACGAAGCCGTCGTTGTTCTTGGGGATGGTGAACGGGCGGTGGTTGCCGGAGGTTTGCAGGTAGGCGAAAAACGGCTGGTCCTTGGGAATGGCGCGCAGCAGTTCGTCGCCTTCCTTGAACAGGTCCAGGTCGGACACGCCCCACACGTCCACCCGTGGCGAGCGCCAGTGGCTTTCGTCGTAGAGTTTCACGCCATCGATGCTCTGGCGGATCAGCGCGTTGATGTTCGCCCAGCCGGCATTGCCGCCAATCATGTAGAGCTTCTGATAATTCTCGAAGGAGTTGATCAGCGTGTGTTGCCGGGTGATCAGCGGGTTGCGGGTGGCGGTCTCCCGGCGGGTGACGTCGGGCACGCCGGTGATGCTCGCCCACACGGTCTTGGCGGTGCCGGTAACGGGCACGTAGAAGTGTTTGAAAAACCAGCTTTCTTGCGCCAGCTTGTCGAGATTCGGCGTGGGGTTCAGCGGGTTGCCGTAGGCGCCCACGGCGCTGGTGCCGAGGGATTCGAGCATCACAAAGATCACGTTTGGCGGGCGATCGCCTTTAAGCCGGTAAGGCTGCACGGCTTGTTCGCGGGCGAAGCTCAGTTGTTCGGGATCGGGTTGGCTGACCCCCAGGTAATTCGCGACTTGCGGGTAGTGCTCACGCACCTTGCCTTCATCGAACTGCGACTGGCCGACCTTGAGGGTGTCGTACAAAAACAGCACCGGGTTGAGGCCCACGGCGGCGATCTGGTTATTGCCGGAAAAGAACGCATCGCTCCAGCGCAGGGGCACCGGGTTTTCGAGATTGAGGTTGGCCACGCGGCCGAGCAAGGCGAGCAAGACCACAATCACACCGACAGTGGCCACTGATGCAAGGGCCAGCTTGCCGAAGGGTTTGTGTTCGCCGTCCAGGGTGATGCGTTCGAGGCGAACCAGGGCGTAGGTCCACAGGCTGACGGCCGTAAGCCAACTCAAGGTTATCCACAGCACCGGGTAGGTTTCCCACACCATCTGCTGGGAAATCTGCGCATCCTCCAGGTAACGCAGCACCGTGGCGTTGATGCGCACACCGAGGTAGGCGTAGTGGCCGAAGTCGATGATGTACACCAGCCCGACGACGGCCAGCGCCACCAGCAGATAACCCCGCGCGAGCCAGCGCAAGGCGGGGACGGTCAGCAGGTTCCAGCGCGGTAGCCAGGCGAGCAGGGCCAGGGGCAACAGGATCAGCACCGCCAGGCGCAGGTCGAAACGCAGGCCGATCCCGAAGGTTTCCAGCAGTGCGGGTTCCTTGAGGTCGACCCCGGAAAACCCGAGTACAAACACCAGCCGCAGTGCCGCCAGCAACGCAAATACCAAACCGATCGCGCCCACGCCGTAGCGTAGGCGGCGCGAGTGCAGCCATCCCATCATTGACCTCTGTGCAGTTTTATAAGAGGGCGCCAGGCGGCCATCGCCAGCATCCACAACCCGGCCACCAGGCAGTAGCCTGTCAGCAGTGGGTCGATCAGATAGTCCCAGTAGTTTTCCGAGGCCTTGAGCCGCAGCGCGAACGCCAGGGTGCCCGCCGCAAGCATCCACACGGCCAAGGTATTACGCAGCCAGAGCATCAGCAGTGCGGCGATGCCTATCAGCACAATCATCGGCCGAGGGTTGAAACCCCAACGGTAGGGGTCGAAATACGTCAGGCCCATCGTCGCCGGGTAAAGCACCAGGCTCAGGGCACCAAACATCAGCAACACCTGGAGCTTCTGCGGGTGCTGGAGTGGCTGCACCACGCCCAGACGGCACAGGCTGACCCACGCCAACAGCACCAGGGTGCTGATGGCCAAGTCATCAGTGAAGCTGCGCACATAGGCCGCCAACGGCAGTTCGTTGACCGGGATAAAACTCACCACCACCAACACCGGCAGCAGCCATGGGCGCCAGGGCGCCGTCACGCGTAACAGGCTGAGCAGTACAAAACCCAACAGCACAAAACTCAAATGCGCTTGCCATTCAGAAACCATCACATGCGCTCCGACAGCCAGGCTTCGTTGAAGCTGACGTGTTTGATGAACGTGTTGTTCCACGAGTACACCAGGTGGTACATGCCGTCCGGGCTGCGGCTGAAGTACGGGTACTCGTATTCGAAATCGCAGCCACGGGGTTTGCACACCCGGTAATCCAGGCTGCTGAGGAAGCGTTGTTCCAGCGGCAGACGGCGGGCGCCGCTGGATTCGCGGAAGCCTTCGCCGATGATTTCCTTGTAGGCCTCGGGGGAGAAGGGTTGGCCCAGCGGGTCGGGGGACTGGTCCAGTTCCACCACGGTGCGCCACTGGTTGAGGTTGGCATCGGTGCCGTACAGGCTCAGCTTGAAGCGCCCGTCCTGCAGGTCGTTGAGTGCCACCAGCAAACCGTCGCCCTCAGTGCTGACGGCCGCCAACGAGGAGTTGGGGTTGGACGGCTCCAGCGGGTAAGGCTCGCTCCAGGTTTGCCCGGCGTCTTCGGTGCGGCTGGCGAGCACTCGGTGATGAGTTTCGCCGGCGTAACGCAGCATGGCGATGGCGCGCTGGCCGTCCTGCGGGACGATGGTCGGTTGCAGCGAATTTTTCCCACGACTGATACGGAATTTGTCGACCACCGCACCGTCGGCGCTCAAGTACAGGTACTCGGCGAATTTGCCCATGAACTCGTGGTACACCGGCAGGCCGATGGAACCGTCGGCATGGAACACCGGCGCAGCGCGCACCAGGGTGCTGATGTTGAAAAACGGTGAAGTGATCAACTGCCGAGGCGCCGACCAGTGGGTGCCGAGGTCGTCCGAGACCATCACATTGATCGCACTGGTGGCCCAGCCGCCTACCGACACCGAGACGTAAAACATCCACAGGCGGTTGTCCGGCGCCAGGGCGATCACCGGGTTGCCCAGTTTGCGGATGTAACGGTGGGTGCCGTCGCGCGTGCTTTCGCGGGTGGCGAGTACCTGCTCCGGGCCCCACTCGGCGCTTTTCGCGTCAAAGCGCGCGGTGCGCACCTGCACATCGGCGGCGCCTTCGCGGGAGCCGGCAAACCACACGGCCATCAGGTCGCCGCCGGGCAGGGCGGTGACCGAGGAGGAGTGCACGAAGTCATTGAGCTGCGAGGAGACAAAGCGGCTGCTGTATTGCGGGGTGGCCGCTGCCTGGGACGTGTCCTTGGCGGGCAGGGCAAACGGCGCCAACACGTGGGGCGGATGACTTTGCCAGGCGGCGAAAAATACCACTAGCAGGCTGCAGATCATGAATAGCGGGCGCATAGAGAACCTGTCGGGAAAAGGATTACTGCGCACGGTCATCCGGCAGGCGCCTCCTGCGGCCGGTGAGCATGGATAACGGCAGGTTGTCCCGCACCTGGATACTTTCAAACACCGCCGCCAGCACATGCACGCCAACCAGACCCGCCAGCACATTGGCGGCGGTTTCGTGCAACAGCAGCGGCCAATCGGCGCCCCACAGGGCATCGACTTCCTGCATCAAAAAGCCGCTGACGCCGATCGTCAGCAGCGCCAGCAACATCAGAATCATCACCAGCGCACCAATGGGCGAGTGGCCCAGGCGGTGCTGCGGTCGGCGGTTGAGCAATGAACGCACATGGCTTTTGAGTCGTTCCGACGTCGGCCAAAAATCTGCCCAGCGTGCGCTGCGCGGCCCTGCAAATCCCCACACCAACCGCACCAGCAACCAGGCCATGGCGTAATAGCCCAGCCACACATGCCAGTCGTCGCCTGCTTCGTTGAAGAAGTAATTGGCCACAAAGACGCCGGCGATGGAGAGGTGAAACACCCTGACCACCGGGTCCCAGAGGCGCAGGGAGGTTGCTGGCATCAGCCCTTGATCTCAGTCTTCACGGCCTTGCCGGTGACTGGATCGTGGTAGATCTCGACCTTGCGTTTGTCCTTGTCAAAGCCGTAGATCTCGTAGCAGTTGCCATCGGTGACCTTGAACTTGCTGATCTCGTAGCCTTGGGCTTTGAGTTGGTCCTGAAAGGCCTTCTGGTCCTGCCATTGCGAGCGCTCGGCAGTGGTGCATTGCGGGCCGGCAATGGCCAGGGGGCTGGCGATAATCAGCGACAGCAGGAGAATTTTACGCATGGAAACGCTCTCAGCAGATGTGGGAGATTTCACTGTGCAAAACCAACCTTAGCGAAAGCTTAGTTGGCAACGGCCCGTAACATCTTTCTCGAAATAGCCTCGGCGGTTACACGGCATCATGCCGCCGTTACTCCAGAGAATCAGCTATGCGCCTGCTCCTTGTCGAAGATGACCGTGCCCTCGGCCAAGGGATTCGCGTGGCCCTCAGCGCCGAAGGCTACACCTTGGACTGGCTGCAAGACGGCGTCAGTGCCCTGCATGCGTTGCGCAGCGAAAGCTTCGACCTGCTGCTGCTCGACCTCGGCCTGCCGCGCCTCGACGGCCTGACACTCCTGCAAACCCTGCGCGCCGAGCAATACGACCTGCCAGTGATGATCCTCACCGCGCGCGACGACACTGCCGAACGTATCGCCGGCCTGGATGCCGGCGCCGACGACTACCTGGTCAAACCCTTTGACGTCGAAGAATTCAAGGCTCGTGTGCGCGCCTTGTTGCGTCGCAGCCAGGGCCGCGCGCAGCCAATGCTGGAGCATGCGGGCGTGAGCCTCGACCCGGCGACCCAACAAGTCAGTTATCAGGGCCAGGACATCGTGGTGACGCCGATGGAATATCAACTGCTCCATCAACTGATGGTGCGCCCCGGCAAAGTCGTCACCCGCGAACGCTTGTCCCGCGCGCTTTACGGCTGGCAGGACCGCGTCGAAAGCAACACCCTCGAAGTCCTTATCCACAACCTGCGCAAAAAACTCTCCACCGATCTGATCCGCACCGTGCGCGGCGTGGGCTACGTGGTGGAGCTCAAGCCATGAACTCGGTTCGCGCGCGCATCCTCATCCCGGTGCTGGTGCTGATCCTGCTGGGTGATGGACTGATCAGTTGGCTGGTGCTGCGGGACAGTCACCACGAAATCGAAGAAGTCTACGACGCCCAACTCGCCCAAAGCGCCCGTTTGCTGCAAGGCGTACTGCGTCAGCGCGACCCCGGCGATGCCGACTGGGACCGCCTCTATCAGGCTTTCGACCAGGCCATGAGCCGCGTCGGCGAAGACGGCGCCGCGCACCCTTATGAGACCCGCCTGACCTTTCAGGTATGGCGCCCCGATGGTCAACTGCTCGTACGTTCCACTGATGCACCGATCCTCAACACACCGCCCACCACACTCGGGCCCCACGACCTGACGGAAAACGGCAACGACTGGTGCGCGTTCATGCTTGCCGACATGCAACAAGGCCTGCTCATTTGGGTGGGCGAGCGCGACGACATTCGCCAGGACGTGATCCAGCGCATCATCCGCCATACCCTCTGGCCCATCCTGATTGGCGTACCGCTGCTGGCGTTGTTGATCTGGCTGACCATCGGCTGGGGCCTCAAACCCCTGCGCGCGATGGCCCAGGCCATTCGCGGGCGGGACAGCAATACGTTGCGACCGCTGCAGCTTGAGCCATTGCCCACGGACCTGGAACCGATGCAAACCGCGCTGAACCGCTTGCTGGTGCAGGTGGACGACCTGCTGGAGCGGGAGCGTCGGTTTATTGCGGACGCGGCGCATGAACTGCGCACGCCGTTGGCGATATTGCGCATTCATGCACAGAACGCCCAGAGCGCGGAAACCGAGGAACAGCGGCGAGAGGCGTTGGACTTCCTGGTCAACGGCGTGGACCGGGCGACGCGTATTGGCAGCCAACTGCTGACCATGGCGCGCATCGAGCCGCAGTTGAACAACACCGTACGAGTGCGTGTGCAGTTGACGGAGTTGGTGCGCGAAGAACTTGCGGAACTGACGCCCCTGGCGATGGAGAAAGGCGTTGAGTTGGTGCTGGAAGGGGATGAGGAATGCTGGATTGAAACGGACCCGATAGCGTTGGCGATTGCGCTGCAGAACCTGGTGACCAATGCGCTGAATTTCTCGCCGGCGGGGAGTGAAGTGAGGGTGATGGTGCGGAGGACGGATTCGGGCGTGGTGCAGCTGTGTGTGGAGGATGCGGGGCCGGGGATTGATGAAGGGGAAATTGGAAGGTTGTTCGAGCGGTTTTATAGTCGCGGGAATGCGAATGGGGCGGGGTTGGGGCTGGCGATTGTGCAGATGATCGTGGGGAGGATTGGGGGGCGGTTGGAGTTGTATAACCGGGAGGTGGGTGGGTTGTGTGCGCGGTTGAGTTTTAGCTCCTGCGTGCTGAAACCGGTGGGAATACCACACCGTTGAAGGTGTGGGTGCAGCAGTTGCAAAACGGCTTCATGAACGCGGGTGTCAATTGCGGGTTAACCTTTTGTAGCAAGCCCGCCTCGTCGACGTATAAGCCGCTGTAATAGGTGGACTCGCCGATTCGCACGTACTCGTTTTTGTCGCTTTCACACACGGCAACCATCCAGAACACAGGTTCCGGGCGATCCAGGCGGGCATTGGCCTCGCTGAAAACTTCATCCCACCGATGACCGACCTTGGACAGGAGAAACCGGAATAATGGTGTGTAATCGAAGCCGTGCCGGTGATGGCTGTGCATCGAGCCACGGCTTAGGGTGGAGTTCTTTTCGCTTTTGCTATGGCGTTGTTGCCTATAGGTGCGGCAACTTCCGTGATGCACGTTGTACGTGCGGGTGTTGACTGAGCGATAGAGAGGGGGCTTTTTCATTAGGGTCCTTTATGGCTGCCTGGACGCTTGAGGTGGCCATGTACCTTGGTAACTGAAAGAAATTTGGAAATCGAAAAGCGTTGGATTGATCACCTGCTTGAAGTGGGGTTGGAGGGTCCCAATCCAACTTGGGAGAATGTCGAAGCCTCCGGCATAAATTTGGGGCTCTTCGTCTAAACCGAGTGCGATAAGGATGCTTTTGTCGTCCTCGAAATTTATCGAGTACTCATCGGCTTCCAGGTTTTCGGTTCGCTTGTCGTACCATGCCAATCTGATTTTCATAACCATAAAATATCTCCACTTATTTGTTTGTGCGGCGCTTATCTTTTGCCTCGCCCCTACGATCGCCGGTATAGGGGTCAAAAGAACCTAGGTGGCTTAGGTCATTGCTGCGGTAGGTTTCCAGTTCGCCCTTCTCGTAATCCCATTCGTAAATTGTTCTTCCCTTGGCGTCTTTCCAACGTTTACGGAGACCACCTCCGCCTCGTCTTTGAGTTTTCCCCTTTTGTTCTATCAAGCCAGGGAAACCGGTGATGTCTTCAGTTCTAGGAGCAGGAAAATAATCATGATCTGAGTTTCTCAAACCCTTCCTGGGCTCGCTAACCACCACATACAGCGGCCGAACCCCCGACTCCACCGGAAACACCAGAATAAAATCCCGATACTCCGGCGGATAAATCGGGTTCACCAGAATCTGTTTGGCCGCTTCCGTCGGCGGATAAATCCACATCACCGGCGCTTGTGGCGCAGCCTCCAATGCCGGTATGCCAAGGGTGTCGCCAGGATCAATGGCCGGCGTCCAAATCAGCTCCACACCCTCGCCAAGATCCGCCACATACTGGCTGTCACGACTCTGAAACTGCACCACATCGATCATCTGCCAGTCAGCGTTTTTGCCGGTATAAAACCCATACCCCTTCAGCGTCCCGTCGGCGCGTTGCTCGATATGCAACCGCATCCGCGAGCGGGCTTTTTGCAGGTGACGAAGCTGCTCTTCGCTATAGAGCGCACTGTCGCCAAGCTCCGATGGCCATGCCAGCGCCACCAGCCCTGCCAGCAAACCCCCAGCGGCGGCACCGACCGCCGCAGCCGCGGACTCCAATGCCGCAGTACGCAATACGAGCTGGCCAAGCCCCACGGGCAGGGCACTGCCACTGATTTTCCTGAGGGACACGCCGCCGTGGCTGTCCACCTCCCGCCCGCCTAACAGCGTGAAATGACCGTAGTCCTTGATCAGCTCAAGCGGCACATAACCGGTGGGGTTGTTGTAGCTGACTATCCCGTCGGGCAGTTGGCACGACTTGGCGAATACCTGGCCTGGAATCCTTGCAGGTTCAGGCGATGGCACAGGAGGCGCTTCATACAAATCAATGAACGGTGAATACGGAATCTGCTTAGGCTGCGGAGCCAGAATTCGCCGCTTCAGCTGCTCTTCTTCGGTAATCGGATACGCGCGCTCTGTCATGACGACTCACTTCCCTGTGCAAGGAAGCGAGCCTATGAGAGCTGAGAAGAACCTGAAATTCTCGTTGTTCGATGGGAGGTGTGGGAAATGTCACTTTATCAATCGCTACATTGAGCCAAGTACACTTACTCTCGTTGAGAGCGCTGTATCCCCGTGCTCAATTGAGCAGCTTTGTTGCGTAACTCGTCCAACCGGTCGTTTAACTCTTTGTATCCCGGCTTCCAGGAAAAAACGCCGCCTTCGCTGCTTTGTCCAAGAACGAGGTCATTGAACGAACCCATTCCGCCGTATGCAGAGCGCAAATAGGTGATTCCGGAGTAATCGGATGCTTGCAATAAGGTTTTGGCCTTACGCATCCAGTGGCTCCAGTGATTGTCCCCGTCGCTTTCCAGCAGGGTGGCAAGATCCCCAAGCACATCGATTAGCTCTGCGGTTTTCGGGCCCATAGTGGGAAGTCCTTACAAGCGGAGTTTTCGTATTGGCTCAAAGCACATGCCTGGAAATCACCTTCGATATCTCCACAATCGACGTCTTCCCCGTGAACTCGAACTTCACTTTCCCCACCGCCGAAAAGTAAATCTCCAGCTCCGAATCCAGGTCAAACGTCCCGGACGTTTCCACCGAATACGCGACGATGTTTTTGTACGGCAGGGACGTGAAGTCTTTCTTGCTGCCGGTAATCCCTTGCACGTTCACCGCGATGATGCGCTTGGTGGTGAACACCACGCCGTCGCGCATGGCCTTGTAGGAATCGATCACCTGCTCATCATCCAGCAACAGGGACGATACGCGTTCGGCGTATTCGTTGTTTTGCTTGAGCTTGAAGAAGCCTTTGTTGTTGAAGTCGATAATGTGCCTTTCCTTGGGTGGGTGGTGCGCTAAACGCCCGCGCCGGTGTATGACGTTTTGCTCGCGGATCTGTATCTAACGGCTTGTCTTTTATCGCCCTACCATGGCGCCAATAACGCCGCCCGAACAAAACTCAAGGAGCCACACCATGCCCGAACTGTCCAGCCTGCTTGCCTATGGCCTGATCTCGCTCGGGATGGTGCTGACGCCCGGTCCGAACATGATTTACCTCATTTCGCGGTCGATCTGCCAGGGGCGAGTGGCCGGGCTGATTTCCTTGGGCGGCGTTGCGATGGGTTTTGTCGTCTATATGTTCTGCGCGGCATTGGGTATCACCGCGTTGGTGATGGCGGTTCCCTATGCCTACGACGCGCTGCGGCTCGGCGGGGCGTTGTATCTGGTGTACCTCGCCTGGCAGGCGGTCAAGCCGGGTGGTCGCTCGCCGTTTCAGGTGCGGGATTTGCCAAAGGACAGCCCACGCAAGCTGTTCATGATGGGCTTTGTCACCAACCTGCTGAATCCCAAAGTGGCGGTGATGTATTTGTCGTTGCTGCCTCAGTTCATTGACCCTAACGGCCACGCCAGCGTGCTCTCGCAATCCCTGGTGCTGGGCTTTACGCAGATCATGATCAGTGTGAGCGTCAACGGGCTGATCGCTCTTATGGCGGGCTCGATCGCGGGATTTTTCATCCGCAAACCGGTCTGGCAAACCGTACAGCGCTGGTTGATGGGCTCGGTGCTGATGGGCCTGGCCGTACGCATGGCGGTCGAAGGCAGGCGTTAAAGGATCGCCTTCAGGTAATCCTTGAGTGCGTTTAGCGGGGCATTGAGTGCTTCGAGTGTCGTCGCTTGGCGCACATCCACCGCGAGCCGTTGCAGCTCGCGGCCCATCACGGTGTGAGCGCCGCCCAGGGATTCGAGGGCCAACGCCAGGCACTCGTCGATCTTCTGCTGGATAGCGCTCACATCGCCCTGGCGCACCAGCAAGCCAAACACTTCCCGTTCATAGCCGTCCATGACCAGGTCGTCCCGCAGAATCGGGCTCGCGCCTTCTGTCTCATACACCAACTTGAGAGCAAAAAGCGCTACAGCTTCCAGCGTCAGTTCCACGGTCAGGGTTCCTCTTTTCTCGCGTTCGCCCGCCCATCATCACTTTCCTGCAGGCGAAAAAAAAGACCTTGAATTTCAAGGTCTTTTTTTAAGATGGTGCCCCGAGGGAGACTCGAACTCCCACTCCTTTCGAAAACGGATTTTGAATCCGCCGCGTCTACCAATTCCGCCATCAGGGCTCAATGGCGGCGAAGTATAGAGATGAGATTACCGTTGGTCAATCACGTTTCATGGTCAATTTTCACTATTTCCGCTAGACTTCCCGGCCCTGCTAGACGAACCCCATCATGCGCGTTGCTGACTTTACTTTTGAGCTCCCTGATTCGCTGATCGCTCGCCATCCTTTGGCCGAGCGTCGCGCCAGTCGACTGCTGACCCTGGACGGGGTCAGTGGTGCCCTCGCACACCGTCAATTCACTGATTTGCTTGAGCATTTACGCCCGGGCGACTTGATGGTGTTTAACAATACCCGGGTGATTCCGGCTCGCCTTTTTGGCCAGAAAGCCTCCGGCGGCAAGCTGGAAATTCTGGTGGAGCGGGTGCTGGACAGCCATCGCGTGCTGGCCCATGTGCGCTCCAGCAAGTCGCCGAAACCGGGTTCGAAGATTCTCATTGATGGCGGTGGCGAAGCTGAGATGCTCGCCCGTCACGATGCGTTGTTCGAGCTGGGCTTTGCCGAGGAAGTGTTGCCGCTGCTGGAGCGCGTCGGCCACATGCCGTTGCCTCCTTATATAGACCGCCCGGACGAAGACTCGGACCGCGAGCGCTACCAGACGGTGTATTCCGAGCGCCTGGGCGCCGTGGCCGCACCGACGGCGGGGCTGCATTTCGATCAGCCGCTGCTGGAAGCGATTGCCGCCAAGGGCATCGAATCGGCCTTTGTGACCCTGCACGTGGGGGCCGGCACGTTTCAGCCGGTGCGTGTGGATAACATCGAAGACCATCACATGCACAGCGAATGGCTGGAAGTCAGCCAGGAAGTGGTGGATGCGGTCAATGCGTGCAAGGCGCGCGGCGGGCGTGTGGTGGCGGTCGGTACCACCAGCGTGCGTTCGCTGGAAAGCGCGGCGCGCGATGGCGTGCTCAAGCCGTTCAGTGGCGACACCGATATCTTTATCTACCCGGGCCGGCCGTTCCATGTGGTCGATTGCCTGGTCACCAATTTCCATTTGCCGGAATCCACGCTGTTGATGCTGGTGTCGGCGTTCGCAGGTTATCCCGAAGCCATGGCCGCCTATAAAGCCGCTATCGAGCATGGATACCGTTTTTTCAGCTACGGTGATGCGATGTTTATCACCCGTAATCCGGCGCCGCGCGGCCCAGAGGAACAATCATGAGTCGTATGTCGTTTGAATTGCTGGCCACGGATGGTAAAGCTCGCCGCGGCCGTTTGACTTTCCCTCGCGGTACCGTCGAGACCCCGGCCTTTATGCCGGTCGGCACCTACGGCACCGTAAAAGGCATGCTGCCGCGCGACATCGTCGCCACTGGCGCCGAGATCATCCTGGGTAACACCTTCCACCTGTGGCTGCGCCCGGGCACGGAAGTGATCAAGAAGCACGGCGACCTGCACGATTTCATGCAGTGGAAAGGCCCGATCCTGACCGACTCCGGTGGCTTCCAGGTGTTCAGCCTGGGCGCCATGCGCAAGATCAAGGAGGAGGGCGTGACCTTCGCCTCCCCGGTCGACGGCGCCAAGGTGTTCATGGGCCCGGAAGAATCGATGCAGGTCCAGCGCGACCTGGGCTCCGACATCGTGATGATTTTCGACGAATGCACGCCGTACCCGGCCGATGAAGACGTGGCACGGGTGTCGATGGAGCTTTCGTTGCGTTGGGCCCAGCGCTCAAAAAATGCCCATGGCGATAACACCGCTGCCCTGTTCGGTATCGTGCAGGGCGGCATGCATGAAAGCTTGCGCAAGCGCTCGCTGGAAGGTCTGGACAAGATCGGCTTCGACGGCCTGGCCATCGGCGGTTTGTCGGTGGGCGAGCCCAAGCACGAGATGATCAAAGTGCTGGACTACCTGCCGGGCCTGATGCCGGCTGACAAACCTCGTTACCTTATGGGCGTTGGCAAACCGGAAGATCTCGTAGAGGGTGTGCGCCGCGGTGTGGACATGTTCGATTGCGTGATGCCAACCCGTAATGCCCGCAATGGGCATCTGTTCATCGATACAGGCGTGCTGAAGATCCGTAACGCGTTCCATCGCCATGATGAATCGCCGCTGGATCCCACCTGTGACTGCTACACCTGCCAGAACTTCTCGCGCGCTTATCTGCATCATCTGGACAAGTGTGGGGAAATGCTGGGTAGCATGTTGAATACCATCCACAATTTGCGTCACTACCAAGTCCTGATGGCTGGTTTGCGCGAGGCTATTCAACAGGGTACATTGGCCGCCTTCGTCGATGCCTTCTATGCCAAGCGCGGGCTGCCTGTGCCGCCCTTGGACTGAGTTTTCCGACCCTAAGATTCACTATTTGCAACTGGAGTGCTAAATGAGCTTTTTTATCTCTAATGCCATGGCTGATGCCGCTGCACCGGCCGCTGCCGGTCCTATGGGCGGTGGTTTTGAGTGGATTTTCCTGGTCGGCTTCCTGGTCATCTTCTACTTGATGATCTGGCGTCCACAGGCCAAGCGCGCCAAAGAGCAGAAGAACCTGCTGGGCAGCTTGCAGAAAGGCGACGAAGTCGTGACCACTGGCGGCATCGCCGGCAAGATCACTAAAGTGTCCGACGCTTTCGTGGTTCTGGAAGTCTCCGACACCGTAGAAATGAAGTTCCAGAAGGGCGCCATCGCCGCCACGCTGCCAAAAGGCACGCTCAAAGCGATCTGAGTAACAACCTTTACCAATCGACGGGGCGCGCAAGGCGCCCCGCGTTATAAGCGGGCGGCGTGATGCTGAACAAATACCCTCTGTGGAAATACGTACTGATCCTGGCGGTGCTGGCGATCGGTTTTATTTATTCCGCTCCCAATCTCTATCCTGATGACCCGGCGATCCAGATCACTGGCGCCAGCACTGCGCTGCAGGTCAATCAGGCTGATCTGGACCGTGCGAGCAAAGCGCTCACCGACGCGGGGATCCAGGTTAAAGCGGCAAGTTTGGCTGCTGATGCGAAGGGCGGCTTGTTGCGCCTGACCAAGCAAGAAGACCAATTGCCGGCCAAAGACGTTGTGCGCAAGGTCATGGGTGATGACTACGTCGTCGCGCTGAACCTGGCACAGACCACGCCAAAATGGCTGCGCGCGATTGGCGCACACCCGATGAAGCTGGGTCTGGACCTGTCCGGTGGTGTGCACTTCCTGCTGGAAGTGGACATGGACAAGGCCCTCGACGCTCGCCTGAAAGTCTACGAAGGCGATGTGAAGAGCCTGCTGCGTAAAGAGCGCCTGCGTTATCGCAGCCTGCCGCAGCTCAACGGTGCCATCCAGTTGGGTTTTGCTGACGAAGCAACCCGCGAACAGGCCCGTGCACTGATCCGCAAGAACTTCAACGATTTCGACATTGTTCCGGCCGACCTCAATGGTCAGGCGGTACTGCGTCTAGCGATGACCCCGGCCAAGCTGGCGGAAATCCGTGAGTACTCCATCAAGCAGAACTTGACCACGGTACGTAACCGCGTCAACGAGCTGGGTGTGGCCGAGCCGATCGTTCAGCGTCAGGGTGCCAACCGCATCGTGGTTGAACTGCCGGGCGTGCAGGACACCGCTGAAGCCAAGCGTATCCTGGGTAAAACCGCCAACCTGGAATTCCGTCTGGCGGCTGAGCCGGGTGCTACCCGCGCCACTGCCGAAGAGTTCGAGTTCCGTGAAGGCAACCGTCCGCCTGCACTGATCGAGCGTGGCTTGATCATCACCGGTGACCAGGTGACCGACGCCAAGGCCGGTTTCGGCGAGCACGGTACGCCTGAAGTGAACATCCGCCTGGATGGCCACGGCGGCGAACTGATGAGCCGCGCAACCCGCAGCAACGTCGGTCGCAGCATGGCGGTGATCTTCATCGAACAACGTCCGGTCACCACCTACACCAAGCAAGTGGTCGACGGCGTCGAGAAAGACGTTCCGGTACAAACCTTTAAAGAAGAGAAGAAGATCATCAGCCTGGCGACTATCCAGTCGCCGCTGGGTGCTCAATTCCGCATCACTGGCCTGAACGGCCAGGGTGAGTCGTCCGAACTGGCGCTGCTGCTGCGTGCCGGTGGCCTGGCGGCCCCGATGTACTTCGCTGAAGAACGCACCATCGGCCCGAGCCTGGGTGCTGACAACATCACCAAGGGTATCGACGCTGCACTGTGGGGCATGCTGTTCGTTTCCCTGTTCATCATCGCCATCTACCGCTTCTTCGGCATCATCGCTACCGTCGCGCTGGCGGGCAACATGGTGATGCTGTTGGCCCTGATGTCGCTGCTGGGTGCAACGCTGACCCTGCCAGGTATCGCGGGTATCGTACTCACCATGGGTATGGCGGTAGACGCCAACGTACTGATCTTCTCGCGGATTCGTGAAGAGATCGCGGCGGGCATGACCGTGCAACGGGCAATCAACGAAGGCTTCGGCCGGGCATTTACCGCGATTCTCGACTCCAACCTGACCACTCTGTTGGTCGGCGGGATTCTCTTTGCCATGGGCACCGGCCCGGTCAAAGGGTTTGCGGTGACCATGTCCCTCGGTATCTTTACCTCGATGTTCACGGCCATCATGGTGACCCGCGCAATGGTCAACCTGATCTTTGGCGGACGTGACTTCAAGAAGTTGTGGATTTAAGGGGCTGCCATGTTACGTACAATCAACTTCATGGGCGTTCGCAACGTTGCGTTCGGCTTCACCATGCTCCTTACCGTTCTGGCGTTGTTCAGCTGGTTCCATAAGGGCTTGAACTACGGTCTGGACTTCACCGGCGGTACGCTCATCGAGCTGACCTACGAGAAACCGGCCGACGTTAGCCTGGTGCGCAACGAGCTGGTCAAGGCCGGCTATCACGAAGCCATCGTGCAGAGCTTTGGTGCAACCACCGATCTGCTGGTGCGGATGCCGGGCGAAGACCCGCAACTGGGTCACCAGGTAGCCGAGGCCTTGCAGAAGGTCGGCGGTGACAACCCTGCGTCGGTCAAGCGCGTCGAGTTCGTGGGCCCGCAAGTAGGTGAAGAGCTGCGCGACCAGGGCGGCCTCGGCATGCTGATGGCGCTGGTCGGCATCATGATCTACCTGGCTTTCCGCTTTCAGTGGAAGTTCGGTGTCGGCGCCATTGTGTCGCTGATCCACGACGTGATCGTGACCGTGGGCATCCTGGCCTACTTCCAGATCACCTTCGACCTGACGGTATTGGCGGCGGTGCTGGCGATCATTGGTTACTCCCTCAACGACACCATCGTGGTATTCGACCGGGTTCGTGAGAACTTCCGGGTACTGCGCAAGGCGACGTTGATCGAGAACATCAACATCTCCACCACTCAGACCCTGCTGCGCACCATGGCGACCTCGATCTCCACCTTGCTGGCGATTGCCGCGCTGATGGTGTTCGGTGGCGACAACCTGTGGGGCTTCTCGCTGTCGCTGTTCATCGGCGTACTGGCGGGTACTTACTCGTCGATCTACATCGCCAACGTGGTACTGATCTGGCTGAACCTCAACAGCGAAGACCTGATCCCTCCTGCCAGCACCGGCAAGGAGGTCGACGACCGCCCTTGATGGGTGTTTGTTGATCTGCTGTTACAAAGAAGGCGCGAGTATTGAACTCGCGCCTTTTTTTTTGCTCCAAGGCTGGGTATAGCGCGGATCGTTCGGTCCGTTTGTGATGGTCAGGAGGTTCACGTGAACAAGTCGTTACTGGTTGGTGCGGTATTGGGTGCTGTCGGTGTGACTGCCGGGGGTGCTGTTGCCACCTACAGCCTGGTAAAAAGCGGCCCTGAGTATGCGCAAGTGCTGGCGGTGCAGCCGGTGAAAACCCAGATTAAAACCCCGCGTGAAGTCTGCAAGGACGTTGCCGTAACCCGGCAGAAGCCTGTGCAGGATCAGCATCAGATCGTCGGTACGGTGGTCGGTGCGCTGGCGGGCGGCCTGTTGGGTAATCAGGTCGGCGGCGGTAATGGCAAGAAGCTGGCAACGGTGGCCGGTGCGGTCGGCGGCGGTTATGCCGGTAACAAGGTTCAGGAAGGTATGCAGAACCGCGATACCTACACCACCACGCAAACCCGCTGTAACACCGTTAACGACATCAGCGACAAGGTTGTCGGGTACGACGTGCGTTACACCCTGGACGGCAAGGAAGGCTCTGTGCGCATGGATCGCGATCCAGGCAACCAGATCCCGGTCGACAAGGAAGGGCGTCTGGTTATTGGTCAGAACCAGCCGCAGCAGTAATTTCAGGTACAAAAAAAGCACCCCTAGGGGTGCTTTTTTTTGCTCGCTCGCTTAGCGCTTCAGCGAAGCCGGCAGGTGCGGCTGGATCGCCGTCAGTACTGCCTTGAAGCATTTGGTGTTGCCGGCAACCACATGGCCTTTCTCAAGGAAGTCGTGACCACCGGTGAAGTCGCTCACCAGGCCGCCGGCTTCTTGAATCAGCAGTGCGCCTGCAGCCATGTCCCACTCGGACAGGCCCGACTCCCAGAACGCATCAAAGCGGCCGGCAGCGACATAGGCCAGGTCCAGGCTGGCTGCGCCGGCGCGGCGGATGCCGGCGGTCTGGCCAACCAGGGCGCGGAACATGCCCAGGTAGTTTTCCAGGTTGTCCATCTGGTCGTCACGGAACGGGAAGCCGGTACCCAGCAGGGCGCCGTCGAGGCTGGTGCGACCGCTGACACGCAGGCGGCGACCGTTCAGTTGGGCTCCACGGCCACGGCTGGCGGTGAATTCTTCCTGGCGAACCGGGTCCAGAACAACGGCGTGCTCCAGGCGGCCACGGTATTTGCAGGCAATGCTCACGGCAAAGTGCGGGATGCCGCGCAGGAAGTTGGTGGTGCCATCCAGCGGGTCGATGATCCACAGGTAGTCTTCGCCTTCGCCGCTACCTTTGTGCAGGCCGGTTTCTTCACCGAGGATGCCGTGGGTAGGGTAGGCCTTGCGCAGCGCGTCGATGATTTTCTGCTCGGCGGCGCGATCCACCTCGGATACGTAATCCTTGGCGTCTTTTTCGTCGACCTTGATGGTATCCAGGCGCTCGATGGAGCGGAAGATCAATTCACTGGCGCTGCGGGCGGCGCGCAGCGCGATATTCAGCATGGGCTGCATGGATGTGTCACCTAAGGTTGTTAAAGAAAGCCGAGCATTCTAGCAGAAACTTTCTTCAGGTGAAGGACGACGTTACCTTTCATGGCATAACCTTAGGCTGTTCTGTAAGATTTGCTCCCCTTTCCCGTGTCCGAGAGCGCCTCCCTTGCTGCAAAACATCCGTGTCGTCCTCGTCAATACCAGTCATCCCGGCAATATCGGCGGGGTGGCGCGAGCCATGAAGAACATGGGGCTGACGCGCCTGGTGCTGGTGGAGCCGCGTGTGTTTCCGCACCACGAGGCCGATGCCCGCGCGTCCGGCGCCAATGACATTCTCGAAAAAGCCCAGGTCGTCGCCACTCTGGAAGACGCTCTGGTCGGCTGCAACCTGGTGCTCGGCACCAGCGCTCGCGACCGTCGAATCCCTTGGCCGCTGCTGGATCCTCGCGAATGCGGGACCAAAGTCGTGGAAGAGGCTGCCGGCGGCGCTGAAATCGCTTTGGTGTTCGGCCGTGAAGATTCCGGCCTGACCAATGACGAGTTGCAGCGATGTCATTATCACGTGCACATCCCATCAGACCCGGAATTCAGTTCGCTGAACCTCGGGGCAGCGGTGCAGGTGTTGAGTTATGAAGTGCGCATGGCCTGGCTGGCCGCAGAAGGACAGCCAAGCAAGGTAGAGAAGGACGAGGTTGCGTCGACCAAGAGTGGCGAACTGGCCACCATGGACGAGCTGGAACGATTCTATGAGCACCTGGAGCAAACCCTGGTGGCCATCGAATTCCTCGATCCGGAAAAACCGCGGCACTTGATGGCGCGCCTGCGCCGGTTATACGGACGCAGCTCGGTCAGCCGGGCAGAAATGAATATATTGCGTGGCATCCTCACGGAAACCCAGAAAGCGGCCCGTGGCGAGCTTCTTAAGCGGAAGGATTAAAAATGTTCGAGCGTTTGCGAGAAGATATCCAGAGTGTTTTCCACCGTGATCCGGCGGCGCGCAACGCCTTTGAAGTGCTGACCTGCTACCCGGGTATGCACGCGATCTGGATCCATCGCCTGTCTGGCGCCTTGTGGAATATGGGCTGGAAATGGCTGGCGCGGTTGGTGTCGAACTTTGGCCGCTGGTTGACCGGGATCGAGATTCATCCGGGCGCCAAGGTCGGCCGCCGCTTCTTTATCGACCACGGCATGGGCATCGTTATTGGTGAAACTGCCGAGATTGGTGATGACGTAACCCTGTATCAGGGTGTGACCCTGGGCGGTACCACCTGGAACAAGGGTAAGCGCCATCCAACACTGGAAGATGGCGTTGTCGTGGGGGCGGGTGCCAAGGTGCTCGGTCCGTTTACCGTGGGTGCGGGTGCCAAGGTCGGCTCCAACGCCGTGGTGACCAAGGCTGTGCCGCCTGGCGCAACCGTTGTCGGCATTCCGGGGCGGATCATCGTCAAGCCGGAAGTCGGTGATGAGCAGGAGGCCAAGCGCAAGGCCATGGCCGAGAAGATTGGCTTCGATGCCTATGGCGTCAGCGAAGACATGCCCGACCCGGTGGCGCGTGCCATCGGCCAGTTGCTCGACCACCTGCAGGCGGTGGATGGCAAGCTGGACGGCATGTGTGGCGCCTTGAAAGACCTGGGCAGCAGCTACTGCGCCAAGGACCTGCCTGAGTTGCGCACCGAAGACTTCGCCGAGATCAAGAGCGAAAGCGCTACCAAAGCCGGCTGACTTTGAGCCGGTCGCGATCCCTGTGGGAGCTGGCTTGCCTGCGATGGCGGCGAGTCAGTGCCGGATAGGCTGGCTGGCAAACCGCCATCGCAGGCAAGCCAGCTCCCACATTTGATCTCCATTGGTCTTGAGGTTGGGGGCTTGACCCTGTTCCCGCTGTTCCATCCGCCCCCGTCCTGCTATCATTCGCGCGCCCTTTTTGCGGGTATTCCTGACTAAAGTACTAGGTCTTATAGTTGACTTAAATACTCGGGAATCGCATACTTGCTCCCATTCTGAAACACCTTGGTACTTGTCCATGAGACTGACTACAAAAGGCCGATACGCGGTGACCGCCATGCTTGATCTGGCCTTGCACGCGCAAAATGGGCCGGTGTCCCTGGCCGATATCTCCGAGCGCCAAGGCATTTCCCTGTCCTACCTCGAGCAGTTGTTCGCCAAATTGCGCCGCAGCAATCTGGTTTCCAGCGTTCGTGGTCCAGGCGGCGGCTATCAACTGTCCCGCGACATGCAGGGCATCCAGGTAGCCCAGGTGATCGACGCGGTGAACGAATCCGTCGATGCCACCAAATGCCAGGGCCTGGGTGATTGCCACGCCGGCGACACCTGCCTGACGCACCACTTGTGGTGTGACCTGAGCCTGCAGATCCATGAGTTTTTGAGTGGTATCAGCTTGGCTGATCTTGTGACTCGCCGTGAGGTGCAAGAAGTAGCCCAGCGTCAGGACCAGCGCCGTTGCAACACCAAGGCGCCGCGTCTGGACAAGATTGAAGCGTCCGCCGTCGAGTGACAGCCGAAGAGCTAACGGCACGCCAGCCAGCCTGATTTAGGAGAAAGTCCATGAAATTGCCGATTTACCTTGATTACTCAGCGACCACCCCGGTTGATCCGCGTGTCGCGCAAAAGATGAGCGAGTGCCTGCTGGTTGACGGAAACTTCGGCAACCCGGCGTCACGTTCCCACGTGTTCGGCTGGAAAGCTGAAGAAGCCGTGGAAAACGCTCGTCGCCAGGTCGCTGACCTGGTGAATGCCGACCCGCGCGAAATCGTCTGGACCTCCGGTGCCACCGAGTCCGACAACCTGGCAATCAAGGGTGCGGCGCATTTCTACGCGACCAAGGGCAAGCACCTGATCACCACCAAGATTGAGCACAAGGCTGTCCTCGACACCATGCGCCAACTGGAACGTGAAGGGTTTGAGGTCACCTACCTCGAACCAACCACCGACGGTATCGTGACCCCTGCAATGATCGAAGCGGCGATGCGTGAAGACACCATCCTGGTTTCCGTCATCCACGTGAACAACGAAATCGGCACCATCAACGACATCGCCGCCATCGGCGAGCTGACCCGCTCCAAGGGCGTGTTGCTGCACGTCGATGCGGCTCAGTCCACTGGCAAGGTCGACATCGACCTGTCGAAGCTGAAAGTCGACCTGATGTCGTTCTCTGCCCACAAGACCTACGGTCCTAAAGGCATTGGCGCGCTCTACGTGAGCCGCAAGCCTCGCGTGCGTATCGAAGCCACCATGCACGGCGGCGGTCACGAGCGCGGCATGCGTTCGGGTACCCTGGCGACCCACCAGATCGTCGGCATCGGCGAAGCATTCCGTGTGGCGAAGGAAGACATGGCTGCCGAAAACGTGCGCATCAAGGCCCTGAGCGATCGCTTCTACAAGCAGGTCGAGCACCTTGAAGAGCTGTACATCAACGGCAGCATGACCGCCCGTGTACCGCACAACCTGAATTTGAGCTTCAACTACGTCGAAGGCGAGTCGCTGATCATGGCGCTCAAGGATCTGGCGGTTTCGTCCGGTTCGGCCTGCACCTCGGCTTCCCTTGAGCCGTCCTACGTCCTGCGCGCCCTGGGCCGCAACGACGAACTGGCTCACAGCTCGATCCGCTTTACGTTCGGCCGTTTCACCACCGAAGAAGAAGTCGACTACGCCGCGCAGAAAGTCTGCGAGGCCGTCACCAAGCTGCGTACCTTGTCCCCGCTGTGGGACATGTACAAGGACGGTGTCGACATTTCCAAGATCGAGTGGGCGGCACACTAAATATAGAAGCCGCCACCCAAAAGGCTCTGTAAAGACGTGGCGGAAAACGCAGGCGTGTTTACAGGGTTCCAGAGCGGCCCTGATGAGTGAGGATTCAGTACCATGGCTTACAGCGAAAAGGTCATCGACCACTACGAAAACCCGCGCAACGTCGGCAAGATGAACGCGGAAGACCCTGATGTCGGCACCGGCATGGTCGGCGCTCCGGCGTGCGGCGACGTTATGCGCCTGCAGATCAAGGTCAACGACGCTGGCGTTATCGAAGACGCCAAGTTCAAGACTTACGGTTGCGGTTCGGCCATCGCCTCCAGCTCCCTGGCGACCGAATGGATGAAAGGCAAGACCCTGGATGAGGCTGTGACTATCAGCAACACCCAGCTGGCCGAAGAACTGGCCTTGCCGCCAGTGAAAATCCACTGCTCGGTACTCGCAGAAGACGCCATCAAGGCGGCCGTTCGCGACTACAAGCAGAAGAAAGGCTTGATCTAAGCAATTTGGCGACGAGTAAGGAGTCACGATGGCTATCAGCATGACAGAAGCGGCTGCGCAGCACATTCGCCGCTCCCTGAATGGGCGCGGTAAAGGTGAGGGGATTCGTCTGGGTGTTCGCACCACGGGCTGTTCCGGCCTTGCCTACGTGCTGGAGTTTGTCGACGAGGTGGTCGAGGAAGATCAGGTGTTCGAAAGTCACGGCGAAAAAGTGATCATCGACCCGAAAAGCCTGACTTACCTGGACGGCACCGAACTCGATTTCGTCAAGGAAGGGTTGAACGAAGGCTTCAAGTTCAACAACCCCAACGTACGCGGTGAATGTGGCTGCGGCGAAAGCTTCAACATCTGAGGCTGATTGTGGGTACTCCTTGTCATTTCGCCTTGTTCGAGCTGCAGCCGAGTTTTCGACTGGACCTTGAACAGCTTGCCACGCGCTACCGTGAACTGGCGCGTGGGGTGCATCCGGACCGCTTCGCTGACGCTTCCGAGCGTGAGCAACGCCTGGCGCTGGAGCAATCAGCCAGCCTCAACGAAGCCTATCAGACGCTCAAGAACCCTCCCAAACGCGCGCGCTACCTGCTCGCCATGGGCGGTCGCGAGCTGCCGCTTGAAGTCACGGTCCAGGACCCTGATTTCCTGATGCAGCAGATGCAATGGCGCGAAGAGCTGGAAGAACTGCAGGACGAAGCCGATCTGGCCGGAATCGCAGTCTTCAAGCGCCGTCTGAAAGTGGCCCAGGATGAACTCAACGAAAGCTTCGCAGCCTGTTGGGATGATGCAGCGCAACGTGAGCAGGCCGAACGCCTGATGCGGCGCATGCAGTTCCTCGACAAGCTCACCTACGAAGTGCGCCAGTTAGAAGAGCGCCTCGACGATTAACCCAGTGCCGCCCAGGTTGCACGCCTGATATACAGATAAGTCCTGATTACCATGGCCCTACTGCAGATCGCCGAACCCGGTCAAAGTCCTCAACCGCACCAGCGTCGTCTGGCGGTCGGGATTGACTTGGGCACTACCAATTCGCTGGTCGCTGCATTGCGCAGCGGCCTTTCCGAGCCGCTGCCCGACGCTGATGGCCAAGTCATCCTGCCGTCTGCCGTGCGCTATCACGCCGACCGCACCGAAGTGGGCGAGTCGGCCAAGCTGGCGGCGTCTACCGATCCCCTGAACACCGTGCTGTCGGTCAAGCGCTTGATGGGTCGTGGTCTGTCCGACGTCAAGCAACTGGGCGACCAGCTGCCGTACCGCTTTGTCGGCGGCGAATCCCATATGCCGTTCATCGACACCATCCAGGGCCCGAAAAGCCCGGTGGAAGTGTCGGCCGATATCCTCAAAGTGCTGCGTCAGCGCGCAGAAACCACCCTGGGCGGCGAACTGGTGGGGGCGGTGATTACTGTTCCTGCGTATTTCGATGACGCTCAGCGCCAGGCCACCAAGGATGCGGCGAAACTGGCCGGCCTGAACGTACTGCGCCTGCTCAACGAGCCGACCGCGGCCGCTGTGGCTTACGGCCTGGATCAGCACGCCGAAGGCCTGGTCGCTATTTACGACCTGGGCGGCGGCACCTTTGATATTTCGATCCTGCGCCTGACCGGCGGTGTCTTCGAAGTGCTGGCTACCGGTGGCGACACCGCCCTGGGTGGCGATGACTTCGATCACGCCATTGCTGGCTGGATCATCACCAGCGCCGGCTTGTCTGCCGACCTGGATCCGGGCGCGCAACGTAACCTGCTGCAAACCGCTTGCGCCGCTAAAGAAGCCCTGACTGATGCTGCATCGGTTGAAGTTTCCTACGGTAGTTGGTCTGCTCAGCTGACCCGCGAAGCCTTTGATTCGTTGATCGAACCGATGGTCGCCCGCAGTCTGAAAGCCTGCCGTCGCGCGGTGCGTGACTCGGGTGTCGAGCTGGAAGACGTGGCTGCCGTGGTCATGGTGGGTGGTTCGACCCGCGTGCCACGTGTCCGCGAAGCTGTTGCTGAAGCCTTTGGTCGCCAACCGCTGACCGAAATCGACCCGGATCAAGTGGTGGCCATTGGTGCCGCGATCCAGGCCGATACCCTCGCCGGTAACAAACGCGATGGTGGCGAACTGCTGCTGCTCGACGTGATTCCGTTGTCCCTGGGGTTGGAAACCATGGGTGGCCTGATGGAGAAGGTGATTCCACGCAACACCACCATCCCCGTTGCTCGCGCCCAGGACTTCACCACCTACAAAGACGGCCAGACGGCCATGATGATTCATGTGCTGCAAGGCGAGCGTGAACTGATCAGCGACTGCCGTTCCCTGGCGCGCTTTGAGTTGCGCGGCATTCCGGCGATGGTGGCCGGTGCGGCGAAGATTCGCGTGACCTTCCAGGTCGACGCCGACGGTTTGCTCAGCGTTGCTGCCCGCGAATTGGCCTCCGGCGTCGAAGCCAGCATCCAGGTCAAGCCGTCCTACGGCCTGACCGACGGCGAAATCGCCAAGATGCTCAAGGATTCGTTCCAGTACGCCGGTGACGACAAGGTCGCCCGCGTGTTGCGTGAGCAGCAAGTTGACGCCCAGCGCCTGCTTGAAGCGGTGCAGGGCGCCCTTGATGCCGACGGTGAGCGTCTTCTGGATGCCGAAGAGCGCATGGTCATCGACCTGCAAATGCAGGAACTGGCTGAATTGATGAAAGGCACCGATGGTTACGCCATCGAGCAACAGACCAAGCGCCTGTCGCAAGTGACCGATGCCTTTGCCGCCCGTCGTATGGACCAGACGGTGAAAGCCGCCCTGGCGGGCCGCAACTTGAACGAACTTGAGGATTAACTGATGCCGCAGATCATTTTTCTGCCACACGCCGAGCATTGCCCGGACGGTATGGTTGTGGAGGCTGAGACCGGCAAGTCCATTCTCGAAGTCGCTCACGACAACCACATCGAGATCGAAAGCGCCTGCGGCGGCGTCAACGCCTGTACCACCTGCCACTGCATCGTCCGCGAAGGTTTCAACAGCCTCGAAGAGGCTGATGAGCTGGAAGAGGACTATCTTGATAGGGCGTGGGGCCTTGAGCCGACATCGCGCTTGAGCTGTCAGGCAAAAGTGGGAACAGAAGACCTTACCGTCGAGATCCCGAAATACTCGCTCAACCATGCCGCCGAAGCGCCGCACTGATTCAAGGAAGCGTCATGAGTCTTAAATGGGTTGAAGTGCAAGAAATTGCTATTCAGTTGGCGGACAAATACCCGGATACGGATCCCTATTCGGTGAACTTCGTCAAATTGCGTCAGATGGTCATGGAACTGCCCGAATTCGATGATATTCCTGATCGAGGCGGCGAGAAGGTGCTGGAAGCTATCCAGACAGCCTGGAACGATGAGCGGGACTAGGACCATTTTACGCAGTTAGGCAATACCCAAGAACCCGCGTATAATTCGCGGGTTTAATTTTTCGCAAATTACCGTTTCTGGAGTTACACCATGGCTGTTCAACGTACTTTCTCCATCATCAAGCCTGACGCTGTTGCAAAAAACGTCATCGGCGAGATCACCACTCGTTTCGAAAAAGCCGGCCTGAAGGTTGTAGCTTCGAAACTCAAGCAACTGTCCAAGGCTGAAGCTGAAGGCTTCTACGCTGAGCACAGCGCTCGTGGTTTCTTCGGCGACCTGGTTGCCTTCATGATCTCCGGTCCTGTTGTTGTTCAGGTTCTGGAAGGCGAAAACGCTATCGCTCTGAACCGTGAGCTGATGGGCGCTACCAACCCTAAAGAAGCTGCTGCCGGCACCATCCGTGCTGACTTCGCTGAATCGATCGACGCCAACGCCGTTCACGGTTCGGACTCCGAAGCCGCTGCTGCCCGCGAAATCTCGTACTTTTTCGCTGCTACTGAAGTAACCGCTCGCTAAGCATTGGCTTAAAAGAGCGAAGGTGAATCCATGACTACATTGACTGCAAAAACCAACCTGCTGGGTCTGACTCAACAGGAAATGGAAAAATTCTTCGACTCAATCGGGGAGAAGCGTTTTCGTGCCGCTCAGGTAATGAAGTGGATTCACCATCTTGGCGTCGATGATTTCGACGCCATGACGAACGTCAGCAAGGCCCTGCGCGACAAGCTCAAGGCCATTGCCGAAGTTCGCGGCCCCGAAGTGGTCAGCGAGGACATTTCCACCGACGGCACCCGTAAGTGGGTGGTGCGCGTGGCGTCCGGCAGCTGCGTCGAGACCGTGTACATTCCCCAGGGCAAACGCGGCACGCTGTGCGTTTCGTCCCAGGCAGGCTGTGCCCTGGATTGCAGTTTCTGCTCCACCGGCAAGCAAGGTTTCAACAGCAACCTCACCGCCGCCGAAGTCATCGGCCAGGTGTGGATTGCCAATAAATCGTTTGGCAGCATCCCGGCAACCGCCGACCGTGCCATCACCAACGTGGTGATGATGGGCATGGGCGAACCGCTGCTGAACTTCGACAACGTGGTTGCGGCCATGCACCTGATGATGGACGACCTGGGCTACGGCATCTCCAAGCGCCGTGTGACCCTGTCGACCTCCGGCGTGGTACCGATGATTGATGAGCTGGCCAAGCACATCGACGTCTCCCTTGCGTTGTCGCTGCACGCACCGAATGACGCATTGCGTAACCAATTGGTGCCGATCAACAAGAAGTATCCGCTTAAGATGCTGCTCGAATCTTGCCAGCGCTACATGGCGACCTTGGGCGAAAAACGTGTGTTGACCATTGAGTACACCATGCTCAAGGACATCAACGACAAGGTCGAGCACGCGGTCGAGATGATCGAGCTGCTCAAGAATGTACCGTGCAAGATCAACCTGATTCCGTTTAACCCGTTTCCCCATTCTGGCTACGAGCGGCCGAGCAACAACGCCATCCGCCGTTTCCAGGATCAACTGCACCATGCAGGCTTCAATGTCACCGTGCGCACCACCCGCGGCGAAGACATCGATGCAGCATGTGGCCAATTGGTAGGACAGGTGCTGGATCGCACCCGTCGCAGCGAACGTTATATCGCCGTGCGTGAATTGAGTGCCGCCGACGATATGCCGCAAAGTGCCGCGACTCGAACCTGAGAGAGGATCTCTATGCCCTTGCGCCTTGCGCTGCTTTTGCTTGTTGCCAGCCTCTCGGCTGGCTGTGTTTCATCGGGTCATGACAGCCCGTTGCAAACCGGCAAGGGCCGTGACGAAGCGCGTGCTGCCTATGTGCAGCTGGGCTTGGGGTACTTGCAGCAAGGGATGGCCGAACAGGCCAAGCTGCCGCTGAAGAAGGCCCTTGAGCTGGACGCCAGCGACGCTGACACCAATGCTGCATTGGCCTTGGTGTTCCAGGCCCAGGCCGAGCCCGAACTGGCCGATCAATATTTCCACAAGGCCCTGGCCATTCGTCCTGGCGACCCGAGACTGCTGAACAATTACGGCAGTTTTCTGTTTGCGCAGAAACGTTATGACCAGGCGTCCGAATATTTCCAGCAGGCTGCGGCCGATACCCTCTATCCTGAGCGCTCGCGGGTTTTCGAGAACCTTGGGGTGACCTCAGTGCTTCTTGGCCAGCGCGACACCGCCCGCCAGCAACTGGAAAAAGCCCTGCACCTGAACCAGCGCCAGCCACGAGCATTGCTCGAAATGGCTGAGTTGTCCTTCGAAGACAGGCATTATGTGCCGGCACGTGACTATTACGAGCGTTTTAGCCTGCTGAGCGGGCAAAATGCACGTAGTCTATTGCTCGGTGTGCGCCTGGCGACGGTTCATGAAGAACGCGACAAGGCCGCACGTTTTGGCCAGCAACTCGAACGACTCTATCCCGGTACGCCGGAATATCAGCAATACCTGTCGGAGCAATGATGAAAGCGGCGCACCCGGAAGTTGTAGCAGCTAATCGTGGAAACCCAGGCGAGACCTTGCGTCAGGCCCGCGAAAGCAATGGTTGGTCGCTGGCAGAAGTGGCCCTCAAGCTCAATTTGACCACGACTTCATTGGGCAACCTTGAAGCTGGCGCGTTCGACAAGCTGCCAGGGCATACCTTTGCCCGCGGCTATATCCGCGCCTACGCCAAGTTGCTCGGTATCGACCAGGCCGCATTGGTCCAGGAATTCGACCAGATCACCGGCACCGATTCCCAAGGCAGCAATGTCCATGGCCTGGGCCGCATAGAAGAGCCTGTGCGGGTTTCCCACACTATTTTGCGAATTGTCAGCCTGTTGCTGCTGATCGCCGTGATCGGCGGTGGCTTTGTATGGTGGCAGGACCAGACCTCCCAGCGCGGCAAGGACCTGTCCAGCAACGCCATGGAGCACGTCGAAGTCGAAAGCGCCGACGGCACCACCCAGATTCATCCGCTGGACGAGCCGGAAGACCAGGCCGTAGCCCAGGGCCAGGCCGCGCCTGAGGCCGAGCCTGGTGCCGAGCAACCTGCGCCGGAAGCCGGGGCTGCCCCTGCCGCTCCTGCCGTCGCACCCGCTCCAGCGGTTGCAACGACGCCTGTTGCTCCGGCTCACACGCCAGCCGCTCCGGCCCATGCCCCGGCTGTGCCTGCGCCGGCTCCGGCGACAACGGCTCCGGTCACCCCGGCAGCCCCGGCGATTTCCGCGCCAACCACGCCGGTGCTTATCGCCGGTGATGGCCGAGTACAAATTACCTACGTCGCTGACTGCTGGACGCAAGTCTCCGATGGCAACGGCAAGGTGCTGTTCAGTGGTCTGAAGCGTAAGGGAGATACACTTGACCAGGGCGGCAAGCCTCCTTTGACGCTGCGTCTGGGCTTCGCCCGTGGCGCGCAAGTGGCCTACAACGGCCAGCCTGTGGACGTGGCGCCGTTCACCAGTGGCGAGACTGCTCGCCTCAAGTTGGGACAATAAAGTCATGCACGGCGAATCTCCAATCAAACGTCGCGTATCGCGCAAGATCTGGGTCGGCTCGGTGCCGGTGGGCGGCGATGCCCCCATCGCTGTACAGAGCATGACCAACAGCGACACCAATGATGTGGCGGCCACCGTTGCCCAGATCAATCGTCTGGAAGCGGCTGGCGTCGATATCGTGCGGGTGTCCGTGCCGGACATGGACGCTGCCGAAGCCTTCGGCCGCATCAAGCAACTGGTCAAGGTGCCGCTGGTCGCCGATATCCACTTCGACTACAAGATCGCGTTGCGCGTGGCCGAACTGGGCGTCGATTGCCTGCGGATCAACCCGGGCAACATCGGTCGTGAAGACCGGGTTCGCGCCGTGGTGGATGCTGCCCGTGATCGCGGGATTCCAATCCGCATCGGCGTCAATGCCGGTTCCCTGGAAAAAGACCTGCAAAAGAAATACGGCGAGCCGACTCCGGCCGCATTGGTCGAGTCCGCGTTGCGCCACGTTGAACACCTTGAGCGCCTGAATTTCCAGGACTTCAAGGTCAGCGTAAAGGCTTCCGACGTGTTCATGGCGGTAGAAGCGTACCGCCTGCTGGCCAAGGAAATCGTCCAGCCATTGCACCTGGGTATCACCGAAGCCGGCGGTTTACGCTCAGGCACAGTGAAATCTGCGGTGGGTCTCGGTATGCTGCTGGCCGACGGGATTGGCGATACTATTCGCATCTCCCTCGCGGCAGACCCGGTAGAGGAAGTGAAAGTCGGCTACGACATTCTCAAATCCCTGCATTTGCGTTCCCGTGGCATCAACTTCATTGCCTGCCCGAGTTGCTCGCGGCAGAACTTCGACGTGGTGAAAACCATGAACGAACTGGAAGTACGCCTCGAGGACCTGCTGGTGCCGCTGGATGTTGCGGTGATTGGTTGTGTGGTCAACGGGCCGGGTGAGGCCAAAGAGGCCCATGTGGGCCTGACCGGTGGTACGCCAAACCTGATTTACATCGACGGCAAGCCGTCGCAGAAACTGACGAATGACAATCTGGTGGATGAGCTGGAACGGCTGATCCGCCAGAAAGCGGCCGAAAAGGTCGAAGCTGACGCAGCGGTTATCGCGCGCGGCTGATCGAACGAATTTAAGGATTTGATGTGAGCAAGTCTCTGCAAGCCATTCGTGGCATGAACGACATCCTGCCTGAGCAGACGCCCCTGTGGCGCTACTTCGAGGGCACTGTCGCGCGCCTGCTGGATAACTACGGTTACAAGCAGATCCGCATGCCGATCGTCGAGTTCACCGAGCTGTTCAAACGCTCCATCGGTGAAGTGACCGACATCGTCGAAAAAGAGATGTACACCTTCGAAGACCGCAACGGCGACTCCCTGACCCTGCGTCCCGAAGGTACTGCCGCGTGCGTGCGTGCGGTGCTGGAACATGGCCTCACCGGCGGTGGCCAGCCGCAGAAGCTTTGGTACATCGGCCCGATGTTCCGCCACGAACGTCCGCAAAAAGGCCGTTATCGCCAGTTCCACCAGATCGGCCTGGAAGTGTTCAACCTCGACGGTCCGGACATCGACGCCGAGCTGATCGTACTGACCTGGCGCCTGTGGGGCATGCTGGGCATCCGTGACGCGGTGAAGCTTGAGCTCAACAGTCTGGGCACCAGCGAATCCCGAGGTCGCTACCGCGAAGCCCTGGTCGAATTCCTGTCGGCTCACCTGGACAAGCTGGACGAAGACAGCCAGCGCCGTCTGAAAACCAACCCGCTGCGGGTACTGGACACCAAGAACGCCGAGACCCAGGCCGTACTCGTGGACGCGCCAAAAATGGCCGACTACCTGGACGACGAATCCCGTATCCACTTCGAGGGCCTCAAGGCTCGCCTGGATGCGGCCGGTATTCCTTACGTCATCAACCCTAAATTGGTGCGTGGTCTCGATTACTACAGCAAGACCGTGTTCGAGTGGGTCACCGACAAGCTCGGCGCCCAGGGCACCGTGTGTGCCGGTGGCCGTTACGACGGCCTGGTCGAGCAGATGGGCGGCAAGCCGACCACCGGTGTCGGTTTCGCCATGGGCATCGAGCGGCTGATCCTGCTGCTGGAAACCCTGGAGCAGGTTCCCGATGAAATCTCCCGTCAGGTGGACGTGTACTTCTGTGCCTTTGGCGAGGCGGCTGAACTGGCTGCCCTGGCCCTGAGCGAGAATTTGCGCGACCAACTGCCGAACCTGCGCCTGCAAGTCAATGCCGGCGCCGGCAGCTTCAAAAGCCAGTTCAAGAAAGCCGACAAGAGCGGTGCACTGTATGCACTGATCCTGGGTGATGATGAGTTGGCCCAGCAAGTGGTAAGTTTCAAACCCCTGCGTGGTCAGGGTGAACAACAAAGCATTGCCTTTGATGCGCTTGCAGCGCACCTGGCCACCTGCATCGTGCAGGGTTGAAGCTGTCAAACAGCCGATTTAGCGATTAAGGAGTATTGGGGTGTCGAGTACTGATGATGACCAGCTGGCCGAGTTCAAAGACTGGTGGCAGCGCAACGGCAAGCCCCTGGTCACTGGCGGTTTGCTGGCTTTAGTAGTGGTGTTCGGCTGGCAAGCCTGGCACAAGTATCAGGCTAACCAGTCGCAAGGCGCCTCGATTATCTATCAGCAATTGCTGGAAACCACGCTGACGCCAAACGGCAAGCCGGACCTCGCCCAAGTGGCAGACCTGGCTGGCAAGCTGAAGAGCGAATTCGGCGGTAGCACCTACGCGCAATACGGCAGCCTGTTCGTCGCAAAAGTTGCGGTCGACAACGGCAAGCTGGATGACGCAGCCTCCGAGCTGAAAGCCATCACCGACAAGCCGGCCAACCCGACACTGGGTGAAATCGCACGTCAGCGTCTGGCTCAGGTACTGGCGGCACAGAACAAGGCCGACGACGCACTGAAACTGCTCGACGGCGATGCTGACAAGGCATTCCTGGCTACTCGTGAAGAGCTCAAGGGCGACCTGCTGGTCCAATTGGGTCGTACCGACGAAGCCAATGCTGCGTACCAAAAAGCCAAGGCGGCGCTGTCTGATGAAGCGGCGGTCGGTGGCTTACAAATCAAGCTCGACGACTTGGCCAAAGGGGATGCGTGACGTGATCCGTTGGAAACATGCAGCATTGCTGGCTCTGGCCGTTTTGGCCGCGGGTTGCAGCAGCAACAGCAAAAAAGAACTGCCTCCGGCCGAGCTGACCAGCTTCAAGGAAGAAGTGGTCCTGCAAAAGCAGTGGAGCCGCTCCATTGGTGACGGTCAGGGCGATCTTTACAACCTGATGGTCCCGGCGATCGACGGTGACACCATCTTCGCCGCTGACTCCACCGGCGTTGTGGTCTCCATGGATCGCATGAACGGCGACGTCAAGTGGAAGAAAGACCTCGAACTGCCTGTGTCCGGCGCCGTTGGCGTGGGTTCTGGCATGGTGATGCTCGGCACGCTGAAAGGCGACGTCGTGGCGCTGGATTCGAGCACCGGTGAAGAGAAATGGCGCGCTCGCGTGACCAGTGAAGTGCTCTCGCCACCGGCTACCAACGGTGACGTGGTTGTCGTCCAGACCCAGGATGACCGTGTGATCGGCCTCGACGCCGCCACCGGTAACCAGCGCTGGTTGTACGACAGCACGCCGGCGGTCCTGACCTTGCGCGGTACCAGCGGTCCGGTTGTGACCAGCAACCTGGCACTGGCAGGCCTGTCGACCGGTAAAGTGGTCGCCCTGGACACCCAGAACGGCGTGCCGGCCTGGGAAACCCGGGTCGCGATCCCTCAAGGTCGTTCGGAACTGGACCGCGTAGTGGACATCGACGGTGGCTTGCTGCTGTCGGGTGATACCCTCTACGTCGCCACTTATCAGGGCCGTGTTGCGGCACTGGACGTGCAAAGCGGCCGGATCAACTGGCAGCGTGATGCTTCCAGCTACGCCGGTGTCGCCCAAGGGTTTGGCAGCGTCTACGTAAGCCTGGCGTCCGGCACCGTTGAAAGTGTCGACGAGCGTTCCACCACTGCATTGTGGAGCAACGACTCCCTGGCCCGCCGTCAACTGTCGGCACCGGAAGTGTTCTCCAGCTACGTAGCGGTAGGTGACTTTGAAGGTTACCTGCACCTGCTGAGCCAGGTAGACGGTCGCTTCGTCGGTCGCGAACGCATCGACAGCGACGGCCTGCGTGCCCGTCCGCTGGTGGTAGGTAACATGCTTTACGTGTATGGCAACAGCGGCAAACTGGAAGCGCTGACCATCAAGTAATGGTTTGACTATGCTTGGGGTAATTCCCAGGCGGCCCTGCTTCGGCAGGGCATGCGGCGCTTCCGAGCGCTGCCCCGAGCACCAGCCGCTGCCTTGCAGCGGCTTTTGTATTTTCTGAAATAACGAAGTGGAGAGCCGCATGGTTCCCGTAATCGCCCTGGTGGGCCGACCGAACGTCGGCAAGTCCACCTTGTTCAACCGCCTGACCAGGACTCGCGACGCCATCGTCGGCGACTTGTCCGGTCTGACCCGTGATCGCCAATACGGTGAGGCAAAGTGGCAAGGGCGCTCCTACATTATTGTCGACACCGGTGGTATCTCCGGTGACGAGCATGGCATGGACGAAAAGATGGCCGAGCAGTCGCTGCTGGCCATTGAAGAAGCCGATGTCGTGTTGTTCCTGGTGGACGCCCGCGCGGGCTACACCGCCGCTGACCAAATGATTGGCGAGCACCTGCGCAAGCGCAACAAGCGTTCCTACGTGGTGGCCAACAAGATCGACAACATCGATCCTGAAATGGCCCGCGCCGAATTCAGCCCGATGGGCCTGGGCGACGCGATCCCGATCGCCGGTGCTCACGGTCGTGGCATCACCCAGATGCTGGAAATCGCCCTGCGCGATTTCCCGCGTGATGACGTGGATGAAGTCGAAGGCGAAGAAGAGATCGTTGCCGAAGGCGAGGAAGCCAAGCGCATTCCTGGCCCAAGCGAAAAAGACGGTATCAAGATCGCGATCATCGGTCGCCCGAACGTCGGCAAGTCGACCCTGGTCAACCGTATGCTCGGTGAAGACCGGGTCATCGTCTATGACGAGCCCGGCACCACCCGCGACAGTATCTACATCCCGTTCGAGCGTAACGACGAGAAGTACACGCTGATCGACACCGCCGGTGTGCGCAAGCGCGGCAAGATCCACGAGGAAGTTGAAAAGTTCTCCGTGGTGAAAACCCTGCAGGCGATCAAAGACGCCAACGTGGTGATCTTCGTCATGGACGCCCGCGAAGGCGTGGTAGACCACGACCTGAACTTGCTGGGCTTTGCCCTGGAAGCCGGTCGCGCCCTGGTGATTGCGATCAACAAGTGGGATGGCATGACGCCAAGCGAGCGCGACTACGTCAAGGTCGAGCTGCAGCGTCGTCTGTTCTTCGTCGAGTTCGCCGATATTCACTTTATCTCGGCACTGCACGGTACCGGCGTGGGCAACCTCTACGCGTCGGTGCAGAACTCGTTCAAGTCCGCGGTTACCCGCTGGCCGACTAACCGCCTGACCCAGATTCTTGAAGATGCGGTCAGCGAGCACGCGCCACCGATGGTCAATAACCGTCGGATCAAGCTGCGCTACGCCCACTTGGGTGGCGCCAACCCGCCGATTATCGTGATCCACGGTAACCAGTTGGAGAAAGTGCCGAAGTCCTACGTGCGTTACCTGGAAAATACCTATCGCCGTGTCTTGAAACTGGTCGGTACGCCGATCCGTATCGAGTTCAAGGGTGGCGAGAACCCGTACGAAGGTAACAAGAACAGCCTCACCGACCGCCAGGTAAACAAAAAGCGCCGGATGATGACGCACCACAAGAAAGCCGACAAAAAGCGCCGCGACAAGCGCTGATCCTGATCGGTTAAAAAAGGGCTCTTTCAGAGCCCTTTTTTGTGCCTGGCGGTTGACCCTTCGCGGCATGCAGCTTAAAACTTGGGGCTCACCGCAAGGGGCGCACCGATGATCACCAGCAAGCTGCCGAATGTCGGCACCACCATCTTCACCACCATGTCGCAACTCGCCGCCGAAACCGGTGCGCTCAACCTGTCCCAAGGTTTTCCCGACTTCAATGGGCCGCAAGGTTTGCTCGATGCGGTGGGCAAGCACATTGCCCTCGGCCATAACCAATACGCGCCCATGACCGGCCTGCCGGTGCTGCGCCAGCAAGTGGCGGCCAAGATTGCCCGCAGCTATGGCGCCACGGTGAATGCCGACAGCGAAGTGACCATCACCCCTGGCGCCACCGAGGCGATCTTCTGTGCGATCCAGGCGGTGATTCGCAGCGGTGATGAAGTCATCGTGTTCGATCCTGCCTACGACAGCTACGAGCCGTCGGTAGAACTGGCAGGCGGTCGCTGCGTGCATGTGCAACTGGGCCTGGCTGACTTCGCCCTGGACTTCGAGCAACTGCGTGCCGCGCTGTCACCGCGCACCCGCATGATCATCCTCAACAGCCCCCACAACCCCACCGGCGCCCTGATCAGCCGTGCCGAGCTGGACCAGTTGGCCGAGTTGATCCGCGACCGCGATATCTACCTGGTCAGCGATGAGGTCTACGAGCACCTGGTATTTGACGGTGTGCCCCACGTCAGCGTGCTGGCCCACGAAGAGCTGTACCAGCGTGCCTTTGTGGTCAGCTCCTTCGGCAAGACCTACCACGTCACCGGCTGGAAAACCGGCTATGTGGTCGCGCCCCCGGCCCTCAGCGCCGAGCTGCGCAAGGTGCATCAATATGTCAACTTTTGCGGCGTGACCCCGTTGCAGTACGCTTTGGCAGACTTCATGGCCGAACACCCGGAACACGTCGAAGAACTGCCGGCGTTTTATCAAGCCAAGCGCGACCTGTTCTGCGACCTGCTGGAACCGTCGCGTTTCAGCTTTAGCCGGGTGGCCGGTACTTACTTCCAACTGGTGGATTACTCACAGATTCGCCCGGACCTGGATGACGTCGCCATGTCACTGTGGATGACCCGCGAACATGGCGTGGCGACGATCCCGGTCTCGGTGTTCTACCAGAACCCACCGCAAGGCCAGCGCCTGGTGCGACTGTGCTTTGCCAAACGCGAGGAGACGCTGCGTCAAGCAGCCGAGAAACTATGCGTGATCTGAGTGCACTGCCCAACCTGAACATTGCTTTGGTGCAAACCACCCTGGCCTGGCACGACCGCCAGGCGAACCTGGAGCATTTCGAACTGCTGCTGGAGCAGGCAAGCGGCGCCGACCTGATCGTGCTGCCGGAGATGTTCACCACCGGTTTCTCGATGGAATCGCAAACCCTTGCCGAACCTGAAAACGGTCCCACCCATCAATGGCTGCAGGCTCAGGCGAAGAAGTACAACGCCGTGATCACCGGCAGCGTGATCATCCAGGCCGCTGACCGCAGCCACCGCAACCGCCTGCTGTGGGCGCGCCCGGATGGCGAGGTGTTGCACTACGACAAGCGGCACCTGTTCCGCATGGCCGGTGAGCATGACCACTACACCCCCGGCGAGCGCCAGGTGCAGTTCGAACTCAAGGGCTGGCGGATTCGTCCGCTGATCTGCTACGACCTGCGCTTCCCGGTATGGAGCCGTGATGCCCAGGACACGGACCTGCTGCTGTACACCGCCAACTGGCCGGGTGCACGACGCCAGCACTGGAACCGCCTGCTGCCGGCCCGGGCCATCGAAAACCTGTGCTACGTGGCGGCGGTGAATCGAGTGGGCACTGACGGGAAAGGTTTTGCCTACACCGGTGACAGCCAGGTCGTGGACTTCCAGGGAGAAAGCCTGCTGAGTGCAGGGGAGGCGGACGGGGTGTTCCAGGTGTGCCTGGATGCGGCGGAATTGGCAGCGTACCGCACACGCTTCCCGGCGAACCTGGATGCGGACAGCTTCGCGTTTGTCTGAAGGACCTCCATTGCCAGGGAGATCGCTATCGCGGGCAAGCCCGGCTCCCACAGTTGATCTGAGTTGTCTGGAGGAATGCATTCCCCTGTGGGAGCCGGGCTTGCCCGCGATGAGGCCCTGACAGTCACCACAAATTTCGAACTCCACAAAAAAGGCCCCTGGATTCTCATCCCGGGGCCTTTTGCATTTCAGCGATCAGTAGTTACGCCGCCTTGGCTTCCTGATGGCTCAACGAGCGGTTCAGCGCGCTGAACAGTGCCTTGAAGCTTGCCGTGGTGATGTTTTCATCAATGCCCACGCCGTGCACCGGACGCTCACCGTTCACTCGCAGCTCAATGTAGGCCGCCGCCTTGGCATTGGTGCCGGCGCCAATCGCGTGTTCGTTGTAGTCCATGATCTCCACGCCAATCGGCAGCCCGGCCACCAGTGCTTCCAGGGCGCCGTTGCCTTTACCGTGCCAGCGCAGGTTAGTTTCGCCCTGGCCCTTGCCGGAGACTTCAACTTCCACCGAGCTGTTGCCGTTCTCTTCCTGCAGGCGATGGCTCACCAGCGCGTACGGCGTGTTGGCTTGCAGGTATTCACGCTGCAACAAGCTGTAGATCTGCGCGGCAGTCATCTCCAGGCCCACACGGTCGGTTTCGGCCTGTACCACCTGGCTGAACTCGATCTGCATGCGGCGCGGCAAGCTGATGCCGTATTCCTGCTCCAGCAGATAGGCGATACCGCCTTTGCCCGACTGGCTGTTGACGCGGATCACCGCCTCGTAGCTGCGGCCGATGTCGGCCGGGTCGATCGGCAAGTACGGCACCTCCCACAGGGCGTCGTCTTTCTGCTGGGTGAAGCCCTTGCGGATCGCGTCCTGGTGGGAGCCGGAGAAGGCGGTGTGAACCAGGTCGCCAACATACGGGTGACGTGGGTGCACCGGGATCTGGTTGCACTCTTCGACGACCTTGCGGATGCCGTCGATGTCGGAGAAGTCCAACTGCGGGTCGAGGCCCTGGGTGTACATGTTCAACGCCACCGTCACCAGGTCGACGTTACCGGTACGCTCGCCGTTGCCGAACAGGCAGCCTTCGACGCGATCAGCGCCGGCCATCAGGCCCAGCTCGGTGGCGGCGACGCCAGTGCCACGGTCGTTGTGGGTGTGCAGGCTGATGATCACGCTGTCGCGACGGTTGATATGGCGACCGAACCACTCGATCTGGTCGGCATAGATGTTCGGGGTGGCACATTCCACGGTAGCCGGCAGGTTGAGGATCACCTTGTGCTCGGGCGTCGGGTTCCAGACCTCGATCACCGCGTCACAGACTTCCTTGGCGAACTCCAGCTCAGTGGCGCTGAAGGTCTCTGGCGAGTACTCGAAGGTCCACTGGGTTTCCGGCTGCTGGGCGGCGTATTTGACGAACAGCTTGGCCGCGTTGACCGCGATGGCCTTGATGCCGTCCTTGTCCTGGTTGAACACGATGCGGCGGAACGACGGCGAGGTGGCGTTGTACAAGTGAACGATGGCTTTCTTCGCGCCGCGCAGGGATTCGAAGGTGCGCGCGATCAAGTCTTCACGGCCCTGGGTCAGCACCTGGATGGTGGTGTCCGCGGGGATGTGGTTGTCTTCGATCAGGGTACGCACGAAGTCGAAGTCGGTTTGCGAGGCGGCCGGGAAGGAGGCTTCGATTTCCTTCACGCCGACGGCGACCAGGGTCTTCCAGAAGCGCAGCTTTTTCACCGCGTCCATCGGTTCGATCAGAGACTGGTTGCCGTCGCGCAAGTCGGAACTGCACCAGATCGGCGCGGCGGTGATGGTCTTCGACGGCCAGGTACGGTCCGGGATATCAATGGTCGGGAACGCGCGGTACTTCGAAGACGGGTCTTTGAGCATGCTCATCGGGAAATCCTTTGTTTAGGGGCCGAGAAGAGGCGGCCTGCCGTAAAACTGTTATTGGGGATAAAGCAAAAGACGAGGCAGATCGATTCAGCCTGGCAGTCGTGCGCTGACGAGGCACAAGCTGCGGTGCTGGCGGAGCTGAATGAGGGTGTGAGAGGTTTTCATAGGTCCAACCCTAACCGTGAGGCGTTAAGATGGCAAGCCGTGAAAAAAAATTGAGATAATTCCTAAGTTATTCCTGGTTTACGATTTTTTATTGTGTCTTTTATTTGGATTGTTTGTTTTTATTGCTGTTCATTTTGCTGGTGCGCAATTGAGTGGTGGGCTGCGCCGCTACGGGCGGCGCAACCCTGGTCGGCTATCCGGTAAGAAACCTACAAGGTGATCTTGTCGATGTTGTAGTCAATATGAATGTCGCCGATTGGCTCAGGGATGCTGGTGCCGTGCAGCAGCTTGAGCGGAGGTGGAGGGGTATGCGGCGGCTGGCTGATGATAGTCGGCACGCCTTTTGGTGTTGGGCTGATCGAGACGCTTACGCCTGCGGTTAACTCCGAGATACCGGGAATATTGTCATAGGTATTCATGTGCGCCTTGCCGACAACCGCGACGTATTTCTCACCCGCCGGAGTCTGATTGATAAGCTGGGTAGCGGCATAATTGAACTCTTGCAAGCGGTCATCGTAGTAGCGTGAATTGGTTAACCTGCCAATCCTGTTGTCGCTACGCAATGTCAGCTCTCTATGCTCGAGGCCTATGACCTTGATACCGTTTTTTTCCGCCGCCTCAATAACATCCGACACTGTGGGGCTCTTTGATGAGTAGGCGCCGTCGTAGTCTCTTGGCGATGCATAAATGGCTTCTGATGGCGTATAGGCGCCTGCGCCAAACCCGGGCCCTTTCTGAAGAAAGAGTGCGCCTTCCATGTAAAGAGTGGTCACTCCACTGTTTTTGAATGTCTGCATTTGGTCAATCAGGAGTTGAAACGTGGCTGGTTCGTCGTGCATCTCTCCGAATACCAGCCCCCTCACATCCGGCTGTGCCAGGGCACTTTGAACGGCGCTCTTGGGCGTAGCATTAATGTCTACCGGCGCTAGCCGAGGGCGAACAGGCATCTGCCCGTTGGCCATGCTGGTGTAGAAGTCTTGCATGTCCCGTTTGAACCAGCGCCTGATGTGCCCAACCGTTGCACCGCTGGCATCAGTAAAGTCATTCGCACCCTTTCCGGTAATGATCCGGTCCATATATTCATCAGGCGGCGGCGTGGGTCTTCCCCGGTGGCGACTGCCTCCCGGCAATTCGCTCAGGCGCCATTCCCCGTTACCGGCAGACTGCAGGGAAGCCTTGATTCGGCTGCTTTTCGGGGCGCTCAGCGGTGCATTGGGATCGACGATATTGACCTGCCCGTTACGCGCATGGAACGCTGAATCGATCTGATAAACATCGTGGGTCCCTCTGCTGTTGGTATAGCGAATGTACCAATTGTCGCCAACGTTATAGGTACCGTCCGGTCTCAAGGGGTGACCCTTGATCGCGCTGTCGGGTACGGTGTAAGCGCTGAGGTCGCGGCTCGGTAGCCTGGGTGAGGAGTGGGGGGCCGTGCCGGTTGAAGTACCTGCAGGCAATGAGCCTGGCGCTTGCGTCAAGGCTCGCTGGGCAAAGGGTATTTTACTGCCTCCAGCGATTGCCATCGAAGCCTTGTTTACCGGCCGCAGCGGCGCACTGCGAAACAGCGGGATGCCCGCCGCGGAGGTTGTAAAATCAGTGTAGATCGCACGTCCCAGGCCAGGGTTCTTGAGCAGCGCAGGCAGTACCTTGGCGTTTGCCCGCAGGGCCGCCACGCCTGCTTTGCCTAGTCGCAGGCCCGTCGACAGGCCTTTACCAACTACCGGCAACAGGTCCACGAATATAGAGGCTACCTCAATGCCGAATTGAATCTTGTTGGTTGTTGATTGTGTCGCGACTTCCGCGCTGCTGACGGACTGGTAATCCGCCTTGTCTATCAGCATTTGGACCTGATGTTTGTACAGCTCATCCTGCACGTTTCCGGTGATGGGGTGGAGTGTGGCGCCGCCCTTGAGCTTCGCAGCGCCGAGCAAGAGCTCCAGGGAGGACAAAGGGTTAGTCAGCAGGTTGAGCGGATTCGATTTTATTTTTTGTGTGTATTTATCGATGTCGCTCTGCTCGACTGGCGACTTCCGGCCTGCGGTGTAGAGTTTCCATTGTGGCTTTTCGAGCAAGGTGCTCAGTGCATTCTGGTCCGCCACCTCTCGAAAGGCCACGCCGTCAGGCGCGTTCGGGGTGTACAACACCAGCGAAGCGTCGATCTGGTTGCTGATGACCATGACGCCTTGCACCGTTAAGCCATGTTGGACGAGCGTGTTGGTGATGATGGCTTTTCCATCCACCGTGGGGCGGTTTGCCGGCTCGGGATGATCAAGTACCGCGCGAACCCACTGTGCGCCACGTTTGGTAGTGGTCTCGGTGGTGGCGTTGGCGGTATAGGCATCGGGGTTGAGGTCTGCGAGAAAAGCCTCTTTTTCCATCACGTCGGCCAGGGTGGCTTTCCAGGTGTTGCGTATCACGCCCGCAGGCCCTGAGTCTGCATCTGTGGCCAGCCGTTGGTTGAGCAGCTTGGTGTATTCGCCACCGACATCGGCGGTATTGACCAGTGTTTTGAGCTGGTCTGTGCCCAGAACCACCGGTTTGCCGGCAGCGTCCAGAATCGGTTTGCCTTGGGTATCGTTCAAGGGCAGCGTGAAGGTGATCTGGGTATGGGTTGCGCTCTCGCCGGCTGGAAACTCAGTAGGGTTCTTCAACCCCAGGTCAGTCAGTGATAGCTGCGCGTTGTTTACTGAGCGTGACTCGTGACCGCTGGGACGGCCTGTATGAGTGCTGGTTTTGCTTTGCACCTGAACCCTCAATTGGTCAGCATTCACCTGAGCGGTTGGGTACAGTTTTCTGATCGCCTCATTCATCTTGTCCCGGGAAAACTCGGTCAATGAGGGAATGCTTTCCAGCAGTGGAGTCAACCTGTCCTGGCTTTTTTCCTCGGCATGTTCCAACTTTTTGAACAGTTCGTCGTGAACCGGCTGCAAGTTTTTCAGCCATTCGGGTTGCAGTTTGTCGGCCAGTTTCTGGTTGCGTGCCTGCATGGCATTGCTGCCATCAAGCAGGTATGACCAGTCGGCAGCCTCATCAATGGCTTGGTGTAATGGCGTGGTGGATTGGGGGGATATATTGGCAAAGCCCGTATTGATTTCGGCCTGCTGGCGCTTGAGCATCCCAGGCAAAGCTTCGGCCAGCACATCCCCGGCCAGAGGCTCGGCGCTGAGCATCAGGTCGTCCCCGGTGGGTGGGTTCGACCGGTTTTGCAACGATAGCGGTAGCGTCTGCAACAGCAGCTCGGCGCCTGTTCCGCCTTGATCCAGGCGTTGCGCCAACGCCTCACGTGCCTGGGCGGGGGTTGCGAACTCTTCGAATCCCTCGCCGGGTGTATAGAGTACGACCGGGTCATTGGCATCATTGAGCGCCAGGGATCTGCCTTTAGGCCAGGTTGGCGGAGTGGCGAAGGACCCGTCAGTCTGAGTGATGAGAAAGCTGCCCGCGAGTAAAGCACCACGCTCGGTGCCGTCATCCAGGGTGAGCGGATACACACCCGGACGGGCGCCATCGGCAAAGACTTTCTCCCGTTCGGCGAGAGTGGGGTATTGCAGCGCGGCGTCGATCAGTTGTTTGCCTGCCGGGCTCAGGGTGCCGTCGCTTGCGCGCAGTGCCGCCAGTGTCGACAGTTGGCGCTTGTGCAGGGTCAACAATTCGTCCTGCGGCGCCTTCAGTACCGGCGGGTTTGTTTTCGACGGGCGCGGTGTTGTCCAGAAGGCGAGTGACGCCTCGGGATATTGTGTGGTGATGCGTTGGGCGATGGTGTTTAACGAGTGCGTTGTGTCGATGAGTGCCGGCGATTGGCTGGCTGTGCCTTGGCTGAATACGCCCGACTGCACGCCGGCGCCTTCGTCATTGTTCCTCCCAGGCTGGCTCGACAGTTCTGCAATCTTTTTATCCAGTGCCTCCAGAAGAGGTTGCTCAGAGAGCGTTCTGATACTGCCATCGCTCTGTCTGATCCAGCGCCTGAAGGTCAGCTCTGCTGGATTGAGATGGGGTTGGTCGGCAAGCATCGTTGCCACTTGCTGCAACAGGAAATCCTTGAAGTTCGGCTGCTGGCTCTGCAGCCGTTGCATCGCGTGCGTGAGTGAGTCGTGTTGAGTGATGAAGGCTTGCTGATCGCTCACGTTGAAATGGTCTGCGAGTGCTGAGCGTTGCTCCGGTGGTATTCCTGGCGAGTCGGGCAACAGGCCAGGTGGGCTGGTGCTGACGATGGGTGTTGGAAGGGCGGGAGGTAGGGCCGGGGGCTGGATCGAGGTACGCTGCATCGACGTTTGAGCGAGAGCAAACATAGGGAAACCTCAAAGTATTTGAATGTTGTTACGCTCCTTGTAAGTCGTCAGGTAGGTGAGTATTCACGGTGGGTTGGTTCCTGCAGGAAATGTAAGCAAACTGCGCTGCACCGGCGTCGATGCAGCGCAGAACTCAGGGCTGAAACGCCCCGATAAAAATCGCCGGGTCCACCCGCGCATCGTTCAGGCTGATGTTCCAGTGCATGTGTGGCCCGGTCGCCCGGCCGGTGGAACCGACCTTGCCCACCACGGCACCGCGTGCCAGTTGCTGGCCCACGCTCACATCAATCTTCGACATATGGCAGAACATGCTGATAAAGCCTTGGCCATGGTCGACAAACACGGTGTTGCCGTTGAAGAAGTAGTTACCGGTGAGAATCACCTTGCCCGCCGCCGGGGTCTTGATCGGCGTACCGGCGCCCACGGCAAAGTCCAGGCCCGAATGCGGATTACGCTCCTCACCATTAAAGAAACGTCGTACGCCGAACTTACTCGACAACGGCCCGTTCACCGGCTTGTCCAGCAACAGGTTGCTCGGCGTGTTCGGGCTGAAGCTGCGGTACGCCTTGAGCTGGACCGCCAACTCGCCTTCGATGCGTTTGAGTTGCGCCGGGTCGGGGTTCACCTGGCTTTTATTCTTCAAGGTGATGTGCTGTTCGGGGTATTTCTTGAAGCCCACGATAAACGGCAGGTTCTGGCTGCCGCTGGTGATGCGCTGGGTGCCGGGTTTGACCGTCAGCGGGATGCCGACAATCGCCAGCCAGTTGTTCTGCTCCTTCACCACCAACACCGGTCTGTTCAGGTAAGTGGCCTTGGGCGCCGTGGCGGACGTGCCGAGGTCGATCACCGCGACGCCACCGGGCACCGGCTTGTTCAGCAGCCGGGTGATGTAGCTGTCGGCGTGGGCATTGAAGGTCAGGCACAGCAACATCAACACACTTAAAAAACGTGGCATCAATCAATCCAGTAACGAGAGGGTGACGGGCGTCAGGTGGTTGTCTTCCACCCGCACCTGCAATTGGCCTTCACCGAGGCGCGCTGTGAGGCGCTGGCCGGTATGGGTTTGTGCGGCGTTGCGAATTGCCTGGCCGCGCTCGTCGAGCAAGATGCTATAGCCGCGGCCGAGGGTGGCCAGCGGGCTGACCACGTGCAGTGTCTGCACCTGGCTTTGCAGTTGCAGGCGGCGTGCCTTGAGGCCTTCGCGCATGGCGCGGGGCAGGCGTTCGGCGAGGCTGTCCAGGCGCTGGCGCAGCAGGGCCAGTTGGCGGCCGGGGTGTTGGCCGGCGAGGCGGGTTTCGAGGCGGATCAGGCGTTCACGACGGGTATTCAGGCTGCGCTCGAAGGCCCGGCGCAGGCGCATGTCCAGGTCGTCAAGGCGCTGGGCTTGCTGGCGCAGGCGTTCGCCCGGGTGACGCAGGCGACGGGCCATGCCTTCCAGGCGCAGGCGGGCGTGGCTCAGGCGGTTGCGCATCAGCATCACCAGGCGGCGGTGCAGGTTTTCTACTTGGCGAGTCAGGTGACTGGAGTCCGGCGCTAACAGTTCGGCAGCGGCGGAAGGAGTCGGCGCACGCACGTCGGCGACAAAGTCACTGATGGACACGTCGGTCTCGTGGCCGACTGCACTGACGATGGGCGTCACGCAGGCGTCCACCGCACGCGCTACGGCTTCTTCGTTGAAACACCAGAGGTCTTCCAGCGAGCCGCCGCCACGCGCCAGGATCAACGCGTCAAAGCCGCGGGCATCGGCCAGCTTCAGGGCGCGGACGATTTGCGCCACGGCCTCACGGCCTTGCACGGCCGTCGGGATCAACGTCAGTTCGACGTTGGGCGCCCGGCGGCGGAATACGCTGATGATGTCGCGAATCACCGCGCCGGTAGGCGAGCTGATAATCCCGATGCGCCTTGGGTGGGCGGGCAGCGGCACCTTGCGTTCGGCACTGAACAAACCTTCGGCGCTGAGTTTTTCCTTCAGCGCGTCGAAGGCCAGGCGCAACGCGCCATCACCGGCCGGCTCCACCGTGTCGAGAATCAACTGATAGTCGCCACGGCCTTCAAACAGCGAGACCTTGCCCCGTACCTTTACCGCCAGACCGTCTTTCAACGCCTGGCGCACCCGCGCGGCGTTCTGCCGGAACAGCGCGCAACGCACCTGGGCGCCGCTGTCCTTGAGGGTGAAATACACGTGGCCGGACGCCGGGCGGGCGAGGTTGGAGATCTCGCCTTCAACCCAGATATTGGTGAACACGTCTTCCAGCAACACCCGCGCGCGGCCGTTGAGCTGGCTGACAGTCAGGACTTCGCGGTCCAGGCCCAGACGGGCAAAGGGATCTTTAATCATGGGTGGCAGTTTATAGGCATTCGTGCAGGGTTTGACAGAACTGCTCCACCAGCGCACTCGGCGTTTGCTGGCAGGCGAGGGCGACGGTGCTTTGGCAGTCGGGATCGGCCAGGGGCAAAAAGTGAATATTGGCCGGTGCGATGTCTTGCATCGACTCCGGCAGCAGGGCGATTCCGAATCCGGCCTGAATCAGCTGCAATTGCGTGGTCTTGCGCGACATTACCCGGGCGGCCTTGGGAAAAAATCCCGCACGCATGCACAACTCGGCTGACAGGTAACTCAGCCCTCCGCGCTGGGGGTGAGGGATCGAAATAAACGCTTCGTTTTTCAGTTGCGCCAAATCGATACCGGATGTGTGCCCGGCCAACCGATGATTCGGCGGCACCGCCAATAACAACCGCTCGCTGTATAAAGGCACGATGCGCACGCCTTCGCGCTGGCGCAACACCGGCAGGCGCAACATCCCGACGTCCAGCCGACCGTCGGCGATTTCCTCCAACTGCGCTTCGGAGGACAGTTTGGCGATGTCCATCGACACGCCCGGGCACTGTTCCAGCCAGGCACCGATGCCCCGCAGCAGGCGGCCACTCATCGGCACCGTGCTTGAATGGCTCATACGCAACGTGCCGAGTTGGCCATTGCCCACCTGCGTCGCCATTTCACTGGCCTTGAGCAGTTCGCCCAGCAGGTTGCGTGCCCGTGGATAAAACGCCTCACCCGCAGCCGTCAGCCTGGGCTGGCGTGCGGTGCGCTCAAACAGTGGCGTTTGCAGCAGGTTTTCCAGCTCCTTGATCTGCCGGCTCAGGGCGGATTGCGCCACAAACAGCCGTTCGGCTGCCGCGCTGAAGCTGCCGCTGTCGGCGATTTCGACGAAGTAACGCAACTGCCGGGTGGAAATCACAAGTCATGCCTTTTCGAGATGAGTGACGGGCTTTGAAGATATTAGTCGCAACGCTCGCCAATGGCTAAAGTGATGGCCATCTTCGATAAGGAATACTTCATGAACCCGGTCGAACTGTTGAGTCACTGGTCGTTTGGCGGTGTGGACTGGCTGGTGATCGGCGTGGCGATTGCCCTGGCCTATATCGTGTTCGGCATTGCGGGTTTTGGTACCGCACTGGTGGCGGGGCCGATCCTGATTCTGTTCATGCCGCTGTCGAAAATTATCCCGCTGCTGGTGCTGCTGGACTTTGTCGCCGCCTTCGGCAACCTCCTGCAATCGCGACGGGATGTGGTGAAACCGGAATTGCTGCGGCTGCTGCCGTGCATGGCAATTGGCTGCACCCTTGGGGTGATCTTCCTGCTTAACCTGCACTCTGATTTATTGCTGCTGTTGATGGGGCTGTTTATCAGCGCCTATGCGATCTACAGCCTGGCGGTGAAGGCCAAGCCCACGCAGATGGCGGCGGGTTGGGCGATTCCCATGGGGGTTGTCGGCGGGCTGTTTGGGGCGTTGTTCGGTAGTGGCGGCTTTTTATATGCGATCTACCTCAACAGCCGCTTGCCCAAGGAGGGCGCGCGGGCGACCCAAAGCGCGTTGATCAGTTGCAGCACGGTGGTGCGCCTGAGCCTGTTTTTGATCGCGGGCGTGTATGCCGAGCTACCCTTGTTGATGTTGGCGGTGTGCCTGTTGCCGGCCATGGCGCTCGGGTTGTGGGCGGGGCGGCGGCTGACCCTGCGCATGTCCCGAGAGGCGTTCGTGCGGTTAGTGACCTGGCTGGTGCTGGCCAGCGGCATTGCCTTGATTGCCCGGTACTTGAGTACTTGACCTGTGGGTGTCAGGGATTAAGCTGCCGTGCTCTAGGGCACCATCGCGGGCAAGCCCGGCTCCCACAGTTGATCGCATTCCAATGTGGGAGCCGGGCTTGCCCGTGATGAGGCCAGAAGCCACACCGCAGGACACCCAGGCACCATGAACTCCCAAAGCATCCTTGTCCCCAAGATCTCCACCTTGCCCGTCCACGAACCCCGCGCCCGGGCGATCGTGCGCTGGCTGGTGCGCAAGAACATCGTCAAGGAAGAACTCACCACCTGCGGGCGCACCGGCAATCGCATGGGCTACGCCCTGGCCGACGGTGCCCGCGCCGTGGTGCTGCACCCCGACGCACTGCCGTTCAACGAGCCGATCAACGGCCTGGAGATCATCTACAAGCGCTGCATCTACACCCCGGCCAAGGGCTTCCTCGAAGAAGCCGGCTGCCCCGAGTGCCTCAAGGAAGTCGGCGAAGCCCTGTTCGAAAGCCTGGAAGACTGGATGCCCGGCCATACCGACAACTTCACCTGCCCGCTGTGTGGGCATGAAGACGACATCAACGGCTTTCTGTTCCTGCAGGAATGCGGCTTCTCCAACCTGGGATTCATCTTCAATAACTGGGCGGAGGCGGGGTTCAAGCAGAGTTTTATCGACGAATTTGCCGACTGGCTGGACCAGAAGATGAGTTGGGTCAAAGTCGAGCTTTAACCCGATGTGATCGCTCCCACGCTCCCGCGTGGGAGCGATCAGTGCTGAAAGAATCATCCTTCTATCAGTATTACCAAGTTTGTCAGAGTTTTACATTGAACCCGAGGGGGTGTCTGACTATAATGGCGCGCTTCCATTTTCCCGCTCGGGAGCCCCCGCGATGCTGCGTATCAGCCAAGAAGCTCTGACATTCGACGACATTCTCCTAGTGCCCGGTTATTCCGAGGTGCTTCCTAACGAAGTCAGTCTCAAGACCCGCCTAACCCGTGGCATCGAGCTGAATATTCCTCTGGTTTCCGCTGCCATGGACACCGTCACCGAAGCCCGTTTGGCAATCGCCATGGCTCAGGAAGGCGGCATCGGCATCATCCACAAGAACATGACCATCGAGCAGCAAGCTGCCGAAGTTCGCAAGGTCAAGCGTTACGAAGCCGGTGTGGTCAAGGACCCGATCACCATCGAGGCCGATGCCACCGTTCGTGACCTGTTCGACCTGACCCGCCTGCACAACATCTCCGGCGTTCCGGTACTGCACGATGGCGACCTGGTCGGCATCGTCACTTCCCGTGACGTGCGTTTCGAGAACCGTCTTGAAGTCACCGTCCGTGAAGTGATGACGCCTAAAGAGCGCCTCGTGACTGTCAAGGAAGGCGCCGACAAGAACGACGTTCGCGAGCTGTTGCACAAGCACCGCATCGAACGCGTACTGATCGTCGACGACAAATTCGCCCTCAAGGGCATGATGACCGTCAACGACATCGAAAAAGCCAAGGCTTACCCGCTGGCGAGCAAGGACGACCAAGGTCGCCTGCGCGTTGGCGCTGCGGTCGGCACCGGCAAGGACACCGGCGAGCGCGTCTCGGCTCTGGTAGCGGCCGGCGTTGACGTGGTGGTGGTCGACACTGCCCACGGTCACTCCAAAGGTGTGATCGACCGCGTGCGTTGGGTCAAAGAGAATTTCCCTGAAGTGCAAGTGATCGGCGGCAACATTGCCACCGGCGCTGCCGCCAAGGCCCTGGTTGCCGCGGGCGCAGATGCGGTCAAGGTCGGTATCGGCCCTGGCTCGATCTGCACCACCCGTATCGTTGCCGGTGTAGGCGTGCCGCAAATCAGCGCCATCGCCAACGTCGCCGCGGCCCTTGAAGGCACTGGCGTACCGTTGATCGCCGACGGCGGCATCCGTTTCTCGGGTGACCTGTCCAAGGCCATCGTGGCCGGTGCTTCCTGCGTGATGATGGGCTCGATGTTCGCCGGTACTGAAGAAGCGCCAGGCGAGATCGAACTGTTCCAGGGGCGTTCGTACAAGGCTTACCGTGGCATGGGTTCCCTGGGCGCCATGTCCCAGGCTCAAGGTTCTTCCGACCGTTACTTCCAGGACTCCTCCGCGGGCGCCGAGAAGCTGGTACCGGAAGGCATTGAAGGGCGTGTTCCGTACAAGGGCACCCTGAGCGCCATCATCCATCAACTGATGGGCGGCCTGCGTTCCTCGATGGGCTACACCGGCAGCGCCGACATCGAAGAAATGCGCACCAAGCCTGAGTTCGTGCGGATCACCGGTGCCGGCATGGCCGAGTCCCACGTCCACGACGTACAGATCACCAAGGAAGCGCCAAACTACCGCGTAGGTTGATGCTTCCAGCAAAACGTTAAGTAACCGGGGCTGTTCTTCAGCCCCGAGTTGTTTCTGAATTACATAGACGAGACTGACTCCATGGCCCTCGACATTCACGCCCACCGCATCCTGATCCTCGACTTCGGTTCCCAGTACACCCAGCTGATCGCCCGCCGCGTGCGTGAAATCGGCGTGTACTGCGAACTGCATCCGTTCGACATGGACGACGAAGCGATTCGCGAATTCGCTCCAAAAGGCGTCATTCTCGCCGGCGGCCCCGAGTCCGTGCACGAAGCCAACAGCCCGCGTTGCCCGCAGGCAGTGTTTGACCTGGGCGTGCCGGTCTTCGGTATCTGCTACGGCATGCAGACCATGGCCGAGCAACTGGGCGGCAAGGTTGAAGGTTCCGAGCTGCGTGAATTCGGTTACGCCCGTGTCGACGTGGTCGGCAAGAGCCGCCTGCTGGACGGCATCGAAGACCACATCGACGCCGACGGCCTGTTCGGCCTCGACGTATGGATGAGCCACGGTGACAAAGTCACCAAGATGCCGGAAGACTTCCACATCCTGGCCAGCACCCCGAGCTGCCCGATTGCCGGCATGTTCAACGACGAGCGCGGCTACTACGGCGTGCAGTTCCACCCGGAAGTGACCCACACCAAGCAAGGCGGTCGCATCCTGTCGCGCTTCATCCTCGACATCTGCCAGTGCGAAGCCCTGTGGACCCCGTCGAAGATCGCTGAAGACGCCATCGCCAACGTACGTGCCCAGGTCGGCACCGACAACGTCCTGCTGGGCCTGTCCGGTGGCGTTGACTCCTCCGTGGTCGCGGCCCTGCTGCACAAGGCCATCGGCGACCAACTGACCTGCGTCTTCGTCGACAACGGCCTGCTGCGCCTGCACGAAGGCGAGCAAGTGATGGCCATGTTCGCCGAGAACATGGGCGTCAAGGTGATCCGCGCCAACGCTGAAGACCAGTTCCTGAACAACCTGGCCGGCGAGTCCGACCCGGAGAAGAAGCGCAAGATCATCGGCCGCACCTTCATCGACGTATTCGATGCCCAGTCCAACAAACTGGACAACATCAAGTACCTCGCCCAGGGCACCATCTACCCGGACGTGATCGAGTCGGCTGGCGCCAAGAGCGGCAAGGCCCACGTGATCAAGTCCCACCACAACGTGGGTGGCCTGCCTGAGGAAATGAACCTCAAGCTGGTAGAACCGCTGCGCGAACTGTTCAAGGATGAAGTGCGTCGCCTGGGCCTGGAACTTGGTCTGCCGTACGACATGGTCTACCGCCACCCATTCCCGGGCCCGGGCCTGGGCGTGCGGATCCTCGGTGAAGTGAAGAAGGAATACGCCGACCTGCTGCGTCGCGCCGACCACATCTTCATCGAAGAACTGCGCAAGGCCGACTGGTACCACAAAGTCAGCCAGGCGTTCGTGGTGTTCCAGCCAGTCAAGTCGGTGGGTGTTGTAGGCGATGGCCGTCGTTACGCCTGGGTTGTTGCCTTGCGTGCGGTGGAAACCATCGATTTCATGACCGCCCGTTGGGCACACCTGCCGTACGAACTGCTGGAAACCGTCAGCGGTCGTATCATCAATGAGATCGAAGGTATTTCGCGCGTGACGTACGACGTGTCGAGCAAGCCGCCGGCGACGATTGAGTGGGAATGATCCTGCGGTAGCAGGTGAGCGCTGAATAACAAAACCCCGGCCTAGTGCCGGGGTTTTGTGTTTCCGGCGTTTGTTTACCGCCGCGCAATATCCGAAAAGTAAAACTTATCCAGCGTATGCCGCGACTCGGTGTACTCGAACTGCCGTCCATCCTGCAAAAACGTCTGGTTGCTCACCACGATCACATGGCTTTGCCCATCCAGGTCCAGGTGCAGTTGATCGTCCTTGCCCCGGGGCAGCGCTTCGATGGTGCGCTGGGCATAGCTGATCTGCAGCTGCAGCGTCTGCTCGATAAACGCATAGATCGACTGCTCGGCAATCTCTCGATCGAGCCCCGGAATCAGGTCGGCGACGAAGTGGTTGATGTCGAGGATCACCCGTTTGCCCGCGATGCGCCGTACCCGTTTGACTCGGGTAATCAGGCTGCCGGCTTCGGCTTCGATATGTTGCAGCAGCGAGCCTTCCAGCGGGAACTGGCTGAACTCCACCACTTCGGTGCTGACATCGTCTCCCAGCGCGGCATGGGTTTCGCGAAAGCTGACAATCCCGCCCAGTTGGAACTCGATGGGGTTGGGTGAGAGCACGAAGGTGCCCTTGCCATGGATCTTTTGCGCGAAGCCGCGCTCCTGCAATTGCTCGATTGCCCGGCGCACCGTGCCACGGCTGGCCTGGTAGGCGTCCATCAGTTCTGTTTCGGAGGGCAGGCGCGTGCCGCGTTGCAGGCGTTCGGTGGTGATGCTGGCAAGCAGATCGGTATAGATCTGGTTGTATTTGCTCATGGAGGAGGGCTCTGTGCCGCGATTGCATTCAAGGCACGAACCTTAGTGGCAGAGGTAAGGTTTGTCCATTCGACCCTTGGATATTCGTGCCTTCTGTAGGAGCGAGCGTGCTCGCGAAGGTCGTTAACGATCACGTTGGCCTCCTGATGTTACGCGGTGCTCTCAGGTTCTTCGCGAGCAAGCTCGCTCCTACAGGGAACAAGCAATTTTAAACTCGTACAGACGAGTTGTTGCTTTAACTCGTACAGACGAGTACTTTTGCCCTCGGCGTGCTGCCTCTGACCGCCCCCAATAAAAAAAACCAAGTGGATACCAAGCATGAGCCACGACTATCCGAATATTGCCCGCGAGATTCTCGAGAACCTCGGTGGCAGCGACAACCTTGAGCAAGCTGCCCACTGCGTGACGCGTCTGCGCCTGGCCCTCAAGGACCCGAGCCTGGCCAACAGCGGCGAGTTGAACCAGGTCGACCTGGTCAAGGGCTCGTTCTTCACCGGCGGCCTGTTCCAGATCGTGATCGGCCCCGGCGAAGTGGAAAAGGTCTACGCTGCCCTGCGCGAACAGACCGGCCTCGCCGCGTCGACCATCGCGGACGTGAAACAGAAAAGCGTCGAAAAAATAAACCCCATGCAGCGCCTGGTGCGGGTGTTCTCCGACGTGTTCATGCCGATTCTGCCGGCGCTGATCATTGCCGGTTTGCTCATGGGGGTGAACAACCTGATGGGCGCCAAGGGCATGTTCATCGAGGGCAAGACACTGCTCGATGCCTATCCGAACCTGGATGGTGTGTGGAGCCTGATCAATCTGATGGCCAACACCTCGTTTGTGTTCCTGCCGGCGCTGGTGGGCTGGTCGGCGGCCAAGCGGTTTGGTGGCAGTGAAATCCTCGGCATCGTCCTCGGCCTGATGCTGGTGCACCCCGATTTGCTCAACGCCTGGAACTACGGCAAGGCCGTCGCCGGCCTCGACGGCCAGAGCCTGCCGTACTTCGATATTTTCGGCTGGTTCAAGATCGAGAAGGTCGGCTACCAGGGGCAAATCCTGCCGATCCTGCTGGCCGCCTACGTGATGAGCGTGATTGAAAAATGGCTGCGGGCGCGGGTGCCGAATGCGATTCAATTGCTGGTGGTGCCGATCACCACCATCGTCGTCACCGGCGTGCTGGCGCTGGCGATCATCGGCCCGGTGACCCGTCACCTCGGCATCCTGATCACCGAAGGCGTGGTCACCCTGTTTGACCTGGCGCCCATGGTCGGCGGCGCGATTTTCGGACTGCTGTATGCGCCATTGGTGATCACCGGTATGCACCACATGTTCCTCGCGGTGGACCTGCAACTGATCTCCACCCAGGGCGGCACCTTTATCTGGCCGATGATCGTCATGTCCAACCTGGCCCAGGGCAGCGCGGCGCTCGGTGTGTTCTACATGAGCCGCAATGCGCGGGACAAAAGCATGGCGTCCACTTCGGCGATTTCCGCCTACTTCGGCATCACTGAACCGGCGATGTTCGGGGTCAACCTGCGCTTCAAGTTTCCGTTCTACGCCGCCCTGACCGGCTCGGCCCTGGGCAGCATTTTCCTGTCGCTGAACAAGGTCCAGGCCTCGGCCATTGGCGTCGGTGGCTTGCCCGGGTTCATCTCGATCATCCCGCAGTACATCCCAAGCTTTGTCATCGGCATGGCCGTCGCGATTGTCGTGCCGTTTGTTTTGACCTGTGCGCTGAGCATGAAGATCGTGCGGCCTGGATACAGGGTCGCCTGATCTGGCGCCATCGCAGGCAAGCCAGCTCCCACAGTTGATCGCATTTCAAATTGAAGGAAACCACCATGCAAGACTGGCAACACTCGGTGATCTACCAGATCTACCCCAAAAGCTTCCACAGCCACGCGGGTAACGCCACCGGTGACCTGCTGGGCATCGTGGACAAGCTCGATTACCTGAAGTGGCTGGGCGTCGACTGCCTGTGGATCACCCCGTTCCTGCGTTCGCCTCAGCGCGATAACGGCTATGACATCAGTGACTACTACGCCATCGACCCCAGCTACGGGACCATGGCCGATTGCGACCTGCTGATCAGCGAAGCGGCCAAGCGCGGCATCACGCTGATGCTCGACATCGTGGTCAACCACACCTCCATCGAGCACGAGTGGTTCCAGCAGGCGCGCAGCAGCCTTGATAACCCGTACCGCGACTTCTACATCTGGCGCGACCAACCCAACAACTGGGAGTCCAAGTTCGGCGGTTCGGCCTGGGAGTACGAGGCGCAAACCGGCCAGTACTTTCTGCACCTGTTCGACCACACCCAGGCCGACCTGAATTGGGACAACCCCAAAGTGCGCGCCGAAGTGTTCAAGTTGATGCGCTTCTGGCGCGACAAAGGCGTGGGCGGCTTCCGCCTGGACGTGATCAACCTGATCTCCAAGCCGGCGGATTTCCCGGAAGACAACACCGACGGTCGGCGCTTCTACACCGACGGCCCGAACGTGCATGAGTACCTGCAGGAAATGCACCGCGAAGTGTTCGAGGGGCATGACCTGATCAACGTCGGCGAGATGTCGTCCACCAGCCTTGAACACTGCATTCGTTATTCGAATCCGCAGTCGAAAGAGCTGTCGATGACCTTCAACTTTCACCACCTGAAAGTCGATTACCCGAACCTGCAAAAGTGGGTCGCGGCCGACTTCGACTTCCTGCAACTCAAGCAGATTTTGTCTGACTGGCAACTCGGCATGCAGGCCGGTGGCGGCTGGAATGCGCTGTTCTGGTGTAACCACGACCAGCCGCGGGTGGTCTCGCGTTTTGGGGATGACGGCGAGCACCGTGTGGTCTCGGCGAAGATGCTCGCCACGGCGCTGCACTTCCTCCAGGGCACGCCGTTTGTGTACCAGGGCGAAGAGCTGGGCATGACCAATCCGGGCTTCGACACCATCGACCAATACCGGGATGTCGAGACCCTGAACATCTACCGGCTCAAGCGCGAGGCTGGTGAGTCCGAGGCGTCGAGCATGGCGGCGATCATGCAGAAATCCCGCGACAACGGGCGCACGCCGATGCAATGGAATGCCGATAAAAATGCCGGCTTCAGCAGCGGTGAACCGTGGATCGGCATCCCGGCCAACGCGGCGCAGATCAACGTGCAAAGCCAGCTGGATGACCCGCAATCGGTGCTGCATCACTACCGCGCCCTGATCGAACTGCGTCGTCACGAGCCGCTGATTCAGGAAGGCGTTTACCGCCAACTGCTGCCACAGCACACCCAGGTTTGGGCGTATCTGCGGGAGGGGCAGGGCGAGCGCCTGCTGGTGCTGAACAACTTTTACGGCACGCCATGCGAAATCGAATTGCCCGATGGCCTGCTGACTGAGGCGCACGAGCAACGCCTGCTGATCAGCAACTACGACGACTGCCCACCGCGTTCGAGCCAGGTCTCGTTGCGCCCGTATGAATCGTTTGTGCTGCACCTCAAGGACTGAGAACCCCGCTTTACCCCCGGTGTGGGAGCGCCGGGGGGGCTTTAAAAAAACATAATAAAAATATCGGAGTGCTTCATGAAAACAACAATAAAGCTGGGCCTCGTTGCATCCTGTCTGACGTTGCCGATGGCCGCCCAGGCATTGGAATTTGCCGGGTATTTGCGTAGCGGTGCGGGGACTTCAACCGGCAGCGGCAAGCAGCAGTGCTTCCAGTTGCCGGGTGCACAATCGAAGTACCGCCTGGGCAACGAATGCGAGCAGTACGCCGAACTCGAGTTGCGCCAGGACCTGCTGACCCTCGACGACGGTTCGGTATTCAGCGTCGACGCCATGGCCTCGCTGTACAACAAGTACGACCGGGCGCTGAAGTTCCAGGGTGAAGACAACGGCTCGGCGCGCATGCCGCAGATGTATGCACAGTGGTCGAACCTGCCCAGCCTCAACGGCGGTTCGCTGTGGGCCGGCCGGCGTTACTACAAACGAAACGACATCCATATCTCCGACTTCTACTACTGGAACCAGAGCGCCACGGGCGGCGGTATCGAGGACGTGAAAATCGGCGACCTGAAATACAGCTATGCGCTTTCCCGCAAGGACAACCTGTACCAGAAGGAATACGCCACCCGGCACGACTTCAACGTGGCGGGCTTCAAGACCAACCCCGGCGGCGAGCTGGAGCTGGGCCTGAGCTACATCGAAAAAGCCGGTGGCCGCGACACCAACAGCGGCTGGGCCATTACCGCCCAGCACGTGCAGAAACCCTTCCTCGGCGGGCGCAACAAGTTCGCCTTGCAGTACGGTGAAGGCCCCGGCACCGGCCTCGGCTACACCGGCGATACGCTCCTCGATAAAAGCAGCAAGAGCTACCGCGCGGTGGAGTTCTTCGATTGGCAAGTGACCCCGCGTTTTGGCGGGCAGATCGAGGCCGTGTACCAGAAAGACATTCGGCCGGGCAGCCAGGATCAAACCTGGATGTCGGTGGGCGTACGCCCGGCCTATGCGATCTCTGAACAATTCAAGCTGGTCACCGAACTCGGTCATGATCAGGTCGAGGCCACCGGTGGCACGCGCAAGCTGAGCAAATTTACCTTTGCCCCGACCTGGTCGCCCAAAGGCCCGGATTTCTGGGCGCGGCCGGAAGTGCGCTTGTATTACACCTACGCGACCTGGAACGAAGCGGCCAAGCGTGCAGCCAATGAACTGGCGGCAGGTTCGGCGTTGTCCGACACCGGCAGCTACGGCTCGGCGTTGCATGGTTCCAACTTTGGTGTGCAAGTCGAATATTGGTGGAAATAACACAATCCCTGTAGGAGCCCGGCTTGCCTGCGATGGCGTCCTTGAAATCATCGCACTATCGACCGACCTCATCGCCGGCAAGCCGGCTCCTACAGGTGTTTTTTACAGAACAAAACAGCAGGTGAAGTCATGACCACAACCCAATCCCTGGAATTGCTGGCGCCATTGTCCGGGGTGCTGCTCGCCCTGGACCAAGTGCCTGATCCGGTGTTCTCCAGTCGCCTGATCGGCGATGGCCTGTGCATCGATCCGACCTCGCAGACCCTCTGCGCGCCGCTGGCCGGGGTGATCAGCAATATCCAGGACAGTGGTCATGCGGTGAGCGTCACCGATGACAACGGCGTCCAGGTGCTGATGCACATTGGCCTGGACACCGTGAATCTGGCGGGCCAGGGGTTCACCCGATTGGTCGAGGAAGGCCAGCGGGTGGACGCCGGGCAGCCGCTGATCGAATTCGATGCCGACTACGTGGCGCTCAACGCCCGTAGTTTGCTGACCCTGATGCTGGTGGTCAGTGGCGAGCCCTTCAAGCTGCTGACCCCGGAGCAGGGCCTGGTGGACGTGGGGCAACCGTTGCTGCGGGTAACGCCTGAGGCGGGCGCGGCCGAGGTCGAGGAAGAGCAGGGCGAGGCACTGTTTTCCAAGCCGCTGACGTTGCCCAATGCCAACGGCCTGCACGCTCGCCCGGCGGCGGTGTTTGCCCAGGCAGCCAAGGGTTTCAATGCGAGCATTTACCTGCACAAGCAAACCCAGAGCGCCAACGCCAAGTCCCTGGTGGCGATCATGGCGTTGCAAACCGTGCAGGGCGATACCGTGCAGGTGAGTGCGGCGGGCGACGATGCCGAGGCGGCGATCACGGCCCTGGTTGCCTTGCTGGCAGACGGCTGCGGAGAGACGGTGGCGGTGCAGGTCGAGGACGTTGAGCCGGCGGCGCCGGTGTCATCGGCAAGCCTGCTGCGCGGTGTGTGTGCTTCGCCGGGTTCGGCGTTCGGCCAGGTGGTTCAGGTGGCCGAGCCGGATCTGAATATCACTGAAGCCGGTGCCGGTGAAGCGGTCGAGCGTGCGACGCTGGAACGTGGCCTGCGCGAAGCGACCGAGGCACTGCAAGCCTTGCAGGCCACGGCGGTCGGCGGTGCCCAGGCGGAGATTTTCCGCGCTCATCAAGAGTTGCTGGAAGACCCGACGTTGCTGGAACAGGCCCATGAATCACTGGCTCAGGGCAAGAGTGCAGCGTTTGCCTGGAACAGTGCGACCGTCGCCACCGCCACGCTGTTCCAGGGCTTGGGCAACGCCTTGCTCGCCGAGCGCGCGGCGGACCTGGCCGACGTCGGCCAACGGGTGCTGAAGCTGATCCTCGGGATCAAGGACAGCGCCTGGGACTTGCCGGAGCAGGCGATCCTGATTGCCGAACAACTCACCCCTTCGCAAACCGCCAGCCTCGATACGCGCAAGGTGTTGGGCTTCGTCACGGTGGGCGGCGGTGCTACCAGCCACGTTGCGATCCTGGCCCGTGCCCTGGGCTTGCCGGCGATCTGCGGCGTGCCCGTGCAGGTGCTGGACCTGGCCAACGGCAAGCAAGTGCTGCTGGATGCCGACAAGGGCGAGTTGCACCTGGAGCCGAACCTGGCCGAGATCGAGCAACTGCAAGCCACCCGCCAACAACACGTACTGCGCCGCCAGCGCGAAGTGGAGCAGGCGTCATTGCCCGCCACCACCCGCGACGGTCATCACGTCGAGGTGACGGCCAACGTCGCGTCCCTGCAAGAAGTGGAACAAGCGTTGTCCCTGGGCGGAGAAGGCGTCGGTTTGCTGCGTTCCGAATTCCTCTACCTGGACCGCAACCGCGCACCGAGTCCCGAAGAACAGGCGGGCACCTACAGCGCCATTGCCCGTGCGTTGGGCCCCGAGCGCAATCTGGTGGTGCGCACCCTGGACGTCGGTGGCGACAAGCCGCTGGCCTATGTGCCGATGGACGCAGAGACCAATCCGTTCCTGGGCCTGCGTGGAATTCGCCTGTGCCTGGAGCGCCCGGAACTGCTGCGTGAACAGTTCCGCGCGATTCTCGCCAGTGCCGGTTTCGCCCGTCTGCACATCATGTTGCCGATGGTCAGCCTGCTCTCGGAACTGCGCCTGGCGCGGCAGATTCTTGAAGAGGAAGCGCTGGCCCTGGGGCTGACGGAATTGCCGAAGCTGGGAATCATGATAGAAGTGCCGTCGGCGGCGCTGATGGCGGATGTGTTTGCGCCGGAGGTGGATTTCTTCTCTATCGGCACCAACGACCTGACCCAATACACCCTGGCCATGGACCGCGATCACCCGCGCCTCGCCAGCCAGGCCGACAGCTTCCACCCGGCAGTGCTGCGTCTGATCGCCACCACCGTCAAGGCCGCCCATGCCCATGGCAAGTGGGTGGGGGTGTGCGGCGCCCTGGCGTCTGAAGCGCTGGCGGTGCCGGTGTTGATCGGGCTGGGGGTGGATGAGTTGTCGGTCAGCGTGCCGCTGATCCCGAGCATCAAGGCCACTGTGCGCGAGCTGGACCTGACGGACTGCCAATCCATCGCCCGCCAGGTGCTGGGCCTGGAAGAAGCGTCACAGGTGCGCGAAGCGTTGCGCCTGTATCACGCGGCTACCGTTGAAACCTCATTGGTTGTGGAGAACTGACATGTTCGAGAAATTTCAGCGGGCGTTCTGGAAGGCCCTGACCCCGGATTTGATTCTTGAGACGCCGCAGGCGGCTCCGGTGAGCGAATCACTATTGGCACCGGGGGTGTTGAATGCGCTGGGCGGCGCGGAGAATCTCAAGTCGCAGCAACGGGTGGCACTGACCCGGGTGCGGGTGCAGTTGAAGGAGGCGGGGCGGCTGGATGAGAAGGCGTTGAAGGCGGCGGGTGTGCCGGGTGTGATGGTGTTGGCGGGTGGGGTGGTGCACCTGATTACCGGCCTTTAAAGATCAAATCAGGTGGGGAGATTACTTTTGTGGTGAGGAGCTTGTCTGTGGCGAGGGGGCTTGTCCCCCGTTGGAGTGCGCAGCGCTCCGGCTTTTTGGGGCTGCTTCGCAACCCAACGGGGGACAAGCCCCCTCGCCACAAAAGCTCGGCTCCATACGGAGTGAGTTACAGCTGCGGGGTTTCTTCCGTCGGCTTGGTCTTGTCCACGCCCGGCACATGCAGGTTGCCTTCCACCACCTGATTGCCTTCCAGCTGCGGCTGCGTCACCCACGTCAGGATGTCGTAGTAGCGCCGGATGTTCGCCACAAAGTGCACCGGCTCACCGCCGCGGGCATAGCCATAACGCGTCTTGCTGTACCACTGCTTCTGCGCCAGGCGCGGCAGCATCTTCTTCACGTCCAGCCACTTGTTCGGGTTCAGGCCTTCTTTCTTCGCCAGGATGCGTGCGTCATCCAGGTGGCCGGTGCCGACGTTGTACGCCGCCAGGGCAAACCAGGTGCGATCCGGCTCGGCAATCTTGTCGTCCAGCTCATCCTTGATCTTGGCCAGGTACTTGGCGCCGCCCATGATGCTTTGCTTGGCGTCCAGGCGGTTGGACACGCCCATGGCCTGCGCGGTGTTCTGGGTCAGCATCATCAGGCCGCGCACGCCGGTCTTGGAGGTGACCGCCGGCTGCCACAGTGATTCCTGATAACCGATGGCCGCCAACAGGCGCCAGTCGACCTTTTCTTCCTTGGCGTAGGCCCGGAAGTGTTTCTCGTATTTGGGCAGGCGCTGCTGCAGATGCTGGGCAAAGGTGTAGGCGCCGACATAGCCGAGTACATCGACGTGCCCGTAATAACGGTCTTTCAAGCGTTGCAGGGTGCCGTTCTTTTCAACCTTGTCGAGGTAGTTGTTGACCTCGTTGAGCAGGCTGTTGTCATCGCCCGCCGCCACGGCCCAGGCCTGGTTACTGGCGTCGCCGAGGTCAAAGGCCACCCGCACGTTGGGGAAGTACACTTGGTTCATCGCCACTTCGTTGGAGTCGACGAGGGTCAGGTCGATCTGGCCTTCGTCCACCATGCGCAGCAGGTCGACCACCTCAACGGCGTCGGACTCTTCGTATTCAATCCCGGGAAACTGTTTTTTCAGCGCTGCCAGTTGCTCGGCGTGGGTGCTGCCCTTGAGCACCATGATCTTCTTGCCCACCAGGTCTGCCGCGGTGGTGGGGCGGGACTGGCCGTTGCGGTAGATGATCTGCGGGGTGACTTCCAGGTACGGATGGGAGAAGCGCACCTCTTGGCGGCGCTGCTCGCTGCTCACCAGGCCGGCGGCGGCCAGGACCGGGCCGTTGGGTTTGCCGATCTGGGAAAACAGGTCGTCAAGGTTGTCGGCGGTCTGGATCTCCAGCTTTACACCCAGGTCGTCGGCAAAGCGCTTGACCAGTTCGTATTCGAAACCGGTTTCACCGTTTCGGTCCTGGAAATACGTGGCCGGGCTGTTTCGGGTGACCACCCGCAATACGCCATCCTCCTTGATTCGCTCGAGCGTGTTGGGTTTATCCACACAGGCGCTGAGCAGCAGGAAGAGTCCGGTGACGAGGAGCCATTTGGCGCCTCGCGGGCGTAAAGCAGTAGGGGAGAACATCTGCGCAGTATACGCAAAGGACCCTCGGCGCCATATCTCGACAGCGGGGCACTTGTCTGCTAGCGCCCGTAAACCTTGGCTGCAGCCCGCAGAAACGGGGCCTGGCAGCCGATTGTGACGGTTAAAATAACTGCCCAGAACAGCGGGTATGGCCATCTGATATCGTGCGATTTATGCCAACTGACGTCCGGCTGCGGCCACTGGTGCCGTTTCGGGTGCCGTTGGCGACGGTTTACGCTAGAATGCACGGCCTCAAAGCACACCCCCTTCCCGAGGCTGTCCCGAAGATGTTGATCCTGCGCGGCGCTCCTGCCCTTTCTGCCTTTCGCCACAGCAAACTCCTTGAGCAACTGAGCCAGAAGGTACCTTCTGTCAGTGGCTTGTATGCTGAATTTGCTCACTTCGCCGACGTTAACGGCGTTTTGACCGCCGACGAACAGCAAGTGCTGGCGCGCCTTCTGAAGTACGGTCCCAGCGTTCCTGTTCAAGAGCCTAACGGCCGCTTGTTCCTGGTCCTGCCACGGTTCGGCACCATCTCGCCCTGGTCGAGCAAGGCCAGCGACATCGCCCGCAACTGCGGCCTGGAAAAAATCCAGCGCCTGGAACGCGGGATCGCCTTCTATGTAGCAGGCCAGTTCAGCGACGCCGAGGCCGAGCTGATCGCCAGCAGCCTGCACGACCGCATGACCCAGATCATCGTGGGCCAGTTGGAACAGGCCGCCGGTCTGTTCAGCCACGCCGAGCCCAAGCCGCTGACCGCGATTGACGTGCTCGGTGGCGGTCGCGCCGCGCTGGAAACCGCCAACACCGAACTGGGCCTGGCCCTCGCCGAAGACGAAATTGACTACCTGGTCAACGCCTTCATCGGCCTGAAGCGCAACCCGCACGACATCGAACTGATGATGTTCGCCCAGGCGAACTCCGAGCACTGCCGTCACAAGATCTTCAACGCCAGTTGGGACATCGACGGCCAGAGCCAGGAAAAAAGCCTGTTCGGCATGATCAAGAACACCTACGTGATGCACAGCGAAGGCGTTCTGTCGGCTTATAAAGACAACGCCTCGGTGATCGTCGGCAGCGTGGCTGGTCGCTTCTTCCCGGACCCTGAAACCCGCCAGTACGGCGCGGTGCAGGAGCCGGTGCACATCCTGATGAAAGTCGAGACTCACAACCACCCGACCGCGATTGCCCCGTTCCCGGGCGCAGCCACCGGTTCCGGCGGCGAGATTCGCGACGAAGGTGCAACCGGTCGTGGCGCCAAGCCAAAGGCCGGCCTCACTGGCTTCACCGTATCCAACCTGCAGATCCCGGGCTTCGAACAGCCGTGGGAAGTGCCGTACGGCAAGCCTGAGCGCATCGTCACCGCGCTGGACATCATGATCGAAGGCCCGCTGGGCGGCGCTGCATTCAACAACGAATTCGGGCGTCCGGCCCTGACCGGTTACTTCCGTACCTTCGAACAATCCATCACCACCCCGCGTGGCGATGAAGTGCGCGGTTACCACAAGCCGATCATGTTGGCCGGCGGCATGGGCAACATCCGCGCCGAACACGTACAGAAAGGCGAGATTCTGGTCGGCTCCAAGCTGATCGTCCTCGGCGGCCCGGCCATGTTGATCGGCCTGGGCGGCGGCGCCGCTTCCTCCATGGCCACCGGCACCAGCTCGGCAGACCTGGACTTCGCGTCCGTACAGCGTGAAAACCCTGAAATGGAACGCCGTTGCCAGGAAGTCATCGACCGTTGCTGGCAGTTGGGTGACAAGAACCCGATCAGCTTCATCCACGACGTGGGCGCGGGCGGTTTGTCCAACGCCTTCCCGGAACTGGTCAACGATGGCGACCGTGGCGGCCGCTTCGAACTGCGCAACATTCCAAACGACGAGCCGGGCATGGCCCCGCACGAAATCTGGAGCAACGAATCCCAGGAACGCTATGTGTTGGCGGTGGGTCCTGCGGACTTCGAACGCTTCCAGGCGATCTGCGAACGCGAGCGCTGCCCGTTTGCCGTGGTCGGCGAAGCCACTGCCGAGCCGCAACTGACGGTCACCGACAGCCACTTCGGCAACAGCCCGGTAGACATGCCGCTGGAAGTGTTGCTGGGCAAGGCCCCACGCATGCACCGTTCGGCCGTGCGTGAAAACGAACTGGGCGACGATTTCGATCCGTCCACCCTGGCCATCGCCGACTGCGTGGAGCGCGTCCTGCACCACCCGGCCGTTGCCAGCAAAAGCTTCCTGATCACCATCGGCGACCGCACCATTACCGGTCTGGTTGCCCGTGATCAAATGGTCGGCCCGTGGCAGGTTCCGGTGGCAGACGTTGCCGTCACCGCCACCAGCTTCGACGTCTACACCGGTGAAGCCATGGCCATGGGCGAGCGTACTCCGCTGGCCCTGCTGGACGCTCCGGCGTCGGGCCGCATGGCTATTGGCGAAACCCTGACCAACATCGCCGCGTCGCGCATCGCCAAGATCTCCGACATCAAGCTGTCGGCCAACTGGATGTCCGCTGCCGGCCACCCGGGTGAAGATGCGCGCCTGTACGACACCGTGAAAGCAGTCGGCATGGAGCTGTGCCCTGAGCTGGGCATCACCATTCCGGTGGGCAAGGACTCCATGTCCATGGCCACCCGCTGGAACGATGAAGGCGTGGACAAGAGCGTTACCTCGCCGCTGTCGCTGATCGTTACCGGCTTTGCGCCAGTGACCGACATTCGCCAGACCCTGACCCCGCAACTGCGCATGGACAAGGGCACCACCGACCTGATCCTGATCGACCTCGGTCGCGGCCAGAACCGCATGGGCGCCTCGATCCTCGCCCAGGTGCACGGCAAGCTCGGCAAACAGGCTCCGGACGTCGACGACGCCGAAGACCTGAAAGCCTTCTTCGCGGTGATCCAGGGCCTGAACGCCGACGGTCACCTGCTGGCGTACCACGACCGTTCCGACGGTGGTTTGCTGACCAGCGCCGTGGAAATGGCCTTCGCCGGTCACTGCGGCCTGAGCCTGAACCTCGATGGCCTGGCGGAAACCTCTGCCGACATCGCCGCGATCCTGTTCAACGAAGAACTGGGCGCCGTGATCCAGGTTCGCCAGGACGCAACGCCAGACGTACTCGCACAATTCAGCGCTGCTGGCCTGGGCGACTGCGTGGCCGTAGTGGGCCAGCCGATCAACAACGGTGAAATCAACATCGTCTTCAACGGCGAAACCGTGTTTGAAGGCCAGCGCCGCCTGCTGCAACGCCAGTGGGCCGAGACCAGCTACCAGATCCAGCGCCTGCGTGACAACGCCGACTGCGCCGAGCAGGAATTCGACGTGATCCTGGAAGAAGACAACCCGGGCCTGAGCACCAAGCTCAGCTTCGACGTCAACCAGGACATCGCCGCGCCTTACATCAAGAAAGGCATCCGCCCACAAGTGGCCGTATTGCGTGAGCAGGGCGTCAACGGTCAGGTGGAAATGGCGGCAGCGTTCGATCGTGCCGGCTTCAATGCGATCGACGTGCACATGAGCGACATCCTCGCCGGTCGCGTTGACCTCAATGAGTTCAAAGGCCTGGTTGCCTGCGGCGGTTTCTCCTACGGCGACGTGCTGGGTGCCGGTGAAGGCTGGGCCAAATCGGCCCTGTTCAACAGCCGTGCCCGCGACGCGTTCCAGGGCTTCTTCGAGCGTAACGACAGCTTCACCCTGGGTGTGTGCAACGGTTGCCAGATGATGTCCAACCTCAGCGAACTGATCCCGGGCAGCGAGTTCTGGCCGCACTTCGTGCGTAACCGTTCCGAGCAGTTCGAAGCCCGTGTAGCGATGGTTCAGGTGCAGGAATCCAACTCGATCTTCCTGCAGGGCATGGCCGGTTCGCGCATGCCGATCGCCATTGCCCACGGTGAAGGCCATGCCGAGTTCTCCAGCGAAGAAGCACTGCTGGAAGCCGACCTGTCCGGTACTGTGGCCCTGCGTTTCGTCGACAACCACGGCAAGGTCACCGAAGGCTACCCGGCCAACCCGAACGGCTCGCCGCGCGGGATCACCGGCCTCACCAGCCGCGACGGTCGCGTCACCATCATGATGCCGCACCCGGAGCGTGTGTTCCGCGCCGTGCAGAACTCGTGGCGCCCGGAAGAGTGGAACGAAGACGGCGCGTGGATGCGCATGTTCCGTAACGCTCGTGTGTGGGTGAACTAAGACGGTGTACAAGCTCGCCTTCTTTGTGCCCGACAGCCATGTGGAGACGGTGAAAACCGCCGTCTTCGCAGCCGGTGGCGGGCGCATCGGCCACTACGACAACTGCGCCTGGCAGGTACTGGGCCAGGGCCAATTCCGCGCGATGGACGGCAGCCAGCCGTTTATCGGGCAGGTGGGCCAGGTTGAAGTGGTTGAGGAATGGAAGGTTGAGCTGGTGGTGGCGGATGAGTTGATCGTGGCTGTGGTGGCTGCGTTGAAACTGAGCCATCCGTACGAGACACCGGCGTATGAAGTGTGGCGGTTGGCGGATTTTTGATTCGTCGGCTGCAAAACAAGAAACCCGCTGGGCCAGTTTGGTCAGCGGGTTTTTTGTTGGCTGTGAGGGCCTCATCGCGGGCAAGCCCGGCTCCCATATTTGACTGCATTGCTGGCCAACGCCTCTCAGGATCTGGCCTCCGTGCAAGCGCTGGCAGTTCATCTGGCGTTTGAAGTCGACGGTTCCCACCGTGATGTGGCGCTGGGGATTTGTCGGGTGCTGGAGGGGATTCAAATGATGGTGGATCGGATGCTGGACTTGTATGAGTTGCCTGAACAGGCGGACCCAGCTTAGAAACATTTCTTCCCTATAGGCAGTAACCCTGTGGTGAGCGGGCTTGCCCCGCGCTGGGCTGCGCAGCGGCCCTAAAACCTGCCACAGGGTTCTGTCTGAAAAAATGCGGCGTTCTTATTGGGGCTGCTGCGCAGCCCAGCGCGGGGCAAGCCCGCTCACCACAAGCAAGCTCGCTCACCACAATTTTGCTAGGCGCCGGTTACGGCTTCGCGGCCGCTGACCAGCCGTTCCAGTGCCTCACCCAAGCCCGAAGCCTTGTCACCAATCAGCAAGTGCCAAACACCGCTCTCAAGTTGACTCACGCCCTGGCAACCCAGCGCCGTCAGTTGGGACTCGGACAGCACCGAACCATCCCCCAACTCCACCCGAACAGGCGGATCCGGTTTAGAAACATTTCTTCCCTATAGGCAGTAACCCTGTGGTGAGCGGGCTTGCCCCGCGCTGGGCTGCGCAGCGGCCCTAAAACCTGCCACAGGGTTCTGTCTGAAACAATGCGGCGTTCTTATTGGGGCTGCTGCGCAGCCCAGCGCGGGGCAAGCCCGCTCACCACAAGCAAGCTCGCTCACCACACGCAAGCTCGCTCACCACAATTTTGCTAGGCGCCGGTTACGGCTTCGCGGCCGCTGACCAGCCGTTCCAGTGCCTCACCCAAGCCAGAAGCCTTGTCACCAATCAGCAAGTGCCAAACACCGCTCTCAAGTTGACTCACGCCCTGGCAACCCAGTGCCGTCAGTTGGGACTCGGACAGCACCGAACCATCCCCCAACTCCACCCGTAGGCGCGTCATCGCCACCGCGTCCAGTTGCAGCACATTGGCCCGACCGCCCAGCGCACTCAGCCATTTCTCGGCCTCGTGCACATTCACCGGTACGCTCCTCTCAACAGGCGCAACCACCGCCGCAGGCGCCGCCACATACGAAGGCATCGCCAACCGAATCTCATCGGCAATGCTGTCCGCCATCGGCCCGACCACCACCTGCAGGCTCCCGCCATTACCCGGCCGAACCACAGCCATGGCGCCCAGCGCTTTCAAATCGGCATCCACCGCCTTGTTGCGATCCACCATGTCCAGCCGCAGGCGCGTCGTGCAGGCACCCACGCTCAGCAGATTCTCCGCACCACCCAGCGCCCGAATGTAAGCCCCGGCCCGCTGGTTATCGGTCATGGTCTCCGCCTGTACGACCTGAATATCCTCACGCCCCGGCGTCTTCAAGTTGAACCGGCGAATGCAGTAATTGAACACGCTGTAGTAGATCACCGCGTACGCCAGCCCAACCGGGAACACCAGCCAGCCGTTGGTGGATTTACCCCAACCCAGCACCATGTCAATAAACCCACCGGAGAAGGTAAAGCCCAGGTGGATGTTGAGCATGTTGGTGATCGCCATCGACAACCCGGTGAGCAGCGCATGCACCAGGTACAGGAACGGCGCGAGGAACATGAACGCGAACTCGATCGGTTCGGTCACGCCGGTGAGGAACGAGGTCAGCGCCATCGACAGGAAAATCCCGCCCATGATCTTGCGCCGTTCCGGCAGTGCATTGCGGTACATCGCCAGGCAGGCGGCGGGCAGGCCGAACAGCATGACCGGGAACATGCCGGTCATGAACTGGCCGCCTTTCGGGTCGCCTGCGAAGTAGCGGGTCAGGTCGCCGGTCACCACCGCGCCTGTCGTCGGGTCGGTAAAGGTGCCGAATACAAACCACGCCATGTTGTTGAGGATGTGGTGCAAGCCGGTGACGATCAGCAGGCGGTTGAACACGCCGAACACGAACGCACCGAAGCTGCCGCTTTCCATCAGCAGCACGCCGAAGCTGTTGATGCCTTGCTGCACCGGTGGCCAGATCAAACCAAAGATCACCCCCAGCGCCACTGCCGAAAACCCGGTGACGATCGGCACGAACCGTCGCCCCCCAAAGAACGCCAGGTACTCCGGCAGCTTGATGTCCTTGAAGCGGTTATACAGCGCGCCGGCCATCAAGCCGCTGGCGATGCCCGCGAGCATGCCCATGTTGATGCTGGCGTCCATCACCTTGAGGGTGGAGACCATCACCAGGTAACCAATGGCGCCTGCCAGGCCCGCCGTGCCGTTGTTGTCGCGGGCAAAACCCACGGCAATCCCGATGGCGAAGATCAGCGCCAGGTTGGCGAAGATCGCCTGCCCGGCGTCGTGCATCACCGCGATGTTCAGCAAGTCGGTGTCGCCCAGTCGCAGCAGGAGGCCGGCGATCGGCAAAATCGCGATCGGCAGCATCAGCGCACGGCCCAGGCGTTGCAGCCCTTCGATAAAATATTGGTACACGGCGTGTCTCCCTATTTTTGTTGTTTTCAGCTCAGCGGCCAGTGGTGTTGACAGGCTTGGCGAACGGCGTTGGCGCTGCTCAGGTTAAGCAGGCTTTGGCTCAGTTGCCGGCATTGGGCTGCGTCCAGGTGGCGGACACGGTCCTTGATTTCTCCGATTTGCGGCGGGCTCACGGACAGCTCGCTGATGCCCAGGCCGATCAGCACCGGCGTGGCCAGCGGGTCGGACGCCAGCGCACCGCACACACCGACCCAGCGGCCATGTTTGGCGGCGCCGGTGCAGGTCTGGGCGATCAGCCGCAGCAGCGCCGGGTGCAGGGCGTCGACCCGGGCGGCGAGGCCGGCGTGGTCGCGGTCCATGGCCAGGGTGTACTGGGAAAGGTCGTTGGTGCCGATGGACAAGAAGTCCGCGTGCTCGGCCAGTTGTTCGGCCATCAGCGCGGCGGCGGGCACTTCGATCATCACGCCCAGCTCCGGGCGTTGGGTCAGTTCCAGCTCGGCGCACAGCTCATCGAGGCGCTGGCGGATCTGTAGCAGTTCGTCGACTTCGCTGACCATCGGCAGCAGGATCCGGCAACGCTCCAACGGGCTTACCTGGAGGAGGGCGCGCAGTTGCTGGTCCAGCAGTTCCGGGCGCACCTGGGCCATGCGAATGCCCCGCAGGCCAAGCACCGGATTGGTCTCGAACGGCAGCGGCAGGTAGTCGAGCTGCTTGTCGCCGCCCACATCGATGGTGCGGATGATTACGGACTTGTCGCCCATGGCGTCCAGCACGGCTTGATAGGCCTGACGTTGCTCTTGCTCGTCGGGCGCAGTGCGGCGGTCGACGAAGAGGAATTCAGTGCGCAGCAGGCCGACGCCATCGGCGCCGTTCTCAAAGGCCAGTTGGGCTTCGGCGCTGGAGGCAACGTTCGCGGCCACTTCAATCCGCACGCCATCCTGGGTGCTGGCGGTGCCTTGGGCGTTGGCCTGTTGCTGTTGGCGGCGCAGTTTTTGTGCGTCGCGCAACTGGTGAACCTGGGCATGGCGCGCGTCATCCGGCGTCAGTTCCAGCCGGCCATTGGCGGCATCCAGCACCACACGTTGGCCTTGAGGTACATCAAGCAATTCAGTGCCCAGCGCAACCACACACGGCAAGCCTTTACCCCGCGCCAGAATCGCCACGTGAGAGGTTGCGCCGCCTTCGGCCATGCAGATACCCGCCGCGTGTTGTTGGCTCAGTTGCAGCAGATCCGAGGGGGTCAATTCTTGGGCCGAGACGATCGCCCCGGCCGGTAATTCGAAATGCCAGGCCTCGCCCAACAGCGCCCGCAGCACGCGTTGTTGCAAGTCCCGCAGGTCGTTGGCACGTTCGGCGAACAGCGGTTTGCCGAGGGCCAGCAGCACCGCGCACTGGGCCTGGATCGCGTCGCGCCAGGCGTGAGTGGCAGCGCTGCCGTGTTCGATGGCGGCGGTGGCGGCCTCCAGCAGCGTCGGGTCTTCCAGCAGCGCCAGGTGGGCAGCGAAGATTTCTTCTTCCTCCACATCCTTGCGCTGGCGGGCCTGGTCCAGGGTGTGGCGGATTTCACCGCGCACGTGTTCCAGGGCGGTGTCCAGGTGCTGCAGTTGCTCATCCGGGACGTTGTTGCCCAAGTCTGCCGGCAGCTCGATTCCGTTCAGGCGGAACAGCGGGCCGCAGACCAGGCCGGGCGCGGCGCAGACGCCCTGCAGTACACCGGCTTCGGTATTTGCACGGCGCGGGGCAATGACCACTGGCGCGTGATGTTCTTCGCCAACTGCCACCGACAGCGCGGCGACCAGTGCTTGCAGCGCCGCTTCACAATCCTTGCCCCGGCAGGTGACCTGCACCTCGTCCTGCTCGCCAATCCCCAATCCCATCAAGCCGATCAAACTGTCGCACGAGGCCGTCTTGCCGGCGAAGTGCAGCTGCGACTGGCTGCTGAATGCCTGCGCCGTCTTGCGCACCAAGGCAGCAGGGCGCGCATGCAGGCCGCCACGGTGGGTGATGCGAATCGTCGCGCTGGCTTCGGTGACCGACTCATCAATTACCTTCGCCGCCCCGGCCAACCGCGCAACCACGTGCAGCAGCGGCTCGCCCACCTTCACTGTCTTCAAGGTGATCGGCCGCAGCTCAAACAACTCGCTGTTGGTCAGGATGATCAGGCTGACCAGGCTTTTGCACTGGCGCGCGATCAGGTCCAGGTCAAACTGCACCAGCGCCTGGCCCTTGCTGACCCGCGCGCCTGGCTTGACCAGTAGCGCAAAACCTTCGCCATTCAGTTCCACCGTGTCGATGCCCAGGTGCATCAGCAACTCAGCGCCGTTATCCGCGCGAATGGTCAGCGCATGCCCGGTGCGGGCGACATGGATGATCACCCCATCGCACGGCGCATGCAGGCAATCGTTGAGCGGGTCGATGGCAATGCCGTCGCCCATGGCGCCACTGGCGAACACTTCGTCGGGAACGTTGCCCAGGGTCAGCACCGGCCCGCTGAGGGGGGCGCTGAGGGTAAGGTCTTTATTGTTGTTGGACATGGGCACGGTACTCATCAGGAAAACGCTGCAATCAACTCAGTGGGTACGGGTCACTTTGCTCAAGTGACGCGGTTGGTCCGGGTCCATGCCTCGGGCCTCTGCCAAACCGGCTGCCATCACATAGAAGCTCTGGATCGCCAGGATCGGGTCCAATGCCGGGTGTTCGGCGCGGCTCAGGGTCAGGTCGCGTTCGGCGATGTCGTCGGGGGCGGCCAGCAGCACGCGGGCACCGCGCTGGCGCATGTCGGCGGCCAGGCTCAGCAGGCCGGCTTGTTCAGCACCGCGCGGGGCAAAGACCAGCAGCGGGTAGTTGTCATCGATCAGGGCCATCGGGCCGTGGCGCACTTCGGCGCTGCTGAAGGCTTCGGCCTGGATCGCCGAGGTTTCCTTGAGCTTGAGCGCGGCTTCCTGGGCGATGGCAAAGCCGGCACCACGGCCGATCACCATCAGTTGCTGGCAGTCGCGCAGGGCGTTGATGGCCACGCTCCAGTCTTGTTTGGCGGCTTCACGCAAACCGTCGGGCAATGCCTTGCAGGCCTGGAGCAACTCGTCTTCCTGGTTCCAGTGGCCGATCAATTGGGCGCTGGCACTCAGGGTGGCGATAAAGCTTTTGGTGGCGGCAACGCTGCGTTCCGGCCCGGCGCACAGCGGCACGTGGAATTCGCAGGCGGCTTCCAGCGGTGAGTCTTCGGCGTTGACCATCGAGATGCTCAAGGCGCCACGTTTGCGCAACAGGCGCAGGCTGTTGACCAGGTCCGGGCTTTGCCCCGACTGGGAGAAGCCGAACGCCACTTGCCCGCTGACCTTGAGCGGCGATTGCAGCATGGTCACCACCGACATCGGCAACGACGCCACCGGAATCCCCAGGTGCTGCATGGTCAGGTAGGCGAAGTAGCTGGCGGCGTGGTCCGAGCTGCCGCGGGCGATGGTCATCGCCACTTGCGGCGGCTGGCGTCGCAGACGGCCGGCGACTTCCACCAGCAGCGGGTCCAGGCGTTGCAGTTGAGCCTCGACGGCCTCACAGGAGGCCAGGGCCTCTTCAAGCATTTTTGAAGTCAATGGTTTCTCCTTCGACCATTACGTCGGTGAGGTTCAGGGAGCGGTCCAGGCGCACGCAGTCGGCAAAGCTGCCGGGTTGCAGGCGACCGCGTTCTTCGAGGCCCAGGTAGTCCGCAGGAAATTGCGACAGGCGTTGTGAGGCTTCGCTGATCGGCAGGCCTATCTTCACCAGGTTGCGCAGCGCCTGGTCCATGGTCAGGGTGCTGCCGGCCAGCGTTCCATCGGCCAGGCGTACGCCGCCCAGGCATTTGGTCACGGTGTGGCTGCCCAGCTTGTATTCACCGTCGGGCATGCCGGCGGCGGCGGTGGAGTCGGTGACGCAGTACAGGCACGGGATCGAACGCAGGGCCACGCGCATGGCGCCGGGGTGCACGTGCAACAGGTCGGGAATCAGTTCGGCGTATTGGGCGTGGGCCAGCGCCGCGCCGACGATGCCGGGCTCGCGGTGATGCAGCGGGCTCATGGCGTTGTACAAGTGGGTGAAGCTGGTGGCGCCGGCGGCGAGGGCGGCGACGCCTTCTTCGTAGCTGCCCAGGGTGTGACCGATCTGCATGCGCACGCCGCGTTCGCTGAGGGCGCGGATCAGGCCGTCGTGGCCGGCGATTTCCGGGGCAATCGTGATCACCCGGATCGGCGCCAGGCGCAGGTATTCTTCGACTTCGGCCATCAACGCGGTGTGGGCGAAGTTCGGTTGTGCGCCGAGTTTTCCCGGATTGATGTAGGGGCCTTCCAAGTGCACGCCGAGCACGCGGGCGGTGCCGGTGGGGCGGCTTTCGCAGTAAGTGCCGATTTCGCCGAGCACGCGGGAAATTTCGTCCACCGGCGCGGTCATGGTGGTGGCCAGCAGGGAGGTGGTACCAAATCGTACGTGGGTGCGGGTAATGGTCTGAAAGGCGTCGCTGCCTTCCATGATGTCTTTGCCGCCACCGCCGTGTACGTGCAGGTCGATAAAGCCTGGCAGCAGGTAGGGCCGGTCGTTGTCAGCCGGGTCGCACGGGCTGCCTTCAATGGCAGTCACCTTGCCGTGCTGGTGCACCAGGCGGCCGCGAATCCAGCCGCTGGGCGTGAGGATGTTGTCTTCGGACATGGGCAGTTCTCTAAATTCGCAGTTCAGCGGAATAGTCGTGGCGGCGCAGTTCTGCGACGAAGTCGTAGTAGTCGTTGCGGCAGTAGGTGTCGGTGATTTCTATTGGCGTGTTGTCGGCGGTGTAGCCCACCCGGGTCATCAGCAGCATGGCGGTGCCGGGGGCGATGCCCACCAGGGCCGCGAACTCGTCCGAGGCGTTGATTGCCTGGATGTGTTGCAGGGCGCGCACGATGGGCTTGCCGATGCTTTCCAGGTATTCGTAGAGCGAATTGCCGATGGCCTGCGGGTGCGGGAGGACAGAGGCGGGCATGGCGGTCATTTCAATCGCCATCACCGTGTCGTCGGCCTTACGTAAACGCTTGAGGCGCGCGACCTTGTCGCTGGGCGACAGGCCCAGGCGGATCAATTCTTCATGGGTCGGCGGGGTGATCTCGCGCTCCAGCCACTGGGAAGTCGGCACAAACCCCTTGAGCCGGAGCATTTCGCTGAAGCCCGAGAGGCGCGACAGCGGCTGTTCCAGGCGTGGCGTGATAAAGGTTCCGGAGCCTTGGCTGCGACGGATCAGGCCTTGTTCGAACAGCACTTCCAGCGCCTTGCGGGCTGTGACTCGGGAAATGCTCAGTTGCTCGCTGAGGGCACGTTCCGAAGGCAATGCCTGCTCGGATTTCCATTGGCCGGCATGAATCGCGGCTTCCAGGTTGCGGGCCAGTTGCAGGTACAGCGGCGTCGATTGTTTGTCGTCGGGGCGCAGGGTCAGGATGGGGTTCATCGTGTCGGTTTCCGATGCGGTTATTGGAGTGTTGTCGCCCGGTAGTGATCGAAAGCTAATACCACTTAAATACCATGTCAATGCAGCGAAAACGGTGCAGACGAGTGTTTGCGGGCGCCTTAATAGTGCGCCAGATCAAGTGGTATTAGAGAGGTCTTTTTTATGGACGAAGGTTACAGCCCCCGGTGAGGGCGCCGTGACCGAAATGGTATTCACCCCGGAGGGGCTGACACGCGTTGAATTTTTTTTGAATAAATTTGGTATTACTACAAATTCTGCCTTTCAGAAGTCGATACGCGCGGGGCAACGGATGATGGACCGCGGCAAAAGCCACCCGGCACCGAAGGTGCGACGCCGGATGGTAGCTGGCTGAATAGTGCTCTCAGCGTGTTGTAGCAGGCTCAGTTGGGGAGTTTGATGGTAAGCACGTCCCTATCACGTTCTGATTGGGTATACAGCCAGCCACCGTCCGGACTTATTTCGAGAGTGCCTCGGCCGATATCGTTCGCGCCAATGTAGTGAATGTCGCCGCTGTTTATACGCAGGTCCAGAATAAAGCTGCCCAAAAGGTCATAGAGGTACAAACGCTCGGCGTTGGGGCTGATAGCGATCTCCTCCATTGAAAGATGCCCATGCTCTATTCTCTTTTCAACGGTGTTAGTTACCGTGGTGATCACTGCAACCCAGGACGTGAAGTCACCTACCCAAGGATTTTTTGCTCCGATAGCCGCGTACACTTTTTTTCCGTCAATACTGACGGCCATGCTGGTGGAGTAGCCTTCTAACGGAATGCTCTTTTCGATTTCATGGCGTGAGGTGTTAATCACCAAAACTACACTACCGTCCTCGTAAAGATCAGCGGAGTCGGCGACAGCATAGGCGTAACCATTTGCGTTAAAGGTAATAGCACGCACGAAACCGGGTGTGTCCAGGTTCTTGAGTACTTTGTTATGCTCGATATCAACGACGTTGATACCCGTGTCGGACGTGACATAGGCAATGTTTCCCGCAGGATTGATAGCGATCAGGAAAGGATAGGGGTGTGAGAGGGAGAGCGTCTTCTCAATAGTATTTGAGTGGGTATTGATCACGGCTACCGTAGAAATGTTGCCATTGCACACATACACGTGTTTACCATCCTGGCTGGCAGCTATGCCAAGAGGGCGCTCGAAGCCTTCAATTTCTTTAATGACCTCTTTTTTCTCAGTGTCGATTACAGATACATCTCCCTGGAAAGCGACTGCGTAGAAGTGCTTCCCGTCAGGACTGAATGTACCTGCGTAATAATCGCCGTCGATAGGGATGACTTGCTGTTGAACAACGATCTGAGCCCAGACTTTACTTCCCTGATACTCGGCAACCAGTGAGTGCGAGCCCACAGCAGCAGCGGTGTCGCATTGTGTGCCCTTTAACGTGAACCTGCCTTCACTATCGGCTTTAAAGCCATGTTGGCCGAACGTGCCGTCTGCATAGTGAAAACCTTTGGGTAAGGTGATGTTGATTGTGGCGTCTTTTGCGTGAGGGTGATGTATTTTTAACTTGATATCTTTCAGCGGTTTTCCGGGAGTGGCGTTATAGCGAACAACTTGATGAAAGTGCCCCTTCGGATCTTGGGGGTCTATAAAGCGCAGGTCGGTATTGGACATGGGATAACTCCTGTAATGGATGGTGAATGCCCCCGTATTAGGGACGTTCCATTCAGGTGTTTCTACTGTCAAACTTCACAGTTCTTGAGACGATATAGGAATAGAGTTATTAACTAAAACGTATAAACATCAAGGACGAATCTCGATCATCGTGCCGTCTTTCACCAGGTTCCAGACCTCGCGCATGTCGACATTGCGCATGCCGATGCAGCCGTCGGTCCAGTCCAGGGTGTGGAACAGCTCTTCGGGGTAGTCCTCGGCGTCGGGGGTGCCGTGGATCATGATCATGCTGCCGGGTTTTACCCCTTCGCGGCGGGCGCGGGCGGAGTCGCTGATGTTGGGGTAGGAAATGTGCATGGCCAGGTTGAAACGGTCGCTGGTCTTGCGCCAGTCGATCCAGTAGAAGCCTTCCGGGGTTCGACGGTCGCCTTCCATCAGCTTGGTGCCCTTGGGGTTTTTGCCCAGGGAAATTCGATAGGTCTTGAGGGGCTTGCCGTCGTTGATCAGTTGCAACTGATGGGCGGACTTGAGCACCAGGATTTTCTCGACGGGTTTGCCGCCCAGGATCAGTTGGGTGGAGGCTGGCGACAGCGTGGCAAACGACAGGCAGATCAGAGCAAGCAACCAACGCATTAAAACGGTATCCCCTGAGAAGACTACGTGCCGCCTGGAGTTGTTATTTGGCCAATTGGGTCAGTGGCGGCACCGACTCGCTGCGCACCGGATACGACTGTTGCCGGCGGTCAGCAAAAAAGCATTCTAAGGTACGCCCGACCGTGCGGAAAGCCAGCTCTGACCAAGGGATGTCGGCTTCATCGAATAAGCGCACTTCGAGGCTTTCGGGGCCTGCGGCAAAGTCCAGGTCGATCAGCTCGGCGCGGTAGAAGATGTGCACCTGACTGATGTGCGGCACGTCGATCAGGGTATAGATGCTCAGGTTGCGCACCCGGGCGCAGGCTTCTTCCAGGGTTTCGCGCATGGCGGCCTGCTCGACGGTCTCGCCGTTCTCCATGAAGCCGGCGGGCAGGGTCCAGAAGCCCAGGCGCGGCTCGATGGCGCGGCGGCACAGCAACACTTGATCGCCCCATACCGGCACGGTGCCCGCGACGATATTGGGGTTCTGATAGTGAATGGTCTGACAGTGATCGCAGACATAACGCAGGCGTGCGTCGCCTTCGGGAATGCGCTGGGTGACCGGTTTACCGCACTGGCTGCAGAAGTTCATGCTGGGGTTCCTGGAGAGTGCGCCTATCTTGGCGTGACCGGGTATGGGCTGCAAGTTGTCGTTTAGCGACATGGCCAGGGTTTTGGGGTTGGGCGTGCGCAAGGTTTGGTGCATGATGCAAGGTAGCCAACAGACCGAGATGACTCATGCTGGACGAGCTACTTCGCCGGGTAAGCAATCATACGCCCCACACGCTGGAGACCGACGGTCGTTTCCCGGAAGCGGCGGTACTGGTGCCGATCACCCGCAGCGACGAACCCGAGCTGATCCTGACCTTGCGCGCCAGCGGGTTATCCACCCATGGCGGCGAAGTGGCGTTCCCTGGCGGGCGCCGCGACCCCGACGATCCCGACCTGATATTCACCGCGCTACGTGAAGCCGAAGAAGAAATCGGCCTGCCGCCAGGGCTGGTGGAAGTCATCGGCCCGTTGAGCCCACTGATTTCCCTGCACGGTATCCGTGTCACGCCTTATGTAGGCGTTATCCCTGATTACGTTGAATACCTGGCGAATGACGCCGAGATCGCGGCTGTTTTCAGCGTGCCCCTGGAGTTTTTTCGCCAGGACCCGCGCGAACATACCCACCGTATCGATTACCAGGGCCGCAGTTGGTACGTGCCCAGTTATCGGTTTGGCGAATACAAGATCTGGGGCCTGACGGCGATCATGATTGTCGAGCTGATCAATCTGCTCTATGACGATGCCGACATCAGCCTGCACCGACCGCCGAAAAGCTTCATCAATACCTAAGAGCCAGATGGCCATCGTTTCCGCCGTGAGGAACCACCTATGAAATACCGCCTGGGCGACGCCCGAGTCGAAACCCATCCCGACAGCTGGGTGGCCCCCAATGCCACGCTGGTGGGCAAGGTCAAGCTGGAGGAGGGCGCCAACGTCTGGTTCAACGCGGTGTTGCGCGGCGACAACGAGCTGATCCTGATCGGCAAGAACAGCAACGTGCAGGACGGCAGCGTGATGCACACCGACATGGGCTACCCGCTGACACTGGGCACCGGCGTGACCATTGGCCATAACGCCATGCTGCATGGCTGCACCGTCGACGATTACAGCCTGATCGGCATCAATGCGGTCATCCTCAACGGGGCGAAGATCGGCAAGCACTGCATCATCGGCGCCAATTCGCTGATTGGCGAAGGCAAGGAAATTCCCGACGGTTCGCTGGTGATGGGCTCGCCGGGCAAGGTGGTGCGGGAACTGACTGACGTGCAGAAGAAGATGCTTGAGGCCAGCGCTGCGCACTATGTGCATAACGCCCGGCGTTATGCGCGTGACCTAGTTGAGCAGGAAGAATGAACCCGGTGGAACGCCCCGTCGCCTCGCCCTGCGTGAGCATTTGTGCGCTGGATGACGACGATATTTGCACCGGTTGCCAGCGCACGGTGGATGAAATCACCCGCTGGAGCCGCATGGACAACGCCGAGCGTCGGGTGGTGCTGGGGTTGTGTCATGAGCGGGCGAAGGCGAGTGGGCTGATGTGGATGATTCCGGGGAAGTCTAACGCTTGACCCTGTGGTGAGGGGGCTTGTCCCCCGTTGGGCTGCGAAGCGGCCCCAGTATAGCCACCGCATTTCTTCAGGCAGAACTTCATGGCAGGTTTTGGGGCTGCAACGCAGCCCAACGGGGGACAAGCCCCCTCGCCACAGGCTTTCATTGTGCAGTACCCTGTGCCCTTGTTCACAGGTCCCTCGCCCCATGTTCTTCCTGATTGCCTACATCAGCAGCGTCGTGCTGATCAACTTTGCCTTTTCCACCGCCCCGCACCTGGACGTCATCTGGTCTGCCTGGGGCGGCTTGGTGTTTGTATTGCGGGACATGGTGCAAACCCGCTTCGGCCATGGCGCGATCATCGCCATGCTCGCGGCGCTCGTGCTGTCCTACATCACGTCCGATCCATCCATCGCCCTGGCCAGCGCCACGGCGTTTGCGGTGTCGGAGTGCATCGACTGGCTGGTGTTCAGCATCACCAAGCGTCCGCTCCACGATCGCCTGTGGATAAGTTCGGCGCTGAGCATTCCCCTCGATACCTTTATCTTTTTCGGCCTGATCGGCGCGCTGACGCCTGCGGTGGCGGGCACTGCGCTGGTCTCGAAGTTCGCCGGCGTTACCGTGGTGTGGCTAGCCATGGCCTGGCGTTTGCGCCGGCAGCGCGTCGCCAACTGAAGCCAATCTTTACAGTTCATGTAAAATGCCGGCCTTTCTCCACCATGATCCGCTCCCCTGAGGACCTGAGATGACCCGAATCGGAACTCCATTGTCGCCAACCGCGACCCGCGTAATGCTGTGTGGCTGCGGTGAGCTGGGCAAGGAAGTGGTAATCGAACTGCAACGCCTGGGCGTTGAAGTGATTGCCGTGGATCGCTACGCCAACGCGCCGGCCATGCAGGTTGCGCACCGTAGCCACGTGATCAATATGCTCGATGGCGCCGCCCTGCGTGCCGTGATCGAAGCCGAAAAGCCGCACTTCATCGTGCCGGAAATCGAAGCGATCGCCACCGCGACCCTGGTTGAGCTGGAAGCCGAAGGCTTCACCGTGATCCCGACCGCCCGCGCGACGCTGCTGACCATGAACCGCGAAGGCATCCGTCGCCTGGCCGCCGAAGAGCTGGACCTGCCGACCTCGCCGTACCACTTCGCCGACACCTTCGAGGACTACAGCAAGGCCGTCACCGACCTGGGCTTCCCATGCGTTGTCAAGCCGGTGATGAGTTCGTCGGGCAAGGGTCAGAGCCTGCTGCGCAGCGCTGATGACGTGCAGAAAGCCTGGGACTACGCCCAGGAAGGCGGCCGTGCCGGCAAGGGCCGCGTGATCATCGAAGGCTTTATCGACTTCGACTACGAAATCACCCTGTTGACCGTGCGCCACATCGGCGGCACCACCTTCTGTGCGCCTGTCGGCCACCGTCAGGAGAAGGGCGACTACCAGGAATCCTGGCAGCCACAGGCCATGAGCCCGATTGCCCTGGCCGAATCCGAGCGTGTTGCCAAAGCGGTGACCGAGGCCTTGGGTGGTCGTGGTCTGTTTGGCGTCGAGCTGTTCATCAAAGGCGATCAAGTGTGGTTCAGCGAAGTCTCGCCACGCCCGCATGACACCGGCCTGGTGACCCTGATTTCCCAGGACTTGTCGCAGTTTGCCCTGCATGCGCGGGCGATTCTTGGCCTGCCGATCCCGTTGATCCGTCAGTTCGGGCCGTCGGCCTCGGCGGTGATCCTGGTGGAAGGGCAGTCGACCCAGACCGCGTTTGCCAACCTGGGTGCAGCCTTGAGCGAGCCGGATACGGCGTTGCGTCTGTTTGGCAAGCCGGAAGTGAACGGCCAGCGCCGCATGGGCGTGGCACTGGCACGGGATGAGTCGATTGAGGCTGCCCGGGCTAAAGCCACTCGTGCTTCGAAGGCAGTTGTTGTAGAGCTGTAACCGAGGCGCGCCCTTCGCGAGCAAGCCCGGCTCCCACAGTTTGATTTGTGAATACATTCAAATGTGGGAGGGGGCTTGCTCCCGAAAGCGGCCTATCAGGCGACCTTGTTCAAATCGTTATGGCGCGTCTCTTTCAGGCACAACACAGCAATCAAGCTGATGACCGCTGCCGCCGACACATACCCGCCGACATAACTCAAACCGCCCATCGCCACCAGCTTGGTCGCGAAGAACGGTGCCGCCGATGCACCCACGATCCCACCCAGGTTATACGCCGCCGAAGCGCCGGTATAACGCACGCGGGTCGGGAACAGTTCCGGCAACATCGCGCCCATCGGGGCAAACGTTACGCCCATCAAAAACAGCTCCAGCGCCAGGAACAGTGCCACGGCCCAGGTTGAACCGTGGGTCAGCAACGGTTCCATGGTGAAGCCGGAGAGGATGGTCAGGATCGCCCCCACAATCAGCACCGGCTTACGCCCGTAACGGTCGCTTGCCCACGCCGCCAGTGGCGTCGCCGCGCCCATGAACAGCACCGCGAAGCACAGCAACCCGAGGAAGGTTTCACGGCTGTAGCCCAGCGTGGACACACCGTAGCTGAGGGAAAACGCCGTGGTGATGTAGAACAGCGCATAACACACCACCATTGACGCCGCGCCCAGCAGCACCGGCAGCCAGTGCTGGCTGAACAGTTCCACCAGCGGCACCTTCACCGGCGCTTCTTTGGCCACGGCATTCGCGAACACCGGCGTTTCATGCAGTTTGAGCCGCGCATACAGGCCCACCATCACCAGTGCCGCGCTGAGGATGAACGGAATGCGCCAGCCCCAGCTACGGAACTGCTCGTCGCTCAGGCTCATGGCCAGGATCAGGAACAGCCCGTTGGCTGCCAGAAAGCCGATCGACGGACCCAGTTGCGGGAACATGCCGAACCAGGCGCGTTTGCCCTTCGGTGCGTTCTCGGTGGCCAGCAATGCTGCGCCGCCCCATTCGCCGCCTAGCCCGAGGCCTTGGCCAAAACGCAGCACGCAGAGCAGGATCGGCGCCCACGCCCCGATGCTGTCGTATCCGGGCAGCAAGCCGATCAGGGTGGTGCACACGCCCATCAGCAGCAGGGACGCAACCAGTGTGGACTTGCGGCCGATCCGGTCGCCAAAGTGGCCGAACAGCGCCGAACCCAGCGGCCGTGCGATAAACGCGATACCGAAGGTCAGGAACGAAGCCAGCATCTGCGCCGTGCCGGAAGTTTGCGGGAAGAACACCGGGCCGATCACCAGCGCCGCGGCGGTCGCGTAGATATAGAAGTCGTAGAACTCGATGGCGGTGCCGATGATGCTCGCGGTGGCGACCCGGGCCGTCGAATTGGTCGGGGCAGCGGTCGCCGCCTCGTTATAGGTGGTGCTCATGGAGGTATCCCTGACGGTCATTGCGCGTTTGGACGCGGATTATTATTGGTCGAACACCCATGGATCAGGGGTGTGCGCGGGGCGGCTCGGGATGGGAGCAAACACCGGTCAGACACGGTAAAGCGGTGCCTGGACACGCTCAGTGCGGGTAGCACGCGGTCGGGCGGGGCTTGGGTAAGCCGCCCCGATTATAGGAAGGGGTTTGCGGATCCAACAAGGGGCTTAAGCGGCGACCGGCACCGTGCTGGTGTGCCAGATCAGCACCTTGGCCACGCGGTTGTCCTCGGTTTCGAGGATTTCCAGGCGATAGCGGCCGATTTTCAGGCACACGGCGCAATCCGGGATGGTTTCCAGCGCTTCGGTCACCAGGCCGTTGAGGGTCTTGGGCCCGTCGCTGGGCAGGTGCCAGCCGAGGGTTTTGTTCAAGTCACGGATCGAGGCGGCGCCGTCGATCACGTAGCGACCATCCAGTTGCGGCTGGATGTGGGGGTTATCGAGGTGGTGCTCGCTTTCGAACTCACCGACGATTTCTTCAAGAATGTCTTCCAGGGTCACGATGCCCAGCACTTCGCCGTATTCATCCACCACCATGCCCAGGCGGCGCTGTTGCTTGTGGAAGTTCAGCAGTTGCAACTGCAGCGGCGTGCTTTCCGGGACGAAGTAGGGCTCGTGGCAGGCCGCCAGCAGCGCTTCCTTGGTCAGGCTGGCGTCGGGCAGCAGGTGGCGAATCTGCCGCGTGTTGAGCACGGCTTCGACCTGGTTGATATCGCTGTGGAACACCGGCAACCGGGTGCGCGTGGAAACCCGCAGTTGCTCGATGATTTCCTCGACCGGATCATCCAGGTTGATGCCGTCCACTTCGCTGCGGGGCACCAGGATGTCGTTGACGGTGATGTTGTCCAGCGCATGGATGCCTGGCATGCCGGGCGCGCGGTTATTGGGGATTTCGGCTTCCGGCTCGTCGTCCTGGTCCGGCTGTGGCTCGTCGCTCTTCTTGACCACGCCGGCCTTGCGGGCGAATGGGCGCAGCAGCATCAGGCTGACGCCGTTGAGCAGCCAGGCCAGCGGGTAAAGGATTTTCAGCGGCACGCTCAGCAGGGTGTTGCCAAAGCCGAGGATGGTTTGCGGGTGGCGAGTGGCCAGGGCGCGGGGCAGATAATCGGCCAGCACCAACAGGACGGCACTGGAGATGATCCAGCCGAGCCAAGGGCCGTTTTCCGCCCAGGCGTAGATCGCCAGCAACGTGCAGAGAATCACCACCACCGCACGGCATAGGGTGTTGCACAGGATCAGGCTGTTACGCGGGAAGTTCAGGCGGGCGGCGGCTTTGTCACCCTGGCGGGTGCCGGGGCGCAGGGCCAGCAAATGTTGCTGGGCGGCTTCGATGGCGGTAAACAGCGCCGACCATAAAACCAGCAAGGCTACTACCGCAAGCATCGGCCCCAGGGGCAAGTTGTCCATGTCGGCTGCCCGTCAGATATGCAGGATGTATTCGCGAACCAGCTTGCTGCCGAAATAGGCCAGCATCAGCAGGCAGAAACCGGCCAGGGTCCAGCGGATCGCCTTGTGCCCGCGCCAGCCGAGGCGGTTGCGGCCCCACAGCAGCACGCTGAACACCACCCAGGCCAGGCACGCCAGCAGGGTTTTGTGCACCAGGTGCTGGGCGAACAGGTTTTCGACGAACAGCCAGCCGGAGATCAGTGACAGCGACAACAGCGTCCAGCCGGCCCAGAGGAAGCCGAACAACAGGCTTTCCATGGTTTGCAGCGGCGGGAAGTTCTTGATCAGCCCGGACGGGTGCTTGTGCTTGAGCTGGTGGTCTTGCAACAGCAGCAGCAAGGCCTGGAACACCGCGATGGTGAACATGCCGTAGGCGAGGATCGACAGCAGGATGTGGGCGAGGATGCCCGGCTCTTCGTCAATGACCTGCACGGTGCCGGTCGGGGTGAATTGCGCCAGCAGCACCGTCAGCATGCCGAGGGGGAACAACAGCACCAGCAGGTTCTCCACCGGGATCCGGTAGCAGGCCATCAGGGTCAGCGCGATCACGGCGGCGGCGATCAGGCTGGCGGCGCTGAAGAAATCCAGGCCCAGGCCCACCGGCGTCATCAAATGCGTGAACAGGCTGGCGGCGTGAGCCAGCAGGGCGAGAACGCCAAGGCCTACCAACAGGCGTTTGTCGGCCTTGGCGCCTTGGGCCAGACGAGTGCCCTGATAGAGGGTCGCAGCGGCATACAAGATGGCGGCGGCGAGGCTGGGTAGCAAACTGGGTGACAAAGGGAGCATAAATCCTGTTAAGCAGGCCCGAAAGGCGCTGAGTTTGGCATACACCTGCGTAACACGAAAGACTCTCAGGCCAGACAGCGGGTGTGCATGGCGGCAGTCTTCGCTATAATCCGCGACCTGCCCACGCCGCAGGCTCGCCGAGCGCTGTTTTTAATAGCGATTTACCACAGCCTGGGCCGCCATTACCTCGGTCTACCAATGCATTTCGATGAATAGGGCCTGAAAGGATCGCGCATGTTTGAAAATCTGACTGACCGTCTCTCGCAGACGCTGCGCCATGTCACCGGCAAGGCCAAGCTGACCGAGGACAATATTAAAGACACCCTGCGTGAAGTGCGCATGGCGTTGCTGGAAGCCGACGTCGCCCTGCCGGTGGTGAAGGACTTCGTCAACTCGGTCAAAGAGCGCGCGGTGGGCACCGAAGTGTCCCGCAGCCTGACCCCGGGCCAGGCGTTTGTGAAGATCGTCCAGGCCGAACTCGAAAGCCTGATGGGCGCGGCCAACGAAGACTTGAACCTCAGCGCCGTACCGCCGGCCGTGGTGCTGATGGCCGGCCTGCAAGGTGCGGGCAAGACCACCACCGCCGGCAAACTGGCGCGCTTCCTTAAAGAGCGCAAGAAGAAGTCGGTGATGGTGGTGTCTGCGGACGTTTACCGTCCGGCCGCGATTAAACAGCTGGAAATGCTGGCAGGCGAAGTGGGCGTGACCTTCTTCCCGTCCGACCTGAGCCAGAAGCCGGTCGACATTGCCCAGGCCGCTATTAAAGAAGCCAAGCTTAAATTCATCGACGTGGTCATCGTCGATACCGCCGGTCGCCTGCACATCGATGAAGAGATGATGGGCGAGATCAAGGCGCTGCATGCCGCGATCAACCCGGTAGAAACCCTGTTCGTGGTCGACGCCATGACCGGCCAGGATGCGGCCAACACCGCCAAGGCCTTTGGTGATGCGCTGCCGCTGACCGGTGTGATCCTGACCAAGGTCGACGGCGACGCCCGTGGCGGCGCCGCGTTGTCGGTCCGCGCTATCACTGGCAAGCCGATCAAGTTCATCGGTATGGGCGAGAAGAGCGAAGCGCTCGAGCCGTTCCACCCTGAGCGGATCGCCTCGCGTATCCTCGGCATGGGCGACGTACTCAGCCTGATCGAGCAAGCCGAAGCGACCCTCGACAAGGACAAGGCCGATAAACTGGCCAAGAAGCTGAAGAAGGGCAAGGGCTTCGACCTCGAAGACTTCCGCGACCAGCTGCAACAGATGAAGAACATGGGCGGCCTCGGCGGCTTGATGGACAAGCTGCCGAACATCGGTGGCGTGAACCTGGCGCAAATGGGCAATGCCCAGGGCGCGGCAGAGAAGCAATTCAAGCAGATGGAAGCCATCATCAACTCCATGACCCCGGCCGAGCGCCGCGACCCTGAGCTGATCAGCGGTTCGCGCAAGCGTCGGATCGCCATGGGTTCCGGCACTCAGGTGCAGGACATCGGTCGCTTGATCAAGCAGCACAAGCAGATGCAGAAGATGATGAAGAAATTCTCCGCAAAAGGCGGAATGGCCAAGATGATGCGCGGCATGGGCGGTATGTTGCCCGGCGGCGGCATGCCGAAGATGTAAAGAATTCGAGCAAAAGCCCGCTTTTGCTCCGACCCACACGGATGTGGGATCTCCAGCAAACCCGCCGTTGGCGGGAGCTGACTTGCCGTTTTAACCGACGGCTCTATAGCAGATCTGAATGGCACGCTGATAGGCGCCAGAAAAAGACATTTGCAAAAGTCCGGATATTCCTTAGAATATGCGGCCTTTCGGGCACCTATGCCCGCTGTGCATTTAGATTTGCAGCACCGACTACAGGAACGATGTTCACATGCTAACAATCCGTCTTGCCCTTGGCGGCTCCAAAAAGCGCCCGTTTTACCACTTGACCGTAACTGACAGCCGCAACCCACGTGACGGCTCTCACAAGGAACAAGTAGGCTTCTTCAACCCGATCGCTCGTGGTCAAGAAGTCCGTCTGTCCGTGAACCAAGAGCGCGTAGCCTACTGGCTGAGCGTTGGTGCACAACCTTCTGAGCGCGTTGCTCAGTTGTTGAAGGATGCATCTAAGGCTGCGGCCTGAGCAATATGAACGCGACGCCAGCGGTTGCTGATGATTTGATCGTTATCGGCAAGATTTATTCTGTTCATGGCGTTCGCGGCGAAGTGAAGGTGTATTCCTTTACTGATCCGACTGAAAACCTGTTGCAGTACAAGACCTGGACGCTCAAGCGCGAAGGTAGTGTGAAACAGGTAGAGCTGGTCAGTGGACGCGGGAGCGACAAGTTCCTGGTCGCAAAGCTCAAGGGTCTTGATGATCGTGAAGAAGCTCGTCTTCTGGCCGGTTATGAGATCTGCGTGCCGCGCAACCTGTTCCCTGAATTGACCGACGGCGAGTACTACTGGTACCAACTGGAAGGTCTGAAGGTTATTGATCAACTCGGGCAACTGCTCGGGAAAATCGATCATCTTCTGGAAACCGGCGCCAATGATGTAATGGTGGTCAAGCCTTGCGCTGGCAGCCTGGATGATCGCGAACGCCTGTTGCCCTATACCGAGCAATGCGTGTTGGCCGTCGACCTGGCCGCGGGCGAGATGAAGGTGGAATGGGACGCGGACTTCTAACGTGGCTAACCTGCGCGTTGAAGTGATCAGTTTGTTTCCCGAGATGTTTTCCGCCATCAGCGAGTACGGCATCACCAGTCGGGCGGTGAAACAGGGGCTCTTGCAGCTCACCTGTTGGAACCCGCGAGACTACACGACGGATCGACATCACACTGTGGACGATCGCCCATTTGGCGGTGGCCCGGGCATGGTGATGAAGATCAAGCCCCTGGAAGATGCGTTGGTTCAGGCCAAGGCAGCCGCCGGGGAGAAGGCGAAGGTAATTTACCTGTCCCCTCAAGGCCGTCAGCTGAATCAGTCGGCGGTACGCGAGTTGGCGAATCTGGAAGCATTAATCCTGATTGCCGGTCGCTATGAAGGCATTGACGAGCGTTTTATTGATGCTCATGTCGATGAAGAGTGGTCGATTGGGGACTATGTCCTGTCTGGCGGCGAGCTGCCGGCGATGGTCCTGATAGATGCGGTTACACGACTGCTGCCTGGAGCTTTAGGGCATGCGGACTCCGCGGAGGAAGATTCCTTCACGGATGGTTTGCTGGATTGCCCGCACTACACCCGACCGGAGGTGTATGCGGATCAGCGTGTTCCCGACGTATTGCTAAGTGGCAATCACGCACACATCCGGCGTTGGCGTTTACAGCAGTCCCTCGGGCGGACCTATGAACGACGCGCCGATCTTCTGGAAAGCCGCTCGCTTTCTGGAGAAGAGAAGAAGCTGCTCGAGGAATACATCCTCGCGCGGGACGATAGTTAACAACGTATCGATGGTAGGTCCGACGACTTACCTTAGGAGCACAGCATGACTAACAAAATCATCCTTGCACTCGAAGCAGAGCAGATGACCAAAGAGATCCCTACCTTTGCCCCGGGCGACACCATTGTCGTTCAGGTGAAAGTGAAGGAAGGCGACCGTTCGCGTCTGCAAGCGTTCGAAGGCGTGGTAATTGCCAAGCGTAACCGTGGTGTGAACAGTGCTTTCACTGTTCGTAAAATCTCCAACGGTGTTGGCGTAGAGCGTACTTTCCAGACCTACAGCCCGCAAATCGACAGCATGGCCGTTAAACGTCGCGGTGACGTACGTAAAGCCAAGCTGTACTACCTGCGTGACCTGTCCGGTAAAGCAGCTCGCATCAAGGAAAAACTGGCTTAAGTCCAGCTTCCCGATGCAGAAAAAAGCAGCCTACGGGCTGCTTTTTTGTGCCCGCGATTTGAGTGGTCGCGATAGGATCTATCGACACCACCGTTTTCAGCCTGAGTTCTCATGCCTGCCATTGATCACCCCCAGATAGACCGCTTCCTCGACGCCCTCTGGCTGGAAAAAGGCCTGTCGGACAACACCCGTCAGGCGTACCGCAGCGACCTGGCGTTGTTCAATGGCTGGCTGCAGGAGAAAAACCTGGAGCTGCTCAACGCCGGTCGCGAGTTGATCCTCGACCACCTGTCCTGGCGCCTGGAGCAAAACTACAAACCCCGCTCCACTGCGCGGTTTCTTTCCGGCGTACGTGGCTTTTATCGCTATCTGCTGCGGGAGAAGCTGATTGCTATCGACCCAACCCTGCAAATCGATATGCCGCAACTGGGCCGGCCATTGCCCAAATCCCTGTCGGAAGCCGACGTGGAGGCTCTACTCGCTGCCCCAGACCTGAGCGAAGCCATCGGCCAGCGCGACCGCGCCATGCTGGAAGTGCTGTATGCCTGCGGCCTGCGTGTCACCGAGCTGATCAGCCTGACCCTCGAACAGGTCAACCTGCGCCAGGGCGTGTTGCGGGTGATGGGCAAGGGCAGCAAGGAGCGCCTGGTACCCATGGGCGAAGAGGCAATCGTGTGGATAGAGCGCTACATGCGCGACGCCCGCAGCGAGCTGCTCAACGGCCGCCCCAGCGATGTGTTGTTCCCCAGCCAGCGCGGCGAGCAAATGACCCGCCAGACCTTCTGGCATCGCATCAAGCACCAGGCCAAGGTCGCGGGCATCGGCAAGTCGCTGTCGCCCCACACGCTGCGCCATGCCTTCGCTACGCATTTGCTCAACCACGGCGCGGATTTGCGCGTGGTCCAAATGCTCCTGGGGCACAGCGACTTATCCACCACCCAGATCTACACCCATGTCGCGCGGGCACGTTTGCAGGACATGCACGCCAAGCATCATCCCCGCGGATGAAAATCACGCCGGAAAAAGCCCAATTTCCCCGCGACTGGCTGCCCTGCGGCCCAACTGTGGTAGGCTTTGCCGGTTCGCAAAGGGGACGGCCCAAACCCGTGTTTGAAGATCGGTGTTCCTGCTCCCGTCCCTGCATCTGCCTTCAGGAGTTCCCATGCGCTTGACCCAGATTTTTGCCATCGCAGCCATTGCGTTGGTCTCAACCTTTGCCGTCGCCGACGACGCCGCCGAGAAGACTATCCGCAAGAGCCTGGAAGCCCTCCAGCTCGACACTCCGATTGAAAGCATCAACGCCAGCCCGATGGCCGGCCTGTATGAAGTCAAGCTCAAGGGCAGCCGCGTCCTGTACGCCAGCGCCGATGGCCAGTACATCGTCCAGGGCTACCTGTTCCAGCTGAAGGACGGCAAGCCGGTGAACCTCACCGAAAAAGCCGAACGGTTGGGCGTGTCCAAGCTGATCAACGGCATTCCAGTGGCTGAAACCGTGGTGTACCCAGCCATTGGCGAGACCAAGACCCACATCACTGTGTTCACCGACACCACTTGCCCGTACTGCCACAAGCTGCACGCCGAAGTGCCTGAGCTGAACAAGCTCGGCGTTGAAGTGCGCTACGTGGCGTTCCCGCGCCAGGGCCTGGGTTCGCCGGGTGACGAGCAGTTGCAAGCCGTCTGGTGCTCGGCCGACAAGAAAGCCGCCATGGACAAGATGGTCGATGGCAAGGAAATCAAGGCCGCCAAGTGCGCCAACCCGGTTTCCAAGCAGTTCGCCCTCGGCCAGTCGATTGGTGTGAACGGCACGCCGGCCATCGTTTTGGCTGACGGTCAGGTGATTCCGGGCTACCAGCCTGCGCCGCAAGTTGCCAAACTGGCACTGAACGCAAAGTAAGCATTATCGTCGAGCCTTTGACGATCATGACTGGCCGACCATTCGGCGGGTCATTAATAGAGAGCCGCAGTTGTGCGGCTGTTTTCACGGCCGACCTAGAGTCGGCCGTTTCATGGGGAGTTCTTCAGTGAAACCGGTCAAAGTAGGCATCTGTGGGTTAGGGACCGTCGGTGGCGGCACCTTCAACGTACTTCAGCGTAACGCTGAAGAAATTTCCCGCCGTGCAGGGCGTGGGATTGAAGTGGCACAAATTGCCACGCGTACGCCAAAGCCTCAGTTCCAGACGACCGGTATTGCGATTACCAACGATGTCTTCGAAGTTGCCACCAACCCTGAAATCGATATCGTCATCGAGCTGGTGGGCGGCTACACCGTGGCCCGCGAACTGGTGCTCAAGGCCATCGAAAACGGCAAGCACGTGGTCACCGCCAACAAGGCGCTGATCGCCGTGCACGGTAACGAAATCTTCGCCAAGGCCCGCGAGAAGGGCGTGATCGTGGCGTTCGAAGCGGCCGTGGCCGGTGGCATCCCGGTGATCAAGGCGATCCGTGAAGGCCTGTCCGCCAACCGTATCAACTGGGTCGCCGGCATCATCAACGGCACCGGTAACTTCATCCTCACCGAAATGCGCGAGAAGGGCCGTACCTTCGAAGACGTGCTGGCTGAAGCCCAGGCGCTGGGTTACGCCGAAGCCGATCCGACCTTCGACGTGGAAGGCATCGACGCGGCCCACAAGCTGACCATCCTGGCGTCCATCGCCTTTGGTATCCCGCTGCAGTTCGACAAGGCCTACACCGAAGGCATCACCCAGCTGACCACCGCCGACGTGAACTACGCCGAAGCCCTGGGCTACCGCATCAAGCACCTCGGTGTGGCGCGCAGCACCCCGGCCGGCATCGAGCTGCGTGTGCACCCGACGCTGATCCCGGCCGACCGTCTGATCGCCAACGTCAATGGCGTGATGAACGCCGTGATGGTCAACGGTGACGCTGCCGGTTCCACCCTGTTCTACGGCGCCGGTGCCGGCATGGAGCCTACAGCCTCCTCGGTGATCGCCGACCTGGTGGACGTGGTTCGCGCCATGACCAGCGACCCGGAAAACCGCGTACCGCACCTGGCCTTCCAGCCGGATTCGCTGTCGGCCCACCCGATCCTGCCGATCGAAGCCTGCGAAAGTGCCTACTACCTGCGCATCCAGGCCAAGGATCACCCGGGCGTATTGGCCCAGGTGGCCAGCATCCTGTCGGAGCGCGGCATCAACATTGAATCGATCATGCAGAAGGAAGTCGAAGAACAAGACGGCCTGGTGCCCATGATCCTGCTGACCCACCGCGTGCTGGAACAGCACATCAACGATGCCATCGCCGCGCTTGAAGCGTTGCAGGGTGTGGTTGGCCCGGTGGTGCGGATTCGCGTCGAACACCTGAACTAATCGTTTTGCGCCAAGGGCCCCACGCGTTCGGCGGCCCTTGTTCAAGCATGCTCTAGAGGAGCCAGTCATGCGTTACATCAGCACCCGCGGCCAGGCACCGGCCCTGAATTTCGAAGACGTTTTGCTGGCCGGTCTGGCCACTGACGGCGGCCTGTATGTGCCGGAAAACCTGCCACGCTTCACCCAGGAAGAAATCGCTTCGTGGGCCGGCCTGCCGTACCACGAGCTGGCGTTCCGGGTCATGCGCCCGTTCGTCACCGGCAGCATCCCGGATGCGGATTTCAAGAAGATCCTGGAAGAAACCTACGGCGTGTTTTCCCACAGCGCCATCGCCCCGTTGCGCCAACTGAACGGCAACGAATGGGTCCTGGAGCTGTTCCACGGCCCGACCCTGGCGTTCAAGGATTTCGCCCTGCAACTGCTGGGTCGCCTGCTCGATTACGTGCTGGAAAAACGCGGCGAGCGCGTGGTGATCATCGGCGCCACCTCCGGTGATACCGGCTCGGCGGCGATCGAAGGTTGCAAGCATTGCGAAAACGTCGACATCTTCATCCTGCACCCGCACAACCGCGTGTCGGAAGTGCAGCGTCGCCAGATGACCACCATCTTCGGCGAGAACATCCACAACATCGCCATCGAAGGCAACTTCGATGACTGCCAGGAAATGGTCAAGGCGAGCTTCGCCGACCAGAGCTTCCTCAAGGGCACGCGCCTGGTGGCGGTGAACTCGATCAACTGGGCGCGGATCATGGCCCAGATCGTCTACTACTTCCATGCATCCCTGCAGTTGGGCGGCCCGGCGCGTTCGGTGTCGTTCTCGGTGCCAACCGGCAACTTCGGTGACATCTTCGCCGGTTACCTGGCGCGCAACATGGGCCTGCCGATCAACCAGTTGATCGTCGCCACCAACCGCAACGACATCCTGCACCGCTTCATGAGCGGCAACCAGTACGTCAAGGAAACCCTGCACGCCACGCTGTCGCCGTCGATGGACATCATGGTCTCGTCGAACTTCGAACGCCTGCTGTTCGACATGCACGGTCGCAACGGCGCGGCCCTGGCCGGCCTGATGGACAGCTTCAAGCAAGGTGGCGGCTTCAGCGTCGAGCAAGAGCGCTGGACCGAGACCCGCAAGCTGTTCGACTCCCTGGCCGTGGACGACGCCGAAACCTGCGAGACCATCGCCGAAGTCTACGCCCAGACCGGCGAGCTGCTGGACCCGCACACCGCCATTGGCGTCAAGGCCGCGCGCGAATGCCGCCGCAGCCTGGACATCCCGATGGTGATCCTCGGCACCGCGCACCCGGTCAAATTCCCGGAAGCGGTGGAGAAGGCGGGTGTTGGCAAGGCGCTGGAATTGCCACCGCACCTGGCTGACCTGTTTGAACGTGAAGAGCGTTGCACCGTATTGGCCAATGACCTGAAAGCTGTGCAGGCGTTTGTCAGCCAGCATGGCAATCGCGGCAAGCCACTCTGACCCAACGGCTTTACGTGGTAGCTCAAGCCCGTCCTCGTGACGGGCTTTTTCATTCTGGCGAGCCATACTTGCGCGGCGACCAACAAGAATAATCAAGGAAACCAACACGGTGTGTTTATCGACCCGAGGACGTGTGTGGCTGATGTGCGTGCTGTTGCTTGGCCATGGTTCGGCAAGCCTGGCTGCCGTCAGCCTGCCGTTCAAGCTGGTGCCGGCGTTCATTGCCCTGGAACCCATGCCCCTGACGTCCAGCGAGCAGCAATGGCTGGCGGCGCATCGGCCATTGAAGGTGGGCATCTCGATTGATGACTATCAGCCGATTGATATCACTCGCGACCGCAATCGCTACCAGGGCATCAGCGCCGATTACCTGAGCCTGATCGGCGCGCGCCTGAATGCGCCGATGCAGGTATTGGGTTTCGCCGAGCGGGCGCAGGCAGTGGAAGCCTTGCGTACCGGTGCCATTGATATTCTCACCAGCGCCAATGGTTATGAACGTGACGTGCCGGGCCTGCGTTTTACCGCAGACTACATGCCGGATCGTTCGGTGGTGGTTGTTCGCCGGGATGACACCACCCAGAACGAAGACCTCAAGGACAAGAAGGTGGTGCTGCTGGAGGGCTACGCCAACGTCAAGAATGTGCACCATGCCTATCCCGGCAGCCACATCATGCTGGCACCGAATCTCTACAGCGGCCTGGAAGCGCTGAAGCAAGGCGATGCCGATGCGTTTATCGGCAACGAAGTGATTGTGCGGGCCTACAAATCGCTGCGGCCCTACCTCGGCTTGCAGATCAAGGTGGAAAGCCGCCTGGCTCCCATCGGCTTTGCTTTCGCCACTCGCGAGGCCGACCCGCAGCTGGGCGCGATGATGGATCAGGCGCTGTCGAGTATCGATGACTCCGTGCGCCGGGAAATCCTCGCGCGCTGGACCACCGGACTCGGGGTGGGTATCGCCGCCGAGCGCATCGCCTTGTCGGCCCCGGAGCGGGCCTGGGTGCTCCAGCATCCCCACGTGGTAGTGGCGTCCCAGCAACTGTCGCCTTACGTATTCAAGGACAAGGACGGTCAGTGGGTGGGGCTGAATGTGGACCTGCTCAACCGCATTTCACGCATGACCGGCTTGCAGTTCGTCATGGAGGAAGTGTCTTCCACGGCACACACCCTGGCGCTGCTGGAAACCGGCAGGGCAGATATGAATACCACCCTGGCCGAGAATCAGGAGCGCCGGGCCTTTCTCAATTTCAGCCATGGTTTCGGGGGTTCCGCCTGGGTGTTCATCCAACGCGCCGACGCGCCGCCAGTGGCCAGCCTCAGTGACCTGTCAGGCGAGGTGCTGGCGTTGCCGGCGCGCCATGTCCTGGAAGGGTATATCCGTCGCGAGCACCCCGGGATCACGCTGCAATCGGTGGAGAGTTACGCCCAGGCCCGTGAACTGGTCACGCGAGGTGTGGCGGCGGCGACCATCCAGAGTGAAGTGGAAGTGCAGAGTTACCCGGCCGACGAGTTGCGCATCGGTCGCAGCGTCGAGGGCAAGTGGTCGGCCAACAGCCTCTCGGTGCGCAAGGACCAACCCGAACTGCTGAGCATCTTGAACAAGGCGTTGGAGGCGCTTCCGGTGGCGGAGCTGAGCGCCTTGCGCCTGCGTTGGCTGGGCGCCGTGCCGATCCCGGTGCCCGCCTGGCAGCGTGTGCCGCCATGGGCTTATTGGACGGTCGCCATGGCGCTGCTGTTTGTGCTGGTGTCCCTGGCCTGGAACAGCCGGCTCAAGCGCCAGATTCGCCAGCGACTGCAGGCCGAGCAGCGGCTCAACGACCAGTTGGCGTTCAAGCGCGCGCTGCTGGATGGCATGCCCAACCCGGTGTTCGTGCGCGATCTGGACGGCCGCCTGGTGACCTGCAACACCAGTTATGAACAACAGCTGAATACCCGGCGCGAGCAGATTCAGGGCCTGACGCTGATGGAAAGCCGGCTGATGCCCGACGCAACGGCCGCGCGCCTGCACGCCGGCCATATGGAACAGTTGGCGACGCAGCGGTCGTTGTTCGTCGACCGGCAGTTGGAGTTCAACGGCGGGTCTTTTCATGTCTATCAGTGGACGGTGCCGTTCTTTGATGCGAAGGGCCAACTGCAGGGTTTGCTCGGTGGCTGGATCGACATCCATGAGCGCAAGGTCCTGGAGAATCAGTTGATGGACGCCCGTCAGGCGGCTGACGAAGCGAACTACGCAAAAAGCGCATTTCTCTCGACCCTGAGCCACGAGATTCGCACACCGATGACCGCCATCATCGGTCTGCTTGAGCTTGAACAGGAGCGTGCCCTGGCTGAAGGCAACCCCGTGTCCGAAGCATTGCGGGTGGCCCATCGCTCGGCACGGGAGCTGATTGAGTTGATGGGCGACAGCCTTGATCTGGCCAAGATCGAAGCCGGTCATCTGCAACTGGCACCGCAGCCCACTGAGTTGAAAGGTTTCTTCGAGGGCATACAGCGCCTGTTTGAAACCATGGCGCAGAAAAAGGGCCTTCACTTGACCCTGGCATTCGACCCGGCCGCCCAGGGGTATTACTGGTTCGACCCGCTGCGTTTGCGTCAGGTCATCCATAACCTGTTGGGCAACGCGCTCAAATTCACCCCGCACGGTGAGGTTCGGGTCAGTGTCGCCCGCAAGCTTGACCGCGCGGGCGTCGAGTACTTGCACCTGTGCGTGGAAGACAGCGGCCCCGGCATCGGTATCGAACAACAGGCGCGGGTGTTCAAGCCGTTTATCCAGGTCAGCGCGCTGACCGCTGCCGAGCATGGCGGGACCGGTCTGGGCTTGAGCATCTGCCAGCAACTGGTGGAGTTGATGGGCGGCAGCATCAGCCTGAGCAGTGTTGTGGGGGAGGGCACGGTGGTGTGCATCGACCTGTACCTGGACCGGGTCGGCAGTGACGACGTGCCGGCGCAACCGGGTACGGCGCCGCTGGCCGCCAGCCGCAGCCTGTCGGTGTTGGTGGTGGATGACCTGCCGGCGAACCGGATGGTGCTGGTGCAACAGTTACAATTCCTCGGCCATCAGGTCGTGGCCGTCGACTCGGCGGAGGCGGCCCTGCAGCGTTGGCGCAACGAGGTGTTTGACGTGCTGGTCACCGATTGCAACATGCCGGGCATGTCCGGCTATGCCTTGAGCGAGGCCATACGCCGGATCGAAGCCCAGGAGCAAAGACCGCGCAGTGCGCTGGTGGGGTGCACGGCCAATGCCTTTGAGGATGAACAGCAGCGCTGCCGGGAGGCTGGAATGGATGAGCTGCTGGTCAAGCCCGTGACCCTGGAGCACTGGACGCGGGTGCTCACCCGCGTGGCGCCTTCGCGCTCGTTCAGTATCCAGACGCTGCGCACCATGACCCAGGCCGACGGGCCGGTTTTGCAGCGGATGTTGGAGGAACTGGCGAGGAGCCTTGAGCAGGAGCAACAGCTGCTGGCCGCTGCCAAGGCAGATCACGACCAGGCCCGGCTGGGGGCCTCGCTGCATCGCCTGAAGGGCATTTGCTGCCTGGTGGATGCGTTGCCGTTGGCCAAGGCTTGCGTGGCGCTTGAAGGCTGTATTCGCGAGCAGCGCAACGCTGAGATTGACGTGCACTGGTTGGCGCTGTGCGATGCATTGATCGAGTTCCGGTGCGAGCTTGAGGGCCATCTGAATCAGCACAAATAGGACATGTCCTATGGGGAAAGCGCGGGGTTTTGGCTAGTCTTCGCGCCCTCGTTTCTCCCCGGTAACGTTGTCCATGCGCTCCCTCAATGTCCTGATCCTCGAAGACAACCCGTTCCAGCTGATGGCCCTGCATCAGATGCTCAATGCCAATGGCGTATTCAATGTACGCACGGCTGAAAGTGTCGACGCCGCTCGCCAGTCCCTGGAGAGCAAGGGCGCGGTGGACATTGCGATTTGCGATCTGTACCTGGAGCAGGGGGATGCTCTGGAACTGATCCGAGAATTGGCTGAGCGTCGTCTGGCGCAAGTATTGATCCTGCTGAGCAACGCCGAGCCGGATGTGCTGGACGGTGTGGCGAATATGGCACGCCAGCTGGGGCTTAATGTGCTCGGCTGTTTGCCCAAACCGGCGTCGGCAAAGCTGATCGGGCAAGTCTTGACGGTGTGCCGGGAGCGCTTGCGGCCTGGGCCGCCGGTGATGTCCTGGGGGCGGGTGCGCCAGTTGCTGGGCTTGAGCGACATCGAGCAATTGCCGCCTTCGGCGGATGTGAGCCAAGCGGCTATCGCCCGTTGCGGCACTGTCTGGTATCAGCCCATCGTCAGCCAGGCGGGCGCGTTGCAAGGTGTCGAAGCGCTGGCACGTTGGCAACTGCCTGAAGGCGAACTGCTGTTGCCTGACGCGTTTCTGCCGGTGCTGGAGTTTGCCGGAATGGAAGAGGCATTTACCTGGCATGTGTTGGAGCAGGCGCTGGGCATGGCCGCACACGTCGTGCGCGAGAGCGGCCAGGTGCTGCCGGTGGCGGTGAACATCCCCGGACGTATGCTGGAACGCCCGCACTTTTCCCAGGTGCTGCAAGGCCTGCTGCAACTTCACGGTGTGCCCGCCCATGGCTTGACCCTGGAGTTGGTGGAAACCTCGCGCTTTAAGACGGACAGCGCCCACGTCACCGGCTTGCTGCGTGTACGGATGATGGGGTGCAAGCTGTCCATTGGGGATTTCGGCGTGGGCGGCACCAGCCTGCAACGCTTGCTGGAATTGCCCTTCAGCGAGCTGAAAATACCCCCGATGTTTGCCAGCGGGATGGCCAATGATGATCGCAAGGCGGCAGTGGTTGCCGGGGCCATGAGCATGGCCGGGCGCTTGGGCGTCGGAGTGGTGGTGACCGGGGTTGAAAGCGCTGCCGATTATCACGCGGTGAGTGAGTTGGGCGCGGCATGGTTGCAAGGCTGCTATATCGCCCGGCCCATGGACGGTGAGGCGCTGAAACAGTGGATCGCGTTTCAGGCTAGGCCAGTCCGTGTTCCTGCACATAGATAAACAGCGCGGCGTCGTTGCTCAGGCCCAGCTTGCGCATGGCGCTGACTTTCTGTGCGCTGACGGTCTGCTTGCTGCGGTGCAGATTTGCGGCAATCTCGCCTACCGTCAAACCGCCGGCCAGCAGGCGGATGACTTCCAGCTCACGGGGTGACAGCTGGTCCTGAGAGTGCACGCGCTCGACGCCTGCCAGGTTCAGTGACTGACTGATGGTCTGGGCCACATAACGTCGCTGCTGGCGCACCTGACGGATCGCCTCCGGCAATTCGTCCGCCAGACTGGCCTTGCTCAGCAAACCCATGACGCCCAACTCCAGGATGGCGTGAAACAACCCGGCGTTATTGAGCATGGTCACCACCACGATGGGCAGCGCCGGGTGATGCCGGCGCAGTTGTTCAATCAGGCGCAAGCCGTCGGCCTGGGGCTCGGCGGGCATCATGAAGTCGGTGACCACTACGTCACAGGCACAGTGTTGCAGCAGCTCGCCGAGGGCCTGGGGAGAATTGGCCTCACCGACGATGGTTAGCCGTTCATCACGCTCCAGGACCGCCCGCAGGCCGATGAGGAAAATCGGATGGTCGTCGGCGAGGACGATGCGCAATGGTTTTTCAGACGCTTCTTTCAATACAGGCTCCCAGGGTAATTCGGGGATTCTAGCCTGTTAATGGGAGGGATGACCGGAGGGGCGTTTTAACGATCTGCAAAAAACGCCGCTTTCCCTTCCTTGGGTTAGCGGCGTTTACGTTTTTGGCAGCCCTGGCCGTAGGGATCGTTTACGCGAGTAGTTTTTGCGCGATTGCCATGACGGTCCCCACAGCAGTGAAGAAGCCTATGGCGATACCAACGGGATACCAGAAATTCTCACGGGTTATCTTGTGGGATTCTGCGTTGAGCTTGCGTTGTTCGGCATAAATTCGTGATATGTCAGCGTGAATTTTCTCTAATACAGCCTGCTCTTTGTTGTGTTCCAGCATGGTCTTCATCCTTCGCAGTTGGGGCTTTTGATAGGCCTGTGTGGCAGCGTGACCAGTACCCACCGAGTATAGGATTCACCCTCGGCATCAGCGCCAAAACAGCGGCCCATTGAGTAAGCAGTTATGTGCCGCCGTTTTTTGCTTGTCATGTTGCAAGCGCATGCTGGACACGTCATCCCCGGCAACCCTTGAAAGACGAAAAAGCGAACTTTCCTACGAGACAAATAGTCACTTAGGATAGATGCAGCTCCCGTTTACACGATTGTTCCCGAACTATTTGAGTGGTGATCGAGATGGAAAGTATCAGCCTATTGCTCGGTGAAGCACTGAGCCCTTACCAGGTCACGCTGACCACCTCGGGTGTGCAGGGCGAATGCCTTGTGACCGTAAAGAATCCAGCCGGTGCGATTGTGGTCGAACGCGAAGTCGACCAGGCCCAATTGACCGATAAGCGTGCGTTGGTGGATGTGGTGGACTGTTTGCACCGCGACCTGATGATTGCCGAGGGACGCCTGGAACCCTCGGTCATAGCGGCCTTGCGCAATGCGGCCCTGACCCGGCCCATTGTCTGCGCATGAAGATTTATTTTTGTTGGGAACCTTCCTACGGCAAGGTGAGTCAGATTTTGTAACAGCGAGATCAAGCATTGTGCTCCGGTGCTTGTCGCTCGTTGTTACTGGTCTTTGTAGGCCCTTATTAACCCCGAGTTGTCTCCCCACTGCTCGGGGTTTCTTTTTGCCTGCGATTTGTCATGGGCCGGCGACATCCTGGAAAAACGTCGGGTTGTCGTTGAGGTATTGCGCACGCATGACCGGGTCGAGCCATGAGGCGTAAGACTGTCGCAGTTGCTCCTGCGGGATCTCGCGCAGCACCTGGTTGATCCGCTCGATGGCCTCGCGACCCGCCGGGGTGTCAGTGCAGGCAATCCGGGTCAGTTGATAGGGCGGGGTGCCTTTGATGGGGTAGAAGACCAGGTCCTGTGGATCGATGCCCTGTTGCAACGCTTGATAGCGAACTTCGGTCCAGTAACCCAGTACCGCCTCCAGCCGACCCTTTCGTTGCATTTGCAGCAGGCTGCCGAGGGCATCATTGCCGTAGTGCGGTGCCAGCTTGTGGGCACTGGCGTGCTTCAGCGCTTCATCGATGATGGCGCCATAGCTGCGTTCGGCGATGACGCCAAGGCGCGCATCCCTGGCACTCAAAAACGCCTCCAGGTCAAACAGGCCATCCTCCACAAACGGCGCCAGCGCCGCCCGCTGACTCTGGCGGATCGTCACGCCATTGCTCACGGTCGCAAAGGCCTGGGCGGAAAACACAATGGTTTTCGCGCGTTCTGCGGTCCACAGCAGGGACGGGTCGCAGGTCAGCGTGCTCGGGTCGCGGAGCATTTGCATGCCGCGCGCACGGTTCACGTGGAGGATCTGGTGCCGATACTCCGGCATGTGCTCGGCGAGTATCGGCAGCAGTTGGTCGAGGGCACCCTGGCCTTTTTGCGGGCCCTCGAAAATCGTCACCGGCGGCAGGTCACGCAACAGCCAGATCAAGGTGTCGTCGGCGTGGCTCGACAGCGGCCACCCCCCGAGCAGTGAACCCAGGAGGCAGAGTCGAATGATGAAGCGCCGGGCCATCAGATCGCGCCATCCTCGCGCAGTCGGGTAATGGCCGCCGTGTCGTAGCCCAGTTCGTTGAGCAGCACGCTGTTGTGCTCACCCAACTGCGGGCCGACCCACTCACAACTGCCGGGCGTGTCCGACAGTTTGGGCACGATGCCCGGCATCTTGAAGTCCTTGCCGCCGGGGAGCTGCGCCTTGAGGAACATCTCGCGGGCGAGAAACTGCGGGTCTCCCAGCATGTCTTCGGCGCTGTAGATGCGGCTGGCGGGCACTTCGGCCTTGTTCAGCTGTTCGACCACCTGCTCTAACGGCAGCGAATTGACCCAGCGATCAATCACCCCATACAGCTCATCGCGGCGGCTGTCGCGGCCATCGTTGCTGGCCAGGGCCGGGTCGTTGGCCAGGTCGTCCCGACCAATGGCCGACATGAAGCGCTTGAAGATCGCATCGCCATTGGCGCCGATTTGCACATGTTTGCCATCGGCGCTGGTGTGGATCGAGGAGGGTGTAATGCCGGGCATGATGTTACCGGTGCGCTCGCGGATAAAGCCGAAAACGTCGAACTCCGGGATCATGCTCTCCATCATCGCGAAGATCGCCTCATACAGCGCCACATCCACGACCTGGCCGAGCCCGCCATTCACTTCGCGATGACGCAAGGCCATCAGCGCCCCAATTACTGCCCACAACGCCGCGATCGAGTCGCCAATGGAAATCCCGGTGCGCACCGGAGGGCGGTCCTCGAAGCCGGTGATGTAGCGCAGGCCGCCCATCGACTCGCCCACCGCGCCAAACCCGGGCTGATCCTTCATCGGCCCGGTCTGGCCAAAACCCGAGAGGCGCACCATCACCAGCTTCGGGTTCAGGGCGTGCAAGGTTTCCCAGCCCAGGCCGAGCTTTTCCAGCACGCCAGGGCGAAAATTCTCGATCAGGATGTCTGCATCCGCCAACAGCTGCTTGAGGATCGCCAGGCCGTCCGGGTGTTTCAGGTTCAGGGTCAGGGATTTTTTGTTGCGCGCCTGCACAAACCACCACAGCGAGGTGCCCTCATACAGCTTGCGCCACTTGCGCAACGGGTCGCCGCCATCCGGGGATTCGACCTTGATCACCTCGGCGCCGAACTCGGCGCAGATGCGGGACGCGAACGGGCCGGCAATCAGGGTGCCGAGTTCGATGACTTTCAGGCCGGCAAGCGGTTTGGCGGTAAACGACATGAGGATCCTTTCAGGCGCGGTACGGGGATGTGATGCCTTTTAACATAGGCGAGTGGCGCAGTGATAAGGATGATGCAGCGCAGGATTCGTTGAATCACCTCGCCATCGGTTAGACTTGCCGCCTTTCCCTGTCTCTAGAAGTCCGTTCATGGCCCAGCCGTCCACGACCTACAAGTTTGAACTCAACCTCACCGACCTTGACCGTTCGGTGTACGAGAGCGTCAAGCAGACCATCGCCCGCCATCCTTCGGAAACCGAAGAGCGCATGACCGTGCGTTTGCTGGCCTACGCCCTTTTCTACAACGAGCAGTTGTCTTTTGGTCGTGGCCTGTCAGATGTAGACGAGCCGGCACTGTGGGAAAAAAGCCTGGATGATCGCGTCCTGCACTGGATCGAAGTCGGCCAGCCGGATGCGGACCGCCTGACCTGGTGTTCGCGCCGTACCGAACGCACCACCTTGCTGGCCTACGGCAGCTTGCGCGTCTGGGAAGGCAAAGTGGTACCGGTGGCGAAAAACCTGAAAAACGTGAGCATCGCCGCCGTACCCCAGGAAATCCTGGAAGTCCTGGCCAAGGACATGCCACGGGTGATCAAGTGGGACGTAATGATCAGCGAAGGCACGATCTTTGTGACCGATGACCGTGGCCAGCACGAAGTCCAGCTGGAGTGGCTGGCTGGCGAGCGCGGCTGAAACGTCGATAACTGATTGGACGCTGGTCGAGTGTGGGAGCTGTCGAGCTTTAGCGAGGCTGCGATGCAGGCGCTGCGGTCTGACAGGTACACCGAGGTGACCCTATCGCAGCCTCGCCGGGGCTCGACAGCTCCCACAAGGGATCACCGCTGTTTTCAGCATTAATTTTCAACGCTGTATTAATGAGAAGCTTCCGTCACCCCATGCGTATCGATCCTCGCCCGTTGCCTGCCGTCTTGCCATTCCTCGGTGAATTGCCACCGTTGTTGACCCGTCTCTACGCCGCACGCGGGGTGCAATCGGAAGCCGAGCTGGATAAAAGCCTGGCGCGGCTGATCCCGTATCAGCAGCTCAAGGGGATCGATGCCGCCGTGGACCTGCTGGTGACGGCCCTGGAACAGCGCCAGCGGATCCTGATCGTGGGGGACTTCGACGCCGACGGCGCCACCGCCAGCACCGTGGGCACCCTGGGCCTGCGCCTGCTGGGAGCTGCACACGTCGACTACCTGGTGCCCAACCGTTTCGAATACGGCTACGGCCTGACCCCGGAAATCGTTGCGGTGGCCCTGCAGCGCCAGCCCCAGCTGCTGATCACCGTGGACAATGGCATCTCCAGCGTCGAAGGCGTGGCAGCGGCGAAAGCGGCGGGGCTCAAGGTGCTGGTCACTGACCACCACTTGCCGGGCGACGAACTGCCGGCGGCCGACGCGATCGTCAACCCGAACCAGCCGGGCTGTGAATTCCCCAGCAAGGCCCTGGCCGGTGTTGGCGTGATCTTCTACGTGCTGATGGCCCTGCGCGCACGCTTGCGCAGTTTGGGTTGGTACGAGAACACGCCACAGCCGAACATCGGCGAACTGCTGGACCTGGTAGCCCTGGGCAGCGTCGCCGACGTGGTCCCGCTGGACGCCAACAACCGCATCCTGGTCTACCAGGGCCTGGAACGCATTCGCGCCGGTCGCGCCCGGCCGGGGATCAAGGCGATCCTCGAAGTGGCCAAGCGCGATCACGCTCGCATTACCTCCACCGACCTCGGTTTTATCCTCGGCCCGCGCCTGAACGCCGCCGGTCGCCTGGATGACATGAGCCTGGGCATCGAATGCCTGCTCACCACGGATTTTGCCGCCGCCCGGGAAATGGCCGCGCAGCTGGACGGCATGAACCAGGACCGCAAATCCATCGAACAAGGCATGCAGCGCGAGGCCCTGGCCCAGCTCAAGGACTTGCCGGTGGAGTCGATGCCGTATGGCTTGTGCCTGTTCGACCCGGAATGGCACCAGGGCGTCATCGGCATCCTCGCCTCGCGGATGAAAGAGCGCTACTTCCGCCCGACCATCGCCTTTGCCGATGCCGGTGACGGCCTGCTCAAGGGCTCCGGGCGTTCCGTGCCGGGCTTTCATATCCGGGACGCGCTGGCCGTGGTGGCCAGCCAGCATCCGACCCTGATCGCCAAGTACGGCGGCCACGCCATGGCCGCGGGTCTTACCTTGCCCGAGGCCAACTTCCCACTGTTCGCCGAGGCGTTTGACGCCGAAGTGCGTCGGCAACTGCGTGAAGAAGACCTGACGGGCCGACTACTGTCCGATGGCACCCTGGCGGTTGAAGAGTTTCACCTGGAACTGGCCCGCGCCCTGCGCAATGCCGGGCCGTGGGGGCAGCATTTTCCCGAGCCGTTGTTTCATGGGGTGTTCCAGTTGGTCGAGCAGCGCGTTGTCGGCGAGCGGCACCTGAAAGTGGTGCTCAAGAGCGAGTGTGGTTCGGTGAAACTGGATGGCATCGCGTTTGGTATCGACCGTGAAATCTGGCCCAACCCCACCATTCGCTGGGTGGAACTGGCCTACAAGCTCGACGTGAACGAGTTCCGGGGCCAGGAAACCGTGCAATTGATGATTGCCCACATCGAGCCGCGCTGAACCCTGTGCAATCCTCTGTTGTCGACTAGTCTCTAAGCACTGTGTGATCGGTCTTGTGACCTTGTCTTATTTCAGCCCGCCGGGGACGGGTTTTTCGTCGACCTTTCAAACAGAACCCTGGAGCCTGCCCACTGCATAAAAGAGGTGCCCCATGAGTCTGCTGCTTGAACCCTATACCCTGCGCCAACTGACCCTGCTCAACCGCATTGCCGTGTCGCCGATGTGCCAGTATTCCAGTGCCGATGGCCTGGCCAATGACTGGCACCTGGTGCACCTCGGCAGCCGTGCCGTCGGCGGCGCCGGGCTGATTTTTACCGAAGCCACCGCCGTCACCGCCGATGGTCGCATCACCGCCCAGGACCTGGGCCTGTGGAACGACGAACAGATCGAACCCCTGCAACGCATCACGCGCTTTATCAACGCCCAGGGCGCGGTGGCGGGTATTCAACTGGCCCATGCCGGGCGCAAGGCCAGTACCCACCGGCCGTGGATCGGCAAGCACGGCAGCGTCAAGCCGGAAGACGGCGGCTGGGTGCCGGTGGGCCCATCGCCGATTGCCTTTGACCCGCAGCACACCTCGCCCAAGCAACTGGATGAAGGGCAGATTCAGCAAGTGATTGCGGACTTTGTGGCCGCCGCCAAGCGCGCGTTGACCGCCGGTTTCAAAGTGGCGGAAATCCACGCCGCCCATGGCTACCTGTTGCATCAATTTCTCTCGCCCCTGAGCAATCAGCGCCAGGACCAGTACGGCGGCTCGTTCGAAAACCGCATCCGCCTGGTGCTGCAAGTGACCAAGGCGGTGCGCGAAACCTGGCCGCAGGACCTGCCCCTGTTTGTGCGGGTGTCGGCCACCGATTGGGTCGAAGACGGCTGGAACCCGGATGAAACCGTGGAACTGGCCCGCCGCCTGAAAGACCTGGGCGTGGACCTGATCGACGTCTCCTCCGGTGGCACCGCCGCCAATGCGGAAATTCCGACCGGCCCCGGTTACCAGACCCGCTTCGCCGAGCGTGTGCGCAAGGAGTCGGGCATCGCCACCGGCACCGTGGGCATGATTACCGAGCCCGCCCAGGCCGAGCACATTCTGCGCACCTGCCAGGCCGATATCATTTTCCTCGCCCGTGAACTGCTGCGTGATCCGTACTGGCCGCTGCATGCCGACGATGACCTGGGTGGGCGCAAGGCGACCTGGCCGGCGCAGTACCAGCGCGCAACCCATCGGGACCAGCCGATTCATGAGTCGGATCTGCGGGATTGATAGGTACAGGAATCGTGGTAAACATGAAAACCCGCCCTTGAACCGGCGGGTTTTTTATTGGCTTCAACACCGGAGAAACCCATGTTGCACCTGATCTGCGGCAAAATCGCGTCCGGCAAGTCGACCCTGACCCAGCAGTTGTCGCAGGCCCCCCAGGCGGTATTGATCAGCGAAGATGAGTGGCTGTCGCGCCTTTATCCCGGGCAGATCAACGCCCTTGGCGACTATGTACGCTGCACCGGCCAGCTGCGCGATGCGTTGACGGCGCATATCATTTCGTTGCTCAAGGCCGGTATCTCGGTGGTGCTGGATTTTCCCGCCAACACCTTGGCCAGTCGCCGCTGGATGCGTTCGTTGTTCGAGGGCGCGGGCGCTGACCACCAATTGCATTACCTGGACGTGCCGGACGAGGTCTGCAAGGCACGCCTGCGTGCGCGTAACGCCGCCGGCACCCACGCGTTCGAAACCAGCGACGCCCAGTTCGACCTGATCACGGGCTATTTCGAAGCGCCAACGCCTGCTGAAGGCTTCAATCTTGTTCACTATCAGCCATCGGAAACACAGCATGTTGATCAAGCGTGATCTCGCCGAAAAGGACCTGCCGCTGCTGGCGCTGATTGACCGCACCGAACGGGTCGAGGCGTGCTATCGGGTGGAACACGGCGAGTTGCTGCTGTACCCCGAATTCCACGACATGCGCGGCTGGCCCGAGGGCGAGGCCGAGCAGGACGCCGTGGCCCTGCATGCATGCCTCAAGCGCGGTGGTTGGCTGCACGGGGTGTTCGACGGTGAAAGGCTGCTGGCCGCCGTGGTGGTGGACAACCGGGTTATCCACACTCAGGGCCTGCAGATGCGCCAGCTCAAATTCCTGCATGTGAGCCACGGCGCCCGTGGCCTGGGCCTCGGTGGCCAGCTGTTTGCCCTGGCTTGTGGGCACGCCCGCGCAGCCGGCGCCGAGGCGTTATATGTATCGGCCACGGAGTCACGTAACACGGTGGAGTTCTATCTCAGGCACGGTTGCCGCCTGCTCAAACAGCCGGACCCCGAGCTGTATCAACAGGAACCGCACGACATCCATTTGTATCGTCCGCTTGTGGGATAGCGCTGTAGGTCATTGCCCCGTAAGCGTTTTTTTCAAGTGATTACTCTAAAAAGTCTCACGCCCGGCAAGATAGTTTCTACCCTTACGGTAAGTCTGATCTCTGGCCCAGGAAGTCAGTCGGTTGATCCTCGCAGGCATTGCGTGTCGGGGGATGAGGTGATGGGCAATCAGGAGCAGTCGATTGATACGAGGAGACAGTCCATGGCCAAGTCTTGTGGTGTTGCGGGTGTTGTGTCGTCTTTTCTGGCCCGCAGGATGTCGTTGCGTGGCAAACGCTTGAGTTCGGACGAGGAGCAATTGCTGGAACAGTACCGCGCCCTCACCGAGAGTGATCAGGTGGCGATGCGGTACTTGATCGGGGCGATGAAGAGTATTTCGCGGTTCTGAAAGCGCCGAAGGGGCGTTCCCACGCACGCGTGGGAACGTTCGGTATCAGGTGTACTTGCGCTTGTCTGGCGCAGGTGGGAAGTACTGGTACAGCCAGGTTTCACTCAAGGTACGGTCCTGGGTGCGGATGAACAGTCGCAGCTCAACCGGCTCCACACTGTCGCTGGTCGGGTACCAATCAAACAGGATCCGATAACCCTTGATGGCATCCAGCACCAATACGCTGAAGTCCTTGACCTCACCGTGGGAGCAGGTCACCACCGGTTCGATCCCGGTGCCTTCAGGCAAACGATCCAGCCCACCACCGTTGAAGTCCACGGCAAAGCGTCGCGCCCACACCTGCGGGTAATGCTCGCCCGGTGCCCAGCCTTCGGTGAAGCCGCCCATGCCCGAACGGGTAGCGTTAACCTGCGCCAGCGGCGTGCTGACCGGCGGCAGGGCGCTCCAGTAGAGCTTGTAGCCGTAGTTCAGGGACTCGCCGGCCGCCACGGGCTTTTTCGGGGTCCAGAAGGCCACGATGTTGTCCAGGGTCTCGCCGGTTGTAGGAATTTCCAGCAGGTCGATCGAGCCTTCGCCCCACGCAGTTGTAGGTTCTACCCACAGGCTTGGGCGCTTGCTGTACCAGTCGACCGTGTCCTGGTAGCTGGCGAACTCATGGTCGGTCTGCACCAGGCCGAAGCCTTTCGGGTCGGTGTCGGCAAAGGCGTTGAATTGCAGGGTGGCCGGGTTGTTCAGCGGGCGGCAGATCCACTCGCCATTGCCGCGCCACATGGCCAGGCGGTCCGAGTCGTGGATTTGCGGGTGGATGGTGTCGCACATCCGCCGTTCATGGGTGCCGCAGCTGAACATGCTGGTCATCGGTGCAATGCCCAGCTGTTCGATGGCGGTACGCGCATTGATATGGGCGTCGATCGCCATCACCACCTGGTTGGCCTGGCAGTCGATGTCGAAGCGGTAGGCACCGGTGGCGCTCGGCGAGTCCAGCAGGGCGTAGACCACGAAGCGGGTGCTGTCCTTGTCCGGGGTTTCGAACCAGAACTTGGTGAAGTCCGGGAACTCCTCGCGCTTTTTCGCGTAGGTGTCGATGGCCAGGCCGCGTGCGGAAAGGCCGTACTGGCCAGTGGAATCCACCGCCCGGAAGTAGCTGGCGCCGAGGAAGGACAGCACGTCATGGCGGTCCAGTTCCGGGGCCTTGAACAGCTTGAAACCGGAGAAACCCAGGTCGCCGGTCAGCTGTTTGGTGTCCACCGTGGTTTTTTCATAGTTGAACAGCGAAGGGCGGAAGTGCACTTCGCGGGCCTGGCGGGTTTTCGGATCGACGCTGTACATGCGCACCGGCGTCTTGAAACCCATGCCGACGTGGAAGAATTGCACGTCCAACTGGCCGTTCAGCTCCTTCCACAGGGAATGCTTGCCGTCGTAGCCGATGGCATTGAAATTCTGCGGGGTCATGGTCGCCAGGGTCGGCGGCAATACCTGCTTGGTGTCCTGGTAGCGATTGCTGGCCAGTTGCTTGGCCTGGATCTTCAGCGCCTCGAAATCGAAGGCCTGGGCCTCGCCATCGGCGGCGCGATTGCCCGCCCAGGCTTGAGCGGCCAGCAGGCCACTGGCCGACAGACCGGTGTAAGCCGCAATGGCCATGGACGCTTTGAGCAAATTCCTGCGGTGCATAAATACAACCTGTCGTGAACAATCCCGCGCCGTTCCTGGCACGTGCTGGATCAAGAAAAACGGTTCGGACATGCCTTCGGCCAAACGCAACGGACATTAAACAGATGCCAAATAGCTTAAGCGGTTCGGTGCGGAAGGAAAAATGATTGATGGCGGGTTGATGGCGTTGCATATGAAACAAGACGTTTCCATACAACGCTGGTGTCTGTGAAGATGGGATTTTCTGTGGCGAGGGGGCTTGTCCCCCGTTGGGCTGCGCAGCGGCCCCATTAAGGCCACCGCCCTTTCCAGGCAGGAATTCAAGTCAGCTTTTGGGGCTGCTACGCAGCCCAACGGGGGACAAGCCCCCTCGCCACAAAAGCCCTTCTGCTTGAAGAGCAGGGGTCAACCCACTTCACCTACCGCCCGATACGCCTCATCAATCGCCGCATGGGCATATGCACTCCACGCCGCGTCCGAGTTGGCGATGCTCACATGCCCCAGCGGTTTGCGCGCCAGGTCCTTCAGTTTTTCGCTTTCATCGGCATCGTCAAACAAGCTGTTGGAGAAGGTCGCATAGCCGTGTGACCAACGGTTTACAGTGATCGCCAGAATGTCGGTCTGGTGGTTGAAGCCGCCCGGGCCGAGCATGCGTTGCAGCTGATCCCGCAGTTGCGCTTCCAGTTGTTCAAACGTCTGCCCATACAACTTGCCCCGCCCGGCGCGGGCCTGGTCGCGGCCGTTCATGCCGCTGTTGGGGCTGGTGGGCACGTACACCATGTGCAGGCCAATCGGCTGCGTCGGGTCACGCGGGTGCTCGTAACCGCCCATGCTCACCGGGTAATCCAGCTTGATCCGGCTGTAGGGCTGGGTCGCCGCGTAGATCTCATGCACCCCCAGCTTCTGGAATGATGTCCAGTTGCGCACCACGACTTTGGTGTACACCAGCGGGTACTTCACGTTCTGGCTCAAGGCCTGGGCCTGCTGCTCCGGCAGGTCCCGCAGCAGGTACGGGATCATCATGTTGTAGCACGCCAGGATGCAGCGCTTGCCACGCACCTGTGCGAGTTGGCCACCACGGCTGTAGCCGATGTGCACGCCGTCACCGACGTTACGCACACTCACCGCCGTGCTGTTCAAGCGCACCCGCACCGGCGTCTTGGGTTGATCGAGTTTGGCGTAGTCAAACGGCGCCAGCACGATGTCTTCCATGGTGTGCCCGGGCGCCACGGCCGGAATCAGGCTGCGCACCAGCAGCCGCGCCAGCGAGGCGTTGCCGTCGGGGAAGTGGTAGATGTAGGGCTCTTCCATTTCTGCCGCGGCTTCTTCGCTGATGGGCGCGAGGTTCATTCCGGCGAAGCCCGGGAAACCCACGCTGTAGGCATCGGCCGAAGCCACGGCGTCGATGCTCAAGGCCATGAAGTCGTTGGTGCGGCTCTGGAAGTACTTCACCGCGCCTTCCGACAATCCCACGTCCTTGAGCAGGAAATCGCGGTAGCTCGTGGCGGCCAGGTAGTCGGCCTTTTCCTCGGCGGTCTTGCCCGGCAAGTAATCCCTGGGGGCGACATGCAGGGCAATCAAAGCCTCGCGATCAGCGTGCGGCAGCGGGAAGTCATTGATGAAGTCGCTGATGGAGCGCGCATGCAATTGGTCCGGGGCGATGTCGTCGGCGACCATCGGCGTCGGGTCGCCGGTGACCAGTTTGTCTTCGCCGAAGTTTTCCTTGTCGAAGAACACCCCGCGTGACAGGCCAAGGCCCGGGTAGAACTGACGGTCAAACGCGGTCTCGAAGCGCTTGATGTTCACCCCGAGTTTCTTCAACAGTCCGTTTACTTCTTTGCTGTAAAGATGATTCGGCGACTGGAACGCTTCGCTGCCGCCGTAGCCGATGATCATCCGGCCACCGGCCTGGAATTCGTTGCGCTTGGCGTGGCCGCCGAAGTCGTCGTGGTTTTCCAGGATCAGGATCTTCGCCTTCGGGTGCTTCTCACGGTAGAACCACGCCGCCGACAAACCGCTCAGGCCACCGCCGACCACCACCAGGTCATAGTCCTCGGTGATCGGCAATTTGTCGGTGTCGAACACCTTCTTTTCCCAGCCCATCTGGTGGGCGATTTCAAACGAGCCGACATGGCTGCCACGCAAGCCGGTGAGGGCGGGCGGGTAGTAACGGCCATCGGGAGCGGCCTGGAGGATTTGCAACGGCGTCATGCCGGCGGCAATAGTGATGGCGACGCCGTTGAGGAAGTCGCGGCGGGTGATGTCCATGGGAACCTGCGAATTATTTATTGTTATGAGGAGATCCCCTGTGGGAGCGGGCCGTTGTGGCGAGGGAGCTCGCTTCGACAGGGGTTATGGGTCAGTGCTTGAACATCACATGGCGAACGGTGGTGTAGTCCTCCAGGCCATACATGGACATGTCCTTGCCATAGCCGGACAGTTTCTGACCGCCATGAGGCATTTCGCTGACCAGCATGAAGTGGGTATTCACCCAGGTGCAGCCGTACTGCAAACGCGCCGCCAGGCGGTGGGCGCGGCCGACATCGGCGGTCCATACCGACGACGCCAGGCCGTAGTCCGAATCATTGGCCCAGCCCAATACCTGGGCTTCGTCATTAAACTTGGTCACCGACACCACTGGCCCGAACACCTCGCGGCGCACGATCTCGTCGTCCTGCTGCGCGTCGGCCAACACCGTCGGCTCAAAGAAGAACCCGTTGCCTTCCACGGCCTTGCCGCCGGTGATCAGGCGGATGTGGGATTGCGCCACGGCACGCTCCACAAACCCGGCCACACGGTCGCGATGCTGCGCGGTAATCAGCGGGCCCAACTCGGTGGCAGGGTCATCCTGCAAACCGTATTTGATGCTGGCGACCGCCGCGCCGAGCTTCTCGACGAACGCGTCGTAGATATCGGCCTGTGCATAAATCCGGCACGCCGCCGTGCAGTCCTGGCCCGCGTTGTAGAAGCCGAAGGTGCGAATGCCTTCCACGGCCGCGTCGATATCGGCGTCGTTGAAGATGATCACCGGTGCCTTGCCGCCCAGTTCCATGTGCATGCGTTTGACGCTGTCGGCGGTGCTGGAAATGATATTGGCGCCGGTGGCAATCGAACCCGTCAGCGAGACCATGCGCACTTTCGGGTGATTCACCAGCGGGCTGCCCACGGACGGCCCACGGCCAAACACCAGGTTGAGCACACCAGCCGGGAAAATTTCAGCGGCCAGCTCCACCAAACGCAAGGCGGTCAGCGGGGTTTGTTCCGACGGCTTGAGCACCACGGTATTACCGGCGGCCAGCGCCGGGGCGATTTTCCAGGCGACCATCATCAGCGGGTAGTTCCACGGCGCGATGGAAGCAATCACGCCCACCGGGTCGCGGCGGATCATCGAGGTGTGGCCCGGCAGGTATTCACCGCCGGCCGAGCCGCTCATGCAGCGGCTGGCACCGGCGAAGAAGCGGAACACGTCGGCCACCGCCGGGATCTCGTCGTTCAGCGCGGCGCTGTAGGGCTTGCCGCAGTTGTCCGACTCCAGCTTGGCCAGCTCTTCCCCGTGGGCTTCGATGGCGTCGGCGAGTTTGAGCAGCAGCAGCGAGCGGTCTTTGGGCGGGGTCTGGGACCAGCCTTCAAACGCGCTGTCGGCGGCGCGCACGGCGGCGTCGACCTGGGCTTCGCTGGCTTCCTTGATCTCTACCAGTACCCGGCCCAGTGCCGGGTTGAACACCGGCTGCGCCGGGCCTTCGCCTTCGACCAGTTGGCCGTTGATCAGCAGTTTGGTTTGCATGTTCGTGTCCTCTTCAAACAATTATTTACCGCCACTACCGGCCACGCTTTCGCCGCCGCGGGTCAGGTAATAGGCACCCAGAATCGGGAACATCGTCACGATCATCACCAGCATCGCCACCACGTTGGTCACCGGCACATCCCGTGGCCGGCTCAACTGGTTGAGCAGCCACAGCGGCAAGGTGCGCTCGTGGCCGGCGGTGAAGGTGGTGACGATGATTTCGTCGAACGACAGCGCAAACGCCAGCATGCCGCCGGCCAGCAACGCCGAGCCGAGGTTGGGCATGATGATGTAGCGGAAGGTCTGCCAGCCGTCGGCTCCGAGGTCCATCGAGGCTTCGATCAGGCTGTGGGAAGTGCGGCGCAAACGGGCGATCACGTTGTTGTAGACGATCACCACGCAGAAGGTCGCGTGGCCGACGATGATGGTGAACATCCCTGGCTCGATGCCCAACGTCTTGAAGGTCGCCAGCAACGCGATACCGGTGATGATCCCCGGCAGCGCAATCGGCAGGATCAGCATCAGCGAGATGCCCTGCTTGCCGAAGAACTCCCGGCGATACAACGCTGCCGAGGCCAGGGTGCCGAGCACCATCGCAATCAGCGTGGCGATGGCCGCGATTTGCAGCGACAGCTTGATCGCTTCCAGCACGTCCGGCCGCGAGAAGGCCACGCTGAACCACTTCAGGGTGAAGCCCTGGGGTGGAAAGCTGAACGCCGCCTCTTCGGTGTTGAAGGCGTAGAGGAAGATGATCAGGATCGGGAAGTGCAGGAAAACCAACCCACCCCAGGCCGCGATTTTTAAGCTCAGTGAGGCTTTTTCAGAGTGCATCGAAGGCCCCCAGACGTTTGACGATGGACAGGTAAACCGCGATCAGCACGATCGGCACCAGGGTGAACGCTGCGGCCATGGGCATGTTGCCGATGGCGCCTTGTTGCGCGTACACCATGCCGCCCACGAAGTAACCCGGCGGGCCCACCAGTTGCGGCACGATGAAGTCGCCCAGGGTCAGCGAGAACGTGAAGATCGAACCTGCTGCAATCCCCGGCACCGACAGCGGCAGAATCACTTGCATGAAGGTCTGGCGTGGCTTGGCGCCGAGGTCTGCCGAGGCTTGCAGCAACGACGGCGGCAAACGTTCCAGCGAGGCCTGGATCGGCAAAATCATGAACGGCAGCCAGATGTACACAAACACCATGAACCGCCCCAAATGCGAGGTGCTCAAGGTGCTGCCGCCCACGCCGGGAATGCCCATGATGAATTGCAACGCCGGCTCCAGGCCCAGGTGCTGCACGAACCACTGCGCTACGCCGCCCTTGGCCAGCAGCAAGGTCCAGGCGTAGGCCTTGACGATGTAGCTGGCCCACATCGGCATCATCACGGCGATGTAGAAAAACGCCTTGGTCTTGCCCGTGGTGTAGCGCGCCATGTAGTAGGCGATGGGGAACGCGACGATGGCGCTGGCAATGGACACCACGACCGCCATGCTCAAGGTGCGCACGATGATGTCGAAGTTCGACGGCTGGAACAGTGCGGCGAAGTTGGCCAGGGTCAGGTCCGGCGTGACCGCCATGGTGAAGTCGTCAAAGGTATAGAACCCTTGCCACAGCAGGGTCAGCAACGAACCCAGGTAGATTGCGCCGAACCAGATCAGCGGCGGCACCAGCAGCAGCGACAGGTACAGGTTGGGCTTCTTGTACAGCAGGTTGGAAAACCTGCGCATTGGGGGTTGGGACAGGGCCAGGCTCATGTCACACCTCGCCTGCGATGTCGGTCAACGGCGTCATGGCTTCCCGCGCCCAGCGCGCGGTGATGGACTGGCCGACCTGATGCCCGGCGGTGGTGTCCAGCCATTGGTTGTTGGCCTGGCTGATGTTCAGGGCCTGGCCGTTTTCCAGTTTCAGTTCATAGCGGGTGGCGCTGCCCTGGTACTGGATATCGTGCAGCAAGCCGCTGACTTCCACTTCACCGCTGCCCAGCGGGCCTTCGGCGAAACGCACATGTTCCGGGCGGATCGAGAATGGCTGCGGGCTGCCGCTCAAGCGTTGCGCCAGTTCGCCGCGAATCACGTTGGAGGTGCCGACGAATTCTGCGACGAACGTGGTGGCGGGCTTCATGTACAGGTTGCGCGGGGTGTCGACCTGTTCGATGCGGCCCTTGTTGAACACGGCCACGCGGTCGGACATCGACAGCGCTTCGGTCTGGTCGTGGGTCACGAAAATGAAGGTGATGCCGAGCTGGCGTTGCAGCTTCTTCAGCTCGCTTTGCATCTGTTCGCGCAGCTTCAGGTCGAGGGCGCCCAAGGGCTCATCGAGCAGCAGCACACGAGGGCGATTGACCAGTGCGCGAGCCAGGGCCACGCGTTGACGCTGGCCGCCGGAGAGTTGCACCGGCTTGCGGTCGCCGTAGCCGCCGAGGGCAACCATGCCCAGGGCTTCTTCGGCGCGGTTGAGGCGTTCGGTCTTGGCCACGCCTTTGACTTTCAGGCCGTAGGCCACGTTGTCCCGCACGTTCATGTGGGGGAACAGGGCGTAGTCCTGGAACACGGTGTTCACGTCGCGCTGATACGGTGGCAGGCCGGCGGCTTCTTCGCCGTGAATACGGATGGAGCCGGCACTCGGTTGTTCGAAACCGGCGATCAGGCGCAGGCACGTGGTTTTGCCCGAGCCGGAAGGGCCGAGCATGGAAAAGAACTCGCCGTCCTGGATATCGATGGAAACCCGGTCAACGGCTTTCACTTCGCCGAACTGACGGGAAACGTGGGTGAATTGGACTGCAAGCGTCATGGTGCGGTGCTCCAAAAAGGTACGGGTCGTCGCAGCGGCCCGGCCTGGACTTCTGAAAAATCTATCAATAGCGGTGAGAACCCTTGTAGGAGCCGGCTTGCCGGCGATGGCGGCCTTGAATACTGCAAAGAACTCAAGGGCCTCATCGCCGGCAAGCCGGCTCCTGCAGGAAGGCGGTGTCAGCGGCCGCCCATGATCGCGATGTAATCCTGGGTCCAGCGGCTGTACGGCACGAACTTGCCGCCTTCAGCCTGCGGGGTTTTCCAGAAGGCGATCTTCTCGAACTGGTCGAAGCCGTTGGTCTTGCAACCCTCTGCGCCCAGCAGTTCGCTTTCCTTGCACGCAGCAGGCACCGCCGGCAGCGAACCGAACCACGAGGCCACATCACCCTGGACCTTCGGCTGCAGCGACCAATCCATCCATTTGTAGGCACAGTTCGGGTGCTTGGCATCGGTGTGCAGCATGGTGGTATCCGCCCAGCCGGTGGCGCCTTCCTTTGGAATGGTCGAGGCAATCGGCTGCTTCTCGTTCACCAGGCCGTTGACCTGATACGGCCAGGCGCTGGAGGCCACCACGCCTTCGTTCTTGAAGTCACTCATTTGCACGGTGGTGTCGTGCCAGTAGCGGTGGATCAACGGTTGCTGGGCGCGCAACAGGTCGAGCACGGCCTTGTACTGGGTTTCGGTCAGCTCGTACGGGCTCTGGATGCCCAGTTCCGGCTTGGTGGCCTTGAGGTACAGCGCCGCGTCGGCGATGTAGATCGGGCCGTCATACGCCTGCACACGGCCTTTGTTCGGCTTGCCGTCCGGCAGGTTCTGCGCATCGAACACCACGTTCCAGCTGGTAGGCGCGGTCTTGAACACGTTGGTGTTGTACATCAACACGTTCGGGCCCCACTGGTACGGCGTGCCGTACGTCTGCTGGCCGACCACGTACCACGGCGCATCCTTGAGGCGCGGGTCGATGTTCTTCCAGTTGGGAATCAGCGACGTGTTGATCGGCTGCACACGCTTGCCGACGATCAGCCGCAAGGAGGCATCGCCTGACGCGGTGACCAGGTCGTAGCCGCCCTTGGCCATCAAGCTCACCATCTCGTCGGAGGTGGCGGCGGTCTTGACGTTGACCTTGCAGCCGGTCTCTTTCTCGAAGCCGGTGACCCAGTCGTAGTTCTTGTCGCTTTCGCCACGTTCGATATAGCCGGGCCAGGCGACGATATCCAGTTGGCCTTCACCGGCACCCACCGCCTTGAGCGGTTCGGCGGCCTGGATGCTGACACTGGCCAGCAGCGCGGTGGTCAGGGCACTGAGCAGTGCGGTCTTGTGCGCAGACATGGGGGTTCCCTCTTCTTTAATTATGGTCGGGGCAGTTTTTGCAGCAGGTGGTGCATGAGCGTAGTTGTTGTTTTAAAGATGCTGGCCGTGGCGCGCCATGATGTGTCGCACCACGCTGTAGTCCTGTAGCGAATCGCTGGACAGATCTTTCCCATACCCCGAGCGCTTCAAGCCGCCGTGGGGCATTTCGCTGACCAGCATGAAATGGCTGTTGATCCAGGTGCAGCCGTATTGCAGGCGCGACGCCACTTGCATCGCCTTGTCCAGGTTCTGGGTCCAGACGGAGGAGGCCAGGCCGTATTCCGAGTCGTTGGCCCAGTCCACGGCCTGTTCCAGCTCGTCGAAGCGGGTCACGGTGACCACCGGGCCGAACACTTCGCGCTGCACGATTTCATCATTCTGTTTACAACCGGCCAGCAACGTTGGCTGGTAGAAGAACCCGGCGCCGGAGTGCACGGCGGCACCGGTGATGCGTTCGATATGCGGCTGGCCGAGGGCGCGCTCGACAAAACTGGCCACGCGGTCGCGCTGGCGGGTGCTGATCAGCGGGCCGAGTTCGTTGTCGGCATCGCGCTTGCCGGCAAACCGCAGGCTGCTGACGGCGGCGCCGAGGTCGGCCACCAATTTGTCGTGGATGCCGGCCTGGGCGTAGATGCGGCACGCCGCGGTGCAGTCCTGGCCGGCGTTGTAATAACCGTAGGCGCGCACGCCTTCGACCACCGCTTGCAGGTCGGCGTCGTTGCACACGATCACCGGGGCTTTGCCGCCCAATTCAAGGTGAGTGCGCTTAAGCGTCTTGGACGCGGCCTGGAGGATTTTCTGCCCGGTGACGATATCGCCGGTCAACGACACCATGCGTACTTTCGGGTGGCTGACCAAATGGCTGCCGACGCCTTCGCCACCGCCACACAGAATGTTGATCACCCCGCGCGGCAACAGTTGGCTCAGTGCGGGCGCCAGGGCCAGGATCGACAGCGGCGTATGTTCCGACGGCTTGAACACCAGGGTATTACCGGCGGCCAGGGCCGGGGCGATTTTCCAGGCGGCCATCATCAGCGGGTAATTCCATGGCGCGATCGAGGCGACCACGCCAATCGGATCGCGGCGCACCATGCTGGTGTAGCCCGGCAGGTATTCGCCGCTCAGTTGCCCGGTCTGGCAGCGCACGGCGCCGGCGAAGAAGCGGAACACATCGACGGTGGCGCTCAAGTCATCCTGGCGCGCGAGGTGCAACGGCTTGCCGCAGTTCAGCGATTCCAGGCGCGCGAGGTAGTCGGCTTGTTTTTCGATGGCATCGGCGATGCCCAGGAGAATGTTCGAACGCTGCTGGGGCGTGGTCCGCGACCAGCCGGCAAAGGCGCGGTGGGCGGCGAGAATCGCAGCTTCAACCTGCTCGGTGCTGGCTTCGGCGATGTGGGTGAGGATTTCACCGGTGGCCGGGTTGATGATCGGCTCGACAAACCCCTGGCCCGGGACCAGTTCGCCGTCGATCAGCAACGCAGTGAGCAGCGGTGTGGGCGCGCCAGACATTTTTCGCGATCTCTTTTCTTGTGTGGTCATGGCTGTTCTCGTGCGAGGCGCCTGACCTTCTCTTAGGGGATGAGCAGAGACTAGAGGTCAGGCGCGAGGTCAACAAATACTAAATACTGAAAGCAGCATTCGATTAAATAGATGGCTTGCGCGGGTGCGGCTGTTCGCGGGCTACCGTCAGGAACGGGTCCACCAGCGCCGGGCGCGCCGTGCCCCGGCGCCAGGCCAGGCCCACGTCGAGGGTTTGGCTGAGGTCGGCAATCGGCCGGGCCTCGATGATGTCGCCTTCCAGGGACCAGGGGCGGTAGGTCATGTCTGGCTGAATCGACACGCCCAGGCCGGCGGCGACCAGGCTTCGCACGGCTTCCGTCGACGCGGTACGCAGCGTGACCCGGGGTTGTAGCCCGGCGCCGGTCCACATGCGCTGGGCGTTGTGGCCCATTTCATCGACGTTCAACTGAATCAGCGGCTCGCGCGCCACGTCGGCGAGGTTGATGCTGTCGTGTTCCAGCAGCGGGTGCTGGGCCGGCAGCCACAGGCGGTGGGGTGAGTGGGTCAGCACTTCGGTTTGCAGGGCGTGGCGGTCTTCGAGGTTGGAGAGGATCAACACGCCGACGTCGATTTCACCGCTGACCAGCAAGTGCTCGATGTAGGGGCGCTCGTCTTCCATCACGCGGATTTCCACATTGGGGTAGGCGCGCTGGAAGCGGGTGAGCAAATCCGCCAGGTAATAGCCGGCCACCAGGCTGGTTACGCCGATGATCAGTTGCCCGGCCACCTGGTCGGTGCTCTGTTGCAGGCTGCGTTTGGCGTTGTCGACGGTGGCGAGGATCAGGTGGGCCTGGCGCAGGAACTGATGGCCCTGGTGAGTCAGGGTCATGCCCTTGGCGTGGCGGTTGAACAGATTGACGCCGATTTCCTGTTCCAGTTGCTGGATTGCCAGGGTCAGGGTGGACTGGGAGATGAAGGCGGTCTGGGCGGCGGCGGAGATCGAGCCGGTCTCGGCCACGGCGATGAAGTGACGGATCTGACGCAAGGTCATCATGCTGGAATTACCAGTGGGGTGTTTTTATAGATTTGTTCGAGTGTATATCGTTTTAATTGAGGGGTAAGCGCGTTACATCTGGAAGCACTCTAGATCGGGGGTTTTTGGCACTTAGTTTTACGCTGGGGGCCTATTGGTCCTGTGACCCTGAGTTTCTGGAGGCTGTGAATGAATACCCGTGGATTGCTTGATCAACTGCTCAAATCCGGCCAGGACATGCTGCAGAACAAGGCTGGCGGGCAGCGTAAAGGTGAGGACAAAGGTGCCCTCGGTGGCTTGCTCGGCAGCGGCGGGCTGGGCAGTTTGCTCGGTGGTGCGGGTGGGGGTGCCCTGGCAGCCGGCGCTATGGGGCTTTTGTTGGGGAACAAGAAAGCTCGCCAGTTTGGTGGCAAGGCGCTGACCTACGGCGGGTTGGCTGCGTTGGGCGTGATTGCCTACAAGGCCTATGGCAATTGGCAGGCGCAGCAGGCCAGTGCGCCCCGGGGTGAGCCGCAGACTATTGATCGCTTGCCGGCCGCTCAGGTTGAGCTGCATAGCCAGGCGATTCTCAAGGCGCTGGTGGCGGCGGCCAAGGCGGATGGGCATGTGGATGAACGCGAGCGTGAGTTGATCGAAGGGGAGTTTGTGAAGCTGGACAACGACCGCGAGTTGCAGCAATGGCTGCATGCCGAGCTGAACAAGCCTCTGGATCCGGCAGATGTTGCCCGCGCGGCCAGTACGCCGGAGATGGCGGCTGAGATGTATATCGCCAGTGTGATGTTGGTGGATGAGGAGAACTTCATGGAGAAGTCTTATCTCGATGAGTTGGCGCGGCAGCTTAAGTTGGAGCCGGGGTTGAAGGCTGAGCTTGAGAAACAGGTGCGGCAGGTGGTGGCTGGTTGATTGTGTACATATCCGTTTTTTTGGTAACGGCTACTTAGGGTTCCGCTCTTACAGCGGGTCACTTTGCAAAAGCGGCAAAGTAACCAAAACGCTCTGCCCCGCCTGTCGGCACCTCGCTCAGGCTCGGTGTTCCCTCACTCCGGCGCTGCTCCGCGGGCCGCCGCGATGGGCCATCCTTGGCCCAGCGCGGCTAAACCGGCGTCCTGCCGGTTTACCCGCTCCGCACCACCTGCGTTCGGCCTCGGGCTTATTGGGGCAGTCAGAGCCAGATCAAAATCAAAAGCAAGAGCACAGCGGCCTACAGGCCGGCTTGAGTGGTAGAAGCCAAAGCAAAAGCCAGATCTGAAACTGATGCAGCTCTGCTTTTCTGTGGGAGCTGGCTTGCCTGCGATGCAGACACCTCGGTTTTTCAGATGCACCGAGGCGAGGCCATCGCAGGCAAGCCAGCTCCTACAGTGGGCCATGCCCGCTTTAGCTTTTGATTTGCTTCTACCACTCAAGCCGGCCTGTAGGCCGCTGTGCTCTTGATCTGCTTTTGATCTTGATCTTAGGCGCCCCGTTAAACCACGCTGGCCGAACGCAGGCTTTGGAGCGTGGGTAACCCGGCAGGACGCCGGGTTAGCCGCGCTGGGCCAAGGATGGCCCATCGCGGCGGCCCACGGTCCAAAGCCGGAGTGAGGGCACACCGAGCCTAGGCGAGGTGCCGAGTGGTGGGGCAAGAGCGTTTTGCTTACTTTTGCGCTGTTCAAAAGTGAGCCGCTGTAAGAGCGGAACCAATAGCCGCCCTGACCGCAGCAACGGATATGTCCCCCCCCCCAAAAAAAAATCCCCCACGGCGTGACCCAGATCCCACAACCCGTTGATTAATGATGCCACCCGCTCAGCTATACTCCCCTCCATTTGAATGGCCCTCGAGGAATTACTGTGAAGAACTGGACCTTGCGCCAACGGATTTTGGCGAGCTTTGCGGTCATCATCGCGATCATGCTGCTGATGGTAGTGGTCTCGTATTCACGCCTGCTGAAGATCGAACTCAGCGAAGAATCCGTCCGTGACGACGCAGTCCCCGGGGTGTACCTCAGCTCGATGATCCGCAGCGCCTGGGTCGACAGCTACCTGCAAACCCTCGACATCATTGGCCTGCGCGAAGACAAGGGCCTGACCGACGACGACAAGGCCGAATTCAAGTCGTTCGAAGCCCGCATCCTGACCCAGATGGCCAATTACAAAGCGACCATCAACGGCGGCGACGATCAGGCCGAGTTCGATAAATTCGAAGCCCTGCACCAGGCCTACAACAAGGCCTTGTCCGGCGTCCTCGACCGCCTGCAGAACCGTGACGTGGTCGCCGCCCGCAAGCAGTTCGACGCCGAGCTCACCCCGACCTGGACCGCAGGCCGCATGAAGCTCAATGACATCATCACCGAAAACAAAGACGTCGCCGACCGCGCCACCAACGCCATCGACGACGCGGTGTCCGCCGCAAAAATCAGCATGGGCGTCTCGCTGATCCTCGCGATCCTGGCCGCCGGCCTCTGCGGCCTGCTGCTGATGCGCGCGATCATGGCGCCGATGAAACGCATCGTCGACATCCTCGAAACCATGCGCACCGGTGACCTGAGCAAACGCCTGAACCTGGAACGCAAAGACGAATTCGGCGCGGTGGAAACCGGCTTCAACGACATGATGACCGAGCTCACTGCCCTGGTGTCCCAGGCCCAGCGGTCTTCGGTACAGGTCACCACCTCGGTCACCGAGATTGCCGCCACGTCAAAGCAACAACAGGCCACCGCCACTGAAACGGCGGCGACAACCACCGAGATCGGCGCCACTTCGCGGGAGATCGCGGCCACGTCCAAGGACCTGGTCCGCACCATGACCGAAGTCTCCACCGCTGCCGACCAGGCGTCGGTCGCCGCCGGTTCCGGCCAGCAAGGCCTGGCCCGTATGGAAGAAACCATGCACTCGGTGATGGGCGCGGCTGACCTGGTCAACGCCAAGCTGGCGATCCTCAATGAGAAGGCCGGCAACATCAACCAGGTGGTGGTCACCATCGTCAAGGTGGCCGACCAGACCAACCTGCTGTCCCTCAACGCCGCCATCGAGGCCGAGAAGGCCGGTGAGTACGGCCGCGGGTTTGCCGTGGTGGCCACCGAAGTGCGGCGCCTGGCCGACCAGACCGCCGTGGCCACTTACGACATCGAGCAGATGGTGCGCGAGATCCAGTCGGCGGTGTCGGCGGGGGTGATGGGCATGGACAAGTTCTCTGAAGAAGTGCGCCGTGGCATGTTTGAGGTGCAGCAGGTGGGCGAGCAGTTGTCGCAGATCATCCACCAGGTGCAGGCGCTGGCGCCGCGGGTGTTGATGGTCAACGAGGGCATGCAGGCCCAGGCGACCGGTGCCGAGCAGATCAACCATGCGCTGGTGCAGTTGGGCGACGCCAGCAGCCAGACCGTGGAGTCGTTGCGCCAGGCCAGCTTTGCCATCGATGAGCTGAGCCAGGTCGCGGTCGGCCTGCGCAGTGGCGTGTCGCGTTTCAAAGTCTGATGAGCGACCTCGCGGCTAAACGCGGTGCCGTTGTGGCAGTGAAAAAAGCGCTGTTCCTGGTGTTTCACATCGGCAACGAACGGTATGCCCTCAAGGCCACGGAGGTGGCCGAGGTGCTGCCGCGCCTGCCGCTCAAGCCCATCGCCCATGCGCCTGTCTGGGTGGCCGGGATCTTTGCCCATCGCGGGGCGATGGTGCCGGTCATCGACCTCAGTGCCTTGACCTTCGGCACACCGGCCCAGGCCCGCACCAGCACGCGCCTGGTGCTGGTCAATTACCAGCCGGATGCGCTCATCCCCGCACGCTGGCTGGGGCTGATCCTTGAACAGGCTACCGACACCCTGCGGTGCGATCCGGCAGAGTTTCAGCCTTATGGCCTGGACAACCGCCAGGCTCCGTACCTGGGCCCGGTGCGCGAAGACGAGCGCGGCTTGATGCAGTGGATCGGCGTGGCCGACCTGTTGACCGCCGACGTGCAGGCGCTGCTGTTTGCCGCGGGCGAGGAGGGCTGATGAGCAGTGATCAACGCTTCTTCGACTTTCTTAAAGAACGCATCGGCCTGGACGTTGCCTCGGTGGGCGAAGCGATCATCGAGCGCGCCGTACGCCAGCGCAGCCTGGCGCTCCATGCGCAGACGGCAGACGAATACTGGCAGCAGCTACTGGCCTGCACCGACGAGCAGCAAGCGCTGATCGAAGCGGTGATCGTCCCCGAAACCTGGTTTTTTCGTTATCCCGAATCCTTCGCCACCCTGGGCCGGCTGGCCCTGGCACGCCTGGCCGACATCAAGCAGATGCGTGCCCTGCGGATCCTCAGCCTGCCGTGCTCCACCGGCGAAGAACCCTATTCGATTGCGATGGCCTTGCTCGACGCCGGCCTGGCGCCGCATCAGTTCAAGGTGCAGGGCATGGACGTCAGCCCGCTGTCGGTGGAGCGCGCCCGGCGTGGGGTGTATGGCAAGAATTCGTTTCGCGGCCAGGACATCGAGTTCCGTGACCGCTACTTCAGCGAGCAAAGCGACGGTTACCTGATTGCCGAGCGGGTGCGCGAACAAGTGCGCCTGCAAGTGGGCAATCTGCTGGACCCCAGGCTGCTGGCCAACGAGCCCACCTACGATTTTGTGTTCTGCCGCAACCTGCTGATCTACTTCGACCAGCCGACGCAGAGGCAGGTGTTTGAAGTGCTCAAGGGCCTGACCCACGTCGACGGTGTGCTGTTTATCGGCCCCGCCGAAGGCAGCCTGCTCGGGCGCCTGGGCATGCGTTCGATTGGTGTGCCGCAGTCCTTTGCCTTCAGTCGCCACCCGTCACCTGCGCCTGAGCCGGTATTTGTGCCGATGCCCGCGCCGATCCCCCAGCGCAGCGCCGCGCCGATTCCGACCAGGCCACGGCCATTCAGCACGGTCAGCGCTCAGGTACTGCCGATCAAACCCCCGCCCGCACAGTCGGACGCCGCCGATCTGCTCAGTCAGATCGCGACCCTGGCCAATGAAGGCAAAAGCCTGGAAGCCCGTGCGGCCTGCGAGCGCTATTTGCAGAGCCACCCGCCGGCGGCTCAGGTGTTTTATTGGCTGGGTCTGCTCAGCGATGTGGCCGGCAGCGCCCTGGAAGCCCAGGGTTATTATCGAAAAGCCTTGTACCTGGAACCCCAGCACCCGCAGGCCTTGATGCACCTGGCCGCGTTGCTTGAGTCCCAGGGCGATGTCGCCGGTGCCCGCCGGTTGCAGGCCCGTGCCGCGCGCAGCGAGCGAGCTGACAGTGAGCGTAAATCATGACCCTGGATCCCGCGCTGAACCTGACCCTGGCCGACAACCAGGCCATCGACGACTGCTGGAATCGCATCGGTATTCACGGTGACAAATCCTGCCCGCTGCTGGCCGAACACATCCACTGTCGCAACTGTTCGGTGTATTCCGCCGCCGCCACGCGCCTGCTCGACCGCTATGCCTTGCAGCAGGACGATCACCGGCCGGTGGCGACGCCGGACGTCGAGGGCGATGTCGTCACCCGTTCACTGCTGATGTTCCGCCTCGGTGAGGAGTGGCTGGGCATCGCCACCCGTTGCCTGGTGGAAGTGGCGCCGCTGCAACCGATCCATTCCTTGCCGCACCAGCGTTCCCGCGCCTTGCTGGGCGTGGCCAACGTGCGCGGCGCCCTGGTGGCGTGCCTGTCTCTGGTGGAATTGCTCGGGCTGGACGGCACCAGCAACGGCCCAAGTGGCGGAAGAATCATGCCGCGCATGCTGATCATCGCGGCGCAGGACGGCCCGGTGGTGGTGCCGGTGGACGAAGTGGACGGTATCCATGCCATTGATGAACGTACCTTGAGCGCGGCATCCGCCTCCGGCACCCAGGCCAGCGCCCGCTACACCCAGGGCGTGTTGCAATGGAAAGGCCGCAGCCTGCGCTGGCTGGACGAGGCGCAATTGTTGTCTGCCGTGACCCGGAGCCTCACATGACCCCCGACCAGATGCGCGACGCCTCGCTGCTGGAACTGTTCAGCCTGGAAGCCGACGCCCAGACCCAAGTGCTCAGCGCCGGCCTGCTGGCCCTGGAGCGCAACCCGACCCAGGCCGACCAGCTCGAAGCCTGCATGCGCGCCGCCCATTCCCTGAAAGGCGCGGCACGCATTGTCGGGGTGGACGCCGGTGTCAGCGTCGCCCACGTGATGGAAGATTGCCTGGTCAGCGCCCAGGAAAGCCGGTTGTACCTGCTGCCGGAACATATCGACGCGTTGCTGCAAGGCACCGATTTGCTGATGCGCATCGCCACGCCGGGCAACACCGTGGGCCCGGCGGACATCGAAGCCTACGTGGCGCTGATGGAACGTTTGCTCGACCCGTCGCAAAAAGTCGCGCCGCCCGCTGCACCAATGCCACCGCCAACACCCGCGCCAGAACCTGAACTGTCGATGGAAGCGCTGCAGACCTTGCCGCCGGAGCCTGAACCCGCGCCAGCCGTCAGTGCCGAGCTGCCACGCCAGAACAAGCGCATGACCGAAGGCGGCGAGCGGGTGTTGCGGGTGACCGCCGAACGCTTGAACAGCCTGTTGGACCTGTCCAGCAAATCCCTGGTGGAAACCCAGCGGCTCAAGCCTTACCTCGCCAGTTTGCAGCGCCTCAAGCGCATCCAGAGCAACAGTGCCCGAGCCCTGGAAAACCTCGACGGCCACCTCAAAACCGTCGACTTGAGCCTGGAAGCCCAGGAAGCCCTGGCCGACACCCGCCGCCTGCTGAGCGAAGCCCAGGCGCTGCTCGCGGAAAAAACCGCCGAGATCGATGAGTTCGGCTGGCAGGCCGGGCAGCGTGCACAAGTCTTGTACGACACCGCGCTGGCGTGCCGCATGCGGCCATTTGCCGACGTGTTGGCCGGCCAGGTGCGGATGGTCCGCGACCTGGGCCGCAGCCTGGGTAAACAGGTACGCCTGGAAATTGAAGGCGAGAAAACCCAGGTCGACCGCGACGTGCTGGAAAAGCTCGAAGCGCCGCTGACCCATTTATTACGCAACGCCGTCGACCACGGCATCGAAATGCCCGAACAGCGCCTGTTGGCGGGCAAACCGGCTGAAGGTTTGATCCGTCTGCGGGCGTCGCACCAGGCCGGGTTGCTGGTGCTGGAATTGAGCGACGACGGCAACGGTGTCGACCTTGAGCGCCTGCGCGGCACCATCGTCGACCGGCATTTGTCACCGCTGGAAACCGCCCTGCGCCTGAGCGAAGAGGAACTGCTGACGTTCCTGTTCCTGCCGGGTTTCAGCCTGCGGGACAAGGTCACCGAGGTCTCCGGGCGCGGTGTGGGGCTGGACGCGGTGCAGCATATGGTGCGCCAGTTGCGCGGCGCCGTGGTGCTGGAGCAGACGGCGGGGCAGGGCAGCCGCTTCCACCTGGAAGTGCCATTGACCCTGTCGGTGGTGCGCAGCCTGGTGGTGGAAGTGGGCGAGGAGGCCTACGCCTTCCCGCTGGCCCACATCGAGCGCATGTGCGACCTGGAACCCGACGACATCGTGCAACTGGAAGGCCGCCAGCATTTCTGGCACGAAGGCCGGCACGTCGGGCTGGTGGCCGCCAGCCAGTTGCTGCAGCGCCCGCCCGGGCAGGGCAACCAGGAAACCCTCAAGGTCGTGGTGATCCGCGAGCGCGACGCGGTCTATGGAATTGCCGTGGAGCGGTTTATCGGCGAGCGCACGCTGGTGGTGCTGCCCCTGGATGACCGGCTGGGCAAGGTCCAGGACATCTCTGCCGGGGCGTTGCTGGATGACGGCTCGGTGGTGCTGATTGTCGATGTTGAAGACATGTTGCGTTCGGTGGACAAACTGCTGAATACCGGTCGTCTGGAGCGCATTGCCCGGCGCACCCAGCAAACCCTGGAAGCTCCGCGCAAGCGTATTCTGGTGGTGGATGACTCACTGACCGTGCGCGAGCTGCAACGCAAATTGTTACTTAATCGCGGTTATGAAGTGGCCGTGGCGGTCGATGGCATGGATGGCTGGAACGCGCTGCGCTCCGAAGACTTCGACCTGTTGATCACTGACATTGATATGCCTCGTATGGACGGTATTGAATTGGTCACACTCTTGCGCCGAGATACTCGCCTGCAATCGCTGCCGGTGATGGTTGTTTCCTACAAGGATCGTGAAGAAGACCGTCGCCGCGGTCTGGACGCCGGCGCCGACTATTATCTGGCCAAGGCCAGCTTCCATGACGACGCGCTGTTGGATGCGGTGGTGGAACTGATCGGAGGAGCCCGGGCATGAGGATTGCGATCGTCAATGACATGCCCATGGCCGTGGAGGCCTTGCGCCGGGCGTTGAGCCTTGAGCCGGCCCATGAAGTGGTGTGGGTCGCCAGCAACGGGCTCGAGGCCGTGCAACGTTGCGCCGAACTGACGCCCGACCTGATTCTGATGGACCTGATCATGCCGGTGATGGACGGCGTGGAAGCCACCCGGCAGATCATGGCCGAGAGCCCTTGCGCCATTCTGATTGTAACGGTCGACCGCCAGGCCAACGTCAGCCGCGTGTTCGAAGCCATGGGCCACGGCGCCCTGGACGTGGTCGACACGCCTGCGCTGGGCGTGGGCAATCCCAAGGACGCTGCGGCGCCGCTGCTGCGCAAGATCCTTAATATCGGCTGGCTGATCGGCCAGCGTGGCAATCGGGTGCGGGCCGAGCCTGCGCCCCAGCGGACCATGGGCAAGCGCCAGAGTCTGGTGGCCATCGGTTCGTCTGCCGGTGGTCCGGCTGCCCTGGAATCCCTGCTCAAGGGCTTGCCCCGGGACTTTTCGCCAGCCATTGTGCTGGTGCAGCATGTGGACCAGGTATTCGCCGCCGGCATGGCCGAATGGCTGAGCAGTGCCTCGGGCCTGCCGGTGCGCCTGGCCCGGGAAGGCGAGCCGCCACAAAGCGGCGTAGTGCTGCTGGCCGGCACCAACCATCACATTCGTTTGCTGAAGAACGGGACGCTGGCCTACACCGCCGAGCCCGTGAACGAGATTTACCGGCCGTCCATCGACGTGTTTTTCGAGAGCGTCGCCAGCTACTGGAGCGGCGATGCCGTCGGCGTGCTGCTGACCGGCATGGGCCGTGACGGCGCCCAGGGACTTAAAATGATGCGTCAGCAAGGCTACCTGACCATCGCGCAGGACCAGCAAAGCTGTGCTGTTTACGGCATGCCCAAAGCGGCAGCGGCGATCGACGCGGCTGTTGAAATTCGCCCATTGGACAGAATTGCGCCACGATTGCTGGAGGTGTTCGCAAAATGACCGATATCACACGCTGTCCTGGCCTGCAGGTAGTAATTCAGGTGACTGCAAATGAATGATTTACAGCTCGACGACTTCAAGACCGACGAAAACGCCGCCATGGTGTTGCTCGTCGACGACCAGGCCATGATCGGCGAAGCCGTACGCCGGGGCCTGGCCCATGAAGACAATATCGACTTCCACTTTTGTGCCGACCCGCACCAGGCCATTGCCCAGGCGATTCGTATCAAGCCGACGGTGATCCTGCAGGACCTGGTGATGCCGGGCCTCGACGGCCTGACCCTGGTGCGCGAATACCGCAATCACCCGGCGACGCAGAACATCCCGATCATCGTGCTCTCCACCAAGGACGACCCGCTGATCAAGAGCGCGGCGTTTGCCGCCGGGGCCAACGACTATCTGGTCAAGCTGCCGGATAACATCGAACTGGTGGCGCGCATCCGCTACCACTCGCGCTCCTACATGACCCTGTTGCAGCGGGACGCGGCCTACCGCGCGCTGCGGGTCAGCCAACAGCAGCTGCTGGACACCAACCTGGTGCTGCAACGGCTGATGAACTCCGACGGCTTGACCGGGCTGTCCAACCGCCGGCATTTCGACGAATACCTGGAACTGGAGTGGCGCCGTGCCATGCGTGACCAGACCCAACTGTCGTTGCTGATGATCGACGTGGACTTCTTCAAGACCTACAACGACAGTTTTGGCCACCTGGAAGGCGACGAAGCGTTGCGCAAGGTCGCTGCGACCATTCGTGACGCCAGCAGCCGTCCCTCGGACTTGCCGGCGCGTTACGGCGGTGAAGAGTTTGCCCTGGTGCTGCCCAACACCTCGCCGGGCGGTGCGCGGCTGGTGGCCGAGAAACTGCGCCAGGCGGTGGCCGCGCTGAAAATCCCGCACATCAGCCCGGCCGAAGGGGCGAGCCTGACCATCAGCATCGGCCTGTCGACCATGACCCCGGTGCAGGGCACCGATTGCCGGCAATTGATCTCGTCGGCGGACAAGGGCCTGTACCTGGCCAAGCACAATGGGCGCAATCAGGTGGGGATCGAATAATTCCTGCCACCCACTTTGTGGTTGAGGGGCTGTTGTGGCGAGGGGGCTTGTCCCCCGTTGGGCTGCGTAGCAGCCCCGTTTAAGAACGGCGTTTCCTCTCAGTTAGAACTCCATAGCCTGTATTGGGGCCGCTTCGCAGCCCAACGGGGGACAAGCCCCCTCGCCACAGGTGGGTGCTCGCAGCTCCAGGCAAGTGGCACATAGCACAATCGGCCAAGCGGACTGCCGTTATCAGCCGTTTGTCGTTATACTCGTCGGCTTTCAAAAGTTCGCCAACGAGTGCTGCCCGCCATGGAAATCAACCCGATCCTTAACACCATCAAGGACCTGTCCGAGCGCTCCGAAACTATTCGGGGGTATCTTTGACTACGATCAAAAGCATGAGCGTCTGACTGAAGTCAATCGCGAGCTTGAAGATCCGGCTGTCTGGAACAAACCTGAATACGCCCAGGAACTGGGCCGCGAGCGCGCTGCGCTGGCGCAGATCGTCGAGACCCTCGACGAATTGAACACCGGTCTGGGCGATTGCCGCGACCTGCTGGACATGGCCGTCGAGGAAGACGACGAAGGCGCAGTGGGCGATGTCGTCGCCGAGCTGGCCCGTCTCGAGGAAAACCTCGCCAAGCTTGAATTCCGCCGCATGTTCAGCCACGAAATGGACCCGAACAACGCCTACCTGGATATCCAGGCCGGTTCCGGCGGCACCGAAGCCCAGGACTGGGCCAACATCCTGTTGCGCATGTACCTGCGCTGGGCTGACAAACGCGGTTTCGACGCGACCATCATGGAGCTGTCGGCCGGTGAAGTCGCCGGTATCAAGGGCGCGACCGTGCACATCAAGGGCGAATACGCCTTTGGCTGGCTGCGTACCGAGATCGGCGTGCACCGTCTGGTGCGCAAGAGCCCGTTCGACTCCGGCAACCGTCGCCACACCTCGTTCTCCGCGGTGTTTGTCTCGCCAGAGATCGACGACAAGGTGGAAATCGAGATCAACCCGGCAGACCTGCGGATCGACACCTACCGTTCCTCCGGTGCCGGTGGTCAGCACGTAAACACCACCGACTCGGCCGTACGTATTACCCACGTACCGACCAACACCGTGGTCAGCTGCCAGAACGAACGCTCCCAGCACGCGAACAAGGACACCGCCATGAAAATGTTGCGGGCCAAGTTGTACGAGCAGGAAATGCAGAAGCGCAACGCAGCTTCCCAGGCGCTGGAAGACACCAAGTCGGATATCGGCTGGGGTCACCAGATCCGTTCGTATGTGCTCGATGCGTCGCGGATCAAGGATCTGCGCACCAACATCGAACGCAGTGACTGCGACAAGGTGCTCGACGGTGATATCGACGAATACCTGGAAGCCAGCCTGAAATCTGGCCTGTAACCCCTTGTAGGAGCCGGCTTGCCGGCGATCCCCGGCCGCAGGCCGGGGACAACGAACCTGATGGAAAATTAAAGACATGAGCGACCAACAACTCGACCAGGCCCTGCAACAGGAAGAAAACTCCCTGATCGCCCTGCGCAAGGAAAAGCTTGCTGCCGAGCGCGCCAAAGGCAACGCCTTCCCGAACGACTTCCGCCGCGAAAACTACTGCGATGCCTTGCAGAAACAGTACGCGGACAAGACCAAGGAAGAGCTGGCAGAGGCTGCAATCCCGGTCAAGGTTGCCGGTCGCATCATGCTCAACCGTGGCTCGTTCATGGTGATCCAGGACATGACCGGTCGCATTCAGGTCTACGTCAACCGTAAAACCCTGTCCGAAGAAACCCTGGCCTCGGTGAAAACCTGGGACATGGGCGACATCATTGCCGCCGAAGGCACCCTGGCCCGTTCCGGCAAGGGCGACCTGTACGTCGAAATGACCAACGTGCGCCTGCTGACCAAATCCCTGCGCCCGCTGCCGGACAAGCACCACGGCCTGACCGACACCGAGCAGCGCTATCGCCAGCGCTACGTTGACCTGATCGTCAACGAAGAAGTGCGCCAGACCTTCCGTGTGCGTTCGCAGGTCATTGCGCACATCCGCAGCTTCCTGATGAAGCGCGACTTCCTGGAAGTGGAAACGCCGATGCTGCAAACCATCCCGGGTGGTGCAGCAGCCAAGCCATTCGAAACCCACCACAACGCGCTGGACATGGAAATGTTCCTGCGTATCGCGCCTGAGCTGTACCTCAAGCGTCTTGTTGTCGGCGGCTTCGAAAAAGTGTTCGAGATCAACCGCAACTTCCGTAACGAAGGCGTTTCGACTCGTCACAACCCTGAATTCACCATGTTGGAGTTCTACCAGGCCTACGCCGACTACGAAGACAACATGGACCTGACCGAAGAGCTGTTCCGCGAGCTGGCGCAGCTGGTCCTGGGCTCCACCGACGTGCCGTACGGCGACAAGGTGTTCCACTTCGGCGAGCCGTTCGTGCGCCTGTCGGTGTTCGATTCGATCCTCAAGTACAACCCTGAGTTGACCGCTGACGACCTGAACGACATCGACAAGGCCCGTGCCATCGCCAAGAAGGCCGGTGCCAAGGTGCTGGGCTTCGAAGGCCTGGGCAAATTGCAGGTGATGATTTTCGAAGAACTGGTGGAGCACAAGCTGGAACAGCCGCACTTCATTACCCAGTACCCGTTCGAAGTGTCGCCGCTGGCCCGTCGCAACGATGACAACCCGAACGTCACCGACCGTTTCGAGCTATTCATTGGCGGCCGCGAAATCGCCAACGCCTACTCCGAGCTTAACGACGCGGAAGACCAGGCCGAGCGCTTCATGGCCCAGGTGGCTGACAAGGACGCCGGTGACGACGAGGCGATGCACTACGACGCCGACTTCGTTCGCGCTCTGGAGTACGGCATGCCCCCAACGGCCGGTGAAGGTATCGGCATCGACCGGTTGGTGATGTTGTTGACCAACTCGCCGTCGATCCGCGACGTGATCTTGTTCCCGCACATGCGGCCACAAGCGTAACCGTAGCGAAATCCGAAGCCGCCTTTTATAAGGCGGCTTTTTTATGTGGCGTTTATAAGCGTCAAGTAAACAGCGCCAGGTGATCGTTCCCACGTTCCGCGTGGGAATGCAGCCCGTGACGCTCCGCGTCACACTGTGGAGGAAGATCCGTCGTGAACCGCGTAATGGCTCAAAAGGGTGCCGCCGGCATTGCCGCTGCCGTGGCTGAAAGTGTTCAGTACCAGGGCCGCAAGGCCAGTCGCCGGGGCAGTGAGCAACGCAGGCAAGACATTCTCGATGCGGCGATGCGCATCGTGGTGCGTGAGGGTGTGCGTGCCGTGCGTCATCGCGCGGTGGCGGCAGAGGCCGGGGTACCGTTGTCGGCCACCACCTATTACTTCAAGGACATCGATGACCTGCTCACCGACACCTTCGCCCAATACGTGGAACGCAGCGCGGCGTTCATGGGCAAGTTGTGGGTGCGTAACGAGGGCCTGCTGCGGGAGATGGTCGCGTATGGCGACGGCAGCCCGCAGTCGCGCTCGCAACTGGCCGATGACATCGCGCGCCTGACCGCCGATTACGTGCAACGCCAATTGCTCAACCGTCGCGAGCACCTGATGGCCGAGCAGGCGTTTCGCCAGGAGGCGCTGCTGAACCCGCGCCTGGCCGAGTTGGTGCGTTCCCACCAGCAAATCCTGCTACAGGGCACTTGCCAGTTTTTCCAGGTATTGGGTTCACGCGAGCCGCAACAGGATGCCAAAGTGTTGACGGCGATTATCGGTCGGATGGAATATCAGGGCCTGCTGGGCGGGGCAGAGCCTCTGACCAGCGAAGAAATGCTTGAGATCCTCAAGCGTTACATGCATTTGGTGTTGGCTTCGGTCTGACACAGGGGATTGTCCAATGAAAGCCTGGCGTGTCGTCGTGATCGCCTTGTCGTTCCTGTTGCTCAGCGGTTGCCTGGTGACCTTCAAGGACCCGCTGCCGGCCAGCGAAGCGGCGCCTGATGCGCTGTTGGGCAAATGGGCCAGCAAAAATGCCTGGGGCGAGCCGCTCAACCTGCAAATCAGCCGCGTTGGCGAGCATCGCTACAAAGCCGTGAGCTACCCTAAAGCCAAACCGGGCCAGCGGGATGAATACCTGTTCACGGTTTCCCGGCATGGCAGCCGCTGGTATTTGTCGGCGCCGTTGCCGGCCAAATTCGGCGGGCATTACATCCTCGCCGGGTTCGAATTGAATGATGAACACGAACTGGTGGTCTACAACCTCGATCTGGATCAGGTCCACCAGGCTATCGGGCAGAAGGCCTTGAGCGGCAGCACTGTCGAAACCGTCGAAGGCGCCGGTGTGCTGGTCGATAGCCCCATGGCTCGGGTGTTTGACTACCTGGATGACCCGGCCAACGCCGACGTGTTCGTCGAAGCCGTGCGCTACCAGCGTGCGGGCAAATAACGTTTAAAGAGGAAGCACCGGGTGGACGATTACCAGCAGACGATACGCACCTTGTCCGATCGCATTGTGCTGGCGCAAACACCGATTCGCGTCCTCGACGCCGTGAAGTGGGACGAAAATATTCGCCAGGGATTCCTCAAGGGCAAGGGCAAGGAAATGCCCGCGGTGGACCGCGACTACTACCTGAACCGGCCGCTCTCGTTCGATTCCAGCGCGGTGAAGCTGGAATTCCAGAACATCGAGCGTGACATCACCCGCCAGCTTGGCCAGTTCAACCCGGTCGGGCAGATCATGCGGCGCATGTGCAAGGAATACCGCATGGTGGTGCGCATGCTCGAAGCGCGCGGCACCGAGGATTTCGGCCTGATCTCCCAGGAGCTGTACGGCGCCGCCTCCGATGCGTTCCACGCCGGTGACCCGACCCTGGCCGACCTCGGCCTGATGATGTCGGACTACCTGAACAATATCGACGGCCGTGGCGACCTCAAGGACGAAGCCAAGACCCTGACCGCCAAGGACGCCGTCAACCTGCTGCAAAGCCGCTTGAACAAGGTGTTCGGCGAGGCCGAGGAAACCATCCGGGTGTTCGAGTCCGACGGTATCGTGGCGGATGCGGCGGCAGGCGCCGACTACATCAAGATCCGCGCTGACGCGATGTTCAACGACCGTGACGTGCGCGCCCTGGAAGTCCATGAAGGCCTGGTGCATGTGGGCACCACCCTCAATGGCCAGAACCAGCCGATCTGCACCTTCCTGTCCAAGGGCCCGCCCTCGTCGACGGTGACCCAGGAAGGCCTGGCGATCCTGATGGAAATCATCACGTTCGCTTCCTACCCCAGCCGCTTGCGCAAACTGACCAACCGCACCCGTGCCATTCATATGGTGGAGCAGGGCGCCGACTTCCTGCAGGTGTTCGAATTCTTTCGCGAGCAGGGCTTTGAGATGGCGGAAAGCTACGGCAACGCCAGCCGGGTTTTCCGTGGGTCGACGCCGACGGGCCTGCCGTTTACCAAGGATTTGTCCTACCTCAAGGGCTTTATCATGGTTTACAACTACATTCAGTTGGCGGTGCGCAAAGGCAAGCTGGAACAAGTGCCGCTGCTGTTCTGCGGCAAGACCACGCTTGAAGACATGCGCACCCTGCGCCAACTGGTGGATGAAGGCCTGGTGGTGCCGCCCAAATACCTGCCGGACCAGTTCCGTGACATGAATGCGTTGGCGGCGTGGATGTGTTTCTCCAACTTCCTCAACCATTTGAGCCTGGACCGGATCGAGGCGGATTACTCCAATATCCTTTGAGGGATTTCCCTGAAAGAACTCGGTCAAAATGTGAGAGCTGGCTTGCCTGCGATGACGATGGTGAGTCCGACACCGTTATCGCAGGCAAGCCAGCTCCCACAGTTGATCTTCATCAGCCATGGGGCTCTGTTCCAACCCATTCACGAGGCTTCAACGGATGAGAATCCTCGGCATTCTGTGCCTGCTACTGACCCTGAACGGCTGCAGCTCCCTGCTGTTCTACCCGGAGCGCGGCTTGCCGTTCACCCCGGAAAAGGCCCGCCTGCACTACCGTGACGTCACGCTGACCACCGCCGATGGCCTCAAGCTGCACGCGTGGTGGCTGCCGGCCAAATCTGGCGTGCCGCTCAAGGGCACGGTGCTGCACCTGCACGGCAATGGCGGCAATCTCGCCTGGCACCTCGGTGGCAGTTGGTGGTTGCCGGAGCAGGGCTATCAAGTGCTGTTGGTGGACTATCGCGGTTACGGCCTGTCCGAAGGTGAACCTTCGCTGCCGGCGGTCTATCAGGACATCGACGCGGCCTTCAAGTGGATCGACAATGCCCCCGAAACCCAGGGCCAGCCGTTGATCGTGCTCGGCCAAAGCCTGGGCGGTGCGCTGGTGGTGCACTATCTGGCCGCCCATCCCGAGCGTCAGCCGCAGCTCAAGGCGCTGGTGCTGGACGGTGTGCCGGCCAGTTATCGTGACGTAGGACAATTTGCACTCAGCACCTCCTGGTTAACATGGCCGTTCCAGGTGCCGTTGTCGTGGCTGGTGCCGGACGCCGACAGTGCGATCAACGCCATGCCCCAACTGACCGGCGTGCCGAAACTGTTGTTCCACAGCCTCGATGACCCGATCGTGCCGTTGTCCAACGGCATTCGCCTGTATCAAGCTGCGCCGCCACCGAGGGTGCTGCAACTGACCCGGGGTGGCCATGTGCAGACCTTTGCCGACAAGACCTGGCAAACCGTGATGCTGCGCTACCTCGATGACCCGCAGCATTTCAACGGGCTGCGCCGCCTGGGGGAAATCCCCAATTACCCGACGGCCCCGAATTCCAACGCAGAGAACCCGCAATGAGCGAAGAACGCAACATGATCCCCCTGATCCTCACCGGTATCGGCACCATCATCGGCACCGTCGGCTGCCTGTGGTACTACGGCTATCTGCATTTCGCCAAGCCCGAGGATGCGTTGCTGCTCAGCGACTTCACCATGCTCAAGACTGTGCCGGGCGAGGACTACAAAATCTCCCTGACCCCGGCTGCGCAAGTGGCGCAATGTGTCGACGGCGTGCTGGTGCTGTTTGACACCGAACAGAAAGGCCTGACGGGCGTGCTGGTAAACAGCAAGAAACAGGCAGTGCGCTGCATGGGCCAGGAAACGCCGCAACTGGAGCAGTAAGACAGATTGTGTGAGAAACGCTGGAACTATTCCGGATTGATTACCACAGATTTCGAGCCGGTCAGCGTCGCTGATTCGGTTACTTAATGTGGAGTCATCTATATGCGAGTTAATGATTCATCCTATCCAGTCGGTGGCAATTTTGGCACTGAGGGTATTCAGGGTTCAGATCCTGCCCAGGCAGCGGCTAGCCAAGTCGCAGGCCAAGTCGGCGGCAGCCAGAGTGCAGGGGGAGATGATCTTCTGGAGTTGCTCAAAAAGATGCTGATGCAAGCCGAACAACAAGGCAGCCAGGGCCAAGGTTCACAGGCTGGCAATGGCGGCGGTGGCGGGCAGATTCAGTTTTGAGTGGGTAAAAGCCCTGGAGATATCGCGTTGCTCCACAGGTAACTCCAAACAAAAAACCCCGCCTATTGGCGGGGTTCTTTATGGCGCATCAGTCGATCAGTTGGCCATCGACGAACGTGGCTTGACCGGCTGGTTGTCGTTGGAGATGGTCACTTCAACGCGGCGGTTCATGGCACGGCCCGAAACGCTGCTGTTATCGGCAACCGGGTATTCCTTGCCATAGCCCTGGGTCACGATGCACGAGATATCCACACCCTGATTGGCCAGAGCACGTTGTACGGACGCGGCACGGCGCTCGGACAGGCTCTGGTTGTACGAGTCGGAACCGGTGCTGTCGGTGTAGCCTTCAACAATCACTTTGCGGTCCGGGTTGTCGCGCAGGAACTGCGCCAGCTTGGTGATGTTCACCAGGCCGCTGGATTTCAGGTCGGACTTGTTGGTGGCGAACAGCACGTCACCAAAGGTCACCAGGGTACCGCGATCGGTTTGCTTGGCGTTCAAGCTGTCTTGCAGTTGCTTGATCTGCGCGTCGCGGGCTTCCAGCAGGGCGCGGGCACGTTCGTCGCCGGCATTTTTCAGCTTGGCTTCGGACTCACGCAGGACGATGGTGTCCTTGGCCACTTCAACGCGCTGGTTGGTCAGGTAGGCCAGTTGGTCGACTTTCTTCTGGTCTTCCTTGTCGCGGTAGGCCTTGTCAGCCTTGTCCAGCCATTCGCTGGCATCTTTGGTTTCCAGCGCCGCTACTTTGGTGGCTTGCGGGTTGGCTTGCAGGGCCGAGAAGTTGGTCCGAGCGTTTTCCAGGTTCTGGTTCGGCGGGGTGGAGCAAGCCGCCAGAGCAACGCTCATCGCCAGCAGGGCAGGGATCATCAATTGTTTACGCATAGTCGTGTCGTCCTTTCAATTCGATTTCGGGTGCAATGCAATCAGGGGCGGCGGGTTATTGCTGTGGTTTGATCACAGCCGGGCGCATGCCTTCCTGACGCAGCTCCTGAACAGCTTTCTGGGAATCCTTCACAGCCTGTTCGGCCTTGGCAGCCTGGGCTTTACGCTCTGCTACGCGAGCGTCCCACTCGGCTTGTTCGGCCAGGCGACGGGCCTCGTCATAGTTCTTGTCGTGCATGGCGATTTCGGCTTGTTTCAGTTTGTCCTGAGCCGACTTCATCTCCACGGCTGCGAACTCGGTACCACCGGCGCTGACGGCGCTGTTGACCGCAGATTGGGTCACTGCGTATTGCTCAGTCGGTGGATTGCCGGCGCAGCCAGCCAGAACGAAGCTGGTGCCGATTGCCAGCGCGGCCAATTTAAGCCCGCGCAGGTGGTTAAACGAGGTTTTGGCAGTGCTGGTCTTCATCGTCTTCAACTCCATTAGGTAACTCCTGAAAAACATCAAAATCCATCTCCGGTGTGCAGTGAGTGCGGGGTCCGGCGGTAAGGCTCAGGACGCCTTTCAAACGGCTGTTCCAAGTGATGGCTTACTGGCTGTGACCGGAGGCTTTTTTGAATAGTTCAGCGAAGATGGCGATTTGCCTAAAAAAATATTTGACTGAACGGTCAGCGTTTAAAAGTTGGAACTTTTGCGATGCGCAGGGGTATCCGGGGCCTCTGGGAGGCCCGGAATACATGGGGTGGCGATTTTTTAGCGGAGGTTGATCAGTGTTTTTGCTTGTCGGATTGAGCTGACAAATCGTGCAGGTAGCGCCGTGACAGCGTCAGAAACCGCGGCGTAGGGCCGACGTCTTCGTAGAGCGGATCGCCTTCCTCATCCGTGGCAATGACCTGCTTGCCCTTGATGTAGGGAAAGCTCGCTTCCAGCTCTTCAAGGGCTGCGCCGATCAATTCGCCGAGCAGTTCTTCGGTATGGCGTTTGGGGTACATTTCGGAGATCGCCGCCAGCCTGGCAGCGGCTTCTACGTCCAGATGGATGGCGTATTCGGTTTTGGTCAAGCGACCCTTGGCGTTCTCTTCCCAATGCTGGGCCAGTTCTCGGATTTTCATGGCAACCTCAATGGAGCCCACGGTAGGCGGGCGATGATGAGTGACCAGCCGACCAGCGCGGATAACGCTGCGGCTTACTGTTGAGACTAGCTGCAACTCACAAGGTTTAAAGTTCCTTGTAAGACGCCGCCGTGGGCGGCACTCTTGACGATCAAAGCGTCCCGGATTTTCTGCTGGAGATTGGCTGATGAGCGATATCGATGCACGTTTGCGTGAGGATGTTCACCTGCTGGGTGAGCTGTTGGGCAACACGATTCGAGAGCAGTACGGCGATGAATTCCTCGACAAGATCGAGCAGATCCGTAAAGGCGCCAAAGCCGACCGCCGTGGCGCGGCCTCCGAGCAGGTCGCCGGCGAAGAGCTGAGCGCCAGCCTCAATCAACTGAAAGAAGAAGAACTGCTGCCGGTGGCGCGGGCCTTCAATCAGTTTCTCAACCTGGCCAACATCGCCGAGCAGTATCAGTTGATCCACCGCCGTGATGAATCAACGCCTGCGCCTTTCGAGTCGCGCGTGCTGCCGGAACTGCTGGCGCGCTTGCAGAGCGAAGGCCACAGCAGCGAGTCCCTGGCACGCCAGTTGGGCCGGCTGGAAATCGAGCTGGTGCTCACTGCCCACCCCACCGAAGTCGCCCGCCGTACCCTGATCCAGAAATACGACGCCATTGCCGCCCAACTGGCCCTGCAGGATCACCGCGACCTCACCACCGCCGAGCGCGAGCAGATCCGCGATCGCCTGCAACGCCTGATTGCCGAAGCCTGGCACACCGAAGAAATCCGCCGCACCCGGCCCACGCCGGTCGACGAAGCCAAGTGGGGCTTTGCGGTGATCGAGCATTCGCTGTGGCACGCCATTCCGAATTATCTGCGCAAGGCCGATCACGCCTTGCACGCCGCCACTGGCCTGCGCCTGCCCCTGGAAGCCGCACCGATCCGCTTCGCGTCCTGGATGGGCGGCGACCGTGACGGCAACCCCAACGTCACCGCGCCGGTCACCCGCGAAGTGTTGCTGCTGGCGCGCTGGATGGCGGCGGACCTGTACTTGCGCGATATCGACCAGCTCGCTTCCGAGTTGTCGATGCAGCAGGCCAGCCCGGCGTTGCAGGCCAAGGTGGGTGACAGCGTGGAGCCCTACCGGGCGCTGCTCAAGCAGCTGCGTGAACGCCTGCGCGCCACCCGCCAGTGGGCTCACACCTCGTTGACCAGCCCCACGCCGGCGCCTGCCGATGTGCTGCAAAACAACCGCGAACTGCTCGACCCGCTGGAGCTGTGCTACCAGTCGCTGCACGCCTGCGGCATGGGCGTGATTGCCGACGGCCCGCTGCTGGATTGCCTGCGTCGGGCGGTCACGTTTGGGCTGTTCCTGGTGCGCCTCGACGTGCGCCAGGATTCGTCCCGCCACTGTGCGGCCATGACCGAAATCACCGATTACCTGGGCCTCGGCCGCTATGAGGAGTGGGACGAAGAGGCGCGTATCAGCTTCCTCATGAAGGAGCTGGCCAACCGGCGACCATTGTTGCCGGGTTACTTCAAACCCTCGGCAGACACCGCCGAAGTGCTGAACACCTGTAAGGAAATTGCCGCCGCACCGGCCGCATCCCTGGGTTCCTATGTCATCTCCATGGCCGGGGCCGCGTCGGATGTGTTGGCCGTGCAATTGCTGCTCAAGGAGTCCGGCGTACAACGGCCGATGCGCGTGGTGCCGTTGTTCGAGACCCTGGCTGACCTGGACAACGCAGGGCCGGTGATCGAGAAACTGCTGCTGTTGCCGGGCTATCGCTCGCGCTTGCAAGGCCCGCAGGAAGTGATGATCGGTTACTCGGATTCGGCCAAGGACGCCGGCACTACTGCCGCGGCCTGGGCGCAATACCGGGCTCAGGAACGGTTGGTGGAAATCTGCCGTGAACAACAAGTTGAACTGCTGTTGTTCCACGGTCGCGGCGGCACCGTGGGCCGTGGCGGCGGCCCGGCTCACGCGGCGATTCTGTCGCAGCCACCGGGTTCGGTGGCGGGGCGTTTCCGTACCACTGAACAAGGCGAGATGATCCGCTTCAAGTTCGGCCTGCCGGACATCGCCGAGCAAAACCTCAACCTGTACCTGGCGGCGGTGCTGGAGGCGACCTTGCTGCCTCCACCTCCACCGGAACCGGCCTGGCGCCATTTGATGGACGAATTGGCTGCCGATGGCGTCAGTGCTTACCGCGCCGTGGTGCGGGAAAATCCGCAGTTCGTCGAGTATTTCCGCCAGTCCACCCCGGAGCAGGAACTGGGACGCTTGCCTCTGGGCAGTCGTCCGGCCAAGCGCCGCGCGGGTGGTATCGAGAGCCTGCGGGCGATCCCGTGGATCTTCGGCTGGACCCAAACGCGCCTGATGCTGCCGGCCTGGCTCGGCTGGGAAGCCGCGTTGAGCAAGGCCCTGGAGCGTGGCGAAGGCGAGTTGCTGGGGCAGATGCGCGAGCAGTGGCCGTTCTTCCGCACCCGCATCGATATGCTGGAAATGGTCCTGGCCAAGGCCGACGCCGACATCGCGCGCCTGTATGACGAGCGTCTGGTGCAGCCCGATCTGCTGCCATTGGGCGCGCACTTACGCGACCTATTGTCGCAGGCGTGCAGTGTGGTGCTTGGCCTGACCGGTCAGTCGCAACTGCTGGCCCATAGCCCTGATACGCTTGAGTTCATCCGGCTGCGCAACACCTACCTCGACCCGTTGCACCTGCTGCAGGCCGAATTGCTGGCCCGATCGCGGCAACAGGAAGCGGCACAGGACAGCCCTCTGGAACAGGCGCTGCTGGTGTCTGTGGCCGGTATTGCGGCCGGTTTGCGCAACACCGGCTGACATTTATGGCGTGTTCTCAATAGCTTGCAGACACACCGCGCCGGTCGCCGTAAAATTGGCGACCGGCGTTTTGCTGTCGGGGTTGTACCCGCCTATAAAGCCAGCGCGGCGCGGGTTTCTCCTACTTTCGGCGGCTTGTGTGGTTTGGGCCTGCTGTGTATCTTGATCAGCCTTTGGCCGTTTGTGCGGCCTGGACCCAAAATTTCCGAGATTGGCCCCACGCGGCGAATCCGAGCGTCATCTCTATAAAAAATTGAGGAGCACATCGATGCGCGTCATTCTGCTGGGAGCTCCCGGGGCCGGTAAAGGTACTCAGGCAAAGTTCATCACTGAAAAATTCGGCATTCCACAAATCTCCACCGGCGACATGCTGCGTGCAGCGGTCAAGGCCGGCACCGAACTGGGCCTGATCGCCAAGAGCGTGATGGACAGCGGCGGCCTGGTCTCCGATGACCTTATCATCAACCTGGTCAAGGAACGCATCAGCCAGGACGACTGCAAGAACGGTTTCCTGTTCGACGGTTTCCCACGCACCATTCCCCAGGCTGAAGCCCTGGTGAAGGCTGGCGTCGAGCTGGACAACGTGGTGGAAATCGCTGTTGAAGACGAAGAAATCGTGCAGCGTATTGCCGGTCGTCGTGTTCACGAAGCCTCGGGCCGCGTTTACCACATCGTCTACAACCCGCCGAAAGTGGCCGGCAAGGACGATATCACCGGCGAAGACCTGGTGCAGCGTAAGGACGACACCGAAGAAACCGTGCGTCATCGCCTGTCGGTCTACCATTCCCAGACCAAGCCACTGGTGGACTTCTACCAGAAGCTGGCCGATGCCCAGGGCAAACCGAAGTACAGCCACATCGAAGGCGTTGGCTCGGTCGAGTCCATCACCGGCAAGGTACTGCAAGCGTTGAGCTGATGCTCAACTCGCGAGCAAGCTTGCTCCTACACAACGGCCCGCTTGCGGGCCGTTGTTGTTTATACTGGCGCACTTTTTTTCAACGTGGATGCATACACCAATGAGCACCTTGCTGGCCCTGGACACCGCGACTGAAGCTTGCTCCGTTGCCCTGCTGCACGATGGCAAGGTCACGAGCCACTACGAGGTGATCCCGCGCCTGCACGCGCAGAAGCTGTTGCCGATGATCAAGCAACTGCTGCTGGACGCGGGCACTACCTTGTCGGCGGTGGACGCCATTGCATTCGGCCGTGGCCCGGGCGCCTTTACCGGTGTGCGTATCGCCATCGGGGTGGTCCAGGGCCTGGCGTTTGCGCTGGAGCGTCCGGTGTTGCCGGTGTCCAACCTGGCGGTGTTGGCGCAGCGGGCGTTTCGCGAGCACGGCGCCAGCCAGGTGGCAGCGGCCATCGATGCGCGCATGGACGAAGTGTATTGGGGCTGCTACCGCGAAACCGCTGGCGAGATGCGTTTGATCGGCGCTGAAGCCGTATTGCCGCCAGAAGCGGCCGCCTTGCCGGCTGATGCCAGCGGCGACTGGTTCGGTGCTGGCACCGGCTGGGGTTACGGCGAACGCGTTGACGTGACGCTTGCCGGCCAGGATGCCGGGATGCTGCCCCATGCCGAAGACTTGCTGACCCTGGCACGTTTTGCCTGGGAGCGGGGCGACGCCATTCCCGCCGACCAGGCCGCCCCTGTGTACCTGCGCGATAAAGTGGCGCAGACCAAAGCCGAACGCGGGATTATTTGACGTCAAAAGTGCGGGCAAATTCAGCTGAAAATCACCAATCGTCAGAATTTGCCCCTGCTTTTAAACCTTTTTCAAATTATGTGTTCTAGTTATCACCAGAGCATTTGCGCGCCTTGAGAAGCGCCACTAAAATGCCATCACCGATACCGAGTTCGCATGCATGCGTATAGACGGCTTTTCATCACAGTCCTACCCCCTCAAGCGTAAGCCTCGCAAGGCGAACGTGACGGTAGACGACTCCGTCGAAGACTCCCCCGACTTTGTTGAAATCCAGTCCGACTCAACGGCGGTTTCAGCTCGTTCCCAAGGCTCCAGCGGCGAACGTATCAGCGGTGTACCGGCCCGCCAGCAAGACATGGTCTTCCCCCGCTCCATGAGCAAAAACGTCGCCACGGCCCTGGCCAGCTACCTGACCACCGCCGGCTTTGTCGAATGGGATATGGAAGTGCTGGGTCTCGATATCCACATCTGATGCAGTTGCCTTACTACCTCGGTTGCCCGTCCTGGAGTGAAAACGCCTGGCGCGAGTACCTGTATCCCGCCGACGCCCGCTCCAGCGATTACCTCGCCCTGTATTCCCACGTCTTCAACGCCGTTGAGGGCAACACCACGTTCTATGCCCGTCCCTCCGTCGCCACCGTGCAACGCTGGGCTGAAATCATGCCCGAACATTTTCGGTTCACCGCGAAGTTTCCGGGTGACATCAGCCACAGCGGCAACTTGATTGAGCAACTACCGGCGGCGGAAAGTTTTCTGGGGTTGATGAGCCCGCTGGGCGAACGCATTTCGCCATTGTGGCTGCAACTGCCGGCCAGTTTTACCCCGCAACGCCTGGGTGAGTTGGCCGGGTTTATCGACGGGCTGGAGCGACCGTTGGCGGTGGAAGTGCGGCACTTGGATTTCTTCGCCAAGGGCGATGCCGAGCGCAGCCTCAACCGTTTGCTGCGTGATCGCGGTGTCGAGCGCATCTGCCTGGACCCGCGGGCGCTGTTCAGTTGCACGTCCACCTCGGCCGCCGTGCTGCACGCCCAATCGAAAAAGCCCAAGGTGCCACCTCGTCCGGCGGCGCTGACGCAGTTTCCGCAAGTACGGTTTATTGGCCATCCGGAGCTGGAAGCCAATGACCCGTTCCTGGTGCCCTGGATCGAAAAGGTCGCCGGCTGGATCGAAGAGGGCCGTACGCCCTACATCTTTCTGCACACCTCCGACAATCGCCTGGCCGCCCAACTGGCCCTGCGCTTTCACGACCAGTTGATGGCGCGGTTGCCCGGCTTGCCGGCATTGCCCACGCTGCATCGAGAACCCGCAGCGGAGCAACTGGGGTTACTCTAGGACTCCTTTTCCCGACAGGAGTCAGTCATGGATGCCCAAACCCTTCGCGCCGAAACCTTCAAGGCCTTGCATGAGCGTGACCGTGCCTTCGTGATGCCCAATCCGTGGGATGCCGGTTCCGCAAAGATGCTCGCCAGCCTGGGGTTCGAAGCCCTGGCCACCACCAGCGCCGGCTTTGCCTTCAGCCTGGGCCGCCCGGATGCCGAAGGTGCGTTGTCCCTTGAAGACACCCTGGGCAATGCCGGGGCGATCGTCCAGGCAACCTCGCTGCCTGTCGCCGCCGACCTGGAGAACGGCTTCAGCGACACCCCGCAAGGTTGCGCCGAAACCATCCTGCGCGCCGCCGCCACGGGGATTGTGGGCGGCTCCATCGAAGACGCCACCGGCATTGCCGTCGACCCGATCTATCCGTTTGACCTGTCCGTCGAGCGCGTTGAAGCGGCCGTCGCCGCTGCCCGCAGCTTGCCGTTCCCCTTCACCCTGACTGCCCGTGCAGAAAACCTCCTGCATGGTCGTCTGGATTTGCCCGACACCATCCGCCGCCTGCAGGCCTACGCCGAAGCCGGTGCCGACGTGCTCTATGCACCGGCCCTGCGCAGTGCTGAGGAAGTGCTGGCGGTGGTGAAGGCGGTAGCGCCCAAGCCCGTGAATATCCTGATGTCCGGTGCGCTGAAACTCAGCGTGGCGCAGTTGAGCGAGATGGGCGTCAAGCGCATCAGTGTCGGCTCGGCCATGGCACTGGCGGCTTATGGAGAGTTCTTCAGGGCGGCCCAGGAGGTTCATGAATTGGGCACGTTTACCTTCACCGAGCGCTCGATGCCGTTCAGTCAGGCCAATCAACTGTTCAAGGGATAAGGCCGCGTGCGGTTCCTCAAGGTGGTGGGGGTGCTGCTCGCGTTAGCCGGTGGCCTGCTTCTCGGCGTGTGGCGGGGCTGGGTGCCGCTGCCGGATGAGTGGAACCCGTGGGCACCGCTGGACGTGCGCGCAAGCCCGAACCTGTTGACCCGGTTCAAACTCGGGCGCCTGCAGGATGACCCTGCGTTATGTGACCAGGTGCTGAAAACCTCCGGTTTGCGCGTTACCCATCAGGCGGACAGCCCCGCTGATGCCGCCTGCCCGCTGCGCAACACCTTGCGCGTGCAAGGCGCGGATGTTGGGCTAAGCAGCAGTTTTCTCGCCAGTTGCCCGTTGGCCGTGGCGTTTGCCTTGTTCGAGCGCCACAGCCTGCAACCGGCGGCCCAGGCGGTATTTGGCCAGGCGGTGACACGGGTCGATCACCTGGGGAGCTTTGCCTGTCGCACTATTTACAACCGCGCCAATGGGCGACTCAGCCAGCACGCGTCGGCCAATGCCTTGGATATCGCCGGGTTTCGCCTGGCGGACGGGCGCACCCTCACTGTGCTCAAGGATTGGCCGGGTGATGGCGAGGAGGCACGTTTCCTGCGGCAAGTACGCGACGGCGCCTGTAAGGATTTCAACGTGGTGTTGAGCCCGGATTACAATGCCGCCCACCGTAATCACTTTCATGTGGATATGGGGCGTTGGTCGGTGTGTCGCTGAGGGTCAGGCCGCCAGGCGCAGGTTGTGGAGGATCAATGGACGAGCCCAGCGGCTGTCGAAGTCCAGGGCTTTTTGTTGCTCAACCAACGCTTCTGCCGGGAACGGCGGCGGCGGTGGTGGCAGCAGGTCCAGCTCGAATTCGGCAATGGGCAAATGCAGTGGCCGTGGTTGCGGCGCCGGGCCGGGCTCCGGCAGCGGTTGCCTGGCGGTCAGGACGATCGGACGCACCCAGCCGCTTTCGAAGTTTTGCTGCTTCTGCTGGGCGACCACTTCTTCCGCCGGGTACGGTGGCGGTGCCGGCGGCAGCAGTTCCAGTTCGAACTCGGCAATGGGCAGGAACAGCGGTTCGGGCGGGGCGATCTCGGTGTCTTTTACGTCGCACGCGCGCTGGGTGACGATCTGCGACAGCAGGTCACTGCCTTCGCTGGGTTCAACCGAGGGATCCACAGGTTTCGCCGGGGATTTGGCGAGCGCGTCCGGCGTATCACCGAGCTGTTCGGCCAACGCCTGGGCGAAGAAGTCCTGCCACACATGACTGACGCCGGCCAGCGCTTGGGTATTGCGCAGGCCGAAGTGGTTGTGGGTCGGCAGTACACCGGTGAATAGCGAAGGAATGTCTGACATTTCTCTCGATCGTCGCTCAGCTCTGGCAAAATGCCGGATCCTTTTTTTTATCGGCCGCTTTTTGCCGATCCTTAATATTTTTGAGCGTAGTCAGCGATGAGCGAACAACCAGCGGCCAGCCGCATTCGGGTCGAGGCTTTGGCTGAAGGTTTTCAGGCCCGTGCCCGGCAGTGGGCCGATCAGCTTGGGTTGCCTTTGCAGCTGGATGAGGCGGACTTTGCCTTGCAGGTGGGTGAGCAGGGTCTGCAACTGCAGCAGTTGGGGCCTGATGCGCCTGGGCCGGTGCGGGTGGATTTTGTGGAAGGTGGCGCGGCGCATCGGCGTTTGTACGGTGGCGGCAGCGGGCAGATGATTGCCAAGGCGGTGGGCGTGGCTCAGGGCGTGCGGCCGCGGGTGTTGGACGCTACGGCGGGGTTGGGCAAGGATGCGTTTGTGCTGGCCAGCCTGGGTTGCGAGATGAGCCTGATTGAGCGGCAGCCGTTGATTGGCGCTTTGCTGCAAGATGGGTTGGCGCGTGGGGCTGAGGATTTTGAAGTGGCGTCGATTGTGGCGCGGATGAAGTTGCTCAAGGGCAATTCCATCGAGGTGATGCGCGATTGGGAGGGGGAGCCGCCGCAGGTGATCTATCTGGATCCGATGTTTCCGCATCGGGAGAAGACCGCGTTGGTGAAGAAGGAGATGCGGTTGTTTCGGCCTTTGGTGGGGGATGATCCCGACGCGCCGGCGTTGCTTGCTGCTGCGTTGGCTTTGGCCAGTCATCGGGTGGTGGTCAAGCGGCCGCGTAAGGCGCCTTGTATTGAGGGGGTGAAGCCGAGTCATGCGTTGGATGGGAAGTCCAGTCGGTATGACATTTATCCTAAGAAGGCGCTGAAGTCCTGAGGTTTGGGTACATATCCGTTATTTTTGTCATGGCGGCTTATGGTTCCGCTCTTACAGCGGCTCACTTTGGAAAAGCCCCAAAGTAAGCAAAGGGCTCTGCCCCGCCTGTCGGCACCTCGCCTAGGCTCGGTGTTCCCTCACTCCGGCATTGCTCCGCGGGCCGCCGCGACGGGGCGTCCCTGCCCCGTCGCGGCTAAACCGGCGTCCTGCCGGTTTACCCGCTCCTCAATCCCTGCGTTCGGCCTCGGGCTTATTGGGGCAGTCAGAGCCAGATCAAGATCAAAAGCAAAAGCACAGCGGCCTACAGGCCGGCTTGAGTGGTAGAAGCCAGATCAAAAGCCAAAGCCAAAGCCAAAGCGAAAACCAAATCTGAAACTGCTGCGGCTCTGCTTTTCTGTGGGAGCTGGCTTGCCTGCGATGCAGACACCTCGGTTTTTCAGGTACACCCAGTTGATGCCATCGCAGGCAAGCCAGCTCCCACATTTGACCGTGGCCGCTGTAGATTTTGATCTTGATGTTGCCTTTGCTTCACACCACTCAAGCCGGCCTGTAGGCCGCTGTGCTGTTGATCTGCTTTTGATCTTGATCTTAGGCGCCCCGTTAAACCACGCTGGCCGAACGCAGGCTTTGGAGCGTGGGTAACCCGGCAGGACGCCGGGTTAGCCGCGCTGGGCCAAGGATGGCCCATCGCGGCGGCCCACGGTCCAAAGCCGGAGTGAGGGCACACCGAGCCTAGGCGAGGTGCCGAGTGGTGGGGCAAGAGCGTTTTGCTTACTTTTGCGCTGTTCAAAAGTGAGCCGCTGTAAGAGCGGAACCCATATCAGCCGTGACCAAAAAAACGGATATGTACTCAGTTCAAAAAGCCCGATAAGCCCGCATAAACAACCCCACCACCTCCTGCACGTGCTCCTCAGCCGCCTCGGCACTCAACTGCCCGCCGCACCCATACAACAAGCAAAAATTCGCCGTCCCCTTGAGCAAGCAAAAAAAGTGCTCAGCGGCAGTGAGCGGCTTGGGAATACTCAGCGCGCCACTCTGGTCAATCTTGCTCAGCAGCCGCTCCATCCCCTGCAACATGCGCATCGGCCCCGCCTCGAAAAAGATCTGCAACAACTTCGGATCCTGACTCCCGGAAGTCATCATCAACCGATGCAGGTTCACCGACTCCTCGCTATTGATCAGCACATGAAACCCACGCGCGATATTGAGCAGCACCTTCTCCACCGGCACGCCCACCGGCAACTCGAAATACATCACCGGTAACTGCTCTTCGCACTTGGCAACCACCGCCGCCGAAAACAGCGTCTCCTTGTCGGTGAAATGGCTGTACACGGTCAGTTTTGACACGCCGGCCTCCACGGCCACCGCATCCATGCTGGTGCTGGCATACCCATTACTCAAAAACAGGATTTTCGCCGCATCGAGGATCGCCTGGCGTTTTGCCATGTCCTTGGGACGCCCGGGGCTATTGGTGTTTACAGGATTGTCGGACATTTTCACTTTATTACTGGACTGGTGAGTTTGGTATTAATAACATACTGGCCAGTATAATTATTCCTAGCACCATTAGCGAAAGGTCCTTCAGCATGCGCAGCTATTTCCTGCCACTCGCGTTGCCTGCCAGCTTGCTATTCCTGTTGGCTGCCTGTGGCCATGAAGAAGCGGCGCAAACCACCGTCCGCCCGGCCATGGTGGTCCAGCCAGAGCCCTCGGCGCAGGCTTCAGACAGCTACCCAGGTGAGGTGCGTGCCCGTTATGAGCCCGACCTGGCCTTTCGCATCGGTGGCAAAGTCAGCCGACGGCTGGTCGAGGAGGGCGAGCGCGTCAAGGCCAACCAACCCCTGGCGGAACTCGATCCCCAGGACGTGCGCCTGCAACTCGAAGCCACCCGCGCCCAGGTCGCCGCCGCCGAAGCCAACCTGAGCCTGGTGCGCGCCGAGCGTGATCGCTACAAGACCCTAATGGACCGTCAGATGGTCAGCCGTTCCCAGTACGACAATTCCGAAAATCTCTACCGTTCCGGTGAAGCCCGCCTCAAGCAGATCAAGGCCGAATTCGACGTGGCCAATAACCAGGCCGGCTACGCCGTGCTGCGCGCGCCTCAGGATGGCGTGGTCGCCAAGCGTGCGGTGGAAGTGGGCCAGGTGGTGTCGGCCGGCCAGACCGTATTCACCCTGGCCACCGACGGCGAGCGGGAGGTGCTGATCAGCCTGCCGGAGCAAAGCTTCGGGCGCTTCAAGATTGGCCAGCCGGTGTCCGTGGAACTGTGGAGCCAGCCCGACCAGCGCTTTAACGGCCGCATCCGCGAGCTGTCGCCCGCCGCCGATCCAAAGTCACGGACCTTTGCCGCCCGGGTCGCCTTCACCGGCGGCAAGGTGCCGGCGGAGCTGGGGCAGAGCGCTCGCGTATTCATACAGGCTGACGGCGTGATTCCCCTGGCGGTGCCGCTGTCTGCCCTGAGCGCGGAGAACGGTGCGTCCTACGTCTGGGTGGTGCAGCCCGACAACACCCTCAAGCGCACACCGGTGCGGATCGGTGCCTTTGGCGAGAAAACCGTGCCGGTGCTGGAAGGCTTGAACCCCACCGACTGGGTGATTGCGGCCGGCGTGCATGTACTCCATGAGGGCCAGCAAGTGCGCCCGGTGGATCGCGCCAACCGAGTGGTAAGCCTGGCGGCCAAGGAGTAGTCCCCGATGGGTTTCAATCTTTCCGAATGGGCGTTGCGTAATCGCCAGATCGTACTGTTCCTGATGATCCTGCTGGCAGTGGTAGGTGCCTTGTCCTACACCAAGTTGGGACAAAGCGAAGACCCGCCGTTCACCTTCAAGGCCATGGTGATCAAGACCAACTGGCCGGGTGCTACTGCCCAGGAAGTCTCGCGGCAGGTCACCGAGCGTATTGAAAAGAAACTGATGGAGACCGGTGACTACGAGCGCATCGTGTCCTTCTCGCGTCCCGGCGAATCCCAGGTCACCTTCATGGCCCGGGACTCCATGCATTCCGCGCAGATCCCGGACCTCTGGTACCAGGTGCGCAAGAAGATCAGTGATATTCGCCAGACCTTGCCGCCGGATATCCAGGGCCCGTTTTTCAACGATGAATTCGGCACCACCTTCGGCAATATCTACGCGCTGACCGGCGACGGCTTTGACTACGCTGTGCTCAAGGACTACGCCGACCGCATCCAGATTCAGCTGCAACGGGTGCCGGATGTGGGCAAGGTCGAACTGCTGGGGTTGCAGGACGAGAAGATCTGGATCGAGCTGTCCAACCTCAAGCTCGCCACCCTTGGCTTGCCGCTGGCCGCAGTGCAACAGGCGTTGCAGGAACAAAACGCGGTATCGACCGCCGGCTTCTTTGAAACCCCGAGCGAGCGTGTGCAGTTAAGGGTGTCCGGCAACTTCAAGACCGTTAAGGAAATCCGCGACTTCCCGATCCGTGTCGGTGATCGCACGTTCCGTATCGGCGACGTGGCCGAGATTCACCGCGGCTTCAACGATCCGCCGGCACCGCGCATGCGCTACATGGGCGACGATGCCATTGGGCTGGCCGTGGCCATGCGCGATGGCGGCGACATTCTGGTGCTGGGCAAGGCCCTGGAAAGCGAATTCGCACGCCTGCAGAAGAACCTGCCTGCCGGTATGGAGTTGCGCAAGGTGTCGGACCAACCGGCAGCAGTGAAAACCAGTGTGGGCGAATTCGTCCAGGTGCTGGCGGAGGCCCTGGCGATTGTGTTGCTGGTGAGCTTCTTCTCCCTCGGTGTGCGCACCGGCATGGTGGTGGCCCTGGCGATTCCGCTGGTGTTGGCCATGACCTTTGCCACCATGTATTACCTCGGCATCGGCCTGCACAAAATCTCCCTTGGCGCGTTGGTGCTCGCACTGGGTCTGCTGGTGGACGATGCGATCATCGCCGTGGAAATGATGGCGATCAAAATGGAGCAGGGTTACGACCGGCTCAAGGCCGCCAGTTTCGCCTGGACCAGCACCGCCTTCCCCATGCTCACGGGCACGCTGATTACGGCGGCGGGTTTCCTGCCGATTGCCACGGCGCAATCGAGCACCGGTGAATACACCCGTTCGATCTTCCAGGTGGTGACCATCGCGCTGCTGGCCTCGTGGGTCGCGGCGGTGGTGTTCGTGCCGTACCTGGGGGAAAAACTCCTGCCGGACCTGGCGAAGATTCATGCGGCCAAGCATGGCACTGACGGGCCGGATCCCTACGGCACACCGTTCTATCAGCGTGTAAGACGCCTGGTGGAATGGTGCGTGCGTCGGCGCAAGACGGTAATCGTCCTGACCCTGCTGCTGTTTATCGGCTCGGTGGCGCTGTTCCGCTTTGTGCCCCAGCAGTTCTTCCCGGCTTCCGGGCGGCTGGAATTGATGGTCGACCTGAAACTGGCTGAAGGCGCGTCTTTGAGCAACACGGCTGATCAGGTCAAGCGCCTGGAAGCGCTGCTCAAGGAACATGCGGGAATTGAAAACTACGTGGCGTACGTGGGCACAGGCTCGCCACGTTTCTACCTGCCGCTGGACCAGCAATTGCCCGCCGCCAGCTTTGCCCAGTTTGTGGTGTTGGCCAAGACCATCGAGGAGCGTGAAAGCCTGCGCACCTGGCTGATCGAGACCCTCAACGAACAGTTCCCGGACCTGCGTTCGCGGGTCACGCGTCTTGAGAACGGTCCGCCCGTTGGCTACCCCGTGCAGTTCCGGGTGACGGGCGAACACATCGAAGAAGTCCGGGCCCTGGCGCGGAAAGTGGCGGCCAAGGTTCGCGAAAATACCCACGTGGTCAACGTGCACCTGGATTGGGAAGAACCGAGCAAGATCGTCTACCTCAACGTCGACCAGGACCGTGCCCGTGCCCTCGGCGTGAGCACCGCCAACCTGTCTAAATTCCTTCAGAGCTCCCTCACCGGTTCCAGCGTCAGCCAGTACCGCGAAGACAACGAGTTGATCGAAATCCTGCTGCGCGGCACCGTTCACGAGCGTACCGAGCTGTCGTTGCTGCCAAGCCTGGCAGTGCCGACCGACAACGGCAAAAGCGTAGCGCTGTCGCAGATCGCGACCCTGGAATATGGCTTTGAAGAAGGCATTATCTGGCACCGCAATCGCCTGCCGACCGTGACCATCCGCGCCGATATCTACGGCAAGGAACAGCCGGCAACCCTGGTGCAGCAGATCCTGCCGACGCTGGAAGGCGTGCGCGCTGAACTGCCGGACGGTTACCTGCTGGAAGTGGGCGGCACGGTCGAGGATTCCGCCCGCGGGCAGAACTCGGTCAAGGCCGGCGTGCCACTGTTTATCGTGGTGGTGCTGACCTTGCTGATGCTGCAACTGCGCAGTTTCTCACGCACGGCGATGGTCTTTCTTACAGCGCCTCTGGGGTTGATCGGGGTGACGCTGTTCCTACTGGTGTTCCGTCAGCCCTTTGGTTTTGTGGCAATGCTGGGGACCATCGCGCTGTCGGGGATGATCATGCGCAACTCGGTGATCCTAGTGGACCAGATCGAACAGGACATCAAGGCCGGGCTGGCGCCGTGGCAAGCGATTATCGAGGCGACGGTGCGACGCTTCAGGCCGATCGTGCTGACTGCGCTGGCGGCGGTACTGGCGATGATTCCGTTGTCACGCAGCGTTTTCTTCGGACCAATGGCCGTGGCGATCATGGGCGGGTTGATTGTGGCGACGGCGTTGACGCTGTTGTTCCTGCCAGCGTTGTATGCGGCGTGGTTCAGGGTCAGGAAGGACGCCGCTTAACATGTGGATGCAAACGGTTCCCGCCCATTGGGAACGTTTGCAGGCATCACTCCACTCAGATTTGCCTGATTGACAGGCGAGGATGTCAGCACGGCTGTCGTGCTGGCACCTCAACACTGAGTTCATGGAGTGTCATATGTTTATTTTGTCTGCCCTGGCGGCTTTTAAAGGCGCGGTCCTGGGGACGCTGTTGGGCAATCTATTTCCTGCCAGCAATAAAGAAGCTGATACGGCACGACCGCAGAAGCCGGGTCATGGACGGCCCGGCTTTAATCACGGTCATCCCTCCCGGCCAACCATGGGACCTGTCCTGCCTCCCCAGCCCAAGCCTTATCAGCAGGCCTCGGTGATTGAGGGGCATCAGCCTTACAGGCCTTTGTCCGCACTTTTTACGTTCAATCGATAACCGCTGATGCAGCGGGGGCCGGGGGGAACCATCCGGGCGGCCTTGCCACTCAGAGGGGGCTTTTGACGATGAATATTGAGGAGTGCATATGTTTATACCGATACTGGCGTTGCCGTTTCAACTGATGGGGGCGGTATTTGGAATGGGGCAGGGATTTGGCCAGTTCAATGGCAATCGCCAGCCCGACATCCACATCAATATCAGTAACGAAAACAGCAACGCCAATGCCAACAGCAACAGCAATACCAATGTGAGCAGTTTGCCTCGCAAGATCTGGTACTAAAAAAAAACGCCCTGAATGGTTCAGGGCGTTTTTTGTTGCGGGGTACGGTCTACAAGGCCCCGAAGACCTTCTTGGCCAAGCTGGTGGCCGCCGCCGCCGGGTTCTTGCGAATGGTTTCTTCCTGCTGGGCGATCATCTTGAACAACCCGTCCAGTGCCTGCTCGGTCACGTAGCTTTCGACATTGGCGCTCTTGGCATCAATGGCGCCAAAGCTGGCGGCCTTGCCCGCGAGCGCATTGTACTGCTGGGCCACGCCGACCTTGTCGGTAGCGGCCTTGACGATCGGCAGGAACTTGGCCCGGATTTCGTCACGGCTGCTTTTGTTCAGGTACTGGGTGGCCGAGTCCTGGCCGCCGGTGAGGATGCCCTTGGCGTCGGTCACGCTCATGTTCTTCACCGCATTGACCAGGATCGGCTGGGCCTGGGTCACGGCAGACTCGGCCGCCTTGTTCATGCTGGCTTCAAGCTGGTTGACCTGGTCACCCATGCCGAACATTTTCAGCTTGTCGGCGACTTTTCCCAATTTGCCCGGCAGGCCGATCTTCACTTCGGGGTTGTTGCTGAACCCACCGGGCACCCCCAGTTGTTTGACGGCAATCTGCGCGCCTTGGGTCAGTGCGTCCTTTAGGCCGCCGGTGGCGTCGCCCTGGGACAGGCTGCCAAGGGACAAGGCCATGGCGTTGGCGCCGAGCAGCAGGCCGGCACACAGGGCAGTGAGGCGAAGGGAGTTACGGAGCATGGGCGCTTCCTTATGTTCGATTTTTTAATCAGTGTGCAACCGCATCGACCCGCAGGCGCAGCGGTTGTGGATCCTGGCCGTTCAACTGCACAGCGTGCCGTTCGGTGGTAATAAACAGTAGCTTGCCATCCAGTTCGATGCGAGCGCTCACCGAGTAACTGTGGCCGGGTTTGACCTGGGCCGGGTCATAGCTCAAATGAAACGGCAGCGGCACCTGGCCTTTCACCGGGCCTTTCTGCTCGGCCAGGGTCACGGCCGGTGCGTCCATCAAGGACACGTCTTGCAGGGTCACGCTCAAGGTGGCGGCGGGCGGCAGGGCGATGCGTTGCAGGTAGAACACTTCGCCATCGAGGCTGGCTTTGGGCGCGGGGCTCATGGTCTGGCAGGCTCCCAGCAGGGCGGTCAGGCCCAGGAGGATGATTTTTTTCATGGTGCAGCTCCTTGTCAACGGCGCCAGAAACACCCTGGCGCCTTGGTCACTCTAGTGTGTTTCTTCCGGGGCGACGGGCTTGTCTGCCGCCTCTTCACTGCGATGCAGGGCCACCTGGCGAATCGACAGGCGAATCTCCGCCGGCAACACGCGCTTGGCCGCGCCTTCGGCCAACTCACCCAGCAGGGGGTGATAGCTCAGCTTGCCGGCCTCGTCGCGGCGCAGCACATCTTGCTCCAGCAGGGTCTGGATAAAATGTCGGAAAAGGCTCTTGTCGAAGAACTCCGGCGCATTCAGGCCGTGCAGGATCGACAGGCGCTGGGCCATGACGGTGCACAGGTCTTCCAGCTCTTCGGCGCTGATGCTGTTCTGGCCGCTGTTGAGCAGCAGCGAGATCGCCATGTAGAAGCGTTGCAGGGTCTGGGCGATGCTCTTGGACAGCAGCGTCAACAGCACAAAGTGCCGTGAGCTCGGGGCCGGGCGCAGGTACACCTCGTTTTCAAATCGCAGCAGACCTTGTTCGACGAAGGCTTCCAGCCACTGGTCGACCACCGCGTCCAGCTCGTCCAGGGACCAGCGGATAAACAGCTCCGATTGCAGGTACGGGTAGAGCGCGCGGGTGTAGCGCAGGATCTGTTCGCGGCTCATCCGCGAGCTGCTCTGGAAGAAACTCGCCAGCAGCGCCGGCAGGGCAAAGATGTGCAGCACGTTGTTGCGGTAGTAGGTCATCAGGACGGCGTTCTGCTCGTCCAGATAAAGGATTTTGCCCAGCGCGTCACTCTGTTCCGACAGCAGGTCCATGTCCTTGACGTGCTTGATCAGCGCCAGGCCGTCACCTTCGGGCAAGGTGGTGTGGGGCGAGTAGGGCACCTTGCGCAGCAAGGCCAGGTACAGATCAAGCTGGCGCGCCATCGCTTGCTCGTCCAAAGCCAGGCGCGTGGTGGACAGCAGCGCCAGGGCCACCAGGTTCACCGGGTTGATCGCTGCGGCTTCGTTCAGGTGTTGCGCCACGCGCTCGCCGAGGCGGTTGGTGGTTTCGTTGAGCCAGGCCGGTTTGTAGTTCGGGCCCAGTTCCTGGGAACGCCAGTCCGGTTGCTCGCTGTCGAGGAATTCAGCCAGCTTGATCGGTTCGCCGAAGTTCACCGCCACCTGGCCAAAGCGCTGCTTGAGGGCGCCGACCACTTTGAAAATATCGAAAATCGACTCCTTCTTCTTGCTCGCGCCGCGCAGTTCGCCGAGGTAAGTGCGGCCTTCCAGCACGCGCTCATAGCCGATGTACACAGGCACAAACACGATGGGCATGCGCGAGGAGCGCAGGAAGCTGCGCAGGGTGATCGCCAGCATCCCGGTCTTCGGTTGCAGCATGCGCCCGGTGCGCGAACGGCCGCCTTCGACGAAGTACTCCACCGGGAAACCCTTGGTGAACAGGGTGTGCAGGTATTCGTTGAACACCGAGGTGTACAGCGGGTTGCCCTTGAAGGTGCGGCGCATGAAAAATGCCCCGCCACGGCGCAGCAGGCTGCCGATCACCGGCATGTTCAGGTTGATCCCGGCGGCGATGTGCGGCGGGGTCAGGCCGTTCTTGAACAGCAGGTAGGACAGCAGCAGGTAGTCGATGTGGCTGCGATGGCACGGCACATAGATCACTTCGTAACCCTGGGCGACCTTTTGCACACCTTCGATGTTGTTGACCTTGATGCCGTCGTAAATCTTGTTCCAGAACCAGCTCAGCACCACTTCCAGGAAGCGGATGGCGGTGTAGGTGTAGTCCGAGGCGATCTCGTTGCCATAGCGCAGGGCCTGGGCCTTGGCTTTTTCGGGGGTGATTTTCTCGCGTTCGGCTTCATCGAGAATCGCCTGGCGCACCAGCGGCATGTTGACCAGGCCTTTCACCAGGTTGCGCCGGTGGGACAGATCGGGGCCGATCACTGCGGTTTTCAGGTTGCGAAAGTGCACCCGCAGGATACGTTGGGCCATGCGCACGGTGCGTTCGTGGCCTTTATTGTGCTCGATCAATTCACGCAGGTTGATGGGCGCGGAGAATTGCACCCGGGTCTTGCGGCCCAGGATCAGGATGCTCAGCAGCCGGCGCAGGCGGCCGGTCACGGCCCAGCTGTCGGCGAACAACAGTTTCCACGGGCTGGATTCGCTGTCGGGCGACTGGCCCCAGAACACGCTGACTGGAATGATCTGTGCATTCTCTTCGGCGTGTTCGGTGAGTACGTCCACCAGGCGGGTCAGGGTGGGCGGTGCGCCACGCTTGTCCTGGCGGCCGAGCCAGTCTGGGTCGGGCGTCAGGTAGAAGAAGGCCGCAGGCTCCATCAACGGGCCAACCGATACTGGCAGCACCGGGCGCGGCAGGCCGGCCTTGGTACATTCGGTATCAACCACTGCCAATTCGGTGAGGGATGGGGATTGCAGGACGTAAAACACCGGACGACTGCGGTCGAGGTTCAGGGTAAGGGACGACTGGTTGATCGTCTCTGAGCGGACCCAGAGGTACAACAGCCGGCGCAAGGTGCCAAATACCAGACGGCGAAACGGAGAGCGGGTCATACGGCTTCTGCTTTGAGTGGGAAAAACCGAGCAGATGCTCGGGCCGCTAGTGTGCCGTATTCACCGAAAATCGGCAAAAAAGCGGCGAAGTAATCTTGAGTTGAAGCTTTTTGAGCCTGTCTTATACTCGGCAGTTCAACTGCGACGACTCAACAATAAACGTACTTATAAAAAGCATGTGGGAGCAAAACAGATGGCAACGCGCGAAACCGGCAATGTGAAGTGGTTCAATGACGCCAAGGGCTACGGCTTTATCCAGCGGGAAGATGGCAAGGACGTGTTTGTGCACTACCGCGCCATTCGCGGTGAAGGGCATCGTTCATTGGCTGAAGGCCAGCAGGTGGAATACGCCGTGGTGACAGGCGAGAAGGGCTTGCAGGCTGAGGATGTGGTTGGGCTGTAACTCGGCAGGCACAACACACCTTTAAATGTGGGAACCCGGTCGAATGTGGGAGCCGGGCTTGCCCGCGATAGCATCGCCGCGGTTTGGCTGAATGACCGAGGTGGGCCCATCGCAGGCAAGCCAGCTCCCACATTTGATTGGGTTTGCACAGTGAGGCCTTGTCAGCCTGGCTTTATGCCGTTTTCCAGGTGATCTGCTCTTCACCGTCTTCGCTGATACGAATCCAGGTATCCGCGCTTTCTTCACCTTCTTCCTCAACCCAGCTACCGGGCGCGCAACGCACTTCGACGTTCAGCGCGGCAAAGGCCGCCCGGGCGCAGGCGATGTCGTCTTCCCACGGGGTCTGGTCGCTTTCCAGGTACAGGCTGTTCCATTTGCCTACGGCTTTCGGCAACCAGGTGACCGGCACGCTGCCGGCGGTGCACTTGTAGGTCTGGCCGCGCTGGACCCAGTCGGTGCACGGGCCCAGGGCGGCGCCCAGCCAGGCGGCGATGGCCTTGTGGTCGACGTCGGCGTCCTTGAGGTAAATCTCGATATCAGGTTGGCGCATGGATGTTCCTCATTGCGGGATTTTGAAAATCCATTCGCGGATTCGGCGCAGGCCCCAAGAGGCCCACAAAATAATGGGTTATTGAAGCACGAAATAGTCGTAGCGCATCGACACAGTGACCAGCAGCGGTTCGGCGGCTTCGATCACCTGGGCCCGGCGCTCGGCACTGGCGCGCCAGCCGTGAGGCGTCATGGCCAGCAGGTTGGCGCGATCCTTGGGGTCGTCCAGGCTGAGCGTGAACTCCAGGGTTTCGCTGTGTTGCAGGCTCATGCCGTCCGGTACCAGTGCCAGGTGTTTGTCGTCGGTGTACTCGCGCACTTCGTCGTACAGGCGCTCGCGCAGTTCCATCAGATGGCCGCTGGTGGGACCAACCTTCATCAAGCCGCCGCCCGGGCTGAGCAGGCGCTTGGCCTCCAGCCAATCCAGCGGGCTGAAGACGCTGGCGAGGAACTGGCAGCTGGCATCGGCCAATGGCACCCGGGCCATGCTGGCGATCAGCCAGGTCACGGTGGGGTTGCGCTTGCAGGCGCGCTTGACCGCTTCCTTGGAAATATCCAGCGCATAACCATCGGCGCGCAGCAGGGTATCGGCGATTTGCGCGGTGTAGTAACCCTCGCCACAACCGATGTCCAGCCAGCGCTGGGGTTTGCGCTCAGCGGCCAGTTCGGCCAGGCGCCTGGCCACCGGGGCGTAATGCCCGGCGTTGAGGAAGTCGCGGCGCGCTTCAACCATCGCCAGGTTATCGCCCGGGTCGCGGCTGTTCTTGTGCTGCACCGGCAACAGGTTCAGGTAACCCTGGCGCGCGCGGTCGAAACGATGCCCGACCGGGCAGGCCACGCCGTTGTCCACGTCGTGGAGCGGTGCACTGCAAATGGGGCAAGCAAGCATCAGGCGAGCAACTTGATCAGGGTCTGGTAGTAGATTTCGGTCAACACATCGAGGTCGCTGGCGAGGATGCGCTCGTTGACCTGATGGATCGTCGCGTTGACCGGGCCCAGCTCTACAACCTGAGTGCCGAGGGTCGCAATGAAGCGCCCGTCGGAGGTGCCGCCGCTGGTGGACGCCTTGGTCTCGCGGCCGGTGACAGCCTTGATGCTGGCGGAAACGGCATCCAGCAACGCGCCCGGTTCGGTGAGGAACGGCAGGCCCGACAGCGCCCACTCCACATGCCAGTCCAGGCCATGCTTGTCGAGAATCGCCGCAACCCGCTGTTGCAGGCCTTCAACGGTGGACTCGGTGGAGAAACGGAAGTTGAACACCGCCGTCAGGTCGCCCGGAATCACGTTGGTGGCGCCGGTGCCGGAGTTAAGGTTGGAGATCTGGAAGCTGGTGGGCGGGAAGAAGGTGTTGCCATCGTCCCAGTGCTCGGCGGCCAGTTCGGCCAGGGCCGGGGCGGCCAGGTGGATCGGGTTCTTTGCCAGGTGCGGGTAGGCCACGTGGCCTTGCACGCCGCGCACGGTCAGGGTGGCGCCGAGGGAACCGCGACGGCCGTTCTTGACCACATCGCCCACCAGGGTGGTGCTCGACGGTTCGCCGACGATGCACCAGTCCAGGCGCTCCTTGCGGGCCGCCAGGCGTTCGATCACGGCTTTGGTACCGTGGTGCGCCGGACCTTCTTCATCGCTGGTGATCAGGAAAGCCACCGAGCCCTTGTGGTCCGGGTAGTCGGTGACGAAGCGCTCGGAGGCGACCAGCATCGCCGCCAGGCTGCCTTTCATGTCTGCTGCGCCACGGCCGCAGAGCATGCCGTTTTCGTCGATCAACGCGTCGAACGGGTCGTTCTGCCAGGCCTTGACCGGGCCGGTCGGCACCACGTCGGTGTGGCCGGCGAAGCACAATACCGGGCCTTCGTGTTTGCCGTGGGTGGCCCAGAAGTTATCCACATCCTCGATGCGCATCGGCTCAAGCGCAAAACCGGCGTCGCCCAGGCGCTGCATCATCAGCTTCTGGCAATCGGCGTCGACCGGCGTCACCGACGGGCGACGGATCAGGTCGATAGCGAGTTGGAGGGTCGGCGAAAGGTCGGCGTGGGCCGTCATGTAAAAACTCCAGTGCAGGGCGCGCAAAATGGCCGTTATCTTATAGCAAAACGGCGGCCAGAGGCCGCCGTTTAGTGCATTGCGCGAGATTTTACGCCGTCGGGGCGGGCGCCGGCGCAGGTGCTGCCGGTTTCGGCAGCGACGACAGGAACGCCATGATCAGCGCCGCTACATACGGCAGCGACTGCACCAGCAACATCACCACCCAGAAGCGCATGTCATTGCTCGGCAGGCCCTGCACCAGGTAAATCCCCAGTGCGGCGCCCCACAACAGCAGCATGATGAACATCTCTTCCCGGGCTTCGGAAATCGCGACCCAGAAGCCGTGGTTATCAGCGTTCTTCGGTGTACGAAAGAACGGAATGCTGGTGGTGAAGAAGCCGTACAGCACCGCCTTTGCGATGGTATGGGACAACGCCAACCCGGCCAGCGCCGCGCAGAACGCATCCTTGAGGTTCACACCCACCGCACGACGGTAGAGGAAGATGATCTTGCCCACCTTGAACACGAACAACGCCAGGGGCGGGATCGCGAAAATCAGCAGCGGCGGGTCAACCCGCGTCGGCACGATAATCATCGCCGCGGACCACAACAGGGCGCCCACGGTGAAGAAGATGTTCATGCCGTCGGCCACCCACGGCAACCAACCCGCGAGGAAGTGGTAGCGCTGGCCACGGGTCAGCTCGGTGTCCTTGCCGCGCAACAGGCTTGCGGTGTGACGCTTGATGATCTGAATCGCCCCATAGGCCCAGCGGAAACGCTGTTTCTTGAAGTCGATAAAGGTATCGGGCATCAGGCCCTTGCCGTAGCTGTCGTGGTAGTACGCCGCCGACAGGCCTTTTTCGAAGACCCGCAGGCCCAGTTCGGCGTCTTCGCAGATGCACCAGTCGGCCCAGCCCAGTTCTTCCAGGACCGAGCGACGGGTCATGGTCATGGTGCCGTGCTGGATGATCGCGTCACGGTCGTTGCGGGTGACCATGCCGATATGGAAGAAGCCTTTGTATTCCGCGTAGCAGAGCTTCTTGAAGGTGCTTTCGTTCTGGTCGCGATAATCCTGTGGCGACTGCACCACGGCAATTTTCGGGTCGGCGAAGTGCGGCACCATGTGCTTGAGCCAGTTCGGCGACACGCAGTAATCGGAGTCGATCACGGCGATGACTTCGGCATCCTTGGCGGTATGCGGGATCAGGTAGTTCAGCGCGCCGCCCTTGAAACCGGCCAGGGGCGAGACGTGGAAGAACTTGAAGCGCGGGCCCAGGGTTTCGCAGTAGTCGCGCACGGGCTCCCACACGGCCGGGTCCTTGGTGTTGTTGTCGATGATCAGGACTTCGTAGTCCGGATAGTCGAGGGCCGCCAGGGCGTCGAGGGTCTGTTTGACCATCTCCGGCGGCTCGTTGTAGCACGGCACATGGATCGAGACTTTCGGGCGGTAGTCCGAATCCCCTTCAACCGGCAGGAATTCGCGCCGGCGTTTGTGGGTCCAGACCGCTTCGGCCAGTTCGTGGGCCTCGGTCAGCAACACGATAAACACGCCCAGGGCGCCGAGGGCCAGCAGAATGCCGACCGTCACGCTGAACCAGGTGCTGTATTGCTGGCTGTAGTCGTAACCAATCCACACCAGCACCGAACCGCACAGGAACGCGATGAAGGTCAGGAAGGTCCGGCCACGCTGGCGCAGGGCCGAGCCGTCGATCATCAGCAAGGTCAGGGACAGCAGTGCCAGCACCACCGAGCCGATGGCCAGCACCCGCCATTGCGGAATCGCCACCACCGGCCCTTCAAAGTTGAATTTCTGCTGGCGTGCGGCGTTGAACACGCCCCAGTAGGCGCCGGCCGAACCTTCATCGCTGACCTTCCACGGCTGATCGAAGGCCTCGATCACGAAGTAGTTGTAGCCCTGGCGATTGAGCTTGTTCACCAGTGTGCGCAGGTAAATCGCCTGGTCGGCCGGGGACGTTTCATTGCCACCGCGCATGCGACCGTTACTCGGCCAGCCAACCTCCGACAGCAGCAGCGGCTTTTTCGGGAACAGTTTCTTCAGGTCCCGGGCGCGGTCGAGTACGTACTGGCCGGCCTTGTCCATCGGAATGAATTCCCAGAACGGCAGGATGTGCGCGGCGATCAGGTCGACGTGCTTGGCCAGTTGCGGGTTCTTTTCCCAGATGTGCCATTGCTCCGAAGTCGTCACCGGCACTTTCACGGCAGCGCGCACCCGGTCCAGCAGCACGATCAGGGCTTCCGGGGTGATTTCCTCACGGAACAGCGCTTCGTTACCCACCACTACCCGCACGACGCTGCGGGAGCTGTTGGCGATTTCGATGGCACGCTGGATCTCGCGCTCGTTGCGCTCCAGGTCCGGGCTGATCCAGATCCCCAGCGTCACCCGCAGGCCGAACTCTTCCGCCAGCTTGGGGATATCCCCCAGGGTGCCGTCGACCGAGTAGGTGCGGATGTTGTCCGTCAGCTTGCTCATGATCGCAAGGTCCTGACGCATTTGATCGTCAGTCGGATACTGGTCTTTCTGCGGGAACTGGCCTTGTTGGAACGGCGAGTAGGAAAAACCGGAGATCTGTTCAGGCCAGTTAGGGGCAGTGACCGGGCGGTTGATCAGCGCCCAGAAGCCGGTGAACAGCGCGGCAATTGCCAGCACCACCACCAGGTTGAGTCCAAATTTACGCGATGACATGGCTATTTCGGGTTCCAAAAGGTGTGGAACGAAAAGAGGTGTCGGCCTGCGCCGAACGGCGCGCATCCTACACCGGCCTTTCACTGACCGTACAGCAAGCCGAGAAAAACCGGACATTGGGCAGCGAAAGTTGACCTAAGTTCTTTACTTGTAGCTGGATGCGTCGAACTTGTCGCGGCAACGCCCTATAATGCGCGCCGGTTTTTGGGGTAATGGTCATGAGTACAGAAGATCCACGGTTTGCCGGCGTCGCCCGCTTGTATGGCATTGAAGGCCTGGAGCGCCTGAAGGCGGCCCATGTGGCCATCGTCGGCGTGGGCGGTGTGGGCTCGTGGGCGGCGGAAGCCATCGCCCGCTGCGGCGTGGGCGAGATTTCGCTGTTTGACCTGGACGACGTTTGCGTCAGCAACAGCAACCGCCAGTTGCACGCGCTGGACAGCACCGTGGGCAAGCCCAAGGTCGAGGTCATGGCCGAGCGCCTGAAGGGCATCAACCCCGACTGCACCGTGCATGCGGTGGCGGATTTCGTCACCCGCGAAACCATGGCCGAGTACATCACGCCCAACATCGATTGCGTGATCGACTGCATCGACAGCGTGAACGCCAAGGCGGCGCTGATTGCCTGGTGCAAGCGGCGCAAGATCCAGATCATCACCACCGGCGGTGCGGGCGGGCAGATCGACCCGACGCTGATTCAGGTGTGTGACTTGAACCGTACGTTCAACGACCCGCTGGCGTCGAAAGTGCGCTCTACGTTGCGCCGCGACTACGGCTTCTCCCGCACCGTGACCCGCCATTACAGCGTGCCCTGCGTGTTCTCCACTGAACAGCTGCGGTATCCGAAGCCGGACGGCAGCATCTGTTTGCAGAAGAGTTTTGTCGGGGATGGCGTGAAGCTGGACTGCGCCGGCGGGTTTGGCGCGGTGATGATGGTCACCGCGACCTTCGGTATGGTGGCGGCGACCAAAGCGGTGGACAAGATTGTGGCCGGCGTGCGCCGGCCTTCGGATCGAGTGAAGGCCACATAACTCTGTGCTCCGAGCGAAGATCAAAATGTGGGAGATTCTATGGTTGAGGGGCAACCCTCAACCAACCTTTGGTTGGTATTCGCTTTGTCCTTTCAGCAATGCAAATACCACTCGAGCAAGCTTACGGGCCAGCATTACCAGTACCTGAGTGGTGCTATAACCCCGCGCCCGTTGTGCTTGATAAAACTCCTTCCATGCAGCCGTTCGGCTGGCCGCCATTGCTGCGTTGTGCAAAAGACGACGCGCTTCTGAGTCGCCACGCTTGCTCAAGCTGCGACGATTATCTTTCTGTCCTGACTTAGAAACGCGTAAATCCATACCCAAGAAAGCGATAAACGCGTCCGCGTTTCTAAAATCACCGCGTTGGAAGCTGGTAACCAAACGGGCCCCAGTCAAAAAGCCGATACCTTCAACTTTCAGGCAACGCTTTAGTTGATCCGATAGTCCAGCTTCTTTCAGCCGATCAGCGATCATCTTTTCAATCAGGCTTTCTAGCTTTTGCATCGACTTCATTTGCTCGGCAAAAGAGGCCTTCAGCAACGGCTCATTCGCCCAACTTTGAGTCAGGCTGACGCGTGCCTGAACCAGCGCCGCCCGGCGACGAAAAAGACTCAAAAGCTGGCGATACAGGGGAGATGGCGGCGTCCAGGGCGAAGTTCATCGGCTTCGTTTTTTAGATAGCGAGCAAGCAACTTGGCATCCTGGGCGTCGGTCTTAGCCCGGATATTCACACCTTTACGATAATGGCTGAGCTCATAACCGCCCACCATGTAGATCACGCAACCAGCTTCATAGGCCAGGTCAGCGAACTCCAGGTGATATATGTTGGTCGCTTCAATCGCAACGGACACAGCGCCCGGCAGGGCTTTCAGCCATTTTTTAATGGCGGTTTTGTTGTTGGGGATCACTTCCAACAGGTCGAGCTCGGCGTGGTAAATCACCAGCTCATTTTTAGCAACATCGACGCCAATGATCGGCTTTGAGACAGGAACTGGCATTGCCATGAGACTTCCTCCGGGCTATGGTTTTGAGCACTTGAAGGGCTCACCCAGAGGCGCAGGCTTGTTCCTATCGTCGGTCATAGCCAGATGCATTCTTTATCGGCGCTTGGGTGAAAGGAGGAGGGGCGAAATCTCCCACGGTCTGTACTGCGCCAACAGTCAGAATCGGGCTTTGTCCCTCCTCCTCCCTTCAAGTCCTAGCATACAAGCGGGCTTGCTCGCGAACGCGGTGTATCAGTCGACCTATCTGGTGACTGACACTCCGCCTTCGCGAGCAAGCCCGCTCCCACATTTAGTTTTGTGTGAGGCTCAACTTCCGCATGCGCTGAAGCACTGCATTCAGACCATTGCTGCGTGACGGTGATAGCTGCCGCGACAGACCCAGTTGATTGAACCAGTCGGGCAAGTCGACCGCCTGCAACTCAGCGGCAGACAAACCGTTAACCCGTGCCAGCAACAACGCCACCAGCCCGCGTATCAGCCGCGCATCGCTGCTGGCGGCAAACTGCCAGTGGCCATCCTGCAAGCGCCCCACCAGCCACACCAGGCTTTCACAGCCCTGCACCAGGTTGGCGTCGACCTTGTCTTCATCCGGCAACGCGGGAAGACGCTCGCCCCATTGCATGAGCAGGCGGGCGCGTTGCTCCCAACTCCCGACCACCTGAAACGCCTGCAGCGCCACAACGGCCTCCGCCGGCAAGCTCATCGCAGCATATCCAGGGCCTGATCCAGCGCTTCAAAAAAACGCTCCAGGTCATCGGAGTCGTTATACAGCGCCAGCGACACCCGAATCGCCCCGGAGAGCCCCATCTGCTTGAGCAGCGGCATCGCACAATGATGGCCGGCGCGTACGGCAATCCCTTGTTCAGTCAGCAAGTGGGCGAGGTCGGCGTTGTGCACGCCGTCCACCACAAAGCTGGCCAGGGCCACCTGTGGCAAACCCAGCAGCCGTATGCCCTTGCGTGCTTGCAAGCCACGCAACAGGTAGTCGTGCAGGGCGGCTTCGTGGGCCATCACCGCGTGCAGGTCGAGGGAACTCAGGTAATCCAGGGTCGCACCCAGGCCGATCACGCTGGCGATTGGCGGCGTCCCGGCTTCGAAGCCGAGGGGGGCGGGGCGGAAGCTGGCGCTTTGATAGTCAGCCAGTTGCACCATCTCGCCACCAAACTGCCAGTGGCGCAGGTGATGCAGGGCCTCAGTGCGGCCATACAGCACGCCAACGCCATCCGGCCCGTAGAGTTTGTGGCTGGAAAACACGTAGAAGTCGCAGCCCAGTGCCTGCAGGTCATGGCGACCGTGGACGATGCCCTGGGCGCCATCCACAACCGTCAGTGCGTCGTGGGCCTTGGCCAGCGCCAACAACTGCGGCAACGGCTGCCAGGCGCCGAGCACGTTGGACAGTTGGCTCACCGCCAGCAGCCGGGTACGCGGGCCGATCAATTCGGCGGCAGCTTGCAGGTCGATCAAGCCGTCTTCGTTAAGTGGCAAAACCACCAGTTCCAGCCCGCGACGCTTGGCCAGTTGCTGCCACGGCAGCAGGTTGGCGTGGTGCTCCAGGGCGCTGATGACAAGCTCGTCGCCCGGGTTGAATAAGTGCTCAAGGCCATAGGCCAGGAGGTTCAGCGCTGAAGTCGCGCCATGGGTGAAGATGATTTGCCCGTCGTCGCCGACGTTCAGCCACTGTGCCACCTTGTTGCGGCTGTCCTCGAAGGCCTGGGTCGCGTGGGCGCCCGGCAAATGCTGGGCACGGTGCACATTGGCTGCGCCATTGGTGTAGTAATGGCTGATGGCGTCCAGCAGGGCTTGAGGTTTTTGCGTGGTGGCGGCGTTGTCCAGATAAGTCTGGTCTTGCCGTTGCAGGGTGGCGATGGCCGGAAAATCGGCGCGCCAGGGAGAGGGCACAAGCATGGTGATCAAGGCTCGTATAAACGACCCGCACCGGGAAGGTACGGGCCGTCAGTGGCATCGAGTCGCTGCTTAGTTGTGAGCGTGCAGCGCTGCGTTCAGTTCGATGGCCGATTTGTGGGTTTTGCATTCCACGGCACCGGTCTCGGAGTTGCGGCGGAACAGCAGGTCCGGTTGGCCGGCCAGCTCACGGGCCTTGACCACTTTAACCAGTTGGTTGGCCTCGTCCAGCAGCGCCACCTTGGTACCGGCGGTCACGTACAGGCCCGACTCAACGGTGTTGCGGTCGCCCAGCGGGATGCCGATACCGGCGTTGGCGCCGATCAGGCAGCCTTCGCCGACCTTGATCACGATGTTGCCGCCGCCCGACAGGGTGCCCATGGTGGAGCAACCGCCGCCCAGGTCCGAACCCTTGCCGACGAACACGCCAGCCGATACGCGGCCTTCGATCATGCCCGGGCCTTCGGTGCCGGCGTTGAAGTTGACGAAACCTTCGTGCATCACGGTGGTGCCTTCGCCCACGTAGGCGCCCAGGCGGATACGTGCGGCATCAGCGATACGCACGCCACTCGGCACCACGTAGTCGGTCATTTTCGGGAACTTGTCCACCGAGAACACTTCCAGCAACTCGCCACGCAGGCGGGCTTCCAGTTGGCGCTCGGCCAGTTCGGCGATGTCGATCGCGCCCTGGCTGGTCCAGGCCACGTTCGGCAGCTGCGGGAACACACCGGCCAGGCTCAGGCCGTGCGGCTTGACCAGGCGATGGGACAGCAGGTGCAGCTTGAGGTACGCCTCAGGGGTGGAGGTCAGCGCGGCGTCTTCGGCCAGCAGCGTGGCGACCAGCGGGGTGTGGCTTTCAGCCAGGCGGCTCAACAGGGCGGCTTGGGCGGCGTCAACACCTTTGAGCGCGTCAGCCAGCTGCAGGGCCTGGGTGACGGTGAACGTAATGGCCTGGTTGCCTTCGGTGTAACCGAGGATCGGTGCGATGGCCGCGATGATTTCAGCCGAAGGGTTGAGCAGCGGTTGTGCGTAAAATACTTCCAGCCAAGCACCTTGGCGGTTCTGAGTGCCTACGCCGAAGCCCAGGCTGAACAGGGAATTGGACATGCTGTTACCTCTACAAAAATGGAGTGGGCTGGCCTACTTGAGGGCCGCCGAATAACTATCTGGCTTGAAGCCAATCAGGGTTTTGTCACCGAGATCAAGCACGGGGCGCTTGATCATCGAGGGTTGCGCGAGCATCAATTCAATGGCTTTCGCTTGGTCGAGATCGGCTTTGCGTTCGTCTTCGAGTTTGCGAAAGGTGGTGCCCGCACGGTTCAAAACCACCTGCCAACCGTGCTCGTTGCACCATTGGGTCAAGTGTTCGCGGTCGATACCGGCCGTCTTGTAGTCATGAAACTCATAGCTGACAGCGTGTTCATCGAGCCAGGTGCGCGCCTTTTTCATGGTGTCGCAGGCTTTGATGCCGAAAAGGTGCAACGTTTTGCTTGAAGCGGTCAAGGAATTGCCCCCCTTTGGGCTGACGGAGATGAAAGGCCACGGATTATGCCATGGCCAGCGGCTTTCGGCGCCGCTCGTCACAACTGCGTGTTGCTGCGTGCGACTTTTGTGCAAAGGCCATCGCGCAGCATAGGCGGCTAATATGGCACTTCAACGGCGAGTTGTTGCCTGATGTGTGTTGTTGCAAGTTGATTGTCTGGGAATCCCGCGTTATGCAAACCGCTTACACCGTACTTATCCTGCTGATGCTGGTCAGCGTTTCGCGTCTGGTCGGGCGTGTTATCCCACTGCCGTTACCTCTGGTGCAAATCGCCGCCGGGGCCTTGTTGGCCTGGCCGACCCTGGGGCTGCATGTGGCCCTGGACCCTGAGTTGTTTCTTTTCCTGTTCCTGCCGCCCCTGCTGTTCTCCGATGGCTGGCGCATGCCCAAGCGTGAACTGTGGCGCCTGCGCGGGCCGATCCTGACGCTGGCGGTGGGGTTGGTGCTGTTTACGGTGGTGGGCGCCGGTTACTTCATTCATTGGCTGTTGCCGAGTATTCCGTTGCCGGTGGCCTTCGCCCTGGCGGCCGTCTTGTCGCCGACGGATGCCGTGGCGGTGTCAGCCATTTCCCAGAACCGCTTGCCCACGCCGTTGATGCACATGCTTCAGGGCGAGGCGTTGATGAATGACGCATCGGGCCTGGTGACGTTCAAATTCGCCCTGGCGGCGGCGCTGACCGGGGTGTTTTCCCTGGCTGATGCCAGCCTGACCTTTGTGCTCGTCGCCGTCGGTGGCCTGGCTATTGGTGTGGCCTTGAGCTGGCTGGTGGGCCGGCTCCGGTCCTGGATGATCGCCCGGGGCTGGGACGACCCGGCGACGCACGTGGTGTTCATGTTGCTGCTGCCGTTTGCCGCTTACGTGCTGGCGGAGCGCCTTGGCGCGTCGGGCATCTTGTCGGCGGTGGCCGCAGGGATGATGCAAAGTTGGCTCGACCTGCTGCCGCGCCAGACCAGCACCCGGCTGCTCAATCGCAGTGTGTGGTCGCTGCTGGAATTTGCGTTTAACGGGTTGATCTTCCTGCTGCTGGGCCTGCAACTGCCGGACATCATCAAGGCCGTGGTCAGCCACGAACCGACGCTGTGGCCGACGTTGCTGTACCGCTGCCTGGACGTGATCGCGATTTTCCTGGTGTTGGTGGTGTTGCGGTTTATCTGGGTGCAAAGCATCTGGCGCCTGTCAGGATTGCTCCGGCGCCTGCGTGGGAAAAGTGAACTGACACTGGTACCGACCGCCCGTTCCTGCTGGCTGTTGACCGTGGGTGGCGTGCGAGGTGCGGTGACGTTGGCGGGTGTGATGTCGGTGCCGTTGTTGTTGGCGCCGGGCCAGGATTTTCCTCAGCGTGACCTGCTGATCTTCATCGCCGCCGGAGTGATCCTGCTGTCGCTGGTCGCCGCCTGCATCGCCTTGCCGTTGCTGCTGCGGGGCATTGAAAAGAGTCCGGACGACAAGCGTCGCAGCGAGGTGCGTGACGCCTGGAAGAAAACCGCTGAAGCGGCGATTCATGCCCTGGAGGCCGAAGAACCTGCGGAAGCGGCACCCCAGGATGCCGCCCAAGCGGCGTTGGCCACTGAGCTCAAGGCGCGGTTGATGTCGGAGTATCGTCATCAGTTGGAAGTGTTCAACGACTCTGCGGAAGCCCAGGCGTTGGCGTTTCAGATGGATCAACTGGAGCGCAAGTTGCGACTGAAGGCGTTAAGAGCACAGCGTTTGGAGTTGTATAGCCTGAGCCGTCATCACCAGATAGGTGATGACGTGTTAAGGGAAGTGCTGGCTGATTTGGACATGAGTGAGGCGAATTTGGGGCATATGAAATGACCCGGTAAACAAGGGCTGGTGATGCTCGATATCGTCGCTAACCTTTGTGCTCAAGATGATGTATCAGGTGGGGTGGATGGGTGGGTTCTGTAATGGATGTGGGTAGTTTGGTGCTGGCGATTTTTTGTCGAGTGGTGGATAGAGGGAGCTGACAAACTCTATATCTTTTGCGGAGATAGTATTGGGGATAAAGTCAACCGCTCTGCCGGCTTCGTATTTGTATTTATAATGCATGATAGAGTCTTTGTCGTAGGGGGAGAATGTGTGGTTGGCATCGCGTTTTATAGCGTCTTCTCTTCCTAGGTTGGGGTCTTCAAGTTTTCTGTCTGGATGCGCATGTTCATGTTCCAAGCCTAATACATGTCCCCATTCGTGCATTATTGTATCTTCCGTATTCTCCTCGGAACCTCGAGTGCCGATTGTGACGTGAGCTTTATCGTGTGGGTGTAGTTTTGCCTCGGTGCCTATCCATGAATAACCACCCGACATTGCAGGATCTACTTCGATTCTTATATCGGCGTTTTTCGGATCATCAATGAATTCGAACGTGAGGTTTACATGAGGTGCCCACTTATTTATATTTTTTTCGATGAGGGCTTTATCTTTTTCATTGACGTCAACAAACCCGATTTTAATGGTTGAGCCTTGTGGCCAGAGATATCGATCGTTGGCGGCTCCTCTGGTTTTTCTGGTGCTGGCTGAAGTACTCGAGGTTTGATCGTCGTTTGGTTGTATTGAGTAGTTAGAAGCTGCGTATGAGGAGGATGTGTAACTGTTGAGGGGAGTCGCCATTGGTAATGTCCTTCACTTTCCTGATTGTTGAATTTTTAGTTATTGAAGAAACACAAAATTATTGATTTTGCCTGTAGTGATCTTTGTCAGTCCTTCCTGATGAGCAGTTTTTTTGCTGCGTGACGGTTAGTTATATCTATTCAGTGATAGGAGGGTAGAGCGTGCGCATGAAAGCTTTATCGCCCTCTGATATTTGATTGTTTTCAGAGCGAGAACTGCCGTCGGCTTTTGTCGAAAAAACGTAATGCATGACGGAAGACCTATCGTATTTTGATGTCGTAACATCTGTACGTGGATAAGTCGGAAAGCCCAGTAGGTAGTCGGAGTCCGGCAGTTGCCTGTCGGGATGTTGATGCTCATGCTTTAGGCCTAATGCATGTCCGAACTCATGTATTATCGCGCCTTCCAGTTCTTCCTTGTCGCCTTGCAATCCAATGGCCATTGTGGGTTTGTCGATAGGTATGGATTTTGCTGATGTCCCTACGTTTGACCAGCCGCCAAGAGTTTCAGGTTCTGTTGCTATGCGTATATCGCCTTCCTTTGTATTTACAAATTCAAATTTCAGGTTGGTGTAAGGTGCCCACTTGTTGATGTTGTCCTTCATTAACTGTTCCTGGTCATTCGTCATGCCCAGCAGGGATATTGTGATGGTCGAACCCTGTGGCCAGAGTAACTTGGGATCTGCCACGCCTCGTTCGTTTCTGGCTACAGGAGGCGGGTTTGCATTCGAGTAATCTTCGACGGGGTCCAGATTGTTTGGAGATGGGTATGAAGTATTAAATGCTGAGGGGTAGTGGGGCGCAAGCGTCGTCATGTTTTTAATCTCGAAAGGATAGTTTCATTTTCTATTGGTCAATGGTTTCAATTTTCTTGTACTCACTGCCTAGCGCCCTATATTGGAATTTATTGTGGGAATAGTTCCGCTGAACGTGTAAGCGAATATATTTTTCGAGTGGAAAGACGGCGGCGTTCTAAGTAGGATTTTTTACCCGATACGCTCTTGGAAGGGGCGTGTGTTTTATCATCGTGGCCCGAACTGCGCCGGGCTGTGCGGGCTTTAGTGAAATTACTGTTTGCGTAGGGGACGTTCGCGTTGCCCGTTCCAGTTGGGTATTGTCGCTGCAACAACTGTTCTTCAATTTCCGGGTAGCCCAACACCTTGAGTTTTGCAGTCTGAGGCGGCATCACGCCATTGGGGGCGATGTATGACGGCAGGTGTTGGCTATTCGGTATATATCGGCGTATTGAACTGCGGCACGTGTTGGGGAGGGTTGATCATTGGCGTTTCCACCCAGAGGTTTTGGAAGCCTGTGGGTGGCGCTCATTACGCCCGGATTTCCCCGTCCGGGCGCGTTTGGGAAGGCGGTAGGCGGGTTACCGGTTTCGGATGACGTATGAGCGAATCCGCTCTGCCGCTTCCACACACTCTGCCAGCGGCGCAACCAGTGCCAGGCGTACACGCCCGGCGCCCGGGTTGAAACCGTCCACTTCCCGTGACAGGTACGAGCCCGGCACCACGGTTACGTGTTCTTCCACGAACAAGTCGCGGCAGAAAGCGGCATCGTCACCGTCCACGTTCGGCCACAGGTAGAAGCCACCGTCCGGCGCTTGCACATCCAGCACTGGCTTGAGAATGGCCAGCACGGCATCGAATTTCTCGCGGTACAGGTCGCGGTTGGCCTGCACGTGGGCTTCGTCCTGCCAGGCGGCAATGCTCGCCAGCTGGGTTTGCACCGGCATCGCGCAGCCGTGGTAGGTGCGGTACAGCAGGAAGCCCTTGAGGATCTCGGCGTCACCGGCCACAAAACCCGAACGCAGGCCCGGCAGGTTGGAGCGCTTGGACAGGCTGTGGAACACCACGCAGCGCTTGAAGTCCTGGCGACCCAGTTCCACGCAGGCGCTGAGCAGGCCCGGTGGCGGGGTTTGTTCGTCGAAGTACAGCTCGCTGTAGCACTCGTCGGCGGCGATCACGAAGTCGTATTCGTCGGCCAGGGCGATCAGCTTTTTCAAGGTGTCGACTGGGATCAGTGCGCCGGTCGGGTTGCCGGGGGAGCACAGGAACAGGATCTGGCAGCGTTTCCAGATGTCCGGCGACACCGCGTCGAAATCCGGATTGAAGCCGTTTTCATCCAGGCACGGCAGGTAGTGCGGCTTGGCCCCGGCGAGGAAGGCCGCGCCCTCGTAGATCTGGTAGAACGGGTTCGGGCTGACCACCAGCGCGTCGTCGCCACGGTTGACCACGGTCTGGGTGAAGGCGAACAACGCTTCACGGGTGCCGTTCACCGGCAGGATGTTGCGCGCCGGGTCGAGCCAGCCCTTGGGCACGCTGAAACGGCGTTCGCACCAGGCACCAATCGCCTCACGCAGAGCGGGGATGCCCAGGGTAGTCGGGTACACCGCCATCTGGTCCAGGTTGTTGGCCAGCGCATCGGCAACGAACTGCGGGGATTTGTGCTTTGGCTCGCCGATGGACAGGGCGATCGGGCGTTTGTCCGGGTTCGGCGTGACGCTGCCCAGCAGGACGCGCAGTTTCTCGAACGGGTAGGGCTGCAGCTGGTTCAGGGCATTGTTCATCGGTGGATCTCGTTCAATTCATTGGAAGCTGAAAATGGGCGGTCGGTCAGATGCTCAACCGTGACATCTCGACGCCAGTCTCCTGGTTGACGCTCAACTGCTGGACGATGGCTTCCTGCAAGCGTCGGCACAGTTCAGGGTCGGAGAGCGGCTGGTTGTCGGCATCGGTAATAAAGAACACGTCTTCTACCCGTTCGCCCAGGGTCGCAATCTTGGCGTTCTGCAACGACAGGTCGAACTCCAGGAAGATCGTGCCGATCCGCGCCAACAGGCCCGGGCGGTCCGGCGCGCTGAGTTCCAGCACGGTCACCGGGCGCTGGGCGTCGTTGTGGATGGTCACCTCGGGGGCAAACGCAAAGTGCTTGAGCTGGCGCGGTACCCGGCGCTGGATAATGGTCGGGTAGTCGTCGGGATTGCGCAGGGCGTCGGTGAGGCCCTTGCGGATCTTTTTCACCCGCTCCGGGTTGTCACCGATGGACTCGCCTTCAGTGTCGAGCACGATGTAGGTGTCGAGTGTGAACTGGCTGCTGGAGGTGATCACCCGGGCGTCGTGAATGTTCAGGTTGAGCTGGTCCATCGCGGCCACGGTCACGGCGAAGAAGTCGTGCTGGTCCGGCGCGTAGATGAAAATCTGCGTGCCGCCCTCGAACTCGCGCTGGGTGGTTTCCTTGATCAGCACCAGTGGCCCGCCATCGGTCGGCTGCTGCAGGATCGCGTCGCTGTGCCAGGCCACGTCGCCGGCGGTGTGGCGCAGGAAGTAGTCGTCCCCCAGTTGCGACCAGAGTTGCTCGACGTCATCCGGGTCGTTGCCTCCGCGCACCAGGATATCCAGGGCTGCGCTCTGGGTGCGACGGATCTGCTCCTCGCGGTCCACCGGGTTCTCCAGGCCGCGACGCAGCGCGCGCTTGGTCTCGGTGTAGAGCTGGCGCAACAGGCTGGCACGCCAGGAGTTCCACAGCGTCGGGTTGGTGGCGTTGATGTCGGACACGGTGAGGACGTAGAGATAGTCGAGACGGGTTTCGTCGCCGACGATCTGTGCGAAATCGTGGATCACCTGCGGGTCGGACAAGTCCTTGCGCTGGGCGGTGGTGGACATCACCAGGTGGTTTTGCACCAGCCACACGATCAGGCGGCTGTCCCACAGCGGCAGTTGGTGGCGCTGGCAGAACGCCTCGGCGTCTACCGCACCAATTTCCGAGTGATCGCCGTGCCGGCCCTTGCCGATGTCGTGGTACAGGCCGGCCAGGTAAATCAGCTCGGGCTTGGGCAGGCGCGCCATGAGCTTACTGGCCAGTGGGAATTTCTCTGACACCTGGGTGTACTGCAGCTTACGCAGGTGTTTGATCAGGTTCAGGGTGTGGGCGTCCACCGTATAGATGTGGAACAGGTCGTGCTGCATCTGCCCGACGATAAAGCCGAACTCCGGCAGGTAACGCCCCAGAATCCCGTAACGGTTCATGCGCCGCAGATTGCGGTGGATGCCGATCTTGCACTTGAACAGCTCGATAAACAGGCTGGTGTTGCGAATGTCGTGGCGGAAATCGTCGTCGATCAGGTGACGGTTTTCCCGCAGCAAGCGAATGGTGTCGGCGCGCACGCCCTTGATTTCCGGCTGCTGGGCCATCAGCACGAAGATTTCCAGCATGGCGAACGGCGTGCGTTTGAATACGTTGTCGTTGCGTGCCTCGATGTAGCCATCGTGCAGCTGGAAGCGTGAGTTGATCGGCTGCGGTGGCGCTTCGTCTTCCGGGGCCAGGATCACTTCTTCGAAGTGCTGGATGATCAGGTCGCTGAGCTGGGCAATGCTCATCACCACGCGGTAGTACTGCTGCATGAAGCTTTCGATGCTGGTCTTCGCATCCTCGCCTTCAAACCCCAGCAAGGTGGCGATGGAGCGCTGGTGATCGAACAGCAGGCGGTCTTCGGAGCGCCCGGCCAGCATGTGCAACGCGTAGCGCACTTTCCACAGGAATTCCTGGGAGGAGGCCAGCAGGGCGTTTTCGCTCTCCACCAGAAAGCCTTCCCCGGCCAGGGCCCGCAGGTTCAGGGTGCCGTACTGGCGACGGGCAACCCACAGAATTGTCTGGATATCCCGCAGCCCGCCCGGGGAGCCTTTGACGTTGGGTTCCAGGTTGTATTCGGTGTCGTTGTACTTGTGGTGCCGGGCTTTCTGCTCGGCGCGCTTGGCCAGGAAGAAATCCTTGCTCGGCCACATGTGCGCGGTACTGGTGACCTCCAGCATGCGCTGGCGCAGGCGCTCGGGGCCGGCGATGGTGCGGCTTTCCATCAGGTTGGTGATCACCGTCAGGTCGGCGCGGGCTTCCTGGGCGCATTCGTCCACCGAGCGCACGCTTTGGCCGACTTCCAGGCCGATGTCCCATAGCAACGTCAGAAAACGCTCGATGGAATCACGAAAGATCTCGTGGTCGGCGCTGTCGAGCAAAATCAGCAGGTCGATGTCGGAGTAGGGGTGCAGTTCGCCGCGGCCGTAGCCGCCGACCGCCACCAGGGCGATATCGGCGTCTTCACTCCAGATGAACTGTTCCCAGGCCTTTTGCAGGATATTGTCGACGAACCAGGCGCGGTCCTCGATCAGCCGGCGAATGTCCCGGCCGCTACGAAAGCGCGCGTCGAGCACTTCGCGGGCCTGACGGATGGCCTTCTTGAAGGCGGCAATAGGGCTTGCCTTCAGCGCCAGTTCCGCCTGGAACTGGCCACGGTCAAAGAGTTCGGGATCCACCTGGGGCATCGATCGGTTTTCCTTTCTATCTATGGGTCACAGCGTTGCAATTAGAAAACCGGTGCAAACATTACGCCGAAACGCGAGGAATCGTGTCGTCGGCGCGCAGGGTGAAGATCTCGTAGCCGGTGTCGGTCACCAGCAGGGTGTGTTCCCACTGTGCCGAGAGCTTGCGGTCCTTGGTGATGGCGGTCCAGCCGTCGCCCAGCACCTTGGTGTCGGCCTTGCCCTGGTTGATCATCGGCTCGATGGTGAAGGTCATGCCTGCCTTCAGCTCCATGCCGGTGCCGGCGCGGCCGTAGTGCAGAATTTGTGGCTCTTCGTGGAACACCTTGCCGATGCCGTGGCCGCAAAATTCGCGCACCACCGAGAAGCCGTTCTTTTCAGCGTGCTTCTGGATGATTTCACCGATGTCGCCCAGGCGGCAGCCGGGTTTGACGATTTCGATGGCCTTGTACATGCATTCCTGGGTCACTTGCGACAGGCGCTCGGCCCATACCGGTACAGTGCCGACGTGGAACATACGGCTGGTGTCGCCGTGGTAGCCGTCCTTGATCACGGTGACGTCGATATTCAGGGTGTCGCCGTCTTTCAGGGGTTTGTCGCCGGGTATCCCGTGGCACACCACGTGGTTGATCGAGGTGCAGATCGACTTGGGGAAGCCCTTGTAGTTCAGCGGCGCAGGGATGGCTTTTTGCACGTCGACGATATAGTCGTGGCAAATGCGGTCCAGCGCTTCGGTGGTGACGCCGGGCTTGACGTGTTCGGCAATCATTTCCAGCACCTCGGCAGCCAGTTTGCCGGCGACACGCATGCCAGCGATGTCTTCGGCGGTTTTGAGGGTTACGGTCATACAGGCTCTCTCTAGCGCGACGCGCTGAAATCAATACGGTTTACGGGTGTGCGACAAAAGGTTGCAGAATTCGCACAAGCCCAAAAAACGCGATTCTAGCAGACGCAGGGGTGAAACCATGAGCGTCTGGCGATCGCTTCTGTCTATAAGGATGGGGGCATTCTGGCTCTATTCAAAGGCTTAGGCAAAAGCGACTGACGGCAAATGTGATTGCGGGTTTCGTTTTTGCAAGCTCTGTGGTATAAAATGCGCCGCTTTCCGGGGATACCCCGCAAAGCTTAAATCCACACACGTGTCGACACGATGACCTGGGTGCCGGAGGCGAATGCCGCTGGTTGGTCATTGGGATACGTGGAGGCCAAACCCGACTTATTAAGGAACTATCATGTCCCAAGTCAACATGCGCGATATGCTGAAGGCCGGTGTGCACTTCGGTCACCAGACCCGTTACTGGAACCCGAAAATGGGTAAATACATTTTCGGCGCGCGTAACAAGATCCACATCATCAACCTTGAAAAAACCCTGCCAATGTTCAACGAGGCTCTGACTTTCGTAGAGCGCCTGGCCCAGGGCAAAAACAAGATTCTGTTCGTCGGCACCAAGCGTTCCGCTGGCAAGATCGTTGCTGAAGAAGCAGCACGTTGCGGTTCGCCGTACGTCGATCACCGCTGGTTGGGCGGCATGCTGACCAACTTCAAAACCATCCGTGCTTCCATCAAGCGTCTGCGTGACCTTGAAGTGCAAGCCGAAGACGGTACTTTCGCCAAGCTGACCAAGAAAGAGGCGCTGATGCGCACTCGCGACCTGGAAAAGCTCGATCGTTCCCTGGGTGGTATCAAGGACATGGGCGGTCTGCCTGACGCACTGTTCGTTATCGACGTTGATCACGAGCGCATCGCGATCACCGAAGCCAACAAGCTGGGCATCCCGGTTATCGGCGTAGTCGATACCAACAGCAGCCCGGAAGGCGTTGACTACATCATCCCAGGCAACGATGACGCAATCCGCGCTATCCAGCTGTACATGGGTTCGATGGCTGACGCTGTAATCCGTGGCCGCAACCACGTTGCTGGCGGCACCGAGCAGTTCGTTGAAGAAGCTCCGGTAGCAGCAGCTGAGTAACTGACGCCTTGGCGTTGACTCAGTAAGCAAAAAGGGGGCTTGGCCCCCTTTTTGCCACCTCGAAAACCATTTGTCGGCAGCGCAGCTACAACATCTGTAACGTGCAGCGGCCTACAAGGTGGTTCGGGAAGAATTGATCGCCCGTTCAATCGGGTGGAATGGTTGAAAACCTATCCAAGAGGATTTTGAAAATGGCAGAGATTACTGCAGCGTTGGTTAAAGAACTGCGTGAGCGTACCGGCGAAGGCATGATGGATTGCAAAAAGGCCTTGACCAAGGCCGGCGGCGACATCGAAAAAGCCATTGATGACATGCGTGCTTCGGGCGCCATCAAGGCCGCCAAGAAAGCAGGCAACGTCGCTGCTGAAGGCGCTATCGCAATCAAGGAAGACGGCAAATCGGCCGTTATCCTGGAAGTTAACTCGCAGACCGACTTCCTGGCCCTGCAAGACGACTTCAAGAACTTCGTCGCTGCCAGCGTTGAAAAAGCATTCGCTGACAAGCTGACCGACGCCGCTCCGCTGATCGAAGCTCAAGAAGCTGATCGTCTGGTTCTGGTTGGTAAAGTAGGCGAGAACGTTAACATTCGTCGCCTGACCCGCGTTGAAGGTGATGTTGTTGGTGCTTACCTGCACGGCAACAAGATCGGTGTTGTGGTTGCCCTGAAAGGCGGCAACGTTGAACTGGCCAAAGACATCGCTATGCACGTAGCGGCCAGCAACCCTGAGTTCCTGCTGCCATCGGAAGTTTCTGCTGAAGCCATCGAACGCGAGAAAGCCGTGTTCCTGCAGCTGAACGAAGAAAAAATCAAAGGCAAGCCTGAAAACATCGTTGAAAACATGGTGAAAGGCCGTATCAGCAAGTTCCTGGCTGAGGCTTCCCTGGTTGAGCAGGCATTCGTCAAGAACCCTGAAATCAAGGTTGGCGAACTGGCCAAGAAAGCTGGCGCTGAAATCGTTTCCTTCACCTACTACAAAGTAGGCGACGGCATCGAGAAGCCGGTCGACAACTTCGCTGAAGAAGTTGCTGCCCAGCTGGCTGCCACCAAGAAGTAAGACGGTTTTTAACTGTCGCCCAAAAGAGGCTGCCCGCTTACGCGCGCAGCCTCTTTTCAAATGGGGTGATCAATTTTTATTGGTTTCCCTTTGGAACTGGCTTACAAAGCCGTGTTCCGATGGCGCTGTGACAGCGTCAAGCTAGAGTGAACGCAGGCCGTAAACGGCTTGCCAAGAATTTTCAAAAATACGCCGCAGGAGAGATTCGCAATGGCTCAGCAGGGCAGTGGTCATCAGGCTCGCTATAAACGCATTCTACTCAAGCTTAGCGGCGAGGCCCTGATGGGGTCGGAAGAGTTTGGGATCGATCCCAAAGTACTCGACCGCATGGCGCTGGAAGTCGGCCAACTGGTCGGTATCGGTGTTCAGGTCGGTCTGGTGATCGGCGGCGGCAACCTGTTCCGCGGTGCGGCACTCAGCGCTGCCGGCATGGATCGGGTGACAGGCGACCACATGGGCATGCTGGCCACTGTGATGAACGCCCTGGCGATGCGTGACGCCCTGGAACGCGCCAACATCACCGCTATCGTCATGTCGGCTATTTCCATGGTCGGTGTAACGGATCACTATGATCGTCGCAAAGCCATGCGTCACCTGGATGCCAAAGAGGTAGTGATTTTTGCTGCCGGTACCGGCAACCCGTTCTTCACCACCGATTCGGCAGCGTGCCTGCGTGGTATCGAGATCAACGCGGACGTGGTGCTCAAAGCCACCAAGGTTGACGGTGTTTACACTGCAGACCCATTCAAAGACCCGCATGCCGAGAAGTTCGATCATCTGACTTATGATGAAGTACTGGATCGCAAGCTGGGCGTGATGGACCTGACGGCTATTTGCTTGTGCCGCGACCACAAGATGCCGCTGCGCGTATTTAACATGAACAAGCCCGGCGCCCTGCTGAACATCGTACACGGCGGCGCGGAAGGGACTCTGATCGAGGAAATCGAACAATGATCAACGAAATCAAAAAAGACGCTCAAGAGCGCATGCAGAAATCCCTGGACTCTCTGAACCATGCATTTGGCCAGATTCGTACCGGCAAGGCTCACCCAAGCATTCTGGGCAGCGTGATGGTGCCGTACTACGGCGCTGATACCTCCATCACCCAAGTGGCCAACATCACTGTAAAAGACTCCCGTACCCTGCAAGTCGTGGCCTTTGAGCGCAACATGCTCGGTGCCGTCGACAAGGCCATCCAGAGCGCCGGTTTGAACCTCAATCCGACCAACCTGGGCGAACTGCTGCTGATCTCCATGCCAGCCCTGACCGAAGAAACCCGTAAGGGCTTCACCAAGCAGGCGCGCAGCGCAGCTGAAGATGCGCGTGTTGCCGTGCGCAACATCCGTCGCGATGCCTTGGGCGACCTGAAGAAGCTGGTCAAGGACAAGGAAATCAGCGAAGACGAAGAGCGTCGTGCCGTCGCCGATATCGACAAGCTGACCAAAGATGCCGAGGCCCAGATCACCAAGGCCACGGAAGACAAAGAAAAGGACCTGATGGCCGTATAAAGGGTCAGGACGCCTTCATGGAAAAGACCAAGCAGACTGTGCCCTCCGTGGTGCCGCGCCATGTCGCGATCATCATGGACGGGAATAATCGCTGGGCGAAGAAGCGCTTTATGCCGGGTGTTGCCGGGCATAAAGCGGGTGTCGATGCTGTACGTGCCGTGATCGAGGTGTGTGCCGAGGCCAAGGTCGAAGTGTTGACCCTGTTCGCGTTCTCCAGTGAAAACTGGCAGCGCCCGGCCGAGGAAGTCAGTGCCTTGATGGACCTGTTTTTCAAGGCCCTGCGTCGTGAGGCCAAGCGCCTGAACGAGAACAACATCAGCCTGCGCATCATTGGTGACCGCTCGCGGTTCCATCCCGAGCTGCAGGCGGCGATGCGTGAAGCCGAGGCGATTACTGCCGGCAGCAACCGTTTTGTGCTGCAAATTGCAGCCAACTACGGTGGCCAATGGGATATCGCCCAGGCTGCGCAGCGTCTGGCGCGGGAAGTACAGGCCGGTCATTTGCGTCCGGAAGACATCACGCCCGAGCTGTTGCAAACCTGTCTGGTGACCGGCGACCTGCCGTTGCCCGACCTGTGCATTCGTACCGGTGGCGACCACCGCATCAGCAACTTCCTGTTGTGGCAGTTGGCCTATACCGAATTGTACTTCTCCGACCTGTTCTGGCCGGACTTCAAACACGATGCCATGCGCAATGCGCTGGCCGATTTCGCTTCCCGTCAGCGTCGTTTCGGTAAAACGAGCGAGCAGATCGAAGCTGGAGCCCGGGTTTAATGCTTAAACAACGAATCATCACGGCGCTGATCCTGCTGCCTATTGCCCTGTGCGGGTTTTTCCTGCTTGAAGGGGCGAATTTCGCGCTGTTCATCGGCCTGGTCGTGACGCTGGGTGCCTGGGAATGGGCTCGCCTGGCGGGTTTTGCTGCGCAGTTGCCGCGTGTGGTGTACGCCGCAGTTGTGGCGCTGTTGATGTTCCTGATGTACATCCTGCCGGACGTAGCGCCTTGGGTGTTGGGGGCGGCGGTGTTGTGGTGGGCGTTGGCGACCTATTTGGTGCTGACTTTTCCTGGCTCCAGCAGCCACTGGTCCAGTGTCGCCTGCAAGCTGGTGATCGGCCTTTTGATTCTGCTGCCCGCCTGGCAAGGCCTGGTCTACATCAAGCACATGCAGCTGGGTAACTGGCTGATCATGGCGGTGATGGTGCTGGTGTGGGGCGCCGATATCGGTGCCTACTTCTCCGGCCGTGCTTTCGGCAAGCGCAAGTTGGCGCCGGCTGTCAGCCCGGGCAAAAGCTGGGAGGGCGTGTATGGCGGCCTGGCATTGACCCTGGTGATTACCGTTGTAGTCGGCGTGGTGCGTGGCTGGACCGCCAAGGAAATGCTCTTGTCCCTGGTGGGTGCGGCCGTGGTCGTGTTCATCTCGGTGGTCGGTGACCTGACCGAAAGCATGTTCAAGCGCCAGGCCGGGATCAAGGACAGCAGTAACCTGCTGCCGGGTCACGGTGGCGTGCTCGACCGTATCGACAGCCTGACGGCTGCGATCCCGATCTTTGCCGTGCTGCTGTGGATGGCTGCCTCGTGAGCCGCCTGCAACAGGTCACCGTGCTGGGCGCTACCGGCTCGGTGGGGCTAAGCACCCTCGATGTCATTGGCCGTCATCCCGAGCGTTATCAAGTATTCGCATTGACCGGGTTCAGTCGCCTGAGCGAGCTGCTGGCATTGTGTGTGCGCCACGCTCCGCAATATGCAGTCGTGCCCGAAGCGGCAGCAGCGCGTGGCTTGCAGGACGACCTGCGCGCTGCGGGCCTGGCAACCCGGGTGTTGGTGGGGGAGGAGGGGTTGTGCCAGGTGTCGGCTGACCCTGATGTCGACACCGTAGTCGCGGCAATTGTCGGCGCTGCCGGCTTGCGTCCGACGCTGGCCGCCGTTGATGCGGGCAAGAAGATTCTGCTGGCCAATAAAGAAGCCCTGGTAATGTCCGGTGCGCTCTTTATGCAGGCGGTGCGCAAGAGCGGCGCCGTGCTGTTGCCGCTGGACAGCGAACACAATGCGATTTTCCAGTGCATGCCCGGTGATTTTGCGCGTGGGTTGAGCCAGGTTGGGGTGCGTCGGATTCTGCTGACAGCCTCTGGCGGTCCGTTCCGGCAGACACCGCTGGCCGACCTGGAACATGTTTCCCCTGATCAGGCGTGCGCGCATCCGAACTGGTCCATGGGTCGCAAGATCTCGGTGGACTCGGCGAGCATGATGAACAAGGGCCTGGAGTTGATCGAGGCATGCTGGCTGTTCGATGCCCGGCCGGATCAGGTCGAGGTGGTGATACACCCGCAAAGTGTGATTCATTCCCTGGTGGACTACGTGGATGGCTCGGTGTTGGCCCAGTTGGGTAACCCGGACATGCGCACGCCGATCGCCAATGCCCTGGCCTGGCCGGAGCGAATTGACTCGGGTGTTGCGCCGCTGGATCTATTTGCCATCGCCCGTCTGGATTTCGAAGCCCCCGACGAGCAGCGGTTTCCTTGTCTGCGCCTGGCGCGGCAGGCGGCAGAGGCGGGTAACAGCGCGCCGGCGATGCTGAATGCGGCGAACGAAGTGGCGGTGGCGGCGTTTCTTGAACGGCGCATCCGTTTTCCGCAGATCGCGAGTATCATCGAAGACGTTTTGAACCTTGAACCTGTGGTTGCCGTGAATGATCTGGGCGCGGTGTTCGAGGCTGATGCAAAGGCCCGGGCCTTGACCGGGCAATGGTTGAACCGCAATACGCGTTAGCCTTTGGGCGTGTTTGAGCCTTCAGGGACTGGATTGAGATGCGGAGAAATTAGATGAGTGCGCTCTACATGATTGTCGGCACCCTGGTTGCTCTGGGTGTGCTGGTTACCTTCCACGAGTTCGGCCATTTCTGGGTCGCGCGTCGTTGCGGCGTCAAGGTACTGCGCTTTTCCGTAGGCTTCGGCATGCCCTTGCTGCGCTGGCACGACCGTCGCGGCACCGAGTTTGTGATCGCGGCCATTCCGTTGGGTGGCTACGTCAAGATGCTCGATGAGCGCGAAGGCGAAGTGCCGGCTGATCAGTTGGATCAATCCTTTAATCGCAAGACCGTCCGTCAGCGCATTGCCATCGTCGCAGCAGGTCCGATCGCCAACTTTCTGTTGGCCATGGTGTTCTTCTGGGTCCTGGCCATGCTGGGCAGCCAGCAGGTGCGTCCGGTCATTGGTGCCGTCGAGCCGGACAGCATGGCGGCCAAGGCTGGCCTGACCGCCGGGCAGGAAATTGTTGCAGTTGATGGCGAGCCAACCACAGGGTGGGGCGCGGTCAATTTGCAGTTGGTGCGTCGTCTGGGTGAAAGCGGCATCGTGAAACTGGTGGTGCGTGAGCAGGACTCCACCGCTGAAACGCCGCGCGAGCTGACCCTGGATCACTGGCTGAAGGGCTCCGATGAGCCTGATCCGATCAAATCCCTGGGTATTCGTCCATGGCGCCCGGCCTTGCCGCCGGTACTGGCAGAGCTGGATCCGAAGGGGCCGGCCCAGGCCGCAGGTCTGAAAACCGGTGACCGCCTGCTGGCGCTTGATGGCCAGGCACTGAACGACTGGCAGCAAGTGGTCGACCTGGTGCGTGTACGCCCTGATACCAAAATTGTGCTGAAAGTCGAGCGCGATGGTGCTCAAATCGACGTCCCCGTAACCCTGGCCGTTCGCGGGGAAGCCAAGGCGGCCGGGGGTTACCTGGGCGCCGGGGTCAAAGGTGTCGAGTGGCCACCTTCGATGGTGCGAGAGGTCAGTTTCGGACCGTTGGCGGCAATTGGCGAGGGTGCGAGACGCACCTGGACCATGAGTGTGCTGACCCTCGATTCCCTCAAGAAAATGTTGTTCGGCGAGCTCTCGGTAAAAAACTTGAGTGGACCGATAACCATTGCTAAAGTGGCGGGCGCTTCTGCCCAGTCGGGCGTTGTAGATTTCCTGAATTTCCTGGCTTATCTGAGTATTAGCCTTGGGGTTCTGAATTTGTTGCCCATTCCAGTATTGGATGGGGGGCATCTGTTGTTTTATCTGGTCGAGTGGGCGCGTGGTCGCCCCTTGTCGGATCGGGTGCAGGGTTGGGGGATACAGATCGGTATCAGTTTGGTGGTCGGGGTGATGTTGTTAGCCCTGGTCAACGATCTGGGACGACTGTAACGCTTCGCTGAATTGCGAATCTGCCGCATTTTGCGGCAGTTTGTTTATTGCCAGTTGGAATAAGAAAGGACTTCATGAAACGTCTGCTGCTAACTGCGGTTCTCACCGTATTGATGATCGCCGAAGTTCACGCCGAGTCCTTCACCATCTCCGATATTCGCGTCAACGGCCTCCAGCGGGTTTCCGCGGGTAGCGTCTTTGGTGCCTTGCCGTTGAACGTCGGGGAACAGGCTGATGACCGTCGCCTGGTGGAATCCACTCGTGCGCTGTTCAAAACCGGGTTCTTTCAAGATATCCAACTGGGTCGTGAAGGCAACGTCCTCGTCATCACTGTCGTCGAGCGGCCTTCTGTCGCCAGTATCGAGATCGAAGGCAACAAGGCGATCTCTACTGAAGACTTGATGAAAGGTCTCAAGCAATCCGGCCTTGCCGAAGGCGAGATCTTCCAGCGTGCCACCCTTGAAGGCGTGCGTAACGAGCTGCAACGTCAGTACGTTGCCCAGGGTCGTTACTCGGCCACCGTCGAGACTGAAGTGGTCCCGCAGCCGCGTAACCGCGTTGGCCTGAAGGTCAATATCAATGAAGGTACCGTGGCGGCCATCCAGCACATCAACGTGGTGGGTAACACCAAGTTCGCTGATGACGACCTGATCGACCTGTTCGAACTCAAGACCACCAACTGGCTGTCGTTCTTCAAGAACGATGACAAGTACGCCCGCGAAAAACTGTCCGGTGACCTGGAGCGTCTGCGTTCCTACTACCTGGACCGTGGCTATATCAACATGGATATCGCTTCGACCCAGGTGTCCATCACCCCGGACAAGAAGCACGTCTATATCACTGTCAACGTCAATGAAGGCGAGAAGTACAAGGTTCGTGACGTCAAGCTCAGCGGTGACTTGAAAGTGCCTGAAGACCAGGTCAAGTCCCTGTTGCTGGTGCAGAAAGACCAGGTGTTCTCGCGTAAGCTGATGACCACCACGTCCGAGCTGATCACCCGTCGCCTGGGTAACGAAGGCTATACCTTCGCCAACGTCAACGGCGTACCGACCCCGCACGATGAAGACCACACCGTGGACATCACCTTCGTCGTCGATCCGGGCAAGCGTGCCTACGTGAACCGCATCAACTTCCGTGGCAACACCAAGTCTGCTGACGAAGTGCTGCGCCGTGAAATGCGTCAGATGGAAGGTGGCTGGGCGTCGACTTACCTGATCGACCAGTCCAAGGTTCGCCTTGAGCGTCTGGGCTTCTTCAAGGAAGTCAACGTCGAGACCCCGGCTGTACCGGGTGTGGATGACCAGGTTGACGTGAACTACGCCGTAGAAGAGCAGGCTTCCGGTTCGATTACCGCGAGTGTCGGTTTCGCCCAGAGTGCCGGTCTGATCCTCGGTGGTTCGATCACCCAGAACAACTTCCTCGGTACCGGTAACAAGGTTTCCATCGGCCTGACCCGAAGCGAATACCAGAGCCGCTATAACTTCGGTTATGTCGACCCCTACTGGACTGCTGACGGTGTGAGCCTGGGCTACAACGCCTTCTACCGCACAACCGACTACAAAGACCTCGACGTCGACGTTGCAAGCTATGCAATCGACAGCCTGGGTGTTGGCGCCAACATTGGTTACCCGATCAGTGAGACGTCGCGTCTGACCTTCGGCCTGACCGCGCAACAAGACAAGATCAAGACCGGTGTGTACACCGTGGATGAGATCTTCAACTTCGTGCGTAAAGAAGGTGACCAGTTCCTGAACTTCAAGGCTTCGGCCGGCTGGTCGGAATCGACCCTGAACAAAGGCGTACTCGCAACCCGTGGCCACTCCCAGAGCCTGACTCTGGAAGCAACCACGCCGGGCAGCGACCTGTCGTTCTTCAAGCTCGACTACCGTGGCCAGTTGTTCCAGCCATTGAGCGAGAACTACACCATGCGCCTGCACACCGAACTGGGTTACGGCGATGGTTATGGTTCGACCAGCGGCTTGCCGTTCTATGAGAACTACTATGCTGGTGGTTTCAACTCGGTACGTGGCTTCAAGGACAGCACCCTGGGTCCTCGTGGTACCCCAAGCCGTGGCGTGGGTGTGACCGGTAACCAAGGTACCGTGGCTGACTCGGACAACGACCCGCTGCCATTCGGTGGTAACGTTCTGATCCAGGGTGGTGCGGAGATCCTGTTCCCGCTGCCATTCGTGAAAGATCAGCGTTCCCTGCGTACTTCGGTCTTCTGGGATGTGGGTAACGTGTTCGACTCCAAGTGCGAACAGGTCACCAACCCCAATGGCTCGAAGTCCAACACGCAGTGCAACGACGTAAGTCTGAGCAACCTGGCAAGCTCTGTCGGTGTGGGCGTGACCTGGGTGACGGCGCTGGGCCCGTTGAGCTTTGCTCTGGCCATGCCGATCAAGAAACCGGATAACGCTGAAACCCAGATTTTCCAATTCTCCCTCGGCCAGACGTTCTAAGCGTCTGACCCAAGATAACGACAACGGATTCTGTAGGAGTACATCGTGCGTAAGTTGACTCAATTGGTTCTCCTGGCGACAGTCCTGGTAGCGACCCCGGCCTTTGCCGAAATGAAGATTGCTGTTCTGAACTATCAGATGGCCCTGCTGGAATCCGATGCGGCCAAGAAATATGCCGTGGACGCAGAGAAGAAGTTCGGTCCTCAACTGACCAAGCTCAAGACTCTGGAAAGCAGTGCCAAAGGTATCCAGGACCGTCTGGTAGCCGGTGGCGACAAGATGCAGCAAGGCGAGCGCGAGCGTCTGGAGCTTGAATTCAAGCAAAAGGCCCGTGACTACCAGTTCCAGTCCAAGGAGCTGAACGAAGCCAAGGCTGTTGCTGACCGTGAAATGCTCAAGCAGCTCAAGCCGAAACTCGACAGCGCCGTGGAAGAAGTCATCAAGAAAGGTGCCTTTGACCTGGTGTTCGAACGCGGCGCCGTCATCGACGTTAAACCTCAGTACGACATCACCCGTCAGGTGATCGAGCGCATGAATCAGCTGAAGTAAGCCATGACTGCGACTATCAAGCTCGGCCAATTGGCCGAGTTCCTGGGGGCCACCTTACGTGGCTCCCCGGAGAAGGAAATTACTGGGCTAGCCACCTTGCAGGAGGCTGGCCCAGCTCAGTTGAGCTTCCTGGCAAACCCGCAATACCGTAAATACCTGGGCGACAGCCGCGCCGCAGCTGTGTTGCTGAAGGCCGCTGATGCCGAAGGGTTTACCGGGGATGCGCTGGTTGTTGCCGACCCGTACCTGGCATACGCCAGGGCGTCGCACCTGTTTGATCCAAAACCCAAGGCTGCTGCCGGTATCCATCCGACTGCGGTGATCGCCGATGATGCGCAGGTCGACCCTGCTGCGAGCATCGGTGCTTTTGTGGTGATCGAAAGTGGTGCGCGCATCGGTGCGGGCGTGACGATCGGCGCGCAGTGCTTTATCGGTGCCCGCAGTGAGGTGGGTGCCGGTGGTTGGCTGGCTCCGCGCGTGACCCTGTACCACGATGTGCGTATTGGCGAACGTGTCGTGATTCAGTCGGGCGCCGTGATCGGTGGCGAGGGCTTCGGCTTCGCCAACTCGAAGGGCGTGTGGCACAAGATTGCTCAGGTGGGCGGCGTGTTGATCGGCGACGACGTTGAAATTGGCGTCAATACGGCTGTTGACCGCGGTGCCCTGGCCGATACCGTCATTGGTAACGGCGTGAAACTGGATAACCAGATTCAGATCGCCCACAACGTGCAGATTGGCGATCACACCGCCATGGCCGCGTGCGTGGGGATATCCGGCAGCACCAAGATTGGCAAGCATTGCATGCTCGCCGGCGGTGTTGGCCTGGTGGGCCATATCGAAGTGTGCGACAACGTATTCATTACCGGCATGACCATGGTGACCCATTCGATTACCGAACCTGGGTCCTACTCATCCGGTACGGCCATGCAGCCTGCGGCCGAATGGCGCAAGAGCGCGGCACGTCTGAGGCAGCTCGACGATATCGCTCGGCGCCTGAAACATCTGGAAAAGCGTGTTGGGGACGTGACCCCTGGCGGTAATGCTTCATCAGATGGCTGATACCATTTCCATATCAAGTGTGCACAGCCGCTAGACTGCCTCCTTGATTTGCTAGAGGGGCGTGCCTTAGTCCGCACGCTCCCAATCTTTATTACAGGCTTCCCCCCGAAATGATGGACATCAACGAGATTCGCGAATACCTGCCTCACCGTTACCCGTTCCTGCTGGTGGACCGGGTGACGGACCTCAATGTTGAGGAAAAGCGCATTCGTGCCTACAAGAATGTCAGCATCAACGAACCGTTCTTCAACGGTCACTTCCCTGCGCATCCGATCATGCCGGGCGTGTTGATCATTGAAGCGATGGCCCAGGCTGCCGGTATCCTTGGTTTCAAAATGCTCGACCTGAAGCCTGCCGATGGCACGCTCTACTATTTCGTGGGCTCCGACAAACTGCGCTTCCGCAACCCGGTCACTCCGGGCGATCAGTTGATCCTGGAAGCCAAGTTCATCAGCTGCAAGCGCCAGATCTGGAAGTTCGAATGCCAGGCTTCGGTCGATGGCAAGCCGGTGTGCTCGGCTGAAATCATCTGTGCGGAACGCAAACTATGAGTTTGATTGACCCTCGCGCAATCATCGATCCGACGGCCGTACTGGCCGCCGACGTTGAGGTCGGCCCCTGGTCGATCGTCGGCGCAGGTGTGGAAATCGGCGAGGGGACAGTCATCGGGCCACATGTGATCCTCAAAGGCCCGACGCGGATTGGCAAACACAACCGCATCTATCAGTTTTCATCGATAGGCGAAGACACCCCGGACATGAAGTACAAGGGTGAAGAAACGCGCCTGGTAATCGGTGATCACAACATCATCCGTGAAGGCGTGACCATTCACCGCGGTACCGTTCAGGACCGCGCCGAGACCACTCTGGGTGATCACAACCTGGTGATGGCCTATGCGCACATCGGTCATGACAGCGTGATTGGCAACCATTGCATCCTGGTCAACAACACCGCGTTGGCCGGCCACGTGCACGTTGACGATTGGGCGATCCTGTCCGGCTTCACCCTGGTCCATCAATATTGCCATATCGGTGCCCACAGCTTTTCCGGCATGGGTACCGCCATCGGCAAAGACGTTCCGGCGTTCGTAACGGTATTTGGCAACCCCGCCGAAGCCCGCAGCATGAACTTCGAGGGCATGCGCCGTCGGGGCTTCAGCGAAGACGCGATCCACGCCCTGCGCCGTGCCTATAAAGTGGTTTACCGCCAGGGGCTGACGGTTGACCAGGCCTTGATCGAACTGACGGAGCCCGCCGCACTCTTTCCGGAAGTTGCGACATTCCGTGACTCGATCCAGTCGTCGACTCGCGGCATCACCCGCTGATCATGGCCAAGCTGCGTATAGCGTTGGTGGCCGGAGAAGCTTCCGGCGATATTCTCGGTGCAGGCCTGATGCGAGCCCTCAAGGTTCAGCATCCGGCGGTTGAATTCATCGGTGTCGGTGGTCCGCTGATGCAGGCTGAAGGCCTCACGTCCTACTTTCCCATGGAGCGCTTGTCGGTCATGGGGCTGGTAGAAGTGCTGGGCCGTTTGCGCGAGCTGCTGGCCCGCCGCAAAAAGCTGATCCAGACCCTGATCGAAGAAAAGCCTGACGTCTTCATCGGAATCGACGCGCCGGACTTCACCCTCAATATCGAACTCAAGTTGCGTCAGGCCGGGATCAAAACCGTGCACTACGTCAGCCCCTCCGTATGGGCATGGCGGCAAAAGCGCGTGCTGAAGATTCGTGAAGGCTGCGATCTGATGCTGACCCTGCTGCCGTTCGAGGCCCGGTTCTACGAAGAGAAGGGCGTGCCGGTGCGGTTTGTCGGCCACACCCTGGCCGACACCATTCCGCTCCAGGCCGACCGTGCGGCGGCTCGTGCCGAACTGGGCTTGCCTGAGGGGCCGTTGGTGGCCTTGATGCCGGGCAGTCGGGGCGGTGAAGTGGGGCGTCTCGGTGCGCTGTTTTTTGATGCCGCAGAACGCCTGCAAGCCCTGAAGCCGGGCGTGCGCTTCGTATTGCCGTGCGCGAGCCCTCAGCGCCGTGCGCAAATTGAAGAATTGATGGTAGGGCGCAATTTGCCGTTGACCCTGCTCGACGGGGGCTCGCATCTGGCCCTGGCTGCGTGTGATGCGGTGCTGATCGCTTCCGGTACCGCGACCCTGGAGGCCTTGCTCTACAAGCGCCCGATGGTCGTGGCTTATCGTCTGGCGCCGCTGACCTACTGGATTCTCAAGCGGATGGTCAAAAGTCCCTACATCTCCCTGCCCAATTTGCTGGCCCAGCGTCTGCTGGTGCCCGAGTTGTTGCAGGACGATGCGACGCCTGAAACCTTGGCTCGCACTCTTTTCCCGTTGATCGACGGTGGCGAAGAGCAGACCCGTGGGTTTGACGAGATTCACCGCACCTTGCGCCGTGATGCGTCGAATCAGGCGGCGGATGCTGTGCTGACCTTGATCGGCCAAAAACAGGAAGCCCTATGAAGACGCAAATGGGCCTGGATTTCAGCCTGGTCGCTGATGCCCTTGATCTGGTAGCCGGCGTCGACGAAGTGGGCCGTGGCCCACTGTGTGGCGCGGTCGTCACCGCAGCCGTAATCCTCGATCCGAACCGCCCGATCCTCGGCCTCAACGATTCGAAGAAACTCACCGAAGCCCGTCGCGAAAAACTCTTTGACGAGATCTGTGAGAAGGCCCTGAGCTGGCACATCGCCCGGGCCGAAGTCGAGGAAATCGACAAACTGAACATCCTGCACGCCACCATGCTGGCCATGCAGCGTGCCATTGAAGGCCTGCACATCACGCCAAAAATGGCGATGATCGACGGCAACCGCTGCCCCAAGCTGACGATGCCGGCTGAAGCGGTGGTCAAGGGCGACAGCAAGGTGCCGGCAATTGCCGCTGCGTCGATCCTGGCCAAGGTCAGCCGTGACCGAGAAATGGCGGCTTTTGAATTGATCTACCCTGGCTACGGCATCGGCGGGCACAAAGGCTACCCGACGCCCGTTCATCTGGAAGCTTTGGCGCGCCTGGGGCCAACCCCGATCCACCGCCGCTCGTTCGCCCCGGTTCGCCAGGCTTACGAGGCTCGGGAAAGCCTGATCGAGGTTTAGCAGCAAGGCTGATGTTTTTGCCAAGGCCCGGTACAATCCGGGCCTTGTTGTTTTCACGTTTTGGACAGGATCACTATGCCGGCTTCATTCGTTCACCTGCGCCTGCACACTGAATACTCCCTGGTCGACGGCCTGGTACGGATCAAACCGCTGGTCAAAACCCTGGTGGGCATGAACATGCCTGCCGTGGCGGTGACCGACCAGAACAACATGTGCTCCCTGGTCAAGTTCTACAAGGCCGCCATGGGCGCCGGCATCAAGCCGATCTGCGGCGCCGACCTGTGGCTGTCGAACAAGGACCCGGATAACCCATTGAGCCGCATCAGCCTGTTGGCGATGAACGGCGTCGGTTATCGCAACCTCACCGAACTGATTTCCCGTGGCTTTATCGATGGCCAGCGCAACGGCTCGATCATCATCGAGCGCGAGTGGGTGGCCGAGGCCAGCGAAGGGCTGATCATGCTCTCGGCGGCCAAAGAGGGTGAAATCGGCATCGCGCTGTTGGGCGGCAATCCCCACGAGGCGGAAGTGCTCGCCCGTGAATGGATGGACGTGTTCCCCAACCGTTTCTACCTGGAAATCCAGCGCACCAACCGTCCTAACGATGAAGAGCAGTTGCACGCCGCCGTGGCCCTGGCTGAAAAGCTGGGCGCGCCGCTGGTAGCGACCAACGATGTGCGCTTTATCAAGAAGGAAGACTTCGAGGCCCACGAAACCCGCGTCTGCATTGGCGAAGGCCGAGCGCTGGATGATCCGCGCCGCTCGAAAAACTACAGCGAAGAGCAGTACCTCAAAAGCGCCGATGAAATGGCCGAGTTGTTCAGCGACCTGCCCGAGGCCCTGGAAAACTCCGTTGAAATCGCCAAGCGCTGCAATATTGAAGTAAAGCTGGGCAAGCACTTCCTGCCCAACTTCCCGATTCCCGATGGCATGACCATCGACGAGTATTTCCGCAAGGTCTCGTTCGACGGCCTGGAAGAACGCCTGAGCGTCCTGCTACCCAAGGACACCACCGAAGATTACGAAGCCAAGCGCCAGGTCTACGTCGACCGGCTGAATTTCGAGCTGGATATCATCATCCAGATGGGGTTCCCCGGTTACTTCCTGATCGTTATGGACTTTATCCAGTGGGCCAAAAGCAACGGCGTGCCGGTGGGACCGGGCCGTGGATCGGGTGCCGGGTCGCTGGTGGCCTATGTGCAGAAGATCACCGACCTCGACCCGCTGGAATATGACCTGCTCTTCGAACGGTTCCTTAACCCGGAACGGGTATCGATGCCCGACTTCGACGTCGACTTCTGCATGGATGGTCGCGACCGGGTAATCGAATACGTGGCCGAGAAGTACGGCCGCAATGCGGTAAGCCAGATCATCACTTTCGGTTCGATGGCGGCCAAGGCGGTAATCCGCGACGTGGCCCGGGTGCAGGGCAAGTCCTATGGCCTGGCTGACCGCCTGTCGAAGATGATTCCGTTTGAAGTCGGCATGACCCTGGAAAAAGCCTACGAGCAGGAAGAAATCCTGCGGGACTTCATCAAGGTCGATGAAGAAGCGGCCGAAATCTGGGACATGGCACGCAAACTCGAAGGCGTGGTGCGTAACGTCGGTAAACACGCCGGTGGTGTGGTTATCGCGCCCACCAAGCTGACCGACTTTTCGCCGATCTATTGCGACGAAGAAGGCGACGGCCTGGTAACCCAGTTCGACAAGGATGACGTGGAGGCGGCCGGCCTGGTGAAGTTCGACTTCCTTGGCCTGCGTACCCTGACGATCATCGACTGGGCGCTGAAGACCATCAACCGCGACCGCGCCAAGGTCAACGAGCCGCCGCTGGATATCGCGTTTATCCCGCTGGACGACAAACCGACCTACAGCCTGCTGCAAAAAGCCGAAACCACGGCCGTGTTCCAGCTTGAATCCCGCGGCATGAAAGAGCTGATCAAAAAGCTCAAGCCCGACTGCCTGGAAGACTTGATCGCACTGGTGGCCCTGTTCCGTCCGGGCCCGCTGCAATCGGGCATGGTGGATGACTTCATCAACCGTAAGCACGGGCGTGCCGAACTGGCTTACCCGCACTCCGATTACCAGTACGAAGGCCTCAAGCCAGTACTGGCACCGACCTACGGCATCATCCTGTACCAAGAACAGGTGATGCAGATTGCCCAGGTCATGGCCGGTTACACCCTCGGTGGCGCGGACATGCTGCGTCGGGCCATGGGTAAGAAAAAGCCCGAGGAAATGGCCAAGCAGCGCGGCGGTTTCATTGAAGGTTGCGCCACCAATAACATCGACGCTGACCTGGCCGGTAACATCTTCGACCTGGTAGAGAAATTCGCCGGTTACGGCTTCAACAAATCCCACTCCGCCGCCTATGGCCTGGTCTCGTACCAGACCGCGTGGCTGAAGGCTCACTACCCGGCGCCGTTCATGGCGGCGGTACTGTCTGCGGATATGCACAACACCGACAAGGTCGTGACCTTGATCGAGGAAGTGCGCACCATGAAGCTGCGCCTCGACGCGCCGGACGTGAACACTTCCGAGTTCAAGTTCACGGTGAACGACGAAGGCCGCATCATCTATGGTCTTGGCGCGATCAAGGGCGTGGGCGAAGGCCCGGTGGAGGCGATTACCGAAGCGCGTCAGGACGGGCCGTTCAAGGACCTGTTCGATTTCTGCGCCCGTGTCGACCTCAAACGCATCAACAAACGGACCCTTGATGGCTTGATCCGCAGCGGCGCCCTGGATCGCCTGGGCCCGCACTTCCATGATGAGCCGAAGGCTTACCAGGCTAACATTGACCGCAACCGTGCGGTGTTGCTGACGGCCATGGAAGAAGCGATCAAGGCCGCCGAGCAGACCGCCCGCACCCACGACAGTGGCCACGCCGACCTGTTTGGCGGGCTGTTCGTCGAAGCGGACGCCGACGTCTACGCCAACCACCGCAAGGCCAAGGACCTGACCCTGAAGGAACGCCTCAAGGGCGAGAAAGACACCTTGGGCCTGTACCTCACCGGTCACCCGATTGACGAGTACGAAGGCGAAATCCGTCGCTTCGCCCGTCAGCGCATCATCGACCTGAAGCCGGCGCGGGATACCCAGACCGTCGCGGGCATGATCATCGCCCTGCGGGTGATGAAAAACAAAAAGGGCGACAAGATGGGTTTCATCACCCTCGACGACCGCTCGGGCCGGATCGAAGCATCGCTGTTTGCCGATGCGTTCCACTCCGCCCAATCGCTGCTGCAGACGGACGCGATGGTGGTGGTGGAAGGGGAAGTCAGCAACGACGACTTCTCCGGCGGCCTGCGCCTGCGGATCAAGCGCGTGATGAGCATGGAAGATGCCCGCACCAATCTGGCCGAGAGCCTGCGCCTGAAAGTGCGCACTGATGCGCTCAAAGGCGATCAGCTACGCTGGTTGGGGGACTTGCTCAAGCGTCATCGTGGCGCGTGCCCGGTGACCATGGAGTACACCGGCAATGATGCCAAGGCCATGCTGCAGTTCGGCGAGACCTGGAGAATCGACCCGGGCGATGGCTTGATTCAAGCATTGCGTGACCAGTTCGGGCGTGACAACGTCTTCCTCCAATACCGTTGACGGTCAGGCCGTACAAAGAACGCCTGATCTCGACCGAACATTTAATCTCGACCTAACCGCGCCTCTCCCTTAAGGTAGGGCGCGAATAGACAACCGGCTGGCCAGGCACTCCCTGGCCGTCGACCCAAGACGGACGCTTATGAACCCGAATTTTCTTGATTTCGAACAGCCGATCGCTGACCTGCAAGCCAAGATCGAAGAGCTGCGCCTGGTCGGCAATGACAATTCGCTGAATATCGGCGATGAAATCGCTCGCCTGCAAGACAAGAGCAGCACGCTCACCGAAGACATCTTCGGCAAGCTGACCAGCTGGCAGATCGCGCGCCTGGCCCGCCACCCGCGCCGTCTGTACACCCTGGACTACATCGAGCACATCTTCACCGAGTTCGACGAGCTGCACGGCGACCGTCATTTCTCCGACGACGCGGCCATCGTGGGCGGTATCGCCCGCCTGGACGACCAGCCTGTCATGGTGATCGGTCACCAGAAAGGCCGTGAAGTGCGCGAGAAAGTTCGCCGCAACTTCGGCATGCCGCGCCCCGAAGGCTATCGCAAGGCCTGCCGCCTGATGGAAATGGCCGAGCGCTTCAAGATGCCGATCCTGACCTTCATCGACACCCCGGGCGCCTACCCGGGTATCGACGCTGAAGAGCGCAACCAGAGCGAAGCGATTGCCTGGAACCTGCGGGTGATGGCCCGCCTGAAGACGCCAATCATCGCGACGGTGATCGGCGAAGGCGGTTCCGGCGGTGCATTGGCCATTGGCGTCTGCGACCAGCTGAACATGCTGCAATATTCGACCTACGCGGTGATCTCGCCGGAAGGTTGCGCCTCGATCCTGTGGAAAACCGCTGAGAAAGCGCCGGACGCTGCCGAAGCCATGGGCATCACCGCTGATCGCCTGAAAGGCCTGGGTATCGTGGATAAAGTGATTGCCGAGCCATTGGGCGGCGCCCACCGTGACCCGGCTGCCGCTGCCGCGACCATTCGTGCCGAACTCAGCTCGCAGCTGGCGATGCTCAAGAAGTTCGACAACGAGGCACTGCTGGCCCGTCGTTACGAGCGACTGATGAGCTACGGCCTCTAAGCTGACGCCTTACTAAATGTGGGAGCGGGCTTGTGTGGGAGCTGGCTTGCCTGCGATAGCATCAACTCGGTGCACTAGATAAACCGAGTTGCCTGCATCGCGGGCAAGCCCGGCTCCCACATTTGTTTTGTGTATGCTTGGCTATCGTGTTCCAGTTTTGCGGCGGTACTTTGCGATGAAACCAACTCTGCCCGCCAAGCTCCTGCAAATCCTCGCCCCCTGGCGCAACGCCCCGGCCTGGCACATCGCCTTCTCCGGCGGCCTCGACTCCACCGTCCTGCTGCACCTCCTGGCCACGCTGGCCAAAATCGACAAGCTCCCGCCACTCAGCGCTATCCATGTTCATCATGGGTTGCAAGCTGCGGCTGATGCGTGGCCGGCTCATTGCCAGTCCGTGTGCGACGCCTTGGGCGTGCCTCTGCGGGTGATCCGCGTGCAAGTGCAACAAGGCGCAAGCCTGGAGCGCGCGGCCCGTGAGGCGCGGTATCAGGCGTTTGCGGAGGTCACCGGGGCAGGGGAGTTGCTGATCACAGGCCAGCACCGTGACGATCAGGCTGAAACCTTACTGTTTCGGCTGTTGCGTGGGGCTGGCGTGCGTGGCCTGGCGGCAATGCCTGCGCAGCGCCCTTTGGCAGATGGCTATCTGGTGCGACCCTTGCTGGATGTGTCTCGCGCGGAGCTTGAAGCCTACGCCCGTGAACATCAATTGACCTGGATCGAAGACCCGTCGAACGCTGATCCGCGTTTCTCCCGCAATTACCTGCGCCGCCATGTTTTTCCGCAGTTGACCGAACGGTGGCCCCAGGCCGTCAGCACCATGGCCCGTAGCGCTGAACACTTGAGCGAAGCCCAGGGGCTGCTCGACGAACTGGCGCAAATGGACCTGCTGGCCGCCAGCCAACCCTCGGTATTTCCCTGGCTGGCGTTGCCGTCGCTGGCCCTTGAGCCACTCGCCGCGCTCTCCGAGGCCCGCCAGCGCAACGCACTCATGCACTGGCTGACACCGCTGACACGCTTGCCCGACAGCGAGCACTGGGCCGGCTGGTCTACCCTGCGCGACGCCAAGGAAGACGCGCAGCCTCTGTGGCGCCTGGCCGACGGCCAATTGCATCGCGGCGGCGGGCGCATCTGGTGGTTATCAACCAGTTGGTCGGAATTTTTGGATGCGCCGCTGAGCTGGTCACACCCCGAAAACCCACTACAGTTACCCGGTAACGGCCAACTGCATTTCAGTGGCAACGCACCTGAAGGCCCCTTGAGCATCCGCTATCGCCAGGGCGGCGAAATCATGGAATTGCCAGGCAGGGGCCGGCGCGACCTGAAGCGGTTGCTTAACGAAAGTGCAGTGCCAGGCTTCATCCGTGGCAGATTGCCGCTGCTGTATCAGGGCCAACAATTGCTGGCCGTGGCCAGCCTGCCGGGGCTTGTGGCAGGAGGCCATGCCGGCTGGCAATTACATTGGATGCCACCAACCTGCGATCAAGGTTTGAGCTGATAGAGCCTTTCCGGTAGACTACGCTCCCTTCTTGATACAACTTCTGTGGATTCGCCTGAATCGCAGCAGTTGCCGATTACCAAGCAGTCTTTGCTGGGCGATTCCAAAAAATGTGTAGCGATCAACGTACCGGTGTTTCATTGCTGGTCTGTCACAACGCGGCGGTTTTTTTGAAAGGTGCACTGTGATTAATGCAGGTGATCGGGGGCTTCGGCCTTCCTTCGCTTTCCCCGGCGGCTCGGACCGCTTTAACGCAGACTTCTAGGGTTTTTCATGACGCGCTACATATTCGTCACGGGCGGTGTTGTTTCTTCATTGGGGAAAGGCATTGCCTCCGCTTCATTGGCGGCCATCCTGGAGGCGCGGGGACTTAAGGTCACCATGCTCAAGCTGGACCCGTACATCAACGTTGACCCGGGCACCATGAGCCCGTTCCAGCACGGTGAAGTGTTCGTCACCCACGACGGCGCCGAGACCGACCTGGACCTGGGCCACTACGAGCGGTTCATCCGCACGACCATGACCCAGAACAACAACTTCACCACCGGCCGTGTCTACGAGCACGTGCTGCGCAAGGAGCGCCGTGGTGACTACCTGGGTGCAACCATCCAGGTGATCCCGCACATCACCGACGAAATCAAGCGCCGCATCATCAAGGGTGCAGGCGATGCCGACGTGGCGATGGTCGAGATCGGTGGCACCGTGGGTGACATCGAGTCCCAACCGTTCCTTGAAGCCATCCGCCAGTTGCGTTTCGAAGTCGGCGCCAAGCGCGCGATGCTGATGCACCTGACACTGGTGCCGTACATCGCCACCGCCGGCGAAACCAAAACCAAGCCTACCCAGCATTCGGTCAAGGAACTGCGTTCCATCGGCCTGCAGCCGGACGTGCTGGTATGCCGCTCCGACCATGCGATCGACATCGCGTCGCGTCGCAAGATCGCCCAGTTCACCAACGTTGAAGAACGTGCGGTCATCGCGCTGGAAGACGCCGACACCATCTACAAGATCCCGGGCATCCTGCACTCTCAGGGCCTGGATGATTTTGTTGTCGAGCGTTTCGGCCTGCAGTGTGGCGGCGCCGATCTGTCCGAGTGGGAAGCCGTGGTCGACGCCAAGCTCAACCCTGAGCACGAAGTCACCATCGCCATGGTCGGCAAGTACATGGAGCTGCTGGACGCCTACAAGTCGCTGATCGAAGCGATGAGTCACGCCGGTATCAGCAACCGTACCAAGGTCAACCTGCGCTATATCGATTCCGAAGACATCGAGAACCAGGGCACTGCGCTGCTGGAAGGCGTTGACGCCATCCTGGTTCCGGGCGGTTTCGGCCTGCGTGGCGTGGAAGGCAAGATCACTGCCGTGCAGTACGCTCGTGAGAACAAGGTGCCGTACCTGGGTATCTGCCTGGGCATGCAAGTGGCGGTCATCGAGTTCGCCCGTAACGTGATGGGCTGGAAAGACGCCAACTCCACCGAGTTCGATCGCACCAGCGGTCACCCGGTCGTGGGCCTGATCACCGAGTGGGAAGATGCCACCGGCGCGGTCGAAACCCGTACCGAAGCCTCCGACCTGGGCGGCACCATGCGCCTCGGCGCGCAGGATTGCCTGCTGGAGCCGGGTTCCCTGGTTCACGATTGCTACGGCAAGGACGTGATCGTCGAGCGTCACCGTCACCGCTATGAAGTGAACAACAACCTGCTGCCGAAAATCATGGAAGCCGGCCTGAAAATCTCCGGTCGTTCCGGTGATGGCGCGCTGGTTGAAGTGGTTGAAGCACCGGATCATCCATGGTTCGTGGCGTGCCAGTTCCACCCGGAGTTCACCTCGACCCCGCGCGACGGTCACCCGTTGTTCAGCGGCTTCGTTAAAGCAGCACTGACGCAACATCAGAAGAAGGCGTAAACCTGATGGCCCAGAAGATCATTCGCGTAGGCGACATCGAGATTGCCAACGACAAGCCCATGGTGCTGTTCGGCGGCATGAACGTGCTGGAAAGCCGCGACATGGCGATGCAGGTCTGTGAAGAGTACGTGAAGGTGACCGAGAAACTCGGTATCCCTTACGTGTTCAAGGCCAGTTTCGACAAGGCCAACCGTTCGTCCGTGACCTCCTACCGCGGCCCGGGCCTTGAAGAAGGCATGCGGATCTTCCAGGACATCAAGCAAGCCTTCGGCGTGCCGATCATCACCGACGTCCACGAGCCGGAACAGGCTGCCGTGGTCGCCGAGGTGTGCGACATCATCCAGTTGCCGGCCTTCCTGTCGCGCCAGACCGACCTCGTGGTCGCCATGGCCAAGACCGGCGCTGTGATCAATATCAAGAAAGCCCAGTTCCTCGCCCCCCAGGAAATGAAACACATCCTGAACAAGTGCGTGGAAGCGGGTAACGACCAGTTGATCCTCTGCGAGCGGGGTTCGAGCTTCGGCTACAACAACCTCGTGGTGGACATGCTCGGTTTCGGCATCATGAAACAGTTCGAATACCCGGTGTTCTTCGACGTGACCCACGCGCTGCAAATGCCCGGTGGTCGCGCCGATTCCGCTGGCGGGCGCCGTGCCCAGGTACTGGACCTGGCCAAGGCCGGCATCAGCCAGTCCCTGGCAGGTTTGTTCCTGGAAGCCCACCCGGACCCGGACAACGCCAAGTGCGACGGCCCATGCGCCCTGCGCCTGGACAAGCTGGAGCCATTCCTGGCCCAGTTGAAGCAGTTGGACGACCTGGTCAAGAGTTTTCCGACGGTAGAGACCGCGTAAGCGCCATTTCTCCGGTAGACTTTCCCTCGCTTTACGCTCAGGCCCGCGGGCCTGAGCCTTGTCGCCTGCAAGCCTGCCCGTTGTTCCACCCTTGCGGTCGGTCAAAAGATTTCCTTCAGCTGCGTCGTTTTCGTCAACTTTGGAGTGTTTACAACAATGGCAAAAATCGTCGACATCAAAGGTCGTGAAGTTCTCGACTCCCGTGGCAACCCTACCGTCGAAGCCGACGTGCTTCTCGATAACGGCATCATCGGCAGCGCCTGCGCGCCGTCCGGTGCTTCCACAGGTTCCCGCGAAGCGCTGGAACTGCGTGATGGCGACAAGAGCCGTTACCTGGGCAAGGGTGTACTCAAGGCGGTCGCCAACATCAATGGCCCGATCCGTGACCTGCTGCTGGGCAAGGACCCGCTTGACCAGAAAGCCCTCGATCACGCGATGATCAAGCTCGACGGTACCGAAAACAAAGGCAGCCTGGGCGCCAACGCCATCCTCGCCGTGTCCCTGGCTGCTGCCAAGGCCGCTGCACAGGACCAGGACCTGCCGCTGTACGCCCACATCGCCAACCTGAATGGCACCCCGGGTGTTTACTCGATGCCGGTGCCGATGATGAACATCATCAACGGTGGCGAGCACGCTGATAACAACGTCGACATCCAGGAATTCATGGTGCAGCCGGTTGGCGCCAAGACCTTCTCCGAAGGCCTGCGCATGGGCACCGAGATTTTCCACCACCTCAAGGCTGTGCTGAAGGCCCGTGGCCTGAGCACTGCAGTGGGTGACGAAGGGGGCTTCGCGCCGAACCTGGCGTCCAACGAAGATGCACTGAAAGTGATCTCCGAAGCCGTGGCCAACGCTGGCTACAAGCTGGGCACCGACGTGACCCTGGCCCTGGACTGCGCGGCCAGCGAATTCTACGAAGACGGCAAGTACAACCTGTCCGGTGAAGGCCACGTGTTCACCTCCGAAGGTTTTGCCGACTACCTCAAGGGCCTGACCGAGCGCTACCCGATCATCTCGATCGAAGACGGCCTGGACGAGTCCGACTGGGCCGGCTGGAAAGTCCTCACCGATAAAATCGGCGAGAAAATCCAACTGGTGGGCGACGACCTGTTCGTCACCAACACCAAGATCCTGAAAGAAGGCATCGACAAAAAGATCGCCAACTCGATCCTGATCAAGTTCAACCAGATCGGCACCCTGACCGAAACCCTGGAAGCCATCCAGATGGCCAAGGCTGCGGGCTACACCGCCGTGATCTCCCACCGCTCCGGCGAAACCGAAGATTCGACCATTGCCGACCTGGCCGTGGGCACTTCGGCAGGGCAGATCAAGACCGGTTCCCTGTGCCGTTCCGATCGCGTTTCCAAGTACAACCAATTGCTGCGTATCGAAGAGCAACTGGGCGGCAAAGCCAAATACAACGGTCGCAGCGAGTTTCGCGGCTGATTGTTAAATGGTAAAAGGTCAGCGGATTACGTCGGAAAAATCACGACAGCGTGAATTTCGACGCTAATCTCATGACTAACAAGCACAAGCCTGGTTTTTCCAGGCTTCGTGCTATCAGTTGCTGCAAAAGTTTTGCATGGCTGTCTTTTTTCACTGGATACCCGATATTCGATGCGCAGTCCCAATTGGTTGTTCCTCGTCTTGCTCTTGCTGCTGGCTGGCCTGCAGTACCGCCTTTGGGTGGGGAATGGCAGCTTGGCGCAGGTCACCGAACTGACCCAGCAAATTGCTGCACAGCACGCCGAAAACGAGGTGCTGCTGGAGCGCAATCGCGTGCTCGATGCCGAAGTGCTTGAATTGAAAAAAGGCATGGAGACCGTTGAAGAACGGGCTCGTCATGAGTTGGGCATGGTCAAGGAGGGCGAAACCCTCTACCAGTTGGCCCAATGAGCAGCTCGTCACCGGCCTTCTGGGCCGTGATTCCTGCCGCGGGCGTGGGTGCCCGTATGGCCGCGGACCGTCCCAAGCAATACTTGCAGTTGGGCGGGCGCACTATTCTCGAACACAGCCTTGGCTGTTTCCTCGACCACCCGGACCTCAAGGGGCTGGTGGTCAGCGTCGCTGTTGATGACCCCTACTGGCCAACCCTGGCCTGCGCCACCGACCCGCGCATCGTGCGTGTAGACGGCGGCGAAGAGCGCTCGGGTTCAGTGCTTAACGCCTTGCTGTACTTGCATGGCCAGGGCGCCGGCGATGATGACTGGGTGCTGGTGCACGATGCGGCCCGGCCCAACCTCAACCGCGACGACCTCGACAAACTGCTCTTCGAGCTCGCCAACGATGCCGTCGGCGGGCTGCTGGCGGTGCCGGCGCGGGATACCCTCAAGCGCGCAGACAAGCATGGCCGGGTACTGGAAACCGTTGACCGCAGCGAGATCTGGCAGGCCTACACGCCACAGATGTTTCGCCTGGGCGCGCTGCATCGGGCCCTCGCCGACAGCCTGGTCTCGGACGTGGTCATCACCGACGAAGCCTCCGCCATGGAATGGGCCGGGCATGCACCGCGCCTGATCGAAGGCCGTTCCGACAATATCAAGGTCACCCGCCCGGAAGACCTCGAATGGCTGCGCCAGCGTCGGGCCAGCCAATCCGTTTGATTCAGCCGGGCACCTGCTCAACGCCGGGCCTGGTTTTCAGCGCATCCACCAAGGCTTGCAGGCTGTTGAAGGGTTTCTGGTCGATTGACCAACCCGGTGCGGTGATGGAAAACAGTGCGCCGGTTTGATTGACCTCAATGGTTTGGACATTGCCTCGCCGTGACCGGTAGAGAATCTGCGCCGTGGTGGTGGGCGTGGCCGCCGATAGCAGGAACTGGCCGGGTTTGTTCAGTTGTGTCTGCGGCGTTTTGGCGGCCAGGCTGTGTGAGGGGCCGGGAAGCACCGGTGCCGTTTTTTGCAATGAAGTGGTATCAACCCGTAATACAAAGTCGGCCTTGACCGTCGCATCTCCCTTGCCAATTCCCATGCTGGAGGTTCGTCCAGGGTCTGCCTCGATCCCCAGTCGCTGCCCGGCGCGCGCGTCCTCTATCCGCAGGCTGATACTGCCCGTCAGCTCGGCCAGGCCGGGGATGCCCCGGTAAGTGTTGGTGTGGCTGTCACCGACCAGCGCGACCCATTTCCCGGGGTGGCTCTTGGTGGTCTGGACCCACTGAATCACCTCGGTCGCGTAGAAGTTCATCATGCGTTGGCGAAGGGTGCCGTTGACGTCCGCCATGTCCCTGATCATGTAGCTGGCGGTGCAGTCGATGGGCTGGATCTTGATCCCGGCCTCCCGGGCTTTGATCAGGACATTCTGAAACGAGTAGTGGCTATCGCTCCGGGGTGGGTAGATACCTCTCAAGTAACTGCTCAATTCATCGGACATGCTTGCTGTCCTGGAGCGGTAGAACAGCTTGATCAGCGGGGTATGAACGTCGGTCAACAGATGTTCAAGATAGATCCGCTTGACCCCTTCTCGCGCCAGCGCCTGCATGTTGTCCATCAGAAAAGCCTTGCTCGACAGCGCATCATGGCTTTCTCCCAACACCAGTCCATCGCTGGCACTGAGCAGCTTGTGGATGATGCGGGTTTGGGACTCATCGAGGCTGAGGGTCGGCAACACCGGTCGTACGTGGGAGGACGTGCGGTTGTTGAAGAAGGTCGTCGAGTCTTGGGCCAATTTGTTTCTTTTCTCAAAGAACAGGTTGCGAGCGTCCCTGAGCGGTTGCTGCCGGCTTCCCAGGGGCTCGAAGTCTTCGGAAAATGAACTGCTGTCGCTCATCATGCCCGACACGGTGTCACGCAGCGGAGTGGGCATTTCATAGGCGTTGAATAAGCTTGAATGGGCCGGGCCACCAAAAAAACGGTAAATGCGCTGCCAGCCGTTGCGAAAGGCGCCGCCCCCGTTCAGCCCCGCTATCCGCCATTTCAGATCGGGGCTTTGTAGGGCGTAGAGCCCGGTGGCGTGGATTTTCAAGGGGGTTGCCGGATCATTCACGAACAGTTCGAAAAAACCGCTCTCGTCGGGGGTCATGTAGGTAATAAACGATTCGCCAAGTAACTTCACGGTTTGCAAGCCGGCGGGGCGGGGCCGTGTACTCAGTATTCGGCCTTGGTCTTGGACAGACGTCGAACGGCTGGAAACGATGCTGACCTTGATGTTGCCGCTCGCCTGCCGGACCGCCTTGCCCAATTGGCTGCGCAAGCTGTTGAGGGTGACGGCGACCTGGCTGCCGAGGCCATGGATCGCCACGGGCATAGCATTCAGGGCGCCGAAGATAATCCGTTCCGTGCCCTTGGGCTTGCCTCTGAGTACGTCGTCGGTGCCAATCGCCATCTCGGTGAGGCCTTGGGTCAGGAAGCAAAACTCCGCAAGCAGGGCCGACCTCATGGCAAGGGCCAGGGGGATCGCCAGCAGGCAGCCTTTTTCCAGGGTGTCGAGGGTGTTTGCCTTGTGGGTATCGAGGGGCGAAACGATGGTGCTCGCCATCAGCTTGCTGATACGCGCCTTCACCTGCCGGGTTATATAGTCGAAAGGGTCGCCGCTCAGCGCCGGGTACATGGCGTTGTTGAGGTATTGCTCCGGGTCCCAATAGGCGTTTGGCAGCAGGCTGTTGAACAGGCCGGATTTCGGGGCAGGGCCGGGAAAGGCCGACATTCCCACCAGGGCTTCCTCGACCCCGCTGTAGATCAAGCCGGAGTCGACCGTTTCGGGTTCGAAATGGTTGGTCAGGGCTTTGCGTTGAGTGGCCGTCCTGGCCATGTCCACCAGCCACGCGCGCATGGAGGTCGGGTTGATAAAACCGTGGAAGGGTGACGAGTTGCCCGGAATGTAGAGCAGGGTGATCTGGCTCGGGTTGTCTGTGATGGTGAGAATGTCGGTGGCTTCGCTGTTGTGGATGCGCAGCAAACGCAGAGAAAGATTTTTATCCAGGACGTAGGGCGCCTGCAGGTCTTCCAGGGACAAGTTGCTGAAGTCCTTGTTGATGCCGACGCCCGCTGCTCGCGCCGCCAGCTGGCGCTCCTCATCGGTCAGGGTGAACTCTTCGGATTGACTCAAATAGCCTTCGATGAAGGCCATGCGCATCAGGGTTTTGTAGTTCTCCTGGTGCTTGCCCCAGAACGCCGTGATGGCGTCGTTGTAAACCTGTTCGAAGTTGCTTGATTGCACGGCGTTGCGAAAGGTTTGCGGCGAGATATCCAATTGGGTGCTTGGCCCGTACGCCTGTGGATCGCTGCGCAGGTAAATTGCTTCATAGCGCCGAGGGGGAATCCAGCCGGCCGCGATGAACTCTTCGTTGAACATTGCCGGGATGCGGTTATCCATCAGGCGCGGCAACTCGGGGACGATGGTGAAATACGGCGCGGTCATGGAGAAGCCCGTGATGTTGACCAGGCCGCGGGGCGCCTCGGGGGCGTTGGCGATCATCGCTTCGGTCAAGGTCATCGACTGGACGATGGCGCCAGTGAAGGGCGCGTCGGGGTTGTCGGTGTTGTATTCGAGGGTGGTCAGCAGCGTGGTGTCAGGGTCCAGTTCTTCGTTGCAGAACGGTTGGGCGTGCTCGCGAATCAACCGGGCAGCGATCTCGCCGGGCACCGGGAAGTCGGCCAGTACCTTGCGGATAAAGTGATTGGTGCGATGGATCTGTGGGGTGTGGGTGGTCATCTGCTTGCCTTGTCGCAGTGGAAACTGCGTGTATTTGCAGGCAAGCGAGGGATGGCCAGGCGTTATTTATATGGCGGTGTAGACCGCATTTTGGGCCAGCCCCTCTTTGAGGAACTCCACCAGCTTGCGTACTTTTGGCGAAAGGTGACGTTGTTGCGGGTAGAGCGCCCAAACCGCCGTGTTCGGCGGCTGGTGAGCCTCAAGCAATGACACCAGGGCACCACGTTTGAGATGTTCCAGCACGTAGTAGTCGGGCAACTGACACAGGCCGACGCCCTGGAGTGCGGCGTCCAGCACGGCCTGCCCACTGTTGCAGCGCCAATTGCCCTGTACGCGTTGGGAAAATTCCCGCCCGTCCTGCTCCAGTTGCCAGATATCGGAACTGCCGATCAGGCAGTTGTGCCGGCTCAGTTCCGACAAGCTGTGTGGGCGGCCATACCGTTCAAGGTAGGAGGGCGATGCACACAGGTACATGCGTCGTGGCGCCAGGCGACTGGCGACCATACGAGAGTCGGAAAGGCGCCCCAGGCGAATGGCAAGGTCCAGGCCCTCATGCACCAGGTCCAACTGACGATTACTCAGTTCCACGTCCACCCGCAACTGTGGATACAGCCCCATGAAGCGGGTCACCAGCGGCACGATAAACCGTTCGCCATACGCCACCGCGCAGGTCATGCGCAGCATGCCCTTGGGCTCGCTGGCCAGGTCGCCCACCGCGCGCAGCGCCTCTTCGCGTCCATCCTGCAGGCGTTGGCAGTGTTGCAAAAAGGTCTGGCCGGCCTCCGTCAATGTCACCCGCCGGGTGCTGCGGTACAGCAACCGCGTTTGCAGGCGCTCTTCCAGCCGCGCCACCTGACGGCTGATGTGCGAGGACGAGACCCCGAGCCGCTCCGCCGCCGCCGTGAACTGGCAGCATTCAGCCACGGCGACAAATTCGTCGATGCCTTCCCAGCGGTTTTCCAGCATGGTGATTATCCCTGCACAGCAATAATGTTTTGCTTTCGCCTGGATTATTAATCAATCAGTCATGTTTTACACTGCCGGTCTTACGTTTTTAATCCCATGGAGAAACCGGATGATCAAGTCCCGCGCGGCCGTAGCCTTCGAAGCCAAAAAGCCCCTTGAGATCGTTGAAGTGGATGTCGCCATGCCCAAGGCTGGCGAAGTGCTGCTGCGGGTGGTGGCCTCCGGTGTGTGCCATACCGACGCCTACACCCTGTCGGGCGCAGACCCGGAAGGCATCTTCCCATCGATCCTCGGCCACGAAGGCGGTGCGGTGGTGGAAGCCATCGGCGAAGGCGTGACCTCGGTGGCGGTGGGCGACCACGTGATCCCGCTGTACACCCCGGAATGCGGCAAGTGCAAATTCTGCCTGTCGGGCAAGACCAACCTCTGCCAGGCCATTCGCGCCACCCAGGGCAAAGGCCTGATGCCAGACGGCACTTCGCGCTTTTCCTACAAGGGCCAACCGATTTTCCACTACATGGGCACCTCGACCTTCTCCGAATACACCGTGCTGCCGGAAATCTCCGTGGCCAAGATTCCTAAAGAAGCGCCCCTGGAAAAAGTCTGTCTGCTGGGTTGCGGCGTCACCACCGGCATTGGTGCGGTGATCAACACCGCCAAGGTCAAGCCGGGCGACACCGTGGCCATCTTCGGCCTGGGCGGCATCGGCCTGTCGGCTGTGATCGGCGCGGTAAAAGCCAAGGCCGGCCGCATCATTGCCATCGACATCAACCCGGCCAAGTTTGAAATCGCCAAGCAATTGGGCGCTACCGACTGCATCAACCCGAAAGACTACGATCGCCCGATCCAGGACGTGATCGTCGACCTGACCGACGGCGGCGTCGACTTTTCCTTCGAGTGCATCGGCAATGTCCAACTAATGCGTGCGGCCCTGGAGTGCTGCCACAAGGGGTGGGGCGAGTCGGTGATCATCGGCGTGGCCGGTGCCGGCCAGGAAATCGCCACCCGTCCGTTCCAGCTGGTGACCGGTCGTGTCTGGCGCGGTTCGGCGTTTGGTGGCGTGCGCGGTCGCAGCGAACTGCCAAGCTACGTAGAAATGGCCCAGACCGGCGAAATCCCGCTGGATACCTTCATCACCCACACCATGGGCCTGGAAGATATCAACAAGGCGTTTGACCTGATGCATGAAGGCAAGAGCATTCGTACCGTCATTCACTTCTGAGGTCGGCCATGAGTCTGGAAAACCTGTCATGCCAGAAAAGCTTCGGCGGCTGGCATAAACGCTACAAGCATCATTCCGATGTGCTCGGTTGCGACATGACCTTCGCCGTGTACCTGCCGCCGCAAGCGGAGCAGGGCGGAAAACTGCCGGTGCTGTACTGGCTGTCGGGGCTCACCTGCACCGATGAGAACTTCATGCAGAAGGCCGGCGCCCAGCGCATGGCGGCCGAACTGGGGTTGATCATCGTGGCGCCGGACACCAGCCCCCGCGGGCCTGGTGTGCCGGGTGACCCGGACAACGCCTGGGACTTTGGCCTCGGCGCCGGCTTCTACCTGAACGCCACCCAGGAACCCTGGGCCCAGCACTATCGGATGCATGACTACGTGGTGCAGGAATTGCCGGCTTTGGTCGAGGCGCATTTCCCGGCCTCGGCCAAACGCGGGATCAGCGGCCACTCCATGGGCGGTCACGGCGCGCTGGTATGTGCCTTACGCAACCCGGGGCGTTATCAGTCGGTGTCGGCGTTCTCGCCGATCAACAACCCGATGGATTGCCCGTGGGGCCAGAAGGCTTTCTCTCGATACCTCGGCGAAGAGCGCTCGAAGTGGCGCGAATGGGATACCTGCGTGTTGATCAGCGAGGCCTCGGAAAAGCTGCCATTGCTGGTGGACCAGGGCGATCGCGACGATTTCCTCGCCGTGCAGCTCAAGCCGCAAGCCTTGCAGCAAGCGGCCAAGGCGGCCAACCATCCGCTGGAGTTGCGCCTGCAACCGGGTTATGACCACAGCTACTTCTTTATCGCCAGCTTTATCGAAGACCATTTACGCCATCACGCACGCGCTTTGCTCGGTTAATGTGAGGCAAAAGTAGGTAGAATCACGCCCTGAATTAAATCGGGGCGTTTTTTTATGCGTATTGGCCACGGCTATGATGTGCACCGTTTCGCCGAAGGCGATTTCATCACCCTGGGCGGCGTGCGGATCGCACACCACCATGGGTTGCTGGCTCATTCCGACGGCGACGTGGTGCTGCATGCCTTGAGCGATGCCTTGCTCGGCGCGGCGGCGTTGGGCGACATCGGCAAGCACTTTCCGGACACCGACCCGACGTTCAAGGGCGCGGACAGCCGCGTGCTGCTGCGTCATGTGGTCGGTTTGATCCACGCCAAGGGCTGGAAAGTCGGCAACGTCGACAACACCATCGTTGCCCAGGCGCCGAAAATGGCCCCGCATATCGAATCGATGCGCGCGCTGATTGCCGCGGATCTTCAAGTTGAGTTGGATCAAGTGAACGTAAAAGCCACCACCACCGAAAAGCTCGGGTTTACCGGTCGCGAAGAGGGCATTGCCGTGCACTCCGTTGCCTTGTTGCTGCGCGCATGAATGATCTGCAACTGCTGGGCCCGCGTGCCTATGGCGAGGCCTTGGGCAGCGCTGTTCTGAAGGCCACCGCCGAAGACTTCCAGGTGGATGAAGTGCTGGACATCCCGCTGAGCGGCGAGGGTGAACACCTGTGGTTGTGGGTGGAAAAGCGCGGCCTGAATACCGAGGAAGCGGCGCGTCGGATTGCCAAGGCGGCGGGCGTGCCATTGCGCACCGTCAGCTACGCCGGGCTGAAGGATCGCCAGGCGCTGACCCGCCAGTGGTTCAGCGTGCAGTTGCCGGGCAAGGCGGATCCGGACCTGAGCGGGGCGGAAAACGAGACCCTTAAGATTCTCAAGACCGGCCGCCACAAGCGCAAGCTGCAGCGCGGTGCCCATTCGGCCAACGGCTTCACCTTGCGCCTGACCCAGTTTGCCGGCGATGCCGCGGCCATCGACGCGCGCCTGCAACTGATCGCCAGGCAAGGCATCCCCAACTATTTTGGCGCCCAGCGTTTCGGTCATAACGGCGGCAACGTCGTTGATGCCCGCGACTGGGCCGCGCGCAAGGCCTTGCCGGAGCAGCGCAATGTGCGTTCGCGTCTGCTCTCGACGGCGCGCAGCTTTCTGTTCAACAAAGTGTTGGCGGCCCGGGTGGCCGACGGTTCCTGGCAGCGCGCCCAGGTTGGCGACTTGCTGGCGTTTACCGACAGCCGCAGCTTTTTTCCGGCGGGGGAGGCTGAATGCAGCGACCCGCGCCTGGCCATTCTCGACCTGCATCCCACTGGCCCCCAATGGGGTGAAGGGGATTCGCCGGCGTCGGGGGCAACCTTTGCGTTGGAGCAGGCGATCGCCGACGGTGAAGCCGACCTGCGGGATTGGCTGGTGAATGCCGGCATGACCCAGGAACGTCGCATTCTTCGACTGCCCATTGGCGGGTTGACGTGGCATTATCCCGAGCCTGACATTCTGCAATTGGAATTCGTCCTGCCGGCTGGATGCTTCGCTACTGTATTGGTGCGCGAGCTTGTAGATCTGGTGCCGGTGGGGCAGACGGACAGCCCATGCGTATTCTGATATCTAACGACGACGGGGTCACCGCACCCGGCCTTGCCGCGCTTCATGCTGCGCTGGCGGATTACGCCGAGTGCGTGGTAGTTGCCCCGGACCAGGACAAAAGCGGCGCCAGCAGCTCGCTGACGCTCGACCGTCCTTTGCACGTACAGACGTTGCCCAACGGCTTTATCAGCGTGAACGGCACGCCGACGGATTGCGTGCACCTGGCAATCAACAGCCTGCTGGACCGCGAGCCGGACCTGGTGGTTTCCGGGATTAACCTGGGGGCCAACCTGGGGGATGACGTGCTGTATTCCGGCACCGTGGCAGCTGCCCTTGAAGGGCGCTTCCTCGGGCGGACCTCGTTCGCCTTTTCGTTTGCCTCCCGTCAACTGGACAACCTGGCGACCGCGGCGTATTTCGCCCGCAAGCTGGTGGAGGCCCATGACTCCCTGGTGTTGCCGCCGCGTACGGTGCTCAACGTCAATATCCCCAATCTGCCCCTCGACCACATTCGCGGCATCCAGCTGACTCGCCTGGGCCACCGCTCCCGCGCGGCAGCGCCGCTGAAGGTGGTCGACCCGCGTGGCAAGGAGGGTTACTGGATCGCCGCCGCCGGCGATGCCGAGGACGGTGGCGAGGGCACGGACTTTCATGCGGTGATGCAAGGTTATGTCTCGATTACCCCGTTGCAACTCGATCGCACCTTCAGTGATGCCTTCAGTAACCTCGATGGCTGGCTGGAGGGGCTGCGCTGATGGCTCGTGAACAAGACGACCTGCTGCGCCGGGGCATCGGGATGACTTCCCAGCGCACCCGCGAGCGTTTGATCCAGCGCCTCTATGAAGAAGGGCTGTCCAACGCCCAGGTGCTGGAAGTCATCCGGCGTACCCCGCGGCATCTGTTTGTCGATGAAGCCCTGGCGCACCGCGCCTATGAAGACACGGCGCTGCCGATCGGCCACAACCAGACCATCTCCCAGCCTTATATGGTGGCGCGGATGAGTGAGTTGCTACTGGCGGCGGGCCCGCTGGACAAGGTGCTGGAAATCGGCACCGGCTCCGGCTACCAGACGGCTGTATTGTCGCAACTGGTGGAGCGGGTGTTTTCCGTCGAACGCATCAAGGTGCTGCAGGACCGGGCCAAGGAACGCCTGGTGGAGTTGAACCTGCGCAACGTGGTGTTCCGCTGGGGCGATGGCTGGGAAGGCTGGCCGGCACTGGCGCCGTATAACGGCATCATCGTCACCGCCGTGGCGACCGACGTGCCCCAGGCCTTGCTTGATCAACTGGCCCCCGGCGGGCGTCTGGTGATCCCGGTGGGCTCCGGCGAAGTGCAACAATTAATGTTGATCATTCGCGAGGAAGAAGGCTTTTCCCGGCACGTGCTCGGTGCCGTGCGCTTCGTCCCGTTGCTTAACGGTCCGCTGGCCTGATCAATTATTCCTGCGCACTGAATTCTATTGCCGGGTATGTGTCTTACAGCGGGGTCTATAGAGTCAACCTGATTAGCCGTTGCAATTAAACACGATGAAAATTTCTTTAGAATCGTGTTTCCAGTAAAAACCCAACGGCCAGTTATACTTGCGTCATATTTCAAGCCTGATACAGGCGTTCATAGTCAGCCACCACAAAGGGAGCGGCGGGTGAGTCTCACGGTCATTGCACAGCGTATGAGTCAAACAAGCTTTCAGCGACTGGTGATTGGCCTTGTCTTGAGTTCCTTGTTGGCGGCTTGCTCAAGCACGCCCTCCGGTGCGCGGGTGGTTGATCGCAATAATGCGGTACCGCAAAAACCTACCGTGACCACCGGGCAATACGTCGTCCGCAAGGGCGATACGATGTTCTCGATTGCCTTCCGTTATGGGTGGGATTACAAGGCGCTCGCAGCTCGTAACAATATTCCTGTGCCTTATACGATACATCCGGGCCAGACCATTCGTTTCGACGGGCGAACCGGTTCAGCACCGACCGCCGTGGTCACAAATACGGCTTCGTCGCCGTCTTCTTCGAGCAAGACAACGATCATCACCCGGCCTGCAGGCACCGCTGCGCCTGGCGTTGCGAGCAAACCAGCACCTGCGCCACTGCCACCTGCGGGGCCGGCACCGACCGGTTGGGGATGGCCTTCAAACGGCATCCTTATTGGAAAATTCTCTTCAAACGGTAGTTTGAATAAAGGCATTGATATCGCCGGGGATTTGGGACAGCCTGTTTTAGCTGCGTCTGATGGGACAGTGGTGTACGCCGGGAGTGGTTTACGGGGCTACGGCGAGCTGGTCATCATCAAACACAGCGATACCTACGTCAGTGCCTACGGTCATAACCGCAGGCTGTTGGTTCGGGAGGGGCAGCAGGTCAAAGTCGGACAGACAATTGCCGAAATGGGGTCAACTGGTACAGACCGGGTGAAACTGCACTTTGAGATTCGCCGCCAAGGGAAGCCTGTTGATCCGCTGCAATTCCTACCCCGTCGTTGATGTGTTGCCAGCCTGTTCCCTCACGTAGAAGGAACAGGCTCCAGCGTTGCCAAGGATAAAGGCGTCGCTTGAGCTTGAGGTCGAACTCACCAAAGGACTATAACAATGGCTCTCAGTAAAGAAGCGCCGGAGTTTGACATCGACGATGAGGTTCTCCTTATGGAGACTGTTATCGATACGGAATCGATGTCGAATGAGGGACCTGCTGTACCTTCAGTTCGCACCAAGTCCAAAAACTCCTCCGCGTTAAAGCAACACAAATACATTGATTACACACGGGCGCTCGATGCGACCCAGCTGTACCTCAATGAAATCGGCTTTTCCCCTCTGCTCACTCCCGAAGAAGAAGTCCATTTTGCGCGCTTGTCGCAAAAGGGCGATCCGGCTGGGCGCAAGCGCATGATTGAAAGCAACCTGCGACTGGTGGTGAAAATCGCCCGACGCTACGTCAATCGTGGGCTGTCCCTGTTGGACTTGATCGAGGAAGGCAATCTCGGCCTGATCCGGGCAGTGGAGAAGTTCGACCCTGAGCGGGGTTTCCGCTTTTCGACCTATGCCACCTGGTGGATTCGTCAAACCATCGAACGGGCGATCATGAATCAGACCCGCACGATCCGGTTGCCGATCCATGTGGTCAAGGAGCTCAACGTCTACCTGCGGGCGGCGCGTGAGCTGACACAAAAACTCGATCATGAACCTTCGCCTGAAGAAATCGCCAACCTGCTGGAAAAACCGGTGGGAGAGGTCAAGCGTATGCTCGGTCTCAATGAGCGGGTGTCTTCAGTCGATGTCTCGCTGGGTCCGGATTCGGATAAAACCCTGCTGGACACCCTGACCGATGATCGTCCTACGGACCCTTGTGAGTTGCTGCAGGACGACGATCTGTCGCAAAGCATCGACCAGTGGCTTTCGGAGCTGACGGACAAACAGCGTGAGGTGGTGATACGCCGCTTCGGGTTGCGCGGCCACGAAAGCAGCACCCTGGAAGATGTTGGCCTGGAGATTGGCCTGACCCGCGAGCGTGTGCGGCAGATCCAGGTAGAGGGCCTCAAGCGCTTGCGCGAGATCCTGGAGAAGAATGGCCTGTCGAGTGAGTCGTTGTTCCAATAACGGCCGTAAGGCAGCTATGAAAACGCCCGGTGCATGTGAATGCACCGGGCGTTTTGCTGTGCGGCGATCGTTCCTGCGCAGAGCGTGGGGAACGAGGAGGCACAAAAAAGCCCCGCTTTTAAGGGCGGGGCTTTTCGACTAAATCAGTACAAGTTAGATAACTTGAACTTCTTCAGCTTGCATGCCTTTCTGACCGCGGGTAGCGATGAAAGAAACCTGTTGGCCTTCTTTCAGGCTTTTGAAGCCGTCGGATTGGATAGCTTTGAAGTGAACGAACAGGTCGTCACCGGATTGTGGAGTGATGAAGCCGAAGCCTTTTTCATCGTTGAACCACTTAACGGTACCAGTTTGGCGATTAGACATGGTGTATCTCCTTGGACAAAGTTAACTGCGACTCAGGAAAAGCCCTGGCCGAGACTGAGTGCAAAGAGCAGGAAAAATTCTTGGAGATGGTTGGATCGAAATTCAACATATCGTGTAGAGATTCTCAGTGACACAAGCAGCACAGTGGCGCCACCTTAACCCTTTTTCCGGAACGTGCCAATGGTATTTCCGAAGGTTTCTCTATTTTCGTGACTGGCGGCAGCCTGATACCGCACCAACGCCCCACAATTGAAGGTGCGCCCCGCCCAGCAGGGGCTGCGCGGCACCAAGAAAAACAGTCGCCCCTTTGAACCACGGGGCCAGCCCCGGTAAGATGCCCAACAGAATTTTTTCACCTCGCTATTCAGGACACCGCCATGAGCATCAAATCGGACAAGTGGATTCGCCGCATGGCGCAAGAGCACGGCATGATCGAGCCCTTCGTGGAGCGCCAGATGCGCGGTGAAGGCGCTGAGCGGCTGATCTCGTTCGGGGTTTCCAGCTACGGCTACGATGTGCGCTGCGCCGATGAGTTCAAGGTGTTCACCAACATCAACTCGGCGACCGTCGATCCGAAAAACTTCGACGAAAAAAGCTTTGTCGACGTTAAAAGCGACGTTTGCATCATTCCGCCAAACTCCTTTGCCCTGGCGCGCACCGTCGAGTTCTTCCGTATCCCGCGCAACGTCCTGACCATCTGCCTGGGCAAAAGCACCTACGCACGCTGCGGCATCATCGTCAACGTGACGCCGCTGGAGCCGGAGTGGGAAGGGCACGTGACCCTGGAGTTCTCCAACACCACCACCTTGCCGGCAAAAATCTACGCCAACGAAGGCGTGGCACAGATGCTGTTCTTCGAATCCGACGAAGAGTGCGAAGTGTCCTATAAAGACCGTGGCGGCAAGTATCAGGGCCAGCGCGGCGTCACTCTCCCACGCACCTGATCGAATCGTCTTACAGGCTAAGGGAATTTGTCAGCGGGCAGGCACTCTATTGGGTGTACTGCCCCGACGCGTGCACAACGCGCCGGGCCACGCTTGAGGAGTCCCTTATGAAGCTCGATCCGCGAATCAGCGCCGAACTCGCCCGGCTTGAACCCAATCAGATTGGTGTCATGGCCTGGTCCCTGATGGCCGATCCCGCCGCTGGCGGCATTCCCGGCCAGCCCGGCCCCGATGATCCCTGGCCCAACCAGCCTGAAGAACCCGGTGAGCCCACCCTCCCTGACGAACCGCCTCCCGCCCCCGTGGCCTGATTTCCTGCAGCCGTGCCTAATGGTCAGTGGCTCAACGCACTGGCCATACTTCATGGTCGCCGATCACAAAGACCTGGCTGTCTTCTTCCAGGGTGACTGAATAACCCCCTGTAAATGCGCCGAACGCCGGCAAAAGGCTGACCCGGGTTCCGAGCCGGAAGCACGGCAGGCGCAAGCTTTGCCGACCCTTGCCCCGCAGGCGATACACCGGGTGTACGTGCCCGGCCAGTACGTGGTGGCTGGCATGAGCGTCCGGTTCGTGCTGCAACGCAAACGGCCCCATCAGCAGGGGTTCGGTTACCACCTCAATGTTCAGGTCGCCAGGCGGGTCGCCAGCACGTTTGTCGTGGTTACCCCGAATCAGCGTCAGCGCCAGAGCTGAATGACGCTCCCGCCAGGCTCTCAGGGCGTTCAGGGTGCCGCTGGCGTGAGAGCCGGGCCCGTGGAGAAAGTCGCCGAGAAAGACTACCTGCTCGCACGAATAGGCTGCCAACAGCCGGTCCAGGCGTTGCAGATTGTCCGTCGTCGTGCCCTGCGGCACCGGCTGGCCCAGGCTGCGATAGGCCGACGCCTTGCCAAAATGCGCATCGGCGATCAGCAGGCACTTTCTCGCGGGCCAATACACCGCCTTGTCCGCCAGCAACCACAGCGCTTCGTCTGCCAGATGTATCGGGTAATGAGCCGGCATCAGTGCTTCCCGTTATCGGCGACTTTTTCCAGGTCCTTGACCATTCGTGCAATACGCTCCGAGAGTTTTTCCGAGCTGAGGCTTTCCCGAAAACGCTCCACCAGCAGTGGAAAGGCCAGTGGCGTAGGCCGTTTGATTGGATGCAGGTCCAGTTTCAACCCCGACAAGTGGCGCAACGTCTCTTCCAGCCGACGAATATCCAGTTCTTCGCGCAGGACTTCTTCCCCGGCTTGGGTCAGCAACAGGTTCTGCGGATCGTATTGCTTGAACACTTCAAAGAACAAACCGCTGGACGCCTGGACCTGGCGCGTACTTTTCGGTGCCCCGGGATAGCCGGCAAATACCAGCCCGGCGATGCGCGCGATCTCGCGAAAGCGTCGCAGCGCCAGTTCACCGGCATTCAGGCTGGCTGCCACGTCATCCAGCAGATGATCCGCACTCAGCAATTCCCCGCTCAATAACGCAGGCCAATCCACCTCGGTCGCGCTCAGCAACTCCAGCCCATAGTCATTGACCGCAATCGAAAACGTCACCGCCTGCTGCCTACTGACACGCCAGGCCAGCAGGCTCGCCAACCCCAGATGCACCTGGCGCCCGGCGAACGGATACAGAAACAGGTGCCAGCCTTCCCGGGACTTGAGCGCCTCGGCCAGCAAATGTTCACGGGTCGGCAGGCCCGACCAGCGCAGCTGGGTTTCCAGCAACGGTTGCACCGCCTGCATCTCCGGGCCGAGGAAATGCCCGTGGGCGGCCGCATCAAAGCGCTCGACCACTGCCTGGGCCAGCTCGTTGGAAAGTGGCATGCGCCCGCCGTTCCAGCGTGGTACGGCAGCTTTTTTCGCGGTACTGCGCTTCACATAAGCGGTCATGTTTTCCACCCGCACCAATTCCAGCAAGCGCCCGGCGAACAGGAAGCCATCTCCCGGCTTCAACCGCGCAATAAAACCTTCCTCGACACTGCCCAGGGTCTTGCCACCGCCGCCCTTGCTCCAGAATTTCAACTGGATGCTGGCATCGCTGACGATCGTCCCCACACTCATGCGATGGCGCCGCGCCAGCCGGGCATCGGGGACGCGCCAGATGCCGTGCTCGTCCGGCTCGACCCGACGGTAATCCGGGTAGGCCGTCAGCGACAGCCCGCCATGGCGCACGAAACCCAGGGCCCAGGCCCAATCCTCGTCGCTCAGGTCGCGATAGGCCCAAGCGGTACGCACCTCCGCCAGCAGCTCATCCGGGACAAAGCCGCCGCCCAGGGCCATGCTCACCAGGTGCTGCACCAGCACATCCAAAGGCTTGTGCGGCGACTGGCGGGCCTCGATACGGCGTTCAGTGATGGCGTCCTGCGCGGCAGCGGCCTCCACCAGCTCCAGGCTGTGGGTTGGCACCAGCGTGACCCGCGACGGCCGGCCTGGCGCATGGCCGGAGCGCCCGGCGCGCTGCATCAGGCGCGCCACGCCCTTGGCCGAGCCAATCTGCAGCACCCGTTCCACCGGCAGAAAGTCCACCCCCAGGTCCAGGCTCGACGTACACACCACCGCCTTCAGTTGACCGTCCTTCAAGGCGCGCTCCACCCAGTCCCGGGTTTCGCGGGACAGCGAACCATGGTGCAGGGCAATCAACCCGGCCCAGTCGGGACGGGCGTCGAGCAACGCCTGGTACCAGATTTCCGATTGCGCGCGGGTGTTGGTAAACACCAGGCAACTGCTGCTGGCGTCGACCTCGGCCACCACTTGCGGCAGCATCTTCAGGCCGATATGGCCGGCCCAGGGAAATCGCTCGATCACCGGTGGCAACAGCGTATCGACCTGCAACCGCTTGGTGGTTTGCCCCTGCACGTTGATCCCGCCGCCCTGTGGGATCAACACCTCCAGCGCGTGGGCCTGGTTACCCAGGGTTGCGGAAATGCCCCATACAATCAGTTCGGGATGCCATTGCCGCAGGCGGGCGAGGGCGAGTTGTAGTTGCACGCCGCGTTTGTTGCCGATCAGTTCGTGCCATTCGTCCACTACCACCATGCGCAGATGGGACAGGCTGACCTCGCTGTCGGCGCGGGCGAGCATCAGCGTGAGGCTTTCCGGGGTGGTGATCAGGGTGGTGGGCAGGCGGCGGCTTTGTCGGGCGCGTTCGCTGCTGCTGGTGTCGCCGGTGCGCAGGCCGACGGTCCAGGGGATGTTCAGGGGTTGGAGCGGTGCTTCAAGGGCACGGGCGGTGTCGGCGGCCAGGGCGCGCATGGGGGTTATCCACAGGACCGTCAGCGGTTCGGCGGGGGCTTTGCGTTTGCGTGGAGTGGTTTCGGTGATGGCAAGGCGGTTGAGGGCGGCGAACCACAGTGCGTAGGTTTTCCCGGCGCCGGTGCTGGCGTGGAGCAGTCCCGACTGGCCTTCCTTGACTGCGTGCCATACGTCTTTCTGGAAGGCGAACGGTTTCCAGTTTTTGGCGGTGAACCAGTCTTTGGCGAAGTTGCTGGATTTGGCCATGCTTGGGGCTCTGGGGGGGTATTTCAGAGACCTTTGTTGGGGGGGAAAGGTTTAACGAATATTGGGGGGATATCCGTTGCTGCGGTAACGGCTACTTAGGGTTCCGCTCTTACAGCGGGTCACTTTGGAAAAGCCCCAAAGTAACCAAAGGGCTCTGCCCCGCCTGTCGGCACCTCGCCTAGGCTCGGCGTTCCCTCACTCCGGCATTGCTCCGCGGGCCGCCGCGACGGGGCGTCCCTGCCCCGTCGCGGCTAAACCGGCGTCCTGCCGGTTTACCCGCTCCTCAATCCCTGCGTTCGGCCTCGGGCTTATTGGGGCAGTCAGATCAAGATCAAAAGCAAGAGCACAGCGGCCTACAGGCCGGCTTGAGTGGTAGAAGCCAGATCAAAAGCGAAAGCCAAAGCCAAAGCCAAAGCCAAAGCCAAAGCCAAAGCCAAATCTGAAACTGATGCAGCTCTGCTTTTCTGTGGGAGCTGGCTTGCCTGCGATGCAGACAACTCGGTTTTTCAGGTACACCGAGGCGATGCCATCGCAGGCAAGCCAGCTCCTACAGGGGATCGTGGCCGCTTTAGATTTTGATTTTGCTTTTGCTTCACACCACTCAAGCCGGCCTGTAGGCCGCTGTGCTGTTGATCTGCTTTTGATCTTGATCTTAGGCGCCCCGTTAAACCACGCTGGCCGAACGCAGGTAGTACGGAGCGGGTAAACCGGCAGGACGCCGGTTTAGCCGCGACGGGGCAGGGACGCCCCGTCGCGGCGGCCCGCGCAGTAGTACCGGAGTGAGCAACCGTGTCGAAATTCAAGCCATTTCAGCGAAATGCTTTTGATCGCGCACCATCGCATTCAGGATCGTCAGCAACTTTCTCATGCATGCCACCAGCGCTACCTTCTTCGTCTTCCCTGCAGCAAGTAGATGGTTGTAAAACCTCTCGATCACCGGGTTATGGCTCTTCGAGGACAAGACAGCCATGTAAAGGACACTTCGCACCTCAGCTCGACCACCCCATATCCGTCTACGTCCTTTGTAGAGGCCGCTATCGCAGTTAAAAGGGGCCACACCAACCAATGCAGCCACTTGTTTGCGATTAACCTTGCCCAGCTCCGGAACCATTGCCAGCAGCGAAAGTGCGAGCACATTGCCAACGCCCGATACCTCGCGCAGCAAATCATAATTGGCCTTCCAAGCCGGCGAAGCTTTGATCGCTTCGTGCAAGTCATCGTCTGTGCTTTTAAGGCGCTTTTGAAGCCAGACGATATGTGCCTTGATGTCCCGTCGAAGTGCCTTGAATACCGCCTGTTTCAGTCGAGACTCTTCCGCCACGATCATATCGATGAGCTGACGGCGTCGAGTCAGTAGATCCGCCAGTTCACGAGCGTGTTCATCTGGCATCTCCCGAATCTCGGGTTTGACCGCCTGGGCAAACTCCGCAATTACCTGGGCATCCAGAGCGTCGGTTTTCGCCAACCTACCGGTCGCCTTGGCGAAATCACGAACCTGACGGGGATTGACAACAACAACGGGTAATCCAGCAGCACAAAGCTCGGCAGCGGCAAGCCGCTCATATCCACCAGTCGCTTCCAGCACCACCAAAACCGGCTCCTGAGCCTTGAGATGTTTAGCTAAACGCTGGATATCTTCTTGAGTATTGGAAAACTGTTCGACTTGGCCAGTAGTGCTGACGAATGAGTCGAGCTTGTTTTTGGAAACATCAATTCCGACGAACGCAGAGTTATGGTCCATAGCGTTTTCCTCACGTCCAACCTTGCAGAATCGGGCTTTGCGCCCAGGCAACCGTTCGGACTAGTTTAGGAAGGAACCTGCTCCGACCCATGCTCACTCACGATCTCGAAATCAGAGGGCACTACGGTCTGAAGCAGGTGAAAACAATCTTACAAGGGCACACCGAGCCCAAGCGAGGTGCCGAGTGGTGGGGCAAGAGCCTTTTGGTTACTTTTGGGCTCCTTTCAAAAGTGAGCCGCTGTAAGAGCGGAACCCTAAGTGGCCGTTACCGAAATAACGGATATCCCCCCCAACCCTACTTCAAATTCCCACTCAAAAACTGCTGCAACCGCTCGCTCTTCGGATTACCCAGCACATCTTCCGGCGCACCCTGTTCCTCCACCAACCCCTTGTGCAAAAACAGCACCTGGCTCGACACCTTGCGGGCAAAGCTCATCTCATGGGTCACCATGATCATCGTCCGGCCTTCCTCAGCCAAACCCTGGATCACCTTCAACACCTCACCCACCAATTCCGGGTCCAGAGCCGAAGTCGGCTCGTCAAACAGCATCACCTCCGGCTCCATCGCCAGCGCCCGGGCAATCGCTACCCGCTGTTGCTGGCCACCCGACAAAAACGCCGGGTATTGACCCGCCACCCGCGCCGGCAGCCCAACCTTGTCCAGGTAACGACGAGCCCGGTCCTCGGCGTCCTTCTTGCTGCAACCCAGCACCCGGCGCGGCGCCATGGTGATGTTCTCCAGCACACTCATGTGGCTCCACAAGTTGAAATGCTGAAACACCATCGCCAACCGCGTACGCAAGCGCTGCAACTCAGCGTCATCCGCCACGCGCATCCCATGGCGGTCGCTGACCATACGAATCTGCTGGCCATCCAGCGTCATGGCCCCGTCGTTCGGCTGTTCAAGAAAGTTGATGCAGCGCAAAAATGTGCTTTTGCCCGAGCCGCTGGCGCCGATCAAGCTGATCACATCACCGGTCTTGGCCTTGAGCGAGACACCTTTGAGCACTTCATTGTCGCCATAGCTTTTATGCAGGCCTTCAACGGTCAATTTGTACATGGGGCATGCATCCTCAAGGCGAAAGTAGGTAGCCGCTGCGATAGGCTTCAAGGCCTGCGACATGGGCGATGACCATCCCGGCAGTGGCCATGCGCCGCAGCGAACGGGCGTAAAGCAGGCCGGCATTGCGGCAATGCACCGGCGTTACGCGGTCAGAAATGGGGTCGATGATTTCGGCGATCAGTTGCCCGGCCTCCACGTATTCCCCAGGCAGGGCGCTGAACACCAGCAAGCCGCCCATGGGCGTGGTCACCGGCTCGACGCCCGCCAGCGGTGTGGCGGGGTAGGGCAATTCCGGCAGCGGTGCAGGCTCGCCGCTGATCGCGCCGAAGTGAATCAGGTAATCGATGATCGCCTGGCAGTCGAGGCTGGCCAGGCCGTGGTTGACGTCGCCCTGGCCGCGCAACTCGACGGTCACCGAAAAACTGCCCATCGGGATCGGGAAGCGCTCGCCAAACCGCTGCTGCAATTGCCACCACACCAGGGTGAAACACTCATCGAACGACTGCCCGCCGGAGTCGGTGGCCAACAGGCTGGCTTCCGACCCGATATAGCGCGCCAACGGCTCCACCCGGGGCCAGGCCTCGGGGGTGGTGTACAGGTGCGCCACGGCTTCGAAGTCGCAGTGCAGGTCCAGCACCATGTCGGCATCACACGCCAGGCGTTGCAGCGTCAGGCGCTGGGATTCCAGTTGCGTGGCCGGTGTTTGTGCCGCAAGGGCCAGGGTCAGGGCATCGCGGATCAGCTCGACGTTGTGCTGTGGATCATCCCCCAGCAGCTCTTCGACCTGATTACCCACGTCCTCGCTCAGGTCGACAAACAGGCGATTGAAGTTCTGCCCGCTTTCCAGCTCATAGCGGCCCAGGGGGATGTCCATCAACACCTGTTCCAGGCCGGTCGGGTTGGCGATGGGTACCAGCACGATCTCGCTGCGCAGGCGGCCGGCGGCGGCCAGTTGTGTCAGGCGCGCCTTGAGATGCCAGGCCACCAGCATGCCCGGCAATTCGTCGGCATGCAGCGACGACTGGATGTAGATCTTGCCTTCAGCCTGTTCCGGCCCGAAGTGAAAACTGTGGATTTGTCGCGCCGTGCCCGGCACCGGCGCCACAAGTGGATGAATCTGATGACGCATGAAGGCTCCTTAGTGGCTGGGCCCGAGAAAGGCCAGCCAGCGGCGCTCCGCCAGACGAAACAGACCGACCAGGGCAAAGGTCACGGTCAGGTAGATCAGCGCAGCGATACCGAATGATTGAAACGTCATGTAGGTGGCCGAGTTGGCGTCCCGGGCGACTTTCAGGATATCCGGGATCGTCGCGGTGAAGGCCACCGTCGTCGAGTGCAGCATCAGGATGACTTCATTACTGTAGTACGGCAGCGAGCGACGCAGGGCCGACGGCATGATCACGTAGGCGTACAACTTCCAGCCGCTCAGGCCGTAGGCTTTCGCCGCTTCGACTTCGCCGTGGGCCATGCTGCGGATCGCCCCGGCGAAAATCTCCGTGGTGTAGGCGCAGGTGTTGAGGGCGAAGGCGAGAATCGTGCAGTTCATCGCATCCCGAAAGAACGCGTCCAGCACCGGCTGCGCGCGAACCGCCGCGATGCTGTAGATCCCGGTGTAGCAAATCAGCAACTGGATATACAGCGGCGTGCCGCGAAACAGGTAGGTGTAGAACTGCACCGGCCAGCGTACCCAGCGATTGCGCGACACCCGGGCAATGGACAGCGGGATCGATACCAAAAAACCGATGAAGATCGACGCGCTGAGCAGCCACATCGTCATGGCCAGCCCGGTAATGTGCTGGCCGTCGCTATAAAGGAAGGGGCGCCAGTATTGTTGAATCAGTTCGATCATCGCACTGCCTCCCGGGAGCCTGCGGAGTAGCGCCGTTCGAGGCGGCGCAGGACGAAGTTGGACGCGCTGGTGATCAACAGGTAGATAAACGCGGCGATCACCAGGAAATAGAACAGTTGATAAGTACTCTTGCCGGCATCCTGCGCAGCCTTGACCAGGTCGGCCAGGCCGATGATCGACACCAGTGCCGTGGCCTTGAGCATCACCATCCAGTTATTGCCGATGCCCGGCAGGGCGAAACGCATCATCTGCGGGAAGGTCACGAAGCGAAACCGCTGGCCGCGCGTGAGCCCGTAGGCCGTAGCAGCCTCTAATTGGCCACGGGGCACGGCGAGGATCGCGCCGCGAAAGGTCTCGGTGAAATACGCACCGTAGATAAAGCCCAGGGTGATGACCCCGGCGCTGAATGGGTCGATCTCGATATAGTCCCATTCCATAAAGTCGGTAAAGCCGGTCAGCCAGATTTGCAGGCTGTAGAAAATCAGCAGCATCAGCACCAAGTCGGGCACGCCGCGAATCAAGGTGGTGTAGATCTGCGCGGGAATCCGCAGGAACGGCAAACTGGACAGTTTGGCGGTAGCCCCGAGCAAGCCCAGCAACACGCTGACGGCCAGGGAAAACACCGACAACTTGATGGTCATCCAGGTGCCTTGCAGCAACAGCGGGCCGAAACCCTTCAAGCTAAAGGCACTGAGCCCCAGGGTTTGCAAAAGATCTTCGAACATAAATCAGGACCTATGGCGATAAAAAAGCGCCCCTCCAGAGGAAGGGCGCCCCAGGCATTATTTGCCGCTGTACAGGTTCAGATCGCCAAAGTGTTTCTTCTGGATAGTGGCGTAGGTGCCATCATCGTGTAACGCTTTGATACCTTTATCCAACAAGGCCTTGAGGTCTTTGTTACCTTTTTTGATACCGACCGCAGTTTTGGAGGGCAGCAGTGGGTCGTCGATGGCCTTGCTGACTTCGTAGTCAGCACCGGCTGGCGACTTCAAAAAGCCCAGTTCGGCTTGCAGCATGTCCTGTACGGAAGCGTCCAGACGGCCGGACGTCAGGTCGGCATACACCTGGTCCTGGTTGGCGTAGGCCTTGGTGGTCACACCGGCCTTGTCCAGTACGGCCTTGGCGTAGGCTTCCTGGATGGTGCCTTGCTCGTAGCCCACGCTTTTGCCCTTCAGGGACTCAGGCGTGGAGTAGTTCGCGCCTTTTTTGAACACCAGGGATGTAGGGCCGGAGAACAGCTCGTTGGAGAAGTCGATCGCCTTTTCACGGGCTGTGGTGACCGTCATGGACGAAATCACGCCATCAAACTTGTTGGCATTGAGGCCTGGAATCATGCCGTCGAAATCACTTTCGACCCATTTGCACTTGACCTTCAGCTCGGCACAGATGGCATTGCCCAGGTCGATATCGAAGCCCACCAGGCTGCCGTCAGCGGCTTTTGACTCAAACGGGGCGTAGGACGGATCGACACCAAAACGCAATTCCTTGTATTCCTTGGCCAGCGCGGAACCGGCGGCCATGCACAGAGCCAGTGCAGAAAGGGTCAGCAATGCTTTTTTCATTATGTAATCCCTGGAAACCAAGATAAGCGCTTGTGGCGCGGTTAGGACTGTTACTGAACGGTGTCAGACCAGACTCAAGTAGCAATTTCTGCACCATAGTTCCGAATGGTCGTTTTAAAAGGTGGGATTAAGAAGTTGCGTGGGCAGGAAATGCCCGAAAATGGGCATGAAAAATTGAATGCACTAATGTGGGGCGGAACATTTCCCTGTAGGAGCCGGCTTGCCGGCGATTGTTTCCTGAATGAGGCGGTGATCTTGCGGACGCCATCGCTGGCAAGCCAGCTCCTACAAGGGCTTGGGTCAGGCCAGCAGATTTTGCAGCGTGGCCAGGTTGTCTGCCTCATCCACGGATTTATCCTGCCGCCAACGCAACATCCTCGGAAAACGCACCGCAATCCCGCTCTTGTGCCGCTTGGACAGGGCGATCCCCTCGAAGCCCAGCTCGAACACCAGACTGGGCGTCACACTGCTCACCGGGCCGAACTTCTCCACCGTGGTCTTGCGGATAATTGCATCGACCTTGCGCATTTCTTCGTCAGTCAGCCCGGAATAGGCCTTGGCGAACGGCACCAGCGTACGTTCGCTGCCGAGCGGGCCGTCCCACACGGCGAAGGTGTAGTCGCTGTACAGGCTGGCGCGCCGGCCATGGCCGCGCTGGGCGTAGATCAACACCGCGTCGACGCTGAACGGGTCGACTTTCCACTTCCACCACACGCCCATGTCCTTGGTGCGGCCCACGCCGTAGAGTCCCTCCCGCGCCTTGAGCATCATGCCTTCCACCCCCAGGCTGCGGGACGCCTCACGCTGCTGCGCCAATGCCTGCCAACTGTCGCCGGTCAGCAATGGCGACGCCCGCAACATCGGCTGATCGCAATCGCTGATTACCTGCTCCAGTTGCGCCCGGCGTTCGGCCTGGGTGTGGTTGCGCCAGTCGTCGCCGTGGTGTTCCAGCAGGTCATAGGCCAGCACTGCGACCGGTGCGTCTTCGAGGATTTTCTTGCTTAGGGTTTTGCGGCCGATGCGCTGTTGCAGCAGGGCGAAGGGTTGTACCGAGCCTTTCCACACCACGATTTCACCGTCGATCACCGTGCCGTCGGGCAGGCTGTGCACCAGGTCATGCAGCTCCGGGAAGCGGTCGGTGACCAGTTCCTCGCCCCGGGACCAGACCCACAAGCGGCCTTCGCGCTTGACCAGTTGTGCGCGGATGCCGTCCCACTTCCATTCCACTTGCCAGTCTGCGGGGGCACCGAGCAAGGCATCGAACTGCTCCGCAGGTTGGGCCAAAGCATGGGCCAGAAAAAACGGATAAGGCTGTCCGCCACGTTGTGCGTGTTCGTCGGACGATTCAGCGGCAATCAGCTTCAGATAGCCTTCGGCGGTCGGGCGATTGGACAGGTCGGTGTAGCCCACCAGGCGCTGGGCCACGCGCTTGCTGTCCAGCCCGGCCATGGCGGCGAGGGCGCGGGTGACCAGCAACTTCGACACGCCGACCCGAAAACTGCCGGTGATCAGCTTGATGCACAGCATCAGGCTCGGTTGATCCAGTTGTGCCCACAACGCGGGCAGGCGTTCGGCCAGTTCTTCGGGCGGCAGGCCACGCAGGGGCAGGAGTTTTTCTTCCAGCCACACCGCCAGGCCGTCATCCGAGGTGTGGGGCGATTCCGGTAACAGCAGGGAAATGGTTTCCGCCAGATCGCCCACCGACTGGTAGCTCTCTTCGAACAACCATGGCTCAATGCCGGCGGCGTCGGTGGCCATGTCTCGCAGCAAACGGGTGGGCACCAGTTGCCGTGGCCGCCCGCCGGATAAAAAGTACACCGCCCACGCGGCATCTTCCGCTGGCGCCTGTAGGAAATAGGCCTGCAAGGCGGCGAGTTTGGCATTGCTGGAGGTGGTGGCGTCGAGGTTGGCATACAGCTCGGCGAAGGCTTTCATGACACGACTTCCTCTTCGTCATCGCCGTATTCGGTGGTGAAGCCCTGGGCATCCAGGCCTTTTTCCCGCAGGTGCCGGACCAACACACCTACAGAGCCGTGGGTGACCATCACCCGTTCTGCGCCGGTTTGCTCTATGGCCCACAACAGCCCGGGCCAATCGGCATGGTCCGAGAGCACAAAGCCGCGATCCACCCCGCGTCGCCGCCGGGTGCCACGCAGGCGCATCCAGCCGCTGGCGAACGCGTCGCTGTAGTCGCCGAAACGGCGCATCCAGGTACTGCCGCCGGCCGAGGGCGGGGCGATGATCAGGGCTTGGCGCAGCAGGGGATCAGTCTTTTTGAAATCGCCGGCGTAGAGGGTTTCGGGGATGTAGATGCCGGCTTCACGGTACACACGGTTCAGCGGCTCGACCGCGCCATGGCTGAGGATCGGGCCGATGCTGGCGTCGATGCCGTGGAGGATTCGCTGAGCCTTGCCGAAGGAATAACAGAACAACACGCTGGCTTTGCCGGCGGCGATATTCGCCTGCCACCAGTCGTTGATCCCGGCAAAAATCTGCGCCTGGGGCTGCCAGCGATAGATCGGCAGGCCGAAGGTCGATTCGGTGATAAACGTATGGCAGCGCACCGGTTCGAACGGTGCGCAGGTGCCGTCGGGCTCGACTTTATAGTCACCGGAGGCGACCCAGACTTCGCCCTGGTATTCCAGGCGCACCTGGGCTGAACCGAGCACGTGGCCAGCGGGGTGGAAACTCAAGGTGACGCCGTGATGGCGCAGGGTTTCGCCGTAGTCCAGGGTTTGCAGGTTGATGTCCTGGCCCAGGCGCGAACGCAGGATCCCTTCGCCGGGGGCGGCGGCCAGGTAATGGTGGTTGCCGGTGCGGGCGTGATCGCCGTGGGCGTGGGTGATCACTGAGCGTTCCACCGGGCGCCAGGGGTCGATGTAGAAATCCCCGGCGGGGCAGTAGAGGCCTTCGGGCCGGGCGATAACAAGGTCCATGGGCGTGCCGTGGAGATGGGCTTGTTAATTAGGAGGCGGGGATGAGCGGAGAAGTTCTATCGGAATGCATGCGATCAAATGTGGGAGCTGGCCTGCTGTGGTGAGGGGGCTTGTCCCCCGTCGGGTTCACCACAGATTGATGGGGCTGCTTCGCAGCCCAGCGCGGGGCAAGCCCGCTCACCACAGCAAGCCCCCTCACCACAGCAAGCCCGCTCCCACATTTTGATTCGGTTGAGTCAGGGGGACCGGGTTATTTGCCGGGTACCAACGTCAACCGTGTCTTCCCATACACCCCGTCAAAGTTCTGCGGCTGCATCGGGAAGCTCAGGTATTGCGCCTTCAGCCACGGGTCGATGCCATTGGCGTAGTTCGGGCTGGCCGGGTTGCCGGATTGGCCGATGCCGCTCTGGCCCATCATCGGTTCCGCCAGGCCGAAGTCCACAATCATCCGCAGCGCCGGCACCTGGGTCGTGTCGAAACTCTGGCCCCAGCTGTACGGCGCGCTGTTCAGCGTGTTGTGATCGCCACCCGCTGCCAGTGGGCCGCGAATGGTCTGGCCGCTGGTATTCTTCCAGGTGTAGCTGTGCAGTTTGCCCCACTGCCAGGACTTGTGATCGGCGCCCAATGCGCTGTCGCCCGCGGTGATCGCTGCGGCCAGGCTGCGGGCCAGGATTGCCGGCTTGTCGGTTTTCTGTCCGGTGCGCGCGTCATTCCAGAACGGGCTGTCTTCGCGCCCCAGCAGGTGGTCGGCCACGGCCGAGTACGACAGGTTGGCGTTGCCGATAAAGGCTTTCCAGGTGGCGCTGTTTTCCGGGCCGAGTTCGTCGAGGAAAATCTGCTTGGCGCTTTCCTGCAGGAACAACTCATAAATCGCCGCGTCGGCGGAGGTGGATGCCAGACGCCCATCAAAGGCCATCAGGCGGCCCAGTGCTTCCCGCGCCTTGGCCTGGTCTGCTGCCGGCAATCCATCGATCGCCTGTTTCAGCGGCTGGGCCATACCCGGCGCCTGGAACATGCCCTTGAGCTTGGCGGCAAAGGTGGTGGTCTGGTCGTACTGCATGGCGATGATGCTGCGGTTGTCATGCTTGCCGCTGCTGGCCAGTTGCGCGATACGTTCGGCACGTTCCGGCGCCGCCCACGAGTTGGACAATTGCATGCCATAGCCGCGGGGAATCGTGCGCTGGTTGGCGGTGCCGATCCAGCCCTGGGTCGGGTCCTGATCGTAAGGGTGCAGCATCGCGTCGGCGTAACCGTCCCAGTCGAAACGCCCGTCCCAGCCCGGCGACGGCACCAGGCCTTCGCCTTCACGGCGGTTCGGGAAGCGCCCGGTGACTTGCCAGCCGATGCTGCTGGCGTCGGCGAAGACCATGTTCAAGGCAATCGCGCGGATTTCCCGGGTGGCGTCAGACGCTTTACCGGCGGTTTGTGCCCGGGACAGGTCGAAGAACGCGTCCAGGCTCTTGTCGTCCTTGAAGTCGGCGGTCTGCAAGGCCAGGCCGTAGCCGCTGTTCAGCGACTGGGCACTGTTGAGCAGCGGCCCGTGGCGGGTTTCGTACACCGCTTCGCGAATCGGCCGCTGGCCCTTGGCGAAGTAGGTTTCGTTACGCACGATGGCCGGCAGCCATTTGCCGTTGTTCTCGTAATACAGCGCGTTGCCCTGGCGCTTGACCTTCTCCAGGAACACATCCTGGGTGTCGCCCGAGACCTGGCTCATGCTCCAGGCCACCTTGCCGTTGAAGCCGGAAAGCAGGGTTGGCAAACCGGCGATCGACACACCGGCGGCCTGGTATTTCGGCGAGCGGATTTGCACGTAGTTCCACAGCGACGGCGCCTGCATCGAGGTCGACAGGTCATTGGCCAGCAGGCTCTTGTTGCTGCGGCTGCGCTGCGGGCCGATCGCCCAGTTGCTGGAACTGGACGTGCCCAGGGTGTTCAAGGTGCCGAGGTGTTCGCTGAGGCTGGTCAGCGCGGCGAGGCCCGGGATCTGGCCCAGGTTGATGCCCTTGAGCTTGTCGGACTCGGCCACCGGCAACGGTTCATCCGGGTAGCTTGGGGTCAGCCAGGCGAGTTTGTCGGCGCCGACTTTTTGCGCCAGCACCAACGACGACAACTCTTCCTGCAAGTTGGTCGACTCGCTGAAATTCAGCAGGCAGAACAGCAGCGCGGAGTCTTCCGGCTTCCAGTATTCGGGCTTGTAGCCGCTCTGGGCCAGGTCTGGCGGCAGCTTGTCGCGGTAGCGGAACAGGTAGGCGTTGACCCCGCGCGCATACACTTCAAAGAAGCGCTTGAGGCGTGGCGACGAAGCGTTATACAGCTCGCCAGCGCTTTTACGCAGGTTGACCGCCCGCATGAAACGGTCGACATCCAGTACGTCCGGCCCCGACATTTCCGCCAGACGGCCCTGGGCCAGCAGGCGCAGGGTGACCATTTGCGTGATGCGGTCGCTGGCGTGCACATAGCCCAGGGTGAACAGCGCGTCATGGAACGTGCTGCTTTCAATCAGCGGGATGCCCTGGCTGTTGCGGCGCACGGAAACGTTCTGCGCGAGGCCCTTGATGGGCTGCACGCCGGAAACCGGAGGCAGTGTGTCTTGGGTGCTTTGTAACTGGCAACCGGCCAGGCCCAAGGCACTGGCAATGGCCGCGGCAACGCCGAACCGGGGAAGAAAATGTGAGAGGGCTGGCGAGGCCATGGCAAAGCTCCTGCGGGGGGTAGCGTCAGTAAAGGCGCTACGTTAGTGAGCGCGGCGAAACGACGCAAGCGGGAGGCGATGCTTATTTTCAGGCAGCCTTCCCACACAAGGTGCAGGAAGGCTGTGTCACTCAGGATTTCGGCGGATTGACCTTCTGCACCAGCTCATAAGCACGCACCGTCGCGGGGCGTTGCTTGATGTGGTTGAACCAGCGCTCTACGTGTGGGAAGTCTTCCAGCTTCTGGCTCTGCCACTTGTGGGAAACGATCCACGGGTAGATCGCCATGTCGGCAATGCTGTATTCCTCGCCGGCCACAAACTGGCGGTCGGCCAGGCGCCGGTCGAGCACGCCATACAGGCGGGCGGTCTCATCCACATAGCGTTTGATCGCGTAGGGGATTTTTTCCGGGGCGAACTGGCTGAAGTGATGATTCTGCCCGGCCATCGGGCCCAGGCCGCCCATTTGCCAGAACAGCCATTGCAGCGCTTCCTGACGACCGCGCAGGTCCTGGGGAATGAACTGGCCGGTTTTTTCCGCGAGGTACAGCAGGATCGCACCGGATTCGAACAGGGAAATCGGCGCGCCACCGTCGGTCGGGTTCTGATCAACGATCGCCGGAATGCGGTTGTTGGGGGCGATCTTCAGGAAGTCGGGCTTGAACTGTTCGCCCTGGCCGATGTTGATCGGGTGCACCTCGTAAGGCAGACCGGCTTCTTCCAGGAACAACGACACTTTGTGACCGTTGGGGGTGGTCCAGTAATACAGGTCGATCATGAAGCTCTCCAAGGGTGGTGACGCTTGAGCGAATGCCTGTAGGTATAGGTAATGTTAGGGTGACGAAAATTCAATGAAACATTTGGGTCTATCGATATGGAAATTCGTTCCTGTGGTGAGCGGGCTTGCCCCGCGCCGGGCTGCGAAGCAGACCCAAGACCTGCCTCAGCGTTTTAACTGAAAGAGCGCGCTGGCTGTACTGGGCCGCTGCGCGGCCCAACGGGGGACAAGCCCCCTCACCACAACAACCGCCTCACTACAGAGGTTTTTGTCGGCAGTTAAGCCACCGCACCATCCACCAACACCTGCAACGTCTGCTGCGAACAGCGCTCGATGCGCACCTGCACGCCATAGACTTCGGCAAACAGTGCCGCATCCAGCACGTCATCCGCTGCACCACTGGCATGCAGCCGGCCCTGGCGCAGCACTGCGATATGGTCGGCATAACGCGCCGCGAGGTTGATGTCGTGCAGTACCACCACCGCAATCAGGTTGTGCTCGCGCACCAAACCCCGAACGCAATCCATGACCTTCAACTGATAGTTCAAATCCAGCGCACTGGTCGGCTCATCCAGCAGCATCACCTGCGGGCGGCGCGCAATCAGTTGCGCCAGGCTGACCAGTTGCCGTTGGCCGCCGGATAACGTGCTTAACAGCTGATCCGCCAGATGAGCGATGCCAATCCGATGCAACGCATCAAACGCCTCGCGCATGCACGCGTCGCTTGAAAGCGGAATGCCCTCGACGTTCGCCACCCGCAGCGCTGCGATCACGCTTTCCATCACGCTCAGGCTCAAGCCCGGCGGCAGGTTCTGCGGCATGTAGGTCACGCGTCGGGCGCGCTCGGCAACGGACATTTTCGTCAGGTCCAAGTCACCCAACCTGACAACGCCCTGCATCTTTTCCAGCCCGGCCACCGCCCGCAACAACGTCGATTTACCCGCACCGTTCGGCCCGATCAGCGCGGTCAGGCTGCCGTGGGCCAGGGTCGGCAAGCTCAAGTCATGCACAATCTGGCGCCGTCCATAACTGACGTGGGCGTTCTGAATCGATAATCCCGTACTCATAACTGCCTCCCGCGCTTGAACACCAGCAACACGAAAATCGGCACGCCCACCAGTGCGGTGACGATGCCCACCGGCACAATCACGCCGGGCATGATCAGCTTGCTGGCGATGGACGACAGCGACAGCAGTAATGCGCCGACAAGCGCGCTGGCCGGCAACAGGAAACGCTGGTCTTCACCCACCAGGATCCGCGCGATATGCGGACCTACCAGGCCGATAAAACCGATGGTTCCCACAAACGCCACGGCGGTGGCCGACAGCAGGCTGATGCGCAACAACGAGAAAAACCGCAGGCGTTTCACGTCGACGCCGAAGCTTTGCGCGCGGTCTTCGCCCATGCGCAGCAAGGTCAGGCGCGGGGCGGCGGCGAAGGAGAAGGGCATGACCACTGCAACCACAAACGCGAGGATGCCGAGTTTGTCCCAGTTGGCCCGGGTCACGCTGCCCAGGGTCCAGAACACCAGTTGTTGCAGCACATCCTCGGTGGCGACCAGTTGCAACAGGGCGACCACCGCATTGCAGCTGAACACCAGCGCAATCCCGAACAGCACCAGGCTTTCCACCCCGGCACCGCGCAGGCGTGACATGGCTTGCAGCAAAAAGACCGAGGCGGCAGCGAACACAAACGCCGAAATGGAAATCGCCGTATTGGCCGACACCCACAGCGTCGTCACCGGAAACACAATCACCAGGGATGCGCCCAGCGCCGCCGCCGAGGAAACCCCCAGCGTGAACGGACTGGCCAGCGGGTTATTAAGGATGGCCTGCATCTCGGCGCCTGCGAGCGACAGTGCGCAACCGACCAACACCGCCATCAAGGCGTAGGGCAGGCGCACGTTCCAGATAATCACCTGGTCGGTGGCGCTCAAGTGGGCCGGGTGCAGCAAACCGTCGAGCAGGGCGCCAAGGCCCATGCCCGACGGGCCGCTGGCCAGGTCCACGAGGATCGCGCAAATCAGCGCGCCCCCCAGCAGGGCCAGCAGCCAGCAGCGGCGCGCGAGCAGGCGGCGATAGCCCTGGCTGGCGGTGGCGAGGTCGAGGGTTTGAGTGGTCATTGGATTCGCAGCCTTGAAAACGACGAAAATCCCTGTCGGTACTCGGTCAGTGTGGGAGCTGGCTTGCCTGCGATGGCGATGGTGAATCCAACACCGCTATCGCAGGCAAGCCAGCTCCCACAGGAACCGTGTCCAGGCAGGGAATGGGGTGTGAGCCTTGGTTACTTGGCCTTGCCATCAATCCAGTAAGCACCCTGCAGCGGCATGCCGAGGAACTGCTGGTTCATCGCTTCCATGGTCGCCTGCGGGTCCAGCTTGGCGAACAGCTCCGGATGGATCCACTTGGCCAGCGCTTCAATCGCCAGCAGGTTGTATGGGGAGTTGTAGAAGTCATGCCACAGGCCGTGGGCATTGCCCTCACGAATCGCCCGAAGGTTCACGAACTCCGGGCGTGCCAGCACGCTGTCAAACGCGGCGCGCGCGTCTTCATTGCTCACGCCAGCCCCCAGAATCAACCCAGGCTTGTGATTGCCGGTGGCCACGTACACATCCGGGTCGGCCTTCAGCGCGTACTCGACACTGATGTCCCCCAGCGCTCCCGGCACCACGTCGGCGGCGATGTTGCGCCCGCCCACCAGTTTGATCACTTCACCCATGCCGCTCTTGCCGGTGGTGTGCCCCGGTGCCTGCCAGGCGCCGGCGAGCAATTCCAGGAACACGCTCGGACGCGGCCCGGCCGGCAAGGTGGCGACGGCGTCGGTGATCACCTTGACGTGCTGGTCGTAAAAGTCGAGGAACGCCTTGGCCTGGGTTTCCCGGCCAAGGGCCTGACCCAGGGCGGTCATGCTGCTGTGGGTGCCTTGCACCGGGTTGATGCGGAAGTCGACGAACAACACCGCGATCCCCGCCTTGGCCAACACGTCCGCCACCGGGCTGTGTTCAGTCGGGCCGTGGCCCGAAATGCTGAACACCGCCAGGTCCGGTTTCAGCGAGAGAATTTCCTCGGCGCTGACGCTTTGCTCCGAGGCCTGACCAATCAGCGGGATGTCTTTTACCGTCGGAAATTTCGCCACGTAGGCGTTGTAAGTGTGGGCGTCCAGCAGCTTCAAATCATTCTGCCAGCCGACAATCCGCTGGAACGGCGCGTCCTTGTCCAGCAAGGCAAAGGCCGAAATCAGCCGGCCTTCGCCGAGCACCACACGCTGCACGTGGTCCGGCACGTCGACCTTGCGGCCCAGCACGTCGGTGACTTCATGGGCGGCGGCCGTTTCGGCGTGGCCAAGGATCAGCACGGCAAACAGCGCGCCCAGCTTGAGGAAGTTGCGGGGTTTCAGCATGGCGAGAACTCCAGGTGAAGGCGGCGCATCAGACATCGCTCCAGCGCCGCAAAAGGTTGTGATAGGCGCCGCTCAGTTGCAGCAGCGCGTGGTCGTCGGCGTGTTGCGCGGTGAGGCGTTGAATGGCCACGTCCATGTCCAGCAGCAGTTGGCGCTGGCTGTCTTCGCGCACCAGGCTTTCGATCCAGAAGAAACTGGCGATGCGCTCGCCCCGGGTGACCGGGTTGATCTTGTGCAGGCTGCTGCCGGGATACATCAGCAAGTGCCCGGCGGGCAGCTTCACCGCGTGTTCGCCGAAGGTGTCGCGAATCACCAGTTCACCGCCGTCATAGCTGGCCGGGTCGGCCAGGAACAAGGTGGCGGAAATGTCGGTGCGCACGCGCTCGCGCACGCCCTTGAGGCCGCGAATGGCATTGTCGATATGCCAGTCGAAGGCCTCGCCGCCGCTGTAGCGGTTGAACAACGGCGGGTAGATTTTCTTCGGCAGGGCGGCGGACATGAACAGCGCGTTGTCCGACAGCCGCGACAGAATCTGCTCACCCAGGCGAATCGCTACCGGAGCGTCTTCGGGCAACTGCCGGTTATTTTTCGCCATGGCCGAGCGCTGCCCGGCGGTGACTTTGCCGTCGACCCACGGCTGATGGAGCAAGGTGGCGACGGCCACCTCGACTTCATCGGCGCTCAACAGCGCCGGGATTTCGATCAGCACGGCTTAAAACTCATAGTCGATGCTGGCCGTGAGTGTGCGCCCGGCGCCCGGAATGCCGTAGAGCTGGAAGCCGTCCAGGGACGCGCCGATCTGGCTGTAGTAGAACTTGTTAAACACGTTGTTGAGGTTGAGGTTGACCGTGGTTTGCTTGGTTACTTTGTATTGCGCGGCTACGTTGTTGAGCCAGTAGCCGGGGGCCTTTTCGTGGTCGCGGGTGTAGATCGCGTAGACGCCGGACGGGCCGGTGGCGTAGCTGCTGTTGTTGTTCAGGCCGCCGACGTATTTGTTGTCGCTGTAGCGGCGGCGTCCTACGTATTGCGCGCCGTAGCTCAGGCTCAGGTCGTCGGTGACGGCGTAGGTGGTCCACAGGTTGGCGGTCAGGTCGGGAACGTTCTTGGCTTCCTCGCCTTTGTTGGCGCCCTTGGTCTGGGTGCTTTTGAGCGCCGAGAGCCCGCTGTACACCGTCCAGCGCGGGGTGATATTGCCTTGCAGGCCCAGCTCCACGCCGTCTACGCGTTTGGCCGGGAGGGCGCGGACCGGGGCGGTTTCGCCGTCCTGGTATTCCCAGGAGTTGTCCAGTTCGGTGCGGAAGATCGCGGCGGTGATGTTCAGCAGGTCGTGGGCAATGTCCCACTTGGTGCCGATTTCGTAGGTTTTCGACATGGCCGGGGTGTAGTTACTGGTGCTGGCGGCGCCGTAGATCTGGTTGTTGGTCGATGCGCCCAGGGCCGAGGGTTGTGCCGCTTCGCTGTAGGACACGTAGATGCTGCCGTTAGGCAAAGGCTTGTAAACCGCGCCGACCCGTCCGCTCACGGCACCGTCGGTGCTGTCGACGGATGCCTGGCCACGCTGGGTGGTCTTGGCCTGCCAGTTGTCGTAGCGCAGGGAGCCAAGCACCTGCCACTGTTCGTTCAGGGTGATGGTGTCACCCAGGTAGATGCCGGCGTTGTCGATCACCGAACGCGGCTGGCCTTCGCCCTTGGTCACGGTGGTGCTGGCGAAGCTGTGGTTCGGGTCGTTCATGTCGAAGAACAGATCGCCGGCCGGGACTTCGGCGTTGCGTTTCAGGCCGCCGTAGGTCTCGTGATAGAACTCAAGCCCGCTGACCACCGCGTGTTCCAGGCCGCCGGTGTTGAGCTTGAAGGCGAAGTCGGTCTGGTTGTCGAGGATGGTGTAGCGCGTCGATTGGCCGAAGTCGCTGCCACGCAGAATGCCGTAGGCGGTGTTACCGCTGTTGGTGTATCCCGGGTAGGCATTTACCGTGCTGCCGGGGACTTGGCTGATCGGCCCTACGCCGGTATAGCCCAAGGTCGCACAGCGCGTGCCGGTGCAGGTTTTCTGGCCATTGGCGTTGGCGGCAAAGAAGCGTGCCGGTGAAAGCACCGCGAAATTGTCGGTGCGCTCCCACTTGGTCTGGTTTTTCAGGGTCGCTTCGTTCCATTCGAAATCATGTTCGAAGCGGGTGGTCAGCGAAGTGGTTTTGGTTTGCTGGGTGTACAGGTGCGAATCGCCGTACCAGTTCGAACGCTTCACGCCGGGCATGCGGTCGCCGTCGGTGCCGCGCTGGATCGGCACGCCGCCGTCCGGGGTGTTGTCGTCCTTCTGGTAGAAGGTGTCGATAAACAGGCGCGTGTCGGTGCCCAGGCCGAAGCCGAGGGACGTCGCGATGCCCCAGCGGTCGTAGTCCACGTCGTCGCGTTCGGCCACCTGGTTGTAGTGTTTCATCAGGTTGATGCGCAGGGCGGTGGTGTCGTTCAACTGTTTGTTGAAATCGCCCGTGAGGCGGCGGTAGCTGTCGGTGCCGATGCCGGCGGAGAGTTTGTTGGCGTCTCCCGGATGCGCCTCTTTACTCACCAGGTTGACGCTGCCGCCTACGGCGGAAACGCCGGATTCGATCGAGCCGGTGCCCTTGAACACTTCCGCCTGTTGCAGGTTGAAGGTGTCGGTGCGGGTCGATTGGCCGGCATCGCGCACGCCGTCGACGGTCAGGCTCTGCTCCGAAGAAAACCCGCGAATCGAAAACAGGTCACCCCAGCCCAGGTTGCCTTCGCCGGACATGAAGGTAATGCCCGGCACGTTGCGCAACACTTCCTGCAAGGTTTGCGCGTTCTGCTCCTTGAGCACCTGCTGCGGGACGATGGTCACGCTTTGCGGGGCATCCAGCAGCGGCTGGCTGATTTTTGCCGAGGTCACCCGGTCGACCTTGAAGGTGGAGGTGGCTTCACCGTCGACCTTGATTTCCGGCAGGCTCAGCACCGAATCGTTGGACGCTGCCACCGGCGCATCGGCCCAGGCGGTGGGAGAAAGGCTGCCGGCGGCAAGCAGGCCGAACATCGGCGCAAGGGTAGAGGGCAGCGACAAGGCGCGAGGGGAAGGCAATGGCATTCGGAGTGACCTAGGCTAAATTACAATTAATCTCATTTAGATTCGGTAGTCTAAAGACCGATACCGGCCGCCACGCCGTGGCTTTGTAATGTGGATGCGCGATTACCGCTTCCCACAACATTCCATTACATTTGCGCGTACGCCTCGCTGACGTTTCGGCTATCTCCTGCCTTTTGAGTTTCGGACGAATTGCCCCATGGCCAAGCAAGACCACCTGTTGATCGTTGATGACGACCCGCAAATCCGCCAGCTGTTGTGTGACTACCTGAGTGACGCCGGCTTCCAGGTGTCCACCGCTGGCGACGGCAAGGAAATGCGCCGCCGCCTGGCGCTGAATGTCATTGACCTGATCGTGCTCGACCTGATGCTGCCCGGCGAAGACGGCCTGAGTTTGTGCCGCGAATTGCGGGTGAGCTCCAACACGCCGGTGATCATGCTCACCGCCAAGGGCACGCTGATCGACCGGATTGTCGGCCTGGAAATCGGCGCCGACGATTACTTGCCCAAGCCGTTCGATCCGCGGGAGTTGCTGGTGCGGATCAAGGTGGTGCTGCGCCGGGTGCAGAGTTTTCCGGACCGGGCGCGGCTGGATGAAGCACCGAGCATCAGCTTCGCCGGCTGGCAACTGGACACCCGGGCACGCCAACTGCTCTCGCCGGAAGGTGTGGTGGTGAGCCTTGGCAACTCCGATTACCGGGTATTGCGCCTGCTGTTACAGCACCCCAACCGGCCGCTGAGTCGCGACTTTTTGCTCAACCACGTATTCGACAAGGACAGCACGCCGTTCGACCGCTCGATTGATGTGTGCGTCAGCCGCTTGCGCTCGCAATTGCCGGCCGGGCTGATCAAGACCGTGCGCAACGAGGGTTACATGCTCACCGCCGACGACGTGGCGCTGCAATCGTGAAACTGCTGCCGCGTTCGCTGTTTGGCCGGCTGGTGCTGATCCTGGTCAGCGGCATGCTCGCGGCCCAGGCCCTGACCAGCAGCATCTGGTACGACATGCGCCACGGCCAGGTCCTGGAAATCCCCAGCCGGCTGATCGCCACGCGCCTGGCGGACGTGGTGCGGCTGGTGCACAGCGATCCGGCGCAGGCTGATGTGCTGATCAAGATGCTCGATACACCGCGTTTTCGCCTGACGCTCAGTGATCAGGCCAATGATGTGCCGAGCCGCATCAGCGACAGCGACCAGTCCACCGAGCGTCTGTTGAATAAAGTGCTCTCGGAGAAGACCGGCTACACGCAGAACCTGCATTTGTTGAGCCTCAAGTTGCTGGACGCCGAAGGCCAGCACGCGGGGCTTTCGACCTTGCTCGGTTCCAAACCGGTGGTGGGGCAGTTCCTGATTGACCTGCGTTTGCCGGACGGGCGCTGGTTGCAGGTGGAGGCCACCGAAGAGCAGGGCTGGACCAGTACCTCGCCGATGGACCTGTTATTCGACTACGTGATGCGGATTTATCTACTGCGGGTCGTGGTGCTGGTGATCATCGCCCTGGTGGCTGTTCGTCTGGCCATTCGCCCGCTGAATGCGTTGGCCAAGGCGGCTGAAGCGCTAGGCCGGGACATTCAACGGCCACCGCTGGCCGTCGACGGCCCCACCGAGGTGCGCCGCGCCGCCCAGGCGTTCAATGCCATGCAGCAGCGGCTGATCGCCAACATCGCCGAGCGCACGCGTTTCCTGGCGGCGATTTCCCACGACCTGCGCTCTCCCATCACACGCCTGCGCTTACGCACGGAAATGCTCGACGACAACCGCACCAAGGAGCGTTTTCGCAGCGACCTGGAAGAAATGGAACACATGGTGTCCAGCACCCTGGATTTCGTCAGCAGCGGCGAAATCAACGAGAAACGCCAGAACATCGACATCAACGCCTTGCTGCAAAGCTTGCAGGCAGACCTTCAGGATGTGGGTGAGACGGTGACGATAGAAGGGCGAGCCAAACAGCCGCTCCCGGGGTACGCCCGCAGCCTCAAGCGTTGCGTGCAGAACCTGCTGGAGAACGCAGTGCGTTATGGCAGCGAGGTGGTGGTGCGGGTTGAGGACAAGGCGGACAGCTTAAGGATTGTGATCAGCGACCGTGGTCCCGGGATTCCCCAGGAACAGCTGGAGCAGGTGATGGAGCCGTTTTACCGGGTGGAAGGCTCGCGCAATGTGGAAACCGGCGGCTACGGGCTGGGGTTGAGCATCGCGCATACGATTGCCAGTGCCCATGACGGGCGGTTGAGCTTGAGCAATCGGGAAGGCGGGGGATTGGAGGTGGTGTTGCAGTTTCAGCGCAAAACTCAAGGCTGAGTCAGCACTTTGTGATCAGGGAGGTAGTGTGGCGAGGGAGCTTGTTGTGGCGAGGGAGCTTGCTCCCGCTGGGCTGCGCAGCGGCCCCAAAAAAAGCGGGAGCGCTGCGCACTCCAGCGGGAGCAAGCTCCCTCGCCACAGCAAGCTCCCTCGCCACAACAAGTCCCTCATCACAAAAGGTGGTTATCGCACAGGTATCAAGCCCCGTGGCACTTCTTGAATTTCTTCTCGCTGCCGCACGGGCATGGATCGTTGCGACCCACGTCCTTCAACGTGTTGCGCACCGGCTCCTGGTGAGCGTGGCCGCAATTCGGGCCGTGGACATGGCCGTGGTCGTGATCATGGTGATCGTGATCGTGGTTGCAGTCAGGACCATGGACATGGGGTTGCTGAGTCATCGATGTCGCTCCGGAATAAAATCGCCGGGGATTATCTCGCCATTGCGCAGCACCTGCACGTCGTTCCCGATAAATAAACCGGTTTTCAACTCGCCTTCAAGACGATAGGGCACGGGCTCCCGAGGATTTTTCAACATATCGACCACATCGCGGATTTGTGGCCACAGGTTGGTACGCACCGAAACCCGGAAAAAAGCGTGGCTATGGGGCGGTACGGTCAGCCATTCATTGGACTCGCCCTCGGTCAGCACCATCGTGCCCAGGCTGACCTTGTACACCAGGCCCCGCACGGTCAAATCGTTGTCGTCGCGGTTATCCACGCGAAAGTACAGCTTGAACTTCTGCTCCAGCAACTTGACCCGCACCGGGTCGACCTTGACCAGCCGGACCTCGGGGGCAGGCGCGTCGTCGGCAAACCAGGACGCGCAGCCGGAAAGCCCTAGCATCAATGCCAGCAGAAGACTGTAAGTCCTGAATACCCGCGCCTGAGAAACCATGCCGTTACTCCGTATGAAGAGTCAGCATAGCAAGCGCGAGCCTACCGGGTATCAATGAATGTCAGAGGTAGCTGGAACAGCACTTCTTGAATTTCTGCAACAAAACACTACCAGACCAGTTCAACCGGCTGGCTGGCCGAAATTCTGTCTGATTTTTTCTAGGACAGATTCAGGGGCTTCAAAGCTGATTTTTCCTGCGACAAGCTTGACCTGTGTCTGAGCAAGCTCTGTTTCATCAAGGAAGCCTGCTAGCTTCTCTTTTGTGAGCCGCACGACGCCAGCGTTGACGTCAAGATTGCTGCTTCGACGGATAGGCATTGTTCCTATACTCCCCGGTGAATGAGCCTTCAAACTAGCAGTATTTTCTGTGCCATTTGGGCCTTCAGTACTCCTCAGAGGTCACCACACAGGCAGCTGATGGCGGTTTGCAATGATTGCGGATAGTCTGAGTGTGTTACGAGGTAAATCTGGTTATAAATTTAGATTACGGCGTGACTTACATACTAACTGGTTTGATTGATTTGGGGTAAGTATGGATAGGCTTTTAATTAATGGTGGGAAAGAGCATATCAGCGTAGATTCGCTGCCGGATACCTGTCCGATATGCAATATTGGTATCAATCCAAATTTTGTAACGGGTCTTACATGTAGTGATAATGATGATGCGGATGTACTATTCACCTGCCCCAAAAGCGACTGTAGGAGAATGTTTATAGCGTCATACAGAAGGGATAGGATGAAAGGGCACCATTTCTTAGTGTCATTGCTGCCACGCACTCCTAAATCTGTTGCTGTTGTACAGGAAGTTGCGGACATATCACCACAGTTTGCGGAGATTTATAACCAGGCATTTCAAGCCGAGGCGTATGGTTTGGGGGAGATAGCTGGTGTGGGATTCAGGAAGTCTCTAGAATATCTGATTAAAGACTATTGCGTCGTTCAAAATCCTGACAAAGAAGAAGATATTAAAATACGTCCGATTGCACAGGTTATTGAAGCTTTCGTTTCAAATGAGAATGTTAAACAGTGTGCTAAACGAGCAATCTGGCTTGGGAATGATGAAACCCATTACGTGCGAAAGTGGGAAGGTAAAGACATAAAAGATTTGAAGCTGTTAATTCAGATTACTGTTAGCTGGATACAGCAAGAAGTGATTACAAAGAAACTGCTAGAAGATATGCAATAGGTTGTGATCACTGCGGAGCGTTGCATATGGTCGTTGCGATAAGTTATACCGCAGTCTGTGGCAACAATCAGCTATTCATTTTTGATGGCCTAAGCGAAGGCGAAAGTCAGACAGGGCGACGACTGCATGAGGATGTCACTGATTTTGCCAACAGCATAGGTCGTTACAACTACTGCACTCGGTACATTGTAAAAAGCAGGATTACGCTTGTAGCTCATTTGAAAGCCATAGAGCACGAGTGCAAAGCAGGTGTGTTACTTCCGGCCTTGCACTTCGAGTGTCATGGCGACGAAGAGAAAGGTTTGTGGCTCTCCGCTAGCAAGGAATATATACCATGGAGCGAATTGGCTGCGCTAATTGCTCCGGTGAATGCAGCCTCACACAACAACGTTTCCGTAATACTTGCATCGTGCGAAAGCTTTAAGTTAAGTGAGTCTGTGGATATTAAATTACCATGTCCCTTTCACTTTCTAATTGCACCTAATCAGGAGATTGAAGCAGGAACGACACAGGAATCACTCTTGCCTTTCTATAAGGAAGTTGTTTCAACTGGTGCACTCGATAAAGCATTGACACACCTCGATGGTAGGTTTAAACGATTCATTGCGGGTGAGTGGTTTTATATGGAAATCTGCAGCTTCTACACCTATCATTATAGTGCGAAACATAAGCAAGAGATCATGAATCAGATGATTGATAGCGAGGTGGCGAAAGCGGGCTACTCAAATCGCCAGTTAATAAGATTAATCAGGCCAAAGGTGAAGAGGTTTCTGTCTGATCCAAAGGAGTTTTATCTGGCAATGGAGAGAGGATTCTTTCATGGGCAAACGCACGTGCCCTACGCGGACATAAAAAAGTTTGTCGATCATAATAAGTCGTCTAATTAAACCTTCACACTGTCTCTGGTAACAAAACCATCCCCGCGCCGTGAGAAGTGAGCAACTTTGATGTCGCTCTGACGTTCAGCCAGAAAAATAAGACTGGGCCTTCCTGTGCGAAACTAAACCCCGCCCAAAATTTTATGGACACTTTTCAGGAAGCGGGGTTGGGTCTTCTGGAAAACGGTCGCCCACGCAGCATTGCTTAACACTGTGCTCCTGGCTCAACTAGAAAGCTGCGGAAATACAAAATAACAATGGCGCTCTGAAGCTCTCACAGCCTCAGAACGAGACGTTGAAAGCAAGCATGAGGCGACGTACTGCGGTTGGTGTGAACGTGGCCCCACGGGGCGTACGCAAGCCTTTGGCGTTGAGGCAATCAGCTACGGCCTGAAGTGTAGTTAACTTGTTGTACAGGCATGCTAGTAGGTGGGGTTGTACCGCCGCTTGATGTGCGTTCACGTTCTTCATGCGTTGATCATTGGCGACTGTAATGTCAGCGACAGCACGGCCTTTGGCGAGCGCCTGAGAGCGGTTGTTGATCTTCTGTACCGCAACGGCATCACCATCGTCAGCACGCTTCTGCAGCGATGCCAGAGCCTCACGAGTACGGCTCGCGATGAACTCACGTTCTTGTTGGGCTAATGCTGCAAATAGATGGAGTTCAAAGGTCTTTGCTTGCGGCATGGTGGCGACTTTGAATTCTGCCTGCTCCATCAGTCTTGCGATGTGATGGACCGAGCGTGAGAGTCGATCCAACTTGGCAACTACCAACTGCGCGTTCTGCTCCTTGCACAGAGCCAGTGCCTTTGCACCTTCAGGGCGATCCTCGATTGCCAGCCTACCCGATACCACGTCGATAAACTCGCCAACGATCTGCCATCCATTCTGATCAGCAGCACGAGTGATGTAGTCGCGTTGAGCATCCAAGCCCAGACCACTATCACCTTGGCCCTTCGTGGAGACTCGAATGTAGGCGACTACTTTCATTTGCTGATCCTTGATGGGCTGGCTTTGAGTTCATTGTCAGGTTGAACCCTGTATTTGTCAATTCGCAGAACGACCATTGCCAGAAATGATAAATCCAAATTACTCACTGATTCCGATCACACTAAAATGTGCGAGTCAACAGAGTTGGTTTTCTCTGGGTTGTATGCCTTCGATACTCTCCCAGCAGGAGGTATACCATTTGAAAGCATCTAGGGTGGTTAGGATCGTTGGGGAGTAATCCATTGGTAATGCATGTGATATCAGGCTTGCTGGTGGCTCTAGAGGGGCGGGATCACGTTGGTAGATCATGTCACTATGGCATCAGTCTCCCTGTGTGTGTAACGATAGCTGTTGGACGCCTTGCATTTGGCGAAATCTTGCACCCATTCAGGGACTGATGAAAAATATGAAACCCATAAATGTATTTATTTCTTACAGTTGGGATGGCGAAGATCATCGCGCTTGGGTGCAGAAATTAGCAAGTGATCTAGATCAATTTCAGGAGCTGCATGTCACTTTTGATATGTTCGATCTCGACAACTTTTCTGATAAAAATTTGTTTATGGAGAGGTCTGTTCAAGAGGCGGATATAATCATTGTTGTGACAACTGAAATTTATCGGCAGAAAGCAGATAGTCGTACAGGTGGTGTGGGTATAGAAACATATCTCACGGCTATTAGACATTGGGAAGAGTCTGAAGGTGGCGGACCAAGCAAAATTTTAGTTGCTTCTCGAGAAAAATACAGTACGCCATTTTATCTCAAAGGTAAATTTAGGATCGACTTTCATGAAGATGACTTATATCAAAAAAGCCTTAGCTTTCTTCTAAAGTCTTTAACTAAGACGTCGAAGACCGCAAGGCCAGAGAAGAATAAGTCAATCGAGCAAGGTGCTCAAAATTATACTTTTACTCGTGCTGAAGATATCTTAAAGCTAAATTACTCTAAGCGAACGGCTATTATTGATTCGGCAGCGGGAACAGATTATTCGGTTGGCAATAGAGTAAAATTTGAATTGTGGGAAGCTAAAAATCCCTTTAGTTCTTATTTTTTAATATTATACCCCAATATCACGATTGGTCAGACGGTTGGGCGGTTCTGCGAAATTGTCAAAGAGAAAAACATAAAGATTAAGGAGTTAGTGTTGCTGCGACCCTCGAAAGGGGATGAGTCACTTGTCCAGCGCACAATTCAGAAAAACAACTTAGATATAAAAGTTGCGGAGTTGACGTACTCCGAGTTTGTGTGGGAGTACTGTATAGATGAGAGTCTAAGAACCTCCTCTCTAGTTAGAGCTAATAAATTTTACACTGATCAGACTATCTTGCATATGAAAGATGCATCTGGCGAGGTGGCAAAAAGTGATTCTGCAATAACGTATTTGGTTGATAAGCTTTCCTCGGAGAGCATATCTTCCGGGCAGTTAGTTATCGCAACTGGCGGAATGGGGAAGAGTACTTTGTGCCACGAGGTGGCAATTGCTCTTAATAAAAAATTGGATGGGGGGAGCTCAGTAATTCTCATTAAGGCTGAGTCGCTTCGAAACAACCTCTCTGTCGAGTTGCTATCTAACATTGAGATTAAAAGCGTCTACGATCTATACGAACTCTATACGCAGATCGGAAAGATGGAGGCAGTGTATGATCGCAATCAGTTTGAGTTATGTTTGCTCTGCGGACGGATTATTATTGTTATCGATGGGCTGGATGAGTTTGTATCTATTCTGCAAGAGAGATTCGATTTGTCAGCGTTTTTGACTTCGATCCATGAGTCACACCAGCAGATGGGTAGAAGCCAGGTTCTGCTTACCTCACGAAATATGGCGTTTATCGAAAGTATCGCTCTGGATGAGGTTGGTATTCATTGTCATGAGTTGCTAGGATTTGATGAAAGCTCAAGGGAAAAATATATTAGAAAGCGATTTGGTCGATATCATAAGGCTGAAGAAGTTGCTGAAATGTTCAGTAAGTATATTCAGCAGATGGAGAAGTTTGGGGATAGACACAAACGAATCGTTCCGTTTTTCATTGATATTATTTCCACGATTTTTGAAGAGCAACTGGAAAATAGTGAGAAAGTATCTTTTGAGATAGCATCGGAAGATAAGGATTACGCTTGTAACTCTACGCTAACTGACTTGATGATATTTTCAGTATTGAGGAGAGAGAAAACCCGCCATGATATTGAGCTAGAAACCAAAGAGTTTATCGATCTTTTCTCAGAGCTTGCTGTTGAGTATGGTGAATCCATGCCAGTTGAGAAGCTTCGTGAAAAACTTATGATTTACTTTGATGATAGTGCCGATACGTTATTTTCGAAAGTTGTTGTGAATCCTTTACTTGTACAAGATGGTGACATTCTCAGGTTTCGATATCATTTCCTAAATGACTATTTTAAATCCTTGTACGTGATTGCGGGGATACTGAGGGCGTCTTTCAGTAAGGATATGATCCAGTGCTTAGCTAGTTCGAAGTCGGCAGATCAGCAGTCTGTTTCTGAAGTGGTTAACTATTTTTGTCGTAGAATGGATGAGTTTCACAGCTCAGCAAAAGAGATGATTAGGCTAGCACGAAGCGTTTTGGCTCGAAAGGAAGTAGAGCCAAAAGAGATAGAATCTATCAAAAAAGCCATCGGTTCGTTATTAAGTTTGTACGCTAAAAGTGGACAGTTTTCTAGAAAGGATTTGTCTAGAAAAATTAGAGATATATATCAGCTTGCTCCAGATCTAGAGACGACTGGCAAATTAGAGAGCCTATTTATATATGGCGATTTCCCCTCGCTAGATTTTTCAAATATGCAAGTTTGGAATAGTGGGTTTTTCAGCTATGAAAATTTTGTAACCTCGAAATTTACAGACTCAAAGTTTTATTACAGTGAGTTTTCGAGTACCGGTGGTACGTATACGTCTGAAAGCTTTGATCCAGAAATGTTTGATAGTACATGTAAGCTCGGGGACCTAAATGAAACAGTAGCCTATGTTACTGGGTCAGCGAAGAGTAACAAGGCGCTTTGTGAGTCGGAGCTTAAAAGGTTTTTGAGAAGCTTCTACAAAGGGTCGTCATTTGTTGATCAAAAAATGATCTACATGACATTTTCTGATCGAGTAGAAAAGCTAGGGAAGCGAAATTTTAATTTGCTACTTAAGTATGGCTTGATTGAGGTTCTAGTTGAAAAGAATGTCGATAAATTTTACGTCATAACTTCAGAGTATCAGGATAGTGTCTTTAGATTTCTGACAGATAATTTTGCTGATGGAAAAATTCGATCGCTTATTGACTATATAAAATCTTGATTCTTTTTGGGTTTGTTAGCGTTTTATTTTAGAGACGTTATTTTGAGGAGGAGCCGCACAGGTAAAATTATTTGCTGTGCGGCTGCTCGCGAAGTATTTAACTTAAGTCGACCTGTGCCGTCTCAGCGGCATCTATTGCCGGAGCTTAAAAATTCCAGCGGTGATAGCGGAAGCGTTCGCATCTAGAGTCTCCATTGCAGCGAGGGCATGCTCATGGGCCTCACCTGAGCCGCTGGCTTTAGCCCACAGGGCCAGTTCTTCAATCGCTGCTGCAAGCGCGTGCTGGTTGTGAAAGAGGAGGGTTAGAACGTCTGCTGTGGCTACATGGGCTTCTGTATTATCTGGCACGGCTCATTCCTTGAGTTTGTCTTTGGAGGTCGTCAGAGCCCTTGTAGCAGCTCCGACAAGGTCATTCCAAGTCCATCAGCAAGCACCTTTGCCGCATCTAGGCTGGGGTTGGCTGTGCCCGTCTCAATTCGCGACATATACGTCCGAACGAACCCGCACCGATCAGCGAAAGCCTCCTGACTGAAGCCCTGACTGGTGCGTAGCTCTCGGATTCGTTGGCCGAAGCCCTTTCTCAGATTCTGATTTGGTTGCATTCTCGAATCATGGTCGGATGCTACCCAATCGTGAACACACCATCTGATGACACACTAATTGATACATTGGTATCCTCGTCGCTCACCCAGCTAGCACCTGACAGGGATGCCCATGAACGAAAAATTGTTTCTACTCACCAGCCAGAAGAAGAACACAAACCATATTTTGCACGTGATCATGACCTTTCTGACTGGAGGTCTGTGGTTGTTCGTGTGGGGGGGCACCATGCGGAGCAATGACAGCCACAACAAAAAACTGGACATGCAGATCAATCAGATCATGCACTACAAGACGCAAGGCTTGAGTGATACCGATACTTACAAGCAGATCAAAAATGAGCAATTGAACTCTGACGTGTTTCAAGGGCGAGTGATTTTTTTTGTTCTTGTGGTCGTGTTCCTTTACTTCTACCTATGGTAGTCGCTCGCACCGAAAGCGAAACTTGAATAGCACTCCTGCAAGGATGGATGATGAACGAGCAAATTTTCGTACTGACTACTCAGAAGAAGACCACCAATCACATCTTGCACCTGTTGTTGTGCATTCCGACATTTGGGGTGTGGCTCTTGGTATGGGGTATCACGATACGGAGCAATGATGGTCATAACCGCAAGATCGATAGACAGATCAGCCAGATTATGGAATACAAGTTGCAAGGTCTGAGTGATGTCGAAGCATACCAGCGAGTAAAATCAGATGATGCTAATAGCAAATCGCGTAGCGATCAGATATTTGTGATAGTCGTAATCGTCGTTACTGTGGCTGCGTTCTTTGTGTTGAAGTGATGGTGGCTGTGTCAATGCGTTAGCACAGGCAATGCGTAGCATTAAAGTCAAATATATGCACGGCGTAGCCGAAGAATAATCCTACTAGGGAAGTGACTGGCGGATTTGATTCATTCATGAATCCGCCCCTATAAAGATATCGCAGGTTTCGTTTTGATCGTGCTATGTCTTGAACGAAGTTCAGATAGTACTCTTCTTTCTCTGGGGTCTTCACTTCGTTCATTAATGACCCCTGACCGATTTCAGTTGTGTATGGCTATCCAAGCTTCGCTTGATCGTGCTCAATACACTGTAAGCTTTCGCTTACGGCATAGTTCCTTCGACGGTAGTCGCCGAAGAAACTCTTTATTATGATAGGACTTTCTCGTTCCCCTTGGATTTAAAGGCTTACAGGTCATTTCTCGCGTAGCTTTTTTAAAAAAGTTACGTGAAACTACGCAGCTAGGGCGACACATTCTTCCGCACTAAAAGGACTAAGAGCGTCCGTATGCAGGTAGCCAGTTGGGCGATACCAACCGGCTATATAACGGTCGCGGGCCTTGTCCGGTCCTCTGAAAATGAGTCGCGGGTTGATGGTAAGCTTGATCTCACCCTTGCGTATATCACCTTTCTTTGATGTATTGACCCTTACCATATTGGTATCAGTCAAGGTTTTTAGCTTTTTCATCAGGTTGGATTCTATTGTGTTCAGTGCTTTCGCCAGATCAGCTTGAGGCATGATGATGACGTTACGGAACTGAACTAGCCCGTGTAGCGTGCGGAGGATATTCATCATCGGCCGGGTGATACGAAAATCCACACCTGTACTACGCCATACGCCATGAGCATTGTCTTGTGCATCGATCAGTGAATGCAGCGTATGTAGTGGGAGCTTGCGTCGGTCAACGTGCTTCAAGAGCGCACTGAGATCGTCAGCACTCCGGCACTTGTTCAGTTCGGGTTGGTGGTCAGGGTGTTCGGAGAACAACGAGGGTTTATCGTCATAGCCGAAGATTTCGCCGGTTTCTGAACTGATCAACAGTCCATCGACGTGAAGAAAGGATGTTGCGGTAAAAGCTGGACGTTCAAACTCCATTGTTAATTCTCCTAATTAAGTTCATTTCATTGGCGGTACCTCGGGTATTGCCGGTTAGGTTTGTGAAATCTCAGACAGCACAAAACCGATCATCTGGCACTGTATGGGTGCGGGATGTGTTCGGATGTTTGGTTGAGTTTTGAATTGTCGCTCAAGTCACCCTGATTTGTCAAGTCTTAGTTGTTGCGTGTTCGAATAGAATGATGTAGGTGTGTCGCACTCGCGAAGCCTTAACCACCTCTATATCCAATCCTTACAAAACCGGTTTTGTGTGGGAGAGAAAGCCTCCTGCTTAGTCCAGACAGCCATGTAAGCCCGTAAACACTGAACGGAGCGACAGTTAATGCTAAGAGCATGATGAATCCAATGCAGGTTATGCTTGGGTTTATAGATGGTTTCTCACGGGTTCTCGAGGCCGTCAACCCTTCAGTTAATCGAGGCTGGCGGCTCGTTCAGGTTAGACGGGGGCTCTTGTTGCTGGCTGGCTGTTGTCGGCTGCCTCTCCAGTTACATCTGCTTCGACTACTCCATGTTTGGCTTTCCACATTGCCATGAGGTGGGGGGGTAAATCGTCCCATGATTCCGTTTTGGCAAAGATCGCTTCCACTTCATTCATGTCGCCCTGAGTAACTTGCAGATCGACATATTCGTCATACATGGCTTCGAAGCGGATGCTGGCGCCTTCGTGTATGAAGTAGAAGAGCAGGCTTTCGGATTCTGAACTGAATGGGGTGGGGATAGCATTGCTCTTGCTGACCCAGTACGTCTCATCTGTTCTGCCGTTCTTACTGGCGAAGATGAAAAGACCAAGCCGCTTGATCAGGTTGTTAGCCGCTGCTCTCCCTTCGAACGTCACAAGGTCGAGCTTTTCAAAAAAGTCATCTTTGTTTATCACCCTGTCCGCTACCAAGTGCTCAGAGAGGGTTGCACGCTCATCTGCTAGGGCGGTGATACTGGACTCCAGTTCACTGAGCAGCTTTGCACTGATACGCGATGGATGCTCCATGTGCGAGGCTTCTGCTTCGTCCTGACGCGCTTTGAGTTCAGAAATACGGCCATCGATTACCTGTAGCGATTTCCGCAAGCTGCCCGAACTGTCTTGCACCAGTGACAGGCTATCAACTTTGGCTAGCACCTCTTTGAAAACAGCCTCAGAGCGAGGGGCGCTGATGATGCCCATATTGCACAGGCCCTTGGTCGATCTGGAGCACTTGTAATACTTACGGCCATGCTGACCTTGGAGGTGCATAGCCGATCCGCATTTGTAGCAATTGAGAATGCCCGCAAGCACGTTGAAATTAGTGGTGGTGCGAGTGACTTTGTGTGTCTTGCGTGAGGAGCGGGCGGCATGGGCCAGGTAGAACTCATCTTCAGTGACGACAGCCGGGAACTGTCCCTTGATGGGGGCGCCATCTGGAGTCCGCTTACCGTCTATGAAGACATGCGGCTGATACTCTCCGAGGGATGTCCTGCTGTCGAGGATGTGACGTACGGTTGAGAACCCCCACAGACCAGAGAAGTTTTTGCGTCCTGCACTGAATGCGGGGATGCCTTCCTGGTTCAGTGTCGCAGCGATGATGCGTGAGCCGTGACCCTTGGTTGATAAGGCGAAGATGCGGCGAACTACATCAGCCCTCTCAGGGTTCAGCATGTAGCCTTCTGGGGTTACATCTAACCACAACGGGCGAAGCTTGCCCAAGGGTTTGCCAGAGTCGCGGGCGTCCTTCTGCTTGTTTCTCCAGGCTGATGAAACACGCTTTCCCTTGGTGGCACTTTCTTCATGCGCACGCGACATGGTGATGATCGAAATGATCAGGTCAATTTCATTGTAATCGCGGGTGTACAAACGTTTGTCCGTGCTGGTGTAAACGTTGATGCCCTTGGCTAGCAGGTCGAGGAACCTTGGGAGGGCGTCACGCACTCGCTCACGCGACAAGCGATCAAGAGATTCGACTACTAAATAGCTACCCGCTGGAATCGTGCCGTCTTCAACGTAGGTCAAGAATCGGGCTAACTCGCCCGTGTCGTCGAGATGTCTACCTTTATACGCACTGCGGCCAGCGTCGAAGAAAAGGTAATCACGGGGATCGGCAAGCTCAAGACTGTGTTCGTCGCAGAACGCCTTTGCCGCCTTCACCTGTCTGGCGTAGCTGTCACCTGCTGACTGCTTTGCGCTACTGAATCTGATGTAACTGAAAACTTTGCCCATGCTGGAGATTGCCTTACCTCTGGTCTTGTAGGTAATTGTGGCAGCACTTCTTGAATTTCTGCCCGCTGCCGCACAGGCAGGCGTCATTGCGTCCGGCCTTCACGTCCACTGTCGGGTCGATGAAGTACCAGTGTTCATTGTTCTGTACGAACGATGAGCGCTCGCGGTGGCTGTGTTCGCCAGTGCTGTCATGCCAGCGTGCGGTAAAGGTTACAAAGGCGTGTTCCGGCTGGCCGCCGAACACTTCGGAGCTTTCCACTGTCAGGCCCAGCCAGGTGCTTTGGGAACTCCAGGCACCGATGGCGGCCGTGTCCAGCCCGGCTTGTTGCGCAGGTAACGTGGTGGCCACGAGGTAGTCCACCAGGCCCAATACATAGGCGCTGTAGCGCGAGCGCATCAATGCTTCGGCGCAAGGAGCCGGGTGGCCGGCATGATAATGGCCGCAGCAGGCATCCAGCAGGTTGCCACTGCCGCAGGGGCAAATGGATGTACTCATCGGGTTACCACCAATACTTGCCAAAGTTTTGCGGGTTGGCCCAGAAGCGGGCGTTCAGCCAATCCGGCACCTGTTTATAGTCAAGCAGATCATAGGTAAACAGTGTCAAAACCTGATCGTCACGCTGGAAACGCTCGCTGGCTTGCAGGGCCAGGGAAAAGAAGTCGGTGTCCTTCCAGTTGCAGGCGGCCAGGTCCACCAGCACTGCAATGCGGCTGGCATTGAGGTTGCGAATGCCCCCCAGCAGGGTCAGGCCCGCAGGTTTTGACAGGTGTTCCAGGCAATCGACCACCAGCGCCAGGTCGAAACGCTGGGCGGCGAGGTCGGCGGGCAAGGGGCCGGGCTCGGTAAAGGACACTACGGTATCCGGGTGGGCCTCCTTGAACGCATCCAACGCCGGGAACTGGCTGGCACCCAATAAAAGCAGGCGTTTTGGCGCGTGTAGATCAAGCAGCGCGGCGAGCGCTTGCTGGGGTGTACGGGCAGAAATACCGGCGGTCATCGAAGATCCTCACATCAGGACCGTAGAGACTAGCCTGCCTGAGCGTGCGGGCCTAGAGCGGGCGGCGAGAATAAACAGCCGGGCCCAATGAATACAGGGGTGTGACACGCTGGCGCAGATGAAAAGAGCCGTCTTTACTCCACTCGTCGGCCCCCGCCGATCCCCTCAGGAGAAAGTCAGATGAGCATCATGCGGACAGCTCTACCCTTGGTTCTGCTAACCGGAGTATTGACAGGTTGCGCAGGCTTGCAAAAAACCGACTGGCCCACCTGCGCCGCGGTTGGCGGTGTGACCGGTGCTGCCATCGGCGCGACTGAAAGCTCTGCCTATGCGGGCTATGGTGCGTTGCTGATTGGCGGCATGGCCGGCGCCTATTGCTGGGTGCACGGCGACGGTGACGAAGACGGCGACGGCGTGCCGGACAGCCGCGACAAGTGCCCGGGTACGCCAAAAGGCGTGCAGGTGGATGCCAATGGCTGCCCACCGGTTCCGGTAGCCGTGGTTCAAGAAGAAGTGGTGGTGGTCAAGGAAGAGACCATCGTGATTCGTGACGTGCACTTCGAGTTCGACTCCGCCAAGCTGACGGCCGCCGATAAAACCAAGCTCGACACCATCGCCACCCGCCTGAAAAAAGAGGCCCCGAGTGCGCAACTGCGCGTCAGCGGGCATACCGACAGCGTCGGTAAAGACGCCTACAACCAGAAGCTCTCTGAACGACGCGCTCACTCGGTAACCGACTACCTGGTCAGTTCCGGCATCCCGCGCAGCAGTTTTGTCTCGGTGACCGGCGCCGGTGAAAGCCATCCGGTGGCGGATAACAAAACCGCTGACGGCCGCGCGCTGAACCGCCGCGTGGAAATTCAGATCAACCGCTGACAAAGCCTCAACGCCCCCGTGGGATCCACGGGGGCCCCTTCATCAATTTTTTAATCCTTCACTGGCACAACGCCTGTAGAAGTCGTTACTGTGCGCCCAAAGAATAATGTGCAAGGGGAGCGTGCGGGATGAAGGTGTTTTGGGGGCTGGGGAAGTTTTTGACGTTGCTGTTCTGGGTCGTGGTGGTGGTCAATCTGTTCTCGCCGCTGATCAACCCGTTCCACCTGTTGGTCAATCTGGCCGGCAGCCTGTTGCTGTTGACCCACCTTCTTGAATTGCTGCTGTTCAACGGCAGCGTGAAAAATCGTGCCCATCCCTGGCGTGACCGCTTGCAGATCCTGCTGGTGGGTATGTTCCATGTGCAGAGCCTTTCGGCGCCGGCACCGGTTAATGATGTAAACAAGGAGGCCAATCATGCGTAAGGTTTTTCTGTTGGCCCTGTTGGTCAGCCCCATTGCCCTGGCCCAGAGCGTCAGCGTTGACACCAACTCGTTGATGCGCCTGCCCAACAGCAGCAGCGTGTTGCAACTGGAGCGGCTGGAGGTGGCGGATTACGGCACCTTGCTGATCCCCTCAAATATCACCCAGGTGACGGTGGATGAGCTGCACCTGGGCCGCGAAGCACGTATCGCCATCGTGCCCGGCAGCACCGCCCTGCAACTGCAGGTGCGCCAGGCGCAGTTGGAGCATGGCAGTCAGATCACCTCGCGTGGTGCGCCCGGTACCCATGAACGTCCGGCCAAGGCTGGGCGTGACTTGGTGTTGCGCATCAATTCGCTGACGGCCGATGAGCTGTCGGTGGATGCCCGTGGCGGCGCGGGCGCCCAGGGTTATGCCGGACTGGACGGTGCCAACGGCGAAGACCCGGGTTGCACCTGGGGTTCGGCCGGGCGCGGTGCCAATGGCGACAACGGTGGCGACGGGCTGCCGGGTGCGGCGGGTGCGCAGGTTCGAGTGGAATTGCCGCAAGACTTCCCGGGGGAAAAGATCAAGGTCTGGGTGGACGGCGGTGCCGGTGGTTTGGCGGGCACGGCGGGCAAGCCGGGTAAAGGCGGGCAGTCCAAGGGTTGCCTGGTGTACCGCGCCGATGGCGGCGAGAAAGGCCGGGCCGGGTTGGAAGGTCAGCCGGGGCCAGCGGGGCCTGCGGGTGCTGTGACTGTTCAACGGCTTTAATGCTTTACCTGTGGCGAGGGAGCTTGCTGTGGCGAGGGAGCTTGCTCCCGCTGGAGTGCGCAGCGCTCCCGCTTTTTTTGGGGCCGCTACGCAGCCCAGCGGGAGCAAGCTCCCTCGCCACAGCAAGCCCCTCGCCACAGGGTATGGGGTGCCCTAGAACATCGGCCGTGCCGAAGCAATCGCCACCAGCACCAACCCCACCATCAAGTTAATCCCCACCAACCGGCGAATCTGCCCCAGCGCCGCCGCCCCGGCCGGCCAGTCTTCAGCCGCCACCGCCGTGCGCAACTCAGGCAACTTCAACGCCTGGATCCGGATAAACAGCGCCGTCATCACCACATACAACCCCATCATGACCTGCACATAACGCGGCGCGGTCTCAAACCCGCTGAAGCGCAGTTGCAGCAGGCCGACACCGCTGATCGGCAATACCAGCACCGCGACCCAGACCCACACAAAAAAACGTTGAAACACATTCACCCAGAGTTTCAGCCGGGCAGGCCCGTCCAGCGCGGCCATGGCGGCGGGGCGCAGGATCATCCAGGCGAAAAACATACCGCCGACCCAGATCAGGGCGGCCAGTACATGCAGGGTATAAGCGAGGCTAAACACGGTCATTGGGGTACTCCGTTCTGCGCGGGATTAATTAGCGGGGTATGATAGCGGCCGATCCGAACCACTGAAAATTTATCCAGCGTTTTTTGCGCCCGACTATCCATGATCAGCACTGAACTCAAAACCACGATCCAGGGCGCCTACTCGCGTTTTCTCGAAGCCAAGAGCTTGAAACCGCGGTATGGCCAGCGCCTGATGATCGCCGAAGTGGCCAAGGTCCTCGGAGATATCGACACCGACGACGAAGGCCGGCGCAGTGGCGACCCTGCGGTGGTGGCCGTCGAGGCCGGCACCGGTACCGGGAAAACCGTGGCCTACAGCCTGGCGGCGATCCCTACTGCCAAGGCCGCCGGCAAGCGCCTGGTGATTGCCACCGCCACCGTCGCCCTGCAAGAGCAGATCGTCTACAAAGACCTGCCCGACCTGATGCGCAACAGTGGCCTGAATTTCACCTTCGCCCTGGCCAAGGGCCGTGGGCGCTACATGTGCCTGTCCAAGCTCGACGTGCTGTTGCAGGAAGGCCACGCGCAAACCGCCACGGCTTCGCTGTTCGAAGAAGAAGGCTTCAAGATCGAAGTCGATGAGGTCAGTCAGAAGCTGTTTACCAGCATGATCGAGAAACTGGCGGGCAATAAATGGGACGGCGACCGCGACAGCTGGCCCAACGCCCTGGAAGACGCCGACTGGGCGCGCCTGACCACCGATCACAGCCAGTGCACCAACCGTCATTGCCCCAACTTCGGCCAGTGCGCCTTCTACAAGGCCCGGGAAGGCATGGGTAAGGTCGACGTTATTGTCACCAACCATGACATGGTCCTCGCCGACCTGGCCCTGGGCGGCGGTGCTGTCTTGCCCGACCCCCGCGACACCCTCTACGTATTCGACGAAGGCCATCACCTGCCTGACAAGGCCATCGGCCACTTCGCCCACTACACGCGGCTGCGTTCCACCGCGGACTGGCTGGAAACCACCGCCAAGAACCTCACCAAGTTGCTTGCCCAGCACCCGCTGCCGGGCGACCTGGGCAAGTTGATCGAGCAGGTGCCGGAGCTGGCGCGGGAGATCAAGACCCAGCAGCAATTCATGTTCAGCGCCTGCGAGCAGGTGGCAGACTTCAAGCCCGGCGAAGACGTGGAAGGCCGCGAGCGGCCGCGTCATCGTTTCGTCGGCGGGCTGATTCCCGAGCACATGCGCGAGATGGGCATTGAGCTGAAGAAGGGCTTTTCGCGCCTGACCGACCTGTTCACCCGTCTCACCGATTTGCTCAAGGAAGGCATGGACGGCGAGGTCAACATCGGCATCGCCAGCAACCAGGCCGAAGAATGGTACCCGCTGTTTGGCAGCCTGTTGTCCCGGTCCCAGGGTAATTGGGAGCTGTGGACGGCCTTTACCGTCGAAGACCCGGAAGACAACCCGCCCATGGCCCGCTGGCTGACCTTGTCGGAAAGCGGTGCATTGTTTGATATCGAGGTCAACGCCAGCCCGATCCTGGCGGCGGAAATGCTCCGACGCAACCTGTGGAACGTGGCCTACGGCGCCCTGGTCACCTCGGCTACGCTGACCGCCCTGGGCACCTTCGACCGCTTCCGCATGCGTGCCGGGCTGCCGAAAAAGGCCGTCACCGCCGTGGTGCCGAGCCCGTTCCATCACGCCGACGCCGGTGTGCTGCGGGTGCCGGACCTCAAGGCCGACCCGCGTGATGCGCCGGCCCACACGGCGGCGATCATTCGCGACCTGCCGTCGCTGGTGGAAGGCTCTCGGGGCACGCTGGTGCTGTTCTCGTCCCGCAAACAGATGCAGGACGTGTTCGACGGCCTCGACCGTGACTGGCGCAAGCAGGTGTTTATCCAGGGCAACCTGTCGAAACAGGAAACCCTGAACAAGCACAAGGCCCGGGTGGATGGCGGCGACTCCAGCGTGCTGTTCGGCCTGGCCAGTTTCGCCGAGGGTGTGGATTTGCCGGGCGCCTACTGTGAGCACGTGGTGATCGCCAAGATCCCGTTCTCGGTGCCGGATGATCCGGTGGAGGCCGCGCTGGCCGAGTGGATCGAGGCCCGGGGCGGCAATCCGTTCATGGAAATCTCGGTGCCGGACGCTTCCCTGAAGCTGGTCCAGGCCTGCGGGCGCCTGCTGCGTACCGAAGAAGATCGCGGCACCATCACCTTGCTTGACCGGCGCCTGGTCACCCAGCGCTACGGCAAAGCTATCCTGAATGCTTTGCCGCCGTTCCGGCGGGAAATTTCATAAGCCACCGTGGGCGAAATCGCCCACTTCGTGGTCTATCTCACCATTGCTTCACGTCATCAGGCCAGTCATCGGCCGTTTGGGAGAACCTTGTTCACATGATTCGCACGCTGCCCGCTGTTTTTGCCTTGTTGTTTGCCGCGCCCTTGCTGGCTGCGCCTGCGGGGCAACAAACGTTGTTCAACTTTGTACGGCCCGCTGATGTGGTCAAGGTAGCGACCCAGGACGCCAGCCTGCCGCAATACAATGCCGAACAAACCCCTGAAGGCGAAGTGCTGCGCCGTATTACCTTCAACCCGGCGGCCGAACCGAGCCTGGTGCTCAGCCCGCAGACCGGTGCCTGGGACTGGTCGCAATCCGGCGCCATGAGCTTGCGCATTCAGAGTGCGATGGACTGGGCGTTGACCCTGTACGTCGAGGTGCAGAGCAATGACGGCCGGACGCTGTTCAGCCGTATCGACCTGCCCGCAGGCCCGGCGCAGACACTGCTGATTCCGCTGCAAGCCAACTCGCCGCTGAGCCAGGGCATGAAGGCCGGCCCGCCCATGCCGGTCACCGTCGATGGCCAGCGCGTATTGCTGGCCAGCAGTGAAGGGGAGATCGACCGCAGCCAGGTCGTGTCGGTAACCCTGTCGATGATCAAGCCCAATGTCGCCCAAAGCATTTTGTTGGAGCGCTTCGGCGTGCAGGACATCGAGCCGGTGCTCAAGGCCACCTACAGTGATCTGGTGGATGCCTACGGGCAGTCCACCCGCGCCAGATGGCCGGAGAAAGTCAGCAGTGACGACCAGTTGAGGGCCGCAGCGGTCAAGGAACAGCAACAGCTCAAGGGCTGGCTGGCCGAGCGTGACAAAGCCTCCCTGGACAAATTCGGCGGCTGGAACAAAGGCCCGGCCTTCGATGCCAGCGGCTTCTTCCGCACCGAGAAGCGCGACGGGCGCTGGTACCTGGTGACGCCGGAAGGCCATCCGTTCTACTCCCTGGGCGTCAACACCGTGGCCCCGGACAACAGCCAGACCTACGTGGCAGGCCGCGAATGGATGTTTGCCGCGTTGCCCAAGGCCGGTGAGCCCTTCGATAAGTACTACGGCAGCGGTGATAACCGTGGCGGCAATGGTGCCGATCAGGGCCGCAGCTTTAATGTCGGCCGCTGGTACGATTTTTACGGCGCCAACCTGCAGCGCACGTTTGCCCAGCCCTGTGTGCCCCCGGCGCCTTGCGCCCCGGAAGGCTTCGACCAGAAACGTTGGGTGACCCATGCCCTGGATCGCCTGCAAGCCTGGGGTTTCAACACCGTGGGCAACTGGAGTGCGCCGCAGTTGGCGACCGCTGACCGCGTGCCTTACACCTTGCCGCTGTCGATTGTTGGCGACTACGCGAGCATCAGCACCGGCACCGATTGGTGGGGCGGCATGCCCGACCCGTTCGACCCGCGTTTCGCCATGGCCACCGAGCGTGCGGTGGCGATTGCCGCCCGTGACCATCGCGATGACCCGTGGCTGATCGGTTTCTTTGCCGACAACGAGCTGGCCTGGGCCGGTCCCGGTGATGATCCGAAGTCCCGCTACGCCTTGGCCTATGGCACGTTGCGCATGACCACCGACGTTCCGGCCAAGCGCGCGTTTCTCAAGCAGTTGCGCGACAAGTACCGCAACCAGGCCGGCCTGTCGAAGGCCTGGGGCATTGACCTGCCTGCCTGGGAGCTGATGGAAGACCCGGGCTTTGTGCCGCCCATGCCGAACCCCGAACACCCGGAAATCGAAGCAGACTTCAAATACTTCCAGAAGACCTTCGCCGATGCCTACTTCAAGACCATCTCCGACTCGCTGAAATGGCATGCGCCCAACCAGCTGTTGCTGGGTGGCCGTTACGCTGTCAGCACACCGGAGGCGGTGGCGTCTTGCGCGCAATATTGCGACGTGCTGAGTTTCAACATGTACACCCTCAAGCCCCAGGATGGCTACGACTTCGCGGCGCTGCGGGCGTTGGACAAACCGGTGCTGATCACCGAATTCAACTTCGGCTCGGCGGACCGTGGTCCGTTCTGGGGCGGTGTGACGCAGTTGGCCAGGGAAGAGGATCGCGGTGCTGCCTACGCCAACTTCCTCAAGCAGGCCATGGCCGAGCCGTCGATTGTTGGCGTGCATTGGTTCCAGTACCTCGACCAGCCGGTAACCGGTCGTCTGCTGGACGGCGAAAACGGCCACTTCGGCCTGGTGGGCATCACCGATGTGCCGTTTCAGGGCTTCGTTGACAGTGTTCGTAAAAGTAACCTGGCGGCCGTCGACCAGTTGGGCAAGGAGGCCGAAAAGGCCAAGGCGGCCAGCGTGGTCCATACCGGAGAAGGCGGTAAACCGGGGCATGACGGCGATGCGGCAGGGCCGGGTGCAGGGCGCTCCGGCGGGCATTCGGGCAAGGGCCATTGATCGGGCCTGATCGACGAGTGCGGGTTCACAAATCACTCAATGGCTGGAACAATGTCGGCCACTTTTTGCGGTACTTTTCCGAGGGGGCTTAGGTGCAGATTCAGGGTCATTACGAGCTTCAATTCGAAGCGGTGCGTGAAGCCTTCGCCGCGCTGTTCGACGACCCTCAGGAGCGCGGCGCCGCGCTGTGCATCCAGATCGGCGGCGAAACCGTCGTCGACCTGTGGGCCGGTACCGCCGACAAGGACGGTGCCGAGGCCTGGCACAGCGATACCATCGCCAACCTGTTCTCCTGCACCAAGACCTTTACAGCCGTCACGGCGCTGCAACTGGTGGCCGAAGGCAAGCTGCAGCTGGATGCGCCGGTCGCCAGATACTGGCCGGAATTCGCGGCAGCCGGCAAAGAGGCCATCACCCTGCGCCATCTGCTCTGCCACCAGGCCGGGCTGCCTGCCCTGCGTGAAACACTGCCCGCCGAGGCGCTGTACGACTGGCAAATGATGGTCGACGCCCTTGCGGCCGAAGCGCCGTGGTGGAAGCTCGGGGAAGGCCATGGCTACGCGGCGATTACCTACGGCTGGCTGGTGGGCGAATTGCTTCGTCGCGCCGACGGTCGTGGCCCGGGCGAGTCCATCGTGGCCCGGGTGGCGCGGCCATTGGGCCTGGACTTTCACGTGGGTCTGGCCGATGAAGAGTTTTATCGAGTTGCCCATATAGCCCGGGGCAAGGGCAATGTAGGCGATGAGGCGGCACAACGTTTACTTCAAGTAACGATGCGCGAGCCGACGGCGATGACTACCCGTGCATTTACCAATCCACCGTCTATTCTGACCAGCACTAATAAACCTGAATGGCGGCGTATGCAGCAGCCAGCGGCAAATGGTCACGGTAATGCGCGAAGTCTGGCGGGTTTTTATAGTGGGCTGCTCGACGGTAGTTTGCTGGAAGCCGATATGCTTGAAGAGTTGACCCGCGAACACAGTATTGGCCCGGATAAAACCTTATTGACACAAACCCGCTTTGGCCTGGGCTGCATGTTGGATCAACCGCACGTGCCAAACGCCACGTTCGGCCTTGGCCCCCGGGCCTTTGGGCATCCCGGGGCCGGTGGTTCGGTGGGGTTTGCCGACCCGGAACATGATGTAGCCTTTGGTTTTGTGACCAATACATTGGGCCCCTATGTACTTATGGACCCGCGGGCGCAAAAGTTGGTAAGAATATTGGCCGGTTGTCTGTAAATAGCTTGCTGTCTTGCGTTTTTTTGTTACAAAGACACCTACAAAAAGACGCTAGGCGAAATGTTGTAACTTTAATGTTCCAGAAGCGTCTGTTTAACGGGTCATTCAGGCCCCTGATTTTTTCTCATTTTGTGGATATCTCATGTTATCGAACAAGTCCTTGGCACTGGCGCTATGCCTCACTATTACTGGCTGTGCACAAACCCCACAAAATGATGCCGAAGGTGGGCATTGGTGGTCATTTGGCTCCGATAAGGCTGCTACCAAGGACGCAGTGAGCCAAGCCGACACCAAACCGGATGCCAAACCTGCCGTTGCTGCCAAGGCGCCTGCGCCGGTAGCACCTGCCGCTGCAGCACCTGCTCAGGCCCCGGCCCCGGTTGCCAAGGCGGATACCGGCTCCAGCTGGTGGCCGTTCTCGTCGAAAGCCGACGATGCCAAGGCTGACCTGAAAGCCGACCTCAAGGCGGCAACGCCTGCTTCCGGCGCACCGGCTGCCGCACCGGCTGCTGCACCTGCCGTTGCCAAGACAGATACCGATACCAAGTGGTGGTGGCCGTTTGAAAGCAAGCCAAAGCCATTGGCCAAGGTCGACGTCGCCAACATCCCGATGCCTGACCCAAAAATCACCCAGGCCTGGCTGGACGATTACGAGCCGCGCCTGCGCCTCGCGATCAAGGACAGCAACCTGCAACTGGAACGTCGCGACAACGTATTGGTGGTGATTGCCCCGGTCGACGGTTCCTACAACCCGAAACGCCCGGCGATGTTGCTGCCGGTAACCCTGGGTCCATTCACCCGCGTTGCCAAGGCGGTTGAAGGCGATCCGAAGACTGCCGTACTGGTGTTGGGCCACGTCGATACCTCGGGTGCCGAGCCAGTGAGCCAGGCCCTGACCAAGGAGCGTGCGCAGTCCATCGCCTCGATCTTCAGCCTCAGCGGCCTGAAGCAGGACCGCCTGATGCTGCGTGGCATGGGCGACCTGATGCCACGTGCCGCCAACGACAGCACCCAGGGCCGGGCCCTGAACCGTCGCATGGAAATCATGTTCACCCAGCGCACCACCATGCTGGCCCTGCTGAGCAAGTACAACTCGGCTAACCCGCCGAAGGCTGAAATGGTGGCTGTGCAGGACGTTCCTGCTCCAGCAGTTGCTCCGGTCAAAAAAGCCGCGCCGGCGAAAAAACCGGTCGCCAAGAAAGCCGCCGCCAAGCCAGCGGCCAAAAAGGCCCCGGCCAAGCCAGCTGCTAAAAAGCCAGCACCGGCCAAGGCCGCTGCTCCAGCCGCTTCGAACGACCAGGCAAAAAACTGATTATTTGAGCAAGAAGGATAAAGCCGCATGACCCAGGCACTGGCCGATATGCGCCGTGACTACACACGGGACGGTTTGAGCGAGGCCCAGGCCCCGGACGAACCGTTTGCCTTGTTCCACCAGTGGTTCAGCGATGCGGTGAAAACCGAACAGCCGCCGGTGGAGGCCAATGCCATGACCCTGGCAACGGTCGACCAGGACGGTCGCCCCCATTGCCGGGTCCTGCTGCTCAAGGGTTTGGATGCACAGGGCTTTACCTTCTTCACCAACTATCAGAGCGCCAAGGGCGAACAGCTCGCGGTGCGCCCGTTTGCCGCCATGACCTTCTTCTGGCCGACCCTGGAGCGCCAGGTGCGTATCGAAGGCCGGGTGGTCAAGGTCACGCCTGAGGAATCGGACGCTTACTTCCAGGTCCGCCCCCTGGGCAGCCGCCTGGGCGCCTGGGCTTCACCGCAGAGCCGGGTGATCCGGGACCGCGAAGAGTTGCAGGACCTGCTCAAGGCCACTGAGCAACGTTTCAGTGATACCCAGCCCGACTGCCCCGAGCATTGGGGCGGATATCGCCTGCTGCCGGAGCGCATCGAGTTCTGGCAAGGCCGCGCGAGTCGTTTGCACGACCGCTTGAACTACCGCTTGCAGGGTGCCGACTGGTCCCGCGAGCGGCTGGCGCCCTGAGCCCACCTTTCGTCACCTCGCCTGAATGCAGCGCTGCACGCCGGAGTCTCTAGTCAGAGGCTTTGGAGGTGTAACGCTGCGCCGCGTTTTCAGCCATTCGCTACAATGATGAAACAGACCATGAAGATCCCGATGGCGGTGAGGTTTATACCGTTCGTCGAGTTTTTCGGTACAGGCAGACTGTACTAAGGCTGAATGAAAACAATTTTCTGCCCGGCATGGCGTGACAGGCAGCAAGCCGCAGCGGTTTAATGATTACCTGTCCTTTGGAGTTGATGCTATGCGTAAGTCTGTTTTACTGGTTGCCTGCTTTACCACCTTGTCGTTGCTGCTGGGTGGCTGCGCCTCGAGTCTGACCGGCGACTCGTACTCCCGTGACGAAGCACGTCGCGTGCAAACTGTTCGCATGGGCACCATCGAATCCCTGCGTCCGGTGAAAATCGAAGGCACCAAGACCCCAATCGGCGGCGTGGCTGGCGCAGTGGTTGGTGGTGTTGGCGGCAGCGCAATCGGTGGTGGCCGTGGCAGCATCGTCACCGGCGTGATCGGTGCCGTTGCCGGTGGCTTGCTGGGTTCCGCTGCAGAAGAGGGCCTGACCCGCACCCAAGGCGTTGAAGTCACCGTTCGTGAAGACGACGGCAGCATGCGCGCCTACGTCCAGGCCGTTGACCCGAACGAAGTCTTCCGCATCGGCGACCGCGTTCGCATCATGACCGTGAACGGGACCAGCCGCGTTACTCGTTAAGAGTAAGGTCGCAGGAACAGAAAAACCCCAACCGGGTGACCGGTTGGGGTTTTTTGTTGGGTGGCGTATGGCGGCTCACGCATTGCAGGTGAGTTGAAAGTAATAAAGTGGGTCACCGAGGGCTCTGCCCACCAAGGCTTCAATAGCTGAAAGCTGAACCACCGTCAGATCGTAACCTTCCCATCCCTGTTGTTTTGTGGGCCATTGCATTATGGCTTCAAGCTCCTCTTCGCAGTCATGCGGCAGTTCGACTACGAACTCTTGCAAGTCAGTATTCTTATCAAATGCTTCCAACAAATACTTCATGGTTCGACTCTCCTTACTTTTTTCTTCTTTGTTTTTTTCTTGGAGGTGGGCTCTCCAGTAATGTGATCAAACTCACCCAGATGCCTGCCTCTGGCGTCATACACTTCGAGCGCGCCATGTTGGAGATCCCATTCAAGTATTAACCCCGCGGGCGTTTTCCACCTTTTTCTTAGTGCTCCCCCGCCTTTCACAGGAGTTTTGCGACCTGCGACTTTGGCGTCAGGGTACGCAGGAAGCAACGCTGGCGCCGAGTGGTAGTCATGGTCCCCTGGTCTAACGCTGACCACCACGTAGAGCGGCCGAACCCCCGAGTCCGCCGGAAACACCAGAATGAAATCCCTGTATTCCGGCGGGTATATCGGGTCAACGATGATGCTGGCGGCCTTCTCGGTCGGCGGATACACCCAGATTTGCGGTGCCTGCGGCGCAGCTTCCAAAGCAGGGATACCAAGTGTGCCAGCCGGATCGATGGCAGGCGTCCAGATCAGCTCAATCCCGTCGCCCAAGTCCGCGACCTGATGTGTGCCTCGCAGCCCAAACTGCACGACATCGACCATCTCCCACTCACGATTTTTCCCTGTGTAGAAGGCGTATCCCTTGAGGGTGCCGTTAGCTAATTGCTCGACGTGCAGGCGAACCCGTGTACGCGCTTGTGGCATTGAGCGCAGTTGACGGTCGCTGTAGAGTGCGCTGTCGCCCAAGCTGGAGGGCCAGATAAGTGCTGCAACCCCAAGCATCAGGCCAGCGGCGACTGTTCCAGCACCGGCTGCGACGCTTGATGCCCCGCCTATCGCGGAACCGCCCAATGCCAATGTGCCGAGCCCTGCCGGGAGTGCGCTGCCGCTGATCTTCTTGAGCGGCAGCAGCCCCTCACTGTCCGTTTCACGGCCACCGAGCAGCACGTGCTCGCCATAGTCCCCTATGCGATCAAGCGGTATGTAACCGGACGGATTGTTGTAGTCGATGAGGGCGTCGGGCAGGTTGCAGGACTTGGCGAACACGCATCCACCCCTGGGCAGTGGCGTTGGCGGCGACTCCACTTTGCGTCTGGCCTCGTAGGCCTCCTGTCGGGCAAGCATGGCTTCGTAGGCTCGCTGCCTGGCCTCTCGATCAGCCAACTCGCGCTCGTTCATGTTCTCGAGCTTTCGGTAGCCCCCTGTGCCGGTCCCGTAGCATCGCCAGACCTGGGGTATGTCCTTGTTGTTTGCCATCGTGCCCTCCTGGCGTGTTGCATAACGACGTCCGACGGTGGCGCCGGGAGCACGACGTTATGGCAAGCAGCGGAGGGTGGATGTAGGACGGTTCTGTGAGATGGCGCCGAATGGGCCTAGAGGAGGTTGGAGCCGGCAAGCCGGCTCCAAAAGCGGTTACGCCTGAACGAGTACCTGCTTGCGACTGGCCATCGCCGTCACTGCATACCCGATCAACGCCGCCAAGATCGATCCGGTCAGGATGCCCATCCGGTCCATGCCGGCGTATTCACTGCTGCCCGGTACAAACGCCAGGGAGCCGACAAACAGGCTCATGGTGAAGCCGATGCCGCACAGGATCGCGACGCCCAACACCTGGCCCCAGTTGGCACCGGCGGGCAGCGCTGCAACGCCGGTCTTGACCATGACCCAGGCGAAACCCATCACGCCAACGGTCTTGCCCAGCAGCAGGCCGGCGGCGATGCCCAGGGGCACGTGGTGGGTGAAGCTTTCCAGGTTGACGCCGGTCAGCGAGACGCCGGCATTGGCAAAGGCAAACAGCGGCAGGATCGCATAGGCCACCCAAGGGTGCAGCGCGTGCTCCAGGGTCAACAGCGGCGAAGGTTCGGCGTTTTTCGTGCGCAACGGGATGCAGAACGCCAGGGTCACGCCGGCCAGGGTGGCGTGCACACCACTCTTGAGCACACAGACCCACAGGATCAGCCCGATAATCATGTAGGGCCCCAGCTTGACTACGCCGAGCCGGTTCATCGCAATCAACGCGATCAGGCACGCCGCGGCACCGGCCAATGAGGCGCCGGACAGGTCGGCGGAGTAGAAGAGGGCGATCACGATGATTGCACCCAGGTCATCGATGATCGCCAGGGTCATCAGGAACAGCTTCAGTGACACCGGCACGCGCTTGCCCAGCAAGGCCAATACGCCCAGGGCGAAGGCAATGTCGGTGGCCATCGGGATCGCCCAGCCACCGAGGGCGGCGGGGTTGTCCTTGTTCAGCGCCCAGTAGATCAGGGCCGGCACCACCATGCCGCCGATGGCTGCCGCGCCCGGCAGTACCACTTGCGAGGGCTTGGACAGTTGGCCGTCGAGCACCTCGCGTTTGACCTCGAGGCCGATCAACAGGAAGAACAGGGCCATCAGCCCGTCGTTGATCCACAGCAGCGCCGGCTTGGCGATTTTCAGCGCGCCAATTTGCGCGACCACGGGGACGTCGAGAAAGCTCGCGTACCAGTGCGACAGCGGTGAGTTGTTGATGATCAGCGCCAAAGCGGCGGCAGCGATCAGGAGCAGACCGCTGGCGGCTTCCAGCTGGAAGAATCGGGTGAAAGTGCTACGCAGAGGCAAGGGATGCTCTCCAATCAAAGTTCAATAGGTGGGTACCCTAACCCGTACCGTTAGTTGTTAAAACAAAAGTTATATTCTTATTTGTTATAAGGAATCGGCCTGATCAGTTGCTCGCCAAAGCCCGAAAATTGTGTGTCCAATTGAGTCATGACTGTATCTGTGTGGAGTGTAGGAAACATCCTAAGATCAACTCTGAAATCCTTAGAGAAACCGATCATGAGCGACAACCGCCAATGGGCCCGCGAAGCCATTCGTATTATTGAAGCGGACTTCCAGCGTAGCGCCGACACCCACTTGATTCCCTTGCCGTTACCGGGTTTGCCGGGCATCGAGCTGTATTTCAAGGATGAGTCCAGCCATCCCACCGGCAGCCTGAAGCACCGGTTGGCGCGCTCGTTGTTCCTCTATGCGTTGTGCAATGGCTGGCTCAAGCCCGGTGCACCGGTGATCGAAGCGTCCAGCGGCTCCACGGCGATTTCCGAGGCGTACTTCGCCCGGTTGCTGGGCTTGCCGTTTATTGCGGTGATGCCGGCCACCACCTCCCAGGAAAAGATCGCGCAGATCGCGTTCTACGGTGGCAACAGCCACCTGGTACAAGATCCGACGCAGATCTACGCCGAATCCGAGCGCCTGGCGCAGGAGAGCGGTGGCCACTTCATGGACCAGTTCACCTACGCCGAACGCGCCACCGACTGGCGGGCCAACAACAACATCGCCGAATCGATCTTCCAGCAGTTGCGCTTTGAACGTTATCCGGAGCCTAGCTGGCTGATTTCCAGCCCCGGCACAGGCGGCACCACGGCGACGTTGGGGCGTTATGTACGTTATCGCCAGCACTGCACCCGGGTGTTGTGCGCGGACGCGGAGCGTTCGGTGTTTTTTGATTACTACCTGAGCGGCGACGCCAGCCTGCGCCTGGAGTGTGGATCGCGCATCGAAGGCATTGGCCGTCCACGGGTCGAGGCGTCGTTCTTGCCGAAAGTGATTGATGCGATGGTCAAGGTGCCGGATGCGCTGTCCCTGGCGGCCATGCATTACCTGGCCCAGCGGCTGGGGCGGCGAGTGGGCGGTTCCAGCGGCACCAACCTGATCGGCGCGTTGATCGCGGCGCAGCAGATGAAAGCGGCGGGGGAGTCGGGCTCGATCGTGGCGATTTTGTGCGACGGCGGTGAGCGCTATGCCACGACCTATTACGATCAGGCCTGGCTGGCAGGGCAGGGGTATGAGTTGGAGGGTTTGATTGCGGCCGTTGCGGCCAGTGTCGAGCGGGGAGAAGCGCTGCCTGACAGCGTGTTGCGCGCCAATATCTGAAACACCCACTGTAGGAGCTGGCTTGCCGGCGATGGCGATCTTGAGGACGCCATCGCCGGCAAGCCAGCTCCTACAAGGTTTACGTCAGGCCTCCAGGCCCAACATATCCCGCGCCAGCGCCTCGGCGATCCGAATCCCGTCGACACCCGCCGACAAGATCCCGCCTGCATAACCGGCACCTTCACCCGCCGGGAACAAGCCCTTCACGTTCAAGCTCTGCATCGATTCGTTACGGGTAATCCGCAGCGGCGACGAGGTGCGGGTTTCGATCCCGGTCAGGACCGCATCGTGCAGCGAGTAACCCTTGATCTGCTTCTCGAACGCCGGCAGCGCTTCGCGGATGGCTTCGATGGCAAAGTCCGGCAACGCCAGGGCCAGGTCGCCCAGGGCCACGCCAGGTTTGTAGGACGGTTCCACTGTGCCGATGGCGGTGGACGGCTTGCCAGCGATGAAATCACCGACCAGTTGCGCCGGTGCTTCGTAGTTGCTGCCGCCGAGGATGAACGCGTGGGATTCCAGGCGCTCCTGCAACTCGATCCCGGCCAGCGGGCCGCCCGGGTAATCCACTTCAGGGGTGATGCCCACCACGATTCCTGAGTTGGCGTTGCGCTCGTTACGCGAGTATTGGCTCATGCCGTTGGTCACCACGCGGTTCGGCTCGGACGTTGCCGCTACCACGGTGCCGCCCGGGCACATGCAGAAGCTGTAAACCGAACGGCCGTTCTTGGCGTGGTGCACCAGCTTGTAATCGGCCGCGCCGAGTTTCGGGTGCCCGGCGTACTTGCCCAGGCGCGCAGCGTCGATCAGCGATTGCGGGTGTTCGATGCGGAAACCCACCGAGAACGGCTTGGCTTCCATGTACACGCCACGGCCATGGAGCATGCGGAAGGTGTCACGGGCGCTGTGGCCGAGGGCCAGGATCACGTGTCTGGACAGGATCTGCTCGCCGCCATCCACCACCACGCCATTCAACTGGCCATCTTCGATCAGCACGTCGGTGACTCGCTGCTCAAAGCGCACTTCACCGCCCAGGGCGATGATCTGCTGGCGCATGTTTTCCACGACGCCGGTCAGGCGGAATGTACCGATGTGCGGCTTGCTGACGTAGAGGATCTCGTCCGGCGCGCCGGCCTTGACGAACTCGTGCAGCACCTTGCGACCATGGAATTTCGGGTCCTTGATCTGGCTGTAGAGCTTGCCGTCGGAGAAGGTCCCGGCGCCGCCTTCACCGAATTGCACGTTGGATTCCGGGTTCAGCACATTCTTGCGCCACAGGCCCCAGGTGTCCTTGGTGCGCTGGCGCACTTCGCGGCCGCGCTCGAGGATGATCGGCTTGAAGCCCATCTGTGCCAGCAGCAGCCCGGCGAAGATCCCGCACGGGCCAAAACCCACGACGATCGGCCGCTCGGTCAGGCCTTCCGGTGCATGGCCAACAACTTTGTAGCTGATGTCCGGTGCCGGGTTGACGTTGCGGTCGTCGGCGAACTTGAGCAGCAGGGCCGCCTCGCCTTTGACGTTCAGGTCGATGGTGTAGATGAAGCACAGCTCCGACGATTTCTTGCGGGCGTCGTAGCTGCGTTTGAACAGGGTGAAATCGAGCAGGTCATCACTGGCGATGCCCAGGCGCTGCACAATGGCTGGCCGCAGGTCTTCTTCGGGATGGTCGATGGGCAGCTTGAGTTCGGTGATTCGTAACATGACAGGAATCCGGTAGGCGGCGGGCAAAGAGGCCGGCTGTTTTGCAAACCGGCGATTATAAGCCCCAACTGCACTTTCCCGTCATGTTAAAACAGCGCAGGGGTCAATCAGTCGTCCCGGGAACCGCCGAATGACGCGCAGCCGCGCTGCACCTGGCCGTTCACCCGCAACTCGGCAGACATGTGTTGCAGGCTGCCGCTGGCGCTGTCGACACAACGTTGCGGGGCTACCCACAGTTCGATGTGCTGGTTATTGGCTTCGGTCATCAGGTTGAACCGTCCGTCGCCCGATTGCTCTTCCACATAAGGCACGGCCAATGGCGGCTGGCCTTCGCGTTCCAGCACCATGCCCTTGGCAGTGACGTTCATCGCCCAGGCCGGCTTGTGGCCGTTGGCCCGCAGGATCATGCGCTTGAAGTCCGGGTCATCGCAGGCCGAAGTCGAGCGTTCGACGCGATACACCTGTTGCAGGTCGACGGTGCCCTGGGTGCCGCTGGCTACGCCGGAGAACTTGCCACGCACATCGGCAAACAACGCGCCCTGCTGGCCGGCCAGGGAGGCGGCTTCCTGCAGGATGCTGGTGCCGCCGGTGTCGTTGACCACGTAGTTGCGTTTGTCGTTGCAGGGCTGGAACAGCAGTTTGTCACCCTGGGCCGTCAGCTCACCCTGCATGCGGGTCAGCCCGGCGAGAGAGGGCTTGGCCGGCTCGTTGTCGAACATCTGGCAGGCGGCGAACAGGGGCAACAGGGCAAACAAAGCTAGGGTACGGGCGGCACGCATTATCGGGTCTCCTGATAAGTGCCGCCACGTTACGCAGGCTGGCGGTGCATCACAAGCCCGGGACACAGGTTGAATCAACCAACAATAAACGTCTGCCCCGTTTGCAAGCCTTCCACGCTTTTCGCGTAGGCCAACGCGACTTCTGCACCCGGAGCCGGCTTGTAGCCGCGGAAGTACGGTGCGTAGCTGCCCATGGCTTCCAGCAGGACGGTAGGGCTGACCGAGTTGATACGCAGGCCGCGCGGCAGTTCGATTGCTGCGGCTTTTACGAATGCATCCAGCGCGCCGTTGACCAGGGCTGCCGAAGCACCGGTGCGAATCGGATCACGGTTGAGGATGCCGCTGGTGAAGGTGAACGACGCGCCGTCATTGGCGAACTCACGGCCGATCAACAGCAGGTTGACCTGCCCCATCAGCTTGTCTTGCAGGCCCAGGTCGAAGTCGGTCGCGCTCATTTCGCCCAAGGGCACGAAGTTGACGCTGCCGGCGGCGCAGATCAATGCGTCGAACTTGCCGGTTTGTTGAAACAGTTTGCGGATCGAGGCGCTGTCGCTGATGTCGACCTGAAAGTCGCCGCTCTTGCGACCGATGCTGATCACTTCGTGACGTTGGGACAGTTCTGCCTTGACCGCCGAGCCCACGGTGCCGCTTGCGCCAATCAACAGGATTTTCATCGTGCCTTCCTCCAGATATGTAGGTGAGATTTCAGTCTAGAGTGATTTTTTGCGCGGATAAGTGCACTAATAGGCAACCTTTGGTTTTCAATTGGAAACAATCCATGAGCGAAATGGATGACCTCGCGGCATTTGCCGTGTTGATCGAAGCCGGCAGCTTTACCTTGGCGGCCCAGCAATTGGGCTGCAGCAAGGGTCAACTGTCCAAGCGCATCAGCCAGTTGGAGGCGCAGTTTTCGGTGGTGTTGCTGCATCGGACCACGCGCCGCCTGAGCCTGACGGCGGCGGGTGCGGCGCTGTTGCCGCAAGCCCAGGCGTTGGTGGTCCAGGTGGAGCGGGCACGTCAGGCATTGGCCCGGCTCAAGGATGATCTCGTCGGCCCGGTGCGTATGACGGTTCCGGTGTCCCTGGGCGAAACCTTCTTCGACGGGCTGTTGCTGGAGTTTTCCCGGGAGTACCCACAGGTGCAGATCGAGTTGGAACTCAACAACCAGTACCGGGACCTGGCGCGGGATGGCTTCGACCTGGCGGTGCGTTCGGAGGTCGCCAACGACGAGCGTCTGGTCGCCAAGCCGTTGCTCGCCTGGCACGAGATGACCTGCGCCAGCCCGGCGTATCTGGAGCAGCATGGCGAGCCGCTGGCACCGGCAGAACTGGTGGGCCACAACTGCCTGCTGAACAGCCACTACAGCGGTCGTGAAGAGTGGCTGTATCACCAGCAACATGAGCTGCTGCGGGTTCGCGTATCCGGCACCTTTGCCTCCAACCACTACAACTTGTTGAAGAAGGCTGCGCTGGTAGGGGCGGGCATCGCACGTTTGCCGTCCTATGTGCTACACGCGGAATTGGCTGACGGTCGCTTGCGCTGGCTCCTGCGGGATTACCAGACCCGCAGCATGCCGATGTACCTGGTCCATCCCTATCAAGGTGGCCTGCCGCGGCGCACCCAGGTGCTGGCGGATTATCTGGTGGGCTGGTTCAAGCGCAGCGGCGAAGCCCTGGACCGCCTTTAGCGGTAGCGCCGGGCGATCAGGTGATCAAGGGAGAAACTGCCCGGCCCCTTGGCCATCAACAGCAACAGCAGGGCGATCCAGGTGCCGTGGGTCGGGTAGGCTTCCGGGTAGACGAACAGCTGGATGGTCAACGTCATGCCCAGCAACGCCAGCGCCGAGAAGCGAGTGGCAAACCCTACCAGGATCAGCACCGGGAAAAAGTGCTCGGCGAACGCGGCCATGTGCGCCGCCACTTCGGGCGACAGCAGCGGCACGTGGTATTCGCTGCGAAACAGCGGCAGCGTGGACGGCGCCAGGTGCGGCCAGCCCAGTTGAAAGGTGCCGCCGATGAGGTCCACGGCGAAGCCCTCAACCTTGGTTTGGCCGGACTTCCAGAACACCGCCGCAATGGAGAAGCGTGCGACGAAAGCGATCAGGCTGTAGGGGATTCTCTCGAAGAGTTGAATGATCTTTTGGATCGGGCCGGGGGCGGTGGTGTTCATGGCGATACCTTTTGTTCTGTGTGCAAGTGGGTGATGGCGCCGTGGCCGATCAGCAGGGCCAGGCATTGGTGCAGATCAAATTCGTCGGCCGCATCGAGGGCGTAAGCCACGGCCATCTCCAGCGGCCAACCGTTGTTCAGGCTGTTGATAAACGCTGCCGAGCCGCTGTCGATATGAAATACCTGCACCTGCAAGCCATTGCGCAGTACCAGCGCGCTTTGGGCGTGGAAGGGGTCGAGCGTGGCAAGGGATTCGTCCGTCTGGTGCGCGGCCCATAAAGCCACCACGGCGTAGGCCGAGTTCAGGGTGGCCAGTGACGGATGCAGTTGCAGGCGCAGTTCGCCCAGGTCCGACTGTTGTTGCAGGGTGGCGATGAGCGCCTGTTGATCCAGGGGTGTGGCGTCTGCCGCGTGATACGCCCTGACCCGCAGCCGCTCCAGGCGCGCCACGTCAGCCAGGTACGGCACGCTGGCAGCGGGGGCGAAACCCTGGATAAAGTCGGGCAGGTCGGCGCCGTACTCATTGATCAGCGGACTTGCCGGCGGGAACGCCTGGACGTACACACCGGCCATCGCCCGAAAAAACGCATCACCCACCAACTGCAGGGTGACCGGGTAGCCAGCGGCCAGGGCGTTGATCAGCGAGCTGTGAACGTTGTTGCGATACACCGCAAAACGGCTGGCCGGGTCAGCGCCGTTGCGGCTGAACACACCTTGCGGGCACGTTTCGTCTGCCGACAACAGGGCGCTGGCAAATTCCTCCTGGCGGCTCATGTGCGCACCTCCAGCAGAAACCGTTCGGCCTGGCGCGCTTCGGCGTGCAGCACGCTGAACGCCGGCACCTGGTTGTCACGTTCGATCAGCGTGGCGACCGGCCCGGTGCGTGTGAGCACGTGCTGGTAGAGCTGCCATACCGCGTTGTCGATCGGGGCGCCATGATCATCAATCAGCAGACGATCACCCAGGCTGTCGGTGTCTTCGGCAAACCCTGCCAGATGAATTTCGCCCACGGCGTGCAACGGCAGGGCATCGATGTACTTCAGCGGGTCTTGCTGATGGTTGATGCACGACACATACACATTGTTCACATCCAGCAACAGCCCGCAGCCGGTGCGGCGGATCACTTCGCTGATGAAGTCCGTCTCCTCCAGGGTGGAGCACTGGAACTGCAGGTACGTCGAAGGGTTCTCCAGCAGCATGGGGCGCTGCAGGCGGGTTTGCACCTGGTCGATGTGTTCGCACACCCGCGTCAGGGTTTCATCGTCATACGCCAGCGGCAGCAAATCATTGAGAAACACCGGGCCGTGGCTGGACCAGGCCAGGTGTTCGGAAAAAGAGTGGGGTTGATAGCGTTCGATCAGCGTCGCGAGGCGCGCAAGGTGCTCGCTGTTCAGCGGACCTTCGCCGCCGATGGACAGGCCCACGCCGTGCAGTGACAGCGGGTACTGTTCGCGGATCAATCCCAGGTAGTGATGGAAAGGCCCGCCGGCCACCATGTAGTTTTCGGCGTGGACTTCAAAAAAACCGATGTCGGGGGAAGTCTCGAGCACTTCACTGAAGTGCTCGTTCTTGAGCCCCAGCCCGGCCCTACGTGGGAGGCCGGGCGCCTGAGCCTGGTGGATGGAGTGAGGGCATGGGAGCGTCATCGTCAGTACTCAGGCTGCGCGGGGGTTCAGGACTTGGCGGTGAAGGCCGCTTCCTGGCCGAAACCGGTTGGCGAGGTGGCGCTTGGGGTTTTCAGGCAGGTGCCGGCCGGGACCAGTTTCCAGGCGTTGGCTTGATCCTTGACTTTCGACGTGCCGGCGCAAGTGGTGCCAGCGCCTGCAGCGCAATCGTTCTTGCCGGCTTCAGCTACGCCGAAGCACTTCTGCATGTCATCGGCAGCGTGGGCGGTGGTGGTCAGGGCGGACAGGCTCAGGGCCGAACCCAGGGCCAGGACGAGGGTGGCGGCGGACAGCGAACGGGTTTTGGTAGTCATGGTGTATCTCCAGCAGTGGGTTGAGTTGGCAAGCGTAGTTGCCTGCTTACACCACTAGAGACAGGGGGAAGGGATTCGTTACAAACACGGCGAAATTAATTTCAGGTTTCGCAAAACAAGTGTGGGAGCTGGCTTGCCTGCGATGCTGACGCCTCGGTGTTTCAGAACCACCGAAGCGATGCTATCGCAGGCAAGCCAGCTCCCACAGAGGCCGGCGTTAACCGCCTAAATAAGCCTCACGCACTTTCGGATCGGTCAGCAGTTGTTCGCCGCTGCCCTGCATCACCACCCGGCCGTTTTCCAGCACATAGGCGCGGTCGGCGATCTTCAGTGCCTGGTTGGCGTTCTGCTCCACCAGGAACACCGTTACACCGTCCTTGCGCAGCTGTTCGATGATGTCGAAGATCTGCTGGATGATGATCGGCGCCAGGCCCAGGGACGGTTCGTCCAGTAGCAGCAGCTTGGGCTTGCTCATCAGTGCACGGCCGATGGCGAGCATTTGCTGTTCGCCGCCGGACATGGTGCCGCCGCGCTGGCTGAAGCGTTCCTTGAGCCGAGGGAACAGGTGCAACACCTTGTCCATTTGCTCCTGGTAATCGCCCTTGTCGGTAAAGAACCCGCCCATGGCGAGGTTCTCCTCCACGGTCAGGCGGGCAAATACCCGACGGCCTTCCGGAACCACGGCAATGCTCTTGCGCATGATCTCGGAGGAGGCCTGCCCCACCAGTTCCTCACCCATGTAGCGGATGCTGCCGCTGTGAGCCTGGGGCGAACCGCACAGGGTCATCAGCAGCGTGGACTTGCCGGCACCGTTGGCGCCGATCAGGGTAACGATTTCGCCCTGGCGCACTTCGACGTTGACGCTGTGCAGCGCCTGGATCTTGCCGTAGAAAGTGGAAACGTTTTCGAATTGCAGCATTTTACGCTTCCCCCAAATAGGCTTTGATCACGGCCGGGTTGTCGCGGATCTGCTCCGGCGTACCGTCAGCCAGTGGCGTGCCCTGGTTGATCACGACGATATGGTCGGAAATGCTCATGACCAGTTTCATGTCGTGTTCGATCAGCAGCACCGTGGCGTTGTTTTCTTCACGCAGCACACCGATCAGCGCCTTGAGGTCTTCGGTTTCCCGTGGGTTCAGGCCGGCGGCCGGTTCGTCGAGCATGAGGATCCGCGGGCGGGTCATCATGCAGCGGGCGATTTCCAGACGACGTTGCTGACCGTAGGCCAGGGTGCCGGCAGGGCGGTTGGCAAACTCGGTGAGGTTGACCTTGTCCAGCCAGTATTCGGCGTATTCCATGGCCTCACGCTCGCTCTTGCGGAACGACGGGGTCTTGAACAGGCCGGCAAAGAAGTTGGTGTTCAGGTGACGATGCTGGGCGATCAACAGGTTCTCGACCGCCGTCATGTCCTTGAACAACCGCACGTTCTGGAAGGTTCGCACCACGCCCTTGCGGGCAATCTCGTGGCCGGCCAGGCCCTGGATCGGCTGGCCGTCCAGCAGGATGCTGCCACCGCTTGGCTTGTAGAAGCCGGTCAGGCAGTTGAACACCGTGGTCTTGCCGGCGCCGTTGGGGCCGATCAGCGCTACAACCTGTTTCTCTTTTACGGTCAGGGCCACGCCGTTGACCGCCAGCAAACCGCCGAAGCGCATGCTCAAGTTTTCGACTTTCAGGATCTCGCGGCTCATTTGCGCAGCTCCATGTGTGGACGTTGCATGGGCAGCAGGCCTTGAGGACGCCAGATCATCATCAGCACCATCATGGCGCCGAACATCAACATGCGGTATTCGCTGAACTCACGCATCATTTCCGGCAGCAGGATCATCACGATCGCCGCGAGGATCACGCCCAGCTGCGAGCCCATGCCACCCAGTACCACGATGGCGAGGATGATCGCCGACTCGATGAAGGTGAACGACTCGGGTGTCACCAGCCCCTGGCGCGCGGCAAAGAAGCTGCCGGCAAAACCGGCGAATGCGGCGCCGAGGGTGAAGGCCGAGAGCTTGATGATGGTCGGGTTCAGGCCCAGTGCGCGGCAGGCGATCTCATCTTCGCGCAACGCTTCCCACGCACGGCCGATCGGCATGCGCAGCAGGCGGTTGATCACGAACAGCGCGGCCAATGCCAGCAACAGCGCCACCAGGTACAGGAACACCACCTTGCTGATGGGGTTGTAATCCAGCCCGAAGTACTCGTGGAAGGTTTGCATGCCTTCTGCGGCGGAACGATCGAACGACAGCCCGAAGAACGTCGGCTTGGGAATGTTGCTGATGCCGTTGGGGCCGCCGGTGATGTCCGTCAGGTTACGCAGGAACAGACGGATGATTTCACCGAAGCCCAGGGTCACGATCGCCAGGTAGTCGCCCCGTAGGCGCAACACCGGGAAGCCCAGCAGGAAGCCGAAGGTGGCCGCCGCCATACCCGCCAGTGGCAGGCATATCCAGAAGCTCCAGCCCAGGTAGTGCGACAGCAACGCATAGGTGTAGGCACCCACGGCGTAGAAGCCCACATAACCCAGGTCGAGCAGGCCAGCCAGGCCCACCACGATGTTCAGGCCCAGGCCCAGCAACACGTAGATCAGGATCAGCGTTGCGATATCCACCGCGCCACGGGACCCGAAGAACGGCCAGATCAGCGCGGCCACGATCAGGCCGATGATGATGTAGCGCTGGGTGCGCGGCAGGGTCAGGAACTGGCTGACCTTGGGCGATACCAGGGGGCCACGGTTGGACTTGAGGAGCGCACCGACCTGCTGGGTGAACAGCACGCGCAGGAACATCAGCACCGAGCACAGGGCAATGATGGTCAATGTCACCGGGCCGGTGCCATGCACTTCAAGGTTGATCCCGACAATGCTCAGCTTGAGCCCGAGTACCGGAAAGGCCACGGCCCAGACCAGCAAGGCGCTGAAAAACGCCGATTTAAGATATCTGCTCATACTTTCTCAACCTCCGGACGGCCCAGAATGCCGGTCGGCCGGAACAACAGCACCAGAACCAATAGACCGAATGCCACCACGTCCTTGTACTGGTCGCCGAACACATCGGCGCCAAAGGCTTCAGCCACCCCCAGCACCAGCCCGCCGAGCATCGCGCCCGGAATGCTGCCGATGCCGCCCAATACCGCTGCGGTGAAGGCCTTGAGGCCCACCAGGAAGCCGGCGTTGGGGTTGATCACGCCATACTGCATGCTCAGCAACACGGCAGCGATGGCGGCCAGTGCGGCACCGATGACGAAGGTCAGGGCGATGATGTTGTTGGTGTTGATGCCCAACAGGTTGGCCATCTTGATGTCTTCGGCGCAGGCCCGGCAGGCGCGCCCCAGACGGGAGCGGGAGATGAACAGGGTCAGGCCGAGCATCGCCACCAGGGTGACGACGAAGACCAGGATCTGCATGTAGGAAATCAGCACTTCTTGTGCGCCGCCTGGGCCGAAGGAGATGCTCCCCGGGATCAGGTTGGGAATGGATTTGTCCTTGGAATCCTGGGACAGCAATACAGTGTTCTGCAGGAAAATCGACATGCCGATCGCGGAGATCAGCGGGATCAAGCGGTTGCTGCCACGCAAGGGGCGGTACGCAACGCGTTCGATACTGTAGCCATAGGCACTGGTTACGACGATGGACGCCAGGAACGCAGCGGTCATCAACAGCGGCAGGGAATGGATACCCAGCATGGCCAGCCCGGCAAGGGCGATGAAGGCCACGTAGGAACCAATCATGTACACCTCGCCATGGGCGAAGTTAATCATTCCAATGATGCCGTAAACCATTGTGTAGCCAATGGCTATCAAGGCATAGGTGCTGCCAACGGTCATCCCGTTAACCAGCGTTTGGAAAAAATGATAGATCTCAGGCATTACAGCGCTCCTAAAAACCCGATACGCATTTCACTGGTGGAGTCAATTTCCGGCCTGGTGCCCTGTTCTGTGATCAGGTTGCACGAAGCGTTTGCCAGCGAACCGCTGGTGACGGTTTTAAGATTTTCAGGTGAGCCAGCTCCCGGATCGCGGGTGTCAGGCCCATAAACCTCGTAAAACAAAGCCCACTGCTTGCACAGTGGGCTTGTTGACCAGTAACGCCTGGCTTACTGAGGGGAAACTTCGGTTTTTGGTTTGCCGAAGTGCCATTCGTAGACCACGAACTTGAAGTCCTTCAGGTCGCCCTTGGCGTCGAAGCTCAGGTCGCCGGTTGGGGTCTTGAAGGTACCGGCGTGGATGGCAGCAGCCACCTTGGCGGTGTCTTCGCTCTTCGCGGCAGCGATACCGCCGGCGATCACTTCAACAGCCGAGTAGGCCGGGAACACGAACGGACCGGTTGGGTCCTGCTTGTTCTTGGCGAACTCTTCAACGATTGCCTTGTTGGCAGGATCGGTGTCGAACGACTTCGGCAGGGTAACCAGCAGGCCTTCGGAAGCGCCCTGGGCGATTTGCGAGATGGAGTCGTTGCCGACGCCTTCAGGGCCCATGAACTTGGCGTTCACGCCTTTTTCCTTGGCCTGGCGCAGGATCAGGCCCAGCTCTGGGTGGTAGCCGCCGTAGTAGACGAAGTCGACGTTGGCTTGCTTGAGCTTCTGGATCAGCGAACCGAAGTCCTTGTCGCCAGCGTTGATGCCTTCGAAGAGGGCAACTTTCACGCCTTTCTTCTCGAGGGTCTGTTTAACGGCGGTGGCGATGCCTTCACCGTATTGCTGTTTGTCGTGGATAACGGCAACGACTTTCGGCTTCACGTGGTCGGCGATGTAGTTGCCGGCGGCTGGGCCCTGGGCGCTGTCCAGGCCGATGGTACGGAAGACCAGCTTGTAGCCACGGGAAGTGATTTCCGGGCTGGTAGCCGCCGGGGTGATCATGATCACGCCTTCGTCTTCGTAGATGTCGGAGGCTGGCTGAGTGGAGCTGGAGCAGAGGTGACCGACCACGAACTTGACGCCGTCGTTGACCACTTTGTTGGCTACGGCCACGGCTTGTTTTGGATCGCAAGCGTCGTCGTATTCTTTGGCTTCAAGCATTTTGCCATCGACGCCGCCCTTGGCGTTGATGTCGGCGATGGCCTGCTTGGCGCCCATGAACTGCATGTCGCCGTACTGGGTCACAGGGCCGGTTTTAGGGCCGGCAATACCGATCTTGATGGTGTCAGCTGCGAACGAATGGCTGGCAACCCCGGCCAGGACCATAGCGGCAAACAGTTTGGAAATCTGCTTAGTAGCCTTATTCATAGTGCTCCACTCTTACTGTTGTATTTTTTATAGTTCTAGCGGCCTTGTGAGCTGCAGAACCGGATCAGATATCTCGGATATCCCCCGGCAGCGGCCTGGCAACTGTACCGGTACAGTGTAGAGCGCCGGTTGATCGCTTGAAAAGCTGGCTGCTGGGGGCAAAACCCGGGTATGTCGCTTAAATGAAAGAAAAAGACAGAATTGCGGCGGGGTGATGCCAGAGTTTCGGGCAATCCTTGGCTTTCCTGACACTTTCGTTCGGTGCCTCATTTGCAACTGGGTTTTTCTGCCTGCCGCTCGACGTTATGATTGCGCCGATTTTTCTTCAGGTGAACTCCCATGACGCAAGAACCTAGCACCCTCTATGCCAAGCTGCTTGGTGAAACCGCCGAAATTTCCTGGAAGGAGCTTGAGCCGTTCTTTGCCAAGGGTGCCCTATTGTGGGTCGACGCCGGGCTGGATTTGATCGAGGCCGCCGAGGGTATGGCTGAGGACAACCGTGAGAAAGTCGCTGCCTGGCTGGCTGCGGGGAGTCTGGGCGAGGTGTCTGCGACGCGGGCATTGGACCTGGTTGAGCGGGATCCGAGCTTGTGGGCGGTGGTGGTTTCGCCGTGGATTCTGATCCAGGAAAGGGCGGGGTAAGAAATGTCTGCGCGAAAATGGTGCGTGATTTTTCTGAGTTTAAGTGTGTAGCGGGGTAACCGCATTTGCGGTGATGGCACGTTGCCGTAGAGAAAGGTCACAGGCGGGGGTTACGTGCGCGTCATGGGAACAGTTTTGTTTGCGCCGGAATGCGGTGGGAATTGTTTCTTCGTGTGTGTACATATCCGTTATTCAGGTAACGGCTACTTATGGTTTCGCTCTTACAGCGAGTCACTTTGGAAAAGCCCCAAAGTAACCAAAGGGCTCTGCCCCGCCTGTCGGCACCTCGCCTAGGCTCGGTGTTCCCTCACTCCGGCATTGCTCCGCGGGCCGCCGCGACGGGGCGTCCCTGCCCCGTCGCGGCTAAACCGGCGTCCTGCCGGTTTACCCGCTCCTCAATCCCTGCGTTCGGCCTCGGGCTTATTGGGGCAGTCAGATCAAGATCAAAAGCCAGAGCACAGCGGCCTACAGGCCGGCTTGAGTGGTAGAAGCCAGCTCCCACATTTAACTGTGCCCGCTCTGGCTTTAGATTTTGATTTTGCCTTTGCTTCACACCACTCAAGCCGGCCTGTAGGCCGCTGTGCTGTTGATCTGCTGTTGATCTTGATCTTAGGCGCCCCGTTAAACCACGCTGGCCGAACGCAGGTAGTACGGAGCGGGTAAACCGGCAGGACGCCGGTTTAGCCGCGACGGGGCAGGGACGCCCCGTCGCGGCGGCCCGCGGAGTAGTACCGGAGAGAGGGCACACCGAGCCTAGGCGAGGTGCCGAGTGGTGGGGCAAGAGCCTTTTGGTTACTTTTGGGCTCTTTTCAAAAGTGACCCGCTGTAAGAGCGGAACCCATCGAAGCCATCACCCAAATAACGGATATACACCCCACCCCAGCAACAACAAGCCTACGCAGTCTTCCCGGTATGGTTATTCAGCGAAATAACCTTGGTCTTCCCAATCCGGTGACGATAAATCTCACGCAGGTACTTGATCGCCTTCTTCACGCAATCCCGCGACAACCGGATATCGTTGATCGACACAAACTTGTCCTTGTCGTTGATCAACTCACGGTATTTCTTCTCATACATCGGTTTGATCGCATACCAGTTGGTATCCAGAATCTTCGCCGGGTTCTCAAACTCATTGAGCAGCTCATCAATCCGGTCTTCATCAAAATCCTCATGGATGATGAAATCCAGAATCGAATTATCCAGCGTGTCATCAAACCGATACGGATTGCGCGCAAAGCAGCGCTTGATAAACGCCACGATCAACGTCAAAAAGTCATCCGACAAACACGGGCTCTTGGCGATCAACGTGGTCAGGGACAAGTTGGCCGACGCCCCGATCACCAGCGCATAACGCTTGAGGGTCGTGTTGGGAAACAGGCTGTTGAGGTGGGTCTTGAGCCGGTTCAGGTCCATGTAGGACAGCTTGTAGTCCTTGGGCAACGACACAATCGACACCACCGACGAGCAGTTCTTGAAGAAGTGCAGGTCATGCAGCGCCGCCGCGTCATACCCGGAGTTCTTGTACTGCTCCAGGGATGCCTTGTAGCGCTTGGACTCAATCGGCAGCAGGCTGATGCCTTCGATCGCCTGGGTCACTTTGTTGAAGTGCGGCAGGTCAATGGAACGGAAAAACAGGTCGTCGATGTTCAGCCGCTGCGGCTCTTTTTCGAACACCTTGAACTTGTCGCTTGAAGGCGCCGGGGTTTCCGGCACCACCGATTCGGCGTAGGCAATCGCCACCGGGCCAGCCAGGCTCATGAACAGGTCGTTGGCATCCAGGCGGATGGTCTCGCCGATGTCGATCCCGGCCCGGCGGAAATAGTTCTGGTCGTAGTCGGTCGTCACCGCCTGGGCCGTCAGGATGTTGAAGATCTGCTGCGAGATGTACTGGTTGGCGTGCTTTTCCATGGCATTGACATCAATGTTCTGGATGTTGCCGTCATCGCTTTCCTCGGCGTAACGCATGATGTCGTTGGAGATCAGCATCATCGCGTTCCACGGCCGGATGCGGCCTTTCACGCTGGCTTCGCTGCTGTCTTCATTGTCGAAGTTGTACGAGAAGTCCCATTCTTCCGACAGGTATTTGCACAACAGGCGCCCGGCGTTGATGTGCAAGGCTTCGGACATTTCACTGCGGTGATCTGAGATGTTCGGCAGCACGCAAATGCCGCTGGTGAAGATCGGCTCGAACACGAAGGCGTGGCCGCTCTTGCTGTCGTGCTCGTCGGCGGGCTTGGTGTCGAACGTCTTGTTCATGTACGAGTGCTGCTGGGCCAGGCCGAATTCCGAGGCCATGCCCGAGCCGGTCCCGCCGCCGGCGCTGAAGATCGAGAAGTACAGGCGCGACTGGTTGGCCTTGATGCCGCAGGAGTCGATCAGGTACGAATGGATCATCTTCCAGTCGGGGCTGGAAAAACGTTGGGTGTCTTTGTTGAGGATGATCTTGGCCAGGTACTGGCCGAGGATCGGCGCGTTACCGGCGCCACCGGCATGGACCTCCGAGAGGTCCATGATTTTCATTTTGCTGTAGTCCCGCAGGAAACCGCTTTTCTCACCCTTGCGCGAGAAGCGGATGCGCCCGGCAATGTCCTTGTCCAGGTCGCCCAGCATCACCAGCGGCTCGACCAGGAATACCGGCTTGGTGCCCTTGTTCGAACCCAGGCGCAAGTTGTTGCGAATCCACTGGGCCGGGCGGTAGCCCTTGTCGGTGGATTTATCTTCGTTGCTGAATTCGTTGAGGTAGAACTTGCGGGCGTTGTAGACCAGCTCAGCCACGTCCAGGGCAATGTTCGAACCGCAGCGGCCCAAGCCGATCAGGCACACCGAGGGGAATTCCTGCTCGTTGCGCAGTTCACCGTCGACTTCCAGGTGCGGTGCACGCGGGAACACCATGTCGCGCAGGCCGTCGAGGTTGTCGAGGATGCGGTCGGTGTTGGTCTCGGTGAAGTACAGGTACTGCTGGGTGGCCAGCGGGCGGGCGGTGCTCAATGACTTTGAACCTGAGGGTTTTTCCGCAGGAGTTGTCAGCAACACGTCGGATACCGCGGTGGCAGAGTTATTTTTAGAAGTCATTGTGCGCCATGTGCCTGGACGGATGGCTGAAGAGGTGCCAAATAGCCATCACGGAATGAGAGATCGCGACTTTACAGTGCGTCCTGGTCCTGGGCGATAGGGTTTAACCCTAGGGTTTTAAGGGGAAATCCTGGCCGGACTCTGATGAATCGGCCGTTCGTCGGGGTTCTTTAATGAAATGATGGCGATTTGCCAAATTTTCGGCGTCAGCGAATTGGCCGAACGATGGCGGGTGGGCTCGCACGGCCCGAGGGCGGGTCTTTGGGTGCGGGTTCACCGCCGGTAATGCCCAGCAGGCTGAACATGTTGTGCGAATCAAGGCCGTTGATCACTGCGCTGATATCACTCATCGGCACTGCAGCACTGAGCAAGTAACCCTGGACGAAATCACAGCCGTGTTTTTGCACCACTTCCAACTGTTGCAGGGTTTCCACGCCTTCGGTCACCACCTGCAGGTGCAGGGTGTGGGCCATGCCGATAATGGCCTGGACAATCTCTATGTCGGCGTTGGACTTGGGGATGTCCTGGATAAAGGAGCGGTCAATTTTCAAGGTGTTCAGCGGCAGGCGCTTGAGGTAGGCGAGGGACGAATAGCCGGTGCCGAAGTCGTCAATCGACAGCGAGACACCCAAGGCTCGGATTTGCCGCAGCAGCGCCAGGGTGCTGCTGATATTGCCCATCAGGGCGTTTTCGGTCACTTCCAGTTCCAGGCGATTGGCAGCGATGCCGCCGAAACGCAGGGCGTTTTCGATTTCATCGGCCAGCTCGTCGCGGGTCAGGTTCAGGGCCGAGCAATTGACCGCCATGATCAATTCAGTATGACCCTGCTCCGACAGCAAACTCAGGTCGTGACAGGCCTGGCGCAGTACCCAGTGATCCAGTTCGGCAATCAGCCCGTTATTTTCGGCAATGCCGATGAATCGGTCCGGGGTCAGCAGGCCGTGTTGCGGGTGCTGCCAGCGCACCAGGGCTTCAAGGCGCGTGATCTTGCCTTTTTTCAGGTCCAGGATCGGTTGGTAGAACAGCACCAGCTCGTTCTTGCCGCGCAGGGCGGCGCGCAGTTCTTCTTCCAGTTGCAGTTCCAGGAAGGCCCGGGTTTTCAGGTTGGAGCTGAAGAAGTTCAGGCTGTTGCGCCCGGCATCCTTGGACTGATACAGCGCCAGGTCGGCGGTTTTCAGCAATTCTTCGCTGGTTTTGCCGTCTTCGGGGAAGAGGCTGATGCCGATGCTGGTGGTCATTACCATGCGCCGGCCCGCCAGTTCGATGGGGTCTTTCATTTTCTGCATGATGCGCTGGGCCATGTGCCGCGCCTCATCGCGATGATGGATGCTGATCAGGATGCAGAACTCGTCACCGCCAAACCGCGCGACCACGTCGTCATGGCTGCGCACCGAGCTTTTGATATGGCCGGCCAGCACGGTCAGCAGTTCGTCACCGGCGTCATGGCCGAGGCTGTCGTTGATGCGCTTGAAGTGGTCGATATCCAGGAAGATCACCGCCAGCATGCCGTCGGTGGCGGTTTTTTCCGCGAGTTTCTCGGCGAAGATCTGGTTGAAACCACGGCGGTTGAGCAGGCTGGTCAAGGCGTCGTAATGCGCCACCTGTTGCAGGGAAGCGCGGGCCTGGTCCAGCTCGGTGAGCAGGGCATTGACCCGGCGCAGGTCGGTTTCCTTGTGCTGCAGTTTCTTGTCGGCCAGGGCTGCGCTGATGCTGCTGCCGATCACCAGCAGGGCGATGACCGCCACCAGCAGGCCCAGTTGGATCGGGTTGTTGTCCACGGGCAGCGCCGAGGGCACGACATCCTCGGGCACCAGCAGTTGCAGGGCCGCCATGCCGGTGAAGTGCATGCTGATAATGCCGGCACCGAGCACCAGGCTGGCCGCGTACTTGAGCAATTGATGGAACATGCCGGTGCCGTTGCGCAGGTACAGCGACAGCAGCAGTGCCGCCAGGCTGGCGCCGATGGCAATCACCACCGAGGCCAGGAACAGCCCTGTCTGAAAGTACACGCTCGCTTCGGAGCGCATGGCCGACATGCCGACGTAGTGCATCAGCGCAATACCCAGGCCCATCCACACCGACGCCAGCACATATTGGTAAGCGCGTAGCTTTGGATGACTGAGGGTTTGCATGGCGAACAGCGACGCGATCAGGGCGATCAGCAGCGAGGCGAACGTCATGATCAATTCGTAGTGAATCGCGATGGGCGCCTGGAAGGCCAGCATGCTGATGAAGTGGGTGGCCCAGATTCCGCCTGCCAGGCAGCCCGCGCCTACCCAGCGCCAGTGCCGTTGAGCCTTGAGGTTATCGACATGGCCGACACGCTCGGCCATGTCCAGGGTGCCAAAGCCCGCTGCACACGCCACCACGTAAGCCAGTAGCACCAGAAAGGGGTTATGACTGCAATTGAGTAATAAGTGCCCGCTGTCCGGAAGGTCGGTAAAAAAATGCAAACCAAGCCATTCCATAGCATGTCCCGTCATAAGTCTTTGCCTGACAATGCTCTGAGTATAGAGAGCCTGAGCGGGTTGCAAGGGCTGATGGCAGATTGCTTCTAATCATTTGGCGATGAATTTATAAACAACTAGAACTAAATGAATAGGGATGACAGCCAGGGTCGCCCGATGGAGTGACATCAGACTTACGAATCATTACAGACAATCCCCACGGGGCTGACTAGATTGCAGGTTCCGGGCTCAGGATGCGTCTGGCATCGCGGCTCACATAACAATAAAAGAGACGGACCCATGCAGAACTCGACCCAAGCGGCGAATGCCTGGCGCATTCTGTTCCTGCTGTTCCTGGCCAACCTGTTCAACTTTTTCGACCGCACCATTCCCGCGATCATCATCGAACCGATCCGCATGGAATGGCACCTCAGTGACTTCCAGCTCGGCATCATCGGCACCGCGTTTACCATTGTTTATGCGATTGCCGGACTGCCCCTCGGGCGCATGGCCGACACCGGCTCACGCAGCAAACTCATGGGCTGGGGCCTGGCGGCGTGGAGCGGGCTGACGGCCGTCAATGGTCTGGTGGGCAGCTTCTGGACCTTTCTGCTGGTGCGCATGGGCATCGGGATCGGTGAGGCCAGTTATGCGCCAGCGGCCAACTCGCTGATCGGCGACCTGTTTCCGGCCCATCGCCGGGCCCGGGCCATGGGGATCTTCATGCTGGGCCTGCCGTTGGGCCTGTTGCTGGCGTTCTTCACCATCGGTGCGATGGTCAAGGCGTTCGACAGCTGGCGCGCACCGTTCTTCATTGCCGCGGTGCCGGGGCTGATCCTCGCGGTCTTCATGTTCTACATCAAGGAACCCAAGCGCGGCGCGGCTGAAACCGTGCAAGTTTCCCAGGAGAAAGTCGACCGGCCGATTCGCCGGGTGCTGGCGGTGCCGACGTTCCTCTGGCTGGTGCTGGCCGGCTTGTGCTTCAACTTCGCCACCTACGCGTGCAACTCGTTCCTGGTGCCGATGCTGCAGCGCTATTTCCTGCTGCCGTTGCAGGATGCGGCAGTCGCCACGGGTGTTATCGTCGGTATTACCGGCCTGGTAGGCCTGACTCTGGGCGGCTGGATTGCCGACAAGATCCATCAACGTATCGCTAATGGCCGGCTGCTGTTCGCGGCGTGCAGCCTGATCATCTCCACCGTCACCACGGCTTGGGCGCTGCACGCGGGGCGGATCGAGATTGGTGTGTTTGTGGCGTTGTTCAGTGTGGGCTGGCTGTTTGCCTACAACTTCTACACCTGCGTGTACACGGCGATCCAGGATGTGGTTGAGCCGCGCCTGCGGGCGACGGCGATGGCGTTATTCTTCGCCGGCTTGTATTTGCTGGGCGGTGGCATGGGGCCGATTGTGGTGGGTGGGTTGTCGGATCATTTTGCTCATTCGGCGATGTATGCGGCGGGTGCGGAGCAGATGACCGAGGCTTATAAAGCCATTGGGTTGCACGATGCCATGTACCTGATTCCGGTGGCGCTGTTCCTGACCATGCTGTTTCTGTTCCAGGCGTCCCGCAGTTTTGTGCGTGATGCCAAGCGGATGAAGGATGGGTTGGGGGCGGTGGAGGTGCCGGCCAGGGCGGTGACTGCCTGAATACATAATCCCTGTGGCGAGGGGGCTTGTCCCCCGTTGGGCTGCGTAGCGGCCCCAAAAGAGCGGGAGCGCTGCGCACTCCAACGGGGGACAAGCCCCCTCGCCACAGCGGTTACCGATACCCATAAAAAGGCCCGCATTGCGCGGGCCTTTTTTGTTCAGCAGGGCAGGGCGGTAATCAACCCGCGACCAACACCCGAATCGCTTCCAGTCGCAGCGCCGCCTTGTCGAGCATGGCCAGGCCTTGCTCGCGCTGTTGGCGCAGGGCAACCAGTTCGCTGTCACGTACGGTCGGGTTGACCGCTTGCAACGCAGTCAGGCGTGCCAGTTCTTCATCGGTATCCGCCGCCAGACGGCGCTTCGCCTCGGCCACACGCTCGGCATGACGCGGGGCGATCTTCTCTTCGCCGGCGTTGATCCGTGGCGTCAGCTGGTCGCGCTGGGCCTGCACGAACTTGTTGGCGCTGGCCCGTGGCACGCTTTCGAGCTGGTCGTTCAAGGTCAGGAACGAGACGCGGCCCGACAAGTCATTGCCGTTGGCATCCAGCAGGCAACGCAACGCGGCCGGTGGCAGGTAGCGGCCCAGTTGCAGCGAGCGCGGGGCGACCACTTCGCTGACGTAGAGCAGCTCCAGCAACACGGTGCCGGGCTTCAGCGCCTTGTTCTTGATCAATGCCACGGCGGTGTTGCCCATGGAACCGGACAGCACCAGGTCCATGCCGCCCTGCACCATCGGGTGTTCCCAGGTGATGAACTGCATGTCTTCGCGCGACAGCGCCTGGTTGCGATCGTAGGTGATGGTCACACCTTCGTCGTCGCCGAGGGGGAAGCTGGCGTCGAGCATTTTTTCGCTGGGCTTGAGGATCAGCGCGTTTTCCGAATGGTCTTCGCTGTCGATGCCGAAGGCGTCGAACAGGGTTTCCATGTAGATCGGCAGGGTGAACTGGTCGTCTTGCTCAAGGATGTCTTCCACCAGCGCATCACCTTCGCCCGCGCCGCCGGAGTTGAGCTCCAGCAGGCGGTCGCGGCCGGTGTGCAGCTCGGCTTCGAGGCGCTCGCGTTCGGTGCGGGCTTCGTCGATCAGCGCTTGCCACTCGCCGTCGTCGGCGTTTTCCAGCAGCGGCAGCAGGCGTGGGCCGAACTGATGCTGCAAGGCGTTGCCGGTCGGGCAAGTGTTGAGGAACGCGTTCAGCGCTTCGTGGTACCACTGGAACAGCCGCTCTTGCGGGCTGGTTTCGAGGTACGGCACGTGCAGTTCGATCACATGCTTCTGGCCGATCCGGTCCAGACGACCGATCCGCTGTTCCAGAAGGTCCGGGTGGGACGGCAGGTCGAACAGCACCAGGTGGTGGGAGAACTGGAAGTTGCGGCCTTCACTGCCGATTTCAGAGCAGATCAGCACCTGGGCGCCAAACTCTTCGTCAGCAAAGTACGCAGCAGCACGGTCACGCTCAAGGATGTTCATGCCTTCGTGGAACACTGTGGCCGGGATGCCGGAGCGCACGCGCAGGGCGTCTTCCAGGTCCATGGCGGTTTCAGCGTGGGCACAGATCACCAACACTTTGGTGCGCTTGAGCATCTTCAGCTGGTCGATCAGCCACTCGACGCGCGGGTCGAAACGCCACCAGCGTTGTTCTTCGTCCACGTCCGGCTGCGACTGGAAGCTGACTTCCGGGTACAGCTCGGCGTGTTCGCCCAGGGGCAGTTCGAGGTATTCGTCCGGGCATGGCAGCGGGTAGGCGTGCAGCTTGCGCTCCGGGAAGCCTTGCACCGCGGCGCGGGTGTTGCGGAACAGCACGCGGCCGGTGCCGTGGCGGTCCAGCAGTTCGCGCACCAGGCGGGCGCTGGCTTCGGCGTCGCCATCGTTGACGGCGGTCAGCAGGGCTTCGCCTTCGTTGCCGAGGAAACCCTGGATGGTCTTGTGGGCGGCGGGCGACAGGCGGCCTTTGTCCAGCAACTCCTGAACGGCTTCGGCCACCGGGCGATAGTTTTCGCTCTCGGCGCGGAAGGCGTGCAGGTCGTGGAAACGGTTCGGGTCCAGCAGGCGCAGGCGCGCGAAGTGGCTGTCCTGGCCCAGTTGCTCAGGGGTTGCGGTGAGCAGCAGGACGCCGGGAATCACTTCGGCCAATTGTTCGACCAGCGAGTACTCGGGGCTGGCTTTCTCTTCGTGCCAGACCAGGTGGTGAGCTTCGTCGACTACCAGCAAATCCCAGCCGGCAGCGAACAGCGCGTCCTGGGCTTTCTCGTCGTCCACCAGCCATTCCAGGGCCACCAGCGCGAGCTGGGTGTCTTCGAACGGGTTGGCGGCATCGCTTTCGATAAAGCGTTCTTCGTCGAACAGCGCGACTTGCAGGTTGAAGCGGCGGCGCATTTCCACCAGCCATTGGTGCTGGAGGTTTTCCGGGACCAGGATCAGTACGCGGCTGGCGCGCCCCGACAGCAACTGGCGATGGATCACCAGGCCGGCTTCGATGGTCTTGCCCAGGCCCACTTCGTCTGCCAGCAGAACCCGTGGCGCGATACGGTCGGCGACTTCACGGGCGATGTGCAGTTGGTGCGCGATAGGTTGCGCACGCACGCCGCCCAGGCCCCAGAGCGAGGACTGCAACTGGCGGCTGGTGTGTTCCAGGGTGTGGTAGCGCAGGGAGAACCAGGCCAGCGGGTCGATCTGGCCGGCGAACAGACGGTCGCTGGCCAGACGGAACTGAATGAAGTTCGAGAGTTGGGTTTCCGGCAGGGTGACCTGTTCGTTCTGCCCATTGAGGCCGTGGTAGACCAGCAGGCCGTCGACGTCGTCGACCTCTTGCACGGTCATTTTCCAGCCTTCGAAATGGGTGATGGTGTCACCCGGCGAAAACCTCACGCGAGTGAGGGGCGCATTCCGTAGCGCATACTGGCGGGTGTCGCCAGTGGCCGGATAGAGCACGGTCAACAAGCGGCCGTCCTGTGCCAGAACGGTGCCTAACCCCAGCTCTGCTTCGCTGTCACTAATCCAGCGTTGCCCCGGTTGATACTGCTGCACCATGCTGCCTGACTCCCGCCGTGAAAAAGCCGACTATCTTAACGGAACAAGGGCCCCAGCCAAAGGACTCTGACAAAAACTACCAAGCTTTACGGGTGGTTCGGGCTGCAATCGACGGGTGGCAAGGCACTTGCGACTGACGACTGAGTCACAACTTGGCACACGCAGCCTCAAGTGGATGCCGCGCCAGCCGACAGCCTGCTGACAGGAGACTGATAATTATGATCCCACCCATGCTGCCCTTGAGTGTTGTGCCGGTCACGTCACAGCTCGATCCGGTGCGCCAGAAGCCGGATATCCCGCCCGTGGTGCCGGTTCAGCCAGGCTCCAACGAAAGCACCATCGACCTGCAAAAACGCGACCCCGAGGAAGCGGCACTGTTGCTGCGCGAAGAACAACGTCGTCAGCAGGAACAGCAAAAGCGCCGCCGCGAAGCCGATGAAGATCCGCAGGAGCACCTGGCTGTGCCCGGTGACGAACTCAACGCCGACAACACCGTGCCGGTGGTGCCGCTGATCGAAGATGCGCCCCGGCAAGGCTTGTGGGTGGACGTCGAGGTTTAATCCTGCAGTTCCCGCAGGGCGGCGATCAGTTGCTCGATGTCTTGCACCGTATTGAGGTAGCTCACGGAAATTCGCGCCACGCTGTCCAGCTCGCGGGCCTGCATGTCCAGCGGGGTGTAGGGCACGCCGTTGGCACCGATGTTGATCCGCTTGAGTCCCAGGCGCCGCTTGAGCTCGAAGGCGTCCCAGCCGGCCAGGTTGAACGCGATCAAGCCGGACTGGTTTCCCGCCGTTCCCAGATCATGCAAGGTGATCCCGTCGACCTGGCGCAGAGCTTCGCGGAGTGTGTTGCTTAGAAGCTGGACCGTCTGGCGGATTCGCTCAACCCCCAATCGATTGACCTCCAGCAACGCATTGCCCAGGCCTGCCAGCAACGCGAATGACACTTCGCTGGTTTCAAAGCGCCGCGCGTCGTTGCGCAAGTCGAAACCCGCAGGGCTCCAGGGCGCAGAGAACACGTCGCGCTGGGCCGGGTTCAAGCGCTCCAGAAAATCCGGCCGTACATAGAGCAGGGCGGTCCCGCGCGGGCCCCGCAGATGTTTGCGCCCGGCGCCCTTGAGCACATCGCACCCCAGCGCTTGCACATCCACCGGCACCTGGCCGAGGGCTTGGCCGGCGTCGATGAAGTAGGCGATGCCGTGGCGCTTGGCCAACTGGCCGATGGCTTCGGCGGGGTTGATCAAGCCGCTGTTGGCGGGCAGCCAGGTCAGGTCGATCAACCGCACACGGGCGTCGAGCATGGCTTCCAGGCCGGCCACGGACACGGCGCCGGTTTCATCGCAAGGGATCACCTCCACCCGCGCACCGGCTTGCACGGCCGTCTGCATGCTCGCCAGGTTGCCGCCCCATTCGTGGCGCCCCACCAGAATACGATCGCTCGGTTGCCACGGGCCCAGCGCCTGGAACGCCATGCTCCAGGCGGTGGAACCACTGCTGGCAAAGGCAATCGATGACACCGGCGCGTTGAGCAATTGCGCGGCGGCGCGACGGGCTTTTTCCGCCAGTAGCGCACCGTGTTCGCCCGCTTCCATCGGGCCGTCGCGGGCCTCACGTTGTAGTTGTTCAGTGATCGCGTCGAGCGTTCCCTGGCTGGGCAGGGACGCACCGGCGTGGTTGAAGTGGACGATGCCGGACTGGCAGCCCGGCGTTTCGTCCCGCAGCGCCCGGACTTGCGCCAGGGACAGCGCATTCACGGCTGCAGCTCGAAAATCGCGTCGATCTCCACGGCCACGCCGCCCGGCAAACTGGCGACGCCCACCGCCGTGCGAGCGTGGCGGCCTTTGTCGCCGAGGGCGTTGACCAGCAGGTTCGAGGCACCATTGGCCACCGCGCCCTGGCGCTGGAAATCGCCGCTGCTGGCGATAAACACGCCCAGCCGGATGATGCGCACCAGCCGCGACAGGTCATCGCCCAAGGCATCGCTCAACTGCGCCAGCAGCCCCAGCGCGGCGAGTTCGGCGGCCTTGGCGCCTTCGTCTTCGCTGATGGATTCGCCGAGCCGGCCAATGTACACAGGCTTGCCGTCCAGCAGCGGGATTTGGCCGGAGATGAACAGTTGGTTCTGGCTGATGACGTAATTGACGTAGTTGGCGATTGGCTGGCTAGGTGTCGGCAGGCTCAGGCCGAGGGCTTGTACGCGTTGCGAGAGGGACTGGCTCATGGTGAATCCTCATGGGAAGAGTCTTCAGCATGGGCGGCGTGGTGTTGGCCGACAAACGGATAGATCTCACTCGACGTATCGAAATAACTCATGCATCGGCGCAGATTTCCCGCAGCCATTCACTGAAGCAGGCGGCCGCTTCGCGGGAATCGCCTTGCGGGGCGATCAGCCAGTAGCCGATCTCGCTGTGGTAGGGCGGCCAGTCGAAGGCCTCCACCAACGTGCCGTCCTTGAGCCTGCGCTCGATCAAGCGGTGGCGGCCCATGGCGATGCCCTGGCCGGCGACGGCGGCTTCGACCACGATGTTGTAGTCGTGCAGCAGCGCCTTGGGGTAGTGCTCCACATCCACTTGGTGATGCCGGGACCAGTCGGTCCACTCGAAAGGACGGTGCGAGGTGGCCATCAACAGCGGGCCGTTGGCCAGTTGGCTGGCCTTGAATGCCGGGCTGCACACCGGTGACAGGGTTTCACTCATCAGGCGAGTGGCCTGCACATCGTCCCAGTCGCCCTTGCCGTAGCGAATCGCCAGGTCGACCTCGGCGGCGGCGACGTCTGCCAGTTGAATCGCCGGCACCAACTCCACCTGGATGTGCGGGTAGCGGCTGAGAAACCCGGCCAGGCGCGGTGCCAGCCACAAGGTGGCGAACGAGGCGAGCAGGCCGATTCGCAGCACGGTGCTGGCGGGCGGTGTTTGTTGCTGGCGCGTCGCGGCGGCGATGGCGTCGAGGGCGGGGCGGATCTGGTCGTAGTAGTGTTGACCGTCTTCGGTCAGATCGATGGCGCGAGTGCGTCGGATAAAGAGTGGCTTGCCCAGGTGTTGTTCGAGCTTTTGCACTTGATGGCTGAGGGCGCTCTGGGTCACCGACAGCTCGGCGGCGGCCTTGATAAAACTCAAATGCCGGGCCACGGCCTCAAAGGCGCGCAGGGCCAGAAGTGGGGGAAGGTCCTTGTGCAGTGCCACGTCGAACGCTCTGTGTGAGGGTTGGGATGGGGGATTTTGCGGGCAAATGCGCGGGATGACATCGATTTTGTTTACGCGGGATCGGCGCAGGACGCATTATTGGGGCATCCAAGCCATTACGTAAGCCAAGCCATGAGTGACGATGACAAGCTGATTGACCTGAATGCCGAGCGGGCCAAACGGGTGCATGACCTGAATGACAAACGACTGAATGAAGTGCGCCAGGCGTTTGAGCAAGCGATGCCGTTGGGCAAAGGCAAAGGTAAGAAAAAGCCGAAAAACAAACCGAAAAAGCGTTGATATAGCCTGCATCACTTGATGCAGGTCAGTTATTTCCCTTCTTTACGCCCCGTCGCGGGCGACATTGATCCTCGTCAATTTCTTCTTTCGTCTTCTTGGTTAACTTAGCCCTATCGCAACAGGGCAAGTGCAGGAGGCCGGTCATGTTTTTCGATAATGTGGTATTTGCCGGAGTGCTGACGGTTGGCCTCATGGTGATGTTCTTTGTTGGGTTTGGAATTTTTATCTGGAAAGACGCTAACAAGCGTAAGAAGCCTTAGGTCTTTTCGGGATACATGAGCACGCAAGGCATTTTGGGCGACTTCGGTCGCCTTTTTTTTGTTTTGTTTTTATTGGGGTGAGTACATATCCGTTGCTGCGGTAATGGCTGCTTAGGGTTTCGCTCTTACAGCGACTCACTTTGGAAAAGCCCCAAAGTAAGCAAAAGGCTCTGCCCCGCCTGTCGGCACCTCGCTAAAGCTCGGTGTTCCCTCACTCCGGAATTGCTCCGCGGGCCGCCGCGACGGGGCGTCCCTGCCCCGTCGCGGCTAAACCGGCGTCCTGCCGGTTTACCCGCTCCTCAATCCCTGCGTTCGGCCTCGGGCTTATTGGGGCAGTCAGATCAAGATCAAAAGCAAGAGCACAGCGGCCTACAGGCCGGCTTGAGTGGTAGAAGCCAGAGCAAAAGCCAAAGCGAAAACAGAGCTGCTTTTCTGTAGGAGCCGGCTTGCCGGCGAAAAACGTGAGGTCGCCGCGTTCATTCAGGACGCCAGCGTCATCGTTAACGACCATCGCCGGCAAGCCAGCTCCTACAGGGGATCGTGCCCGCTTTAGATTTTGATCTTGCCTTTGCTTCACACCACTCAAGCCGGCCTGTAGGCCGCTGTGCTGTTGATCTGCTTTTGATCTTGATCTTAGGCGCCCCGTTAAACCACGCTGGCCGAACGCAGGTAGTACGGAGCGGGTAAACCGGCAGGACGCCGGTTTAGCCGCGACGGGGCAGGGACGCCCCGTCGCGGCGGCCCGCGTAGTAATGCCGGAGTGAGGGAACACCGAGCCTAGGCGAGGTGCCGAGTGGTGGGGCAAGAGCGTTTTGCTTACTTTTGCGCTGTTCAAAAGTGAGCCGCTGTAAGAGCGGAACCCATATCAGCCATCACCCAAAAAACGGATATACACCCAAACCCCAGCCATAAAAAAAGGCGCAACCCTCACAGGTCGCACCTTCTTCACAAGCATCAGAACTGTCAGCTACCCAAAGCCTTGGACGCCAACCAGAACAACCCGGCCGAAAGGCCCACAGTCGCCGGCAACGTCAACACCCAAGCCATCAGAATGGTCTTGACGGTGCCACCTTGCAGGCCGCTCTTGTTAGCCACCATGGTCCCCGCCACACCCGACGACAACACATGGGTCGTGGAAACCGGCAGGCTGAAGATGTTAGCCAGGCCAATCATGCTGGCCGTGGTGATCTGCGCCGACATGCCCTGGGCATAGGTCATGCCTTGCTTGCCGATCTTCTCGCCAATGGTCAACACCACACGCTTCCAGCCCACCATAGTGCCCAGGCCCAAGGCCAACGCTACGGCCAGGATCACCCAGAACGGTGCGTATTCGGTAGTCGCCGTCAGGTCCTTGCGCAATTTGTCCAGGTCTGACTTCTCACGCGCATCCAGGCCAGGCAACTTGCCCACTTTCTTCGCGGTGTCGTCCAGGCACAACAGGTAGCGGCGCACTTCAATCCGGTGCTCGGCGGTCAGTGAATGGTAGTCAGAGACACCTTTCAATGTACCCAGCAGGGCGTTGATGGTCGGTTCAGTCTGCTGCGGATTGCACTGGAACTTGCCCGGCAGGTCGTCTTTCACGCTTTTGCCCAAGGCGAGGAACTCTCCGAGGGTCTCTTGATTGCGCTGGTAGAACTGATTCAGGTGCAGCGTGGCGTCGCGGGTACGCTCGATCTGGTAGGTGGTGCTGCCCAGGTCCAGTACGAACTGCGCCGGCACAATACCAATCAACACCAGCATGATCAGGCCGATGCCTTTCTGCCCGTCGTTGGAACCGTGCACAAAGCTCACGGCCATGGCCGAAATCACCAGTACCAGGCGGTTCCAGAACGGTGGGTGCTTTTTGTCGTCGAGCTTGCGGCGCTGGTCCGGCGTCTTGTGCATTTTCGACAGCGGGCGCCACCATTTCAGGCCCAGCAGCACCAGGGCTGCCACCACGAAACCGGCCATGGGCGAGAACACCAGCGAAGCGCCGATATCGATCGCTTTCTGCCAGTTCACGCCGTCAGCCAGGGGAATGTCGTTGATCAGGGCGTTGGCCAGGCCGACACCGAGGATCGAACCGATCAGGGTGTGGGAGCTGGACGCCGGGATCCCGAAATACCAGGTGCCGAGGTTCCAGGTGATCGCCGCTGCCAATAATGAGAAGACCATGGCCAGACCGTGGCCGGTGTTCACATTGATCAGCAGCTCCACCGGCAGCAAGTGCACGATGGCATACGCAACACCGACACCACCGAGCAACACGCCGAGGAAGTTGAATACCCCGGAGAAGAACACGGCCAGATGCGGAGGCATGGCTTTGGTATAGATGACTGTGGCAACCGCGTTAGCGGTGTCATGAAAGCCATTGATGAACTCGAAGGCGAGGACAAAGGCCAGGGCGAGCAACAGGCTCACGAGAACCCAAGCATCCAGTCCGCTGAATAAATCGATCATGAAGGTTTTCTGACCCGGTCGTAAGGGGGCGCGATTATGCCAGAAAACATCGGTAATCAATGCACTAGCTGCTCATCGGTAACATTCTTCAACGAAAAAAAAAGCGGGGCAGGGGCGCATCCCGGTGTTTTCGGGGATCTGGCAAGTGTTTGATTTATAAGGGAGATAGCGAAAATAGACGGGTTAAACCGTCGAAAGGGAATATCTGAAACAATTGTATGAAATTTCGCTAAGACGGCATGAAGGGGCCTCCCTCCGCCAGTGCGGTACTGGCAGAGAGATGGCACCTTGGGACGCTCAACCCGAATCGCTTATGGCTCTTCGGCTTTGAGGTCCTGTTCAATCTTTTGGATTTCCTGGGCAAAGGCCTGGTCGAGCAGACTGGCTCGTTTCCGCCATGGCTTGCGTTCAGGTTCTGGCTGGGCGGCGTAGGTGGTGACTTCCCCGCCGTAAACATCCTTGTAACGTTGTTCCTGGCGCTCAAGTTCCGCGCGCAGTTCGTCTTTCGTCACATTGTTACCTAATTGAGTTGAGTTTAATTCCGGTGAAGCGCGATGCCAGAAAGGAAAAAACACTTCTTTATTGCACGCGGCCACGATACCGGAGAAGAACAGCTGTCGTAGCAACAGTTTTCTTTTCACAGCCACAAGCAGTTGGCAGGCATTTGAAATGAGTGTCAGGTACTTGCGGCGCAGCTTGCACAAAGCCAGTGCACGGCTGGGTGAGGTTCGTCCTCGGGGGCTAGACGAGGCTGGCCTCTACACAGGATGCATTATAGCGATGCGTTTGAATAACACTATCGTCATCAAGTTAAAAATCGTCAACTTTGTGTGAGGGTTTTGTTACGCGTGCATGTGGGGTACTTGCTGAACTATTGGCGCCATAAATTGTGCCGCGTTCTACCGGCGGTAAATAACCCGCAACTTCGCTCGTACATCAGTCGTTTCCGAAAGTCGGTCAAGTAGGGCGCCGCTGTAGGGCGTGTACCGGTCAGCGGTGAAAAATTGCGATTATCGAATGACCGTCCGATAATCGCCCAATGTTGGCGGCCCTGCCTTGTGTATCAATTGCAGGGCGGCTTGTAATAGCGGTCGCCCTCCCGCAGCGGTTAAAAATAAGAGAAAGGACCCCAAAATGAACGATCAATTGCGCAACTCCTTTGCATCAGTGGCGCCGCCGATCGTTGCGTCACCTGCCAAACGTATCCAGGCATTTACCGGCGATCCGGACTTCATGACCTCCCTGGCCCGCGGGCTGGCCGTGGTGCAGGCGTTCCAGGAGCGCAAGCGCCACCTGACCATCGCCCAGATCAGCCATCGCACGGAAATACCCCGCGCCGCCGTGCGACGTTGCCTGCATACCCTGATCAAGCTCGGCTACGCCACCACCGACGGGCGCACCTATTCGCTGCTGCCCAAGGTGCTGACCCTCGGCCACGCGTATCTGTCGTCCACGCCCTTGGCGGTGTCGGCCCAGCCATACCTGGACCGCATGAGCGAGCAGCTCCACGAGGCCTGCAACATGGCGACCCTGGAAGGCGATGACATCCTCTACATCGCCCGCTCGGCCACCACCCAGCGCCTGATTTCCGTCGACCTGTCGGTGGGCGGCCGCCTGCCGGCCTATTGCACCTCGATGGGTCGTATCCTGCTGGCGGCGCTGGATGACGCCTCGCTGCAGGACTACCTCGACCACGCCGACCTGCAAACCAAGACCAGCCGCACCCTCACCACGCCGCAAGCGTTGCTCGAATGTTTGCAGGAAGTGCGGCAGCAAGGCTGGTGCATTGTCGACCAGGAACTGGAGCAGGGCCTGCGTTCCATCGCCGTGCCGGTGTACGACGCTTCCGGCCAGGTGCTGGCCGCGCTGAACGTCAGCACCCATGCCGGAAGGGTCAGCCGCAGTGAGCTGGAGCAGCGTTTCCTGCCGAGCATGCTCAGCGCCAGCCAGGAGCTGAGTGCCCAGCTGTTTGCCTAAGGTGTTCGGTGACCGCACAGATCCCGGCTGGATGAATTGACGGTGTTTCCCAAGGCTTATTAATGTGCGGCAGCGCTTCATGGCGCCGCCCCAATAATAATGACGACCCAACGTCGTTCGCCCGCCCATCGGTGTGGAAATAAAAATAATGAATCAGCCTTCACCTGCTGTCGGTACTTGCCTGGACGTTCAGTCCTTCATCAACGCCCAGCCGCTGTCGCGGTATCAATGGCGGGTGGTGATCCTGTGTTTTCTCATCGTTTTCCTCGACGGCCTCGACACCGCCGCCATGGGCTTTATCGCCCCGGCGCTGTCTCAGGACTGGGGCATCGACCGCGCCAGCCTCGGCCCGGTGATGAGCGCTGCCCTGATCGGCATGGTGTTTGGCGCCCTCGGCTCCGGCCCACTGGCCGACCGTTTCGGGCGCAAAGTGGTGCTGGTGGGGGCGGTGCTGGTGTTTGGTGCCTTCAGCCTGGCGTCGGCCTACAGCAGTAACGTCGATCAACTGCTGATCCTGCGCTTCCTCACCGGCCTGGGCCTGGGCGCCGGCATGCCGAACGCCACGACGCTGCTCTCCGAATACACCCCGGAACGCCATAAGTCGTTGTTGGTGACCAGCATGTTCTGCGGCTTCAACCTGGGCATGGCCGGTGGCGGGTTTATCTCGGCCAAGTTGATCCCGGCGTTTGGCTGGCACAGCTTGCTGATGATCGGCGGGATTTTGCCGTTGATCCTCGCGGTGGTGTTGCTGGTGTGGCTGCCGGAGTCGGCGCGTTACCTGGTGGTGCGCAATCGGGGCACCGACAAGGTGCGCAAGACCCTTGCGCCGATCGAGCCGGGCATTGTCGCCCAGGCCTCAAGCTTCAGCGTCCCGGAACAAAAGACCGTCAAGGCGCGCAACGTATTCGCAGTGATCTTCTCCGGCACCTACAGCGCCGGCACCTTGCTGCTGTGGCTGACTTACTTCATGGGCCTGGTGATTGTTTACCTGTTGACCAGTTGGCTGCCGACCCTGATGCGCGACAGCGGCGCCAGCATGGAACAGGCCGCGTTTATCGGTGCGCTGTTCCAGTTTGGCGGCGTATTGAGCGCGGTCGGCGTGGGCTGGGCGATGGACCGGTTCAATCCCCACAAGGTCATCGGTACGTTCTATCTGCTGGCCGGGGTGTTTGCCTACGCGGTAGGGCAGAGCCTGGGCAATATCACGCTGCTGGCGACCCTGGTGCTGATCGCCGGGATGTGCGTCAACGGTGCACAGTCGGCGATGCCGTCGTTGGCCGCACGTTTCTACCCGACCCAGGGCCGTGCCACCGGCGTGTCGTGGATGCTCGGCATCGGCCGGTTTGGCGCGATCCTCGGCGCATGGATGGGCGCGACCTTGCTGGGCCTGGGCTGGAACTTCGAACAGGTGCTGACGGCCCTGGTGATTCCAGCGGCTCTGGCCACCACGGCGGTGGTCATCAAGGGCATGGTCAGCCACGCGGACGCCACCTGAAACCGACCGATAGCAAGATAACAATCCGTTCGATAATCGAACACTCAGTCGATTATCGGATTGTTTGGCCACAACCCCCGGCTTAATCTTCAAACACTTCGGCGCTGCCTCCAGCGCCTTTTTCGATCGATACCGGGAGCCCACCCCATGGCTGAAATTCTTTCGCTGGCTGATGCGGTAAAGCAGTTCGTGAATGACGGCGACACCGTTGCACTCGAAGGCTTTACTCACCTGATCCCTACGGCGGCAGGTCATGAAATCATTCGTCAGGGCAAGAAAGACCTGACGCTGGTGCGCATGACCCCCGACCTGATCTACGACCAGTTGATCGGCGCCGGCTGCGCACGCAAATTGATTTTCTCGTGGGGCGGCAACCCGGGTGTGGGCTCCCTGCATCGCCTGCGGGACGCCGTTGAAAAACAATGGCCGCAACCGCTGGAGATCGAAGAGCACAGCCACGCCGACCTGGCCAATGCCTACGTCGCCGGCGCCTCCGGCCTGCCGTTCGCGGTGCTGCGCGCCTACGCCGGCTCCGACCTGCCCAAGGTCAACCCGCTGATCAAGACCGTGACCTGCCCGTTCACCGGTGAAGTGCTGGCAGCCGTGCCGTCGGTGCGCCCGGACATCACCGTGATCCACGCCCAAAAGGCTGACCGCAAGGGCAACGTGCTGCTGTGGGGCATCCTCGGGGTGCAGAAGGAAGCGGCCCTGGCGGCCAAGCGCTGCATCGTCACCGTCGAAGAAATCGTCGACGACCTCAATGCGCCGATGAACGCCTGCGTATTGCCGACCTGGGCCCTGACTGCCGTGTGCCACGTGCCCGGCGGCGCGCATCCGTCCTACGCCCACGGTTACACAGAGCGTGACAACCGTTTCTATCAGGCCTGGGACCCGATCGCCCGGGACCGTGAGACGTTTACCGCTTGGATCAACGAATACATCCACGGCACCGCCAATTTCAGTGAATTCCAGGCCAAGCTGGCCACCGCGCAGGAGGCCAAATAATGGCTTACTCCACCAACGAAATGATGACCGTCGCCGCCGCGCGCCGCCTGAAGAACGGCTCGGTGTGCTTTGTCGGCATCGGCCTGCCCTCCAAGGCTGCCAACCTGGCACGCCTGACGTCGTCGCCTGATGTGGTGCTGATCTACGAGTCCGGCCCGATTGGCGCCAAACCGTCGGTGCTGCCGCTGTCCATCGGTGACGGCGAACTGGCGGAAACCGCCGACACCGTGGTGCCGACCGGTGAGATTTTTCGCTACTGGCTGCAGGGCGGGCGCATTGACGTCGGCTTCCTCGGTGCGGCCCAGGTCGACCGTTTCGGCAACATCAACACCACCGTGGTCGGTGATTATCACCAGCCCAAAGTGCGCCTGCCGGGTGCCGGTGGCGCGCCAGAGATCGCCGGTTCTGCCAAGAGCGTGCTGATCATCCTCAAGCAGTCGGCCCGTTCGTTTGTCGACAAGCTGGATTTCATCACTTCGGTGGGCCACGGCGAAGGCGGCGACTCGCGCAAACGCCTGGGTCTGCCAGGCGCCGGTCCCGTAGGGATTATTACCGACCTGTGCATCATGGAGCCGGAGGAGGGCAGCCACGAGTTTGT